>NZ_CP042261.1:42500-1502500 GCF_007855645.1 Qingshengfaniella alkalisoli
CATCAGACCGTACCCGAAACCGACACAGGTGGACTGGTAGAGAATACCAAGGCGCTTGAGAGAACGATGTTGAAGGAACTCGGCAAAATACCTCCGTAAGTTCGCGAGAAGGAGGCCCGGTTTCTAGGCAACTAGTGGCTGGGGGCACAAACCAGGGGGTGGCGACTGTTTACTAAAAACACAGGGCTCTGCGAAGTCGCAAGACGACGTATAGGGTCTGACGCCTGCCCGGTGCCGGAAGGTTAAAGGGAGGAGTGAGAGCTCCGAACTGAAGCCCCGGTAAACGGCGGCCGTAACTATAACGGTCCTAAGGTAGCGAAATTCCTTGTCGGGTAAGTTCCGACCTGCACGAATGGCGTAACGACTTCCCCGCTGTCTCCAACATCGACTCAGCGAAATTGAATTGCCTGTCAAGATGCAGGCTTCCCGCGGTTAGACGGAAAGACCCCGTGCACCTTTACTACAGCTTCACACTGGCAACAGGCCAGCGATGTGCAGGATAGGTGGTAGGCTTTGAAACCGTGACGCCAGTCGCGGTGGAGCCTCCCTTGAGATACCACCCTTCGCTCGCTTGTTGTCTAACCGCGGTCCGTTATCCGGATCCGGGACCCTGTGTGGCGGGTAGTTTGACTGGGGCGGTCGCCTCCTAAAGCGTAACGGAGGCGCGCGAAGGTTGGCTCAGAGCGGTCGGAAATCGCTCGTTGAGTGCAATGGCAGAAGCCAGCCTGACTGCAAGACTGACAAGTCGAGCAGAGTCGAAAGACGGCCATAGTGATCCGGTGGTCCCGAGTGGAAGGGCCATCGCTCAACGGATAAAAGGTACGCCGGGGATAACAGGCTGATGGTGCCCAAGAGTCCATATCGACGGCACCGTTTGGCACCTCGATGTCGGCTCATCTCATCCTGGGGCTGGAGCAGGTCCCAAGGGTACGGCTGTTCGCCGTTTAAAGAGGTACGTGAGCTGGGTTTAGAACGTCGTGAGACAGTTCGGTCCCTATCTGCCGTGGGTGTAGGATACTTGAGAGGAGTTGCCCCTAGTACGAGAGGACCGGGGTGAACGATCCACTGGTGGACCAGTTGTCATGCCAATGGCAGTGCTGGGTAGCTATGATCGGAAAGGATAACCGCTGAAGGCATCTAAGCGGGAAGCCCCCCTCAAAACAAGGTATCCCTGAGGACCGTGGTAGACCACCACGTCGATAGGCCGGAGATGTAAGCGCAGCAATGCGTTCAGTTGACCGGTACTAATTGTCCGATAGGCTTGATTTGATCCAGTAAAAGCAAGACTGGTCAAAAGCATACACAAAACATAGTGTACATGACTTGGAAATAATGGCTTTTTCCTCGGTTTGGTGATCATAGCGCAAGTGAAACACCCGATCCCATCCCGAACTCGGCAGTTAAGCACTGTCGCGCCGATGGTACTGCGTCTCAAGACGTGGGAGAGTAGGTCATCGCCAAACCTAGAAAAAAGCCACAAATCTCTCTAACGATGTTCAAATCCACATCAGCTGCAAAAAAAAACAACGCAGCAATGGCGCGGGATGGAGCAGCCCGGTAGCTCGTCAGGCTCATAACCTGAAGGTCGTAGGTTCAAATCCTACTCCCGCAACCAAAAATACCAAACAATACCAAAGCCTTACGCCTCGCATTTCGCGGGGCTTTTTGCTTGTCCGCAATTCAACTCAACACCACATCAACATTCGACGAACCCGCTGGACGGGGTAGCGCGCCATCGGCGCCTCTGACTCTTCGGTACGCTCAGGAGCACGGATCGACCAGTTTGACGAAGACGAAGGCATTCAAGGGCGTCTTCGTGCACTGGGCGGTCGAGCAAATTTGACCCTGATTAACCTATCCAGAAGCCGCCGTTAATATCGAATGTCGCGCCGGTAATGTACCTTGCTTCGTCAGATACAAGGTAAGCGACCAATCCGCCAATTTCTTCAGTCTGCGCCAGTCGGCCGACCGGGATCGCGGACATGACTTTCTCTCGGACATCTTCGGGCATGTGCTCCCGGATCAGGTCCGTGTCAACTACTCCCGGAGCGATGGCGTTCGCGCGAATGCCTTTGTTTGCCATCTGGCGCGCCAAAGTCTTGGTAAAGGCCAGGATCGCTCCTTTGGAGGCTGCATAATGGATGCCCCCATTCATTGCGCCTTGCCGGGCGACGATCGAAGACGTCGAGATCACGCAGCCGCCGCCCCGTTCGATTATCGACGGCAGTACCGCCTTGGTGCAGAGGAAGACACTCTTGAGATTTATGTTCATCAGTCGATCCCATTCTTCTTCGGACATGTCGAGAATAGGGATCGCGCGATCGATGCCTGCGTTGTTTACGAGAATATCAATTCCTCCGAAACGATCAACAACCTGTTCGACCATCTCTTTCACTGCAGCTGAGGAGGAAACATCGGCCGTGATCGCTATAGTGCGGTCTCCCAACACGGTCGCTGTTTCGGCGCTGGTTGCGGGATCGATGTCGACGACCGCCACTTGTGCGCCCCGCGCGTGCAAGGCAGAGACAATGCCGCGCCCGATACCGCGCCCCGAACCAGTGACGATTGCGGTTTTGCCGCACAGCGAACCTGGATAGTCTTGTTTGGAAGTCATTTCACTGTCTGCTTTCTTCACGCTGCGAATTTCCCGGTTTCGGCAAAGACTTGGTAGTCAGAATCTTGCAAAGTAATGCCATGTCCTAGGCCTTCTGGCGGAGACGCCAGGCCGGAAACATCGAAGGATATTTGCGCGCCTAGCCCGTCACGCAATGGGTTCGGAAGACGGTTCACCTCGAACACCGTCACAGTTTGCAACGCTGCCGCAACCTGGAGAGTTGCAGCGACGGCTATGCTGCCGCCGACCCCGTGCGGTGCGATCTCGGCATTTCGTTCTGCGGCGAGCATGTCGAGATCGCGCATCGCAGATACCCCTCCGATCCGGGTGATGTTGGGCTGAACTATGCGGATACCGGTGCTGTCCATCAGACGTGCAAGGGCTTCGGTTGTGAACTCGTTCTCACCGCCTGCCAAGGGTATCGACGTCGCTCCTGCAAGTTCACGCAGGGCATCGGTTTCTTCGGGGGGCATCGGCTCTTCTAGCCAGGCGATGTCCAGCCCCTCAATCCCGGCCACCAGTGCGCGTGCACCAACCGCATCATAGCCGCAATTAGCATCTAGCATGAGCCGCCGCGCCGGATCCAGCGCCTCACGAACTGCATGCACATGAGCAATGTCCTCGGCAGGGTGCTTGCGACCGATTTTAAGCTTAAGACCTCCGAAACTGCCGACGAGTCCGCGAGCAGCCGCCGCCGATTGCTCAGGTGTCGCAAGAAACGGCACGGGGCTCACATAGGTTGGTATGGCCTTCGGCTCCGAGCCGAGAAATGCCGACAGAGTTTTGCCTTCACGCCTAGCAAGTAAGTCCCAAAGAGCAATGTCGACTCCACTCAGCGCCTCCATCGCGGGACCGCGGGAATGCCCCAACGCCAGAAAGAAGCGTCGCAGTGCGGCAGCCATTTGCGACGGATTACCTATCTGCTGACCAGTCAGGGTGGGAGCAATCACGCGGTTGATAATTTCGGCGGCGGGGTAGGGAGTGGGCAGCCCAAAGCATTCGCCAAGCCCTTCGGCACCATCCGAGGTTCGTGCAATCACAAGCGTGCAGTATTGGCCGACGCGGGGGATGGCTTGGAAATGGCTCGCAGGATGTCGAATCTCGTCAGGAATGCGGTCTTCGCCGCCGTATATGGCCGCAAAACTTGCGGTTAACGGGATCGCCCGGAGGCTTTCGAGCGTGACGGTCATGAATTAATCTCCGACGAGGTTTGGAAGAAAGGTGGTAAGCGGGGGAAACACTATTAGCAGCCCGAGTACGAGGAATAGGGGCACGTAGAAGGGGAGAATCGCTAGCACCAGACGACCCATCGATACCTTGGCTACATCCATCATGATGAACAGGATCATGCCAACCGGCGGAGTGGTGATGCCTATAACGACGTTAATAACCACGACGACGCCGAAGTGGATAGGATCTATCCCCACTGTCTGGATCAGTGGATAGACCATTGGCACCGCGATCAGCAGGATCGGTGTCGGCTCCATAACCATTCCGGCAATGAAGAGTCCTGCACTGATGATCAGTAGGACTGTTAGCGGGTCGGAGCTTATGCCGAGGATGCTTTCAGTCAGCAAGGAGGGTAAGTTGTTGACAGCGATGATCCAGCTGAACGGTATGCCCACCGCGATCATGAACAGGATCATGCCGCAGGAGACGATGGTCTCGCGAAGAGCGAAATACAGCCGGTTCCAGTCGAGTGAGCGATAGGTAAGTCCGAGAACGACTGCGTAAAAGCAGGTAAGCGCGCCAAGCTCGGTCGGGGTCGCTATTCCAAGCAGCAGACCGCCCACCAGCAGAACAGGCGCGGCGATGGCGGGCAGTGCCCGGAGAAAGGCATGGCCGATTTCAGGAACTTGAGTTCGGGGCCGTACCGGTGCTGTAATCCGACCCGTTACCGCCAAACAGTAGACGGTGATCATCAGTGCCGCGCCCATCATAAGACCGGGCAGAATACCCGCCAGAAACATGTCTGCGATCGAGACTTGGGCCATGACGGCATAGATTACCATAACCACGCTGGGCGGAATTATTGGCCCGATAATCGAGGAGGCAGCCGTGATAGCTGCGCTGAACTCTGCCGTGAAACCTGCCTTCTTCATGGCCCGCACCTCGATGGCGCCAAGCCCAGCCGCATCGGCGGCGGCCACGCCCGATACGCCTGCAAAGATGATGCTGGCCATGACGTTTACGTGCGCGAGGCTACCTCGAATATGGCCGACAAGCGCAAGCGCAAAGGCAAAAATCCGTTCGGCAACCCCCGTTTGGTTGAGCAGATTGCCCGCGAGGATAAATGTCGGAATCGCGAGGAACGGAAAGCTCTCGAGGCCAGGGGCCATGCGCTGGATGATGATAGTGACAGGGAAGATTCCGTCGATGAGCATGTAGGCCACTGATGACGCAAGCATGGCAAAGGCAACTGGCACCTCCAGCAGTAGAAGCACTGCGAAGATGATAAGCATAAGGAGGAGAGCGCTCATCTGCGTTCCTCCGCAACAATAAGCTCTTCACCCATGATAGCATCCGAAAGTGACGGGTCAGGGATGGTGCCGAGTATCGGCGCGTCGCCACCCATTGTCGCGTCGACAGCGTAGAATATCGCCGTCGCTGTCATCGAGAGAAAGGACACGAGGGTCGGCACGGTAAAGAACCAGTGCAAGTGTATGGACACTGGGAGTCCGACAGTAGATTGCAGGCGCTCAGTACGCATTGCATCAGGAATATAGAAAATCACCGTCACCAAAACGGCGGCGATAATTAAGTTGATGATGGAGTCTGCGACCCTACGCACACGGGCCGGTGCAAAACCGTCATAGGTTCGGATCGCAATGTGTCGGCGCATCTTGTAGGTGACCGATGCCGCAAGGAAAGCCAGCCAGATCAGTAGGTAGGTTGCTAGTTCTTCAGCCCAGATCAGCGGCCGACCCAGCAGGTAGCGCGAAAAGACCTGGCTAAGCATGATGGTCACGATGGCCAACAGCGTCAGGACTGTCATCGCGAGTTCGATCCGGCCGACCAATTGCAACCCGGACCGGCAGAGATGTTGCCTAGACATGCAACGCTTCTCCTGTGTTCTGGCGCGCCTTGCAGGCGGCGCGGGATTTCGGAAAGGAACCGGCCGTTCGTGCGGCCGGCCGTGTCTTTGCCGTAGGATCAAAGACCTTGGATTTTTTCCCACAGGCCTTCGCTCCACAGGCCTTCAGACTCCATGCGCTCAACCGCTCCGGCGACCTTGTCCTGAAAGGGCTTGATGTCGATGTCCGACACGGTCGCGCCTTCTTCCTCGAAACCGGCCAAAACCGTCTCAACCTCTTCCGTAGCAGCCGCCAGGCCCCAGTCAGTGGCGGCAGTTGCGAGTTCGGTCATCTTGGCTTGTTCGACTTCGGTGAACTCCGACCATGCGCGTTCGGTGATTGAGATGTGGACAGTCGAGTAAAGGTGGTCGGTTCTGGTGACGTAGGGAGCCACCTTCTCGAAATTCTGCTTGCCCGCGTCTGTTGGCGGCCCCTCTGCCGCCACGACGACGCCAGTGTTGAGAGCAAGATAGACTTCCGCCCAAGCGACCTGAGTTGGTTGCGTCCCGACCGCTGTCCAAAGCTCGAGATAGGATTTCAGCTGCGGGACGCGCATTTTGACGTTCTGCAGGTCTTCGATTCCGCTAACCGGCGTTTTAGTGAAGAGCATACGTGGCTGGGTTGGGCGCCCGGCAAGAATTCTGACTCCGGCGGCAATCGCTTCGTCTTCGAGCGGATCGAAGAGTTCACTTTCGATGAAGTTTTTCATGTGCTGTTGATCGCGGAACGTGAGGCCCCAGCCAAGAATCTGCATGTCCGGCACGTAGTTGGCGAACCAGACAAGCTCGTTGCAGAATATGTCGATGGTGCCGGAGACATGTTGTTCCATAACCGACTTGGCCGAGCCGAGCGCTTCACCTTGAACGTAGTTGAGCGAGACCTCGGGAAGCTCTTCTGCCACGCCGTCAACAAACTGCTGGCACATTCGATCCTTTAGAGAGCCGACGGGATCCGCCGAGGCGACCACAAGATCGCGCGCCTGAACGGGTGTCACAGCCAAGCCGAGTAGGGCGGCGAATAGGCCCATTTGATAGATTCGCATTGCATCCTCCCAAGAATGTCCATATAGTAGACAAAATGTCCGTAATATGAGACATATTGGGCCGACTGACAGTTGGCAACGCTTTTTGTGGAGCTTGCGGGAGGGCTGCATGGCGACAGTTGAAACTAAGGGTGCAGATTCTCTTCGTAAGGCATTAAATTTATTGGATATCGTTAAAGATCGACCGGGTGGCGCGGAAATGCGCGATCTGGTTGCAGCATCCGGTTTGTCTCGCCCCACAGCCTATCGAATGGTCGCCGCGCTAACCGAAGAAGGGTTTCTAAAGCTGGATGATTCGACGCGCCGGATTACTTTCGGACCCAAGCTGCTTGCTCTTGCGCAGGGCATCTGGAGCGATACAGACCTTCGAGGTGGTTCGCGCAATGAATTGACAAGGCTTGCGCAAGAGACGGGTGCTACTGCGCTGCTCATGGTCCGCTCGGGAGGCTGGGCGAGTTGCATTGATCTAGTAGAAGGGCAGCGTGGTGGGCACGGATGGCAAGTTGGAATGGTTCGATCCGTAACCCAATGTGCTGGAGGGCTTGCGATCCTCGCATATGGGGACTGGTCTGACCTAGACCGGCGTCAGAAAGATCTTGATGTGGATGATCCTCGCCAGCTCAAATCGACTTTGGGAGTGGTCCGCTCTCGGTTTTATGCTGTCGACACCCTTGCGAATGAGAGCGGAAACATGGGAGTTGCAGCTCCCATCTTCGATATTTCAGGGCGCGCCGTTGGGGCTGTATGCCTATATGGGGATGCGCAGGCGTCTCTGCATGCGCTTGGCTCTGCAGTCGTTCAAGCCGCCCGGGACATCTCAGAAGCCCGGGGCGGCTACCCCTTCGATATTTCTTTGCCTACTCTGGCGATTTCGAATGATTTGGACGGTGTAGATTTAATTGCCGATAGCCAATGCCTGATTGGAGACAATCCCTGTTTCGATGATGAGCGATTGTTCTGGATAGATATTCTGGGCCCGTCTTTGTATCGCCTGGATCGCGCGGGTGAAGAGCCCGTTTGTCTAAACCAAACCGAAGTTGCCGGAGCTCTTCTACGCCTTGGGCCAGGACGGATGCTGCTAGCACAGCAGACGCGGCTTGCGTTGCTTGATGGCAGTGGGAACGAGACTTGGCAACGCAGGGTCTCGGGACTACCTCCCGGTTTTAGATATAACGACGGCGCGTTGGATCCGGTAGGTCGCATTTGGCTTGGCGCAATGGATATGGCCGTGTCACGCAGCACAGGATTGCTGCACCGGTATGATGATCTGGATGCATCGCCAATAAGCCTGCCGGGCTTTAGTCTGCCGAACGGTATTTCTTTCTCTCCTGATTACGAGCGGATGTTTGTCGTGGACTCGATGGAAAAACTGCTATGCGTTTTCGACTATGACGCTGATATTGGGGCTGCTACCCTTAGGGAGCGTATTACCCTGTTGGAAGATTGCGACGGAAGGCCCAGCGGTCTTGCACCAGGTCCGGACGGCACGTTCTTCACCTGCCACTGGGATGGCGGTGCTGTGCTGCAGATCGACTCAATTGGTCGGACTATCAGTTCATATTCCGTACCGGTCCCGCGACCTTCTGGGCTCGTGTATGATGGTGAAAATGACAGGCTTATCGTAACGTCGGCACGTGTTCGGTTATCGGAAACGGATACGGCAAGATTTCCTAAGGCCGGTGGAACCTTCGCAGTTCCGCTGTCAAAGTGATCATCAACGATCTCTTATATTTGAGCCTCGTTTCTATCGTGATGCTATAAGCAGCATTCGAAATTGGTTCCCGCTTTTCGAACCGGAAGGCTGGCCATTCTCTATCCTAGAATGGTGGAATTGCCTATTCAGATATCACCCGACCTTCGCACCCCAAAGCGACGTATGCTCCGCCGCGAAATATCCGTCCGCTGCCCGGAAATACCCCTGTGTTGATTTCCGCTGAGAAGTGACGCGGTATTTTCACCGAGATTTGACCCACGCTTGTTTATGTATCAGCGACTATTTGACGGTCAATGCCTGGGCCTCCTTTCGCGTTTTCCTTGCGGCCTCGGAGCTGGCCTTGAAGCGGTAGCTGTCGTTGCCGGTTTACAGAATGTGGCAGCGGTGAGTGAGCCGGTCCAAGAGGGCTGTTGTCCTCTTCGCGTCGCCGAAGACCTGAGCCCATTCGGAGAAGCTGAGGTTCGTGGTTATGATCACACTGGTGCGCTCATATAGTTTGCCCAGGAGGTGGAACAGCAACGCGCCGCCTGATGAGCTGAACGGCAGGTAGCCGAGCTCGTCAAGAATGACCAAGTCAATCTTGGTGAGCATCTCGGCCATTCTGCCGGCCTTTCCGAGCGCCTTTTCCTGTTCCAGCGCGTTGACCAGTTCCACGGTCGAGTAGAAGCGCACTTTGCACCTGTGATGCTCGATGGCCTGGACGCCGATGGCCGTTGCGATGTGGCTTTTGCCGGTGCCCGGTCCGCCGATCAGGACGACATTCTCGGCGTTTTCCATGAACGCGCCACGGTGCAACTGCCGGACGGTGGCTTCATTGATCTCGCTGGATTTGAAGTCAAAGCCCGCGAGGTCCTTGTAAGACGGAAAGCGGGCCACCTTCGTGTGATAGGCGATGGAGCGCACTTCTCGTTCTGCCATCTCGGCCTTGAGCAACTGGGACAACATCGGCGTTGCGGCCTCGAACGCTGGAGCGCCCTGGGCGACCAGATCATCGACGGCCTGCGCCATGCCATGCAGCTTTAAGCTGCGTAGCATGATCACGATTGAGGCGCCTGCAGGGTCATGACGCATGGCGATTTTCTCCAGCCTGTCTCAGAGCGTCATAGCGGTCGACGTTGGCCTTTGGCGCCGTTTCCAAGGACAGGGCATCTGGTGTGTCGACCTCGGGATGATTGGTTGATTTGCGGTCGATCAGCCTGTGGAGCAGGTTCAGGATATGCGTCTTGGTAGGCACGCCAGCTTCAAGTGCCAGTTCTACGGCACATAGAACGGCGGCCTCGTCATGATGCAGGACCAAGGACAGGATATCGACCATCTCCCGGTCACCGCCCTCTTTGCGCAACATGGTATCCTGCAGACGGCGGAAGGCTTCAGGCATCTCTGTGAACGGTGCGCCATTGCGTAAGGCGCCAGATTTGCGCTGGACAACAGCCAGGTAGTGGCGCCAATCGTAAACGACTTTACTCGGTTTGCGATGTGTTCGGTCGATGATCCGATGGTGCCTGCATACGGTTTGGCCCTCTGCCACGACGACCAGCCGATCTGGATAGACATGTAAACTGACACGATGGTTGGCAAAGCTGGCGGGAACGCTGTACCGATTGCGCTCGAAGGTAATGAGGCATGTCGGCGATACCCGCTTGCTGTGCTCGACAAACCCATCAAAGGCCGGTGGCAGCGCCATCAAGGTAGGCTTCTCAGCGTTCCAAGCGTCAGCGATGGAGCCGGGTAACGTCTGATGCGCCGTTTCCGCCCAAAGGGCCAAACAGCGATCCTCCAACCATTGGTTCAATTCATCCAGATCCTTGAAGACAGGCATGACTTGCCACATGCGGTTGTGCGCATCTTGCACGTTCTTCTCGACCTGACCTTTCTCCCAACCAGCGGCGGGGTTACAGAACTCGGGCTCAAAAACGTAGTGGCTGGCCATGGCCCTGAAACGTGCGTTGACGTCCCGCTGTTTGCTGCGGCCAACCCGATCCACCGCCGTCTTCATATTGTCGTAAATGCCTCGCCCCGGTACGCCGCCGAAGACGCGGAATGCGTGCCAGTGGGCGTCGAACAGCATCTCGTGGGTTTGCAGCGGGTAGGCTCGCACCAAAAAGGCCCGGCTGTGCGACAGCTTGATATGAGCGACCTGCAGCTTGATCCGCTCGCCGCCAATGTTCGCCCAGTCTTCGCTCCAGTCGAACTGGAACGCTTCGCCGGGCTGGAATACCAAGGGCACGAATGTGCCGCGTCCCGTCGTCTGCTCTGCCCGGTGTCGATCCGACTGCCAGGCCCGAGCGAACGCCGCCACGCGACCATAGGAGCCGTCATAGCCAAGCTTGACCAGATCGGCATGCATTTGCTTCACGGTACGGCGCTCTTTGCGCGGCTTCCGCGTCTGCGCCAGCAACCAAACAGATAGACGGTCCGCGTACGGGTCCAGCTTGCTCGGCCGAGATGGCGTCTTAAACTTCGCCTCTACAGCGCCTTCGCGAAGATACTTTCTGATGGTGTTGCGAGACAGGCCCGTGCGCCGGGAAATCTCGCGGATTGGCACTTTGTCACGCAATGCCCAGCGTCGAATAACACTCAAAAATCCCATGCCGATCACTCCATATCTCCCCGACCAAAATCGTCAGGGACAACGTGTCCACATGGGTCAATTCTCAGTGAAACTATTGTGGGCTACCGGGTCACTTCTCAGCGGAAATCAACAATCTGCGCGGCCACGAGCAGATACTTCACCCCCGGCATCGATCTCGCGGCGCAGATCCTTCGCCCGCTCCCGCGCCGCAGTCGCCGACCATTCCGGCCAGCGCCCGATGGTCATCCGCCGCTGGCGCCCAGCGCTCCGGTAATCCAGCGTGAACGCGCGGCTGCCGGAGCGGTAGATGCAGACCGCGAACCCCCGCGTTTCCGTGTCGAAGATCTGGTAGTCGCGTCCCTCGGCGGGTACTGCCATCCGAACTGACTTTTCGTTCAATCGCACTCTGTTGGGCATGCAACTTATCCTCCATCGTCTCTGACATGACGCGTAGATTTGCGCCGCGATCAAGAGATGTCAGGAAGAACGGGTGGAGGGGTGGCGCAGGGTGGCGATGAAAGCGAGTAGGGCGTGCCACCCATGCAGATTAGGGCTGAATGGGCTTATTCTGTTGAAAAACTATTGTTGATTTGAGGTCGGGTCGCTGATTCAATTTCCTTATTCTGTGGGGGGGAACTGCGATGTTGGGACCGAAGCAAGAGGCGCAAGGCGCACTGTTCTACGAGTTCTCGATTGAAGATCACGTCCCGCAGGGCCACCTGCTGCGCTCCATCGATCGTTTTGTTGATTTAACCGAAATCCGTGCCTACCTCGCGGAGTTCTACAGCCACACGGGGCGGCCATCCGTCGATCCCGAACTGCTGATCCGTATGCTGTTGGTCGGGTATTGCTTCGGCATCCGGTCTGAGCGTCGGCTGTGCGAAGAGGTGCATCTGAACCTGGCCTATCGCTGGTTCTGCCGACTTGACCTGAGTGACCGGGTCCCGGATCATTCGACGTTTTCAAAGAACAGACATGGTCGTTTCCGCGACAGCGAGTTGCTACGGCATTTCTTTGAGACAACCGTCGCGCGCTGCATCGCGGAAGGTTTGGTCAGCGGCCAGCGCATGGCGGTCGACGCCAGCCTGATCGAGGCGGATGCGAACAAGCAGAACTCGACGCCGAAGGAGGACTGGGATGCATCGACGATCGACTTGACCGACGCGCCCCGTGCGGTGCGAGAGTATCTCGACACGCTGGACGAGGCTGCATTTGGTGCCACCAGCGAGGTCCAGCCTAAGTTCACCTCGCATTCGGACCCGGCCAGTCAGTGGACGGCGGCGCGGAAGGGTCCTGCTTTCTTTAGCTATTCCGACAATTACCTGATCGACACAGATCACGGTGTCATCTTGGATGTGGAACCCACCCGGTCCATCCGGCAAGCCGAGGTCGGATCGACCCAGACGATGCTGACACGGGTGAAAGACAAATTCGACCTGGTCCCCGACTGGATGATCGCCGACACCGCCTACGGCTCGGGCCCGATGCTCGGCCGGCTCGTGGATCGCAAGATCGACCCTTACATCCCAGTGATCGACAAGGCCGGACGCCCAGACGGCACCTGGACGCGCACAGATTTCGACTGGGATGCTGAAAACGATCAATACATCTGCCCCGAGGGTCACGCGCTCAAGCAGTTTCGCCGCAACTATTCTGATCCAAACCGGGGGCCGACCGGCAAGGGCACCGCAAAGTATCGTGCGCTGAAACTGACCTGTCAGGTCTGTCCATCCAAATCGAAGTGCTGCCCCAACGCAGACGCCAGAGCGATCACCCGTGAAGAACACGAAGATGCTCGCCAAGTTGCCAGGGATTTAGCCAAGACCGATGAATACGTGATTGCGATGAAGCTCCGAAAGAAGGTCGAAATGCTCTTCGCACACCTCAAACGTATTCTCTGCCTTGGTCGGCTCCGATTACGTGGCCCATGCGGGGCAAACGACGAATTTCTACTCGCCGCAACCGCCCAAAACCTCCGCAAACTGGCCAAGATCTTTCCTGCACCGCAGAAAACGCGAAACGCCTGACAGAAGTGGCAGTCGCGGACCTCATGACCCAAGAATTTCTGCGGTTGCAAGTAGATGTTTTTCCACAGAATGGGCGGATTCCAGAAATTCTCTGCATGCGCGAACATAATGCCTCGGTGACCACATAGCGGTCATTCACGCCGTTCTAAATTCAAAGTTCAGGTGTTTGATCGCTCGCCCCGTCTCGCGAGATCGATGACCATGATCTTGACCTCTTTGGCTGCTGGCCAGTCATGGACAATTTAATGCCAGTACGTTTGAAGTGCATCTTTGAGTTTTCCCGGTCGACCAAGCGATCGCCAATTTGCCACCTGCGCTCAGGTGATTGACCCCGACACGCGGCCACGCTGGTTCAACCGAGCACCATGTAGACTTCCCCTGGGACCTTTTCTCCGCATAGCGTCTTTTCGCGTTTTGCCTTCCAAGTTTTTGCTCGGTTCTCCAACCGGTTCTTGATGCTCGGTGCGAACCTCGGCATCGCTGTGCCCGTGCGCGAGACGCTTCCCTCCCACAAACCAAAACGCGCATCCACGATCTTGAGAAATAGCGCGCTGAGCGCCCAGAAATCCTCGGCAGAGTCCGTGGTACTCATCTTCTCATACCAATACTTCGCCCAGCTATTGCGATCATACGCGAAGCGAGCTGATTTCGCCGCCCGGCCGATCAGGCCATTTGCGTCTAAATATTTATTGAGGAGCGCTTCGGAGACTGGAGATTCCACCCCGAAGCCGAGCACCATGAGCGCACGCGCGTTGATGGCAGGCTCCGGGCGTTCGAGGCTTTTGCGAGCAAAATTTTCGAGGAATTTCATCTGCCCTGCCATGAGTGCCGCCAGCACTTCCTGCGCCAACTGATGGTCACTCGCCGCACGGTCCAGCCGCTGAGTTCGCAGATCATCAATCCCACCGCCGTCGGCGCTCTTCCATACACAGATTGCCTCAAGAGGCACCTCCGACAGGCCGGACACAAGGGCTACGAAAGCCCGCCTGCCTGACAGGCGGGCAAACAATCTGCTGGCGAGCGTCAGGTCGTGGTGGGAAATCGACCGTGCCAGCATCAATGCGAAGTTCTGGACATGCGCCAGCTTGCGATCATCCACACGAAGAAGCTCCTGGGCTAAACTGACGTAATGCTCTCGCGATACCGAAACGCACGCATCGACTGCTGCAAAGCCCACGTCCTCCGCGATGAGCCGCGCCTTCTCCTTCGTAAGCGCAGTCTCAAACCGATTGAACGCTTCCCATCCCTGCCGTTGCCGCGCTTCAAAATCTTCCGGCGTTTCGGACATACGCTTGAAGAACGCTTCGGGACCTAAGACGTCTTCCGGCTCCGCCAGCGAAAGGAGCGGCGGAATCGCACTACCTGCCGCGTCCATGTTCTGTTCGACGGCCGGAGGGGAGAACGGGAGTTCGATATCAAGCGCTCTTCTGACGGCTGATGTGAGGCGCGCAGCAATCGCCGCGTGGCACGCCTCTCCGAGCGCCTCTGCTGCTGCGCTGTAGATGGGCGGGCTAATCCTGTCCAATGCCTCATCGACGCAGATCACACCTTGCTCGGCTGCGTTGATGACAATCAGAGAGCCGTACCAAATCTCGAAGTAGTTTTTTCGCGGATCGAGCAAGTTTGCATTCCATCCGGTGATCGCGATGCCTTCGATAAGATCGGTGTCTTTCAAATGCGCGATTATGTCCATTGCCTTGGCGCGCACCGCCGAACGCTCGTGTTCTGCGAGTTGGCCGATCAGAATTCGGCTGCGATCGGTTAGAGCCGTGCCTGAATGCCGTGCAAACAGCAGAGCGGAGAGCGCCCGGTTATGCTCGCCAGATTGCATCGCCTGATCCAACGCGCGCTCCAGCTTCTCCGGCGTCGCCGGTTTGAGTACCTCAGCCAGCTTGAGCAAAGGCGGGCCGTGAGGAGGCAAGCCGACCAGAACGTCGAGTTGGGCATCGCCGTCCAAATGTGGAAACGCGATCTGGATCGCATATTGTGACGCGATCCAGTCGTCGCGAGAGTCTCTCGATTCCGCTTCGCGTGGCGAACTGAGCGTATTCGCGATCTCTACGAGTTTGCAGACCGTCTCGGGTTTCAGCGACGCGCAATGCCGCTCGAGCGAGGTGATGCCCAACATAAGCTCCGGGGTTCCGCGCATGACAATGGACCGCGCGATCTTGCGCTGTGTCTCAATGGCTACTTCAGGCCTGAACCGAGCCAGCCCCGGAAGCGCATCTCTCACAAAATGATCTTCCTGACCCATGGAGCGGTGGCGTGACACGTCGTCTACCTTGACTTGCGCGTATCGGTCGGCCGTTCCATCGATGTTTTCCGGCTTTGAGGATGCAGGGTCGCAGGGGTCGGTGTCGCAATACTTTTCGACGAGCCGCCAACCGTCGAACTTCTCCCGATCCCTCGTGAGCGCCTCGACGAGTTGCTCCTCTCGTTCGGCATCTTCGAGCGTGCTGGTACCACGCAAAATCGCCACCAGCGCCCATTGGCCTGTGCGTGACGTGTCGTCTTGGGCGAGAAAATCGGACGTCTTAAGGAGCTGCTGCCGCGTCTCATGCCAATCGTGACGATTAAACCGGATCAGGGCCAGATACTCGTCATATGGAGTTTGGAAACTCGAATTGAGGGCGCTCGAGAAGCTGCACGCGACAAGCTGCTCGGCAAAGCCCGTCAGTGGCATCCCTGCCAGCATCTCGAACGCATCCTCCCAGAGGAGCGATGGCTCGTAGTCCGCACGCTTAAGCATATTCTTTTCAAGAAATTCTCGCTCCGCCGCCGACAGCTCCGCCATTTTTTGCTCAAGCACCTGCTTTCTCTTCTCGGTGTCCTTGGCGATCATATCGGCGCTATCGTTTCCAGGGGTGCTCATCACCCCAAGTTTCGGATCGAGCGAATACGAACGAAGCCAGTTCGACACATGGGTACTGATGATAGACCAGCATTCCGGTTTGTGACGGCATTCGCGCAGTGCCGCCGAGAGCCAGTCTTTGTTGGCCGCATAGCGCGACGTCGTCGCTGAGATGTCAAATAGGGCCCACATCGCCGCATCCGTCGCGTTGCGTGCAAGGGCGACGAACGCCGGGTAGTTGTGCGCGTCAATATTTTGGAGGCGCAGGAAGCCGCAAATCAGCGCGCGCCTGATCGCCAGCGAACATTGCTCGTCGATGCTGGAGACCATAACCCCAGAGAATACCGCGTCGGCGGTCTTGTCGAGGGCAGCGATCGGTTCAATTAGTTCGTCCAGCGCATCCGCAACATCGCGTCCGTTGCGCTCGGCCTTTTGCAGCGCCTTGATGATCGAGAGGCCCAACGCCAGAGAAAGCCCGTCATCGGCAAGAGTATATAGCGTGGAATCCTCCGGAAGCGGCTGGAAGAAATGCTCGGCGGTGACGGCGAGGAGGTCAGCGTTCAAAGTGTAACCGTCTTGGTCTTCGGCGCGGTCGAAGATCAATCTGTCATCGAGCTGCTGCTGTTTCACGCGATCGATGATCGTCTGCGCATGTTGCGCCAACCGCTTCGAGAACTGCTCCGGCAGCTCGGCAGCGTTTCCATCGCGTGCGCCAATACGGATATGCTCGAAGAGCAGTCTGCCCACGCTTAGCTCATTGAAATCAAGGACTTCAACCCTGTCCAGCAGGTCGAAGGCGATACCGAGAATCCGGGGATTTCGGAGCTGGGTTAACACGACCGGCTTAATCTCTCGGTCGTCGACGCCTTTCGCAGCGAGAACCTCCTTCAAGTCTGTCTCCGTCCATTCCGGGACGCGCACAGTGGCGATCTTGGAATGTACGGAGGAGCGAACACGCTCATTAAAATAGCTTTCGCGCGCAGTAATAATCAAAACTCCACCGAGGTCTTCAACAACTGTAGCGGCGTCATCAAGCCAGCGCGGCCAATTAAACCTAGGATGCTGGTTGAGACCATCCACGCATAGAATGAACCGAGGTGAGGCCTCGTTTGGCCGCTCCTTCCACTGCTGCAGTCTACGTTCCCACCGCTTGCGGGTTATTTCGGTGTCGCTCTCATCCGTCTGTTGGATTAGTTTTGAGATGAGATAAGGCATAAAACTTCCGTAGGCAGCTACCGGCTTGAGGTCAGCTGCCGGAAGCAGGACCAACATTGGCCGGTCGTCAAGCTCAAGCCAACTCTGAGCGGCCAGCCAGGTTTTTCCGCGTCCTTCTCCCCCAACGAGTGCCACGATCTGGGGTAAAGAGGCGGTCATCAGGTGCTGGTGAACCTGCCGCACTAATGAAGAACGCAGCCGAAGTGGAAGCGGTCCAGCCGCATTCGGCGCAAGAGCCTGACCGAAGCGTGCCTTGGCGCGCGACCGGTCCGCGAAGGATGCTTCGTGCCACTTTGCATTGGCCTTTCTTGCATTCGCCTCTGCCAGCGAGGGTCCTTGAAGTGCTCGGACAAGAGGATCTGCATTGGCCCCAAAAACTTCTGATTTCCGGATTACAGTGAGAGCGGCTTCAGTATTTTGAACGCTAATCGCGTCACTGGCGTGATCCCGCAAAAACGCGCAGGTTTCTCGCGTCGCTAGAGCACATGCGGCCGCCAAAGGCGGAACAGTAGATGCGCTCGGCCAGTCGAGAACAAGCAGACCAATGCCATTCCTTTCTACGGCTGATTGCATCGGTTCGAGCAATTGCGTACTGACACCGACCGTAGCGCCGAGAACCCACACATCGGGCGGAGCGCTGCTGCCGATCAACCTCGTAATCTTGGTCAAAACCTCATTGTCATTGAGTTTCGAGTTGTAGAGTTTTGCCTCGAACGAAATGTGATTGCTCGCAGTGGCAAGTGTCTCACCATCTTTACCGTTTTGCAGGCCGGATTTTGCTAAACGAAAATCCTGCCCGCTGATTTTGCTGAGTATGGTAGCGAGCAATCCCTCGAAGCCCTCCTGTCCATCGGGCTTCAGCGCAAGAAGTGCCGTCCGCAAATGGTCTAACGCCGCAGTCAATGGGGCGGAACCACACCCTTCGTCGTTAAGAAAACACGGTTCGCCCGACGCATTTGTTGACGACTCATTCATATCACAGCCTATTTGTTCAATGCCGACATCTGATGAAACGGAGCGACGATGGAACTGTCTTGGCCTAAAGTCCAGAGCGCGCAGAAATGTTGGTTTGGCAGAAGGCTGTTCAATGTCTTGTACTGGGGCGCGAAGCTCTACGTCAGAAAAAGTCAGCCGAGGGCATCCACAACTGATCGCAGCATGGCTGTGCATGTGTGTTCCCGAATGCTGCGCGATATGTCGAACGGCAGCTTCAGAGAAGCTGCATTGCCGCAAACAGGCTTGTGGTAAAAGGCATCTGTGGGTGGCTCCTGCATTGCAAGCGTTTTCTGGTGGTATCTGCGGTCATTTTTGTCAGTACTGTCGTCTGTCCGGCCTGTTTGTGTGGTGGTGTTCCACTGGCCCTGATGAATTCCGCGAACGAGGTTCCAATCGGCTTATCGACCTCAAAGGGCCGCTGCCATTCCCGGAGTGTCCTTGCTCTTGGTTGACTTATTTCCGCATCATCACTTCAACGTCTTGCATCTCGTGGGCAGTCGGCGCGGTTAGAACGCAGGCTGCCGGTATTCCTGTTTTTTTCGTGAGCATCGCCCAGATGGCCCGAGCGGCCTTGTTGGCCATGGCGGTTGTTGCCAATCGGAATGGTTTGTCTGCGATAATCTTCGCCGTCCAGAGATCAACTTTCTCTGGCGAACGTTTTGCCATGACAGCGCGAGACGTCATACCCACGACCAGCAGTTTGCGAATGTAGCGATCACCCTGCTTCGTGATCTTGCCCAGACGTTCCTTGCCGCCGCTGGATTTGTTGAGAGGGGTCAGTCCGAGCCAGGCTGCCAGATCGCGCCCTGTGCGGAACTGTTTTGCATCGCCGATCGTTGCGACAATCGCCGATGCCGTGATCGGCCCGATGCCAGGCATGCGCATCAGTCGGCGTGCGTCTGTGCTCAGCATCGCATGCTGCTCGATCATCTTCGTGTAACCCGCAATACGCTCGTTCAAGCCGATGAACTGATAGCACTGCATGCCGAGCATGCCGTTTGCGATATCCGGCATGTCCGGGTGATCTCCATCCAGATGGCGCTTGGCGAACGCTGTGACCGCCTCAATCCCAATCGGCAGAATATGCCCAAACTCGCGTAGCAAGCTGCGGGTCATGTTGGCCATCTGGGTGCGCTGCCGGACAGCCAAGTCGCGAGTGCGATGGATCGACAGAACCGCCTGTTGATCCTCTGTCTTGATCTCGACAAAACGCATCGTCAGGCGCCTGACTGCCTCGCAAATCGCTTCCGCATCAACCGCATCTGTCTTTCCACGTTTGACGTAGGGCTTCACGTAGTTCGCTGGCATCAGCCTGACATCGTGGCCGAACTTGCGTAACGTGCGACCCCAATGGTGAGCTGATCCGCAAGCTTCCATCCCGACGGTGCAAGGCGGCAAGGTTTCAAAGAACGCCAAAAGCTTCGCCCGCTTGATTGCCTTGTTGAAAATCACACGTCCGTTCTCAGAAGTACCGTGAACTTGAAAAGCATCCTTGGCCAAATCCAGGCCGATTGTCTTAACTGTCATTGGGTGGCTCCTTTCCTAGCAGTCAACAACAACTGCACTTTGGCACATTCGATGCCGGTGGAGCAGGAGCCACCCACCTCATCCGGTTAGGGCCGGAACTGCTTGAAAGCCGAGGCATGGACACGCCTGCCGCCATTTCAGGCTCCTAAGTTCAGTGTCGTTCATGCGTGTGCCAAGCCGCGCTCCCTCTTGAGCTCATGTCGTCCGGGTCCAGGGAGCGCCCTCTCGTGCCGATCATTGATCAGGATTTCTGGTCGCCGGACGCGCAAAGCAGGAGTCACACAGCGCAGACTAGGTCAGGTAGGAAGCGGCGGTTGCCCACTCCCGCAGCCAACACTAATTTACTAATAGTATCAAAGACTTCGGATCTATCGTCCGAGGTCTTCGCTGCATTTGCAGAACCCCTTCCCACCGCAAGGCGCAGCAATCCCGCTAGATCGCCCTCCAGGCGGATGTCGAGCTTGCCCGTCGATGCGTTCGGCAGCAGCACGATGCGGTTGATCAGATCACGCAATGCCTCCTGCGCACCTAGCATAGCCGAAAGAGGGGTTCTCCTCGATCATTATATTTGTCAACCGCAATGGGTTGCGCTGGCGCGATGCGCAGGGCGAGTATGGCCCGCACGGCTGTCGCCGGACACGGGCCAACACGTTTAATCGTCTCAGTGGAGCCCGTGGGTTCGGACAACCGATGCACCCTCGGATTGAGGCGACACCCAAGGTAACAGTTTGCGGCAAATTCGCCCTTATGGGCTAGGTGTTTGATCCCACGGTTTGATGGTGCGATCCTCTCTCAGGAATGGAAGGAGGCATTATGGGACAAGTTCGTCACGGGAGCGCCACGACCACGCACGCCGTCAGAGCTGCAATACAACGATCGCAGGCTTCGCTCGCGACGCTGAGCCGGGAACTGGGCATCAATCCCAAGACCGTCGCGAAATGGCGTAAACGCCAGACAGTCGAGGATCTCAAGACTGGGCCGAAGGAGCCACGTTCGACGATCCTGGCCTCGGCCGCGATGGCATCGCAGACCGTGGTAGAACAGTTGACCGAGACCATGATGCCGATGAAATTGCGCGTACCAACCCGCCCGTCCGGACGCTCGTAGCCCTGAAAAGTTGTCCGGGATGGCGGATTGGCGCGAGTGCCTGCGGTGATACTTTGGTCCGAGTGCTGTTCAGGCAAAGCACAATTGTGGACGTGGACATGATCCCCCGCCGCAATGTCTTGCGAGGCGATTGCAATGATCTGACCGTATTTGATGACTGGCGCGCCGGTTTTCATGGTGGTCCTGGCTATCTTGTGACCGCTTGCGATGTCTTGCCGCTCAGTCAGCCCGTCGTGAGTATCACCCGCACAAACGTTGTCGAGTGCCACGGTGACGGTATCAGTAGGGTCGAGTATCATGAGGCGCGCGGTCACGACGGTGCTCCTTCGGCGGCGATCTTTTCAAGCGTAGGTGCGCAGTAGCCCGGATCGGCCGTTCGCGCCCACGCGAGGAAGGCGGTGATGCGACGCGCGACCTTTTGGGGATGGTTCTGAGCAATATCCGCAATCCGGTGGTCGAGAAACGGATTGGAAAACCGCTCGAGTGTCGTGGCGAGGTATTCTTCCGCCTCTTCTCCCATCTGGTGAGCTGCGAAGCCAGGAAGGACTTCGTCCTCAATCACCCTGCGCATCCGTCGACCATCGGGTTCTCTAAGCAATTCTCGCACCAGCGCGTCCGGGTTTCCCACGCCGTCCTTCCAAAAAGATGCCAGCACCGTGTGACCGAGGTTGAGGATGTGCAACTTTAACCGTTCGACAGCTTCCAGTGCATCGACCATCTGTATGGCGGAATGCACGGTCGGTGCGGTGAGACCGGGCTGGTTCTCAATCGCCCAGAGCGCGTAGGGCTCGGCGACCGCGCCGACGGGGTCGATTGGCTCAGAAACGATGCGATCGACCAGACTGTTTGCCCAGAGACAGGCGTTGAGCCAGTCGATATGCGCGGGGGCGGCACCTTGCTGACGGGCGATCTCTAAGACACGCTCACGCAGGACCCTGCCGTTCTCTGGGATGAGTTCCATTGGGAATATGGTCAAAGGCGTACCCGCAGCAAGAAACCGTCCGCTCAGCAAATGGTAGAGCTTGGCAGGATAGCTCATGGCTTGATCGAACTTTGCTGAGGTATCAGATGGGCATGGATCGAAGCCGTTGTCTCCGGTGTTGGAGAGGATGATTTCGGCTTCATCTATGACCAGATTTTCCAGTTCGGGCCAGTCAGTCGCAGTCGAGAGAGTTCGCCGGACACTGTGGACACGATGTTCCTCGTCAATAACGCGGCCATTCTCGATGCCCCTGATCCGTACAGGAAAGCCCGCAGGATCGGCGAGCGCGCTGAGACGTGCGGCACGGCCCGGGTCTCCCGAACTTTGCACGACGGTGATCGCGCGCGCAGGGGTGCCCTCGCATAGGAACAAATCCGCGTGCGCCTGTAGGAAACGCGACGTACCAAACTGGATGATGGGAGTCTTTTCGGTGTGGGGCATGGTGACCGTTCTCGGGGCCCGCGACGGCGCGGCCCGTTCGTTTCAGCTTTCAATCAATGCGATCATGCGTTCAAGCCGCTCCATCGCGCGCACACCGTCTTCGATGTCGGGGACATCGCAATCTTCGCCACGCAGAACCGCAGCGGCATCGGCGATCAGCGCGTTGTAGCCCTTGTGATCCTCGTTGGCGGCAGCGGTGAAGTTCGGGGTCCAACTCAGCGTATCCGCGGCGTTGTCGAGCGTTGCTTCCGCATCATCCGCCTTGAAGGGCGGATCGCGGAACAGCTTCACGTTGATGATGTTGTCGACTTCAAGCCGGGTGTGGTCGCCCATGATGCGGATCTCTTCCATCGGAGTGCCGCGTGACTGTGTCGTGCCCATGACGATGTTGCCGATAGTGCCGTTGGACCCGGTGAAGCCGAGGTGAAACAGGATCTTGCCCGGCGTGGGGCTGATCTTGCGTACCGTCATGTTGGCGAAATCGTCCCCCGAGAACCAGGGGATCAGATCCATGTAATGCACACAGTGATGCAGATAGAATCCGGTGTAGTCAGGCTCGCCCTCGAAATAGGTCGGCGCGGTCATGTAGCTGCCGGTGATGCCAAGGATCTGGCCGAAGTCACCCCTGTTGAGCACGTTCTTGGCAATCTTGTTGCCGGTAGAGTAGCGTTTCATGAAGCCGACGATCACAGGCTTTCCGGCTTTTCGGGCGGCATCCGCGACCTCGCGCGCGCCCGCAGCATCCGCCGCAGGGGGCTTCTCCATGAAAACCGGCAGTCCGTTCTGAAGCGCAGCAATAGAGGCCGCGCGGTGTAGCTCAGGCCCGACGGCCATGCCGATGGCGTCAAGGCCGGGAGTTGCCACGAGGTCTTTGAAATCACTGTGGAGCGAGGTCACGCCATATTCATGGGCCACCGCCGACATCGCGGCCTCGTCCCGGTCGCATAGGGCGGCAATGCGGATATCGTTGCGTCCCAGTTGCGGCAAAAGCATCTGACGCGCGTGACGTCCGCAGCCGATCCATCCGATGTTGAGTGTCATTGTGCCACCTCCGCCAGAGCCAGTGCCGAGCGGATGACGCCGAGTCCCGCACGCAGTTTGGCGCTTTCGTCTTCACGAGGTGCGCGCCAATGCGCTATGGGCAGAGCGACACGGTCGTCGTCCCGGCGGAAGGGCTCCAGCGAGATTGGACCTTTGTAACCGATATGGTGCAGCGCGCGCATCACGGCTGTCCAGTCGATATGTCCTGTCCCTGCATGACCACGATGGTTCTCGTTCGCCTGAAAATGCACCAGCCGGTCGCCTGTGGCGCGGATTGCATCGGGAATGGAGCGTTCCTCCATGTTCATGTGGAAGGTGTCGAGCATGACGCCGAGCCCCGGATTGTTCACTTTGTCGACGACCTCGATGGCCTGACGCGTGGTGGAGATGATGTCGGTCTCGAACCGGTTCAGCGGCTCTAGTCCGAAGACCTTTCCAGCGGCGGCGGCAACCGGGGCAACCTCGGCCAGACCGTTTACTGTGCGCTCGGCGCGTGCTGCGATATCTTCGTCACTGCGCGGCATTGGGGGGCGTCCGGCAAAGACCATAGGTTCGCCGTAAAGCGGGCCGCCGATGATACGCGCACCGAGACCCTCGGCGGCGTCCACGCAATGCTTCAAGTAATCGATGCCACCCTGCCGCGCGCTCGGATCCTCTGACGCGATGGAGCGTTGCGGATTGACGCGTGCAGCCAGCACCAGCGAGAGACCAGCGTCTTCAGCGGCACGGCGCGTTTCGGCAGGGTCCAAGTTATCCTCGGGCTCGGGCACCAGAAGCTCGACAAAGTCGAACCCCAGATCGGCGGCTTTCTGAAAATAGTGCAGGTCCTTGCCGGTGAAAGGCCGGATGAACTGCATGGAGATGATACCGATCGGATTATCCAAGATCGTCTTCCTTTCTCGTGTCGTGTGGATCAGCCTTTGACCGCGCCCTGCGTCAGGCCGGAAATCAAGCGTTTTTGTACAAGGAGGAACAGCACCGTCGCGGGCATAGCACCGACGATTCCGCCGGCGGTCATGAGGCCCCACTGGACCTCGTATTCGCCGATCAGGGTCTGTACCGCGACGGTGATGGTGCGCACGTTGCGGCCACCAAGCGTCAGCGCGTAGAGATACTCGTTCCAGGAGGTGATGAAGATATAGATGCCGGTTGCCACGATGCCCGGTCCGCAGAGCGGCAGAACCACGCGGCGCAGCGCGCCGAGGCGGGTGCAACCATCGGTCATCGCGGCTTCATCAAGTGATTTGGGAATGCCGTTCATGTAGCTGACCATCATCCAGATCGAAAACGGGATCGCGACCGTGGAATTCGCGATGATCAGTGCCAGATGTGTATCAAGCAGCCCGAGCACCCGCATCAGCACAAAAAGCGGCAGGATCAGCAGCACCAGCGGGAACATGTTGATCAGCAGGAATTGCAGCATCAGGATTTTCTTGCCCCGGAATGAGAAGCGCGAAAAAGAATAGGCTGCCGTGATGCTGAGCGAGAGGCCAACCACGACCGTGCCGCAGGAGACGATCAAACTGTCGAAAAGGTTGTCACCGAAACCCACGGTGCGAAACAACCGCGTGTAGTTGTCGATGGTCGCGCCGATGATCGAAGGGCCTTCGGTGAAGAGTTTCGATTCGTCCGTGACCGAGGTGATGAACATCCAGAGGTATGGGCCAAGCGTGAAGACGAGGATCAGTGCCATCGGCAGATCGACGATCAGCAGGCGCCGTCCGAGCGGGAGCTTGCGCAGGGCCATTATTGCACCGCCTTTCCGGTCCGCCGCAGATAGACCATCACGACGCCCATAAGCAGAAGGGTGAACAGTACCGCCAGTGCCGATCCATAGCCGAAGTCGAGGTTAGTCCGCGCTTTGACAAATGCGTAGAGCGGCAGGGTGTAGGTGGAATAGCCCGGACCGCCTCCGGTCATCACGAAGATCACGTCGAAGGAATTGGCGACCCAGATCGTACGGAGCAACACCGAGGTCACGAGCACGCCCGAGATGCCCGGCAGCGTGATGTGCCAGAATTGCCGCCACGTGCTGGCCCCGTCGATGGAAGCGGCTTCGTAGTAGCTGCGCGGGATCGATTGCAGCCCTGCGAGGATCATTACGGCGAAGAAGGGGAAGCCCTGCCACGTCAGTGTGAGTATGATCGCGCCGAGCGCCGTCTTCGGATCCGCAAGCCAAGGCACAGCCTGTTCGATCAGTCCGAGACGCAGCATGAAATCGTTCATCACGCCGTAATTGCTGTCGTAGATCCAGACCCACATCAGCGCGATCACGACTGAGGGCAGGGCCCAAGGGATGATGATCAGCGCGCGTGCAACAGGGCGCCAAGGGAAGTTCTGATTCAGCAGGAGCGCGGTTACCAGACCCAGTAGAAGCTGCGCGGGGATCGTGACGCCGATCCAGATCACAGTGTGCTTGAGCGAGATCCAGAAGACCTCGTCCTGCAGCGCGGCAATGAAATTATCTAGTCCGACGAAGGTGAAGTCGTTGGGGCGAAACAGCACGTAATCATGCAGGCTCATCCATGCGGTTTGCAGCATCGGCAGAAACACGATGGCGAGTGTGACGATCACAGCGGGCGAGAGCATCGCATAGGGCAATACGCTGCGGCCAAGCCGGGTGCCGGTCATGTCTTCTTTCGGGCCGGGGCGGTCAGATGGGTTGAGGTCTTGTGCAGACATGGCTCACCTTTTCGCGCCGGACGGTGCCCGCGCGTGACTGGAAAACTGGAGAGACCGGGGCGGCGCGTAGTCGCCACCCCAATCGGGGAGGTGTGGGGTCAGTTGCCGTAAAGCTTCGCTATCTCAGCGTTCATCTCTGCTGCTGTAATTTCACCGGTCAGGGCGCGCTGCATCGCCACTGGCCAGACGGTGTTCACGAAGTCCGAGGTCTCTGGCGTGTTCGGCAGAAGATGCGCAAAAGGCAGCGAGTTGACGGTCGCATCCACGAAACGCTTGGGATGCAGCGTCCAGCCGTCACTGTCGGATTTTGTTACTGGCAGCTGGCCTGTCGCTTCATTGAACTTGGCGTTGTTACCCGATTCCGAGAGGAACGAGATCCATTTCCATGCTGCGTCCTTATCTTCGGCCGAGGACAGAACAGCAGTGCTTTCATCGCCGTAGGCGGTCCATTGACCTCCGCCGCAGCTTGGGACCGGCGCCGCATCGACATTGTCGCCAAGCGCTTCGACCATGCCATTCGCCGATCCGATGTGATGGATGGTCATCGCCGTCTTGCCGGCCTTGAAGCCGCCGATGGTTTCCTGAAACCCATCGTTGGGCGCAGAGGGCGGGAAAACCTTGTCCTCCTGGAACAGGTCCATCACGAACTGCGTGCCCGCAATGGCGTTGTCGTTCTCCATCCCACCGACGAGGTTTACGCCATCACCGCCGAGGGTGAAGCTGCCCCAGTGGTCGTGACCACCCTTGCCGCCGCGGAAACCGAAGCCATAGATGTCGGTCTGCCCGTCGCCATCGGTGTCGCGCGTCAGTTGTTTGGCGACATTGCGGAAGTCCTCGCAGGTCTTGGGCACCTCAAGACCGAGGTCGGCGAACATGTCGGGACGGTAATAGAGATACAGAACGACATATTGTACCGGTAGGTAGTAGGACTGCCCGTCTTCGGCTTTGGTCAGCTCCAGCAGATTGTCCTGCAGGTCGGATTTACCTTCCCATGCGTCGATCCGTTCTCCGATCGGTTCAAGAGCACCCATGCCGATCAGGCGGGGTTGCGCAAACATCTTGACCATGGCCGCGTCAGGCGCGTTGCCTCCGATCACCGCCGTATAGAGATTATCGTAATAGCTGTTCCAAGGGATGTTCTCGGCCTCGACGGTGATGCCGGGGTTCGCGGCCTCAAAACTGGCGACGAGTTCATCCATCGGGTTGTCGGCATTGTCGAAATGGTACCAGAAGCGCACCGTGCTGTCAGCAGAAGCTATTGCCGCGCTGAGAGCCAAAGCACTGCTTGCTAAGCCCAAGGTTTTGAAGATGGTCATGTTTTGTCTCCTCCCAGATGTTGCCGCTATCCTCATGCAGCCCGTGTCTTGAATATCTCGCCTGCTTTCTCGAACGCGTGCCGTGCCTCGGGCAGGACGCTGCCCATTTGCATGAAACCGTGAACGACGCCGTCGATCAGATCGAACGGGTCTGCCCGCCCCAAGGCGTGCAAACGTCCCGCCAGCGTCTCGGATTCAGATCGCAGCGGATCAAGGCCTGCGGCATTCAGATAGAGCGGTGGCAGCGCACGAAGCTGTGCGTCGCTGGCGTGCAGAGGCGCGACGGTCTCCACGTTCCGCGTATCGGCGGGGGTGTACCAATCCCAGTATCTCTGCATCTTCTCTCGAGTGAGGCCCGGCCCGTCGGCATGGGCGACATAGGACGGTGTGTTGAAATCCGCGCCGTAAACGCCGTAAAATAACAGCGCCTGAGCTGGCAGTTCCGCGCCCTCGTTGATCAAGCGCAACATTGCGCAGAGCGCCAGATTTGCACCGGCACTGTCGCCAGCAATGCTCCAGCGGCGATCGGGTGCGCGGGCACTCCATGCGTCGAGGATATCATTCATTCCGGCGGGATAGGGCTGTTCGGGCGCGAGGCGATAATCGATTGTAAGCACTGGGGCACGGCATGCAATAGCGAGACGGCGGGCTGCGCCCTCATGTGTCGCAGCTGAGCAAAATGAGAAACCGCCGCCATGCACATGCAGGATCGCGTCGGTCCCCGCGTCGTTTTTCGGGACAACATAGCGCGCCGACATGTCGGAGATCATCACTGTTCGCGCCTCAGCAACGTCGGGCAAATCGTCATTCCAGCGCATGTTGGTAAGGGCTGCTAATGCGCGACCGGCACCGGGGGCGAGCGTCGTTGGATCGGCAAGCCCCTTGTCCTCGACTGCAAGTCGATCCAACACGCGTTTCATATTGGCTGTCGGTTCGCTCATTTACTCCTCGCGCCAGTAAGGTCGGGGCCGAAATCGACGATTGTCGATATGTGATGGCAAAGCAGGGTCTTCAGACCGTCCAGATCGCGCTGTTCGAGCGACCGGATAATCTGCACATGACGCTCGGCCGTTTCTTCAAGCTCGCGATTAGGCTGCGAGTTTAGGATCTTGAAGCGGTGGTTGTGGATCAGGCAGCGCGCCAGAATGGGAGCCACGACCGGCAGATTTGCCGACGCGAAAAGTCGCGCATGAAAAGCGCGGTCATGCAGTGAGAGCAGGTATTCGTCGGCGTCACGGGCTGCATTGCGCATGGCATTCAGCCTGTCATGAAGATCCCCCAGCAGATCCTGGTCAGTGTTTTCAATGACGCGGTCCAGATAATCGCATTCAATGTTCAGGCGGATCCCGATCAACGCACGTGCATCAGCCGTCTTGCACGGGGCTACATGGGTTCCGCGATGGGGCAGCCGGATCACGAGGCCTTCTTCGGCGAGCTGCATCAGTGCCTCGCGAACAGTTCCCTGACTGCACTTAAAGCGTTGTGCAAGGTCAAGCTCCAGCACGACCGCGTCGGGTTCGAGCACGCCCAGCACGATCTGCTTCTGCAGCGCGACATAGACGGTGTGACTGCGTCGGCTCGACTGGCGCGGCACAAGATCCGTGTCTTGTTGCGTGAAGCTTTCGACTGCCATTCCCCCCGTGCCTTTCGATTTCTGCCAAATTTCCGGCTTGTTCCAATGTTGCATTATCGATAACATTCTAATTATCGATAATGCAACATCGAATTTCAGATTGACCACGTGTTGCTCCGGGGAGGAAACCATGGCGGAAATCAAGCTAGAGAAAATTGTGAAGGATTACGGGCCGGTGCGTGCGATTCACGGCGTGGATTTGCATGTGAGGGACGGAGAGTTCGTCGCTTTCGTCGGCCCGTCCGGCTGTGGCAAGTCTACGATGCTGCGGATGATTGCCGGTCTTGAGACTATTTCAGGTGGCACCTTGCAGATTGGCGGAAAGGTCGTAAATGATATCGAACCGCGCGGGCGCGACGTTGCAATGGTCTTTCAGGATTACGCGCTCTATCCGCATATGACGAATGCTGACAATATCGGCTTCGGGTTGAAGATGCGTGGCTGGAAGGCCAAGGATATCGCGCTTCGCGTGGCGGAAACCGCGCGCATTCTTCAGATCGAACCCTATCTGGATCGACGGCCCGGTCAGCTTTCCGGCGGTCAGCGGCAGCGCGTCGCTATGGGCCGCGCAATTGTGCGTGAGCCTTCGGTGTTCCTGTTCGACGAACCACTCTCTAATCTCGATGCCAAGTTGAGGGTGGAAATGCGAACGCAGATCAAGCGGCTGCACGCAATGCTTGGAACCACGACAGTCTATGTGACCCATGACCAGACCGAAGCGATGACATTGGCTGATCGGGTTGTTGTGCTGCGCGGCGGGCATATCGTGCAGGAGGGGCCGCCGATCGAGTTGTACGAAAAGCCCAACTGTCGGTTCGTCGGCGAGTTTATCGGCTCGCCGCAAATGAATGTGTTCGGCGGAGTAGTTGACCGTTCTGGTGGCGCACCGCGTCTTCGAATCGGTGAAACCGCTCTCGATCTTGGCGAAATCGCGGCATTTGATGGCACCCGCATCGATCTTGGTATCAGGCCCGAGCATTTGGAGAGGACAGATTCTGACAAGAGCCTGCTTCACCCCATGGTTGAGGTATTCGAACCGCTTGGCTCGGACACGATGGCGATCTGCAATTTCGAGGGACAAGAGATGACGGCGCGGCTTGACCCGAAAGTGTCTCTCAGACCGAATGCACCCATTCATCTGGGATTTGATCCTGCCAACCTTCACTTTTTCGATAGTGAAAGCGGTCAACGTTTGTCCGAGGTTTAGCGAGATGGGCTTGGTGATGTGACCGCGACCACGGCATTTTGGTGCCAAGACGAGCGGGAACATCATCAGCCTCTCGACCTCAAAAGGTACCGAAATTTAGGAGTTTTCAAAACAAACGGTCCGTCTGGCCCAAATCAACTCGCTATGCGGACTTCAGATAGTTCCGCGAAACAGTGTCCAAGTCGCCCTCCCGCAACCAAAAATACTGACCCGGCTGCACCCGAAAGGGTCGCGGCTTTTTTTCTTTCCGCAAAGCTCAACAGTTCCAACAGCCCGCCACGGACTTCGAGCCAGTGGACGTTCGCATCCTGATGCTGTCGAGCGACCACGTCCACATGTTCGTGTCGGTGCCGCCGAAACTCGCCATCGCCGATCTCGTGCGCAAGATGAAGGGCCGTTCGTCCCACAAGGTGCAACGGGAATTCCCTGAGTTGCGCAGGCGCTATTGGGGCCGCAGATTTTGGGGACGAGGGTATTTCTCGACCACCAACGGTGCCATCACCGAAGACATCGTGCTTCAGTATCTCGAACAGCACATCGCCGATTCTACCGGCGCAAGCCGGTAGTGGTTCAGTGCTCGTCCACACAGTTCGGAGCCAGACATGACCAACCCGCCCGAGGCCCAGCCCGCCGACATTCACTTCGATGACAAGGATCCCCGGGTTGCGTGGCATCGGGTCTGGTTCAACCTGCAGCGTATTCAACGCAGCATGGGTCCACGTATAGCACGTGAACTGAAACAGGCGGGCATTGCTGATCCGATCTGGTATGAAATCTTGCTGGAGGTCGAACGCGCGGGCGAGACGGGCATTCTGATGTCCATGCTGGAAAAGAAGTTGTTTCTGCCGCAATATGCCCTGTCACGGCATATCAGCCGGATCGCGGAAGCCGGGCTGGTTCGCCGTCAGTCCGAACCGGGGCAGGGGCGTTCGCAGCGTTTGTTCCTGACGGATACTGGCCGTGGCTTGCATCGCCGGATCTGGGATATTTATGGAACCGCAATCCGGGCTGAGTTGTCACATAGGCTTACGACAGACGAAGCCTATGCGCTGAACCGGGTGTTGATCCGGCTATATCCATGACCTTCAGAAGTTGATGGTCGCCGTGACGTTGAAGGATCGGCCCGGTTCGCTCAACGGGATGACGCTGGCGTAGTCACCGCCGTAAGTGGCGCGATCTGCGTACTCCTCGTCGAACAGGTTGGCGATCTCCGCGCGCAGGGTCAGATTAGTGAACTGCGGCGGTACGTATTCGGCGAAGACGTTGACCGCCGTGTAACCGTCGATTTTCTGGTCTTCGTCTGTTTCGGTTTCGTCGCTGATGTCGTAATCGGCCGCTGCCTCGATCTGTCCGCCGAGAAGCCATGACAGGCCAACCTGTTGTTGGACCTCGAACGCCACAATCTGCCCCAGCGGCGCGCCGAAGTCGAGCGCGCCATAGCTGGCGGAAGGCTCGCCATCCACGTCCACTTCGCTGTTGGAATAGGTCAGGCGCGCGGACCCGCTGATCCAGTTGAAGCCGCCGTTCAGGTTGAAGCCGGTGCTTTCAAAATCGATATTGTCGGTGCCTGACCGTGCATCATTGATCTTGGTTTGAAAGACTTCGCCACCAAGGGTGATCCCTCCGCGCTGCCACTGTGCACCGGCAACGGCGTTGTGCGCGCGCGAAGGTTTCAGACCTTCATAGTCCGCAAGTCCGTCGAAGATGTAGTTGTCTTCGATGTCGATGCCGCCAAAGACGTTCGAATATCCAGCATGCAGCATGATTTCTTCGGTCACGTCATAGGACACCGAGGCGTTTCCGCTGAGCCCTGCAGATGTGTCGCTGTAGCCATCCACGCCCTCGAAAGCCTGCCAGTCGCTGCGCATGCCGAAGGACAGACGCAGCCGATCTATGGGCGACAGACGCGCTTGGGCGAAGATCCCGACGTTCTGAGCAGTTTCCGTAAGGTCGCTGTCAAAGCCTTTGTAGTTGCCGGTCTTGTCATAGTAATCGACACCCGCAACGATGCTGTCCACGTCAGACAGTTGGAAAGTATTCTTCGCGGTTGCGGACCAAGTGTTGCTGGTACCTTCGCTGAAATCGTCATTCCACGGGATGTTGTGTACGTCGATTTGGCTCTCGGAGAAGCCGACGGTAACTTCCGGATCCCATAGCCCAGTTGGATCGGCCGTTTCATAGGTCAGGCCGTAGGTCGTGCGTTCCGTGTTGTAGCGTCGCGTGTCGGGCGACGGACGCCCGCCAATAAGTCCGCCGAAATTCGCGCGATACGGGCGCATCGCATCGTCAACCATCTGCATCGCCATGAACTCGAACCGGTGACCAGTCGGTGTTTGTGCCGCCGCTTTCAGAAGGTAACTGTTCAGGTCTGCGCCGGTGCCCTTGATGGTGTCTCCGCCACCGGTTTCGTAGTCGTCACCGACCGCACGCTTGGCATAGAAGACCCCGTCCAGAACACCTTCGCGACCGGCCAGCGTGGTCGAGCCTTGGGCCGTTTCCCCATTGCTGAAATAGCTGACACGCACATTGCCGCCGAAGTTCTGACCATCAAGAAGGATGTCGGCCGCGTCCACGGTTTCGAACACAACCGCACCCGCCAGCGCGTTCGGCCCGGCATCTGCAGCGGCCACGCCTTCATCGACGCGAACCGCTTTCAACAAGCCAGGGTCGATCGGGTTGGCGGCGACATGGTGAAAGGCGCGGTTGTTCTGCGTGATGCCATCGACGGTGACCGACAGGTTCAGCATGTCGATCCCGTTTACATACATCTTTTGCGCGACGGGGATACCACCACCGACACTGACGGAGGCGATTCCGTTGAACACGTCTTTCAGGTCTCCTTGGCGCGCGCGATCCAACTCTGCGTCGGCAACATAGACCGAACTGTCGCGGTCGGCGGCGGAGCCAAACTCGTCCTGCTGGCGGACGACGATCGGGTCGAGGCTGAGCACCTCCTGCGCGAAGGAAGGAGCGCCGAGTGCAACAGCGACCAGGCTGATGGTCGCGAGCAATGATGAACAGGAACGGGTAAAATGCGGCATGCCAACTCTTCTGATATAGGTTTTCAGATGTTGGCTGCGGCGGTGCCGTGGCTGGGCACCCGATACACTGGCGGCACCATATCATGCAATTGCATGATGCATGAGGGTACGGGTCTGTTGTCGTTTTGCCTCTATCGCGTTCAGGCAGCTGAATGAGGCAGAACGTATAGTCCGTTTTGCGGCGTGGTGTTGACCCGCAGGACGCAATGGTAAGCGGATTGCAGATTGTGATCGGTCAACACCGCGTCGGGAGAGCCATGTGCGATGATGTGCCCCTCGGATATCAACGCCAGTCGGTCGGCATGCAGTGCTGTCATGTTCAGGTCGTGCATGACTGCGACGACCCCGCCGCCGCGTCGTGCATAATCCTTGGCGAGCCGCATGATCATAAGTTGATGGCCGATATCGAGACTCGAGACCGGCTCGTCCAGAAACAGCCAGCGGGGCCCATCTTCGCAGACAGGGGACCATACCTGACAGAGCACGCGTGCAAGTTGTACACGTTGTTGTTCGCCGCCCGACAGCTCCTGATAGAAGCGCCCCTCAAAGCCCGACAGCCCGACCGCGTCCAATGCGGTCACCGGCAATCGGTTGCGTTCAGCATCGGGTGAGGCATGCAGGCCCAGCCGCACGATTTCCAGAACGGTGAACGGGAATGACAACGGTGTAGATTGCGGCAGGACCCCACGGACGGCTGCCAGTTTCCAGGGTAGCTGTCGCCTGATGTCGCGCCCGTTGAGCGTGATGGTCCCGTCGAAATCAATTTCGCCCGTCAGAGCACGCATCAAGGTGGTTTTGCCCGAACCGTTCGGCCCGATGATGACCGTTAGTTCACCGGCCTGCGCTGCAAAATCGACACTGTGCAGGATTTCGCGCCGGCCCAGTGTCACGGTGATGTTTCTGGCGTCCAGCATGGTCACAAATCCAATACAGCACGGTTGCGCAGCAAAATCCAAAGGAAGAATGGCCCACCGATTGTTGCGGTCACGATCCCGATGGGAAGTTCCGCTGGCGCGATGATCGTACGGCTGATGACGTCCGCCAGGATCAGCAGCACCGCGCCCAGCAGGGCAGAGGCGGGCAGCAGGAACCGGTGATCCGGTCCGATCAGAAGGCGCAACAAATGTGGTACGACAATGCCCACAAAACCGATGCCGCCGCTGACCGCAACCGCCGATCCAACGGCAGCGGCCACGCTTAGGATGGCGATGTTTTTCATTTTCTGGACGGCGATACCCATATGTGCCGCCGCGGCTTCGCCAAGTGCAAGACCGTTCAGACTGCGAGCAAGGAACGGGGCTGTTGCCAAGGCGAACATGATGATCGGTGCGGATACGGCGACTTTTGTCCAACTCGCACCTGCAAGTGACCCAAGGCCCCAAAAGGTCAGGTCTCGTAGTTGCTGGTCGTCCGCGATGTAAACCAGAACGCCCGACAGCGCACCTGTCAATGCGCCGAGCGCGATGCCTGCCAGAAGCATCGTCGCCACCGATGTCTGTCCCCGCCGTGTCGCAACGCGGTAGAGCAGCATGGTCGACAGCCATCCTCCGACAAAGGCGGCGATCGGGACGGCGTAGTATCCGGCCACAGCCGAAAGCGATGCAGGCAGAAGCCCGCCAAGCACAATGGCGGTAATCGCGCCGAAGCCCGCGCCTGCTGAAACGCCCACCAGTCCGGGGTCGGCCAGCGGGTTGCGGAACAACCCCTGCATCACGGCACCTGACACGGCCAGCGAGGCACCAACCAGGATGCCCATCAGCAAGCGTGGCAGCCGGATGTCGAACAGGATAACGCGCTCAGTCATGCTCAAGGGATCGCCGCGCAGCAGTTTGCCGATCACCGTGCCAAGTGATGTGCTCGCCGCGCCATAGGACAGGCTGAACAGGCAGGTGAGGACCAGCAGGGCCAGCAGGCAGATCAGCGCGCGCCGCGCGCGCCCTTCGCGGTCTCCGGCCGGCCGGGCTGCGCGGGGTGCTGCGTCAGCCATTTCCATTGGCATCACCATAGATGGCATCATGCAATTGCGCAGCGGCGTCCGCGGTGCGCGGACCAAAGCCCAGAAGGTAGAGCCCGTCCATCCGGATGACAGCGCCGGTTTTTCCCGCCGGAGTCACCGAAATCGCCGGGTGACTGACGACCTGATCTACCGTCCCGCCGTGATCGCCACCACGGTCCATCATTAGGATGACATCGGGGCTGGCAGCGGAAATTGCCTCGTCGGTCAGTGGCTTGTAGCCTGAAAACCCGCTCACGGCGTTCACCGCGCCGGCCAGGCGGATCATGCCGTCGGCTCCGGTGTCCGCGCCGCTCGCCATAATCCTACCACCCTGCATGGACAGGATGAACAGAACGCGTTTGGGGCTGTCGATCGCGTCTGTGCGATTGGCCACCACCGCCATATCTTCGCGGAACGTGTCGGCCAGTGCCTGACTTTCTGTGGCCAAGCCGATGGTCTGACCGACCGCTTCTATTTTCCGGGCGACACCTTCTGCGGTGAAGGCTTCCGGCATTTCGGCATAGGGAATGCCCGCCTCTTTCAGAAGATCGACGGCTTCGGGTGGGCCTGCCCCCTCCTCGGCAAGGATCAGGTCGGGCTCGACCGACAACGCGCCCTCTGGCGATAGCGAACGGATATAGCCAACATCCGGTAGCTCTGTGACTTCCGGTGGGAAGTTGGAGGTGGTATCCCGCGCGATCACCCGGTCCTGTGCGCCGAGTGCGTAAATGATTTCTGTGACCGATCCGCCCACTGACACGATCCGGCTGGCGTCAGGGTAGTTTTCTTGCGCCCACGCGGGGACTGCGACCATCGCGGCAATGTAAAGGCTGGCGAGCATGCGCATCAAACAGCCTCCGGCTCAAGCGAGGGCAGGCTGTTCATGATTTCACGCCACTGCGGAACGAAATCCTTGTCCTGCTTGCGAACGCCGAAAACCTGCATGATTAACGTGCCGTGCTTATCGAAAGCCTCCACCGAGATCGCAGGACCGCGTTGCGTGGGCTTTTCGACCGCCCAGACTTCAGCCACATGGTCGGCGCGCAGATGCAGGTTGAAGCGTGGGTCCATCACGTTCAGCCATGGTCCCATCGGCACGATTTTTTCAATCGGGCCCGAATGGATCTGGATGCAGCCACGATTGCCGACGAAGATCATCACGGGTGTGCCGCTTTCAGAAATGCGGTCCATCATCGTTGGAATGCAGCCTGGCGCCAGCGCGCGCACGAAAGGTTCGCCCGCGATGCGGTAGGCGCCCAAGCGGTTCATCTTCAGCTTGCTGGTCAAACGCAGGAACTGATGCGTGTCGCTCATCCGGTTCCATTCGTCCCGTAGGATATCGAGCTTGTCATGGTTAGACTTGGGCCCCTCCGGTGCCTGACGCGGCTGCACGGCCAGCGTGTCGAATTGGGCGTCGGATTTCAGGTTTGCGATAATGTCATCCCACAGATCGTGGTTCGATGTATTGCGCAGGTGGATCTTGTGAACCGCATCGCCTGCGGCGTCGAAAATCTGCAGGCTGCGACGTGGACTGTCCTCGCCCTCTTTTTCGACGGCAAAGGCATGACACCAATGCTTCGGAAACAGGCGCAGGTCGATTTCTTCTGCAATGACCGCCGAGGCATGCGGTCCGGAACGGTAGTTCGCGTAAGTTCCCACCTTTTCATGCACGACGCTCAATGTGCGCGTCAGTGCCATGACCTCGCCCAGCCGTTCAGCCGCCGCGATCAACTGATCCGGGTTGGCAGTGACCGCTGTCGCGCCGTGTCCCACATGTGCGGCAACAAGCTGTGCCTCGGTGATGCCAAGCGATTCTGACAGATCACGCTCGCGCGCCTTCGGGTTTTCCTGCCTGGCTAGTCGGATCTCGGCTGCGCTTGGGGATGTGTTGCTCATTTTTCTCGCATTCCTTCACAGATGAACCTGGCTGGGCCCGGACAGTCGGCGAGGGCTTGGCTTTTACCTATCTTATAGTTGACAAAAAACATCGAGATCAATAGCAGGACCGAAACGGCACTGAAAAAGTTGCCGGACCAATGCGCCAGCCCGTCCGCCAGCCGCAAAGCACAGAGTTTGGAAAGGGTGCGAGTTGATTAGGGGACGAATGAGCCGTGCATGGCTATTGGGAACATCGACGCTGATCGGGCTGGGCGGGGCACCGACCTTCGCGCAGGACGCTGACAGCTACACACCGCTTGGACGCATCGTGCTGGGCGCAGGCGTGGAAAAGGTGGCGATTGACACGCCACAGGCTGTGACGGTCATCGATCAGGAAGAACTTGACGAGGCACAGGCAACTACGTTGGCGGACATCTTTGACGAGGTGCCCGGCGTTCAGGCCATTGGGTCGGACCGCGCGGCCGGTCTTTCGTTCAACATCCGCGGTATCGGGGATCTGGGGGCAGCAGATGAATCCAAGATCATCGTCAATGTCGATGGCACGCCGAAATTCTACGAACAGTATCGCGTCGGGTCGTTCTTCAGCGAACCGGAGCTTTACAAGCAGGTCGAAATCCTGCGTGGGCCAGCGTCTTCCACGCTGTATGGCGCGGGTGCATTGGGCGGCGTGATCAACTTCACGACGAAAGATGCCTCTGATTTTCTGGGCGTAGATGACAGCAACGCTTTGCGGTTCCGCGCGGGATATGATTCCAACGGTAACGGCGGTCTGGGATCGGTTATCTGGGCGACACGCCCGAGCGCATCGACCGAGTTCCTTGCTGCGCTGAACTACCGCACTATCGGCAGCTACGAAGATGGCAGCGGAGATGAGGTGCCCGGCAGTGATTTCGATGCGTGGTCGGGGTTGGCCAAGGGAACCTTCTGGTTCGGCGAGGACAATGAAAAAGCCCTGCGCCTGTCCTACACCCGCTGGCAAAGCAATGCGGATGACGCAGAGTATTCTCAGACGGGCACGCTTTCCGCTTTCGGAACCATTGACCGCGAAATCGTCGACGACACCGTGGTTCTGTCCTACGAGGATCCGGGGCTGGATAACCCCTGGTGGGATCTGGATCTGGCGTTGTCCTACTCGAACACGCGCATCAAGCAGGATGATGCGTCAATGCCGTCATTCGCCTCGCCACTCTGGGCTGATACGGACTATGGCTACAAGACCGTGGCGTTGAAGGCCGATAATACGGTGGAGGCTTACGGCGACAATTGGGAAAACTTCTTTACCTTCGGGATGCAGATCAGCCATCAGGACCGCATTGCCGATGCCGATACCGGCCCCATCGGGTTCCATCCTGAAGGCGAAGACCGTCGCGTCGGCTTCTATGCGCAGGATGAATTCACGCTCAACGACCGCCTGACTATCATTCCCGGTGTTCGCGTCGACGTGGTCAAGCTGTCACCGAGCGATGATGTACTCAATGGCAAGAATGTCGATGACACGGCGGTTTCGCCAAAGCTGGCCGCGCTATACAAGTTCAATGACAGTTTCTCGGTCTTCGGGTCGGTCGCACGCACCGAACGGATTCCGACGCTGGACGAACTTTATTCCACCAGCGCAGGAGACCCCCAGTATCCCGGCGGGCGATATGCAAGTGTCAATCTGGATAAGGAAACCTCGAACAACTACGAGCTTGGCTTTACATACCAGAAGGCAGGGTTGCTCAACGACAACGACCAGTTCCAGTTCAAGACTACCGGCTACTGGAACGAGTTGGACAATCTGATCAGCACGAACCCTGCTCGCGGTCAGAATGTCCCGGTGGCCTACTACGTCAACATCGACGAAGCTGAAATCAAAGGGGTCGAGGTTGAGGCCTATTATGACATGGGCGCAATGTTCAGCCGGTTTGCCTATAATTACACCCGGGGCGAAGACAAGGCGACAGGCGAAACGCTGACCTCGATTCCAGCTGACACGCTGGCACTTACGGTGGGAGCCCGGAACGAAGAGCGTGGCCTGACCTATGGCTGGCGCGGCTTCTTCGCGGACAGCATCGAAGTGTCTGACGTGCGCTATGATGCCTACAACACGCAGGATCTGTTCGTGAACTGGGCGCCGCGGGATGGCGCGCTGGAAGGTTATGAAGTGGCCTTCGCTGTCGAGAACGCTTTTGACGCAACCTATCAGAACAACCTGAGCGGTGATAACGGGCGTGGACGGAATTTCAAGTTGACGCTGTCCAAGCAGTTGAACTGGTAGGTTCCCGATGAGCCAACGCAGCCATTCGATCCTTTCGACCATTGCCAGCGCAGGTTTGGCCCTGTCCACCGCGACAGCGGGTATGGCAGAGAGCGGTGGTGGGGGCATTTCCATCGAACTGAATCAGACAGAAGAACAGGAGGGCGGCATGTGCCGCCTGACCTTCCTTGCGCAGAGCCGACTGGACGCAAATGTCGAGCAGTTGGTCATCGAGACGGTTCTGTTCAACCGTGACGGGCAGGTGCATGCGCTGACACTGTTTGATTTCGAGGATTTACCATCGGGCAAGCCCCGTGTCCGGCAGTTCGACCTGTCAGGGCTGGCCTGCGCCGACCTGCAACAGGTGCTGTTCAATGGTGTCGAGACCTGCACGGTTGCGGGTGCGACGGACCAAGAGTGTGGCGTATCTCTGACGGTTGAGACACGAACCGAGGTGGAGGTCGCGGGATGATCAGTTTTGACGCGGCGCGCGCTACACTTGCACATCTCGTCGGTCTTGGTGGCCCGGTGGTTGCCCTGTTGCTGCTGCTGTCCGTCATTGCAGGGGCCGTTGTCCTGTACAAATTCTGGCAATATGCCGTCGGCGGTGTCGGGTGCCATCGCCGGCTGGAGGTCGCGCTGGACAGGTGGCAAGCCGGCGATCGCGCGGTTGCGGAAGGTATCGCGCGAGAGGCGAGAAGCTATGTTCAGTCGGTTATTATTGCGTCGATGTCTGCCGCTAAGCGACAGATCCAAAGCTCTGACGTGCTGGGCAAGCTCGAAGCCGACGCAGAAACCGAGTTATCGCGGCTCGAAAGCGGGTTCCGCATTCTCGACTCCATTGCACAAGTTGCCCCGCTGCTGGGTCTGTTCGGCACGGTGCTCGGGATGATCGACGCATTTCGTGCCTTGCAGGATGCGGGCCAATCGGTTGATCCGTCGGTCCTGGCGGGAGGCATTTGGGTCGCCCTTTTGACCACTGCTGTCGGCTTGGCGGTTGCGATACCGTCCGCGCTGTTCTTAACGTGGTTTGAAAGCCGTGTCGCGCGGGAGCGCATCTTCCTGGACCGCGCGATTCAAACCATTCTTGCACCCGCCGAAGCGATCAAGGCGGAGGCCAGCGCGGTGACGGCGCTGAAGGCGGCCCGTGCCACGTGAAACGAGATCGGGGTTTCGGCGCAGGCGCATGTCGATGACGTCCCTGATCGACGTGATCTTCCTGCTGTTGCTGTTCTTCATGCTGACCTCGACCTTCACAAAGTTTGGCGAGATCGAGTTGAGTGTCGCCAATACCGGAACGAGTGCCACGGAAGGGCAGCCCGTGTTCCTGCGTTTGTCCGTCGAAGGCACGACACTCAATGGTCAGGTTGTCGTGCCGGAGAGGTTGCCGGATAGTCTGCAAGATGCGGGAAGCGTGCTAATTGGACTATCGGATGATGTGACCGCGCAGCGCCTTGTCGATGTGCTGGCCGTTGTGCGTGCTGTGCCGGACTTGAGCTATCGGGTGCTGCAATGAGCCTGTTCCGGAAAGCTCCGCAAAAGCGGTCGGCGGAATCCACCATCCCGTTGATCAATGTCGTTTTCCTGATGCTGATCTTCTTCCTGATCGCGGGAACGGTCGCCCCCGCGATCAAGCAGGACTTGCGGCTTGTCTCACTTGATCAGATCGACCCGTCGCAACCTCCCGACGCACTGACCTTGGATGCCCAAGGGGAGCTCAACTATCAAGGCCAATCCGTCTCGCTGGCCGATCACCTAGAGGCGCTGGACGGCAAGGTCTTGCGCGTCATGCCGGATCGTGCGGGATCAGCCAAGCGGTTGGTCGAGATTTCGGCCGAAGCGCAAGAGCTTGGCGCGAAGCGGATTGTCCTGATCGCACAGCGGGGTGGACCATGATCCTGCGCAGCCCCGCCTCTGCCGTCCTCGCGGCTGTTGCATCGGTGGGTGTTCACATGGCCATATTCGGTTGGCAGCCATCGCAGGGGCCGGAAGTTCAGATCTCCGGTGGCGGAGCGGAGGTCGCACTGCTTGGCAACTCTTTCGCGGATATGGCTGCCGGAACCGTGTCGCCTGTTGCACCGCCGACAACCTCGAAGACGAAAACATCTGCCGTTTCACCAGTAACGCAACCCGTCGCGAAAACGGCAGCGCCTGTGTCAACGACGGTCTCCAACCAAACAGTTGCGGCCAAGCCGGTCAGGGCGGGTCTTGCGGCGCAAGTTCAGATACCGCGGCAAAACGCATCGATCGAGCCACAGATGATGCGGCCCGTTGCAGAGGATGCGCGGGTGCTGGAGAGCTCACCTACGCCGAGCCGCAAGCCCGAGCCGCCACAGGTTGCCCGTCGACGGCCGGCAGAACAGGCTGCCCCGCAGCCTTCAAAGCCAAGCGGAAATGCAAGCCAATCCGCCCGCAAAGGTGCAGCAGATGGGACAAAGTCAGCTGCCGCCGCCGCGTCCGGTCCGCTCAAAACGGCGAGGCAATCGGGCAACGGCGCAAATGCCAATTACAGCGGTCTGGTCATGAGGCAAATCCAGCGTACTCGTCGGGAGCGTGCAGGCCAACGCGGAACGGCGGTCATCGGTTTTTCCATCGGGGCCGAAGGACAGCTTCTGAGTGTGGCGGTCCTTCGAAGCTCCGGCTCTGAGCGTGTCGACAGAACCGCGCTGCGTCACGTTCAAAGGTCCGCTCCATTTCCTCCAAACCCGAGCGGGCAGACGACGCGTCATTCCGTCACGGTCGAAAGCCCAAGCTAGGTGTCTAGCGGGGACTGTCGCGTTTTCTCGAATCTGGTCGGATTGTAGCGAAAGGCGAGGTTCTTCATGCTCCGTCGTGGCGTTGTTGCTGAACTCAGCCATTGAACGAGTTTGTCGCTTTCCCGGTTGAGTTCAGGCCTCGCATTGTCGCTGCAGCCCTGCTTTGGATGTGATAGGCGGACCTTCGTTTCCAGATCGCCCGGTCCAACCGTTTGAGGTCCGCAGTATGTCGTTGCGGATCTCGGCTGCAGGGGTGTCTTCTTGCCACGAACGGCCGCTACGACCGACCTTGGGAACGAGTCAAACCATCTCCTTGTCCAGCCAGATCAGCGGCGACTCGCGCCGCTTCAGGGTATCGGTATAGGTTTTGCGGTTCGCCCTACGGTAGCGGACAGGGTCGGGCTTGCTCATGCAAGCCTCTCAACTTCATGGGTTCAGAGAGTGAATCGCATCATCAGGCAGACCGCTGCAACAATGCCTACCCATACCTGCGCTGTATTCTTTCAATGAAAATCCCGGCTCGGAAATAGCCGCTTCGCCTGATCACGCGGGTGCATCGCGCGGGGAGATGGCAAGGAACGTGGGGCGTTGTCGGTTTTTGCGGTGGTTTGCACGATGGTGTCAGGTAGCGGATGGCCCAAGTCGGACAGCCGGTGTGAAACATCCTCGATCACTTCAGCGATCAGGTGAACGACGATGCCTTCGCGTTGCACTGTTCCGGTAACACGCAAAAGCCGTCCGCCCATTACTGCGCGACGATTCTGTTCGAACACCTTCCGCCAAACGACGATATTTGACACGCCGGTTTCATCCTCCAGAGTCAGAAAGACCACGCCCGATGCCGTGCCTGGGCGTTGGCGGGTGATGACGAGGCCGCAGACTGCTGTGCGGCGCAATGGGGCGCTGACCAACGCATCATGGCGAGTCAGGCCGGGCATGAAAGGGCGCAGAAGTTCCATCGGATGGGCGCGCAGAGTTAGACGAGTGGCGACGTAGTCCTCGACTACCTCTTCGCCCAGATGCATCTGAGGCAAAGAGACGGCCGGTTCGTTGATTGTTTCGCCATCAACGGGGTCATTGAAAAGTGGCGGGGTAGAAGGTGCGTGGATTGCGCGAACCTGCCACAGCGCATCACGGCGATTAAGACCCATGCCCGTGAAAGCGTCGGCCTCTGCGAGTCTTTCCAACACGGCGGGCCCGACGCCTGCACGCAACCAGATCGCTTCCGGATCGCGATAACCATTGCCTCGCGCGGCAGCGATCCATTCGGCGTCTTCCTGACGGAATCCCCTGATCTGCCGGAAGCCGAGCCGCAGGGACAGCGTACCGTCAACCCGGCGTTCCAGCGTATTGTTCCATGCACTGTGATTGACGCAGATCGGACGGATCTCGACGTGATGTTCGCGCGCATCACGGACGATTTGGGCCGGTGCATAAAACCCCATCGGCTGACTGTTCAGCAATGCGCAGGCAAAAATCGCGGGATGGTGACGTTTCAGCCAGGCCGATACATAGACCAGCAGTGCAAAGGCCGCCGCGTGGCTTTCCGGAAAGCCGTAATCAGCAAAGCCTTCGATCTGGCCAAAACAGCGTGCCGAGACGTCTTCACTATAGCCATTGGCCATCATACCCGAGATGAACTTGTCCCGGTGCTCGCCAATCGTACCCATGCGCCGGAAACTGGCCAGCGAACGGCGCAACTTGTCGGCTTCTTCAGCGGTGTAGCCTGCGCCGACCTCGGCGATTTGTAGGGCCTGTTCCTGAAACAGTGGTACACCAAGCGTGCGGCGTGTGACCTCTTCCAACGCAGGCCCAAAAGGTTCAGGGCTTTCCAAGCCCTGACGGCGACGGATATAGGGCTGGACCATGCCGCCCTGGATCGGGCCCGGGCGGACGATGGCTACCTCAATCACCAAGTCATAGAATTCATTGGGTTTCATTCGGGGCAGAAAATTCATTTGCGCCCGGCTTTCGACCTGAAAAACGCCCACCGCATCAGCGACCTGCAGCATCTCGTAGGTGGCGCGGTCCTCGGAGGGGACGGTGGCCAACGTCAGGGGCAGACGCTCATGTGTCTCCAGCAGCTCGAAAGCTTTGCGAATACAAGTCAGCATGCCGAGCCCCAGCACATCGATCTTGAGGATTTTCAGTGTGTCGATATCGTCCTTGTCCCATTCGATGACAGTACGATTCTCCATTGCTGCATTCTCGATCGGGACAAGTTCATCCAGCCGACCCTTTGTGATGACGAAGCCACCGACATGCTGCGACAGATGGCGTGGAAAGCCGATGATCTCGCCGATCAACCGCAGGGTCTGCATCAACCGCCGGTCGCGCGGATCAAGCCCCAGCTCGCGGATGCGATCTAGGTTTGGGCTATCGCTGGAAGAACCCCAGATTTGACCCGACAGCCCGGCGGTCACATCCTGTGACAGCCCCATTACCTTGCCGACCTCGCGGATCGCTGCGCGGGACCGGAAATGGATAACCGTGGCGCAAAGACCGGCGCGATGGCGGCCATACTTGGCGTAAATCCACTGGATTACCTCTTCACGGCGCTCATGTTCGAAATCCACGTCGATGTCCGGTGGCTCGCCGCGGTGGCGCGATACAAATCGCTCGAACACCATGCCGATCATCTCGGGGGCCACATCGGTTATGCCCAAGAGGTAGCAGAGGATCGAATTGGCCGCTGAGCCACGCCCCTGGCATAATATGTCCTGCGACCGAGCGTATTGGATAATATCATGGACGGTGAGGAAATAGGCGGGGAAGTTCAGTTCCTCTACCACGGCCAGCTCCTTGGCCATCAATTTGCGTGCCCGCTCGGGTGGACCATTGGGATAGCGCCGAGTCATCCCTTCTTCAGCCAGCCGGGTTAATCGGGACATGGGCGTTTCGTTATCTGAAATCTCATCCGGGTAGTCATAGCTAAGCTGCCCAAGATCAAAGGCACAGCGATTGGCAATTTCGACCGTGCGGCGCAGCGCAGCGGGGTAATTGCTAAACACCCGCTCCATATCCACCGCGCCTTTCAGGCGGCGCTCGGCATTGGGCAGGGCGTTGCGGCCGATCTGGTCGATGGTGCAACCCAGCCGCATGCAGGCCAACACATCGGCCAATTGCCGACGGCTCGCGCGGTGCATCAGAACATCGCCCACCGCTACCATCGGCGCGCATGTCCGGCTTGCCAGACAGGCGCAGCGGTTTAGCCAGTCTTGGTCAAGCCCGTCATAACGCGGTGCGGCACCGGTAAAGACATGACCGGGGTAGCGGCGCCGGACCTGAGCGATGGCGTCGGCAGCTTCATGCAACTTGCCAGCAGGCAGGGCGATCAGGATCATGCCGTCGCACCCGTCTAGAATATCCGCTAGATCGAGGTGGCACCCCCCTTTGCCAGCGCGTCGCTTGCCCAGCGTAAGAAGTTGCGTCAACCGCTGATAGGCGGGCTTGTCAGTGGGCAGAGCCACCCACTCGACTGCGCTGTCGCGCAGGACAAGTCGGCAACCAACGATCAGTTTTGGCAGATGTGGAACATGAGGTCTTGGGATATCCTGCGGAGTGCCGATTTCCTGCCGCGAACAACTGTCTACTTTGTGTTGTGAGCAGATGCGGATGCTATCCTCAGCCTTTTCTGTCAGAATTTGCAGTGCGCGATAGGCTCGGACCACACCAGCCAGAGAATTTCGGTCAGTGATAGCGATGGCGGCCAGTCCAAGCCCAGCGGCGCGGGTGACCAGCTCTTCGGGATGCGAGGCACCCGTCAGAAAGGTGAAATTCGTGGCTACGCAAAGCTCGGCATAGCGACTATGCAGATCGGGCGTGTGGGGTGACTGGGCATGCGGATGGTTGCGGGGACTCGGGATCATGCGAATTCGCCTTGCACAAACCAGCCAGGATTTTGCGGGGTATAGAACATCCACAACCGTCGTCCCTGCCGCGTTTCAACCCGCCAGTAATCGCGCAAGCCCCGGTGCCAGTTTGGATCGTCCAGCCACCATTCCGGCGCGATACGTTCTGGTCCTGTGGTACGACCGGTGGTCAGTTCCGTACGCCTCCAGCGGAAGTGGGTTGGGGGGCGGTTGCCTGTAGCGACAATCGGTTCTGGAGGAAAAATCAGCACGGGCCGGGGATGCAGGCTGACCCAGCCGCTTTCTGGCTGCGAATAAGCGGCGGGTGCGATGATGAAGGCGCGTTCGGGGATATGGCTATCGGCGGGTAGGAAACGATGTACGTTTTCCAGTCCGATCCGTGTGCCGATGCGCGAAATCAGATCATCTCGCCGGTCGGGATTGCGCGTACCGATATGGGTGATTTGCCTGGCGGGCAGCGATTCGACCTGCACTGCTTCCAGCCGTATCTGATCGATACCAAAACCCGCATCTACATCTGTCACACCACGCTGAAACAATGACAGAATTGATCTCGCATTACGCATTGGGCGTGCCAGACGCAGTTCAACATCCTGAGCAGCAGCATCCACCCGCCGGAGCGTCAGGCACAGCACTCGTGCACCAGCCTGCTGTTTTGCCAGCTTGTTGCACAGCCGCTCCAGCAGGCGCGCAATGGCGGCCATGACATCGGCCTCCAGCCCAATCGGTTCGGGCAGAGACAAGCGTACACCGTAGTGGGGCGGTTCAACCACGGGACAGATTTGTTCTGGTTGCGCCCCTAAGGCCTGGTCCAACCGCATGAGAAGCTCCGACCCGAAACGGCGGGCCAAAGGTGCACGTGGGGTATCGGACAACTGGCCGATGGTCCGCAGTCCCATGCGTTTCAGGCCGGTGACGGTGCCCTCATCCAGTCGCAGTGCTGCCACCGGCAGATCGGCCAGTGCCGCGCCTTCGCCGTAATGTGCTCGTGCCCAGGCCGCTCCGCGCGTATCGCCTAAGCCGATCCGCACCGATAATCCGGTGTGGATCAGCCGAGAACGCATTATATCCAGCATTTCCGCTTCGCCACCGAACAGATGTGCCGAACCGGTAATGTCCAGAACCAGACCATCATTTCCCTCAATTCCAACCCAGGGGCACCATCGCATGGCCCAGCGGCGCAGACTGGCTAGAAACCGTGCCTCAAGATCAGGGCGGGCGGTTGCGCTGATCAGATCAGGACAGAAGGCTCGAGCATCAGAGAAACTCATCCCTCGATACAATCCCTGCCGCTCGGCTGTCTCGTTGAGGCAATACAGCCGGTTTGCGTTGTGTTCCTTGAGCGTCAGGGCAAAAGGTCCGCTAATCTGGCGTATCCGTAGAACCCGGTCGCTCGCGAGCCGGGGGAACCACATTGATACGACGCGTTTTTGCATCCCATCGAACATACCAGGCCCCCAATGTTCCCGATTTGTTCTTTATAAGTTCCCAGCGCTGCAGAGTCGAGTCACGCGCGTCGAATACGGGTACACAGTGCCAGCGTGTCTCGGCCGCATTGCTGCCCATGCCGTCAGGGATCAGACATAAGCCGACCGTGTCCCCTGCCTTTGCTGCCAGTTGCAATCGTCGGCCAGCGGTAAGGTTCAGCGGCGCGGTAATGTCAATCACGACCATAGAAATGGCGCCGTCTCGCAGCGCTTCCTCCGCCACGGCAAGCGTCTCGGTCTGATCTTTGGTATGTGCTATCAACAACCTTGAAGGGTCATACACATCAAATCCCAGCGGATTGATTTGTTCAGTACGCCATCGGGGGCACACCCAAAGCAAGTCGGTATTCATTACCTCTGCCGTTCGCAGTACAAAGCTGACAGCTGCAGAACCGCAGGCTTCGTGAACGCGCGCAGGACGAAGGGGATAAGTGGAAGTTGCGAGTTTCAGCACAATACTCAGAGCAGAATAGTTCCTTGACCTGATCCTTATAGCGTACATTTGTATAAACTACAGCGCTGTTGCTTTAGGACAGCCCGCCCTTCGGGGCTCGAGATCACGCACTTGTCGTATGCGGATCGCTGCTCCTTCGCGTTGCATTCAAAGAAGACGCATTTGCGGCGCAGGATGGCCACCGACCTGCCGCACCTCGACAAGTGACATCCTACGTTCGACAAGTCTATTTATTACTTCGTGCCGTAAATCGTGTAGCCAATAGCTCACACGTCGCATTGCGGTTTCTATTGCCACTGAACCGCGCCGGTTTTGCCGGAGGCTTCAACTCCTGAGTAGTATGAAGCCACAATGAGCAAGGCAACAAACAAATATTCTCCCGAGGTCCGCGAGCGTGTGGTGCGACTGGTGCTGCTTGGTCAATCGCTTGTCGCGTCATTTTGACACCTGCTTTGCAGTCAGGTCGTTAAGTGTTGTATTGGTGAACCGCTGGTCTCGACGCAAAATTGTTTCGATGCTTGCGGTCTAATTCACTCCGCTGCGATGTGTCGGGACAACAGTACCGCATCACAGCATCAAGGCGTCTGCTAAGGTCGCGTGTTCGCGCTGATTTAGTTCTCCGCGTTCAGCCTGTATCTCAGCACCACGCGATCATTTTACAGCGTCGGCGCGTTTTAGCGCGACTTGCTTTCTGATTTGCTGCAACGTCGGACCGTTGCTTGCAACTTACCGTCTGGTTGCTTGTTGAGCATCGCCATCTCGCATCTTTCCTTGTGCGATGTCACATCGGTCAATGCAGCCGAGATGCAGCGCACGTATCGGAACGAGAAACGCTTAGGCGCGCATGGTGCGTGCAATCATATGGTATTAAAGTGATTTTTCTGGTGCTGCCGGAGAGATTTGAACTCTCGACCTCTCCCTTACCAAGGGAGTGCTCTACCCCTGAGCTACGGCAGCATCTGGAACACGGGCGCTCCGCGTGTGGCAGGGCTGATACTCTGAACATGGTGGGGGTGCAAGGGCGTTTTTCGGCGAAATCCGCGTGACACGTTGTTGTCAGTGCGCGCCGTTCTGGACCAGCGCGTTGTGCTGGTTTATGGAACTTCTCATGGCAGGTGATCCGAGGCAGAAAAACAAGCGCAGCGAGCCGACTTCGCGGAAAGATCGGCTGAAATCCGCGTTGAAGGCGAATCTGGCCAAGCGCAAGGCGCAGGCACGGGTTCGCAATGCCAAACCGGATGACCAAACGAGCGGGCGGAAGGAAGACTGATCCCATGGACAAGATCGTCGTAAAGGGCGGCAAGGCGCTGCATGGCGAAATCCCGATCGCAGGGGCCAAGAACGCGTGTCTGACATTGATGCCTGCCACGCTTTTGTCGGATGAACCCTTGACGCTGACCAATGCGCCGCGGCTTTCGGACATTCGTACGATGAACGACTTGCTGTGTTCGCTGGGTGCCGAAGTCACGACTCTTCAGGACGGCAAGGTTCTGACTCTTTCGTCGCATGACCTGAGCAATCTGACGGCTGACTATGAGATTGTGCGGAAGATGCGCGCCTCGATCCTCGTGCTTGGTCCGCTTCTGGCACGGGCGGGAAAGGCGAAGGTGTCGCTTCCCGGTGGTTGTGCGATCGGCGCCCGGCCGGTCGATCTGCATTTGAAGGGGCTTGAGGCTCTGGGCGCTCAGTTGGAGCTGAAGGACGGTTATGTGCATGCGGAGGCTCCGAAGGGCGGTTTGGTCGGCGGTGTCGTCGATTTTCCCTTTGTATCGGTAGGTGCGACTGAAAACCTGCTGATGGCGGCGACGCTTGCCAAAGGAACGACAGTTCTCAAGAACGCCGCACGCGAGCCGGAGATCGTCGATCTGGCACATTGCCTGCGCAAGATGGGTGCGCAGATCGAAGGTGAAGGCACCTCGACTATCGAAATTCAGGGCGTTAACGCCCTGCGCGGTGCGACCCATCCCGTCGTCACCGACAGGATCGAGCTGGGAACTTACATGCTGGCGCCGGCCATCACAGGTGGTGACGTCGAATTGCTTGGCGGACGGATGGATTTGGTCGCAGCCTTTGCCGAAAAGCTCGACGAGGCCGGTATCGCCGTTGAAGAGACACTGCGAGGGCTAAAGGTGAGCCGTAAGAATGGCCGCATCCGCGCGATTGACGTCGAAACCGCACCGTTCCCCGGATTCCCTACTGATCTGCAGGCGCAGATGATGGCACTTTTGTGCTTTGCGGAGGGTACCTCCACGCTGGACGAGCGGATCTTCGAGAATCGGTTCATGCATGCGCCGGAACTGATCCGGATGGGGGCGAAGATCGATGTACATGGAGGCACTGCCAAGGTCACAGGTGTTGAGACCATGAGGGGCGCGCCGGTTATGGCTACGGACCTCCGAGCATCGGTTTCCCTGATTCTTGCGGGTCTTGCGGCACAGGGCGAAACGGTCGTCAGCCGCGTCTATCACCTTGATCGCGGTTACGAGCGCGTCGAGGAAAAACTGGGTGCATGCGGTGCAAGCATTGAACGGGTGAACGAATGAACGACGCGAAGTTCGAAGATGGTGGCGAACAGCCCCTGCGCCTGATCGCGACTGATGAGCAGGACTTGCAGGTGCTCGCGACCCTGACGCAAGATGCGGTTTTCCCGACGAACGAAGTCAAGTGGGATGCAAAGCGTCGTCAATTTGCCCTGCTGATCAACCGGTTCCGCTGGGAGGACAGGTCAGGTGCAGAAGCTGGTCAACGGGCCTACGAACGCGTGCAGTCCCTGCTGGTTATAAATGATGTGACAAAGGTCTCGTCGCAGGGGTTTGATCGTGGCGATAAGGAACTCGTCTTGTCGCTGCTTTCCATCGATTTTACTCCGGACCAGGAAGGCCCATCCGGCGAGATGACCTTGGTTCTGGCTGGTGATGGCGCGATCCGTTGCACCGTAGATTGTATCGAGGTGATTCTGAAGGATGTGACCCGCCCTTATGCGGCTCCATCGCGCCGTTTGCCGCGCCACCCTGAATAACACCCCGTCGGAGGCAATCATGGCCACCCTGCTTTCTACCGCCCAAGGCGATTTTGAAGCGCGCTTCGCAGAACTTCTGTCGGCCAAGCGCGAAGATGCGCCCGATGTGAACGAAACGGTCGCGAAAATCATCGCGGATGTGCGTAACCGCGGCGATGCGAGTGTCATCGAGCTGACCAGCCGTTTTGATCGTCTCGACCTGACGCCGGATACGCTGGCCTTCACCGAAGATGAGATCGACGCCGCCTGTGCATCGGTCAGCGATGCCGAGCGAGAGGCGCTGGAACTGGCTGTTCAACGAATCACGGACTATCACGCGCGCCAAATGCCAGAAGACGCCTTCTGGACGGATGAAACCGGCGCGGGACTCGGCTGGCGCTGGACGGCAGTTTCGGCGGCCGGGCTGTATGTGCCGGGTGGGCTGGCTTCCTACCCGTCCTCGGTGTTGATGAATGCGATTCCGGCGCGGGTTGCTGGTGTGAAGCGCCTCGATATGTGCGCCCCAACCCCACACGGTAAGGTTAACCCGCTGGTGTTGATGGCTGCGCGTCTGGCCGGCGTCGACACAGTCTACCGGATCGGCGGCGCGCAGGCGATTGCCGCAATGGCCTATGGTACGGACACCATCAATCCGGTGGACAAGATCACGGGGCCGGGCAACGCCTTTGTCGCGGCGGCTAAACGTCAGGTTTTCGGGAAAGTTGGGATCGACATGATTGCTGGCCCGTCAGAGATCCTTGTGATCGCAGACGCGGATAACGATCCCGAATGGCTGGCCGTCGATCTGATGAGCCAGGCCGAACATGACGAAAGCGCCCAATCCATCCTGATCACGGACGATCCTGCATTGGCCGACCGCACCATGCAGGCCGTCGATGCTTTGTTGGGCCAGTTGGACCGAAAAGACATTGCTGGCGCAAGCTGGCGCGACTTCGGTGCTGTTATCACGGTGCGCGATCTGGACGAAGCTGCCCGGATCGCAGACCGGATCGCCGCAGAACATTTGGAATTATGTGTGGCCGACCCCGATGCGCTGGCCGCGAAGATCACCCATGCGGGCGCTATCTTCCTTGGTAGCTGGACCCCGGAGGCCATTGGCGACTATATCGCGGGCCCGAACCATGTGCTGCCAACCGCGCGATCGGCACGGTTTTCGTCCGGCCTGTCGGTGATGGACTTCCTGAAACGCACGACCCTGACCCGTATGACGCCCGAGTCGCTTAACATCATCGGACCGGCAGCTGAATGTCTGGCAGCGTCAGAAGGGCTGGAAGCGCATGGTTTGTCCGTTCGATCACGCCTTGATCGGCTGAACGCCCGGAAATAGGACGCGTTACGGCGCAAAAGCCGCACATGGTGCAAGTTTGGCTTGAAAATCGCGCGATCAGGGCGCATTTAGTGGCCTGCCCGCATTTCGGCGGGCTTTTTATCTAGGAGTGACCATGGCCAAGGAAGAAATGCTCGAATTTCCCGGCGTCGTGAAGGAACTCCTGCCGAATGCGACGTTCAGGGTCGAGCTTGAGAATGGCCATGAGATCATCGCACATACGGCAGGCAAGATGCGCAAGAACCGCATCCGTGTTCTTGCAGGCGACCGCGTTCAGGTGGAGATGACACCGTATGATCTGACGAAAGGTCGGATCAACTATCGTTTCAAGTAAGGCCTTGTCCGCCTACCCATCCGCAAGACGGGAGAGCGGATCATGCGTTTGATACTCGGCTCGGGTAGTCCGCGTCGCCTTGAATTACTTGCGTCGATCGGCGTTGTGCCCGATGCAGTAATCCCGCCTGACATCGATGAAACAGCGGCTCCGTCCGAGCTGCCTCGGCGCTACTGTGAACGTTTGGCGCGCGAGAAATGCGAGGCGATGCCGGGTATTGCGACTGACGACGTCGTTCTTTGCGCCGACACCACGGTCGCTTTAGGACGGCGCATTCTGGGCAAGCCAGCGGACCGCGCGGAAGCAGCGAAGTATCTGTTCGCACTTTCAGGTCGTCGGCATCGCGTATTTACCGCCATTGCCGTGCGACACGGGGATCGCCGTTGGTTGCGCGTTTCCGAAAGTCGCGTACGGATGAAACAACTCAGTGACGCCGAAGTGAACGCGTATCTCGATACTGATGACTGGAAGGGTAAGGCGGGTGCCTATGGCATCCAGGGACCAGCGAGCGCCTTCATCCCGTGGATCAGCGGGTCGCACAGCGGCATCGTCGGTTTGCCGCTGCACGAAACAACGACCCTGCTACAATCTGCCGGATACCCGGTGTGGAGCCGCGCATGAAGGGCCAGCAAATCATCCTTGGGCGATACGAGGGGACCGAGATCGCGGCGTTGATGCGCAACGGCAAACTCCATGACTTGTTCATTGAAGCACCTGGTAGCATCTGCACGCCCGGTGCGATCTATCGCGGCATCGTGGACCGACCGCTCAAGGGGCAAGGCGCCATGATTGTGCGCCTTCCCGACGGGCAGACAGGCTTTTTGCGTGAAACGAAAGGACTGCGTCCCGGTGATCCGCTGCTGGTACAGGTGACGGGCGTCTCGGAACCGGACAAGGCCGTACCGTTGACATCCCGAGTCTTGTTCAAAAGCCGCTACTGCATCGTGACGCCCGGTGCTCCGGGTGAAAATATTTCGCGGTCGATCCATGATGAAGTACGGCGCGCCGAATTGCGGGCGCTGTTGTCAGACTTACCCGAAACCGATCAGTATGGCCTGATCCTGCGATCTGCCTGCGAAATGGCCCCCGATGACGCGATCGCCGATGATCTGCGGCACACCACCAATGTCGCGCGACAGGTGATGGATGACGCAGGGCGCGAACCGGAACTTCTGCTCGACGGCCCGTCGCCCGAATTGCTGGCCTGGCGCGAATGGACCGAAGAAGACGCACCGATCTTGCTTGCTGACACCACCGCCGACCTTTCGCCGGTCGCTGACGCCATCGCCAGCCTACGCCAGCCTTTCGTTCCGCTCGCTGCCAACGCCAGCATGTATATCGAGGAAACCCGTGCTTTTGTTGCCGTGGACGTGAACACAGGTGCAGACGGTTCCGCTGCCGCCGGGTTGCGCGCAAACATCGCTGCTGTCCGATCACTGGCGTCCGAATTACGACTGCGTGGACTAGGTGGCCAGATCGTCATCGACTTCGCCCCGATGCCCAAGAAAGAGCGCAAGCGGTTCGAACAAACCATGCGAGCAGCTTTCCGCGCCGGCTTGGTCGAGACGAACCTTGTCGGCTGGACCACGCTGGGTCATTTTGAACTGCAACGCAAACGCGAACGAATCCCATTGTCCATCTGCCTGCCATGACCTGCCCGATCTGCTCAAAACCTACCGACAAGTCCTATCGTCCGTTCTGCTCCAAGCGGTGCGCGGACGCTGATCTCGGAAACTGGATCAAGGGGAATTATTCTATTCCATCCAGTAACTTGGAAGACATGCCGGAGTCTTCTTCTAAAGACGCCCCCCGCTTTCCCCAACGGCACTGATTTTTTGTCGCGGCAGGGCTGGACACCCACCCCGACCTCGCCTAGAACGCTGCAACCCGAACGTATGTTGCGTTCCCCGTGCCCGGGTAGCTCAGGGGTAGAGCAGTGGATTGAAAATCCTCGTGTCGGTGGTTCGATTCCGCCCCCGGGCACCACTTAGCAAGCTGATAATTTTGGGTTTTGTGGTCATGTCTGGTTCTCACCCGGATCGGATTTGACGCTTTTGGCTGAGCGTCTGTTCATCAGCCCGACCTTGCAGGCCGCACTCCACAGTATACCCGCGAATGAGGTAGAAATCTTGCTTGCCAAAGGTGTTGCTGGAACGGATCGTCGATGTCAGCAACTGCGAAGTTGTCCCCGCCTACGAGAAGAAGATCGAGCAACTGGAAGAACAAAAGCTTCTGCTGGCCGGGAATTCGAAAATGCCGCCCCGCCTGCCGGACGGTTTCATGATGTCCTCGAACACGCTTGGAGATTTCTCTCAAGCCCTTGGAAAGCATGGGGGACTGGCAATCTCGCACTCAAGCGAACAGTACTGAGATTGGCCTTTTCTGATCCCGTTACATATGGTGGAATCAGGATTGTCGGCCACCAAAAATCTCGTTGCTGTTCAAAGCTTTAGAGGGTGCATCGATGAATCTGAAGTGGTGCCGATGAAGGGACTCGAACCCCCGACCCACGCATTACGAATGCGTTGCTCTACCATCTGAGCTACATCGGCATCTCGCGCGCTATTAGCAAAGCTTTTGAGGCAAGAACAGACCCCAAATGCAGTTATTTCGTCTAACGTCGCGCCGTATTGTCGCGCTCGCTATCGTCCCATGCCGGTTCTGGCATAGCGTCTAACGGGCGCTTTACGTCCGCGTCCGCTTCTGTAGGCTCCTCTTCGACCTTTTCCGGGCGCTCGGCGTCCACGGTTTCCGGCTGTGAATCATCTTCGATGTCCTCAGCTGGCATTTGTGCACGATTGTCTTCAATGGCACCCACGATCAACGGAAGCATTCCTGCCGGACCGCCGGACAGCCGCTCGTCGCCCTGGACTTCCAGCCAAGCCAGAGTGTCGAACGCGTCGCAGCGATTGCAGATGGCCGTCCAGTGGTGCTGGACATTGTCGCAGTTGGTGCAGACCCACTGGGCTCCACGCGGCGCAGTCAGGGCCTTCGCAAGCCACGCCTTGACCGTGCTATCATCGGCACCTTCGCCGCGTTCAATCGCAGCCATTAACGTCAGTGTCCGCGCATTCGGATGCGTCTCGACCAATTGGCCGAGAGCCTTGCGAGCGGCAGGGAAATCCTCTGCTGCGAGGTGCAGTTCGGCTTCCAGCATCCGCGATTCGGGGTGATCGGGTTTCTGGCGGATCAGTTCACGGAAGCGGGTGGTCCGTTCCTGTGGGCTCTCGTTGGGTTTGATCTCCGCGAAAGCGGCGGCAAGGTCGGGGTGCGGCTCCTGAGCCCATGCGGCTTTCAACGTTTTTGCCGCGTTGCGGGGCTTGCCGAGATCGATGTAGGCGCGGGCGGCAGCAGTCGCTGCGGGTACAAGGGTGGGCGACAGGCGATAGGCTTCGATCGCTTCGTCCCGGGCACCCTCGGCATCGCCAGCGGCCAATCGGTGTTGGGCTTCAGATACTGCCAGAACGGCGTCCCTTCGCTTGTGCAGATCGCGGGGAATGGCACCGTATTTCAGCTTCGCACCCAGCGTTTTGCGCGCCCCGTTCCAGTTGGCGTGTTTGGCCTGTAGCGATAGCAGGGTATCGGACACCTGCCCATGCCTGGGTTTCAGCACGAATGCCTTTTCAGCCAGCTTTAGCGCGGTTTCAGTGTCGCCCTCCGCCAGTTTCTGGTTCATCAGTCCACGGATGCCGACGAAGCGTGTCTTGTCGTCATGAAGAAGCTGTTTGTATGTCTCGGTCGCGCGGGCCCTGTCCCCGGACATCTCGGCGGCCTGCGCGGTGATAAGGTTCGTCAGGTCAGGGCGGTGCAGCAGGCGTTCGGCTTTGCGGGCATGAGCGACCGCCTCGTCTCCGTCACCGGCGGCAAGTGCGGTCAGACCTTCTGACAGCGCTTCAAACCCTTTGCGTTCCTTGTTGCGTGCAAAATAGCGGCTGATGGCCGTTTCGTCGCCAGCAAGAAAATGCAACGTGGCCAGAGCCAGTCCTGCAAGTCGGATGGCAAGCCAGACCAGACATACCAAGACCACGCAGGCGATCAGGAGTTGCACAGGGCCAAGCGTGAATTCGGTGTTCGCCACGGCAATCCGCACACCTTCGCCATGCATGGACAGGTATTCAACGCCGAAGATAACCGCTGCGATCGCGACGACGAAAATCAGGATTCGGATCAGGGACCAAAGCATCGCGCTTACCTCGACTCGTTCACATCTGCTGGTTCAGGCTGGACAGCGCATTCATCGCGTCGATCCGCAACTGCGCCTGGGCGACCCAATCTGACATGGCCTGCTGCCCCGCTTCCGGTAGGTTTTGCAACTCCGCCAAAGTGTCTGGCAGCCGCGCCTCATTCAGCGCGGCTTCGGCACGGGACAGGACGGCGTCGGGATCATTGCCCTCGCGCGGCTTAAGTGACCGAGCGCCCGTCTGGTTGCGCAAGAACGCACCGATGCGTTCCACCGGGTCTTCAGATACCGTTGTGCGGATCGACTGCTCCAACGCATCGCGCGCGGCATCGGGAAAGCTTTCGCGCAATGCAGAGAGCGTCGGGATGCCGGACCCGGCATGCTGTTGCAAGGTTTCGGGGATCTGCGTGTCCGCCGGAAAAGCCACGAGTTCCTGATTATAGGTCGCACCGCGATCAATCGCGCTGACCAAATGCGCCAGCGCCACGCGCCGTTCAGCGGCGGCCTGGGCTTCTTCCGCGCTGGAGGCGGTTGAGTCTGCCGTGGCCCGCGCGTCTTGAATTGCGGCTTCCAGTTCCTGATTGCGGGCATCCGCATCAGCCAAGCGGCTTTCAAGTTCGGCAATGCGCGCTTGTAATTCGGATGTCTCAGCAGACGTGTCCGGTGCGGCGGCAGGCTGTTGTTCCAGTGTGTTCATCCGGTCGCCGAGTGCAGTGATCCCGTCATTGGTCGCACTGATCGCTGCGGCGAGGTTTTCGATCTGGCTGACGATTTCCTGACCGGCAGGGTTTTCCGCCGGTGGCGGCGTGTCTGCGAGTTGTGCCAACCGTTGCGAAACCTCGTCCAGCTTCGCGCCCTGTGTCTCGATGGCTTGTTCCAGTGCCGCACTGTCACTGGAATCTTCGGGGGGTGACAGGTTCACGCCAAGATATGCTGCGATTCCGAACCCGATTGCGCCAGCAACCACGCCGCCGATCAGGGCAGGCACGAAGCCGCCCGATCTGGGCTTGGACGTTGCAGGCTGGGTCGTAGATGCAGATGGTGTTGCGGGTTGTGTAGGCTTTTGTTCGGCTTCGGAGTGTTGCGCTTCTTTTTCAGGGGCCGGTTCGTTCTCGGGCCGAACGTCCACGTCGTCGTCGGACGTGTCATCATCTTCGCCCTCATGGTCGTCCCCAGGTCGATCCTCTGACGTCAGGATCAGCGGTGCCTCGGCATCTTCGGTTGGCGCATCACTGTCCGCTTCCACATTCCGATCAGTGCGGTTGGCGGCGTCATCTGTGTCGACTTTGTCGTCTTCGCGCTTGTCGTTGGAACTCAAACCGGAATCCTTTTCTTGCGCAGTGCCAAACATGGCATTGGAAAAACCTTACCTTGGCCGGTCGGGACCCTCAAGCCGCGTTCGGTCCTGTAGCTGTCGAAGCGTGGACAGGATTGCGGCGGCATCGGGGCTGTCGGCTACAACCAGACAAGCGTCATGCAACCCTTCGAGTTCCCGAACCACATTCTGGCTGATCGTCGCTATGCGCAATGGGGCGGTTGCACCACGTAGGGCCGGAGCTAAAGTGCGGGCGGTTCGCGGCGAAAACAGGGGCAAAAGGATAGGCGCGTCCGAGTCCAGCCACATCTTCGCTGTTGAGGTTAGATCAATCACGCGTTGGCGATAAACGATGTGCTCCAGAACGCGCAGATCGGTATTGGACAGAAGTTTGGCAAGCGATCCCGCGACCGTTTCACCTCGCAGATGCAGGTAGGTCCGGCCTCGGGGTTGAGATCGAAGAAGTGCGGCCAGTTCTTCCTTGGCACCGCCAGCGGATCGGGCCTGCCAGCCGGCCTCCATTGCGGCGCTGGCGGTATGTTCGCCCACACAGAAGGCGACCAGGGTGCGGCTTGGATCGACAGCGAGACTTGCGCAAACCGCATTCTCGGACGTGAAGACTAGCGCATCAACGCCGTCCGTCCCGATGTGTGAGTCCACGGGCTCGATTTCCAGAACAGGAGAAATCTCGATTGCAAGGTCATCGTTCAGATGCAACCGACAGTCTCGTGCGAAGCGTTCGGCCTGCACCCTTGGTCTGGTCAAAAGCAGGCGACTGGCGTGCATATGCCCTCGAACTTGTGCGTTTCCTGCCTAGGTGGTAGCCCGCGAAGGCATCAACGACAACAGGCTGACCGCGATGACGGCAGAATTGACCATTCTCGGGCTGGAAAGCAGTTGCGACGACACCGGCGCAGCGGTGGTCCGCTTGCGCGGTAATGTACCGGAAATCCTGTCCAACATCGTCATCGGGCAGGCGGAGTTGCACGAAGCATTCGGCGGAGTGGTACCTGAACTGGCCGCACGCGCGCATGCAGAAAAGATCGACATCGCGGTTGAGCAAGCGTTAGATGCGGCTGGTCTAACGCTAGCGCAGGTGGACGCTGTCGCTGTAACCGCTGGACCCGGGTTGATCGGTGGAGTGCTGTCGGGTGTGATGTGCGCGAAAGGGATCGCTGCGGGGGCGGGATTGCCGCTGGTGGGCGTCAATCACCTGGCCGGGCACGCCCTGACGCCCCGGCTTACCGATGGCTTGCCCTTTCCCTACCTGATGCTTCTGGTTTCTGGTGGGCACTGCCAGTTCCTGATTGCGCATGGGCCGGATCGTTTTGAGCGCCTTGGGGGGACCATCGACGATGCGCCGGGCGAAGCCTTTGACAAATGTGCGCGGCTTCTTGGCTTGCCGCAGCCCGGAGGACCAAGCGTCGAGAAGGCAGCCCGGAATGGCGATCCGTCCCGCTTCACGCTGCCGCGCCCACTGCTCGACCGGCCCGGGTGCGACATGTCCTTCTCTGGTCTGAAGACCGCCTTGCTACGGGCGCGTGATGGCATAGTGGCTGAGAAGGGTGGCTTGACCCAACAGGACCGAAACGATTTGTGCGCGGGTTTTCAAGCAGCCGTAGCGGATGTGCTGTCCGAGAAGACCCGCAGAGCGTTGGCCAGGTATCTTGAGCTGCAATCCGAAGCACCAGCCATCGCCGTTGCAGGGGGCGTTGCGGCCAACACGTTGCTACGGACCAGGTTGCAAGACGTGGCGGGCGAGGCCGGCACATCCTTCGTCGCGCCACCGCTGGCGCTTTGCACGGATAATGCGGCCATGATCGCCTGGGCCGGGTTGGAAATGTTTCGCACGGGGCGGCAATCAGGAATGGATCTGGCGGCGCGCCCACGCTGGCCGTTGGATGATCGCAGCCCTGCCTTGCTCGGGTCCGGCAAGAAAGGGCCGAAGGCCTGATTGTGCGAGAGGGCTTGCGATGTGTGGCGCTCTGGTTAAAGTCGGAGAAAGACTTTTAATTGGAAGACCTGTATGCCTTACGCTCTGATATGCCTCGACAAAGAAGGGGCCATTGAGGTCCGCAAGAACAACCGAGAGGCGCATCTGGCCTATATCCAAGACACTGGCGTCGTGGCGCAAGCCGGTCCGTTTCTTGGCGATGACGGCATCATGATCGGGTCGCTGGTTATTCTGGATGTCGATGACCGTGCCGCCGCAGAACATTGGGCCGCAGGCGATCCTTACGCCATTGCGGGCTTGTTCCAACGGGTCGAAATTTTTGCCTGGAAGAAAGTCGTCGGCTGATTCCTGAGGGGTTGTGCTCGGGCTGACTTCTGGCGGGCTGCGCTTTGCGATGGCCAAGGAAAGGAGTTGTGATGAGATACTGGCTCTTCAAATCCGAACCGTCCACATGGTCATGGGACGACCAACTTGCCAAGGGTGAGGTGGGCGAAGAGTGGGATGGCGTCCGAAACTATCAGGCGCGCAATCACATGCGCGACATGGCAATTGGGGATCGTGGCTTTTTCTATCACTCACAGAAAGAGAAGGCGATTGTCGGTATTGTCGAGGTCTGCGCTGAGGCTCACCAAGATAGCAAGACGGATGACGCGCGTTGGGAATGTGTGGACATCAAGGCGGTGAAACCCTTGGCAACGCCTGTTACGCTTGATCAATGCAAGTCTGAAGAAGCGCTGTCCGATATGGTTCTGGTCAACAACAGTCGCTTGTCCGTCCAGCCGGTCACCGCTGATGAATGGGCGCTGATCTGTCGGATGGGCGGTGTATCGCCGTGATGGCTGCGGGGCAGTCGAGAAACGGAGGCCGTTGAGATGGAGTGGTTCAACTTGCTTCTGGCCGCCGCAGCGCCCTGGGTCTTTGGCGCAGCATGGTATGGCATCGTCGGCGAGCGCTGGATGCGCGCAGCGAAGATGACGAAAGAGCAGGTGGAAAACAAGAATCCGCTGCCCTTCGTGTTCAGCTATCTGTGCATGTTCTCTGTCGCTGCGATGATGAATTACGTCTTCGAGCGAGCCAACGTCACCGGCTTTCTGGATGGGACGCTGATGGGGGCGGGGCTGGGACTTTTCCTAACGCTGCCTTGGAGCGCCACAAACCACGTTTTCAGCGACCGCCACAAGGATCTGATCTGGATCGATGGCGTGTTTTTTACCGTTGGCTGTGGGCTGATCGGTTTGGTTCTGGTTCTGTTCTGAGAGGAAGAAAAAAGAAGGGTTTCCGAAACGACCCGGAAACCCTTCTTCCACCCCACGCGCCACCAGCGCACGTGTTCCAGAAATTCGGGTCCGGGCCATCCTAGCCGGACACCATGTTTCTATTCCACGCGACGCAATAACGCAAAATCTAAGTGACTAAAAATAAGTTCAATTTCTGGATCATCCGTAGACGGCTTCCTTACCGAAATGCTTCGCCAGAAGATAATAGACGACCGCGCGATACTTGTTGCGTTCCGATTTGCCGTAGGTATCGAGCACCTTGTCGATTCCGTCGTTCAGTTGGGGGCCGTCCGCAAGCCCCAGCTTCTTGATCAGGAAGTTGTTCTTGATGGTTTCAAGCTCACTTGGATCGCTGCCCGCAACCGTTTCTGCATCGGCGTTGTAGATGGCAGGGCCGCAGCCGATAGTGACTTTTGTCAGCAAGTCCATATCAGGCGTGACGCCGCACTTGTTTTTCAGGTCCCCGGCGTATTTCTCGATCAGCTCGTCGCGTTTGCCCATATCCCATTTCCTCCTGTTCGTTGAGCGGTTGTCGGTGCGTCAAGACTATTCATGCATCTGCGTCCGTCAAAGAAATTCTTTAATGCGTGACAGTTGCGCGAAGAAATGGCACGAATTTACTGAAGGTAACGCCGAAGGAGCGGATCATGGGACTGTTCAGTTTTCTGAAAGGCAAAGGGAAGAAGGTAGGTGCAGCCAGCGCCGATGAAGCACCCGCTGCCGAAGACCTGAAAAAGGAAGTCAAGGGCCTTGGCCTTGACGACAGTGGTCTTGATATCGTGGTTGATGGTGACAAGGTTAAAATCACGGGCGAAGCCAAGGATCAGGAAACCAAGGAAAAGGTTATTCTGGCGGTCGGTAATGTCGAAGGCGTCGCCGCCGTAGAGGACGAAACTCCCGGCGACGAGCCAGTGTTTCACACTGTCGAAAAGGGTGACACGCTTTGGGCGATTTCAGAAAAGACGTTGGGCAACGGGTCGCGCTACAACGAGATTTTCGAAGCAAATAAGCCGATGTTGACCGATCCCGACAAGATTTACCCGGGCCAGGTTCTGCGTATCCCCGTCAAGTAAATGCTACCTGGAGGGGCGTGGAACCGGCGCGCCTCCGTACGCCTATCTCGGGCGTGAACAACCGAAATAAAGAACAGCCCAGCCAGTATGATTCATCCTGTTATTTTGTGTGGAGGTTCGGGAACGCGCCTTTGGCCCTTGTCCCGCAAGGACTACCCAAAGCAATTCGCCAGAATCTTCGGAGAGGAAAGCCTGTTTCAGGCGTCGGTTCGACGTGCTTCGGGTGATTGCTTCGCGCAGCCTGTTATCCTGAGCCATTCGGATTTCCGGTTTCTTGCTGCTGAGCAGCTGTCTGCCTTGGGAATCGAGAAGGCGACCATTATTTTGGAACCCGAGGCCAGAAACACTGCCCCGGCAATCCTCAGTGCGGCGTTGTATCTGGATTCAGAAGGCTGCGGAGAGGACGTGATGCTGGTTGCGCCGTCTGATCATGTGATCCGTGACGTGCAGGCCTATCATCAGGCGCTCGACGCCGGGGCCGATGCGGCGCGGAAGGGGCGGCTCGTGACCTTCGGGGTCAAGCCTGCACGAGCGGAAACGGGATATGGGTATCTGGAACTCGACGACGCACCAGATAGCTTCGGTGCTCATGCAGTTCCGGTCACGCACTTCGTTGAGAAACCGGACGCAAGCCGCGCGGCAGAAATGTTCGCGTCAGGCCGCTATATGTGGAATGCGGGCATCTTCATGTTCCGTGTCCGTGACATCATCGCTGCGTTCGAGACGTGTTCAGCTAGTATGGTCGGGCCGTGCCGCGAAGCCGTGGACAACGCCCGCCCCGATCTGGGGTTCATCCGGTTGGACGAAGCGGCGTACGCTAGAACCCCCGAGGACAGCATTGACTATGCAGTCATGGAAACGGCCGACAATGTCAGTACCGTTCCGGTCGACTGCGGCTGGTCTGATCTGGGGGCGTGGGATGCGGTGTGGCATGAGATGATGCCTGACGCCCATGGCGTGGCGAAGAGCGGTGCCGTGACTCAGTTGGACTGTCACAACACGCTGCTGCGATCCGAGGAAAACGGCCCGCATCTGGTTGGCGTCGGCCTCGAAAACACGGCTGTGGTCGCGATGGGGGATGCCGTCCTTGTGGCCGATATGAGCGATCTTCAGAAGGTCAAAGTGGCGGTCCAGCGCTTGAAAGACCAGGGCGTGCCACAGGCGGAAACCTTCCCTCGCTGCTACCGTCCTTGGGGTTGGTATCAAACGTTGGCCTTGGGCGAACGTTTTCAGGTCAAGCAGATCATGGTTCCGCCAGGACGACAGCTATCGCTGCAATCCCATGTTCATCGCGCGGAGCACTGGGTTGTGGTGGCAGGCAGTGCGAATGTCACCATCGGGGAGGAGGTCCAGCTGGTTTGCGAGAACCAGTCTGTCTACATTCCCATCGGCACGGTTCACCGGCTGGAAAATCCCGGAAAGGTCGATCTGCACCTGATCGAGGTGCAGACCGGCAGCTATCTCGGTGAAGACGACATCGTGCGGTATGAAGATATCTACAACCGCGCCTAAGGCAATTTACGCCTGGACACGCTGATACGCAGCAATCAGCGTGTCTACCTGATAGTCCCAGCCAAGCTCGTTCTCGACGCGCGCCCGCCCAATGCGGCCCATCTTCGCGGACTGCTCCGGGTCGTCCAGAAGGGACACAATTTTCCGTGCCATATCATGCGTGTCGTTTGGCCGCGCGTATAGCGACGCCTCCTGCGCGGAAAAGCGGCCCTCGGTGACCTCGAACTGAACGATCGGCTTGGAAAAGGCCATGTACTCCAAGATCTTGTTCATGGTCGATTTGTCGTTCATCGGATTGACGCGATCGGGGTTCACGCAGATATCGGCGGTACTAAGCACCTCGAAAAGGTCATCGTCAGGGGCGCGGCCCGTGAATGTCACGTGGTTATCCAGCCCCATCTTCGCCGCCTGCACCTTCAGGCTGTCCAAGGCCGGCCCGCCCCCCACAAGCACGAACTGAACGTCGCGTTTCATGTCGAATACGATCTCACGGGCGGCTTCCAGCAACAGATCGATCCCTTCCTGATCGCCCATCACACCGACATAGCCCACCATATGCCGGCGTCCGTTGAGCCGTTTACGGTTCGCCGGCATGATCTTCAGACGGTTCAGATCTGGGCCGGATCGCACCACGAACACATCGCCGGGCTTTTTGCCGCCGCGCTCTATTGCAATTCGGCGGTAGCTTTCATTTGTCGAAATGACAGCATTGGCGGATTTGAAATTGCACCATTCGAAGATCCGCATTAGCCGCCAGAAGAAGCCGCGCTTGCCGAACTTGGCTTCGTATAGCTCCGGGTTGATGTCGTGATGGTCGAAAATGTAGCGCCGACCCATCAGCTTGAACGGCCAGACCACTAGAAAGATCAGATCGGGCGGGTTGCAACCCTGAACGGTGTCAAAGCCCTGGCGGCGCAGTATCTTCCATGCCAGCCGTGTTTCGTGAAACAGCGCGGCACCGTATTCCAGCAGGTACCCTGCCGTCCCTTTCGCATCGACGGGCAGCGGGTGGCGGTAGATATGGACGCCCTCGATTTCCTCGTAGCGTTTTTCATATCCCTTCCCGGTCGGGCAGATCACGCTGACCTGAGCGCCGGCGGCGGTCAGTGTGCGTGCCTCGTGCCAGACCCGCCGGTCAAAGGGCAAAGGCAGGTTCTCGACGATGATCAGGATTTTCCGCCCGGCCAGTGGCTTTTCAAGCGAGACACGCTCCAGATTAGGCATTGCGGTTTCAGTGGAGGCAGCCGCATTCGGGGTCATGGCAGCGTTCCCAGATCGCGAATATCGGCGTCGGCACGGAGTGTCAGATCCTTCACCGTCGCGTTCGTCGCGATAATCCGGTCATAGTTGCGGTTTTCCGCTGTTTCACGGTCCACCAGCATCCGTTGCAAGGTCGGCAGATGCGAGAAGGCATAGCCCAGGTTCGCGCCAACCAGTTGATCCGCGACCACAGCGGGGTCATAGATGTCCAGTTCATAACCCGCCGTCAACAGTTTGCGTGCCAGATCAACATTGGGACTTTCGCGCAGGTCATCGGTGCCGGCCTTAAACGCGACGCCCGCCAGCAGAACCTTGCTGCCGGGCTTCAATCCATGGATGGCGTATTCGAACAGGCGGTGCTTGTGTGCCTCATTGGATCGCAACAGGCTGTCCACAAGCGGCATGTTCGTCCCGCTGTCGCCGCCGAGATATTGCAGCGCACGCACATCCTTGGGCAGGCAGGAGCCGCCGAATGCGCCACCCGGACGTGTGTAGTAAGGCGAGATGTTCAGTTTCGTGTCCGATTTGAAAATGTCATGGACCTGGGCGGCGCTGATCCCCAAAGAAAGGCAGACCCTCCCGATTTCATTGGCATATGCGACTTTCACCGCGTGCCACGTGTTGTCCATGAATTTGGTGAATTCAGCTTCTCGGTAGCCTACGTGAAACACCGGCGAGTCGATCCCGCGATTCAACTCCTCCATCGCGACATTCGGCTGGCCGTCCCGTGTACCGATGACAATCTTCGGCGGCGCGAAGTAGTCGTCCACAGCGGACCCTTCACGCAGGAATTCCGGATTGTAGACGAGTGTAACGAGCCTGTCCGCCTCGGTATCGCCCAAGGCGCTACGGAACACCGGAAGGATCAACTCCTCGATCGTTCCCGGCCGGATGGTCGAGCGGTAGGCCACCGTCAGCGGTGCGGCGCGATTTGCGGACAAGGCCGCAGCAATCTGACGCGATACATCCGCGATGAACCCCATGTTGTGCGATCCATCGGGTGCGGAAGGTGTCCCAACGCAAACGATGGCAAGATCGGCGTCATCCAGGTGTGATGAGATTTCGGTGTCAGCGTCGATCAGTCCTTTTTCCAGGCCATCACGCAGCATATCCTGCACCTGCGGCTCGATGATCGGGGCCTGTCCCTTCAGGATTGCACGGACCTTCTTTTCGCTGATATCGATGCCGACAACCTTATGGCCGGATCGCGCGATGCAGCACATCGCCGTAAATCCGACATAACCCAAACCGAAAACAATAACTTTCATAATACTAGGCCCTGGCGCCTTAATTCGCATACGCGTGTGATTACGCATTTGCCCCCCGTTGGCAATGCGCGGAGCGATAAAAGTGCCCCTTACGTTACCCTTTGACCTCATGTTGATGATCGGCGTGACATCGGCACATGAGGGGCGTTATTGGGAAGGTATCTGTTCAAAAGCTGCCGGGACCAAGATGACCGAACTCACCTGCTTCAAAAGCTATGACATCCGTGGTCGCGTCGGAGATGATTTGACCGCGAATATCGCCTTTGGCGTTGGACGCGCGTTTGCTGCGGTGATCGGGACGGGTTTGACCGTGGTCGGGCGTGATGCGCGGACCAGCAGCGCGGAGTTGCAAGCCGCAGTGATCGAAGGGCTGCGTGCGGGCGGCTCGGATGTCATCGACATCGGGCTATGCGGGACGGAAGAGGTCTATTTCGCAACAGATCACTTCGAAGCGGTTGGCGGGCTGATGATTACGGGATCGCACAACCCGATTGATGACAATGGCATCAAGATGGTGCGGCAGGGGGCACGTCCGATTTCGCGCGCCAGCGGGCTCCAGGACATCCATGATATGGTCGCACGGGGGGCGTTGCCGGTCGCGGCCAAGCGTGGCGATGTGCAGCGGGAAACGCCTCGGGACGCCTATGTGCAGCGCGTGCTCTCCTTTGCAGATTTGGGGGCGCTTAAGCCGCTGAAGATCGCCGTCAATTCCGGTAATGGGGCGGCGGGTCCGACCTTTGACGCGATTGCACGCAAGCTGAAAGACCGCGGCGTTCCTCTCACGTTCGAACGCTTGCACCACGAACCCGACGGAAGTTTCCCGAATGGCATCCCGAACCCCCTGCTTCCGGAGAACCGCCCCGTGACCGGAGACGCGGTTGTGGCGACAGGGGCGGATGTTGGTATTGCCTGGGACGGAGACTTCGACCGCTGTTTCTTGTTCGATGAGACTGGCGCCTTCGTGGACGGTGAATACATTGTCGGCTTGCTGGCGGCCGCGTTTCTGACAAAGGAAGACAAGGCTCGCATAGTTCATGATCCCCGAGTTCAATGGAACACCCAGGCGATTGTCCAGGCTGGCGGCGGAGAAGCGGTCGTGTCGCGTACCGGCCATGCGCTGATCAAGGAAAAGATGCGCGAAGTGGACGCGATCTATGGCGGTGAGATGTCCGCGCATCACTATTTCCGGGACTTCATGTATTGCGACAGCGGGATGGTTCCGTGGCTACTGATGGTCGAGCGCATGAGTATTTCGGGCAAGCCCCTGTCGGAAATCGTGGCGGATATGCGGAAAAGCTTTCCATCATCCGGCGAGATGAACTTCCGCTTGGACGATCCTGTGGCTGCCGTCGCCCGTGTCGAGTCGCAATTTGTGCCAGATGCATTGGATGTTGATCGACTGGACGGTCTGAGCTGTGCCTTTGCCGATTGGCGCTTCAACTTGCGTCAGTCCAACACGGAGCCCGTCATTCGACTGAACGTGGAAACCCGCGGCGACCGTGACCTATTGGCCGAAAAGGTCGATGAATTGTCGACGCTGCTTACGCAAACCGGCTGATGGCGTTCAGAAAGGATGCTTTCTGACGTTCAGCAGCATTCGGTTCAGCGTTGTCACAAAGGCGTCCCGCTCGGCTTCGTTGATGCCTTCGAACAGATCCTGATGTGCAGACGCCATGGCCGGCCAGAGATGTTCGAAAACCTCGCGCCCTTTGTCGGTCAGGTAGATGCGACGTACACGGTTGTCTTCGGTGTCATCCTGTCTGCGGATCAGACCTTCGTTGAGCATACTGGCAAGCGTGCGGCTCATCGTCGATTGTTCGATCACGCAATACACGGCCAGTTCATTGATCATAAGCCCGGGTCTGGCCGAAAGCACCGCCAATGCGCGCAATTTTGCGATGCTTATGCCATGTCGGTTTAGTTCCGCCAGAACCGAAGCGTTATAGAGCCCCATGATCCGATTCATCAGGTAGGGGGCGTAGCGTTGCAGCCCGATTTCACCGAGCGTTGGCATATTGGCTGAAACCGGTGATGTCGTGCGCGCGGCAGGGTCTGCATTGGTGTCGGCAGGAAGTTCATCGCGCATCGCCACAGGTCTCCGATCCTTGGTTACTCCGCTCTTGGAGCAACGCAATAGCTAACTGAAACAAAATCTTACGAAAGGGAAAGCTACATGCTTTGAGGGAAGTTGCAAATACATGAAATCCTGCCCTTGTTGGGACCTGCAGGAAACAGGGATATGCGCGTTCCAAAAGAAAAGCCCCGGCCAGGGGCCGGGGCTTGTTGGCAGGGCTTTCACCCTGCCAGAGATTCGCGTTCGATTAGAACGAGAACTTCAGACCGATGTCGCCGATGGTGTTGTCGTCGACGCTAGCGATACCGCCAGCAACCGAAGCACCACCGCCGAGGTCGTATTCAGCACCGATACCGTAGATTTCGATCTTGCCGAACTCTTCGTCTGCAAAACCGTCGCCGTCACCGTCGAACATGATGTCGCTGGTGTCCAGAGCGCGCCAGTAAGCAGCAACCGTGGTTGCGCCCCAAGTGCCTTCAGCGGAGATACCGTACTGTTCGATTTCCCAGTCGTCAGCATCGACAACGCCGTAGACGCCCTTCAGCGTGATGTCAGAGAAAGTGACGCTACCGCCGACAAATACCTGCTCAAGGTCTTCATCGGAAAGAACATCGGCAGTCAGTCCGGTTTCGTCGTTGTCGATCAGGCTGATCGTCGAACCTTCCGGAACGTTTTCATAGCCCAGACCAACGGACCACATACCACCGTCGTAGCCGACACCGACCGAGTACTCTTCGTCGTCGGATACGCCGAGAGCCAGGATCAGGCCTTCATACGCGTATTCGTACAGAGCGGACGGGTCGTTGCCACCGAACAGGTAGGTGGTTTCGTTCAGGCAGGCCAAGCAGGTGTAGCCGATTTCGGCAAGGTCGCCGATAGCTTTTTCTGCACCGCCGTCAACGTCACCCATGGACAGCTTGCCGAAGCCACCGGAGATGAACACGTCACCAGCAGTACCTTTGGTGCCTTGGTCGTCGTCGTAGTGGTCGGCGCGAACGCTACCACCGAAAGCCAGACCGCCATCAGTTTCGCCAGAAGCAGCGAACTTGATACGGATACGGCTGTTGTAGCTCCAGTCTTTGGTTTTGCCGGTCAGTGCGTTTGCATAACCGTCTTCAGCATAGACAATACCCATGCGGCCGTCGCCCGAAACGGTCACATCAGCTGCGGCGTAGCCTGCAGTGAGGACCAGGGCGCTCGAAGCAAGAAGAATCTTTTTCATCGTTTCCCTCGTAGTTAAGGTGATCCTCAAGCGGGAACACCCGATTGAGTTGGCTTTAATTCACCCGATCGGGGGGCAAAAACAACCGCGACGCCCGCGACGGGGGAAACTCCGCGAAAATTGGTGCAGCTTTGCCACAGTCTGTTCGACGCCGCTGGCGCCCCGTGCGGGTGGGCGCGTCAATCCGACTTGTTTGATCGGGGCGCGTGGGCTAGTTCTGGCACGGAGTATCGAAGGGGCTGAATATATGAGGAAACGGATTCAACGCATCGGTCTGGTGTCAGGCGCTATGTGTATCCTTTTGTCCGCATGTTCCGGGCAGCAAAACCCCAACCTGAACCCCGGTGAGACAACGCCGGTCGGTGGCGCGAGCTATTCCAGCGCGGAAAGACGGGTCGGCACGCAGCCCGGTGAATCCACCATTTGGGATATCTTCCAGAATAACGATGACCCCAATGTGACGGTCGAGGTGAATCGGTTCATCTGGGCGGCTGCGCAGGATGTGCTGAACTTCATGCCGGTGGAGCGCGTCGATCCGTTTTCGGGTGTGATGGTCTATGGATACGGCGTTCCACCCCGGTGGTGGTCAGGCCTACCGCGCGACCGTCTATGTCCGTGATCCCGCGCTTGACGCCCGTTCGCTGAACGTCGCGCTGCAAACACGGTCGGGACCGGCCAGCACTGAAACCACACGCGCCATCGAAGACGCCATTCTGACCCGCGCACGGCAGCTTCGGATTCAAGCGCAGAACCTGTAATACTGGACGCGGGCGGGATCTGGGCCTATTGACGCAGCCGGGCCGCAGGCCCCGCAGCAGTCCGAACGAAAGATCACGATTTCATGTCCCGATACGACCCCGCCAGTGTCGAAGCCAAGTGGCAGGCCCAATGGGCCAGCGCCGACGTATTTACCGCCAAGCGCGACGAGTCGAAGCCGAAGTATTACGTGCTGGAAATGTTCCCCTACCCATCGGGGCGCATCCATATCGGGCATGTACGCAACTACACGATGGGCGACGTGATCGCGCGGTATAAGCTGTCTACCGGTCATAACGTGCTGCATCCGATGGGCTGGGACGCGTTCGGGATGCCTGCCGAAAATGCTGCAATGGCATCTGGGGGACACCCGGGACAATGGACATATGACAATATCGCGGTGATGCGCGACCAGATGAAGCCGCTGGGGCTGTCAATCGACTGGTCTCGCGAATTCGCTACCTGCGACCCTGAGTACTACGGCCAGCAGCAGGCGATGTTCATCGATTTCCTTGAGAAGGGGCTGGTCTACCGCAAGAACGCAGTCGTGAACTGGGACCCGATCGACATGACCGTTCTGGCCAATGAACAGGTCATCGACGGCAAGGGCTGGCGGTCAGGTGCTCCGGTCGAGCGGCGCGAGTTGACGCAGTGGTTCTTCCGTATCTCGGATTATTCCGAGGAACTGCTGGACGCACTCGACGATCTGAAAGACTGGCCGGAAAAAGTCCGCACGATGCAGGCCAACTGGATCGGCAAGTCCAGGGGCATGCGCGTGACTTTCCCGCTGAGCGCACGGGTCGCCGATATGGAGGGAATCGAGGTCTTTACCACGCGCCCCGACACGTTGATGGGGGCGAGCTTCCTTGGCATCTCGCCGGATCACCCCATTGCGAAGGAGCTGGAGAAGGACAACGCCCAGCTTGCCGATTTCAACGCCGAATGCCGCCGCACCGGCACGTCTGAAGTTGACCTGGAAACCGCCGAAAAGCGCGGCTTCGATACCGGGCTGACCGTCCGGCATCCGCTCGATCCGGCGTGGGAGCTGCCCATCTGGGTCGCCAATTTCATCCTGATGGATTACGGCACGGGCGCGATCTTCGGCTGCCCGGCGCATGACCAGCGCGACCTCGATTTTGCGCGCAAATACGGGTTGCCGGTGACGGACACCTTTGTTGCGCTGGATGATCCCGCCAGGGTCGAGAATACCGCTTTCGTGCCGATGAAGTCCGAAAAGGTGAAATGGATCAACCATTTCGCGGGGCTGGATGAAGCTACCGGTGACGAAGCCATCGACGCCACCATCGCGTTCGCCGAACGCCGCGGCTGGGGCAAGGGCGTCACGCAATACCGCCTGCGCGACTGGGGGCTGAGCCGCCAGCGCTATTGGGGTTGTCCGATTCCGGTGATCCATTGCGAGACCTGCGGTATCGTGCCGGAGAAGAAGGAAAACCTTCCGGTCAAGCTGCCTGAGGATGTGAGTTTCGACAAGCCGGGCAACCCGTTGGACCGCCATCCGACATGGCGTGACTGCAGCTGCCCGAAATGTGGCGCGGCGGCCAAGCGCGAAACGGACACGATGGACACCTTCGTCGACAGTTCGTGGTACTATGCCCGCTTCACCAGCCCTCGTGCGGCGACACCTACCAATGCCGATGACGCGGCCTACTGGATGAATGTCGACCAGTATATCGGGGGCATCGAGCACGCTATTCTGCACCTGCTCTATTCGCGCTTCTTTGCGCGGGCGATGAACATCTGCGGGCATCTGCCGGATAGCGCACGGGAGCCGTTCAATGCGCTCTTCACGCAGGGGATGGTCACGCACGAGATCTACCAGACCCGTGATGAAAAGGGCCGCCCGGTCTATCATCTGCCCGAAGAGGTGGATCGCGACAGCAAGACCGTGAAGGCAACGGGCGAGGCGATTGAAATTGTTCCTTCGGCCAAGATGTCGAAGTCCAAGAAGAACGTCGTCGATCCGGTGGCGATCATCGAGCATTTCGGTGCCGACACGGCACGCTGGTTCATGTTGTCCGACAGCCCCCCCGAGCGCGATGTCGAATGGACTGCCGCAGGCGCAGAGGCCACCTTCAAGCACCTCCAGCGGGTCTGGCGGATCGCGGAAGACATCCGCAACAGCACCGGGGAAGGGGCCGCTGATATGACCGCTGATGCGGCGCTTGCCCGCGAAACGGCCAAGACTATTCGCGACGTGACTGACGGGATCGAAGGGTTTGCCTTTAACACGTCTGTCGCAAAGCTTTATGCCTTCACTAACACCATTGCCAAGTCCAAAGCTTCGCGTTCGGCTAGAGCCCAGGCAATGCGCGTCATGGCGCAACTCATGTCGCCCATGGTGCCGCATTTGGCCGAAGAAGTCTGGTCCGCCCTCGGCGGTGAAGGTCTGGTTGCCACAGCCGCATGGCCCGAGGCCGACCCCGTACTTCTGGTGGAAGATTCGGTCACGCTGCCCATTCAGGTCAATGGCAAGAGGCGGTCGGAGTTGACCGTGGCCAAGGATCTGCCTCGCGACGAAATCGAAAAGCTGGCGCTTGAGGACGCCGCCGTTCAGCGCCTGCTCAATGGCGGGCAGCCCAAGAAGCTGATCGTGGTTCCGGGCCGCATCATCAATGTCGTGGTCTGATCGCCGACATTTTCTGATTGCCGCCGTGGTCCTCGCGGGCTGCGGCTTCACCCCCGTCTATGGACCGGGTGGTGCGGGGTCGGCTCTGAACGGTCGCGTGGTCGTCACCGCCCCGCAGAATGATCGCTATGCCTTTCTTCTGGGGCAGGAGCTGGAGACACGCCTCGGTCCGCCGAAGGTTGCGCAGTATAATCTGGCCTTCAGCTTGTCCACTGACACGGAACGCGTGGCGATTACGCAGGAACAGGAAACCAATCGCTACCTGTTACATGGCAGTGCAACCTATCGGCTGGTTGAACAGTCGGCCGCCGATCAGATAATCACCGGGCAGGTCAGTAGTTTCACGACCTACTCCGCCACCGGTACAACGGTCGCGACACTGACAGCCGAGCGTGACGCCAACCGCCGCCTGACCGTGATTCTTGCCGACAAGATCATGTCCGATCTCATCTCGAAAGCGCCGGAACTGACCCGATGAAACTGAACAGCCGCGATGCGCAGCGCTACTTTGCCGCGCCGGATCTGTCGCGGGCGGGCGTGCTGATCTATGGTCCCGATGCAATGCGCGTTGCGCTGAAACGGCAGCAAGTGATCGCCAATATCATTGGCCCGGATGGCGAGGCGGAAATGCGCATCACCCGGCTTGCGTCCGCGGACCTGCGTGGGCAGGCCGCAGCGGTCGTTGATGCGATACGTGCACGCGGCTTCTTTGACGGTCCTCGTGCCGTCTTTGTGGATGGTGCGCCTGACTCTTTGGCTCCCGCGCTAAAGCTCGCAGTCGATGACTGGCAGGAAGGCGATGCCCAGATCATCGTGACGGCCGGGCAGTTGACCCCGCGATCTGCGCTCAGGAAGTTGTTCGAGGGTCATCAAAACGCCTATATCGCGGCCGTCTACGCCGATCCACCGTCGCCAGCCGAGGTATCTGAGACCCTGAGTCAAGCTGGATTGCGAGACGTTCCACAACCGGTCATGGCGGACTTGGTGGCTCTTGCCGATACGCTTGACCCCGGTGATTTCAGGCAAACCGTGGAGAAGCTGTCGCTTTACAAGCTGGAAGATACGACCCCGGTTTCTGCAGAAGATGTGGCCGCGATTTCACCCGTTTCCGTCGAGGCCGAGATGGACGATTTGCTGACGGTCGTCGCCGAGGGGCGCGCCGATAAGATCAGCCCGCTGCTCAAACGGATGCAAGGTCAGGGGCAAGCACCCGTGTCGATTTGCATCGCTGCGATCCGACATTTCCGGACCCTTCATGCGGTTGCCTCCTATCCCGGTGGCGCCCAGCAAGGCATTGCGAAGCTGCGCCCGCCTGTCTTCGGTCCACGCAGGGACAAGGTGTTGCGGCAGGCGCAGAACTGGGGCGCTCACAAGCTGGAAGAGGCCAACGCCATGCTGCTTGACGCTGACTTGGCGTTGCGTTCATCCAATCCGCCGCCACAAATGGCGATGATCGAACGCGTACTGATCCGGCTGGCATTCAAAGCGCGGCGATAGCCTTCTTTCTGCCCGCGTCTCGCCAAGCATCCGAAAATACGAATCAATTGCGCTTACTTCGCTTTTAGCGCGCAACAGTCGCATCGAAGCAAGCGGCGCGATTGGTGCAGGGTTGGCCATAAAACTGCAGGACCACGCGATGATCGCAACAGATGATTATGATCGGCGGCTATCGCGTTGGGTTGAACGGCTTCGTCGCGAAGTCTGGCGGCCGCGTCACGCCCGATATGCGCAAGACCTTGGGCGGTTTAACAAGGGGGGTGTCGGCGGCGGGCTCTGCACCGGGTATCACGATGCGGCTGGATGCTCGCGGGCGGCGCACATCGGTTACAGCCAACGATATCCGCGAACTCGTGACGGCAGGTGATTTGGATGGGCGCGTAACCGTCAATGCAGACACGACGATGGCCTCAGCTCCCACGGTTGCGCGGAAGGCCCGGAATTGCGGCCGGTACCGCGACGTTCGGTTTCAGGCTGGCGGTACCAGGAGGGTGCAAAGGATATTTGCGCGCGGGCGCATAAGGGGTGTAATAGGCGACATCGTTCCTATCCTTGCCTGAAGCGCTGGCATTGAGTTGGTGAGTTGGTCATACACAATTCTTCACCTCATGCATGCATGGTAGCCAAGTCTCCTAAGCTTGTGGGGATGTCGAAAGGACGAATTCACTCGCCATCATCTATTCTGGCGAGTGTGCCCTATACTCAAGTTTCAGGTCTGCACTGCGAACAGGTTCCGCAAGCGCCGGCTGGTCCCGATTTCATCATTATCTACCTGGTCCGGTCGCTGGCCTTCAGGATGGCCCTTACAGCAGACGGCACACCGGCGGCCAATCCCGGGTTCATAGAGGCTGACCCCGGGATTGGCATAAAATTCAGGTCCGTATGCGGTATCCGGTGCGGAATATCCACCAAGTCAGGGTCAGACAAATCCCAAGGAACAGCGCGATCATGAACAGGCTGATCCCGACAGGCACATCTGAGACACCGAAAAAGCTCCAGCGGAAGACAGAAATCAGATAGACGACCGGGTTGAACAGTGTCACCGTTTGCCACACGGGCGGCAGCATGGAGATCGAATAGAAGCTGCCCCCCAGAAAAACAAGCGGTGTGATTATCAGCAGTGGCACCAACTGCAATTGCTCGAAATTCTTGGCCCAGATGCCGATAATGAAGCCGAACAGGCTGAAGGAAATGCAGGTCAGCAACAGGAAGACCATCATCCATACGGGATGCGCGATTTGCAGATCGACGAAGAAGCCTGCCGTGATCAGGATGATGACACCGATCAACAGCGACTTGCTGGCCGCCGCCCCGACATAGCCGACGACGATTTCCAGATAGGATACCGGCGCTGACAGTAGTTCATACATCGTGCCCATGAATTTGGGCATGTAGATCCCGAAGGAAGCGTTGGATACGCTTTGCGTCAGCACTGACAGCATGATCAGCCCTGGCACGATAAAGCTGCCGTATTCGACGCCTTCGATGTTTTCCATCCGTGATCCGATGGCCGACCCGAAGACGATGAAATAGAGCGCCGTGGACAATACCGGCGACACGATGCTCTGTGTGATCGTGCGGAAGGCGCGCGCCATTTCAAAGGTGTAGATGGATTTGACAGCTTGGTAGTTCATGCCTGTTCCCTCACCAAATCGACAAAGATTTCTTCAAGCGTGCTTTTGCGGGTTTGGATGTCGCTGAGTTTTACGCCTGCATTGGACAGGTCCGACAGAAGAGTTGTGATTCCCGTGCGTTCGGCCTGAGTGTCATAGGTGTAGATCAGGGTTTCGCCGTCTTCACCGAGTTCCAGATCATACTTGCTCAGAGCGTCAGGGACGGTCTGGAGGGGGTGCTGCAGATAGATTTCCATCTGTTTGCGACCGAGCCGTTCCATGAGGTGGGTTTTGGCTTCGACGAGAAGAATCTGCCCCTTGTTGATCACCCCGACGCGGTCGGCGATGGCTTCGGCTTCTTCGATGTAGTGCGTGGTCAGAATTATGGTCACGCCGTCTTCTTTCAGGCGTCGAACGACATCCCACATGTCCTTGCGCAACTCCACATCCACGCCCGCCGTTGGTTCATCCAGAAACAGTATGCGCGGTTGGTGGCTCAGCGCCTTGGCAATCAGGACGCGCCGCTTCATGCCGCCGGACAGCTCGATGATCTTCGTGTCGCGCTTGTCCCACAGAGACAGGCTACGCAGGAGCTTTTCCAAGTAGGCTTCATCCGGCGGACAGCCATGCAGCCCGCGTGAAAAACGCACCGCGCGCAGCACCTTTTCGAAGGGATCGATGGCGATTTCCTGCGGCACCAGCCCTATCATCTCGCGGGCGCTGCGGAAATCCTGATCGATGTCGAAGCCGCCTGCGGTGACGGTACCGCCCGTCTTGGACGTAATCCCGCAAATGATCGAGATCATGGTCGTCTTGCCAGCGCCGTTGGGGCCGAGCAGCGCCAGTATTTCGCCTTCTTCGATGTTCAGCGATACATCGCGCAACGCGGTGAAGCCGGAGTCATAGGTCTTGTCCAGATTCTGAACCGATACGATGGGGGGCATGGCATTCCTTTCGGGGCCGGTCGTCCTGACGTTCGGGCATTACTTGGGTCACGACGGCGTGAAGTCAACCGCCAGTACGGTTGGAACACGCACAGATACATCTGCCGGATCACACGAAAAATTTGGCTACCGTTCGGTAAGTTTAGCCATTGCACCCGCCAAGAATATGTATATGCAAGAAGGACATCAAATCCAAAATCAGGCTTCGGATGCGCGTTCCGGAAGGCGGCATCCCGTTAACCTTGTCTTTACGGCAGGAAATCCAGATTGGACAAAGACGTTGAGCGGTTCCATGACATACCGCGCAGACGGGGGGACGAATGAGCCCGCGCGCGAAAGCTCCGCCCATTGGGGGAAGGGGCTGAGCGCACTTGTTCGCATCACCCGTCTGACGCTTCGCTACCCCGTACAATTTACCATCGCTGTGCTGGCGACCGTTGTTGCGGCAGTGTTGCAGCTGTCGATCCCAAGGTTGTTGGGCACGGCGATTGACCAAACCCAGACGATTGTCATCGATACGACGAATGCTGATGCACATCAGCAGCAGCTTCTCAACACCGCGCTTATCTTGCTGGCAGTTGCCGTGGCACGTGGGCTGTTCACGATGCTTCAGAACTATTTCGCGGAATCGGTAGGGCATCATGTGGGCTATAATCTGCGGGTTGCCTATTACGACAAAATCCAGCGGTTGAATTTTGCCTTCCACGACCGGACCCATTCGGGGGAGTTGATCACTAAGGGAATGCTCGATCTGGAAGGCGTGCGGATGTATTTCTCCACCGCCTTTATCCGGACGATCCTTCTGGTGCTACTGATTGGCGCGGGGGCTTATCTGCTGATTTCCACCGATGTCATCCTTGGGCTGTTGGCGCTGAGCTTCGTGCCATTTGTCGCGTGGCGGTCTTCGGTGACCCAGCTTCGGCTTCGTGCGACATGGTTGGCGTTGCAGGACCGGCTGGCAATCCTGTCGCGAGTGATGGAGGAAAACCTCGGCGGGATTCGCGTGGTCCGTGCCTTTGCGGGTCAGCTTTACGAAATGGCGAAGTTCGACCGGGCGTCTCACTCTGCGCTGGATCTGGCACATGAACGGGTCGCGCTGCGCGTGCGAAACTCCAGCGCCATGACGTTTTCGTTCTTCGCGGCCATGGGGTTGGTGCTGTGGATTGGCGGACGCAAGGTTCTGGCCGGTGATATAAGTGTTGGCACATTGGCCGAGTTCCTGACCTTCATGACCATCCTGCAAATGCCGGTGCGCCAGCTTGGGCTGATGGTCAATGCGTTTGCGCGCGCCTCTACCTGTGGCGGGCGATTGTTCGAAGTGCTGGATCTGGATATTCCGATCAAGGATGCGCCTGGCGCGACGCCGTTAGAGATTACCGATGGCACCCTGCGCTTCGAAAATGTCAGCTTTGCCTTCGATGGTAATCCACGTGAGGTGCTGAGGAACTTGTCGTTTGAGGCCAAGCGCGGTCAAACCATCGGCATTGTTGGTCCGCCGGGTAGCGGGAAGTCGACCTTGGTCAATCTGATCCCGCGGTTCTATGATGTAGATAGCGGCAGGGTGACCATTGACGGGCAGGATGTGCGGGATGTCGCGCTGGAAAGCCTGCGCAATGAGGTGTCCGTCGTGCAGCAGGACAGCTTCCTGTTCACCACGACCATCGGCAACAACATTGCCTATGCCGACCCCTGGGCCCATGACAAGTCCATCCGCCGCGCGGCAGATTCTGCGAAACTGCACAGTTACATCATGGGTCTGCCGGTCGGATATGAAACAGTTGTGGGAGAACGCGGCGTGTCGCTGTCGGGCGGCCAGCGGCAGCGTATGGCGATCGCGCAGATGTTGCTGCGGCGCCCGGCAATCATGGTATTTGACGATTCAACGGCCGCGATTGATGCAGGGACTGAACAGCAAATCCGCGCCGCAATGCGCGACTATTCCAAGGACCGCGTGACGATAGTTGTGGCGCATCGCCTGAGTTCGTTGATGCATGCGGATCAGATCCTGTTCATGGAGGATGGGCAGATCGTGGAACGCGGTTCGCATGAGGAACTGCTGTCACAGGGCGGTCGCTACAAGGCGCTTTATGATCTGCAAGTGCGTCCGGGGGAGGAAGACTGATGGCGCAGGAAATCGAAGCCGAACGCAATGATATTCGCGACGATGGCCGCCGCCCCTTCCGCGCGACCGTCGGATCGCACCGAATCGAGGAAGAAATCTTCGGTCGTGTTTTCGACAAGCGCATCGTGCGACGCATTTGGACCTTCGTGCATCCCTATCGCAAGCAGGTCTATCTGTCCGTCGCGGCCGTTTTAACCTTCACCGCGATGCAGTTGCTGATCCCGTTGATCATCCGTTACGCGATCGACAATAGCCTTGCAGTCGATGGCGCGCAGGCGAACGGTCTGCAATTGGCTGTTCTGGCGTTTCTGGTCGCTATCCTGATCAACTATGCCGCGTCGTTCATCCAAGAAAACGTGGTGGGGCAGGTGGCCGAGAACGTGCTGTTCGACATACGTCGCAATATGTTCGAGCATCTGCAGCGCGTCTCACTCTCTTTCATGGACAAGACTGAAGTAGGACGACTGATGTCGCGCCTTCAGGGTGATGTGAACTCCATGCAGGAGTTCCTGGAAACATCTGTTCTGTCCGTAGGAGACATCGTTCTCTTGTTTGGGATCATCGGGGTTATGCTGTGGCTCGATGCGCCACTGGCACTGCTGGTGCTGTCGGTCATGCCGATCCTGTTCATCGTGCGGATTTTCTGGCTGCCGCGGGCGCGTAGCGCTTTCATGGCGGCGCACGAATCGAACTCGCTAACCAATGGCGCCTTGGCGGAGGTCATTCATGGTGTCCGCGCCGTGCAGGGTATGGATCGCCAGCAGGTGAACCTTGACCTTTACGACAAACTCGCAACGCGTAACCTGAGAACCCACCTGACTGCGGCAAAATATGCGCAGGTCATGGTTCCGATTGTGGACTCGCTGACGGGTGTGGCAATGGCCTTCGTCGTGGTGATCGGCGGGAACATGGTGGTCAATGATACGCTCGATGTTGGCGTCATGGTGGCTTTTCTGTTCTACATTCAACGCTTCTTCGACCCGATCCGTTCGCTGACCATGCAATATTCGGTGATGCAGCGCGCGATGGCATCCGGGCAGCGTCTGACCGAGGTTCTGGATGTGCCGCTGTCGATCAGGGACAAACCCGGCGCGATTGAGTTGACGGGCGAGAATGACGGCTCGGTCGAATTCCGTGATGTGTCCTTTGGCTACAACCCGAAGCATCCCGTCTTGAAAGATTTCAGTTTTCGCGTGAATCCCGGTGAAACAGTGGCGCTGGTCGGACCAACCGGTTCGGGTAAGTCCAGCGCGATGGCGCTTGTGCACCGGTTCTACGATGTGCAGCAGGGGGAAGTTCTGGTTGGCGGCCATGACGTGCGCGACCTGACGCAGGAATCGCTGGGCCAGGAAATCGCGATGGTTTTGCAGGAACCGTTCCTGTTCACCGGAAGCGTCATGGAGAACATCCGCTACCGCAAAACGGATGCGACGGAAGAACAGGTGATCGAGGCGGCGAAAGCCGTGGGCGCGCATGAATTCATCACGGCGTTACCCGAAGGGTATGACACCGAGTTGGGTGAGCGTGGCGGTGGGTTGTCGCTTGGTCAGCGTCAGTTGATCAGCTTTGCCCGCGCATTGGTGGCTGACGCGAAAATTCTGGTGCTTGATGAAGCTACGGCGAATATCGACAGCTACACGGAGCGACAGATCCAAAAAGCACTGGAGACGCTGCTCAGAGGTCGCACGGGCCTGGTGATTGCCCACCGTCTGGCCACCATTCGCGGCGCGGATCGGATCATCGTGCTTCAGCAAGGCCAGTTGATCGAATCCGGGCGGCATGAAGACCTTATGGAAGCTGGCGGGTTGTACGCGAAGCTCTACAATCTGAATTATTCGTCTTTCGACGACATACCGGATGAAGAGTTGGATTTTGCAAAAGGTCTGAATACAGGAACGTGACGCCCTGAAATGAGTTGGGCCGACCCCAATTTTGCAGGTCGGCCCAATCAATTCCGGCGTAGAAATCTGTTAGCCGATTGCGACGGCCTTCACGTCTTCATCGATATGCGCGACATATTGTTCGAAGTTGTCGGCAAACATCTCGACCAGCTTACGGGCTTGTGCGTCGTAGGCATCCGCGTCGGCCCAAGTCGCACGTGGATCGAGCAGGGTATCGTCCACACCCGGTACCGATACCGGAACCTCGAAGCCGAAATGCGGATCCTTGCGGAACTCTGCCTCGCTGAGTGTGCCGTCCAGCGCTGAGGCTAGCAGAGCGCGTGTAGCCTTGATCGGCATACGTGAACCCGAGCCGTACGCGCCGCCTGTCCAACCTGTGTTGACCAGCCAGCAGGTAGCCCCGTGGCTTGCGATCTTTTCGCGCAGCAGGTTGCCATAGACTTCCGGACGGCGCGGCATGAAGGGGGCGCCGAAGCAGGTTGAGAAGGTCGGGATCGGCTCTGCCACGCCGCGTTCAGTACCGGGCGTCTTCGAGGTGAAGCCCGACAGGAAATGATACATCGCCTGTGCCGGTGTTAACCGCGAGATCGGCGGCATGACGCCGAAGGCATCGCAGGTCAGCATGATGATGTTTTTGGGATGGCCGCCCAGCGCGGACTCTGAGGCATTGGAAATGTAGTCCAGCGGATATGCACAGCGCATGTTGGGCGTTAGGCTGTCGTCTTCGAAATCAAGCTCCAGCGTGTCCTTGTCGAACACCATGTTCTCGATCACGGTGCCGAATTTCGACGTTGTGGCGTATATTTCCGGCTCTGCTTCCGGCGACAACGAGATCGTCTTGGCGTAGCAACCGCCTTCAAAGTTGAAAGTGCCACGATCGGACCAGCCATGTTCGTCGTCACCGATCAGCACGCGGCTTGGGTCTGCAGAAAGTGTCGTCTTGCCGGTGCCAGACAGGCCGAAGAAGATTGCGGTGTCCACAGGATTACCCGGCGCGTGGTTGGCCGAGCAGTGCATCGGCATCACGCCTTTTTCAGGCAGGATGTAGTTCAACAGGGTGAACACGGATTTTTTGTTCTCGCCCGCGTATTCCGTGCCACCGATCAGGATGAGATTGCGGTCGAAGTTCAGCGCGATCACGGTATCGGAACGACAGTCGTGACGGTCCGGATTAGCTTTGAAGGACGGACAGTTAATGATCGTGAAATCCGGTGCAAAGGTTTCCAGTTCCTCCTGCGCTGGGCGACGCAATAGGTGCCGGATAAACAACCCGTGCCATGCCAGTTCGGTGACCACACGCACATCCAGGCGGTGGGTCGGGTCCGCGCCACCAAACAGGTCCTGTACGAAGTAGTCGCGACCCTTCATATGCTCCAGCATGTCGTTGTAGAGGGTGTCGAAGCCCTCCGGCGACATCGGCGCGTTGGTGTCCCACCAGATGTTGTCCTCGACCGCAGCGGTACGAACGACGTGCTTGTCCTTGGGCGAGCGACCGGTGTATTTGCCCGTTTCCACGAGCAGCGCTCCGCCTTTGCCCAGCGTGCCTTCGTCACGCTTCAACGCTTCCTGCACGAGCGCCGGTTCGGTCAGGTTGTAATAGACAGAGCCAAGCCCGCTGATCCCCTGATCTTCCAGCTTTTGATTCCGGTTAACACGTCCTGACGTCATATGCGTTACCTAGCCTCCGCCATGCGGTCTGATGAGTGATTAGAGCCGCCTCCACCAGCGTCTCTGCCTCGCTATATCATGCGTTTCGCGCGTCAAAACAGGACCATTGAGAACAGTTAGCGCAACCATCCTGATGTTAGCGCAACCTCGATCACGTTGCCGCGACCGGGCTTAGCAATTTCTTACGGGTTTGACCGTTTGCATTAATCCGTGGGACTCGTGATTCGCGGGAAAATTAGTGAATAGGGTGTCTGATGGGGATTGAACCTGACTTCGGCCGGGCCGCGACCGAAGAAGTTGCGTGTGCGGCGCGGCCACACTGTATCCTTAACCGCAAAGGAAATGGATCTGCTGGAGGCTCTGGCAATCCGGCCCGGTTTCGTAAAAACTCGTCATCAACTGATGGACATTGCCTATGGCGACGGGGTTCATGTCGAAGATCGCACGATTGACAGCCACATTAAGCGGCCGCGTAGAAAGTTTAGGCGCGTCGATCCGCGCTTCACGACTATCGCAACGCTTTACGGCGTCGGGTATAAATTCGTGCTACCTGAAGCTTAGGCTTGGCAGATGACGGATGAAATTATCCTTCACGCCTCCACAGTGGTCTACAACGGCCATGGTTTGCTGATCGAAGGGCCGTCGGGCTCGGGGAAATCGTCGCTGGCTTTGTCTTTGCTCGCGCTAGGGGCTGACCTTGTTGCCGACGATCGTACCAAGGTCTTTCTGGGTGAAGCGGAGAACCGTCCAATGGTTGTCGCGCCCCGAACATTGCCCGCCCTCATCGAGGCGCGCGGCGTCGGTTTACTGCCGGCGCGATTGAGGGGCCCGTGCAGATTGGCTCTTGCTGTGGATCTGGGGGTGCGCGAACAAGACCGACTGCCGCTATCAAAGACACGCAGCTATCTTGGTCGTGATGTCACCTTGCTTCACAATACGGGGAGGGTCGATTTCGCGGCCGCTCTTCTGCAATACCTTAAGAGCCTGTAGGGGATGGATGTGATGACAGCGGGGCAGACGCCATGAGGCCGAACGGGCAGGCACGCAGCCAGAAAAGCCAGCAAGTGATTCTGATCACCGGCCCCTCGGGTGCGGGGCGGTCCACGGCCGAGAACGTGTTGGAGGATCTCGGCTGCGAAACTATCGACAATCTACCGTTGAGCCTCCTCCCTCGATTGATTGACGGTGTTCCGATGGGTCGGCCTCTCGCATTAGGAATCGACGTGCGCAACCGCGAATTCAGTACGCAGGCGGTGTTGGACATGATCGCGCAACTGTCTTCCGATCCGCGGATCGACCTGGAGGTCCTTTATCTGGATTGCCGCGCGGATGTCCTGTCGCGCCGTTACTCTGAAACACGCCGCCGTCATCCGCTTGCACCGGCTGAAGCGCCAGAGCTTGGCATTAAACGCGAGTTCGACCTTCTGGAACGAATCCGCCTGCGTTCCGACATCTTGCTCGATACATCCGATCTGACGCCGCATGATCTACGGGCGGAACTGAAGCGCTGGTTTGACGCTGAAGACGCGCGACGTTTGGCTGTTTCGGTGCACTCCTTTTCCTACAAGCGTGGCGTGCCCAACGGGATCGACTTATTGTTCGACTGCCGGTTTCTGGCAAACCCCTATTGGGAAAAACCTTTGCGGCGCCTCGACGGACGAGACCAGCGCGTGGCTGACTATGTTGCCGCCGATCCGCGTTCCGCGACGTTTTTTGACAAAACGCGTGATTTGGTTCGGTTTCTGTTGCCTGCCTATGTCGATGAAGGCAAAGCGCATCTATCTATAGGGTTCGGCTGCACGGGTGGGCAGCATCGTTCGGTAGTATTGGCCGAGCGTATGGCCCGAGCCCTTGCGGAAGATGAATGGCAGGTGTCTATAAGGCACCACGAACTTGAACGGCGCGGCCATGTTTCCGCGTCAACTGGATCGGGTGATAAGGGTTGATTGGTATCGTGATCGTCGCCCATGGGGGGCTGGCACGCGAATATTTGGCGGCTGTCGAGCATGTTCTCGGCAAACAGTCGCATATGCGCGCCATTTCGATCGGAGTTCATGACGACAGGCAAGGCAAGCAAGCCGAAATCAAGGCGGCGGCCGATGATGTCGATGATGGTGACGGCGTTATAGTGGTCACGGATATGTTCGGGGGATCGCCGTCGAATCTGTCCATTCCTGCCTGTGCGCTGGAAAACCGGTCAATTCTTTATGGCGCGAACCTGCCAATGCTTATAAAGCTAACGAAATCGCGAGGTAAACCAATCGACGTGGCGATCACTGCTGCACTGGATGCCGGGCGAAAATACATAGATTCGCACAACCCGCACTGAATTAAAGACATATGACGACCAGCGCACGACGGACACTCAAGATCATCAATGAAAAAGGGTTGCACGCGCGCGCCTCTGCCAAGCTGGTGGAAGTGGTCGAGGCCCATGACGCTCGAGCGGAAGTTAGCAAGGATGGGCTGAGCGCTTCGGGCGACAGCATCATGGGGTTACTGATGCTTGCTGCGTCTCGTGGCACGTCTATCGATATTGTCACCACCGGCAACGAGGCCGAGAAGCTGGCCGACGCGCTGGAGAAACTCGTCGCCAACAAATTCGGCGAAGACTTCTAGCCACCACACGCAAGATTCGGGGCGACCATTGCCGGCCATCGAACGAGATATGTTACCCATTGAAAGCACCGGGTCGCCGGAGCGCTATGACAAGCGCCGGCTGTCCTATGCCACGACCTTCGACAGTCGGTGGAAGGCGAGCGTCATCCGGTCGATGGAATGGATGACAGGCAAGGTTACGTTGCTGCGGCATATTAGGGAGTTCGAGCGCAGAGGTCCGCCGGTGGGGCAGGAGTTCTGGCCGCGCGCCCTGAACCAGATGGGGATCGAGCTGCGCACGCCGCCCGGTCAGATAGCGCGCATCCCCAAGCAGGGTCCGCTTGTCATCGTTGCCAATCATCCGCATGGGCTGGTCGACGGAATCGTGCTCGGAGCGTTAATCGGCCAAGCCAGACAGGACTATCGTATTCTGACGCGATCCTTGTTGACGGGGGTTAGAGAGGTGCAGCAGTTCCTGATGCCGGTGCCGTTCCCGCACGAAGATGACGCGCTACAACTGAACCTCGAAATGCGGCGAAAGTGCATGCGTCACCTGCAAAGCGGCGGGTCCGTCGCGCTGTTTCCGTCGGGTTCGGTTTCGGCGTCGCAGACGATGTTCGGCCCGGCTGTCGAGGCCAGTTGGAACCCTTTCACGGCCAAGATGATTCTGCGCAGCGGCGCAACGGTCCTGCCCATTCGCTTCTCGGGACAGAACAGCCGTTGGTATCAGATGGCTAACCGGGTGTCGCCCACACTACGGCAGGGGCTGTTGTTGCACGAAGTCGTGCATGCGCTGAACAAGCCGATCAGCCCGATCATCGGCGACCCGATCTATCCCGATCAGTTGAGGAAATGGGCCTCGGATCAACGAGGCTTCATGGGGTGGTTGCGGGCACACACCTTGGCACTGACTGACGATCAGCGGGTCGGAACTGGCTGGTCGCCGGAATAGTCGTAGAACCCGCGACCGGATTTGCGGCCCAGCCAGCCAGCCTCGACATATTTGACCAGTAGCGGGCAGGGGCGGTATTTGCTGTCCGCCATGCCCTCATGCAGGACCCGCATGATGGCAAGGCAGGTGTCCAGCCCGATCATGTCTGCCAGTTGCAGCGGCCCCATCGGATGGGCTGCACCTAGCGTCATGCCGCTGTCGATGGACGCGGCGGTCCCAACGCCTTCGTGCAACGCATAGACTGCCTCGTTGATCATCGGGATCAGAATGCGGTTGACGATGAAGCCCGGAAAGTCTTCCGCGACAGAGGCGGTTTTCCCCAGCTTGTCGACCAGCCCCTTGCAGGCCTGAAAAGTAGCGTCATCGGTGGCGATACCGCGAATGAGTTCGACCAGTTTCATCACCGGAACAGGATTCATGAAATGAAAACCCATGAAGCGTTCGGGGCGGTCAGTGGCGGCGGCAAGGCGCGTGATGGAGATGGAAGAGGTATTTGTCGTCAGGATTGCGTGATCTGCCAGATGTGGAATGAGGCTTTCAAAAATCTTACACTTGACCGCCTCGTCTTCAGTGGCGGCTTCGATGACCAGATCGGCCTTCGAGAAATCGGCGGTGTTCTGCGTTGTGACGATCCGCTTCAGGGCGGCATCCTTGTCGGCTTCGGAAACTGCGTCCTTCTTGACCTGCCGATCCATGTTCTTGCCGATGGACGCGATGGCGCGATCAAGACTGCCGGTGTCGATGTCGTTCAAGATCACTTCGAACCCGGCCAGAGCAAACACATGCGCGATGCCGCTGCCCATTTGACCTGCGCCGATGACGCCGACGGTTTTGATATCCATGTCGATCACTCCGGGTTTGAATTTTCGGGAGAAGCTTAGTGGCGTCGCCGCGGCGCAGCAAGTGACGCATTGGAAAAGGCCCGCTGCATGAGCGGGCCCATCCGGTATCAGAGCTTTTCGGTGAGTTCCGGCACCGCGTTGAACAGATCGGCAACGAGGCCGTAATCGGCAACTTGGAAGATTGGGGCATCTTCGTCCTTGTTGATCGCGACGATGACCTTGCTGTCCTTCATGCCCGCAAGGTGTTGAATCGCGCCGGAGATGCCTACCGCGATATAAAGCTCGGGCGCCACGACCTTGCCCGTCTGCCCCACTTGCCAGTCATTGGGCGCGTAGCCCGAATCGACGGCGGCACGCGATGCGCCTACAGCGGCGCCTAGCTTGTCGGCCAGCTTTTCAATCAGCTCGAATTGCTCTTCGGACCCTACGCCGCGACCGCCGGAAACGACGATTCCAGCCGAGGTGAGTTCAGGGCGATCGCTTTCGGCCACCTTGTCCTCGACCCATTCGGACAGGGCGGGATTGCCCGCAGCGCCGATGGTCTCGACCGCAGCCGAGCCACCCTGGCTGGCTGCGTCGAAGTTTGATGTACGGATCGTCAGCACTTTCTTGGTGTCAGAGGATTTCACTGTCTGTACGGCGTTGCCGGCATAGACGGGGCGCTCGAACGTATCTGCATCCACAACGCCCGACACGTCTGACAGGATCATGACATCCAGCAGCGCAGCGACGCGGGGCATGATGTTTTTCGCGTCGGTGGTCGCGGGTGCGGCGATGTGGTCGTAATCGCCGGCAAGCGATACGATCAGATCGGCAGTCGGCTCGGCCAGGCGGTGGCCATAGACGGTATCTTCTGCGCACAGAACTTTCACGACGCCGTCGATCTTGGCGGCTTCTTCAGCAGCATCCTTGGCGGAGGCCCCGGCGCAAAGAAGAGTGACATCCCCCAGCGATTTGACCGCACTGACGGCCTTTGCGGTTGCATCGACAGCTAGTGTGCCGTCGGTGACTTCAGCAAGAAGAAGAACACCCATCAGATCACCCCCGCTTCGGTCTTGAGTTTTTCGATCAGTTCATCGACAGAGCCGACCTTGATCCCTGCCTTGCGCTCAGCGGGTTCGGTCGTCTTGAGGACCTCCAGCCGCGGCGCGATGTCGACGCCCAGATCGGCGGGCGTTTTCTCATCAAGCGGCTTTTTCTTGGCCTTCATGATGTTGGGCAGCGACGCGTAGCGCGGCTCGTTCAGGCGCAGATCTGCCGTGATGACGGCAGGCAGCTTGACCTTGATCGTCTGCAGTCCGCCATCGACCTCGCGTGTGACTGCGGCGCTGCCGCCATCTACGTTTATCTCGGAGGCAAATGTCGCCTGCGACCAGCCCAGCAGCGCGGACAGCATCTGGCCGGTAGCGTTCATGTCGTTGTCAATGGCTTGCTTGCCGCAGAGCACGATTTGCGGCTGCTCCTCGTCGATCACGGCTTTGAGCAGCTTGGCGACGGCCAGCGGTTCGATGTCTGTGTGCACATCATCCGCAGCATTGATCAGAATCGCGCGGTCAGCGCCCATGGCGAGCGCGGTGCGCAGCGTTTCCTGCGATTGCTTCACGCCGATAGATACGGCGACAACCTCGGTGGCAACGCCCTTTTCCTTCAGGCGGATCGCTTCCTCGACGGCGATTTCGTCGAACGGGTTCATCGACATTTTGACATTGGCGAGATCGACACCCGATCCGTCCGCTTTCACACGAACCTTCACGTTGTAGTCGATCACGCGCTTCACGGGTACAAGTACCTTCATCGGCGCGGACTCCTCAGTTTGATCCCGGCCCGGTCTGCGGGCCAGATGCCTCCGCGAAACGTGTTAACGCGTCGGGAAGCACGGCGACAGGGCAAAAACGCTCATTGGGCGGCTCGGAACGCTGCGTTCTGCCTAGCGGTTGGCGCCCGGTACCCAAAGCACGTCATCTTGTCCGCCATTGTTGGCCATGCGCGCTGCGCAAAAGAACCAATCGGACAGGCGATTCAGGTATTTCACCGCGTGTTCGTTTACGGCTTCACGTGTGGCGAGGTGAACAGTTAGCCGTTCCGCGCGCCGCGAATTCGTTCGGCACAAGTGCAAATACGCAGCAAGGGCTGTGCCGCCGGGAAGGATGAAGGATCGCAAAGGCTGCAACTGCGCGGTCATCGCGTCGATTTCCTGCTCAAGGCGGGTTATCTGGCTCTCGACAATGCGCAAGGGTGGGTATTCGGCTTCGGTGTCCTTGTCAGGGCTGGGACGGCATAGGTCCGCACCCAAATCAAATAGATCGTTCTGGATCGCGGCAAGCTGGTCCGCGATGGCCCCGTCAGCGTGCAAGCGTGCAAGTCCCACCGTGGAGTTCGTTTCGTCCACCGTACCGTAGGCATCGACACGGATCGAATGCTTGGCCACGCGCGAGCCGTCGCCCAAGGCGGTGTCGCCTTTGTCGCCAGTGCGGGTGTAGATCTTGTTGAGCACAACCATGGTCAGTTTCCTGCAAAGCGTGTGGCGACGAAGATGAGGATCAGAATGACCGCGATGAACTGCGCGATGATCCGGTATCGCATCAGGCGATTGGCGTTCTTGCGGTTAAACTCACCGCCGCGCGCCATTCCGGTGATGCCGATCATCAGGATGACGACCACCAGAATCATGGCGATCGCGACGACGTAGAAAAGGGGGTCGTTCTGCATGGTGTGCTCCGCGCTTGCTTGTCTGGGTGTAGCCGATAGCGGCCCGGTTGCGAAGGGCAACCGGACTTATCGGCGCATCAGCACGCGGTCCATCGCGCGGGTTGACAGCACCCGCCGCATAGCTCCGGCCATATAGGTCGGCGTGGTCACATAGTAACGCGGCTTCGGGCGCGGCGTTTCGAGCGCAGAGATCAGCTTCGCCGTAACCGCTTCCGGGCCAAGCTGGAGCTTATCGGGCCTGTCGCTATAAAGGCGTGGGATCAGGCTGTCGCGGTATTGCGCGGCGCGAGGGGATCTTTCCCAGTCGATCCAGCGCTCAAAGGCCTTCGCAGCGTTTGCGCGGAATTTCGTGCCGATGGGGCCGGGCTCTATCAGGCTGACATGGATGGACGTATCTTCGGCCAGTTCCATCCGCATGACGTCGGTCAGGCCTTCCAGCGCGAACTTCGAGGCGACATAAGCCCCGCGCCATTTCACGGGTATCAGGCCCAGTACGGACGAGCAATTCACGATCCGACCGCTGCCTTGACTGCGCATGACCGGAATAACGCGCCTTGTCAGATCGTGCCAGCCGAAAAGATTGGCCTCGAACAGCTCTTTCAATGCGTCGCGGGGCAAGTCTTCAACGGCGCAGGGGATGGCGTAAGCACCGTTATTGAACAATGCGTCTAGGCGGCCGCCAGTCAGATCAAGCGCTTCGGTCAGGCCGGATTCCACGCTGCCCGGATCGGCATAGTCCAAGGTGACGCTGTTCAAGCCTTCTGCCCGAAGTCGCGCTGTGTCGTCGGGATTGCGGCAGCTCGCAATCACGGTCCACCCGCGGCTCGTCAAAGTTCTCGCTGCATCCAGCCCTATGCCGGATGAACATCCGGTGATCAGAATACTGCCTGTCATCTGCCCTCACATGCCTTATGGCCCTGATACGGGCGGATACAGGTACGGGCAAGCGGTGACTACTGTGCGAGTATTTCGAGGAACTGGCTCGACATATAGACTGGGTTTCCGGTGTCAGGATTGACGATTCTTGCCCATCCGTTACCTCCGCCTTCAAGGAGTTGGACGCGGTCGCCCGCATCGACCTGACCCAGCACAGGGTCAATCGTGGACGGGCCGGCACGCAGATTGACCGTCGTGCCCAACACGCGAGCGTAGCGGGTATCGGCTTGTGTAGTTGCGCTCGGCTCGGTACTCGTCTGTTCGACCTCTACATTGGCATCGACCGGAGTGGTGCCCGATACCCCGGCAAGGATACCCCGTTCGCTGTTTTCGCGGACGCGGTCGGCCAAGGACACGGCGCCCGTGTTGCCGTCGTCAAGGCTAAGCCGTTGCAGCGCGAGGGACGACAATGATCCTTCCTCGCCATCTGGTTGCTGCTCGGCTTCGTCCGACTCGATTGGGGTGGGTTGCCCAAACGGGGAGGCCGCTGCCACTTCTGGCTCCGTTTCGGGTTGAGGGGTCGGATCACTCGTGGCGGTCGGTTGAGTTTGTAGCGCGGGATCATCGGTAGTGGGTTGCTCGCGGGCCACTACGGGTTCGCGAGGGGGTTCTTCGTTGAAGATCGGGCCATCGGGTTCGGGGCTAAAATACATGACCGCGAACATCACGCCGATCAGAATGACGGTAAGCTTGAAACCCATGGCTGTCCCTGTCGTCTTTACATCTTCGGCCGGAAACGGGGCCGGAAGACAACCTTACCATAGGTTATACCAGATACGACGATTGCGCGCGAATCCGCAGGCGACTGTGATGAATATATCCGCAGGTGATGCGCGAGCCGCTTTACCGCGAACCTCGCTGGCGCTAATAGCAAGACATGAGTGATACTGAAGGCTCCACCGAACACGCCGAACCGCTACGCCGGGCGATTGGTCAGCGTTACCTGACCTACGCCCTGTCGACGATCATGCACCGTGCGCTGCCGGACGCGCGTGACGGGCTGAAGCCGGTTCACCGCCGCATTCTGTACGCCATGCGCGAGCTGAAGCTCAGCTCCAATGGCGGCTTCCGCAAATGTGCCAAGATTTCCGGCGATGTGATGGGGAACTATCACCCGCATGGTGATGGCGCGATTTATGACGCGCTCGCGCGGTTGGCACAGGATTTCAACGTCCGCTATCCGCTTGTGGATGGGCAGGGCAACTTCGGCAATATCGACGGTGATAACCCTGCCGCCAGCCGGTACACCGAAGCGCGGATGACCGCAGCGGCCGAGGCGCTATTGGAAGGCCTGAACGACGATACCGTCGATTTTCGTGAAAACTATGACGGAACGCTTCAAGAACCCGTCGTGTTGCCTGCCGCATTTCCGAATCTCCTGGCGAACGGGTCCAGCGGGATTGCGGTGGGAATGGCCACGAATATCCCGCCGCACAATATCGAAGAACTTTGCGACGCCTGCCAGCACCTGATCAAGACGCCGGACGCGCGCGACGATACGCTGGTGAATTACGTCACTGGCCCGGATTTTCCCACCGGCGGTGTCATTGTCGAGCCGCGTGAGTCGATCCTTGAAACCTACCGCACCGGGCGCGGCGCGTTCCGTCTGCAGTCGAAGTGGCGGATCGAGGATCTGGGGCGCGGACAGTGGCAGGTTGTCGTTCTGGAAATCCCTTATCAGGTCCAGAAGTCCAAGCTGATTGAAAAGCTGGCCGAGTTGATCCAGACCAAGAAGGTGCCGATACTCGCCGATGTGCGCGATGAATCCGCCGATGACATTCGCATCGTGCTGGAACCACGCAGCAAGAATGTAGATCCAGACGTCTTGATGGCGTCGCTCTTCCGGCAGTCCGATCTGGAAGTCCGCTTCTCGATGAACATGAATGTGCTGATCGACGGGCGCACGCCGAAGGTGTGTTCGCTCAAGGAGGTCCTTCGTGCGTTCCTGGATCATCGCCGCGAGGTGCTGCTGCGTCGCACGCGTAACCGGTTGGGCAAGATCGACCATCGGCTGGAGGTGCTGGAAGGCTATCTGATCGCCTTCCTGAACCTGGATCGCGTGATCGAGATCATTCGCAACGAGGACGAACCCAAGTCTGTCATGATGGCGGAGTTCGACCTGTCCGACGTGCAGGCCGAAGCGATCCTGAACATGCGCCTGCGCAGCTTGCGACGCCTCGAAGAGATGGAGTTGCGCAAGGAACATGACGACCTGACGCAGGAACGGTCCGAGTTGATGGATCTGCTCGACGACGAAGGCCTGCAATGGGCGAAGATTTCGGAGCAGTTGCGCGACGTGAAGAAGCGGTTTGGCAAGTCAACCGAACTGGGGCGCCGACGCACGGATTTCGCCGAGGCCGTTGAGGTCGCGGACGTGCCGCTTGAAGCGATGATCGAAAAAGAGCCGATCACCGTCGTCTGTTCGCAAATGGGTTGGATACGCGCGATGAAGGGTCACATCGCGCTGGATCAGCAGCTCAAGTTCAAGGATGGCGATGAAGGCCGCTTTACCTTCCACGCTGAAACGACGGACAGGCTGTTATTGTTCGGATCGAATGGGCGTTTCTACACGATCAGCGCCGCCAATCTGCCGGGTGGGCGTGGTATGGGTGAGCCGGTCCGCCTGATGATCGACCTGCCGAACGAGGCGGATATCATCGATCTGTTCATCATGAAGCCGGGCGAGAAGCTGCTGGTGGCCTCCACGGCGGGTAACGGTTTCGTTGTCGCGCAGGACGAGGTCGAGGCGCAGACGCGTGGCGGCAAACAGGTGCTGAACGTCAGGGATCCTGTGCGCGCGGCAATCTGTCGCCCTGTTTCCGGGGATCACGTCGCCGTCGTGGGTGAGAACCGGAAGGTCTTGGTGTTCCCCGTCGACGAACTGCCTGAAATGGTCCGGGGCAAGGGCGTTCGTTTGCAGAAGTACAAGGATGCCGACACCAAGCTGACGGATGCGGTGACGTTTACGCGGGCTCAGGGGCTGTCATGGACCTTTGGCGAAGGCAAGACCCGAACGGTGAATGATCCTGAACTGGCTGAATGGGACGGCAAGCGGGCCAGCGCCGGTCGCATGGCGCCTCGAGGGTTCCCGCGTGACAATAAGTTCACGGATTGATCAGTTGTCCCTGCAGGTGATTGTTTGTGTTCGTCGCATCGGCTAGGCCAAGTCAACCACGGGGAAAGGACTACAGACTGCCCATGCTGAAGCTACTTCGATTGCCTGCCGTTCTGGCGTTTGCCGCCATCCTGTCCGCCTGTGGTGCACCGCCGGAAGGGTTCGAGGATCTGGAACCACTGGGTGATTTCCGCCTTGGTCACAACATTACGGTTGTCGATAATCCGACCATGGGCGCGTTGTCACGCAAAGTGTCTGACGAAGAATGGGAAACCGCGATGGAAGACGCAGTGGCTCGTCAATTCTCAGGCTTTTCCGGGGACCGCTACTACCACATCGCGATCAAGGTGCAGGGCTACGTTGTGGCACAGCCAGGAATTCCCGTAATCGCCGCGCCCAAATCGACATTGGGTCTTTCGGTAAACATCTGGGATGACGCCGCGGGCGGCAAGCTGCTGGAAGAAGCCAAGCAGATCATCGTGCTGGAAAGCCTCTCGGCGGGTAATATCGTCAGTTCCGGCATCACCAAATCGCGTGACGAACAGGTCCGCGAACTGGCCGAAAATGCGGCGGGCGAGATCCTTGAATGGCTGCGGGACAACCCGCAATGGTTCGATGGATCGCCCAATGATGTCACGCCGATAGCGGAGCCTGCATCAGGCGCTTGATTTTTCCTGCGGCGCTCGGTAACGAGCCCGCGTTGTTGAACAGGCACATGTGATAATTCCAAGGAAAGGCGCCTCAACATGGCAAAAGCAAAGTTTGAGCGTACGAAGCCGCACGTGAACATTGGCACGATTGGCCATGTTGACCATGGTAAGACGACGCTGACTGCTGCGATCACGAAATACTTCGGGGACTTCCGCGCTTACGACCAGATCGACGGCGCGCCGGAAGAGAAAGCCCGCGGGATCACGATCTCGACGGCTCACGTGGAATACGAGACGGACAACCGTCACTACGCACACGTCGACTGCCCCGGCCACGCCGACTACGTCAAGAACATGATCACGGGTGCTGCGCAGATGGACGGCGCGATTCTGGTTGTGAACGCCGCAGACGGCCCGATGCCGCAGACGCGCGAACACATTCTTCTGGGCCGCCAGGTTGGCATCCCGAAGATGGTCGTATTCCTGAACAAGGTTGACCAGGTTGATGACGAAGAGCTGCTTGAGCTGGTCGAGATGGAAGTTCGTGAACTTCTGTCCAGCTACGACTACCCGGGCGACGATATTCCGATCATCGCGGGTTCGGCTCTGGCGGCGATGGAAGGCAACAACCCGGAAATCGGCGAGAACAAGATCCGCGAACTGATGGCGGCTGTTGATGACTACATCGACACGCCCGAGCGTGCCGTTGACCAGCCGTTCCTGATGCCGATCGAGGACGTGTTCTCGATTTCCGGTCGCGGCACCGTTGTGACCGGCCGTGTCGAGCGTGGCGTGATCAACGTTGGCGACGAGATCGAAATCGTCGGTATCCGCGACACGAAGAAGACGACCTGCACGGGTGTCGAGATGTTCCGCAAGCTGCTTGACCGCGGTGAAGCCGGCGACAACATCGGTGCGCTTCTGCGTGGTATCGACCGTGAAGGCGTCGAGCGTGGCCAGGTTCTGTGTAAGCCGGGTTCGGTGACGCCGCACACCAAGTTCGAAGCCGAAGCCTACATCCTGACGAAGGATGAAGGTGGTCGCCACACGCCGTTCTTCGCCAACTACCGTCCGCAGTTCTACTTCCGCACGACGGACGTGACCGGCACGGTGACGCTGGCTGAGGGCACGGAAATGGTGATGCCGGGCGACAACGTTTCGTTCTCGGTTGAACTGATTGCCCCGATCGCGATGGAAAACGGCCTGCGCTTCGCCATCCGCGAAGGCGGCCGCACCGTCGGCGCCGGCGTCGTCAGCAAAATCATCGAGTAACAAAGACCTTCACGGGTTTTGGAGAGGGCGCCAATGGCGCCCTTTTCTGTTCGCCGGGTGAACCGTCAGCGGCTCTTCAAATGATAGGTCAGCGCGCTGGCCACCAATGGTCGAAGCAAGTCGAGCGGCGGCTCTTCGTTGCCTTCAAACACGACTGCGCGGTTTCCGTCATATCGGAAGGCATCTCCGGCGAGATGCCGAAAGTCAGCGATCAGTGTCGTCTGGCAATGTGTGTATAGTGCAAAGCCACCCTCTTTCGGCGTGCCCAGGCGGATCGTCGAGCCACTTCGTGTGTCCGGCGTCAGGTAGGCAGGCTGACCCCATTTCAGCGTCTCATCGATTCGTCCGACCTGCGGAAGCTGCAAGGCGGTATCGAAGACGAGCTGTCTCAGTTGCAGGAGTTGGGGTCGCACGATGGCGGAAAAGGCGGCAAATGCCGATTCTACGGCGCTATTGGCAAAGTCCGGCGCATGTTGGTTCGTGTCGTTCATCCAGGTTCCCCGGGATCGGCAATGTAGGGGTTCGGCGGCATGTGCCGTTACCTTAGCCGACAACAGCCTTGCCGCATAGAAAGATGCCGAATCCGCTTGAAGCCCACGGCAATCCGTCCTATTCAGCGCACCGGCCTAGGGGTTTAGCTCAGTTGGTAGAGCATCGGTCTCCAAAACCGAGGGTCGTGGGTTCGAGTCCCTCAACCCCTGCCAGTTTCATACATTGTGGCGTGACTCGTTGCGTAAGGGTTGAAACCCTGCGCTTGCAGTCATATTAACCGCCTATTGCGAGACAAGGACCAACGCAGCATGGCGACGACCAATCCGCTTCAGTTTATCCAGCAGACCCGTGGCGAGATCGCCAAGATCGTCTGGCCCACCCGTCGTGAGACGATGCTGACCACGGCCATGGTGTTCGTGCTCGCATCCCTGACGGCTGTTTTCTTCTTTTTCGTGGATTGGTTTATCCGCAGCGGCCTGCAGCTGGTTCTGACCTACTTCGGCTAGGTTCGACGCGCTTCCCCCAATTCGGGCTTGTCATTTCGGGCCTGAGGGACTAGCACACGCTGTGTTTTCCGGCGCAAGGCGTGCAATGATTCGATTTGCACGCCGCTTTTTGTTCCGGCGAACATGGAAACGACAGGCACCTTTGACTAAGTGAGGCGACGAGATATGGCGAAACGGTGGTATTCGGTCAGCGTTCTCTCGAATTTCGAGAAGAAGATCGCCGAGCAGATCCGTACATCTGTCGCTGAAAAGGGTCTGGAGGACGAGATTGAAGAGGTTCTGGTGCCGACCGAAGAGGTCATCGAAGTGCGCCGGGGCAAGAAAGTCACCGCCGAGCGCCGGTTTATGCCGGGCTATGTCCTGGTGCGTATGGAAATGAGCGATCGGGGCTATCACCTGATCAATTCGATCAACCGGGTGACCGGGTTCCTCGGTCCGCAAGGCCGACCGATGCCGATGCGCGATGACGAGGTGAACCAGATCCTGAATCGCGTGGAAGAGGGCGAAAGCCAGCCGCGCACGCTGATCCATTTCGAGATCGGCGAGAAGGTCAAGGTCAACGATGGCCCGTTCGAAGATTTCGACGGGATGGTCGAGGAAGTGGACGACGAGAACCAGCGCCTGAAGGTAACGGTCTCGATCTTTGGCCGGGAAACACCGGTCGAGCTGGAATACACTCAGGTCACCAAGCAGAGCTGAGTGGCAATCGTGGGAGGCACGGCGGGCGCGCCCGCCACGTCGAACCACGCGACTTGAGCCCGCTGGACGCGCCGGCGTGGCAGTTGAATGAAGGAGAAGGCCAATGGCCAAGAAACTTGCCGGGACGATGAAGCTTCAGGTCCCCGCCGGACAAGCCAACCCGTCGCCGCCCGTAGGTCCGGCGTTGGGTCAGCGCGGCATCAACATCATGGAATTCTGCAAGGCGTTCAACGCCAAGACGCAGGACATGGAGCCCGGTGCGCCGTGTCCCACCGTGATCACCTACTATCAGGACAAGTCCTTCACCATGGACATCAAGACGCCGCCTGCGTCTTATTACCTGAAGAAGGCCGCGAAGCTGAAATCCGGTGCTAGCACCCCGTCGCGGGAAGTCGCGGGTCACGTCACCGTTGCTCAGGTGCGCGAGATCGCTGAAGCCAAGATGAAAGATCTGAACGCCAACGACGTCGAAGGCGCGATGAAAATCATCCTCGGCTCCGCCCGTTCCATGGGTATCGAGGTGAAAGGTTAAGTCATGGCTAAGCTTGCAAAACGCACCAAAGCCGCACGCGAAGCTTTCGCCGGCAAAGAAAACCTGACGGTCGAAGAAGCTGTCGCGCTGGTCAAAGGCAACGCCACGGCCAAGTTCGACGAAACCGTCGAAATCTCAATGAACCTGGGTGTTGATCCGCGCCACGCAGACCAGATGGTCCGCGGTGTCGTCAGCCTGCCGAACGGTACGGGCAAAGACGTTCGTGTCGCCGTGTTCGCACGTGGCCCGAAGGCTGAAGAAGCCAAGGAAGCCGGTGCGGATATCGTTGGTGCCGAAGACCTGATGGAAATCGTTCAGGGCGGCACGATCGACTTTGATCGTTGCATCGCTACTCCGGACATGATGCCGGTTGTCGGTCGTCTGGGTAAAGTGCTCGGCCCGCGCAACTTGATGCCGAACCCGAAGGTCGGCACGGTGACCATGGATGTCGCTCAGGCAGTCAAGGACGCGAAGGGTGGCCAGGTTCAGTTCAAAGCTGAAAAAGCAGGCGTTGTTCACGCCGGCGTTGGCAAAGCATCCTTTGATGAGGCCAAACTGATTGAAAACATTCGTGCATTTGTCGAAGCTGTAGCAAAAGCCAAGCCGACTGGCGCGAAAGGTTCCTACATGAAAAAGATCGCCATCAGCTCGACCATGGGTCCGGGCGTGTCGATTAATGTGGATTCGGCTGCTTCGGCCGGCTGAGTGTAAGAAATTCGCTGCATCCCAGGGTGCGGCGGGTGGCGGGGCGGAAACGCCCCGACCTGTCCGAGAAGGAGGGTGAGCGAAAGCTCTTAATCATTGCCTTCCTGAGATGGGGAACGAGACATTTCTCTGAGGGCCGTGCCCTCGGGCGATCTGCTCGGGACCCTGATGGACCCGAACGCCGGTAAGTCCCGGCTATTGTGAGCCGAGAGGGAAACCTCTCAAACTTGGAGTGAAACTGTGGATAGAGCCCAGAAAGAGAAATTGGTCGACGAACTCGGCCAGATCTTTGAAAGCTCTGGCGTTGTAGTGGTTGCCCACTACGCGGGTCTCACGGTTGCCGAAATGCAGGATCTGCGTGCGCGCATGCGCGAAGCAGGTGGGTCCGTTCGCGTCGCCAAGAACAAGCTCGCCAAGATCGCCCTTGAGGGCAAGCCATGCGAAAGCATCGGTGACCTTCTCACGGGCATGACCGTATTGTCCTATTCCGAAGACCCAGTGGCTGCTGCCAAGGTGGTTGACGGATTTGCCAAAGAGAATGACAAGCTTGTCATTCTTGGCGGTGCAATGGGTGATACGGCCCTTGATCCGGCTGGTGTTAAGTCGGTCGCTGCTATGCCGTCCCGCGAGGAGCTTATTGCCTCCATCGTTGGCTGCATCGGCGCACCTGCCTCCAACATCGCCGGCGCAATTGGCGCGCCTGCTTCGAACATCGCGAGCATCCTTTCGACAATCGAGGAGCGTGCGGAAGCCGCTTGAGAACCGCGTGGGGTTGACACCTGCACGTTGGAACACATCTAATTATACGGAAACAGTGAAATGGCTGATCTGAAAAAACTTGCTGAAGAGATCGTTGGTCTGACGCTTCTCGAAGCCCAAGAACTGAAAACCATCCTGAAAGACGAATACGGCATCGAGCCTGCTGCTGGTGGCGCTGTCATGATGGCTGGTCCTGCTGGCGACGCCGGTGGCGCTGCTGCTGAAGAGCAAACCGAATTCGACGTGATCCTGAAATCCGCCGGTGGCGAGAAAATCAAGGTCATCAAAGAGGTTCGCGGCATCACGGGCCTGGGCCTGAAAGAAGCCAAGGAACTAGTCGAAGCCGGTGGCAAAGCGCTGAAAGAAGGCGTCGACAAGGCAGAAGCCGAAGACATCAAAGCAAAACTCGAAGCCGTTGGCGCCGAGGTAGAGCTGAAGTAATCGGGAGCGAACCGATCAGGTTCGACCCGTTCAAGAATGGCTGGGCCCGAAGATTTTTCGGGTCCAGCTATCCGCGTCTTGGAAAGTGCCCGAATGGCTTGGGCATTTTCCTAGGGTGCGGGCAAGGTCGGGAGGTGCCCCCTGGGAAGGGCACCGGGCATAGACCGGCCCCCCTGTTTCAACGGTGCATCGCCGTAGCCCCGGCGGCCGATGCGCATGTGAGAAACGAAAGGTGACGAAGCGCATGGCTCAGACCTACCTCGGCCAGAAACGACTCCGCAAATACTACGGCAAGATCAAGGAAGTCCTTGAGATGCCGAACCTCATCGAGGTTCAGAAATCTTCTTACGACCTGTTTCTCCGCTCTGGTGATGCTGAACAGCCCACCGATGGCGAAGGCATCATGGGCGTGTTCCAATCGGTTTTCCCGATCAAGGATTTCAATGAGACCTCCGTTCTTGAGTTCGTGAAATACGAGCTTGAAAAGCCTAAATACGACGTTGAAGAATGCCAGCAACGCGACATGACTTACAGCGCGCCGCTGAAGGTGACGTTGCGTTTGATCGTATTTGATGTCGATGAAGACACCGGCGCGAAATCGGTGAAGGACATCAAGGAACAAGACGTGTTCATGGGCGACATGCCCCTGATGACACCGAACGGGACGTTCATCGTGAACGGGACCGAGCGCGTGATCGTGTCCCAGATGCACCGTTCGCCCGGCGTGTTCTTTGATCACGACAAGGGCAAAACCCATTCGTCGGGCAAGTTGCTGTTCGCGTGCCGTATCATTCCATATCGCGGCTCCTGGCTTGATTTCGAATTCGACGCAAAAGATATCGTCTTTGCCCGTATCGACCGTCGCCGTAAGCTGCCGGTCACGACCCTGCTGTATGCGCTGGGTCTGGATCAGGAAGGCATCATGGATGCCTATTACGATACGGTAAACTACACGCTGGAAGGCAAGACCGGTTGGAAAACCAAGTTCTTCCCGGAACGCGTTCGTGGTACCCGCCCGCCCTATGACCTGGTCGACGCCGCGACTGGTGAAGTCATTGCCGAAGCTGGCAAGAAGGTTACCCCACGCGCGGTCAAGCAACTGATCGACGAAGGTAAGGTGACGGATATCCTCGTCCCGTTTGACCGGATTGTCGGCAAATATGTCGCCAAGGACATTATCGACGAAGAAACCGGTGCGATCTTCGTAGAAGCTGGTGACGAACTGACTTGGGAACTGGACAAGGACGGTGAAGTTACCGGCGGTTCGCTGAAAGAACTGCTGGACGCTGGCATCACCGATATCCCGGTCCTCGACATCGACAATGTTAATGTCGGTCCATACATGCGCAACACCATGGCGCAGGACAAGAACATGGGTCGTGAAACCGCGCTCATGGACATCTACCGGGTCATGCGTCCGGGCGAGCCGCCGACCGTCGAAGCCGCCTCTGCGCTGTTCGACACGCTGTTCTTCGATTCCGAGCGTTATGACCTTTCCGCCGTCGGTCGCGTGAAAATGAACATGCGCCTGGCACTGGACGCTGAAGATACCCAACGTACGCTGCGCAAAGAAGACATCGTCGCCTGTATCAAGGCGCTGGTCGAGCTGCGTGACGGCAAGGGCGAAATCGACGATATCGACCACCTCGGCAACCGTCGTGTGCGTTCGGTCGGCGAACTGATGGAAAACCAGTACCGCGTTGGGTTGCTCCGCATGGAGCGCGCGATCAAGGAACGCATGTCTTCTGTCGAAATCGACACGGTCATGCCGCAGGATTTGATCAACGCGAAACCGGCTGCTGCTGCCGTTCGTGAATTCTTCGGTTCGTCGCAGCTGTCGCAGTTCATGGACCAGACCAACCCGCTGTCGGAAGTGACGCACAAGCGGCGCTTGTCCGCGCTTGGACCGGGCGGTCTGACGCGTGAGCGTGCGGGCTTCGAGGTGCGTGACGTGCACCCGACCCATTACGGCCGCATGTGTCCGATCGAGACGCCGGAAGGTCCGAACATTGGTCTGATCAACAGCCTTGCCACCTATGCCCGCGTAAACAAGTACGGTTTCATCGAGACACCGTATCGCGTGGTCAAGGAAGGGCAGGTAACGGACGAAGTTCACTACATGTCCGCGACCGAAGAGATGCGTCACACCGTGGCACAGGCGAACGCCAATCTCGACGAAGGCGGCAAGTTCATCAACGACCTTGTGTCTACTCGCCAATCTGGCGAATATACACTAGCACCGAACGAAAACGTGGACCTGATCGACGTATCACCGAAACAGCTGGTTTCGGTTGCTGCATCACTCATCCCGTTCCTCGAAAACGACGACGCCAACCGCGCTCTGATGGGCTCGAACATGCAACGTCAGGCTGTGCCACTGCTTCAGGCAGAAGCACCACTGGTGGGCACGGGTATCGAACAGGTCGTCGCGCGCGATTCTGGTGCTTCGATCATGGCCAAGCGTGGCGGGATTATCGATCAGGTTGATGCGACGCGTATCGTTGTGCGCGCCACCGACAATCTGGAGCCTGGCGATCCGGGCGTTGATATCTACCGGATGCGCAAGTTCCAGCGCTCGAACCAGAATACCTGCATCAACCAGCGTCCGTTGGTGAAAGTAGGTGACAAGGTTCAGAAGGGTGAGGTTCTGGCGGATGGCCCGTCCACCGATATGGGTGAACTGGCGCTCGGCAAGAACGTCTGTGTCGCCTTCATGCCGTGGAATGGTTATAACTACGAAGACTCCATTCTGATCTCCGAGCGGATTACCCGCGATGACGTGTTTACCTCGATCCATATCGAGGAATTTGAAGTCGCCGCGCGTGACACGAAACTCGGGCCGGAGGAGATTACCCGCGACATCCCCAATGTCGGCGAGGAAGCCCTGCGCAACCTCGACGAAGCGGGTGTCGTTGCTATCGGTGCCGAAGTCGGGCCGGGCGACATCCTGGTGGGCAAGATCACCCCCAAGGGCGAAAGCCCGATGACGCCGGAAGAAAAGCTTCTGCGCGCTATCTTCGGTGAAAAAGCCTCGGATGTCCGTGACACGTCGCTGCGTTTGCCGCCGGGTGACTACGGAACGATCGTCGAGGTGCGCGTCTTCAACCGCCACGGTGTTGAAAAAGACGAACGTGCGATTCAGATCGAGCGTGAGGAAGTTGAGCGTCTGGCCCGTGACCGGGACGATGAGTTGGCGATCCTCGACCGCAACATCTACGCGCGTCTGAAGTCCATGATCCTTGGCAAAACCGCTGTCAAAGGCCCGAAAGGCGTGAAAGCCGGATCCGAGATCACCGAGGATCTGCTGGAAGGTCTCTCGCGCGGTCAGTGGTGGCAGCTCGCGCTTGAAGAAGAAGCCGAAGCCAAACAGGTCGAAGCGCTGAATGCCCAGTACGACGCTCAGAAGCGCCAGTTGAACGCACGCTTCGAGGACAAGGTCGAAAAAGTCCGTCGTGGCGATGACCTGCCCCCGGGTGTGATGAAGATGGTTAAGGTTTTCGTTGCCGTGAAGCGCAAGCTTCAGCCGGGCGACAAGATGGCCGGTCGTCACGGGAACAAGGGTGTCATCTCCAAGGTCGTTCCGATGGAGGACATGCCGTTCCTGCAAGACGGCACCCCCGTCGACTTCGTGCTGAACCCGCTCGGCGTGCCGTCGCGGATGAACGTCGGTCAGATCCTCGAAACCCATATGGGTTGGGCAAGCCGTGGTCTGGGTATCCAGATCGACGAGGCGCTTCAGTCTTATCGCCGTACCGGTGATATGTCGCCCGTTCGTGACGCGATGAAAATCGCTTACGGCGATGACGTCTATGCTGAGGGCATCGAGGGTATGGATGACGACCAACTGGCGGAAGCTGCTGGCAACGTTACCCGTGGTGTGCCAATCGCAACCCCGGTTTTCGACGGCGCCAAAGAGGCTGACATCAACGATGCGCTTACACGTGCCGGTTTCAGTGAATCCGGTCAGTCGGTGCTGTATGACGGTCGGACCGGCGAGCAGTTCGCGCGCCCGGTTACGGTCGGGATCAAGTATCTGCTGAAACTGCATCACCTGGTGGACGACAAGATCCACGCGCGTTCGACCGGTCCGTACAGCCTGGTTACACAGCAGCCGCTGGGTGGCAAGGCGCAGTTCGGCGGCCAGCGTTTCGGGGAAATGGAGGTCTGGGCTCTGGAAGCTTACGGTGCTGCATACACCCTGCAGGAAATGCTGACGGTCAAGTCGGACGACGTTGCAGGACGGACGAAGGTCTACGAATCCATCGTCAAGGGCGAGGACAATTTCGAGGCCGGTGTGCCCGAATCGTTCAACGTTCTGGTGAAGGAAGTCCGCGGCCTCGGCCTGAACATGGAACTCCTGGATGCGGAGGAAGACTGAAGGCGCGAAAGCGCCCTTGGTTAACCCATCCCCTCTGTTAAGGAACACGCAATGAACCAGGAACTTACGAACAACCCGTTCAACCCGCTGACCCCGCCGAAGCAATTCGATGAGATCAAGGTCAGCCTTGCCTCGCCCGAACGGATCCTCAGCTGGTCCTATGGCGAGATCAAGAAGCCGGAAACCATCAACTACCGCACGTTCAAGCCCGAGCGTGACGGTCTGTTCTGTGCCCGTATTTTTGGTCCAATCAAGGACTACGAATGTCTGTGCGGCAAGTACAAGCGGATGAAGTATCGCGGCGTCGTCTGCGAGAAATGCGGTGTGGAAGTCACGCTGCAAAAGGTTCGCCGCGAACGCATGGGCCACATCGAATTGGCCGCGCCTGTTGCGCATATCTGGTTTCTGAAGTCGCTTCCGTCCCGCATCGGCCTGATGCTGGACATGACCCTGCGCGACCTGGAACGTATTCTCTACTTCGAGAACTACGTCGTGATCGAGCCGGGTCTTACCGACCTGACCTATGGCGATCTGATGACCGAGGAAGAATACCTCGACGCCCAGGACGCCTACGGTGCGGACGCTTTCACCGCCGGTATCGGTGCGGAAGCCATCCGCGAGATGCTGTCCCAGATCGATCTTGAAGCCGAAGCAGCGCAGCTGCGCGAAGACCTCAAGGAAGCGACCGGCGAGCTGAAGCCGAAGAAGATCATCAAGCGTCTGAAGATCATCGAGAACTTCATCGAATCCCGCAACCGTCCGGAATGGATGATCATGACGGTGATCCCGGTCATTCCGCCGGAGCTGCGCCCGCTGGTGCCGCTGGATGGTGGCCGCTTCGCGACGTCTGATCTCAACGATCTGTATCGTCGGGTGATCAACCGGAACAACCGCCTGAAGCGCTTGATCGAACTTCGCGCACCCGACATCATCGTCCGCAACGAAAAGCGGATGTTGCAGGAATCCGTTGATGCGCTGTTCGACAATGGTCGTCGCGGCCGTGTCATCACGGGTGCCAACCGTCGTCCACTGAAATCGCTCAGCGATATGCTGAAGGGCAAGCAGGGCCGTTTCCGTCAGAACCTTCTGGGTAAGCGGGTCGATTTCTCGGGCCGTTCGGTCATTGTGACCGGTCCGGAACTGAAACTGCATCAGTGCGGTCTGCCGAAGAAGATGGCGCTGGAACTGTTCAAGCCGTTCATCTATTCGCGACTGGAAGCGAAGGGCTATTCTTCGACTGTCAAGCAGGCGAAGAAGCTGGTCGAGAAAGAGCGTCCCGAAGTGTGGGATATCCTCGACGAGGTGATCCGCGAACATCCGGTGATGCTGAACCGTGCACCGACGCTGCACCGTTTGGGTATTCAGGCGTTCGAGCCGGTACTGATCGAAGGCAAGGCGATCCAGCTTCACCCGCTGGTATGTTCCGCCTTTAACGCAGACTTCGACGGCGACCAGATGGCTGTTCACGTCCCGCTGAGCCTTGAGGCACAGTTGGAAGCGCGTGTCCTGATGATGTCGACGAACAACGTTCTGTCGCCCGCCAACGGTGCGCCGATCATCGTTCCGTCGCAGGACATGGTGCTTGGTCTCTATTATGTCTCGCTGATGCGCCAAGGCATGAAGGGCGAGGGCATGGCGTTCGCTGACGTGGACGAGGTGCAGCATGCGCTGGACGCTGGTGAAGTGCATATGCACGCCAAAGTCACCGCGCGGATCAAGCAGATCGACGAAGAGGGCAACGAAGTCTACAAGCGCTTCGAAACCACTCCGGGACGAATTCGCTTGGGCAATCTGCTGCCGCTCAACGCGAAGGCACCGTTCGATCTGGTGAACCGTCTGCTGCGTAAGGGCGAGGTTCAGCAGGTCATCGACACTGTTTACCGCTACTGTGGTCAGAAAGAGTCTGTGATCTTCTGTGACCAGATCATGGGTCTGGGCTTCAAGGAAGCGTTCAAGGCTGGTATCTCCTTCGGTAAGGACGACATGGTCATTCCCGACAATAAATGGGATATCGTCGAGAACGTCCGCGGGCAGGTCAAGGAGTTCGAACAGCAGTACATGGACGGCCTGATCACTCAGGGCGAAAAGTACAACAAGGTGATCGACGCCTGGTCGAAGTGCTCGGATGACGTTGCCGACTCGATGATGGCGGATATCTCCGCTATGCGTGTCGAGGACGGGGTCGAGCAGGAACCCAACTCGGTCTATATGATGGCCCACTCCAAGGCGCGTGGTTCGCCGGCTCAGATGAAGCAGCTCGGCGGTATGCGCGGCCTGATGGCCAAGCCAGACGGGTCGATCATCGAGACGCCGATCATCTCGAACTTCAAGGAAGGCCTGACCGTGCTGGAGTACTTCAACTCCACCCACGGGGCGCGGAAGGGCCTGGCCGATACCGCGCTTAAAACGGCGAACTCGGGTTACCTGACTCGTCGTCTGGTGGACGTGGCCCAGGACTGCATCGTGCGCGAGCATGATTGCGGTACTGAAAACGCGATCACCGCAGAGGCGGCTGTTAATGACGGTGAGGTCGTGGCAACGCTGGGCGAGCGTATCCTTGGTCGTGTCGCGGCCGATGATGTACTGAAGCCTGGTACGGATGAAGTGCTGGTTGCCAAGAACGAACTGATCGACGAACGCACCGCCGACAGGATCGAAGCGGCCAACATCCAGAAGATGCGGATCCGTAGCCCACTGACCTGTGAGGCGGATGAGGGCGTCTGCGCTATGTGCTATGGTCGTGACCTTGCACGCGGCACGTTGGTGAACCGTGGCGAAGCCGTTGGTATCATCGCGGCGCAGTCGATCGGTGAGCCGGGCACGCAGCTGACAATGCGGACCTTCCACATCGGCGGTATTGCGCAAGGTGGCCAGCAGTCCTTCCAGGAAGCTGGTCAGGACGGCAAAATCGCGTTCCGCAACGCCAATATCCTACTCAACGAAGCTGGCGATCAGATCGTCATCGGGCGCAACATGCAGGTCGTCATCAATGGTGACGACGGCGAAGAGCGTGCAAGTTTCAAGGTCGGTTATGGTACCCGCATCTTCGTCAAGGACGGGGCAACCGTTGCACGTGGTGACAAGCTGTTTGAATGGGACCCATATACCTTGCCGATCATCGCCGAGAAGGACGGTGCGGCGCGTTTCGTCGATCTGATCTCGGGCGTCTCCGTTCGCGAAGACACCGACGATGCGACCGGTATGACTCAGAAGATCGTGTCTGATTGGCGCTCCGCGCCGAAAGGTAACGATCTGAAGCCGGAAGTCATAATCATGGATGAGAATGGTGAGCCGGTTCGCAATGATGCGGGCAACCCGGTCAGCTATCCGATGTCCGTCGATGCGATTTTGTCGGTGGAAGAGGGCGCGCCAATCAAGGCCGGCGACGTTGTCGCGCGTATCCCGCGCGAAGGTGCCAAGACGAAGGACATCACCGGTGGTCTGCCGCGTGTGGCCGAACTGTTCGAAGCACGTCGCCCGAAAGATCACGCAATCATCGCGGAGATCGACGGCTATGTCCGCTTCGGCAAGGACTACAAGAACAAGCGCCGTATCTCGATCGAGCCAGCAGACGACACGCTGGAACCGGTCGAATACATGGTGCCCAAGGGCAAGCACATCCCCGGTTGTCGAGGGCGATTTCGTCCAGAAGGGCGACTACATCATGGATGGCAACCCCGCGCCGCACGACATCCTGCGGATCATGGGGATCGAGGCGCTGGCCGACTACCTGATCGACGAGGTGCAGGACGTTTACCGACTGCAGGGCGTGAAGATCAACGACAAGCACATCGAGGTGATCGTGCGGCAGATGCTGCAGAAGTGGGAGATCCTCGACAGTGGCGAGACCACGCTGCTGAAGGGTGAGCATGTTGACAAGGCCGAGCTGGACGAAATGAACGCCAAGGCGCTCAAGGACGGTCGTCGTCCGGCCGAGGCCGAACCGATCCTGCTGGGTATCACGAAAGCATCCTTGCAGACGCGGTCGTTCATCTCTGCGGCGTCGTTCCAGGAAACCACCCGCGTTCTGACCGAAGCTTCGGTTCAGGGCAAACGGGACAAGCTGGTCGGCCTGAAAGAGAACGTCATCGTGGGACGTCTGATCCCTGCCGGTACCGGTGGTGCCACGCAGCGCGTACGCCGCATTGCCACGGAGCGCGATTCCAAGGTCATCGAGCAGAAGCAGGAAGAGGCGCAGGCCGCTCTTGCACTTGCCGGGCCGGAAGAAAGCGGTCTGGGCGATGTATTCGGAGACGACACCGCTGCGGACGTTTTCGTGGACACCCCGGAAAACAACCGCGACTGATGCGCTTGACAATCTGACGAAAACCCCCGCCATTGTGCGGGGGTTTTCATTTGCCCCGACTTTCGGACATATGGGGTGGCGATGGTTTCGGCCTCTGACAATATGCGGGCCGCTGGCCTGATGACGCTTGCCATGGCGTGCTTCACGCTGAACGATACCTGCATGAAGGCAGTTTCCGACGAGATACCTATTGGACAGGCCCTGTTCATTCGCGGCGGAATGTCCGGTGTTGTCATTGGCATCTGGGCCTATGCTACCGGCGCATTGCGGCTTCATATGGGTACGCGCAACTCCGTGCTGGTGGGGCTGCGCACGCTAGGCGAAGTGCTGGCTGCATACTTCTTCATTTCCGCGCTGTTCAACATGCCTTTGGCGAACGCCACCGCGATCCTGCAGGCATTGCCGCTGGTGGTGACTTTGGCGGGTGCCCTGTTCATGGGTGAGCCATTGGGCTGGCGCCGGATCGCCGCCATTCTGGTTGGCTTCGTGGGTGTGATGCTGATCGTTCGACCTGGTCCGGAGGGGTTCAACATCTATGCGCTGTTTGCGCTGGCCGCGGTCCTGTCGGTGACGCTTCGCGATCTGGTCACGCGCGGGCTGACCGAGGATGTTCCGTCGCTGTCGGTGGCCTTCTATGCGTCCGTCGGGGTCATGGTTCTGGGCTTGGTCCTTAGCCCGCTCGATCCTTGGCAAAGCATGTCGGTGAAGGCCATGCTGCAGATCACCGGCTCCTCTTTGCTGATTATCGGCGGATATATCCTGAGCATCGAGGTCATGCGGATCGGCGAGATTGGATTCGTCGCCCCGTTCCGCTACACTGGTATGTTGTGGGCGCTTGCAATGGGGTTCATCGTGTTTGGCGAATGGCCTGCGTTTCCAACGATGCTGGGTGCCTCGATCGTCGTCGCGACCGGAATCTATACCTTCTATCGCGAGCGCAAAGTCAGTCGGCTGCAACTTGCGGAGCAGTGCTCCGTCGCACCTGCCCAGCCCGATAACGTGGCGTTACACAGTGATCATGCCGAGCAACCGGGCGAGTAGGGGGCAAAACCCGCGGCTGCTGTTGACACCCCCCGCGACTCTGTCTATATGCCCCGCAATCGGACGGGTGTAATCCGTTCAATCTGAATTGAAGTGGTCACGATCCGGGAAGCGATTCCTCGATCCTCTGGAAACCCACCGCGTCGTTCCCGCGAGCAGAAGGGGGCGAGAGCGGTTTTTGTGTTTTGTCCTAGTGGCAGAGCGATGAATGGCACGTCCTCGGGCGTGCACGAGTGACGAAAGATGTGCAACGCGGGGAAAGAACCGGAATGCCAACGATCCAACAGCTGATCCGCAAGCCGCGGCAGCCAAAAGTAAAACGCTCCAAGTCGATGCACCTGGAGTCCTGCCCTCAGAAGCGTGGTGTTTGCACCCGCGTTTATACAACGACGCCGAAGAAGCCGAACTCGGCCATGCGTAAGGTTGCCAAGGTGCGCCTGACGAATGGTTTCGAGGTCATCAGCTATATTCCTGGTGAAAGCCACAACCTGCAGGAGCACTCGGTTGTGCTTATCCGTGGCGGCCGTGTGAAAGACCTTCCCGGTGTCCGTTACCACATCCTTCGCGGTGTTCTGGATACCCAGGGCGTCAAAGATCGTAAGCAGCGTCGTTCGAAATACGGCGCGAAGCGCCCGAAATAAGGAGAGACGTAGATGTCCCGTCGTCACGCCGCAGAGAAGCGCGAAGTCCTGCCCGACGCCAAATATGGCGACCGGGTTCTGACGAAGTTCATGAACAACCTGATGATCGACGGCAAGAAATCTGCCGCCGAAAGCATCGTGTACAACGCGTTCGATCGTGTTGAGGATAAGCTGAAGAAAGCTCCGGTGGAAGTGTTCCACGAAGCTCTCGACAACATCAAGCCGTCGGTCGAGGTTCGCTCCCGTCGTGTTGGTGGTGCGACCTACCAGGTCCCGGTCGAGGTTCGTCCCGAACGCCGTGAAGCCCTGGCTATCCGCTGGCTGATCACCGCTGCTCGTTCGCGCAACGAGAACACCATGGAAGAACGCCTTGCAGGTGAGCTTCTGGACGCTGTGAACTCCCGCGGTTCCGCTGTTAAGAAGCGCGAAGACACGCACAAGATGGCCGACGCGAACAAAGCGTTCAGCCATTACCGCTGGTAATTCAATTCGAGCCTAAGGACCGAACCCATGGCACGCGACTATCCTCTCGACCGGTACCGCAACTTCGGTATCATGGCGCATATCGACGCGGGCAAGACCACTTGCTCCGAGCGTATCCTGTTCTACACCGGCAAGTCCCACAACATCGGTGAGGTGCACGATGGTGCAGCCACCATGGACTGGATGGAGCAGGAACAGGAGCGCGGCATCACCATCACTTCGGCTGCGACCACCACTTTCTGGGAACGCACCGAAGACGGCCAGACGCCCGATACGCCCAAGCACCGGATGAACATCATCGACACGCCGGGCCACGTCGACTTCACCATCGAAGTCGAACGTTCGCTCGCCGTTCTCGACGGTGCCGTCGCTGTTCTCGACGCCAACGCCGGTGTCGAGCCACAGACCGAAACCGTTTGGCGTCAGGCTGACCGCTACAAAGTCCCGCGTATCGTGTTCGTCAACAAGATGGACAAGATCGGTGCCGACTTCTTCAACTGCGTTCGCATGATTGAAGACCGCACGGGCGCGACACCTGCTCCGGTCCAGATCCCGATCGGCGCGGAAAACGAGCTTGAAGGCATCGTTGACCTCGTTACGATGAAGGAATGGGTCTGGCGTGGCGAAGACCTCGGTGCAAGCTGGTACCAGGAAGATATCCGTGACAGCCTGAAGGAAACCGCCGACGAATGGCGCGCCAAGCTCATCGAGACCGCGGTCGAGATGGACGATGACGCCATGGAAGCCTATCTCGAAGGTGAAGAGCCCGACGTTCCGACGCTGCGCAAGCTGATCCGCAAGGGTACGCTGTCGCTGTCCTTCGTTCCGGTTCTGTGCGGTTCCGCGTTCAAAAACAAGGGCGTTCAGCCGCTGCTCAACGCTGTGATCGACTACCTGCCGAGCCCGCTCGACGTTGTCGATTACATGGGCTTCAAGCCGGGCGATGAAACGGAAACCCGTGACATCCCGCGTCGTGCAGACGACAGCATGCCGTTTGCCGGTCTGGCGTTCAAAATCATGAACGACCCGTTCGTTGGCTCGCTGACCTTCACCCGCATCTACTCGGGCGTTCTGAACAAGGGCGACTCGATCCTGAATGCGACGAAGGGCAAGAAAGAGCGCATTGGTCGTATGATGATGATGCACTCCAACAACCGTGAAGAGATCGACGAAGCATTCGCTGGTGACATCATCGCGCTTGCTGGCCTGAAAGACACCACAACGGGTGACACTCTGGCCGATCCGAAAGAACCGGTGGTTCTTGAAACCATGACCTTCCCGGATCCGGTGATCGAGATCGCGGTTGAGCCGAAGACCAAAGCCGACCAGGAGAAAATGTCCCAGGGTCTGCAGCGCCTGGCCGCCGAAGACCCGTCCTTCCGTGTTGAGACTGACCTCGAATCCGGTCAGACGATCATGAAGGGCATGGGCGAACTTCACCTCGACATTCTCGTTGATCGTCTGAAGCGCGAATTCAAGGTCGAAGCGAACATCGGTGCGCCGCAGGTTGCCTACCGCGAAACGATCGGTCACGAAATCGAACACACCTACACCCACAAGAAACAGTCGGGTGGTTCGGGTCAGTTCGCTGAAGTGAAGATGATCATTTCGCCAACAGCAGCCGGCGAAGGCTACTCGTTCGAGTCGCGCATCGTTGGTGGTTCGGTTCCGAAGGAATACATCCCGGGCGTCGAAAAAGGCATCCAGTCCGTCATGGATAGCGGCCCTCTGGCCGGCTTCCCCGTGATCGACTTCAAGGTGGCCCTGATCGACGGTAAGTTCCACGATGTCGACTCCAGCGTTCTGGCGTTCGAAATCGCTGCCCGTATGTGCATGCGTGAAGGTCTGAAACGTGCTGGCGCCAAGCTGCTTGAACCCGTGATGGCCGTTGAGGTTGTTACGCCGGAAGAATACACCGGCAACATCATCGGCGACCTGACCTCCCGTCGTGGGCAGGTTCAGGGTCAGGAGCCGCGCGGCAACGCAATCGCGATCGATGCCTTCGTTCCGCTGGCGAACATGTTCGGCTACATCAACACCCTGCGCTCCATGTCTTCGGGCCGCGCACAGTTCACGATGCAGTTCGATCACTATGAGCCGGTACCGCAGAACATCAGTGAAGAAATTCAGGCAAAATACGCCTGATAGACCAACACGGGTCGGGAAGTGGTTCCCGACCCATACCGAACAAAGGAGGCCACCATGGCAAAAGCAAAGTTTGAGCGTACGAAGCCGCACGTGAACATTGGCACGATTGGCCATGTTGACCATGGTAAGACGACGCTGACTGCTGCGATCACGAAATACTTCGGGGACTTCCGCGCTTACGACCAGATCGACGGCGCGCCGGAAGAGAAAGCCCGCGGGATCACGATCTCGACGGCTCACGTGGAATACGAGACGGACAACCGTCACTACGCACACGTCGACTGCCCCGGCCACGCCGACTACGTCAAGAACATGATCACGGGTGCTGCGCAGATGGACGGCGCGATTCTGGTTGTGAACGCCGCAGACGGCCCGATGCCGCAGACGCGCGAACACATTCTTCTGGGCCGCCAGGTTGGCATCCCGAAGATGGTCGTATTCCTGAACAAGGTTGACCAGGTTGACGACGAAGAGCTGCTTGAGCTGGTCGAGATGGAAGTTCGTGAACTTCTGTCCAGCTACGACTACCCGGGCGACGATATTCCGATCATCGCGGGTTCGGCTCTGGCGGCGATGGAAGGCAACAACCCGGAAATCGGCGAGAACAAGATCCGCGAACTGATGGCGGCTGTTGATGACTACATCGACACGCCCGAGCGTGCCGTTGACCAGCCGTTCCTGATGCCGATCGAGGACGTGTTCTCGATTTCCGGTCGCGGCACCGTTGTGACCGGCCGTGTCGAGCGTGGCGTGATCAACGTTGGCGACGAGATCGAAATCGTCGGTATCCGCGACACGAAGAAGACGACCTGCACGGGTGTCGAGATGTTCCGCAAGCTGCTTGACCGCGGTGAAGCCGGCGACAACATCGGTGCGCTTCTGCGTGGTATCGACCGTGAAGGCGTCGAGCGTGGCCAGGTTCTGTGTAAGCCGGGTTCGGTGACGCCGCACACCAAGTTCGAAGCCGAAGCCTACATCCTGACGAAGGATGAAGGTGGTCGCCACACGCCGTTCTTCGCCAACTACCGTCCGCAGTTCTACTTCCGCACGACGGACGTGACCGGCACGGTGACGCTGGCTGAGGGCACGGAAATGGTGATGCCGGGCGACAACGTTTCGTTCTCGGTTGAACTGATTGCCCCGATCGCGATGGAAAACGGCCTGCGCTTCGCCATCCGCGAAGGCGGCCGCACCGTCGGCGCCGGCGTCGTCAGCAAAATCATCGAGTAACAAAGACCTTCGGGAATGCATGTGGGGCGCCCGCTGATGGGCGCTCCACCTCTCGTTTCCTAAGCCGCGAAAGGCGACAGAATGCAAAGCCAAAATATTCGCATCCGGCTGAAGGCGTTTGACTATCGGGTACTGGACGCCAGCACCCAGGAGATCGTCAACACCGCTAAGCGCACCGGAGCGCAGGTACGTGGGCCCATCCCGCTGCCGAACAAGATTGAAAAATTCACCGTGCTGCGTGGTCCGCACGTCGACAAGAAGTCGCGCGACCAGTTCGAGATCCGCACGCACAAGCGTTTGCTCGACATCGTCGACCCGACGCCGCAGACCGTGGACGCGCTGATGAAGCTCGACCTCGCTGCTGGCGTTGACGTCGAGATCAAGGTTTAAGGGGGGCACCAGATATGTTGCGCTCTGGAGTAATCGCGAAAAAGGTCGGGATGACCCGCCTTTTCCTCGAAGATGGCCGCCAGGTTCCGGTGACCGTCCTTCAACTCGACAGCCTGCAGGTTGTCGCGAAACGCACATCGGAAACCGACGGCTACAGCGCAGTTCAGCTGGGTGCCGGTACCGCGAAGGCGAAGCGCGTCAGCCAGGCCATGCGTGGTCATTTCGCTGCGGCCAATGTTGCGCCGAAGCGGAAGATCGCTGAATTCCGCGTGGCTCCGGAAAACCTGATCGAAGTCGGTGAAGAAATCACGGCTGACCATTATTTCGAAGGTCAGTTCGTGGACGTTTCCGGCACCTCGATCGGTAAGGGTTTTGCCGGTGCAATGAAGCGGCACAACTTCGGTGGTCTGCGCGCCTCGCACGGCGTGTCGATCAGCCACCGTTCGCATGGCTCCACCGGCCAGTGTCAGGATCCGGGCAAGGTCTTCAAAGGCAAGAAGATGGCTGGTCACATGGGCGCTGCCCGTGTCACCACGCAGAACCTTCAGGTTGTCAAGACCGATGCCGACCGTGGCCTGATCATGGTCAAAGGTGCCGTTCCCGGTTCCAAGGGTGGTTGGGTGACGATCAAGGATGCGGTCAAGAAGCCGTTCCCTGACAACGCCATTCTGCCCGCTGCTTTGAAGTCTGCCGCTGACGAAGCCAAGCGTCTTGCCGAGGAAGCTGCCGCTCAGGCCGCAGCCGAGGAAGAAGCAGCCGCAAAAGCAGCAGCTGAAGAAGCCGCCGCCGCCGAGGAAGCCGCGCTGAAAGAGGCCGAGGCTGAAATCGAGGCCGAGAAGAAGGAAGGCGACGAATGAAACTCGACGTGATCAAACTGGACGGTGCGACCGCCGGCAGCGTCGATCTGGGCGAAGACATCTTCGGCCTGGAACCGCGCGCCGACATCCTGCACCGTGTGGTCCGCTGGCAGCGCAACAACGCGCAAGCCGGTACCCACAAGGTAAAGACCCGGTCCGAGACCAGCTACTCAACCAAGAAGATCTATCGCCAGAAAGGCACCGGCGGCGCACGCCATGGTGACCGCAATGCGCCGATCTTCCGCAAGGGTGGTATCTATAAGGGCCCGACCCCGCGTAGCCACGGCCACGATCTTACGAAGAAGTTCCGTAAGCTCGGCCTGAAGCACGCGCTCAGCTCCAAGGCTGCGACCGGTAATCTGGTTGTTCTGGACGAGGCCAGCCTGGCCGACGCCAAAACCGGAACGCTGGCCAAAGCGGTCAAGAACCTGGGCTGGAAACGCGCGCTGGTGATTGATGGCGCATCGGTGAATGAAAACTTCGCCCGTGCGGCTGCCAACATCGACGGTCTGGACGTGCTGCCATCGGTCGGTGCCAATGTTTATGACATCCTCAAGCGTGATACGCTCGTGATCACGAAGGCGGGTGTCGAAGCTCTGGAGGCTCGACTGAAATGAGCGCGAAAGCAGAACACTACGATGTGATCCGCAAGCCGGTCATCACCGAGAAAGCCACGCTGGCATCTGAAGCCAACGCCGTTGTTTTCGAAGTGGCGCCGGATGCGAACAAACCGCAGATCAAGGAAGCGGTCGAAGCGCTGTTCAACGTCAAGGTGAAGGCCGTCAACACGACCATCACCAAAGGCAAGACCAAGCGGTTCCGCGGCCTGATGGGCAAGCGCAAAGACGTCAAGAAGGCTTATGTGACGCTCGAAGAGGGCAACACGATTGACGTCACCACGGGCCTCTGATAGGTCCGCGCAATCTTACGGCCCCGGATTCCTCCGGGGCCGTGATCTTTTCTATGAATTCGCGGGATTTTCCCGCATCCTAGCAACGGAAGACAGAAAGAATGGCACTCAAGTCGTATAAACCGACGACGCCTGGCCAGCGCGGGCTGGTTCTGATCGACCGTTCGGAGCTCTGGAAAGGGCGCCCTGTCAAGGCTCTCACCGAGGGTCTGACCAAGTCGGGCGGCCGGAACAACACCGGACGGATCACATCGCGTCGTCGCGGCGGTGGCGCAAAGCGTCTCTACCGCATCGTTGATTTCAAACGTACCAAGCACGACATGTCCGCTGTTGTCGCTCGGATCGAATACGATCCGAACCGCACCGCGTTCATCGCCCTGATCCAGTACGAAGATGGCGAGCAGGCTTACATCCTTGCACCGCAACGTCTGGCCATCGGCGACAAGATCGTTGCCGGCGAGAAGGTCGACATCAAGCCGGGCAACGCAATGCCGTTCTCCGGCATGCCGATCGGTACGATCGTCCACAACATCGAGCTGAAGCCGGGCAAGGGCGGTCAGATCGCACGCGCAGCTGGCACCTACGCCCAGTTCGTTGGTCGTGACGGTGGCTACGCCCAGATCCGCCTTTCCTCGGGCGAGCTGCGTCTGGTCCGTCAGGAATGCATGGCCACCATCGGTGCCGTGTCGAACCCTGACAACTCGAACCAGAACCTCGGCAAAGCCGGTCGTAACCGCCACTATGGCAAGCGTCCGTCCGTCCGTGGTGTCGTGATGAACCCGATCGATCACCCGCACGGTGGTGGTGAAGGCCGTACGTCCGGTGGTCGTCACCCGGTTACGCCTTGGGGTAAGCCGACGAAAGGTGCGCGCACCCGCGACACGAACAAGGCGTCGCAGAAGCTTATCCTGCGTTCGCGTCACGCCAAGAAGAAGGGCCGCTAAGACATGGCACGCTCAGTCTGGAAAGGGCCTTTTGTCGACAGCTATGTGCTGAAGAAGGCCGAGAAGACCCGCGAGTCGGGCAAGAACGAAGTTATCAAGATCTGGTCGCGCCGCTCGACGATCCTGCCCCAGTTCGTGGGTCTGACGTTTGGCGTCTATAACGGCCAGAAGCATATCCCGGTCAACGTGACCGAAGACATGATTGGCCAGAAGTTCGGTGAATATTCTCCGACCCGTACCTATTACGGTCATGCGGCTGACAAAAAAGCGAAACGGAAGTAAGTCATGGGCAAGGAAAAGAACCCCCGCCGCGTGGCTGAAAACGAAGCAATGGCGAAAGCCCGCATGCTTCGCACCAGCCCGCAGAAACTGAACCTGGTTGCCGCCATGATCCGTGGCAAGAAAGTCGACAAGGCTCTGTCCGACCTGACTTTCTCCAAGAAGCGGATCTCGGACGACGTGAAGAAATGCCTTCAGTCGGCCATTGCGAACGCCGAAAACAACCACAACCTGGATGTTGACGAGCTGATCGTGGCGGAAGCCTATGTCGGCAAGAACCTGACGATGAAGCGCGGTCGCCCGCGTGCACGTGGCCGTTACGGCCGCATCATCAAGCCGTTCTCTGAGCTCACCATCAAGGTGCGTCAAGTCGAGGAGCAAGCCTAATGGGTCAGAAGGTTAATCCGATCGGCATGCGCCTGCAGGTGAACCGCACCTGGGACAGCCGCTGGTATGCCGATACGAAGGATTTCGGCGATCTTCTTCTGGAAGACGTCAAGATCCGTGAGTTCATCCAGAAAGAGTGCAAGCAAGCCGGCATCAGCCGTGTGATCATCGAGCGCCCGCACAAGAAGTGCCGCGTCACGATCCACACAGCACGTCCGGGTGTGATCATCGGCAAGAAAGGCGCGGACATCGAGACGCTGCGCAAGAAAATCGCCAAGATCACCGACAGCGAACTGCACCTGAACATCGTCGAAGTACGCAAGCCCGAGCTGGACGCCGCCCTCGTTGGTGAATCCATCGCTCAGCAGCTTGAGCGTCGTGTCTCCTTCCGCCGCGCCATGAAGCGTGCGGTTCAGAACGCGATGCGCATGGGTGCACTGGGTATCCGCGTGAACGTCGCCGGTCGTCTTGGTGGTGCGGAAATCGCGCGTACCGAATGGTACCGTGAAGGTCGCGTTCCGCTGCACACGCTGCGTGCCGATATCGATTACGCAAACGTCGAAGCCGAAACGCCCTACGGCATCATCGGCATCAAGGTCTGGATCTTCAAGGGTGAGATCATGGAGCACGATCCATCGGCTCGTGATCGCAAAGCCCAGGAACTCCAGGACGGTCCCGCGCCTCGTGGCGCTGGCGGCCGCCGCTAAGGAGATAATCAGATGCTGCAACCAAAGCGTACAAAATACCGCAAACAGCACAAGGGCCGTATCCACGGTGAAGCAAAGGGTGGTTCCGACCTCGCCTTTGGTCACTACGGTCTGAAAGCAACGCAACCCGAGCGGGTTACCGCGCGTCAGATCGAAGCTGCACGTCGTGCAATGACGCGTCACATGAAGCGTCAGGGCCGTGTGTGGATCCGCATCTTCCCCGATGTGCCTGTCACGTCGAAGCCGACCGAAGTCCGTATGGGTAAAGGTAAAGGCTCCGTCGATTTCTGGGCAGCCAAGGTGAAGCCGGGCCGGATCATGTTCGAACTGGACGGTGTATCGGACGAAGTCGCGAAAGAGGCCCTGCGCCTCGCCGCGATGAAGCTGCCGATCAAAACCCGCGTCGTCGTTCGCGAAGACTGGTAATCAGTCGCGGGGTTATCCCGCAAGACATGACAAAGCCCCGTTAGCGAAAGCTGGCGGGGCTTTTGTGTTTCGACCCGGTTGGCGAGTGGCGGTTTGAGCCCGAACTAGACCTTGTCATAGTTTTAAGAAGTCCTAAATGTATACACTAGCATACAAAGTGAGGAGCACATGATCAAAGCGATGCACCATGTCCAGCTAGCAATGCCCAAGGGTGGCGAAGACCAAGCACGGGCATTCTACATAGGGGTCTTGGGTTTCGACGAAGTCAAAAAGCCTGCGTGCTTGCGAGCCAGGGGCGGAGTCTGGCTCAGCCAATCCGGAGTGGAAGTCCACCTTGGCGTGGAAGAGCCATTTGCACCAGCGAAGAAGGCCCACCCTGCTTTTGAAGTCGCCGAACTGGAGCGCGCCGTAAAACACCTAACGGACATGGGGCTTGGATATCATCGTGACGTCGATCTGCCCAAGATCCGCAGGATCTACGTCGATGATCCGTTTGGGAACCGTATCGAACTCCTGGAAACCGTCTAGGCCGCAACCGAGTTTGCGAACGACAGCTTCGTCCCGCATAGCCACCGTCGCGGTTTCGTAGAAGTGCCGAACTGACGGACACTCGCGCCGCCATTCGTTATTCATGACGCTCCGTAACTCCCCCCAAACCCTTGCGGTTAAGGAATCTGCTTGCCACATGCCTGCCAGATGGGTATACGGCCCCCTCATTCACCTACTCCACGGGAATCAGGGTGACGCGCCAGACGCGGCTCTCCCGTGATGTTGCAAAGGAAAAGGCGATGGACGCCAAGGAACTACGTGACAAGACGCCCGACCAGCTTCGTGATGAGCTGGCGAGCCTCAAGAAAGAGCAGTTCAACCTGCGCTTCCAGCAGGCCACCGGCCAGTTGGAAAACACTGCGCGCATGCGCGTTGTTCGTCGCGATGCAGCCCGCGTTGCGACCATTCTGAACGAAAAAGCCGCTGAAGCGGCGGCTAACTAAGGAGCACGCACATGCCCAAACGCATCCTGCAAGGCACCGTGACGAGCGCCAAGAACGACCAGACCGTCACCGTTTCGGTCGAGCGCCGCTTCACGCACCCGGTTCTGAAAAAGACGATCCGGAAATCGAAGAAATACCGTGCTCATGACGAGCAGAACACTTTCAAGGAAGGCGATAGCGTTCGTATCATCGAATGTGCGCCTCGCTCGAAAACCAAGCGCTGGGAGGTGGTGACCGCTTAAGGTCGCTGCCTTTTGGCATGAACGAAACCCTGGGGAAACGGACAGGTAGGTCCCCCCAAAGGTCGGGAGAAACCCTATGATCCAGATGCAGACCAATCTGGATGTCGCTGACAACTCCGGCGCTCGCCGGGTTCAGTGCATCAAGGTCCTCGGCGGTTCCAAGCGGAAATACGCTTCCGTGGGCGACATCATCGTGGTGTCGGTCAAGGAAGCCATTCCGCGTGGCCGTGTGAAGAAAGGTGACGTGCGTAAAGCCGTCGTCGTTCGCACCGCCAAGGAAGTCCGTCGTGAAGATGGCACCGCCATCCGCTTCGACCGCAACGCTGCTGTTATCCTGAACAACAACAACGAACCCGTTGGTACCCGTATCTTCGGCCCGGTTGTTCGTGAGCTGCGTGCAAAGAATTTCATGAAGATCATCTCGCTTGCTCCGGAGGTGCTCTGATGGCTGCGAAACTCCGTAAAGGCGACAAGGTCGTCGTGCTCGCCGGTAAAGACAAAGGCAAGCAAGGCGAAATCACCTCCGTCGATCCGAAGGCCGGCAAGGCCGTCGTCGATGGTGTGAACGTCGCGATCCGTCACACCAAGCAGTCCCAGACCAGCCGTGGTGGCCGTGTTCCTACGACAATGCCGCTGGATCTGTCGAACCTGGCGCTGCTGGACAGCAACGGCAAAGCAACCCGCGTCGGCTTCCGTGAGGAAGACGGCAAGAAGGTCCGCTTCGCCAAGACCACCGGGGAGACTGTCTGATGCTCGACGCTGCAAACTATACCCCGCGTCTTCGCACCGAGTACCGCGAAAAGATTCGCGCCGCGCTGAAGGAAGAATTCTCGTACACCAACGAGATGCAGACCCCCAAGCTCGACAAGATCGTGCTGAACATCGGCTGCGGTGCTGAAGCCGTGAAGGATTCCAAGAAAGCCAAATCGGCCCAGGAAGACCTGACCGCTATCGCCGGCCAGAAGGCTCTGGTTACGACTGCCAAGAAATCCATCGCTGGCTTCCGCGTTCGCGAAGACATGCCGATGGGTGCGAAAGTCACTCTGCGTGGCGACCGCATGTATGAATTCCTTGACCGTCTCATCACGATTGCCATGCCACGTATCCGCGACTTCCGCGGCGTGTCCGGCAAAAGCTTCGACGGCCGTGGCAACTACGCCATGGGCCTGAAAGAGCACATCGTGTTCCCTGAGATCGAGTTCGACAAAGTCGACGAGGTCTGGGGCATGGACATCATCATCTGCACGACTGCCAAGTCGGATGCAGAGGCCAAGGCGCTGTTGAAGCATTTCAACATGCCGTTCAACAGCTAAGCCGCGGGAGAGTTAGATACATGGCTAAGAAAGCAATGGTCGAACGCGAAAAGAAGCGTCAGGAGCTGGTGGAAAAATTTGCCGCCAAGCGTGCCGCGCTGAAAGAAATCGCGAACGATGAAAACCTGCCGATGGAAGAGCGCTTCAAGGCGCGCCTGAAGCTGGCGAAACTGCCGCGCAACTCGTCGCCCACCCGGCTGCACAACCGCTGCCAGCTGACGGGCCGTCCGCATGCGTATTATCGCAAGCTGAAAGTATCGCGGATCATGCTGCGGGAACTGGGCTCGAATGGCCAAGTCCCCGGCTTGGTGAAATCGAGCTGGTAAGGAGGGTATAAAATGAACGATCCTCTCGGCGATATGCTCACCCGTATCCGCAATGCGCAGATGCGTGGTAAGTCCACCGTAAACACTCCGGCGTCGAAGCTTCGCGCCTGGGTTCTCGATGTGCTGGCCGACGAAGGCTACATTCGGGGCTATGAAAAGACGACGGATACCAATGGTCATCCGGCGCTGGAAATCAGCCTCAAATACTTCGACGGCACTCCGGTTATCCGTGAGCTTCAGCGCGTCTCGACCCCCGGTCGTCGCGTTTACGCCGGCTCCCAAGACCTGCCGTCCGTACGTCAGGGCCTGGGTGTTTCCATCGTCTCCACGTCCAAGGGCGTGATGTCGGATGCAGCTGCACGTTCTGCCAATGTTGGCGGCGAAGTGCTCTGCACCGTATTCTAAGGAGGTCCGGAAATGTCTCGTATTGGCAAGAAAGCGGTTGAGCTGCCCTCGGGTGTAAGCGCTTCCGTGTCCGGTCAGATGATCGAAGTCAAAGGTCCGAAAGGCACCCGCAGCTTCACCGCGACCGACGACGTGAACATCACCGTTGAAGACAATTCCGTGTCGGTTACGCCGCGCGGCATGTCCAAGCGGGCACGCCAGCAATGGGGTATGAGCCGCTCGATGGTGGCCAACCTCGTTCAGGGCGTGACGGATGGCTTCAAGAAAGAACTGGAAATCAACGGTGTTGGTTACCGTGCTCAGATGCAGGGCAACACCCTGAAGCTGGCGCTCGGCTACAGCCACGATGTTGATTTCGAAGTTCCGGCCGGGGTCACTGTCACCTGCCCGAAGCAGACCGAAATCGTTGTGGAAGGTTCCGACCAGCAACTCGTCGGCCAGGTTGCGGCTAACATCCGCGAATGGCGTGCGCCCGAGCCCTATAAAGGCAAAGGCATCAAGTACAAAGACGAGTACATCTTCCGCAAGGAAGGCAAGAAGAAGTAAGGACTCGCAAAATGGCAAACAGCAAACGAGAACTGTTTCTGAAGCGCCGCTTGCGCGTTCGGAACAAGCTGCGGAAAGAAGCCAACGGGCGCGTGCGTCTGTCGGTTCACCGCTCCAACAAGAACATCAGCGCCCAGCTGATCGACGATGTAAACGGCGTCACGCTCGTTTCCGCCTCCACTTTGGAGAAGGATCTGGGTGTTGTCGGCAAGAACAACGTCGAAGCAGCGGCCAAGGTCGGTTCGGCAATCGCCGAGCGTGCCAAGGCCAAAGGTGTCGAAGACGTTTACTTCGACCGTGGCGGCTTCCTTTTCCACGGCAAGGTGAAGGCTCTGGCCGACGCTGCGCGTGAAGGCGGTCTGAAGTTCTGATTTTGCGGGTGGCCTCCGGGCCGCCCCGATGATCCGGGAGGCGCGCTGTTTGCGTGGGCCTCACTTGGGTTGAACAAACTTGGTGACCGGCTTTGGCTGGCGCCCATGTGAAAGGAATGCCGTATGGCAGAACGTGATAACCGCCGGGGCAACCGTCGCGACCGCGATGAAACCCCGGAATTTGCTGATCGCCTCGTCGCGATCAACCGCGTCTCGAAAACCGTGAAAGGTGGTAAGCGTTTCGGCTTTGCTGCTCTCGTGGTTGTGGGCGACCAGAAGGGCCGTGTCGGCTTCGGCAAAGGTAAGGCCAAAGAGGTTCCCGAGGCGATCCGCAAGGCAACCGAACAAGCCAAGCGCAAGCTGGTCCGTGTTCCTCTGCGCGAAGGCCGCACCCTGCACCACGACATCGAAGGTCGTTGGGGCGCTGGTAAGGTCATCATGCGCGCAGCACCGCAAGGTACCGGTATCATCGCCGGTGGTCCGATGCGTGCCGTGTTCGAGATGCTCGGTGTTCAGGACGTTGTTGCGAAATCCAACGGGTCGCAGAACCCGTACAACATGATCCGCGCAACGATCGACGGTCTGACGAAAGAAGCCAGCCCCCGTATGGTCGCGCAGCGTCGCGGCAAGAAGGTGGCCGACATTCTTCCGAAGCGTGACGAAGCTCCGGCCGAAGCGAAAGCTTCGGAAGCGGCTGAAGCCTGAGGAGACTGAACAATGGCGAAAACCATCGTAGTTAAGCAGATCGGTTCTCCGATCCGTCGCCCGGAAAAGCAGCGCCAGACGCTGATCGGCCTGGGCCTCAACAAGATGCACAAGACCCGTGAACTGGAAGACACACCTTCCGTCCGCGGCATGGTCAATTCGATCCCGCATCTGGTTGAAATCATCGAAGAGCGCGGCTAAGTCTCGCTCGTTGGGCTCCGGAGCAATCCGGGGCCTGTCGCCCTTCGGGGCATCTTATTTCATAGACGCCGTGTTCGGCCGCTCCCGTCGCTGGGGGCCGCATCCGGCAAAGGAGAAGCGACATGAAACTTAACGAACTCCGCGACAATCCGGGTGCCACCAAGAAACGCATGCGCGTTGGCCGTGGTCCGGGTTCGGGCAAAGGTAAAACGGCTGGCCGTGGTATCAAGGGTCAGAAGTCCCGTTCGGGTGTAGCGATCAAGGGCTTCGAAGGCGGCCAGATGCCGCTCTACCAGCGTCTGCCGAAGCGTGGCTTCAACAAGCCGAATCGCAAGCAGTTCGCCGTGGTGAACCTGGGCCTGATCCAGAAATTCGTTGACGCTGGCAAGCTCGACGCAGGCAATGCCATCGACGAGGACGCGCTGGTCGCATCCGGTCTGGTGCGCCGCAAGCTGGATGGTGTCCGCATCCTCGCCAAGGGCGAATTGTCCGCAAAGGTCAACCTGACCGTGACCGGCGCTTCCAAATCCGCGGTCGACGCGGTCGAGAAAGCCGGCGGTTCGCTGACCGTGACTTCCGCCACGGCGGCAGAGTAATAGGTTGTGAGCGGCGCCATTGCCGCTTACACCCATGATAGGTTTTCCAGCGCCGCCGACCGGGAACCCCGGTTCGGCGGCGTATCCATGAAAGAGACAGGGTATGGCATCTGCAGCTGAACAAATGGCCGCAAACATGAGCTGGGGCGCCTTCGGCAGGGCGACCGAGCTGCGGCAGCGGATCTTATTCACCCTCGCACTTCTCTGCGTCTATCGCCTGGGCACCTATATTCCGGTGCCGGGGATCGATGGCGGCGAATTGCGGGCGTTTATGGATCAGGCGGCGACCGGTATCGGCGGCGTTCTGAACATGTTCACGGGCGGTGCGATCAGCCGGATGGGCATATTCGCCCTCGGCATCATGCCCTATATTTCGGCCTCGATCATCATCCAGCTTCTGGGTGCGATGTGGGCGCCTCTGCAACAGCTGAAGAAAGAAGGCGAGCAGGGCCGCAAGAAAATGAACCAGTACACCCGCTACGGTACGGTGCTGCTGGCGACGTTCCAAGCCTATGGTCTGGCGGTGAGCCTCGAATCGGGCGGGCTGGTGACCGACCCGGGCTGGTTCTTCCGTATTTCCTGCGTCATAACGCTGGTGGGCGGTACGATGTTCCTGATGTGGCTGGGCGAACAGATCACCCAGCGTGGCATCGGCAACGGTATCTCGCTGATCATCTTCGTGGGTATCATCGCCGAAGTTCCCGCCGCCTTGGCGCAGTTCTTCGCCTCGGGCCGCTCTGGTGCCATCAGCCCCGCCGTTATCATCGGCGTGCTGGTCATGGTGGCGGTGACCATCGCGTTCGTGGTGTTCATGGAGCGGGCCTTGCGCAAGATCCACATCCAGTATCCGCGTCGCCAGGTCGGCATGAAGATGTATGATGGCGGCACCTCGCACCTGCCGATCAAGGTGAACCCTGCCGGTGTTATTCCTGCGATCTTCGCCTCGTCGCTGCTGTTGCTGCCGACGACGATCTCGACGTTTTCGGGCAATCAGACCGGCGCGGTAATGTCGACGATCCTCGCCTATTTCGGGCCCGGTCAGCCGCTTTACCTGCTGTTCTTCGCGGCGATGATCATCTTCTTCGCCTATTTCTACACGCATAACGTTGCCTTCAAGGTGGACGACGTGGCCGACAACCTGAAAAATCAGAACGGTTTTGTTCCGGGTATCCGGCCCGGCAAGCGGACGCAGGACTATCTGGAATACGTGGTTAACCGCGTGCTCGTTCTGGGTGCAGGTTACCTGACGCTGGTTTGTCTGCTGCCGGAAATCCTGCGCTCGCAACTGGCCATTCCGTTCTACTTCGGGGGCACTTCCGTGCTGATCGTCGTATCGGTCACGATGGACACCATCCAACAGGTCCAGTCGCATCTGCTTGCGCATCAATACGAAGGCCTGATCGAGAAATCGCAACTGCGCGGCAAAAAGCGCGGCAAGAAAGGGACAGCTCGTAGATGAATATCATCCTCCTCGGCCCACCGGGCGCTGGTAAAGGAACCCAGGCCAAACGGCTCGTCGAAAAGAGAGGGATGGTTCAACTGTCCACCGGCGACATGCTCCGTGCGGCGCGTAAATCCGGGACCGAACTTGGCAACGAAGTTGCACGCATCATGGACGCAGGCGAACTGGTCACCGATGAGATCGTTATCGGCCTGATCGAGGAGCAACTGACGCGGAACCCCGATGCGGGTTACATCTTCGACGGTTTCCCGCGCACGCTGGCGCAAGCGGATGCGCTGAACGCTTCGCTTGAAAAGCTGGGTCAGAAGCTCGACGCCGTGATCGAGATCAAGGTCAATGACGAAGCGCTCGTCGACCGTATCTCGGGCCGCTACACCTGTGCCGACTGCGGCACGATGTATCACGATAAGACCACGCCGACGCAGGTTGAAGGCAAGTGCGACAATTGCGGCAGCGCAAACCTGGTGCGTCGCCCGGATGACAATCCGGAAAGCCTGAAAACCCGCCTGATGGCCTATTACAAACAGACCTCGCCTCTGCTGGGTTACTACTACGCGACTACGGGTTTGGAATCGATTAACGGCCTCGCCGATATCGAAACTGTTGCCGCCAGCATCGACACGGTGCTTGATCTCTGAATTCAAAGGGTTAAGGCTGTGTGAATATAGCCTTGACCGTCGGCCAGAATCCTCGTAGAGACCTGTTTCTTCTGAGAATCGGGTTGACACGCGCGGCATGGCCGCACGCCAAGCCGCTTATCAAACCGATGCGGGCCGGACGCGCCGGTTCCGTGTTGTGAAAAAAGGTTCTGGGATTACGGAACCGCAACGAAAGGATAAATCACGTGGCACGTATTGCCGGTGTAAACATTCCGACCCACAAACGGGTCCCTATCGCTCTGACCTATATCCACGGCATCGGGCCGTCGGTTGCGAACAGTATCTGCGAAGCCGTTGGTATTGACGCGGCCCGTCGCGTTAACGAACTGAGCGATTCCGAAGTACTGGCGATGCGCGAGCACATCGACGCCAACGTCACCGTTGAAGGTGACCTGCGTCGTGAACGCCAGATGAACATCAAGCGTCTGATGGATCTGGGCTGCTACCGCGGTCTGCGCCATCGTCGTAACCTGCCGGTGCGTGGTCAGCGGACCCACACCAACGCCCGTACCCGCAAGGGCCCGGCAAAAGCCATTGCTGGCAAGAAGAAGTAGGGGGCAGGATAGATGGCACGTGATAAGGTTCGCGCAAAGCGCAAGGAACGTAAGAACATTGCCGCCGGTGTGGCGCATGTGAACAGCTCGTTCAACAATACGAAGATCCTGATCTCCGACGTTCAGGGCAACGCGATCTCCTGGTCGTCCGCTGGCACTATGGGCTTCAAGGGTTCGCGCAAATCGACCCCTTATGCGGCTCAGATGGCTGCGGAAGATGCGGGTCGCAAAGCGCAGGATCACGGCGTGAAGACGCTGGAAGTCGAAGTGCAAGGCCCGGGTTCCGGCCGTGAAAGCGCGCTGCGCGCTCTGGCTGCTGTCGGTTTCAACATCACGGCAATCCGTGACGTGACCCCGATCGCACATAACGGCTGCCGCCCTCCGAAGCGCCGCCGCGTCTGATCTATTGAATTTACTACCGGACCGTGCCCCGTCGGGTGCGGTCCGTTTCGTCATTTTTCCTCGGGTGTTTCCGGTGTTGGACATGGATCGGAAACTGGCATGGAGGCGACACGCATGATCCAAAAGAATTGGCAAGAACTTATCAAGCCGACGCAGCTTGAAGTAAAGCCGGGCAATGAACCCGCGCGTCAGGCGACGGTTGTCGCCGAACCTCTGGAGCGTGGCTTCGGCCTGACGCTCGGCAACGCGCTGCGCCGCGTCCTGATGTCGTCGCTGCAAGGCGCAGCGATCACAAGCGTCAAGATCGACAACGTCCTGCACGAGTTTTCCTCCGTTGCGGGCGTGCGCGAAGACGTCACCGACATCGTCCTGAACCTCAAGGGCGTTGCAATCCGCATGGATGCCGAAGGCACCAAGCGGGTTTCCGTCTCGGCTCAAGGTCCGGCCATCGTCACCGCCGGTGACATTGCCGAAACCGCTGGCGTCGAGGTTCTGAACAAGGACCATGTCATCTGTCACCTTGACGATGGCGCCGATCTGTTCATGGAACTGACCGTCAACACCGGCAAAGGCTATGTCGCGGCCGACAAGAATCGCCCGGACGATGCGCCTATCGGCCTGATCCCGGTCGATGCGATCTATTCGCCGGTTCGCAAGGTCAGCTACGACGTTCAGCCGACCCGCGAAGGTCAGGTTCTCGACTACGACAAGCTGACGTTGAAACTGGACACTGACGGTTCCGTCACGCCCGAAGATGCAGTGGCCTATGCTGCGCGCATCCTTCAGGATCAGCTTCAGATCTTCGTCAACTTCGACGAACCAGAACCCGCCGGCCGTGATTCCGAAGACGATGGTCTGGAGTTCAACCCGCTGCTGCTGAAAAAGGTGGACGAGCTGGAACTGTCCGTCCGTTCGGCAAACTGCCTGAAGAACGACAACATCGTCTATATCGGCGACCTGATCCAGAAAACCGAAGCCGAGATGCTGCGCACCCCGAACTTCGGCCGCAAGTCGCTGAACGAGATCAAGGAAGTGCTCTCGGGCATGGGTCTGCATCTCGGCATGGATGTGGAAGACTGGCCGCCAGAGAACATCGAAGAACTGGCGAAGAAATTCGAAGACCAGTTCTAAGAGTTATGTCGCGGGCGGGGAGGACCTGCCCGCGACGTTATGCTGTACATGCGGTGTACGTTTGGTGTACGCGCGGTGCACAGCAAAAATGCCGGTATCAAGGCCGGGAAAATACGGGCAGTTCCGCCCCAAGGAGAGTGTCCCGCACGCATGGGATGCCAGACAAAGCACAAGCTGAAGGATTGAAAAAATGCGTCACGCTCGCGGCTACCGCCGACTGAACCGTACCCACGAACACCGTAAGGCCCTGTTTGCGAACATGGCTGGCTCGCTCATCGAGCACGAGCAAATCAAGACCACGCTGCCCAAAGCCAAAGAGCTTCGCCGCGTGATCGAAAAGCTGGTCACTCTTGGCAAGCGCGGGGATCTGCACGCCCGTCGCCAGGCCGCGTCCCAGCTCAAGCAGGACGAATACGTTGCCAAATTGTTTGACGTTCTCGGCCCGCGCTACAAGGATCGTCAGGGCGGCTATGTCCGTGTCCTGAAAGCAGGTTTCCGCTATGGCGACATGGCTCCGATGGCGATCATCGAATTCGTCGATCGCGACGTCGACGCCAAAGGTGCCGCTGACAAGGCACGTGTTGCTGCTGAGGAAGCTGCTGAAGAATAAGCCAGGCCCATACTGGTTCTGGATACGAAGCCCCGCTCCCGGCGGGGCTTTTTCGTTGCGCAGATCACCTTGCGAATCCCCGTCAGCCCTTTATTTTAGGCTAGATGATGAGGGGTGACCGTGGCTGACCACATAAATCTTGTGAAGCTTTGCGTGGGAGCAGAGCGAGTCGAGGATCTCGAATTCTGGCAGAAGGAACGTGTGGCCGCGGACCCGGACCATCAGCCACGTCATGTGACCCGCATGTGGCCCAAACGCTCGAAAGAGCTGCTCAACGGCGGCTCGCTCTATTGGGTGTTCAAAGGCTTCATTCTCGCGCGCCAACGCGTCCTGCGGCTGGACGAGGTGGTCGGTGCCGATGGCATTGCGCGTTGCGGAATCGTGTTCGATCCGGACATCATCCGGACCGAAGCAGCCCCGCGCCGACCGTTTCAAGGCTGGCGCTACCTGAAGCCCGAAGACAGTCCCGCCGATCTGCGCGCAACCCGCGAAAGCGATGATCGTCTACCGCCTGACTTGCAGGCCGCGCTTGCAGAAATCGGTGTCCGGTAGCAGCCGAAATCGAGACCGATCAAACGGCCTCGATCATCCGCATCATATCCGCCAGTCGCTCACGATCCGCTGAGGTCCAATCCGCCTTGCGCGATTTGAACAGTGTCGCCTGACTGCGATGGATCACCCCGTCCGACAGGATCTTCAGGTGGTTCGCGCGCAATGTTTCACCGGTCGAGGTAATATCGGCGATCGCTTCTGCCGCGAGGTTCTTGACCGTACCTTCGGTCGCGCCTTGACTGTCCACCAACTGGTAGTCGGCCACACCTTCCTGCTTCAGAAATTCACGCACCAGCCGGTGGTACTTCGTGGCGATCCGCAGTCGGAAACCATGCTCACGCCGGAAAGCCGCCGCTACCGAATCAAGGTCCGACAGCGTATCCACATCGACCCAGCATTTGGGCACAGCGATGATAAGGTCGGCATGGCCGAAGCCCAGATGTTCGACTTCGGCAACCTGACTGTCCCAGACCGCCAGTTTGTCGCGCACCAAATCCGATCCGGTCACGCCAAGGTGGATGCGCCCGGTGGCCAGTTCGCGTGGAATCTCACCTGCGGACAGCAGCACCAGGTCAACGCCGTCCATGCCCTCGACGCGTCCGGAATACTCGCGGTCAGACCCGGTGCGGCTTAGCGTAATGCCACGCGCACTGAACCAGTCGAAAGTCTTTTCCATCAGCCGCCCTTTGGACGGCACACCGAGCTTCAGGGTCATTTTACGTCTCCCGAGCAGCCAAGTGTCAGAAGCATTTCCGGGCGTATCACGCCGCCGACTGCCGGAATAGATCGCCCACCGCCCAAAACGCGTGTCAGAGCGTCGTAGCGCCCGCCAGTCGCCACAGGTGGCAGGTCCGGTCGAGTTACCGAATAAAAGCCGAAGACGAAGCCATCATAATATTCCAGCGTCGTGCGGCCAAAGCTTGCTTCGAAGTCCAGATCTCCGACATTGATGCCACGGGCTGACATGGCGTCAAGCCGTGCCTCCAGCCGCTGCACGGCATCGGCAAGCGCGGGCATGTCCACCGCGAGATCTCGCAGGTTTTCCAGAACCACCGGTGCCTTGTCTTTCAGGCCGAGGATTTCATCCAACAGTTCGACTTCTGCCGCAGGTAGGTTGGCCTCCGCTGCATCGGCACGCAGAAGTGTCAGGCGCTGGCGGATCTCATCTTCGCCACGCAGCCCGACGAGTGGCGTTCCGTCTGACAATGGATCGTGCCCTGCACTCAATCGGGCCAGCAATTCAGCCCTGTGGCTGGACAGCTTTCCGCGTCCGGCAAAGCGGTCCAGAAGCGCGCGGAAACGGCGTGGACGCCAGATATGGCGTAGTAGCGCGGCGCGGCGCGGATCGGACGTGGTGAGCCCGTGTACTGCCGCCGTCAGGATGCCGATGTCGCCTGTCGCGGCGCGCAGATGACAGGGGTCCAGAACGTCGCGAAACAGGGTGAAGACCTCTGCATCCGCGCGGGCGGGGTCGGTGCCATCAAAGATTTCCAACCCGACCTGCAAGTATTCGCTGGGCCGTTCGGGATCGATTTCCTGTTTGCGAAAGACCTCGCCGGCATAGGTATAGCGTGCAGGTTCGGCCCCGTTGGTCATATGCTCGGATACTACGGGAACCGTGAAGTCCGGACGCAGCATCATTTCGCCGCGCAGCGGGTCGTGGGTCACATAGGCGCGCCCGCGAATGTCTTCCCCGTAGAGATCCAGAAGCGTGTCGGCGGGCAGCAGGATCGGTGCTTCGACCGCGACCGCGCCGGTGCCTTCGAAATAGGCACGCAGGCGCGCTGCCTCGGCCCTTACGGCAGCAGGGGGCAGCATCATCTGGATTGCTCCAGCATCTTGCGGACCTCGGTAACCAGATTGGCGCGCGAGATTTCACGTTGCGCGGGTTGGGATTTCCATTCCTCAAGGCTCGCGTCTTCCGCGATCTTCGCGCCAAGGATCAGGTCCTTGATCTGAACGACGCCGCGTTCTGCTTCATCACCGCCCTGGATGACAGCCACCGGGGATTGCCGCTTGTCCGCGTATTTCAACTGGTTGCCGAAGTTTTTCGGGTTGCCCAGATACACTTCGGCCCGGATACCGGCAGCGCGCAATTCGCCGACCATAGACTGGTAGTCGGCCATGCGGTCGCGGTCCATGACCGTGACAACGACCGGTCCCTGCGATGCCGCGTCGATGCGGCCCTTGGCGCGCAACGCGGCCAGCAGCCGGTCGACGCCGATGGAGACGCCGGTGGCAGGCACGGATTGGCCCGTGAAGCGTTTGACCAGGTCGTCATAGCGACCGCCACCTGCGACGGAGCCGAATTGACGTGGGCGGCCCTTTTCATCGGTGATCTCGAAGGTCAGCTCCGCCTCGAAGACAGGCCCGGTGTAATAGCCCAGCCCGCGCACGACGGAGGGGTCGATGACGATCCGGTCGCCCTCATACCCTTGAGCGGCAAGCAGATCGCGAATTTCTCGCAACTCTCGAACGCCGATCATTCCGGTTTCAGTGCGTCCCGCTACAAGCTGATTTAGATTTTCTAGCGTCTTTTCGTTGGTCTCGGCGCGCGAAGTAAGAAAGCCCACTACTGCATCAATCTGATCCTCATAGAGACCAACCCCTTTGATGAATGCACCAGATTCGTCTAAACGGCCCTCGCCAAGCAGTTGACGCACGCCTTCAGCACCGACCTTGTCAAATTTGTCCATGGTGCGCAGAACGGCGTCCTCAACATCGAACCCGCGAATCTCGTTATTGGTGGCACCCTCTGCCCAACTCGGCTGTTTATGCGCTTCCATCAGTTCGAGCACCCCGTTCAGCACCTTGCGGTTGTTCACGCGAACGATGTAGTCGCCGCGCGGAATGCCCACGGCTTCCAGCGTATCCGACAGCATCGCGCAGATCTCGGCATCCGCCGCGACGGACGGCGCACCGACGGTGTCAGCATCGCACTGGTAGAACTGGCGGAACCGGCCCGGACCTGGCTTTTCATTGCGCCAGACCGGTCCCATCGCGTAACGGCGATAGGGTGTCGGCAGATCATTGCGGAACTGCGCGTAAACCCGTGCCAGCGGCGCGGTCAGGTCGTAGCGCAGCGCCAGCCAGTCCTTGTCTTCTTCCTGCCACGCGAACACGCCTTCGTTCGGGCGGTCGACATCGGGCAGGAATTTCCCAAGGGCTTCCACCGTTTCCACGGCGGAGCTTTCCAACGCTTCGAACCCGTATAGATGATAGACCTCGGCGATGCGGTCGAGCATGGCTTTGCGCTCGGTCACTTCCGTGCCGAAATAGTCGCGAAAGCCCTTTGGCGTTTCGGCCTTGGGCCGGGGCTGCTTCTTTTCTTTCTTGGCCATTGGGGCCTCCGCCGTGGTCGGTTTCGTCGCTCGTCTAGCGGATGCGGGGGCAGGGGGCAAGGCAAGCGAAACAGGGTTTTGGAGGGTGCGCAAGCCGTGCAATAGGGTTACACCAGCAGAGCCGAGGAAATTGCGGGAGCCAGCCATGACCGACGACACGACAGCGCCGCTTGAGGAAAAGATCGCCCATCTCGACCGGACGGTTTCAGAGTTGTCCGATATCGTCGCGCGGCAGGAACGCGAGATTGCCGTGCTGACCCGCCGTGTCCAGATGCTGATGGAGCGCGAAGCCGAGCGGGAATTCGACTCAGGTGGCTCCGTCCCGCTGGCCGATCAGAAGCCGCCGCACTGGTAGGCGGCGGCGTCCAGGTCAGCGACCGATACCCGCGTAAGTAAATCCGGCCTCTTCCGCGATCTTACGGCTGTAGACATTGCGCAGATCCACCAGGCGCGCGGTGTTCATGCCCCTGGCCAGACGGTCCAGATCCAGACCGCGGAACTCGTTCCATTCGGTCAGCAGCACAATTGCATCGGCGTCCGTGGCGGCGGCGTAGGCGTCGTCTTCCCAGGTGACACCGGGCAGCAGGTCTTCGCCCTCGCGCCGGCCTTGCGGGTCCACTACATGCACCTTCGCGCCCTTGCCGATCAGCGCGGGCACGATCGTCAGCGCGGGCGATTCCCGCATGTCGTCCGTGTTGGGTTTGAACGTCACGCCAAACACCGCGACCTTCATTCCCGCCACGCGCCCGTCGCACATGTCGAGCACCTTTTCGACCATCTGCCGCTTGCGGTCCTCGTTGATGGAGATGACCGTTTCCACGATCTTCTGCGGGCTGGCATGGTCCTGGCCGATCCGTGCCAGCGCGTTGGTGTCTTTCGGGAAGCACGACCCGCCATAGCCCGGCCCGGCATGCAGGAACTTCGGCCCGATCCGGCCGTCCATTCCCATGCCTTTGGACACGGCCTGCACATCCGCGCCGACCTTTTCGCACAGATTGGCGATTTCATTGATGAAGGTGATCTTGGTGGCCAGAAACGCGTTGGCGGCGTATTTGATCATCTCCGCGCTTTCCAGCCCGGTGTAGACGATGGGCGCGTCGCGCAGGGAAAGCGGGCGGTAAATCTCGGCCATTACATCCTTGGCGCGCTCGGATTCGATGCCGACCACGACGCGGTCGGGGCGCATGAAGTCTTCGATTGCCGCGCCTTCGCGCAGGAATTCGGGGTTCGAGGCTACGTCGAAATCGGCATCCGGGTTGGTTTCGCGGATGATGCGTTCGACTTCACGATTGGTGCCAACGGGAACGGTCGATTTGGTGACGATCACCGCGTAGCCCTTCAGGGTCTCGGCGATCTCCTTGGCGGCGGCATAGACGTAAGACAGGTCGGCATGCCCGTCGCCGCGTCGCGTCGGCGTGCCCACACCGATGAACACGGCGTCCACGCCTTCCATCGCCTCGGCCAGATCCAGCGTGAAACTCAGGCGCCCGGACTTGACGTTGCGGTCGAGCAACTCGTCCAGGCCCGGTTCATAGATCGGCACCTCGCCGTTCCTCAGCGCGTCGATCTTGTGCTGCGCCTTGTCCACGCAGATCACGTCATGCCCAAAGTCCGAAAAACAGACGCCGGAGACGAGCCCAACATAGCCGGTTCCGATCATTGCAATTTTCATGCCGTGCCTCTTGCTTGTGCTGGCCGCTAGTTATCCGTTCCTACACGGCAATCAAGGGCTGTTCTAGCGCAAGCGTGCCTCCAGTCGGTCGCAACCCCAGCCAACGAGGCGGTGCAGCAGTAGGGTCATTGTTGCCAGCACGACGAGCGCGGCGAACATCAGGTCTATCTTGGCCCGCCCATTCGCAAGCAGCATCAGGTAGCCCAACCCTTTCGAGGCCCCCACCCATTCGCCGATGATCGCACCGATGGGCGCGTAAACGGCGGCGAGCCGCAGACCGGACGCGAGCGATGGAATAGCGGCGGGGACGCGGATGCGCCAGAGCGTCGCGCGTTTGCTCGCTTGCATGGTCTGCGCCAGATCGAGCCAGCCCTTGGGCGTTTGCATCAGCCCGTCGAAGAAGGCGGAGGCCACGGGGAAATAGATGATTAACACGGCCATCAGCACCTTGGACCACAGCCCATAGCCCAGCCAGAGCGTCAGGATCGGTGCAAGCGCGAAGACGGGCAGGGCCTGCGTCAGCACCAGAACCGGCCGGATCAGGTGGCGCGCGACAGGTGACGAGACAAGCGTCAGTGCGGTGAGTGCGCCCAACAGGGAGCCGACGAGCAGACCCAGCAGGACCTCCGTCAGGGTGATGATAGCATGCTCGCCGATCAGCCCGGCATTGTCCCATAGCGCCGTCGTCACGCGCCAAGGCGAGGGCAGGATGAAGGAGGGCAGGTCCGCCAGCAGCACCAGCGCCTGCCATGCGGCGAGCAACAGGGCCGTGACGGCTATGGGTGTGAGTGCGCGGGCCATCATGCGACTTCTCGCATCATGGCTAGAAGTTCCGCTTGAAAACGCAGCATCTCGGGATCGTCTACCGCACGGATCGCGAGCGTGGAGGGCGGCTCTATCTGTTCAAGCCCGGCGGGTGACATCAGGTAGATGCGATTGGCCAGACGAGCGGCTTCGGCGGGGTCATGGGTGACGATCAGGACCGTCGATCCTTTCAGCGTCTCCGATGACAGTTCCTGCATTTCGGATCTGAGCCGCGCATCGAGCGCCGAGAAGGGTTCATCGAGCAGCGCGATGGGGTGATCTTCCATCAGCGTGCGCGCCAGTGCCACACGTTGCCGTTGCCCGCCTGACAGGGCTGCGGGGCGCTTATGGGCGTGCTCTGCCAGTCCAAGCCGGTCGATCAGCCTGTCGGCGCGCGCGCGGTCGGGATCATCCCCGCGCAGGCGGGCGCCCAGCATGACATTTCCATGCACATCAAGCCAGGGCAGCAGCAGGTCGCTTTGCTGCATATAGGCGATGCGACCCGCCATTGGTTGTCCGTCGCTTGCGGTGATCGTTCCGTCAAAGGTAACGCCGGTATCGAGCCCGGCGATCAGGCGCAGAAGCGTGGATTTTCCGACACCTGACGGGCCGAGAAGGCAGGTCCAGCCGCCGGGTACCAGTTCCAGCGTCAGATGCCGGAAAAGCGCTGTGCCGCTGATCGTGCCGGAACCGTCCAGCCGGATGCCGGGGCCGGTCATCCGGTCAGGCCCATCTGCCAGAAATCGATCTCCAGCCTTGTGGCGGTGGTGAAGCGGTGCGACAGGCGCGACCAGCGGGGCGCGGCGGTCAGGTCGTCTCCGATCCGGCGGGCCAGTGCGGCATCCAGAACGGCACCGGCTTCGCGGCAGACGTTCTGGTAGTCCTCGCTGGCATAGGTGTCGATCCATTCGCGGTAAGGGGTATCACCCGCCTTTTCCGCCAGCCGCAGCCCGATCTCGCCATAGCCCATCACGCATGGCGCAAGGCAGACCAGAAGATCGGCCAGATCGCCCGATTGCCCTGCATCCATCACGTAGCGCGTATAGGCCAGGTTCGACGGATGCTCGGGCGTGTTGAACAGATCGTCCTCGTTCAGACCTTCTTTCGCACAGATGCCCACATGCAATTGCAATTCCTGGTTGATCAGCCCGTCCACCGTGGCGGCGCAGGCCTTCATTTCCTCGGGTGTCTCCGATTTGACCACACCAAGCGCCCAGGCCCGCCCGAAATGCATCAGGAAGATGTAGTCCTGCACGAGGTATCTCAGAAAAGCCTCGCGCGGCAGCGTACCGTCGCGCAGCCCTTCGACAAAGGTGTGGTGCGTGTAGTCAGCCCATGTCTGCCCAGCAGCGTCGCGCAGCAAGGCAAAGGCGCGTCCGTAATCAGGTGTCATTGCGCCCCCAGATCGACTGCAAGCTCGGACACGGGGCGGATGGTTTCGATCAGATTCGCACCATGCAGGAATTCCTCGAAATCGGCATAGCGTCCGCTGTCCAGCCCGCGCGGTGTCAGCGCGAAGCGCGGCCAGGTGTCGGCCCATGCCTTTTCGTTCAACTCGTCCTGCAGTTCCTTCGCGGTGCCGCTGAAGATGTCCCACGCTTCGTCCGGATGGTTGACGATGAACTGCGTGGCTTTTTCCGTCGCGCGCAGGAAGCGTTCGATCTTGTCGGCGTCCATGGTGTCGGGGTTAGCGATGTAGATGAGTTCATCATAGGGTGGAATGCCCTGTTCCTCGATATAGAAGCAGCGGCCGGGAACGCCTTCGATTTCCATCTGGTTCAGTTCGAAATTGCGGTAGGCGCCGATCACGGCATCGACCTGACCAGCCATCAAGGATGGTGACAGCGACCAGTTGACGTTGACGTATTCGACATCCTCGGTGCTCAGCCCGTTTTCCGACAGCAGGTGCGACAGCAGTGCTTCTTCGACCCCTGCGACCGAAAAACCGATCTTGCGGCCCTTGAGGTCGGAAATCTGTTCAATCGGCCCGTCTTCCAGAACCAGCAGGCAATTGAGCGGCGTGGCGATCAGCGTGCCGACGCGTTTCAGCGGCAGGCCTTCGGCGGTCTGAAGATGCAGCTCCGGTTGGTAGGACACACCCAGATCGGCACGGCCCGCAGCGACCATCTTCGGGGGATCAGCGGGGTCGGCGGGGGCGATCACCTCGACATCGAGACCTTCCTCGGCGAAGTAGCCTTGCTCCTGCGCAACGATGATGGGGCCGTGGTCGGGGTTGATGAACCAGTCGAGGATGACGGACATTTCGTCCTGTGCGCTGGCGGGCGTCGCCAGAAGCGACAGGGCAAACAGAAACCGTTTCATTGAGCGTCCTTTCGGGATGCGTTCCAGAGAGCGTGGAAGTGATGAGTGGGGCCATGACCATGGCCGACGGACAGTAGGCCGGCATGGGCGACCGCGCCGGACAGATAGGTCTTTGCGGCCTTGATGGCGTCGGGCGTGGACCGACCCTTCGCCAGTTCGGCCGCCAGGGCGGCGGACAGCGTGCAGCCGGTACCGTGGGTGTTCGGCGTGTCGGTGCGTGGGGCGTCGAACCAGACGGTGCCATCCGGACCGGCCAGCACGTCGGGGCTTTCGGCACTGTCGAGATGCCCGCCTTTGACCAGCACATAGCGGGGGCCGAGCGCGCGCAGCGCCTGCGCCTGATCCAGCATCTGATCGCGCGATGTGGCCTCGGCCTGTCCAAGTAGCGCTGCAGCTTCGGGCAGGTTCGGCGTCAGGTGGGTCGCAAGCGGCAGCAGGTGGTTGGTCAGCGCCTCAACCGCTTCGCGGTCGAGCAGGCGCGCTCCGCCTTTCGCCACCATGACCGGATCGAGAACAATGGGAATGTCCTGATGCGCGGACAGGGCGTATGCGACGGCCTCGGCGATGTCTCCGGTCGCGATCATGCCGATTTTCACGGCGTCCACGCATATATCGGCGAACACATCCGCAATCTGCTGCGCAACGAAGTCCGGTGGCACCAGATGTACGCCGGACACACCGGTTGTGTTCTGCGCGGTCAGGGCAGTCAGGGCCGCCATGCCGTAGCAGCCACGCGCGGAGAAGGCCTTGAGATCCGCCTGGATGCCTGCGCCGCCGGACGGGTCGGAACCTGCGATACTCAGCACATTTGCGATCATTGCCTCGCCTCCGTTATGGCCGCGACGATATCGGCGGCGGCTTGCTGTGGATCGGATTGCCCGCATATGGCGGAGACCACGGCCATGCCTTGTGCGCCAGCGGCGATCGTCTGCACCGCGTGTTCTCGCTTCAGCCCGCCGATGGCAACGGCGGGGACGGGCGCATGGCGGAGGATCTGTGCCAACCCGTCAAACCCGATAGGGGTTTTGTGATCGGCCTTGGTGGGTGTCGCAAATACCGGTCCGACGCCCACATAGTTGATGATTGCGGCGTCCACCCTTGCGGCAGCGGTGACGGATTCCACCGACTGGCCGAGCAGCATATTTGATCCGATCCGGGCGCGTGCTTCCGCTGCGGGCATGTCGTCCTGCCCGATATGCAGACCGTCCGCCCCAATGGCCAGCGCGGCCTCGACGTCGTCATTCATGATCAGCGTGGCACCCGTTCCGGACAGTGCAAGTTTCAGCGCGCGCCCGATTTCGATCCGCTGCTCGGTACTGGCGTCCTTGTCGCGCAGTTGTACCACGGTTACACCGCCTTTGACGGCAGCCAGCGCCGTCTCGACCATCCCGAGCCCGGCGCAAAGGCCGGGGTCGAGTACGAGGTAAACGGACAAGTCAATCCGTTTCATCGGTAGCCCACCAACTCGGCGGAGACATCTTCGGGAGCCAACGCGTTCAGCGCATCGAGGAACTTCCACGCGAAGGATCCGGGACCGTCAGCGGTTTTCCCCGCTTCGCGGCCCGCAGCACCATAGATCGCCAGAACACCGACCGTTGCATCGAACGGGTCTTCAACGGCTGCAATTCCTGCACCCGTCAGACAGGTCAGCGCACAACCAAGCGCGGTCACTTGCGGCATGAAGGGGCTGCCGCCTTCGATATGCGCCGCGCGTGTGCCGTCGGTGACGAAATCCTGCTCGCCCGTGACGGCAACAATGGACTTGTAGCGCACGGCAAGTTCGCGCGCGCCATCCTTTGCCGCTGCCACCGCGTCGCCTGCGTCCACCCCCTTTCCGGACCCGGACCGCCCCGACAGGGCCAGAATTTCGGATGCATTCCCCCGAATGACCGTGGGCTCTAAGGACAGTATGTCCCTGGCGACACCTGACCGGTAGGGCGTTGCGAAATGGGCAACCGGATCGAAAACCCAGGGCTTGCTATGGGTGTGTGCGGCGTTGATCGCGGTTGTCATCCCTTCGACCCAGCTGGGCGACAGCGTGCCGATATTGATGGTCAGTGCGCCAACGACCGCCGTGAAATCGCCGCTTTCCTCGGATGCATGCACCATTGCGGGGGAAGCGCCGGTGGCCAGAAGTACATTGGCCGACACGTTCATCGCGACATAGTTGGTGATGCATTGCACAAGGGGGGATTGCGCGCGGATGGCTTTCAGCACGTCGCCGGGGGTGGTGGTCATCATGTCTCCTCTCTTGCGGAGGAGCCTGATCCGTCACGGTGGATTGCCCGTGTCGACCAAGACTCCCTCCGCCGGTCCTAACCGGTTCAGGTTCAAAGGGTACGTCTCAGCCCAAGCGGGCGCCCCTGTCTTGGCGGGCTGTAAAACATAAAGCGCAGCCCTTGTCACGGGGCTGTTGTCACACCGTCACAATTTGGAAAGCCGTAGCCCCAGCGCCATGGCAGGCCCGAACAGGGAAACCCGCCCAGCCGAACCGCGTGGAACATCGCGTCCGACAGCGCGGCATAGGCGAGATCAGCCTGTTCCAGAGGGACAATGGCGTTTTCGGGCCAGTTCTGTTGTTCCGCTTTGCCCACATCAAGCACGCAGGCGCGTAAAGCTTCATCCGCGACCAGCCTTGCGCTGGTGCTACGCAGCGCGTCGGTCGCGCCTCCTGCCGCGTGATAGGCGTGATCATGGGCGATGCAGCAATCTTCCCAAGGCGGGCGGTCACCATAGCTTTCGACGAAGCCGGGCGCGATGGCGGACATGGATTTCCACGCCTCTGTCATGCCTCCGCTGCATCCGTCCGTGGTAAATGCGTTGGGGCCGTCAGGATAGCGGGACACGACCCGCATCAGGCGTTCATGCAGCCATATTTCTGCACCGGTGACATTCCCGGGAATTGTCACGCCGGTCTCGGGGCTGGTGTCGAATGTCGTGCGCGTGTTGCCGATCACCCAAGCCGATACAGCAACCAGCGCCCCGAGCAGCAGCCTACGCCCTTTCATCGGCAAGCGGTCCGTCCGTCAGGTCCAGATCGGCCCCCAGCAATTCGGCGGCTTCCAGTAGCAACCGTTCAACGGTCGTCATGCCAGCGCGGGCACCGAGAACCTGTCGTGCCGTCGCTGGGTCATTGGTGATCAGGCCGTTCACGCCGCGCGAAATCATCCGGGACATGTCGACCGGATCGTCTACTGTCCAGACCATGACGGGCATCTCTCTGCTGCGGGCGTGGCGCAGAAGCGCGGGTGTCGCAATGCCGCTGTTCACCGCCAGAAAGTCGACTTCGAGCCGCGTCAGGTCGCCCACGGCGGTCGCGGCAAGAAGCCCCACATCCCATTCGGGGCGAATTGCTTTCATGTGCTCCACTTGACCCATATCGAGCGACATTGCGGCCACCTGATCATCCATGCCGGTTTCTGCCACGATGTCCGAGACGCGTTGGGCAAGTCGGTCGTCATGGTCATAGAATTTCAGTTCGATCAGTACCTTGGCGCGGCCCTTGGACATATCCAGCACCTCGGACAGAAGAGGCACCGGTTCACCTTCGAAGTCGGGGCCGAACCAGCTCCCGATCTCTATCTCGTCGAGATCTGTGCGTGTGCTGTCCCAGACCTTCAGCGCGCTGCCGCCGATCCGCATGAAGTCGCTGTCATGGATGACGATGACTTCGCCTTCCGCGGTTTCCTGGACGTCGATTTCGACCCAGTCGGCACCGGCGTCCAGTGCCGCTTCGATCGCGGAAAGCGTGTTTTCCGGTGCGACGGCGGCTGCTCCGCGATGGGCGATGATTTCGACTGTGTCCGAGGTTCGAAGGGTCTGGCCCAACCGCACGCCCGCGAAGATCGCGGCAACCACCATGAACCCCAGTATCACCACGATTTGCGCCATGCGGGATGGTTTCAGCGGTGCGGGGTGCTCGAAATCATAGGGGTGCACATCGCCACCAAGCTGTTCCATCCAGTCCAGTAGCAGTAGTGCAAAACCGCTCTGGGTCAGGGTGCTGGTGGCCAGGGTCAGCAAGGCCCAGATCAGCAGTACAACGGACAGGCCTCCGACCAGCCGGACGAGACTGGTTCCGGCGATGAGCTCCGCGATGTCGGTCAGTCCTGCTGTCAGCCCCGCGACCAACATGACGAGCGCAGCGGCGAAAAGTGCCCACATCAGCATCGCAGCCAGCAGTTGGGGGCGGCGGCCTTTGGTCAGCTTGCGGCTTTCACCAAAGGCGTCTTTTGGGCGGCATTGTGTGAAGAGCAAGATGGGCAGCGCCATCGACCAGGTGACCAACCGCGCGAGGATAACCAGCCCGCCGAGAAGCAGGATCGGAATGCCGATCCGCAGCGTCTGAATGAATTCCGGCGGGCGCGTGGCCAAGTAGTAATTGATGTCGTATTCGGTCAGCCGCAGCCACGCGATCAGGCCCACGAGCGCCACGAAGGGCAGGGCGATGATCAGCAAGCGAAGGATCAGATGCCCGGCGAAAAGTGCTATTCTTGGAAGGCACATACCGACCGCAGCCAGCGCGTCATGCCCCCAGTCGGTTGCACCCCGCGCGCGCGCATGCAGGACGCTCATCATTACTGACACTTCCAGCACCGCAAGCGCCAGCATGATGCTTCCAACGACCACCGCGCCAATGAAACCCACGGGTGTCAGCAGGAACATCGCGATGTCCTGATCCGCCAGCACGGGTTGGCCGGAACGTTCAACCGCGATGCGGATGGTCAGGCCCAAAAGTGGCGAGATCAGCGCCACCGTCACCCCTGTCAAAAGCGCGTGTGTGGCCAGCAAGGGCCAGCGCGCTTTCCAGATATGGGTGAGGTAGTCCTTGATGATCATGCATGCCGCCATGTGTTGGATTGACTGGAAACTCGCACCCCGCCGGAATGATTGCAATTCTTCTTGGCGGGACCACATGGTGCGACAGTGTGTCAAGCCCCGGCACCGTCACCAGAAAACCACTTGAGCTTCCCCTGAATCCCGTGTCAGCCTATGCCATGAAGAAGTTTCCAAGCTGGGCCGAAGCTGCCCCCCGCCTGATTGATGTGGCTGCCGGCCGAACACCCGCCGATATGGTGATCCGTGGCGGGATTTGGGTGAACGTTCAAAGCCGTGAAGTTCTGGATGGCTACGATGTTGCGATTGCCGAGGGCCGTTTCGCGGCCATTGCGCCGGATCTATCCTACTGTATCGGCGGCGACACTCATGTGATCGAGGCAGAAGGTCGCTACATGATCCCCGGCTTCTGCGACGGCCACATGCACATTGAATCGGGGATGCTGATCCCTGCGGAGTTCGCTCGCGCCGTTATCCCGCACGGTACGACGACCATGTTTACCGATCCGCATGAAATCGCCAATGTGCTGGGTCTGCGCGGCGTGAAGCTGATGCATGACGAGGCGCTGATGCAGCCCGTCAACATTTTCACCCAGATGCCAAGCTGCGCACCTTCTGCGCCGGGGCTGGAAACGACTGGCTGGGAAATCACGCCTGATGACGTGACCGAGGCAATGGCTTGGCCCGGTATTGTAGGTTTGGGCGAGATGATGAACTTCCCCGGTGTTGCGGCGGGCGATGCGAAGATGCTGGCGGAAATTGCCGCGACGCAGAGCGCGGGCAAGATAGTGGGTGGACACTATGCCAGCCCCGATCTGGGCAAGCCCTTCGCCGCCTATGTCGCGGGTGGCCCGGCTGATGACCACGAAGGCACGCAGGAATCCGATGCGATTGAGCGTGTGCGACAGGGTATGCGGTCCATGCTCCGGCTGGGGTCGGCGTGGTATGATGTGGAAACGCAGATCACCGCGATCACCGAGAAAGGGCTGGACCCGCGCAACTTCATACTGTGCACCGACGATTGCCATTCCGGCACGCTGGTCAATGACGGGCACATGAACCGCGTTGTTCGTCATGCAATCGAGTGCGGTTGTGATCCGTTGATTGCGCTGCAGATGGCCACGGTGAACACCGCGACACATTTCGGGTTGGAGCGTGAACTGGGGTCGATCACGCCGGGGCGGCGCGCGGATGTGATCCTGACTTCCGACTTGCGGTCGCTCCCGATCGAAACCGTGATCGCCCGAGGAATCGTTGTTGCCGAGGCGGGAGAGGTGAAGGTGCCTTGCCCACATCTGGACTGGCCAGCCGACGCGAGGAATACGGTTCATCTGGGCAAGTCGCTTACGGCAGAAGACTTCATTTTGCTGGCACCAGAAGGTGCAAACCAGGTCAGGGCGAAGGTGATCGGCGTGGTCGAAAATCAGGCCCCGACCAAGGCGCTGACGGCTGAACTGCCGGTGCTTGACGGCGCTGTACAGGCTAATGAGGCGCAGGATGTGTGCTACATTTCATTAGTGGAACGGCACCGCGCTACGGGCGAGGTCACCAACGGGCTCGTGTCCGGGTTCGGCTACAAGGGGCAGATGGCGATTGCCTCAACGGTTGCGCATGACAGTCACCACATGATTGTCGTGGGCACGTCGCGCGAAGACATGGCCAAGGCGGCGAACCGTCTGGGCAAAGTTGGCGGTGGTATCACGGTCTGGAGGGATGGGGCGGAAATCGCGCTTGTGCCGCTGCCCGTGGCGGGCCTGATGTCGGACTCCCCGGCGACCGAAGTCGCGGAACAAGCCAGCGGGATGGTCGAGGCCATGGCCGCATGTGGCTGCAATCTGAACAATGCCTACATGCAGCATTCTCTGCTGGCGCTGGTTGTTATCCCCGAGTTGCGGATATCCGATCTTGGGCTTGTAGATGTGACAAGATTCGAACTGACCGATGTGATCGAGGGATGATATGAGATTGGACAACGCTTTTTTGCCTTTGTTGATACCTGATGTGGGCGAAGCAAAGAACTTCACGGATGCCGCCGCGGCAGTTGGTTACCTGCGGTCCCTTTATGATGACGCTGTTCAGTTTCTTGAGGCAGGGTTCGCGGAAACCATCGAGGATGGACGCCCGAAAGGTCGTTATCGTGCCTTTTACCCTGAGATCAGGTTCTCGATGGCGAGCCATGCGCCCGTCGATAGCCGGCTGAGTTTCGGTCATGTGGTTCGCCCGGGTACCTACGCCACGACGGTCACGCGCCCCGATCTGTTCGCGAACTACCTGCGACAGCAGATTGATCTGGTGCTTGAAAATCACCACGTGCCGGTGACTGTCGGGCCGTCCGATACCCCGATGCCGCTGCATTTCGCGATGGCAGGAAAGTCCGTGCCACAAGAAGGCGCGCTAGAATTTCCACTTCGCGATGTGTTCGACACGCCCGATCTGGCAACAACCAATGATGATATCGTCAACGGTTATGTTGTGCCTGCACCGGACGGCTCCCTTCCGCTTGCGCCGTTCACCGCGCAGCGCGTGGATTATTCGCTCGCGCGACTGTCGCACTATACCGCTACGGAAGCCGAGCACTTCCAGAACCACGTTCTGTTCACCAACTACCAGTTCTACGTCGAGGAGTTCGAGGCGATTGCCCGCCTGGCGCTGGGCGATCCGGAAAGCGGCTATACCTCTTTCGTTGGACCGGGGAATTTCGAGATCTCATCCCCCGATCAGGAGATGCCGCAGCTTCCGAAGCTGCCACAGATGCCGACCTATCACCTGAAGCGCCCGAATTCGGCCGGGATCACGCTGGTCAATATCGGCGTCGGGCCGTCGAACGCCAAGACAGCGACGGATCATATCGCGGTTCTCCGGCCACATGCCTGGTTGATGGTTGGTCACTGCGCGGGATTGAGGAACTCGCAACGGCTGGGAGATTTCGTTCTGGCCCATGCGTATCTTCGCGAAGATCACGTTCTGGACGATGATCTGCCGCTCTGGGTGCCAATCCCGCCTTTGGCGGAAATCCAGATCGCGTTGCAAGAGGCCGTGGCGGACGTGTCGCGTCTCGAAGGGTATGAGCTGAAACGTATCATGCGGACGGGTACGGTAGCCACGATCGACAATCGCAATTGGGAGCTGCGCGACCAGTCTGGTCCGGTCCAGCGGCTGAGTCAGTCGCGTGCTATTGCGCTCGATATGGAATCCGCAACAATTGCCGCCAATGGATTCCGCTTCCGGGTCCCCTATGGCACGCTTCTGTGTGTGTCTGACAAGCCTCTGCACGGAGAACTGAAGTTGCCCGGCATGGCATCCGATTTTTACCGCACACAGGTATCCCGCCATCTGGAAATCGGGATTCGCGCGATGGAACTGATCCGCGAAATGCCGCTCGAACGAATCCATTCACGCAAACTCCGGAGCTTTGAAGAGACCGCCTTCCTGTGACATTTCTGAGAAATCCCCAGAAAAAAGGCACTTCTGAGAGAATTGAGGCGTCAAAACCATTGTGCGGGTGAATCTAATGACATTAGATGCCCGTCATTAGAAAACGACTACCAAAAAACTGGAGGCCGAGGATGACCAAACCGATGACCAAGACGCAGCTCGTGGCTGCTCTGGCCGAAGAGATGGGCACCGACAAAAAAGTAGCGAGTTCTGCGCTGGACGCGATCACCGGTCTGATTACCCGTGAAGTTTCGGGCGGCGGCGCTGTAACCCTTCCCGGCGTTGGCAAGATTTACTGTCGCGAACGTCCGGCACGCACCGTGCGCAACCCGGCCACGGGCGAGATGATCGAGAAAGATGCCGACAAGGTCGTCAAGATGACTATCGCGAAGCCCCTGAAGGACAGCGTCAACGCGTAAGGCATTGCTGGTCTGGCATCTGACGATGCCCCGCATTAGGGTCGCCAGTGGCGGCCCTTTCTTGTTTGGAGATATCTATGGCGCGGGCGGTAGGCATAGGCGGGCTGTTCTTTCGCAGTGACAACCCCGAAAAACTTGGCGACTGGTATCGGACCTATCTGGGTGTCGATCTGTCCGCGGGCGCATGGGCGCAGCAAGCGGGGCCGACCGTGTTCGCGCCGTTTGCGCGTGAGTCCGATTACTTCCCGTCCGACCGACAGTGGATGGTCAATTTCCGGGTCAATGACTTGACCACGTTGATCGCCGCGCTGACCGAAGCGGGCATCGAAGTCGAAACCCGGCTCGATTGGGACAGCGAGATCGGCCGCTTCGGTCAGCGCGGCGATCCCGAGGGGAATCCGGTAGAGTTGTGGGAACCAGCCGCGCCGGCGAAAGGCGAGTAGATGGATATTCGTTCCTTCCTGATGGGGCTGGCCTTTGCGTTCATGTGGTCATCCGCTTTTGCCTCGGCGCGGATCATCGTGACGGATGCGCCGCCGCTACTGTCCCTTGCGCTGCGATTTCTGTTGTCCGGTGTCATTGCTATCGTGATCGCCCGCATGTCGGGGCAGACATGGCACCTTCGCAAACCGCAATGGCGCGCGACCCTGATTTTCGGACTGTGCCAGAACGCGCTTTATCTGGGGCTGTTCTTCGTTGCCATGCAGACGATCGAGGCCTCTCTCGCAGCTATCATCGCATCTTCCATGCCGTTGCTCGTTGCGTTGATGGGGTGGGCCAGTTTCGGACAGCGCCTGCCGGCAACTGGCTGGCTGGGTCTGGTCGCGGGGCTGGTCGGTGTTGTCATGATCATGGGCGCGCGGGTGTCGGGCGGCGCTGATGTGGCCGCGATCGGGCTTTGCGTGATCGGTGTGCTTGCGCTGGCGATTGCAACGCTTTCAGTGCGTGGCGCGACCTCGGGTGGCAATGTGCTGATGATCGTCGGGCTGCAAATGCTGGTCGGAAGCCTGATTCTGGGGGGTGCATCCCTGTTCACGGAAACATGGCAAATCACGCTGACGCCGCAGCTGATCGGGGCATTCCTCTATACGACACTGGTGCCGGGGCTTTTGGCAACCTTCGTCTGGTTCGTGCTGGTCAATCGCATTGGCGCGGTGCGGGCGGCGACCTTCCATTTCCTGAACCCGTTTTTTGGCGTGGCCATTGCTGCCGTTCTTCTGGGCGAGCGGATCGGGCCGATGGATATCGCGGGTGTGCTGATCATAATGGCGGGCATTCTGGCGGTCCAACTGTCCAAGCAACAGGTGGCCCAACCCGTGCAGTAGCGGGTCGGGCCAGAAGATTCATGCCGCCGCCATCAGATCGGCGTCAAACTCCATCGTTTTTGTCGCGGCGTCCCGGGAGGTGCATCGCGCAACCCAGTCCTTGATCACGGGTACGTCCGGGGTGAAATCCGCAAACCACGCGAAGGGCGAATGGACCAGAAGATCAGCGGCGGTGTAGCTATCTCCCAGCAGGAAGGGCTGATCCTTCAGCCCGTTGGCAAGACGCTCGGTCATTTCCTCGAACCCGCGGAAGGTGGTCTGCAGTGCCGGATGCGTGAGTTCGGCATATTTATGCACGATGACCGGCTCCATAACGTCGCCATAATAGTAGAGCCAACTCAGGTAGAGACCACGCTTCGCATCGCCGGGTGCCGCGCCAAATCCGCGATCAGGGAACAGGTCGGTCAGATACTGCATGATCGCGCCGCTTTCCCAGATCGTGATATCGTCATGCACGAGAAGAGGCACCTTGCCTTCCGGATGAGGATTGTTGGGATCGCGCCCGCCGCTGCCATCCTGGCGCGGGATCGTGACATGGATGATGTCGACTGCGTCCATCAGATCCATTTCGAACAGTTGGCTGATGATGCGAGAGGACCGCGAATGCGGCGCGTGGTAGAGTTTCAGGGTCATGTCCCGTCTCCGTCGTTGCGAGTTTCGATGGGATGAGTATGCTCCTTCCATCCTGTCAGTTTCCGTCAGGAGGCAACATGGCTCGCAGCGATCGCTTGTTTCGCCTGCTCCATCTGATCCGCAGCACACCGCAACCCGTCACCGCCGCGCGGTTGTCGGAGGAGATGGGCGTGTCGGAACGCACGATTTATCGCGATATCGACACGTTGCGCGCGGGCGGCGCGCTGATCGATGGTGAGGCAGGATATGGCTTCACGCTGACCGAAGACCCGGCATTGCCGCCGCAGAGCTTTTCACGGCTGGAAATCGAGGCGCTTGTGCAAGGGCTGGCAGAAGTCCAGCAGCGGGGCGACCCGGCCCTTGTCGCGGCAGCTGCAGATGCGTTGAAGAAGATCACCGGAACCTTGCCGGAACGACAACAGCGCGAGGCTATCCATGCCGTCACAATGGTTCATCGCTGGGACAAGCAGGCACCTCCTCCGGACGGAATAGAAATCCTGCGCGCCGCCTGCTGGGATGAGATGGCCGTCGATTTGCAATATAAAGATCGCGAGGACAATGTTACGAAGCGGCGCATCTGGCCGCTCAGTATCGTCTTCCTTGATACGACGCAGGGGGTTCTTGCCTGGTGCTGTCTGAGGCAGGACTTCCGGCAGTTCATCCTGCCCCGCATCGTCAGTATCTCGCGAACCGGCGAATCGTTCCGCCCGCGCCGGGTGCCGCTGCTACGGGACTATGTCGAACGTTTGCGAGAGCCGATCAACCGATTCGGCCCCGAATGCCCTCTCCGTTCTGGCCATGATGCAGAAGCAGGTGATCCAGCAGCACGCAGGCCATCATAGCTTCTCCCACCGGCACCGCGCGAATACCGACGCAGGGATCGTGACGGCCCCTGGTGACGATCTCGGCGGACTGGCCAGATTTAGTGATCGTCTGGCGGGGCGTCAGAATCGATGACGTGGGCTTCACTGCAAAGCGCACCACGACGTCCTGGCCGGTGGAAATGCCGCCGAGGATACCGCCCGCGTGGTTCGACGAATAGACAGGCTTCCCGTCATTGCCCATGAAGATTTCGTCGGCGTTTGCTGAACCGGTCAGCGCGGCTGCCGCCATCCCCTCGCCGATCTCGACGCCCTTCACCGCATTGATCGACATCATTGCAGCGGCCAGTTCCGTGTCGAGCTTGCCATAGATCGGCGCACCGAGTCCCACCGGAACGCCGCGTGCCGTGACCTCGATCACAGCGCCCACGGAATTACCGGACTTGCGGAGTTCGTCGAGATAGCCGGCCCATTCATCCGCGGCCTGTGAGTCTGGCGTCCAAAAGGGGTTTTCATTGATCTGGCCCCAGTCGAAACGGTCGCGGTCAATCGCGCGCGGCCCCATCTGCACCATGTAGCCGGTGATCTTCAGATCGGGTGCCAGCTCCGCCAGCGCCGCCCGCGCGATACCGCCTGCGGCAACCCGCGCAGCCGTTTCGCGGGCAGAGGACCGGCCGCCGCCGCGGTAGTCGCGGATGCCGTATTTCTGCCAATAGGTAATGTCGGCGTGGCCAGGGCGAAATTTTTCCGCGATGTCGCCGTAATCCTTCGATCGCTGGTCGGTGTTGCGGATCATAAGCTGTATGGGCGTGCCGGTCGTCTTACCCTCGAACACGCCGGACAGGATTTCGACCTCATCGGCTTCGCGCCGCTGCGTGGTGTATTTGCTGGTGCCCGGCTTACGCTTGTCCAGCCATTGCTGGATGTCTTCGGCGGTGATCGCGATCCCCGGTGGACACCCATCGACCGTCGCGCCAAGCGCCGGCCCGTGGCTTTCGCCCCATGTGGTAACGCGGAATAGATGTCCGAAGCTGTTCAGGCTCATGGGGCGGGCTCCTTGCAGGCGATGCCACAGCGGCATAGCGAGCCGGGGCGTCAATCTCAAGCAGGGGTTTTCATTTGCCGCGCGGCGTGCATTTTGTGCCGCAGCACGTAACCGGAGAACAGCCCATGTCCCTGACCGAGATAAAGCAGCGTATCGAAGCGGAAGAAAAGCGGGTCGGCCGTGCGGTCGGGTCAACGAAGCTGATCGCCGTGTCCAAGGTACAGCCATTGGATCGGGTGACGCATGTGCTGGATCAGGGGCACCGTATGTTCGGCGAGAACCGTGTGCAGGAAGCGCAGGGCCGTTGGGGTTCGTTGTTGGATCGGTATGACGGCATTGAGTTGCATTTGCTCGGTCCCCTGCAAAGCAATAAGGTGCGACCCGCAGCCGAAATGTTCGACGCCATCCATTCGCTGGATCGCGAGAAGCTGGCCCGCAAGCTGGCTGATCTGGCGCAGGAACGCGGGCAGTGTCCCGAGCTGTTCGTTCAGGTCAATACAGGGGAGGAGCCGCAGAAGGCGGGCGTCCTGCCCGAGGCCGTCGACGCCTTCATCGAGTTGTGCCGCAGCATCGATCTTCCGATTACGGGGCTGATGTGCATCCCGCCCGTGGACGAAGAACCGTCCCTGCATTTTGCGTTGCTGCGCAAGCTCGCCGAACGCAACGGGCTGACCGGGTTGTCGATGGGTATGAGCGGTGATTTCGAACGCGCGGTTGCACTCGGTGCCACGCATGTCCGCGTAGGGTCCGCGATTTTCGGTGAGCGTGAGAAGACCGCCTAGGGCTTCACGATCAGCCGGGTGCCGGGCACGATGTTTGCCGCGAGCCACAACAGGTCGGACCGGGAGAAGGCCACACAGCCCGCCGTCGGATGTCGTGGCTTACGCCAAGCATGCACGAAAATGGCAGAGCCTTTTCCGGCCGTGGCGACCGGGTAGTTCCAGTCCGTAACCATCACCAGATCATAAAGCGGATCGGGTCGCCGCATCTGTTCGCAGCTCTCGACGTAGGGCGCCCGCACAAGCTGGTTGTAGTCTGCATAACCTGACGCGTCGGACCATAAATCACCCACACGAATCGGTTCTGCCCAACTTGCGGGCGCATGCATGCGGTCGGGGCGATACATCATCCCCAAGATGCGATGGGCCCCTATGGGCGTCGCGCCGTCACCTTCGCGCTTGTTGGTCGTGATGCCGCCGCGGCCTATGGAACAGGGCAGGTGTCGCCCAAGAAACCGTGCACCCATGCGAGTAACAATGATGTCTTCCAGACTCACAGCAAGTGTCCTGACTTCGCGGCTTTCGTGGCCAGATAAGCCGCGTTGTGATCGCCCCCGCCGACCTTTAGCGGCACGCGTTCAACGACAGAAATGCCACATTTTTCCATCATGGCGACCTTGGCGGGATTGTTGGTCATCAGGCGGACAGAACCGAATCCAAGTTCCCGCAGGAGAGCCGCGCCGATTCGAAAATCGCGCTCGTCATCCTCGAACCCCAGACGGTGATTGGCTTCGACCGTGTCAAACCCTTGGTCCTGCAACGAATAGGCGCGCATCTTGTTCGCCAAACCGATCCCACGACCTTCTTGGTTGAGGTAAAGCAGCACGCCGGCACCTTCTTCCCCCATTTGTCGCATGGCTGCACGAAGCTGGGGCCCGCAGTCGCATTTCAACGACCCCAGAAGATCACCGGTGAAGCAAGCTGAATGCAGCCTGGACAGGACGGGCTTGCCACGATCAGGTGATCCGATTTCCACTGCGTAATGCTCTTCCGCACCGTCGTCTGGCCGAAAGATGTGCAGGCGACCCTGTTCGGACACCTCCAGCGGCAGGCGGGCCGACACAAGTTCACTCATCGGGCTGGTCTCGCCGCTATGGGCGATGACCTCGGCGACGTCCAACGATGTCAGGCCTGCACCTAGATCCATGACAGGCGCGATCACGACGGCGGCAGGTAGCAAACGTGCAGCCTTGCACAGGATCAGCGCGGCGCGGTGTATGTCGGCGGACCCGTCGCGTTCGGTTTCCAGCGGCCCTTTCATCGGGTGGCGCAGATCGTCAGCCGGGTCCGCCAGTGCCCGAATCCATTCCAGGTTGGCAGTCTGGGGTAGGCGGACCCGCGCCACATCCCCGTCGTAGCTACGCGCCTTGAGCGTTTCGGCGCGACGTGCCGTCAGCGCGATCACTGCCGGTCCAAGTCGACGTGCATTGGCCAGCCGGTCCGCGTCCAGCGTTTCAGCGGCGAAAGCAAGCCCTTGCTGATCCCCGGACCGCAAAACGATTCCCAGCCCCATGCGCAGATCGCCACGGGACCGTGCGATCAACTCAACGATATCCGGCCCAAGTCCCAAAGCTGACCTCGTAACAATTGCGGAATTTATTTATGACCTAATGCAACCTTTTGAAACAAACCAGAGTTGATGGACACGAGGGCGTGATCCTGATGTTGCCTGACTTGCGACCGGTGGCGGCGAGGATCATCTCTTTATGACGACTTTTGAAGGAGCCGTGAATGAGCGCCGTAAAGAAGATACTGTTGGTCGATGACGAAGAAGACCTGCGCGAAGCCCTGTCCGAACAACTCGTGATGACCGAGGAGTTCGACGTATTCGAGGCCGGAACAGGTGCCGAGGCCATGACAAAGGCCAAGGAAGCGATCTATGACCTGATCATTCTGGATGTCGGGCTTCCCGACACGGATGGGCGCGAATTGTGCCGGCTGATGCGCAAGCAGGGCGTAAAATGTCCAATCCTTATGTTGACCGGGCATGACAGCGACTCCGACACGATCCTCGGACTGGATGCCGGGGCCAATGACTATGTGACCAAACCGTTCAAACTGCCGGTGCTTCTGGCGCGTATCCGCGCGCAGCTTCGTCAGCATGAACAGAGTGAGGACGCCGTTTTCCAGCTTGGGCCATATACCTTCAAGCCCGCGCAGAAGATGCTGATCGACGACGCCGACAAGAAGATCCGCCTGACCGAGAAAGAAACCAACATCCTGAAGTTCCTTTACCGCGCGTCTGAAGGTGTGGTTGCGCGGGACGTTCTGCTGCACGAAGTATGGGGATACAACGCAGGCGTGACCACGCATACACTGGAGACACACATCTATCGTTTGCGTCAGAAAATAGAGCCCGACCCGTCCAATGCTAGCATTCTTGTCACAGAAAGCGGCGGATATCGTCTTGCTACGTAAAGACAATAGTAATTATCCGGAAACTAATGCATAGTATCTGGAAACAATCCCTTTCGCGTCGGGGTTATGACGCGACCTCCCTGTTGGACTGCCCGGGCAAATGCCCGGGCTTTTTTTATTCACTCAGCGACACGGTCGTCACATGTCCGGGTCAGATCTGCGATCAAGCCGGTTAGGCGCTTGCGTGCCTCTCGCATTTCGTCGTGCGTCATCGTTTTGGGCGGAGTGAAGCCGTCGCCCACTGCAAGAACCCCCTTCGAGAAGGGCAGGGGCACGACGAATCGGTCCCAAGTCTTCAGACGGATGCAACGCTTGACGGCGAAGCTGCAAGGTGCAGCCTGAACACCAGCCATTCCTGCAATGACCAGCGCGCCGGATTTGGCTTCTTCGCGCGGCCCGAACGGCCCGTCTACGGTGATCCCCAGCGACGATCCTTTCGACAGAGCGCGGATTGCCGCTTTCAATGGCCCGCTCTTGTCGCCCGACGTCGCGATCAGGATCACATCGATGCCACGTGCCTCGACACTGGCGACGGCAATCTGCGCATCGGCATGTTCACTGGCCATGACGGTCAGTCTATGGTCGTCCCAGTCGCGCAGGTACGGCGTCATAGCCAAGCGGGAATGCCAGCAACACAGTACACGTGGTGTGCCGCGGGCGATATCGGCCTCATAGGATTCGAAGCCGATCTTCTCCCATTTTGTCGTGCGATAGACAAATTCGAGATAACGGGCATAGCAGCCTTTAAGCGCGGCTTGGACACGCTTGTTTCTTTGAATACGGACTTCGAATTGCCGCCAGCGTTTTTTCAGGCGCTTCACATCAACTCCATGCGCGCAACCCGCACGAGTGAGGGCTTTGCATCGTCTTTCCATGTGGGCTAATCGGGAACGCAACGCCTGTCCAGACAACGGAGCCCAACGGATGCCCTTTACTCTTGCCACATGGAATATCAACTCCGTCCGCCTGCGCGAAGGGCTAGTGGCACGACTCATGAATGAAGAGCAGCCGGATGTGCTTTGTTTGCAAGAGTGCAAGAGCCCGGTCGACAAGATCCCGTTGGAGCAGTTCCGTTCCCTTGGCTATACGCATTTCGTCGCGCGCGGGCAGAAAGGCTACAACGGCGTCGCGATCTTCTCCAAAATTCCGATGGAGGACGCAGGTCACCGTGACTTTGTTGGCAAGGGTGACGCGCGGCATGTCGCTGCCAGGTTAGAGAACGGCGTTACCGTCCACAACTTCTATGTCCCGGCAGGGGGCGATGTGCCCGACCGCGAGGTAAATGAGAAGTTCGGCCACAAGCTGGATTTTCTGACCGAAATGCGTGACTGGTTTCACGCGGAGCGCCCCGGAAAGTCGATCATGGTGGGTGATTTGAACATCGCACCGCGCGAGGATGATGTCTGGTCGCACAAGCAGCTGCTCAAGGTCGTCAGCCATACGCCCATCGAGGTGGAACACCTAGGGCAGACGCAGGATGCGGGCGATTGGGTGGATGTGACGCGGGCCGACATTCCCGACGGGCAGCTTTATTCATGGTGGTCTTACCGTGCGCGTGACTGGGACACCTCCGATCGGGGGCGGCGATTGGATCACATCTGGGCATCAGGGGATATCGCGAACGCCGGGCATAATTCGCGCATTCTGCGACCCGTGCGCGGCTGGGAACAGCCCAGCGACCATGCGCCGGTCTTCGCGAGCTTCGATCTTTGATCTGGCCCTTGGACTTTGGACCTATCAGGCGCATATAGAGGCCTGAAAGTTGGATATGGGGAACCACAATGCTTGAACTCGGCGCGAACTCCGCCCAGCAGCCCGCTACGGACCTGATCAAGGACTCCTCCGAGGCCACCTTCATGGCCGATGTTGTCGAGGCCAGTCAGGAAGTTCCGGTCATCGTTGATTTCTGGGCACCTTGGTGCGGTCCGTGCAAGACGCTTGGTCCGATGTTGGAAGACGCGGTAAAGGCCGCTAACGGCAAGGTCCGCATGGTCAAGGTCAATGTGGACGAAAACCAGATGATTGCGGGGCAATTGCGCGTGCAATCGATCCCCACTGTTTACGCCTTCTGGCAGGGGCAGCCTGCAGACGGGTTTCAGGGGGCGCAGCCGCAGTCCGAGATCAAGGCATTTGTCGACCGGGTTGCCGGGCTGGCCGGTGATGACGGTCTGGCCGACGCGATTACGACCGCCGAAGAGATGCTGGAACAAGGCGCTGTAGCTGATGCCGCGCAGGTTTTCGCCGCTATTTTGGGTGAGGACGGTAATAACGCCGCCGCACTGGGTGGCTTGGCACGTGCGCATATTGCGCTAGGCGAACTGGATCAGGCTGAAGCACTGCTGAACAACGCAGCGCCGGAAATCGCTGGGAAGTCTGAAATTGAAGAAGCGCGTGCCAAGCTGGACCTGGCTCGTCAAGCGGGCAATGCGGGACCGGTCGCGGAGCTTCAGGCCAAGGTCGAGGCAAATCCCGATGATTTGCAGGCGCGGTTCGACTACGCCAACGCTTTGCACGCCAACGGCGATGTTCAGGAAGCGGTCGATCAGTTGCTGGAACTGTTCCGCCGTGATCGCGAATGGAACGACGAGGCCGCCAAGACGCAGCTTTTCAAGATATTCGACGCACTGAAGCCGCAAGATCCGATCGTAAAGAACGGCCGCCGCAAGCTGACATCGATGATCTTTGTCTGATACGGCATTCGTGCTAGGACAGGACCATGTTTTCGGCGGCTGATCTGCCCGATACCATCCCGATCTTTCCATTGCCCGGAGCGCTGCTCCTGCCCCGGGCACGGCTGCCTCTGCACATATTCGAACCGCGCTACTTGGCTATGTTGGATGATACGCTGAGAACGTCGCATCGGCTGATCGGGATGATCCAGCCATTGGAGGTGTCCGGTCGTGACGGCACGCGGTTGCACCGGATCGGCTGTGCAGGGCGGTTGACGGGATTCTCCGAGACGACCGACGGGCGCTATATGATCACTCTGTCCGGCGTGTCCCGGTTTCGGCTGGCCTCAGAGGAAAACGGTTTTGCTCCGTATGAGAAGTGGGAAGTCGATTGGTCCGGCTTCAGCAAGGATCTAGGCAAGGCGGAACGCGACCCCGGCCTGGTTCGCGATCCCTTCTTCGTCCTTCTGGAGCGGTATCTGGAGGCGCGGCAGCTTTCGACCGATTGGGGCAGCCTGAAAGACGCCGATGACGAAATGCTGATCAATTCGCTTTCGATGCTGTGTCCATTCGCGGCGGAGGATAAGCAGGCGCTGCTGGAAGCACCGTCGCTGCCCACGCGTCGCGAAACCTTGGTCACATTGATGGAATACGCCCTGCGCGGCGGTGGGGAAGGGGAGTTCATGCAATGAACGACAAGGCAAAATTCGACCGCCGCATGCTGGAGGCTCTGGTCTGCCCGCAGACGCAAGGCCGCCTGGAATACGACGCCGAGCGGCAGGAACTGATTTCCCGCGCCGCCAATCTGGCCTTTCCGATCCGCAACGGCATCCCGGTCATGCTGATCGACGAGGCGCGGACGCTCGATTAGATCGGCTTGCCTTGCAGCAGGCGCGGCACGTCCCCGGTCAGCCCCGCCGCTTCACGCATGAGGCCGCGTCTTAACGCGGGGATCGCGTTGACCGCGCCCATCCCGAGATCGCGGCCGAGGCGGAGCAGTGGGTGGTCGCTGGAAAACAGCCGGTTGAAGCCGTGGGTCGCACAGGCCAGTGTTTCGCTGTCGCTGCGTCGCCACAGGGCATAAGAATCCAGTACCGTCGCGCCGCCGATGTCTTCGCCGCGCCGTCGTGCATCGGCAAGGGTTTCGGCCAGCGCCGCGACATCGCGGAACCCGGCGTTCAGACCCTGTCCTGCGAGCGGATGCACCGCGCGCGCCGCATCGCCCACCAGCGCTACTCGATCAGCAGTGAAGGCATCGGCCATCGACAGCGTCAGCGGGTAGATGAACCGATCGCCCGCAAGGTGGATGTCGCCCAGAAAATCACCGAAGCGTGGATACAAGACATCGAGATAGTCACCGTCATCCAGGGCTTGAACTGCCTGAGCATCGGCGGTCTTTTCCGTCCAGACGATTGAGCTGCGATTGTTTCGCAGTGGCAGGATCGCGAGGGGACCGGAGGGCATGAAGAACTGATGCGCTACGCCCTGGTGCGACAGTTCATGACCGATGGCGCAAACCAAGGCGCTTTGCCCGTAATCTGTGACTTTGCGCCTTATTCCTGCACGCTCCGCAGTCGGCCCGCGTTTCCCGTCCGCACCGACAATCAATGATGCGGAAAGTTCATCGCCGTTGTCGAGCGCAACCTTTGTGCCGGAATTTTCCACATTCTGTGAAACCACACGCAGGTCATCGCGAAGTTCTATCAGTGGTTCTGCAAGGACAGCTTCCAGAAGCGCAGGACGCAGATGCCTGTCTTCAACCATATGGCCCATCGGGCCTTCTTCCAGTTCCGACTGATCGAACTGCAGCGAGAACGGCAAGACAGGCCCTTCACCGGGGCGTCCGTCGCTGACCTTGATCTGCATCATGGGCTGCGCATTTGGGGCCATTTGGTCCCACAGGCCAAGCGCACCCAGCATCCGGACCGATGCCAGTGCCAGCGCGTAGCTGCGCCCGTCGAAACGGTCGCTTTGCTGGGTTTGCGCAGGCAGAGCATCAATGATCGTCGACCGGATACCTGCCTGAGCCAACGCCAGCGCCAGAGTGTTTCCGTTCAGGCTTCCGCCGATGATGAGGACATCTGAATGGGTCATGCCACTGAATATGTCGCCGCTGACGGGATTGTCCATCTGTTGCACGACGGATAGCGTGCGCGCGACGATTTGAAACGGCGGAGAAGGTGATGAGCAGCGATTGGCGGAAGATGACAGCGGCGGGCTTGGGGCGTGGCATCGGTGCGGGAAAGATCGATCCTGTTGAACTCACAGAATGCTTCCTATCTGCCCTCGACGACTCTTCGGAAACGCCCCGCATATATGCGCGTACCACGCCTGGTACCGCCCGCGCGGAGGCAGAAGTGGCGTTGAAGCGGGCCAAGGATGGCAATCGCCAAAGCGCGCTCGACGGTGTGCCGGTCTCCTGGAAGGATTTGTTCGACACAGCTGGCGTTGCGACGGAGGCGGGTTCTGCCCTGTTGAAGGGGCGCGTGCCCGAGGCGGACGCGCCCATCGTCGCTGCTGGCCGCATGGCAGGGTTGGTATCGCTCGGTAAGACGCATTTGACGGAGCTGGCGTTTTCCGGGCTGGGCTACAACCCGATGACAGCTTCTCCGCCCTGCGTGAATGACCCGGATGCGGTATCCGGCGGCTCGTCGTCGGGCGCGGCGACATCGGTTGCATTCGGGTTGGCGGCCGCGGCGATGGGGTCCGACACGGGCGGGTCCGTGCGTGTGCCTGCGGCGTGGAACGATCTGGTCGGGCTGAAGACCACGCATGGACGCATGTCGCTGAAAGGTGCCGTGCCGCTTGCCGAGAAATTCGATACGCCCGGTCCACTGACCCGATCCGTCGAGGATGCCGCGCTGATGCTATCCGTTTTGGAAGGGCGCAAACCGACGGATCTGGCGGGTGCCTCCTTGGACGGGAAGACATTGGCTGTGTTGGATACCATCGCGCTTGATGGGCTGGCATCAGGGGTCTCGGATGGTTTTGAGCAGTCGTTGAAGGCCTTCGAGCGTGCCGGCGCCAAGATCACGCGGTTCTCAAGCGCGGAAGTCGAGGAAGCCATGGGGCTTGCCGGAGTTCTCTACACGACCGAGGCTTATGCGATCTGGGGTGAGACCATCGAAGCCGCGCCAGAGAAAATGTTCCCGCCGGTGCGCGAACGTTTCCGCGCGGGTGCAAGCTTCTCAGGTGTGGACTACGTGCGTGCGTGGCGCAGGTTGGAAGTGCTGCGCGCTGGTTTCACCGCCGCCACGGCTGGCTTTGATGCGGTCATGATCCCATCCGTTGCGATTCTGCCGCCCAAGATCGCGGATCTGGCGGACGACGATTATTTCACGCAGACCAACCTGATGGCTCTGCGCAACACACGTATCGGCAACCTGATGGGGTCGTGCGCATTGACGCTGCCGACGGGCATCCCATCTGTCGGTGTCTCGCTTGTCGGGGCGCCTATGACTGAAGAAAGGCTGTTGCGTCTGGGTGTCGCTGCCGAAGCGGCTTTGACCTGAGAACAGTGTTGGGCTGGACCGGGAGGTCAGTTCTGGGTAAATTCAGATGAAACAGGGCGTCACGACCCTGAAAACATGAGGCAAAATGCAGTTTCCAGACCGGTTCTCCGATCTGCCGGCCTACGCGTTCCCGCGTTTGCGCGGCCTTCTCGACTCGTATCCCGCAGGGAACGAGCCCATTGCGATGTCCATCGGAGAGCCGAAACACGCTTTTCCCGAATGGGTGACAGGGATCATCGTCGACCATGCCGCAGAATTCGGACGGTATCCGCCGAACGAGGGCACGCCCGAGCTTCGCGAGGCAATCGCGGGATGGTTGAAGCGGCGTTACGGCGTGGATGCGGCCTCAGAAACGCAGATCAGCACCCTGAACGGCACGCGCGAGGGGCTGTATAACGCGGGCATGGCGCTTTGCCCTGAAACAAAGGCTGGCGCGAAGCCGGTCGTGTTGATGCCCAACCCGTTTTACCAAGCCTATGCGGTGTCCGCGCTGTCGGCGATGGCCGAACCAGTCTACGTCAATGCCACGGCGGATAACGGGTTCATGCCCGACTATTCGTCTGTGCCCGAAGACGTGCTGAACCGGACGGCCATGGTTTACATCTGCTCGCCGTCGAATCCACAGGGCGCGGTTGCTGATCGCGACTACTGGACCTCGTTGCTGGCCTTGGCCGAAAAGTACGATTTCCAGGTGCTGGCAGACGAGTGCTATTCGGAAATCTACCGTGACACACCCCCACCCGGAGCGATGGAGATCGCGGCGGAAATCGGCACTGATCCCGAGCGAGTCGTGGTTTTCCATTCGCTGTCCAAGAGGTCCAACTTGCCGGGCCTTCGGTCGGGCTTTGTAGCGGGCGGGCCGGAAACGATCCGTCGTATCAAGCAGCTCCGCTCCTTCGGCGGTGCACCTGTTCCGATGCCGTTGCAGCGCGTGTCCGAACGCGCATGGGCAGATGAAGACCATGTCATTCAGAACCGACATTTCTATGTTAAGAAATTTGAAATCGCTGATCGCATCCTGGGCGATGTACCCGGATACATGTCGCCGCAAGCCGGTTTCTTCCTGTGGTTGCCCGTTGAGGACGGCGAAGTTGCGGCGCTGAAGCTGTGGCGCGAGGCAGGGCTGCGGGTTCTGCCGGGGCTGTATCTCAGCCGCGATACCGCGCAAGGCAATCCGGGCGCAGGCTATATTCGTGTGGCGCTGGTTGCGCCCGCACCCGAAATCGAACGCGGACTGACCCGTCTGCGCAACTGTCTATATCCATAGGACGCTTGACGATGGCATATCAGACCAAAACCCGTGATCCCCTGTTCGACACAGCGACCCAAGCCACGCTAGAGCGACGCGCGAGAGAACTCGTCGGGCTGGGGTTGTTGGCTGTCGCGGTGGTACTGGCGGTCATCCTCGGGTCATACGCACCGTCTGATCCAAGCTTTCTTGGAACGTCGAACGAGCCGCCGCAGAACGTGCTGGGGCATTTCGGCGCTTATGTCGCATCGCCGCTCTTTGTCATTCTTGGCTACGGATCATGGTATCTGCCCGTGGTTGCTGCGGCCTGGGGTATCCGCTTTCTGCTGCATCAGGGTCAGGATCGCGCGGTTACCCGTCTGATTTTCATGCCTTTGGCGGCGGCTCTGTCGGCGATCTACGCGGCGACTCATCTGCCATCCGCCGGTTGGACACACAGTTTCGGACTAGGGGGGCTGTTCGGTGACACGATGCTCGGCGTGCTGCTCGGTATTCTGCCGCTCGGGTCTGCCCTGTCGCTGAAACTGTCCGCAGTTCTATTGGCGGTTGGCCTGCTGGCGCTCGGTGGCTACACGCTCGGCTTCACCAAGCCCGAGCTCCAACGCATCGGCCATTTCCTCTGGTTTGGTATCCTTATGGCATTTGACCAGTTTATCAGACTACTTGGACGCGCAGGTTCGCGTGCGGCTGATGGGGTCTCGAACACAGGCAGCCGCATTAGCGAACTTCGCGCATCCCGGGATGCCGTTGTCGAGGATGACGAGATGTTCGAAGAAGAGGCTGAACGCCGCCCGTCTCCTGTCATTCGCGCGCAACGCGCCCCCGAGCCAGTCGTTGACGAACCGGAAGAGCCCATCCGGACCCTTCCGGGGTTGGGTCTGTTCAATGCCGTCACTGGCCGAAAGCAGGCCGCTCAGGAGGATGAGTTCGAACTGGTTGACGACGATGATGACGAATTCGTCGATGACAATCAGGAAGAACGGGTGCGCGGAAAGATCAGCGACGCCATCCGCTACCGCATGCGGCAGGACCGAGCGAAGCTTGCGGCAGCGACGCGGCAAAGGCAGGAACCACCTATAACCGCTGCGCAGGGCCATGCGGATACGGTTGAGGCTGAAGACGAACCGATACCCGCTCCCCCACGAGTCGAAGCGCGTAAAGAAACACTGGCGGCAGAGACAACACCCACGTCGCAGCCAGCCGCTCCGATCCCGCGCTATCAAGAACCGCGCCCGGTGGTTCAACACAATGTCAAACGTTCTGCACCTTCGACTGCGGCGAAGGCCGAGGCGCAGCCGGATCTGCAATTTGAACAGAAAGTCGCTGAATACGAACACCCGCCTTTGTCCCTGCTGTCCGACCCTTCCAGCGTAGAGAAGATGTATCTCAGCGACGAGGCGTTGGAAGAAAATGCACGGATGCTGGAAAACGTGCTCGATGACTACGGCGTCAAAGGCGACATCGTTTCCGTTCGCCCCGGACCCGTTGTCACGATGTATGAGTTGGAACCTGCACCGGGCCTGAAAGCGAGCCGGGTGATCGGGCTGGCGGATGACATCGCGCGATCCATGTCAGCCTTGTCCGCGCGTGTGTCCACCGTGCCGGGCCGATCAGTGATCGGGATCGAACTGCCGAATGAAAGCCGCGAAATGGTGCTGCTGCGTGAGATTCTCGCGGCGCGTGACTTTGGTGACAGCAAGATGCGCCTGCCGTTGGCGCTCGGCAAAGACATCGGCGGCGAGTCGGTGGTTGCGAACCTCGCCAAGATGCCCCACCTGCTGATTGCCGGGACCACGGGCTCCGGTAAGTCGGTGGCGATCAACACGATGATCCTGTCGCTGCTCTACAAGCTGACGCCCGAAGAATGCCGCTTGATCATGATCGACCCGAAGATGCTGGAACTTTCCGTCTATGACGGCATCCCGCATCTCTTGTCGCCCGTCGTGACCGACCCGAAAAAGGCGGTTGTCGCCCTGAAATGGGTCGTGGGCGAGATGGAGGAGCGTTACCGCAAGATGTCCAAGATGGGCGTGCGGAACATCGAAGGCTACAACGGCAAGGTCCGTGATGCGCTGTCAAAGGGGGAAATGTTCTCGCGTACCGTTCAGACGGGTTTCGATGATGAAACCGGCGATCCGGTGTTCGAGACGGAGGAATCCGTGCCTGAGGCGTTGCCGTACATTGTCGTGATCGTCGATGAGATGGCCGACCTGATGATGGTGGCGGGTAAGGAAATCGAGGCATGTATCCAGCGGCTGGCGCAAATGGCGCGGGCGTCGGGTATTCATCTCATCATGGCCACGCAGCGCCCGTCCGTGGATGTCATCACCGGCACGATCAAGGCGAACTTCCCGACGCGGATTTCCTTCCAGGTGACGTCCAAAGTGGACAGCCGCACCATTCTGGGTGAGCAAGGCGCGGAGCAACTGCTGGGGCAGGGCGACATGCTTTACATGGCTGGTGGTGCGAAGATCACCCGCGTTCACGGGCCGTTCGTGTCCGACGAGGAAGTCGAAGAGGTCGTGAACCACCTGAAATCCTTCGGTGCGCCCGAATATATCGGCGGCGTGGTCGATGGGCCGGACGAGCAAAAGGCCGACGACATCGACATGGTCTTGGGGCTGGGCGGCAATACGACGGGCGAAGACGCGCTTTACGATCAGGCGGTGCAAATCGTCATTCAGGATCGCAAATGCTCGACCTCCTATATCCAGCGTAAACTGGCGATCGGGTACAACAAGGCTGCGAGATTGGTGGAGCAGATGGAAGAGAACGGTCTGGTGTCCGCCGCGAACCATGTCGGCAAGCGGGAAATTCTGGTGCCGGAACAGCAATAGGCGGGCTCTGGCGTCCTCCCGTTCTTGTGAGCAGAATTGGGATGCAAATCGCTGCGCGGGCGCTACATTCAGCCCCATGAAACATTTGCTATTTGCTCTCGCCGTTGTCATCGCCGCGCCGCTTCATGCGGCTCCGGCGTCCTTGCAACAGGTCTCGGCCTACCTGAACTCGCTCGGTTCGGCCAAGGCCAATTTCGTTCAGATCAATGCGGACGGCAGCCGCAGCTCCGGCACGCTCTTCATCAAGAAGCCGGGTCGCGCGCGGTTCGAATACGACGCGCCCAATGACGATGCCTTGGTCATCGCGGGTGGCGGGCAGGTCGCGGTGTTCGATTCCCGCGCCTCCGGCAAACCCGAGCAGTATCCATTGTCGCGCACGCCGCTAAAGCTGATCCTTGATCGCAACATCGACCTGACGCGCACGAATATGGTTGTCGGACATGCCGAGCGCGATGGGCGCACCGTCATTGTCGCGCAAGACCCTGCGCACCCGGAGTACGGCCGTATCCAGCTTTATTTCGAGCCCGGCGATCTGCGATTGTCAGAGTGGTTGATCATTTCGGAATCGGGTGAACAGACCCGGGTTTCCCTTGGGCCACTGGTCGGGGGTGTTGAGATGTCCCCCTTCCTGTTCGACATAAGCTACGAAACCAGCCAGCGCCGTTAGATTCTGCGGCAGGCCCGTAGCTGATGGTCATAGACCACGGCGCGGGCCGCGACGCTGTCGGCCACCCCTAGAAGCCAGGACTTCTTGTAGTGGTTGCCCCGCGCATAGCCGGCATGGCCTTCATGATAGGCAAGATACTGATTGCGGGCGTCTGATTTGGAAATCCCGTTCTTTGCGGCGGTCGTGTTCATGTACCAGCCCATGAAATCTGTCGCGTCGTTGATGTTGTCACGCTTCGCGCCACGCCGACCGACGGTAGCCTTGTAGTCATCCCAGGTGCCGTCCAGTGCCTGAGCGTAACCGAAGGCCGACGATTGCCGGCCCATAGGGATCACGCCAAGGAAGTATTCATGCGGGGTCCGCGCGTCTGAATCAAATTTGCTTTCCTGATGGATGGTGGCCATCTGGACCGCAACGGGGACACCCCATTTCTTTTCGGCCTTCTTCATGGCCCGTAGGTATTGCGGCCGCTGGGCGACGATGGCGCACGCGTTTTCAAGATCGCTGGGCGGAGAATCACCGCCACAGGCACTCAGAATCAGCACCAAGCCCAGTGCGCAAAGACGACTGCTCATTTCTGCCTCACGCTTCTTGTTTTGCGCAAGTGTAGCGGATTTGCCCGGGCTTCGAAACGCCAAAACCGGATTTTTCGTGCCACAACTTCCCGTGAGCCAGCAAATTCCTGCGAATCCTGTGACCCATCTTGCAGCTTCGAGGCGGCATGCTTATCTGCCGTCCTTCACTCATGGACGGTCGGGGCGATTCCGGATAGAGGTGAGTGGAAAGGTGAACGAGATGATGTTGAAGAGCTACGCCAAATACCAGTTGGGCCAGATTGTCCGGCATAAGAAGCATCCCTTTCGGGGTGTGGTGTTTGACGTGGACCCTGAATTCTCCAACACCGAGGAATGGTACGACTCCATCCCGGAAGACAGCCGTCCGGCGAAGGATCAGCCCTATTACCACCTACTGGCCGAGAATGATCAGAGCTATTACATCGCCTATGTGTCCGAACAGAACCTTGTTCCGGATTTCAGCGGCGAGCCTGTGGACCATCCCGACGTATCAGAGTTCTTTGGTGAACCGGAAAACGGCGTCTACCAGTTGCAGGCCCAGTTGAACTAGGCCTGCCGCGGCAATCGTCTAGTACCCCAGCGCACAGCCGTCCTTACGCGGATCGGATGCCCCCTCCAAAACGCCGTTGTCGTGATCTATCGCGATCATTTGAGCGCCGCCGATAGGCGTATCCGGGATGACCAGCGTGTGGCCTAGATCCGCGAGTCCCTGCCGCACCCCAGCCTTGTAGCCGCGTTCGACATTCAACCCGTCGCTATCGGCGAAGCTACGCGGAGCAGAGATGGCCGATTGCGGGTCCAGTCCGAAATCCACGAGGTTCGTAAGCATCCGCGCATGGCCGTTGGGCTGATACGCGCCGCCCATTACGCCGAAACTGGTGCAGACTTGCCCATCACGTTTCAGCATCGCGGGAATGATGGTGTGCATGGGGCGCTTCCCACCTGCCGCCTCGTTCGGGTGGTCCTTCTCTAGCGTGAAGCCCGCCCCGCGGTTCTGGAAAAGCACGCCGAATTCTGGTGAAGCGATACCGCTGCCGAACCCGTGGAAGACAGAATAGATCAGCGACACGACCATCCGGTCCTTGTCGACAACGGTCAGGTAGATGGTCTCCTTGTGCACGGTTTCAGACAGGGCATGCGGGTTTTCCATCGCTTGGGTTGGGTCAATCAGCGCGGCTAAGCCTGCTGCCGTTTCAGGTGCCAGCATGTGATCCAGCCGCGTGACGTAGTCCAGATCGGCCACGAAACGGTTGCGCGCATCATAGGCTAGTTTCGCGGCCTCCGCTTCGAGATGCGCGCGCGCAACGCCCCACGGATCCATTGAAGGCAGGTCAAAATGAGACAGGATGCCGGCCATCAGCATGGCAGTTGCCCCTTGGCCGTTCGGCGGGTGCTCAATCAGTGTTGTGCCTTTGTAGTCTGCCTCGATCGGGTCGTGCCACGTGGCTTTGGTGTTGAAGAAATCATCCAGTGTGTGGACGCCACCGACCGATTTCAGGCCAGCTACCATGTCTTCGGCAACCGCTCCTTCGTAGAATCCGGCGCGACCGTTCTTGGCCACACGTCTCAGAATCTCTGCCTGCTTGGGCGCGCGGAAGACCTGTCCCACATTCGGTGCAGACCCGCCGAACAGGTAATAATCCCGCGCAACACCTTGCAGTGTGCCCGCGTCATTGGCCCAGTCGAAAGCCGTGCGTTGTGCGACGGGGACGCCTTCATCAGCATAACGGATTGTCGGTGCGAGCACCTGATCCAGACCCAGCACGCCGAAGCGTTCCGACAGGGCGCAGAACGCGTCGATAGCGCCGGGAACGGTCACGGCCTCGGCCCCATGGATCGGGATCGCAGTATGGCCTGTCGCGCGTAGCGCCTCGGCATCCAGCGCCTTTGGTGCACGGCCTGATCCGTTCAGCGCATGCACTTTCTCCGTACCGGCAGGTTTGACCAATGCAAAGCAATCCCCGCCAATCCCCGTCATCTGTGGTTCGCAAATGCCCAGCAAAACAGCGGCGGAGATGGCCGCGTCTGCCGCGTTGCCGCCCGCTTGCAGGATGTCGATGGCCACTTTCGCGGCGAGCGGGTGGGAGGTGGCGCAAAGGCCATTGGTTACGAAAACGCGTGGGCGGTCGGGAATGTGTAGATCGCGCATAAGGGCTCCGTCAGTTTGGCGGAACGCTAGTGTACTCCAGAGAATAGGCCAAGCCCCTGCCGTGCCTGTTGTTGTGCCGATGAACTTCGTGTCGGGATTCATTTCGGCGCTTCGCCCATTGATCGCTAGCCAAAGGCCAAGCCTTACGAAATCCTTTCGTCCGGTATATGGAGGCGCGGAAGAACGGAGGCACAATGACACTCGACTATGCAGATCTTTCCAAGCGGATCATCAGCCTGACCGAAAGCGAAACCGATGACGTCGCTTTAATGGCAACAGTGGTTTGCGAGGTGCATCATTCTGATGCGCGATTCGACTGGACGGGGTTCTACCGCAATGTTGGAGATGAGACGCTGAAGATCGGGCCGTACCAGGGCGGGCATGGCTGTCTTGTGATCCCGTTCTCGCGGGGAGTTTGTGGGGCTGCGGCTCGGACCGGGCGGTCGCAACTTGTCGATGATGTGGATGCAGTCTCGGATCACATCGCGTGCTCAAGTTCCACCAAGTCGGAACTGGTGATCCCGGTGTTCAGGGGTAAGCAACTGCTTGGGGTCTTCGATCTTGATAGTGATCAGCCTGCCGCCTTCACCGAAGAAGACGAACGTGAAATGTCGGCTATTCTGGCATCAGTGTTCGACAGGGATGCAGGGTGAGGTTGTCAAGCGATTACAACCCTCCGCAGGATCCGTTGAAAGTCCTGCATCTCGATGATGCGCTGATCGTGGTGGACAAGCCAGCCGGCCTGTTGTCGGTGCCCGGGCGCGGTGAGCATCTGGCCGATTGCCTGATGGCGCGCCTGCAGGCGGCGCATCCCGAGGCGTTGCTAGTCCATCGGCTGGACCGGGACACATCGGGCGTGATGGTCTTCGCGCGGACCCCCGAGGTGCAACGGCACCTGGGGCTGCAGTTCGAGCGGCGGCATACGAAGAAGAGCTATGTCGCGCGGGTCTGGGGACATGTCACCGAGAAATCGGGCACGGTCGATCTGCCATTGATCGTGGACTGGCCGAACCGTCCCCTGCAAAAGGTGGATCACGAGAACGGGCGCTCGGCGGTCACGGACTGGAAGATCATGCGGGTTGAGGGTGAAACAACGCGCCTGCGTCTTACTCCCCATACCGGGCGGAGCCATCAGCTTCGCGTCCATATGAAGGAACTCGGTTATCCGATTCTCGGCGATCCGTTCTATGCCACTGGGCCGGCGCTGGATGCGCCAAGGCTGATGTTGCATTCCGAACGTCTCCGCCTACGTCACCCGGACGGCGGCGAACCTGTCACCTTTGCGTCAAAATGTCCGTTCTGAGAGGAGAAGAACACATGCGTAAAACGGCACTTATCACCGGGGCAGGGCGTGGCATCGGACGCGCGACAGCCGTTCTGGCGGCGCAAGAGGGATACGACCTGTGCGTGAATTTCGTGTCTGACCGAAAAGCGGCAGAAGAGACAGCAGCATTGTGCGAAGCCCAAGGCGCGCGAGTGCTGCTGTTCCAGGCGGATGTAGCGGATGAAGTCGTCGTAGCAGATATGTTCGAGGCATTCGATCGTGAAATCGGCAGGATCGACCTTTTGGTGAATAATGCCGGTATCATAGGTCAGGCGTCGCGCGTCGAAGATCTGGAACCCGCCACGTTGCGCCGGACGTTTGAAGCCAACCTGTTCGGGACCATGTTCTGCGCCCAGCAGGCAGTGCGGCGCATGTCACGGCGCAACGGCGGGAGTGGCGGGGCAATCGTCAACGTTTCATCCATCGCTGCAGTTATCGGCAGCGCGAATGAATATGTGCATTACGCCGCATCCAAGGGCGCGGTCGAATCCTTCACTATTGGCCTGTCGAAAGAGGTCGGCCCGGAAGGTATCCGGGTTAATGCCTTGCGCGCTGGAACCGCTGAGACGGAGATCCACGAGCGGACGGGCAATCCGGACCGTCCGGCGATGGTGGCGGCGAATGCGCCCTTGCGTCGGGTCGCGACACCCCAGGATATCGCAGAGGGTATCATGTGGCTGGCCTCTGATCGTGCGGCCTATGTCACAGGGGCTTGCCTGCCCGTCAGCGGGGGGCTTTAGCCCAGATAGACTTGCCCAGCAGGGTATCGGACGCGCGGTTTGCTGTGGCTGGCAAGGAAGAAGCCCAGTGTCAGCGGGCCAACCCGCCCCAGGAACATGAGGAACAGAACTATGACGCGGCCGAGTGTGTCGAGTTCAGTCGTCGCGCCGCGTGTCAGCCCGACGGTACCGAAGGCGGATGCGACCTCGAAACTCAGGTCGACAAAATTGCCGTCATGAGAAATCGAGATCAGGAATAGCGCCGTCATCACGGTCAGGACACTGACGGTTGTCAGGGCCAGCACTTTCAATACTTGATCCAGACCTATACTGCGTCCAAAGGCGTGAAGAGTTGAGTTGCGCTTGAAGAATGCGATGGTCGCCAGCAGTAGAACGATCACCGTTGTGACCTTGATGCCTCCTGCCGTGGAGGTGCTGCCCCCACCCACCAACATCAGTGAGATCATCAGCAAGGTCGAACTGTCGTGGATCTCGCCGATCTCGACCGTGTTGAACCCCGCTGTGCGTGTTGTGACAGACTGGAACCAGCTCGCAAGCAGTTTGTCCCAAGGGTTCGCCAAGGCGCCCAAGGTACCGGGATTGTTCCATTCCAGAAAAGCGAAGCCCAGAAAGCCCCAAGCCGTGAACGCCAGCGTCCCGACCAGCATCAGCTTCGTGTGCAAGGTCAGGGTCTGCCATTGTCTTTTCTGCGCGATGTCACCGATTACGATGAAACCCAACCCGCCGATTATGAACATCGCCGGGATAGCCAGATTGATGACCGGATTCCCTACCCACGCGCTGAGACTGTCGGGCCACAGCGCAAAACCGGCATTGTTGAAGGCGGATACCGTGTGAAAGAGGGAATGCCACAGACCGCGCGACCAACCGAAGTCCGGTACGAAGACCGTCGCAAGAATGATCACGCCCACCGTTTCACAGATCAGCGCGATCTTGACGATGGCCTGCACGAGCGTTCTGAGGTTGTTGATCGAGGTCTGGTTCAGGTCTTCACGCAGCATCACCTGCTGCGGCATGCCGATGGATATGCCCAGTGACAGCAGCAGGAGGGCGGCAAAGGTCATCAGTCCCAGCCCGCCCAACTGGATCAGGATCATGATCACGATTTGGCCAAAGACGGTGAAGGTTGTTCCGGTATCGACCAGTACAAGGCCTGTCACAGTGACGGCCGACGTGGAAGTAAAGAAAGCCTCCATCAGCGTGATCGGGTGGGTCGTGCTGAACGGCAGTTTCAGCAGCACCATCCCGATGATGATCAACGTGAAGTAGAGAACCGACAGGAACGCGGGAGGGGGTAGTTTGAAGGATCTCTTGCGTTTGTAGCGGATCATTTCAAAGGCTGGCCGCGAATTCGCGCAGGTTGATGCGATTGCCCAGCACCAGCAGCTTGTCGTCCACCGAAAGCGCGCAATCAGAGCTGTCGCTTCCTATGAATTCCGATCCGCGCATCACGCCAAGACAGCGCAACTCAAAACGATCACCCAGATCAAGCTGGGACACCCGCTTTCCCTCCAGGCTTTCCGGTACACGCATGTTCACCACGTGGAACCCATTTCCGAGACTGACATAGTCGCGCATCAGCGGATTGTGCAGCATCTGGGCGATATGCATCCCGACTTCTTCTTCCGGCTGGACAACGCGGTCCGCGCCCAGCTTGTTGAGAATGCGGTGATGCGTGCGGCTGACAGCTTTGGCCCAGATCAGTGGAACGCCGATCATCTTGGCGTTGATCGTGGCCAGCACATTGGCTTCGAGGTCTTCACCTATAGCGATCAGAACGACGTCGCATTCACCGATTCCGGCTTCACGGAGGGCCGTGTCGTCTCTCGCGTCGGCGATGACCGCGTGGGTCAAAGTGTCTGCCATCGCGGCGACATTGCGTTCGTTGATGTCCACGCCGATGACGTAATTGCCGAAGCGGGTCAGTTCCTTCGCGACCGTCGTGCCGAATGTGCCAAGCCCTATGACGGCGAAGTTGCGGGTTTTACGTGCCATTTACCTGCCTGTGGTGTGCGGTATCCGGCATCTCTATCCCGAGTTTCCCATACCATTCAACTGTGCGTGTTATGGATACGCCTAATTTTGGACGCCTGTCCCGGTTGGTCCGGAGGATCTGGAACAACCACGCTTAATTTAGGCGCGGATTTTTGAACGCCCTATGAAATTCAGCGGTGACCGTTATGTAAGTGTTAAATGGCATCTCACAGGTGGAGGAAAATATGGCACTTCGCATCAATGATACGGTTCCTGATTTCAAGGCTCAGACCAATCACGGGGAGATCAGCTTTCACGACTGGATTGGCGAAAGCTGGGCGATATTGTTTTCTCACCCGAAGGACTTCACGCCGGTATGCACGACCGAATTCGGTGCTGTCGCTCAACTGGCGGACGAATGGTCCAAGCGCGGCACCAAGGTGATCGGTGTGTCAGTCGATGGTGTGGATGATCATAACAAGTGGATCGGTGACATCGAAAGCGTCGGCGGGGCGAAGGTGGAGTTCCCGATTATCGCCGATGACGGGCTAGAGATATCCAAGGCGTTCGACATGCTTCCGGCCGAGGCCTATCTGCCCGATGGTCGGACGCCCAACGACTCGGCGACGGTGCGGTCGGTCTTCATCATCGGGCCAGACAAGAAGTTGAAGCTGTCGATGACCTACCCCATGACGGTTGGCCGCAACTTCGCAGAGATTCTGCGTGCGTTGGACGCGTTGCAAACCACAACGAAACATGGTGTTGCCGCACCTGCGAATTGGGAAATAGGTCAGGACGTTATTATTCCGGCGACGGTGTCTGACGAGGACGCGAAGGCCAAGTTCGGCGATTTCGACAAGAAGCTGCCTTATCTGCGGACGACCAAGCAGCCTGCCTGATTGAGTTCGTGGCCCGCCTCGCAAGGGCGGGCTACTTCGACCGGCCTTATTGGTGCAGCGTCCATCCGTTTCGGTTGATCAGACGCCGGAACAGCATCATCTCACCGAAATGGTTGTGTGGCTCCTTGGTGTGGTCCCGGTCATAGAAGGTTGGCGTGCGCTTCCAGTCGAAGCCGAAGATATGCACATTGCGTCGTTCCAGCCGATGCAGCAGCCACAGGATTTGTGCTCCCGTAGTCGGGCGTGCGCGCAGCTTTTCCATCAACTCGATCGACAGTCGCATAGGATAAACCAGATGGGGCGTGCCGAACAACTTCGCGTCAAGGTATTCGAGATGACGGTCATAGTAGGGTGTGAACAGCAGGGTGTGAAACGGAGGCGCATGTTCGGAATAGTATTCAAGTGTTTTGCGGTCGCTGGTCGCAACGAAGTCCCAACGTGTTCCCTGGGCATCGGTTTGCTCTAACTGCGCCTTGTTGAAACGGATGGTGGGATAGCGATCAATAGCGGGCCCATAAGCCGTATTGAGCAGGCTGGACGCGTTGCCTACGACGTTGATCTGATCGGGTATCGTTTCGGAAAACTGCGCCATCGAAAGCTGGTAGGCTCCATCGCCCGGATCGGTCGCAGGCAGTTCATCAACCTTTCCCTTCCGCTTCAGGGAACGCTTGAGCAAATCGAACAGGGAAGATCGTTCAGTCATTGGTCGAACCGGAGCATCATGCGGTTATAGGAACACCTAGACTACTAGCCACGCGGTCGTAAACGAAAAAGCCCCGGCACTTGACCGGGGCTTTCTTGAAACTGGCGGATGATTACTCTTCCGCTTGTTCTTCTTCTTTCTTGGCTTCTTCGCCGGTTTCCTGATCGACAACCTTCATCGACAGGCGGACCTTCCCGCGATCATCGAAGCCCAGCAGCTTGACCCACACGTCCTGACCTTCTTTGAGAACGTCGGAAGGATGATTCAGGCGACGGTTTTCGATCTGGCTGACATGGACCAGCCCGTCGCGCTTTCCGAAGAAGTTCACGAAGGCGCCGAAATCGACGATCTTCACGACCTTGCCCTTGTAGATCTTGCCCTCTTCAGGCTCCGCCACGATCGAATAGATCATGTCATAGGCCTTCTGGATGGCTTCACCGTCGCTGGACGCGATCTTGATCACGCCGTCGTCGTTGATGTCGACCTTGGCACCTGAAGTTTCAACGATCTCGCGGATGACCTTGCCGCCCGAACCGATCACTTCACGGATCTTGTCGGTCGGGATGTTCATTGTCTCGATGCGCGGGGCGTGGGTCGAGAAGCTGCCGGCCTCCGTAATGGCTTTCGACATCTCGCCCAGGATGTGCAGACGACCGTCCTTGGCTTGGGCCAATGCCTGCTCCATGATCTCGGGCGTGATGCCTGCGACCTTGATGTCCATCTGCAAGGACGTGATGCCCTCGGAGGTGCCTGCGACCTTGAAGTCCATGTCGCCGAGATGGTCTTCGTCACCCAGAATGTCGGTCAGGACAGCGAACTGCCCGTCATCTTCCAGGATCAGACCCATGGCAACACCGGCAACCGGTGCTTTTAGCGGAACGCCGGCATCCATCATCGACAGCGAGCCACCGCAGACGGACGCCATCGAGGACGAGCCGTTGGATTCGGTGATCTCGGAAACCACGCGGATCGTGTAGGGGAAGTCCGTCGGTGCGGGCAGAACCGCCTGCAGTGCGCGCCATGCCAGTTTGCCGTGGCCGATTTCACGGCGACCGGGCGAACCGACGCGGCCAACTTCGCCGACCGAGTAGGGAGGGAAGTTGTAGTGCAGCAGGAAGTTCGATTTGAAGTTGCCGTGCAGCGCGTCGATGAACTGCTCATCATCGCCCGTGCCCAGCGTGGTCACGACCAGACCCTGCGTTTCACCGCGTGTGAACAGCGCGGAACCGTGCGTGCGGGGCAGGATGCCTACCTCGGACACGATGGGGCGCACCGTGTTGCGGTCACGACCGTCGATACGGGCACCGCCCGAAATGATGTCACCGCGCAGGATACTCGATTCCAGCTTCTTGAAAGCGGAGCTGAGGTTTGCGTCCTCGAGCTGCTCTTCGGTCAGCGCGGATTTGATCGCTTCGCGTGCTTCCGCGATGGCGGTCGTGCGTTCCTGCTTGTCGGTCAATGCGAAAGCGGCGCGCATCTGGTCTTCACCGGCGGCCTTCACGGCTTCGTAAAGCTCGGAATAATCCGGTGGGGTGAAGTCGAAGGGCTCTTTCGCTGCGTCTTCAGCCAGAGCAACGATCAGGTCGATAACCGGCTTGATGGCGTCATGACCGAATTTCACGGCGCCGAGCATTTCAGCCTCGGACAGCTCGTAGGCTTCGGATTCGACCATCATCACGGCATCTTGTGTACCCGCGACGACCAGGTCGAGGCGCTGTTCGGGGTTCGCGCGCAGATCCTGCATGTCTTCGACATCGGGGTTCAGCACGTATTCGCCATTGGCGAAACCGACGCGTGCGCCCGCAATCGGGCCCATGAACGGAACGCCGGAGATGGTCAGCGCGGCAGATGCGGCAATCATCGCGACGATGTCGGGATCGTTGACCAGGTCATGCGACAGCACGGTGCACATGACCAGCACTTCGTTCTTGAAGCCGGGTACGAAAAGCGGGCGGATCGGACGGTCGATCAGGCGCGCGGTCAGCGTTTCCTTCTCGGTCGGACGGGCCTCGCGCTTGAAGAAGCCGCCAGGGATCTTGCCGGCAGCGTAGTATTTTTCCTGGTAATGTACGGTCAGCGGGAAAAAGTCCTGACCGGGCTTTTGTTCACGTGCGAACGTGACGTTGGCCATGACGGAGGTTTCGCCCAGAGTGGCGATGACAGAGCCGTCGGCCTGACGGGCAACCTTGCCCGTTTCCAGCGTGAGGGTCTCGTTGCCCCATTCCATCGATTTCTTTGTGACGTTGAACATGTCTTGTCCTATCAAGGCCGAGGAACCCTTCCCCGGCCGGGTTGCGTACGGGGCCGTATGCCCCGTGGCCTTGTCGTCTGAGTTTCCTGTCCTCCCCGTAAGGCCCGGCGGAAAGGCTGCGGAATAAGAAAAAACGCGCCCCGAAAGGCGCGTTTCCGGATTAGCGGCGCAGGCCGAGGCGCTTGATCAGGTCCTGATAGCGCTGTGCGTCCTTCGCGTTCAGATAGTCCAGAAGCTTCCGACGCTGTGCAACGAGCTTCAGGAGGCCACGGCGGGAATGGTTATCCTTCTTGTGGGTCTTGAAGTGCTCGGTCAGCGTCGTGATCCGCGATGTGAGGATAGCGACCTGAACTTCGGGCGAACCGGTGTCGCCGTCCTTGGTCGCGTATTCTTTCATGACGCGGGCTTTATCTTCAGCAGTGATCGACATCGGGGTCTCCTTTGGTTGAAAGGTTGAGGGCACAAGCCGGGATGTCGTCCAGCAAGGTCCATGGAGTATCTGCCCAGTAACAGGCAGATGCGGGTCTGTATAGGAAAATGACGTGGTTGGAAAGCGTTGATTCGCCTCAGGCCGTAGCGTTCCAAGGCTCCGGCTGCTGCGCGTAGGGCAGGTAAAGCGGGTGCTTCGGGTGGCCCGCCTTGGACAGTCCCAGATGCAATGGCGATACGCCTGTCGCGCGGATCAGGGTTTCGACCGATGGCCCACGGTCCAGATGCGCGCCGTGTGTACCCCACGCACAGATCACATCATCGGCCCACAGGCAGGCCTCGGAAATGGCCGCATCGTTTTCTGGCCCGACCGGGTCGGCTGCCGCGCGCATCTTCTTGGGGTCGGTGTCGCGCCACGCGAAGATATTGCACACGCGGAACGACCCGTATCCCAACGTCCGTGCCCGCCGTTCGCAGCGTTCCACGGTCGGGTCGTTCTGCACCTCGGTCGCGGTTGACGGGTTCAGCATCACGAACAGCGCCTTGCGCCCCGCCGTGTCCCAGACCCGCGTAAGCGCATAGCGGTAGCGTTCACAGTCGGAATAGATGGCGATGGAGTCGGCGTCGCCCTTCATATGCGTGCGTGTAATCATGGATCAGATATTGAATACCCGTGTTGGATGCAGCTCACCCGCCTTGTAGATACCCACCGCGACGGGCTGGCCTTGATAGGACGCCCAAGCCTCGTCGCCGTATTCGACATCAGAGGCGATGACCATGCCGGGGTTGCCGTGGCGCAGTCGGGTTGCGCCTTCAGCCGTGCAGGGCAGTTCGGGCAGGTCGGCCAATCCGACTTCCAACGGCTCAAGCAGTTCGTCCAGCGCGGGGTCTTTGGCCTTGGCTTCGATTTCTTCCATGCTGACACCGTCTTCGGCATCGAAGGGACCGGACCAGACGCGGCGCAACTCGCGGACATGGCCGTAACAGCCGAGTTCGGCCCCCAGGTCGCGGGCGATCGCGCGGACGTAACCGCCCTTACCGCAGACCATTTCCAGCGTGACGTGATCGTCATCGGGCCGTCCCAAAAGCGTCAGGCTTTCGACGAACAGTGGACGTGCTGCCAGTTCAAGGTCTTCGCCGTCGCGGGCCAGTTTGTAGGCCCGTTCGCCGTCGATCTTCACGGCGGAATACTGTGGCGGCACTTGCATGATGTCGCCGACAAAACCGGGCAGGGCGGCCTCGATATCTTCCGTGGTGGGTCGCAGGTCGCTCTGTGCAATGACTTCGCCCTCGGCATCATCAGTGTTGGTCGCCTGACCCAGCCGGACGGTGAAGGTGTAGGCCTTCAGCGCGTCTGTCACATATGGAACGGTCTTGGTTGCTTCGCCAAGCGCGACGGCCAGAACGCCGGTCGCTTCGGGATCCAGCGTGCCCGCATGGCCCGCCTTCTTCGCGTCGAACGCCCAGCGGACCTTGTTGACCACCGCGTTGGAGGTCAAGCCCGCAGGCTTGTCGACGATGAGCCAGCCCGAAATGTCACGCCCCTTGCGCCTGCGCCCCATATCCGTTCGTCCTTGCCGTGATTTTGCGAAAACGCCTGCTAGCGTCGTGGCGGTGCGTCGTCAACCGGATGGCGCGACGGTACCGACAATCGGCCCCATCGGAAAGCCCAGATCGTCGCGGTGGATCGAAGGGGCATAGAGCCGGGAAATCGTTCCGTCCAGATACAGCGCATTCGGTGTATTCAGCACATCCCGGAACAGGGTCGCGAATTCCCAGAAGGTCACCGGCCTGTCGGACAGTACAAAATGGGCCCGACCGGCCTCGTCCACGCCAACCCCATTGCGGATCTTGCGCGAATCCGAATCCCGCAAGAAGCGCGGGTGGAACTGACCGTCGATCAGCAACATCGGACCGGACTGGGTGGCGAAGCGGCACTTGGGCTGGCGTTGATCGAAGTCCAGCGTCTCGATCACTTCCACGCGGTCGTCATCGATGCAGAGCACGCCATTGGGCAGCATCCCGAAATTGCCGGGCCCCTTTGAGGTCACCAGGCTGGCAGTGTTTTCGCCGTTTTCGCGATACAACCCCACGGGGCGGCGATCGGAATGATACATGCCCGCATTCATCGCGAAGGTCAGTGTCTGACCGCTGTGCGCGAGGTCGTCCGCGAGCTTACTGAAACTGCCATAGACCTGGCCGTCAGCATCTTTCAGCCACAGACGGAGCGAGGAGGGATCATCGACGCTGCAGGCGGTAAAGCCGTTGCCGCCGCTATCGATCTGACGGCATTCGGGAGAGGCGACCGCCAGAACCGGCGTCGCGATGCATCCCAGGGCGATCAGCAGCGACCTAAAGATCGCCGTCATCTTCCGCTTCACGTAAATCGCGCTGCACGTTTTCCTGAGAAAACAGGCGGCGTGTTTCATCCATCCGGTCGAAAGTATCGTCGATCACGAAGCGGATCTCCGGCGCAAATTTGAGTTTGGTCGCCTTGCCGACCGCACGGCGGATCTCGTGGCGGTTATTGCGCAGGATCTGCAACGCCTCATCCGCGCCTTTGCCGCCGAGCGGCAGAACGAAGGCCGTGGCGATTTTCAGGTCGGGCGACGTCCTGACCTCTCCCACCGTGATCGAAAGCCGGTTCAGGTCGGGGTCGTGGATGTCGCCACGCATCAGGATTTCGGACAGGCTGCGACGGATCACCTCGCCCACGCGAAGCTGCCGCTGGGACGGGCCAGACCCGTCGTGATGTTTGTTCTTACCCATTCCGCCCATCTAGGCTTTCAAAGGCGTTCTCGCAACAGGCTTTGCAACAGGCGGGTGCTAGGCTAGGCAGGGCATAAGATCATTTGAAGGTGAAAGAGCATGTCCAACCGTCCCCGTATCGCGATCACAGGTGTCTCTGGCCGGATGGGGCAGATGCTGGTCAAGAACGTGTCCGACAATGATGCAGTCGAGTTGTCCGGTGCCATTGAGCGCACTGATCACGAATGGGTCGGCCAGGACGTGGGTGTTGCGATGGGCGGGCAGCCATTGAACCTGGCGGTCACGGATGATGCGGCGCAGGCGATTGCTGCAGCGGATGTGGTGATCGACTTTACAGCTCCGACTGCGACGCTGGCTTTCGCCGAACTGGCGGCACGGCACGGCACGGCGCATGTCATCGGCACAACCGGCATGAACGACGAGCAACTGGCTAGCATCGCAAACTCTGCCCGGAAAACCGCCATTGTCCGAGCGGGCAACATGAGCCTTGGCGTGAACCTGCTGGTCGGGCTGACGCGTCGTGTAGCGGCCGCGCTTGACGAAGATTTCGACATCGAAGTGGTCGAGGCGCATCACCGCTACAAGGTGGACGCACCGTCTGGCACGGCGCTGATGTTGGGCGAAGCAGCCGCCGAGGGTCGCGGTGTCAAGCTGCGCGATGTTGCTGACCGTGGCCGCGACGGGATCACGGGTGCCCGCAAGCGGGGGGATATCGGTTTCACGGCAATCCGGGGTGGCGATGTGGTCGGCGAACACGATGTAATCTTCGCGGCGGACGGAGAACGGATCGTCATACGTCACTTGGCAACGGATCGCGGGATCTTTTCGCGCGGCGCGGTCAAGGCCGCGATCTGGGCTGTCGGGAAACCTGCGGGCGAGTATTCTATGGCCAATGTTCTTGGGCTGGAATGACCGTTTCGTTGCCGGATTTCTCGCGTGAGGCGCTGCTGTATCGTCATGGCGTGAAGCGGATCGCTGGCGTGGATGAAGTCGGTCGAGGTCCGCTTGCGGGGCCGGTGACGGCTGCGGCTGTGTGGTTAGACCCGAACAACATCCCCGATGGGTTGAACGATTCGAAAAAGCTTAGCCCCAAGCGTAGGGAAGCATTGTTCGAGATGCTGTTGCAGGAGGCTGATGTGTCCATTGCGCATGCCAGCGTCGCGGAAATTGATGAACATAATATTCTACGTGCTTCGCACATGGCGATGATGCGTGCGTTGGCGGGGCTGAAGGGCCGGGCGGACTATGCGTTTATCGACGGGACGCTGAAGCCCAAGGGTTTGAACCTGCCGGCGGATATGATCGTGAAAGGGGATGCGAAAGCGCAATCCATCGCGGCCGCATCGATTGTCGCCAAAGTGGCGCGTGACCGGATCATGGCAGAGCTCGACCATGCATTCCCGCATTACGGATGGGCAACGAATGCGGGCTACCCGACCGTCGCCCATAAACTGGCGTTGAAAGAACATGGGGTCACACCACATCATAGGCGTTCTTTCCGGCCGGTCCACAATATCTTGTATCCAGACACAATCGTAACATCTTGATTCAAAAAAATAAATTGACGGCGAATCAGGTTTGAATCATTTTGAGCCTCAATAAGGCGCGAAAACAGCGCCAGCTTACGAGGCAGTAGTGATGACAAAGACCAAGACAGAAGCGGCCAAGCTGCCGCTCAATCAGATTCTGTGCGGCGATAGCATTGAATTGATGAACAGCTTGCCGGAGGGCACTGTTGATCTGATTTTCGCCGATCCGCCCTACAATCTGCAGCTGCGGGGTGATTTGCATCGCCCCGACAACAGCCGCGTGGATGCGGTTGATGACGCGTGGGACCAGTTCGCCAGCTTCAAGGTTTATGACCAGTTCACACAAGAGTGGCTGGCAGCGGCGCGTCGGTTGCTGAAGCCTAATGGTGCCATCTGGGTGATTGGATCCTATCACAACATTTTTCGCGTGGGCGCGGCACTTCAGAACCAAGGCTATTGGATTTTGAACGATGTGGTGTGGCGCAAATCCAACCCGATGCCAAACTTCCGCGGTAAGCGCCTGACTAACGCGCATGAGACGTTGATCTGGGCCTCGAAAGACGAGAATTCTAAATACACCTTCAATTACGAGGCGCTGAAAGCGCTGAATGAAGGTACGCAGATGCGGTCTGACTGGGTGCTGCCGATTTGCAGCGGCCATGAACGGTTGAAGAATTCCGAGGGTGAGAAGGCGCATCCCACCCAGAAGCCCGAGTCGCTTTTGCACCGTGTTCTGGTTGGTACGACCAATCCGGGTGATGTTGTTCTGGACCCGTTCTTCGGCACCGGCACCACGGGCGCGGTCGCCAAGAAGTTGGGGCGCAATTTCATCGGGCTGGAACGTGATGCGGGCTACATTGAGGTTGCGCGCAACCGTCTTGGCAAGGTCCGCAAGTTCGACAGCGAGTCGCTCGAGGTCACCAAGTCCAAGCGGGCCGAACCGCGTGTCCCCTTCGGCCAGCTGGTCGAGCGGGGCATGCTAAGCCCCGGCGAAACCCTGACCTCACTGAACGGTCGTCACTCCGCGCGGGTCCGCGCGGATGGGACGCTGATCGCAAAGGATGTGCGCGGTTCGATCCATCAGGTCGGCGCAGCGCTGGAAAGCGCGCCAAGTTGCAATGGCTGGACCTATTGGTGCTTCCGCCGCGACGGTAAGACCGTGCCGATCGACCTGCTGCGGCAGCAGATTCGGTCAGAACTTTAATCACTGCGCGCCGCTGGCCTTTTGTGTTGGCGGCGCGTCCAGCTGATTTTTCACCACATCATAGACCTTGCGCATCACCGTTGGCAGCGATGATGGTGCCAGCTTCGCTACAAATTCACCATGTTTCGGCTCGCTTGCCAGGGCGACCTCCGCGAATAGTACGCGCAAGCGCAGATGGAAATGCGTGAAGGTGTGTCTCACCTCCGAAGGCATTTCGATCCATTCGGCGTTGATGGGGGGCGCCTCCAGTGGCTGATCGGACCAGTCGCTTCCGGGCCAGCCGAGCATCCCACCAAGCAGCCCTTTGTCGGGCCGCGTTTCCAGCAGCCACGCCCCGTCTAACCGACGAACCACATAGGCGATCCCGTATCTGACAGGTTTGGGCTTCTTGGGTTCCTTGCGCGGCAGTTCGTTCGTGATACCCGCCGCGCGCGCCTTGCAGGGCGCCTGCCAGGGGCAGATGCCGCAGGCGGGATTGCGTGGTGTGCAGATCGTCGCGCCAAGGTCCATGACCGCTTGCGCGTAATCGCCAGGTCGTTCCAGTGGCGTCAACGTATCTGCAAAAGCGGTCAGTTCGGGTTTTGCCTTGGGCAGCGGTGTCTCGATACGATGCAGCCGTGCCATGACGCGCTCTACATTCCCGTCGACGACGGTACTTGGCGCGTCGAACGCAATCGCGGAGATCGCCGCAGCCGTGTAGGGGCCGACACCAGGCAACTGGATCAACTCGTCTCGCGTTCGCGGGAAAGCACCCGCCAGGTCGTCACGAATGACTCGCGCGCATTTCAAAAGGTTTCGCGCGCGTGCATAGTAGCCAAGCCCCGCCCATTCCGCCATGATTTCAGCGTCTTCGGCATTTGCCAGGGCGATGACGGATGGCCAGCGCCGGGTGAAGCGCTCGAAATAGGATTTTACGGCCGCGACGGTGGTTTGTTGCAGCATGATTTCTGACAGCCAGACGTGGTACGGTTCGGGTATTGCACCGGCCTTGCGATCGGCAGGGCTGACACGCCAGGGCAAGCTGCGGGCGTGCCGGTCATACCAGGCCAGTAGGTCGGAGGGGTTAGCGGCTTCACGCAAGCTTTATGATCCTTTTCCCAAATCGCTATGGTCATGGCGGCGCGGTGCGTTAGGATGCGACCCAGCGAATAACGGAACGATATGGCCCAGAAGACCCAATCCACTTATCCCCGACGCAGACGCGGTAAAGGGTTTACGAAGGCTGGCGGCCTTGTGCAAACCCAGATCCGTAAGGTAGGCGAAACACGCGGGTTCGCAGTGAGCCGGTTGGTCACTCACTGGGCCGAGGTGGTGGGCGATGATATCGCAAAGCTGTGCCAGCCTCTGAAAGTTTCCTATGCCAAGGGTGGCATGGGTGGCACGCTGACTGTCCTGACCCGAGGCGCGGCTGCGCCGATGGTGCAAGGTTACTTGCCGTCGATCCGCGACCGCGTGAATGCGTGCTACGGCTATAACGCCATCTCGCGTGTCAGTGTGACGCAGACTGCACCAATGGGCTTCGCAGAAGGCCAGACTCCCTTCACATACCGGCGAACGCAGCCTGTCGTACCTGCGCCACAGGATCATCCGAAGGCGCGCGAAGCGGCGGCGGGCGTATCCGATCCCGGATTGCGAGCGGCGCTTGAATCGCTTGGTGCCAACATCATGAACGATACGAACAATTGAGGTTATCGATGAACAGACGTGAATTTTCTGCCCTGATGCTGGCGAGCGCCGGTGGTGCCGCTATTGGCGCACCGGCTGCATTTGCTCAGGACGCGCCGGAAATCGTTGAAATGGCGTTGGGCGCGGAAGATGCGCCGGTGACGATTGTTGAATACGCGTCATTCACGTGTCCGCACTGCGCGAATTTCCACACGACGGTCTTCAAGGACCTTAAAACTAACTACATCGACACCGGAAAGGTCCGGTTCATCTATCGTGATGTTTATTTCGACCGCTTCGGCTTGTGGGCGGCAATGGTCGCACGTTGCGGCGGCGAGATGCGGTTTTTCGGGATCGCTGATATGCTGTACAGCCGTCAGAAGGAATGGATCGGTGAAGGCGACCCGGCGACCGTCGTGGATAATCTGAAGCGTATCGGCAAGACAGCAGGTCTGACGGACGAGGCGCTCGATGCCTGTCTGCAAGATGGCGCGAAGGCCGAGGCGCTGGTCGCCTGGTATGAAGAGAACGCCAAGGCGGATGACATCAGTTCCACGCCCAGCTTCATCGTCAACGACGAGAAGTTCAGCAATATGAGCTATGATGACTTCGCGAAAGCCATAGACGAGCGGGTCTGAAACGCTTCAACGGGCGGCTAGCTTTCAGGGCCGCCCAACCCGATCCGCGCCAGTTCGTGATCGATTTCGGTCCAGCTTTCCGGCTCCAACCTGACCGGCAGCGTCAGCACTTTGTGGCGGAAACCGGGTGGCATCCGCACCTGATCCTTTTCCGTGGTGACGAGTTGCAGCCCCTTCGCCTTCGCCTGCTGTTCCAGCCGTGACAGAAGCGCGGGCGCTAGCGGTTGATGATCGCCCAGAGCGACTGCATCTACGATATCGGCGCCTTGCGACTTTAGCGTGTTGAAGAACTTCTCCGGACGCCCGATCCCTGCAAAGGCGAGCACGCGCAGCCCGTGCCAGTCCATGCCCATCTGCAGCGGTTCCAGCCGCGCTTGGATTGAGGGGCAGGTGACTTGATCACCCCATCTGGTCTGGAAGGTCGCCTGATCGTCCGCCTCGCCAACGGAAAGCAGCAGATCGGCGCGCGCAAGGCCCGGTCCGACCGGTTCGCGCAATGGTCCGGCGGGCAGTACCCGTCCGTTTCCGAATCCCGTCGCGGCATCCACGACAACTATCGACAGGTCTTTCGTCACTGATGGGTTCTGAAATCCGTCATCCAGAAGGATGCTGTCCGCTCCTTCCGCAACGGCGGCAGCAACGCCGGCGGCGCGGTCCTTTGCGATCCATGTCGCGGTGAAGGCTGCGTGCAAGAGCGCCTCGTCGCCGGTTTGTTCGGCTGAATGACGGTTAGGGTCCACCTTGGTGGGGCCTTCGATGTTGCCGCCATAGCCCCGCGTGACCACCGCAGGATTGTACCCGTTTGCGATCAGCCGTTGGGTCAGGGAAATCACGACGGGTGTCTTGCCGGTGCCGCCTGCGTTCAGGTTGCCTACACAGATGACTGGCACGGGTGCGGACTGCCCCACGATCCCTGCCCGGCGCGCCGTGCCCCAAGCGTAAAGGGCCGCAAGAGGTGAGAGTAACCGGCTTGCCAGAGCGGGCCGGCCAGGTGGCCTGTTCCAGAAGCGCGGCGGCCGCATCACGCGACCTTTTCGGGCAGATGGTCGTGGATCAATGCCAGCGCCTTGTCCGTGGCCGCGGCACCGCTGGAAGAGATTTCCCATGCAGCGTAGGCCATCGGTGCAATGCGATCAGGTTGCAGCAATTCCACCACAGCCGCTGCCAGTTCACCATCATTGTGCACCACGCGCGTTGCCCGCGCGTCTTCGAGGCGGGCATAGATGTCGCGGAAATTATTGACATGCGGGCCGCAGAGGATGGCGGATCCGAGCGCAGCGGGTTCAAACGGATTGTGCCCGCCAACGGGTACCAAGGACCCACCAACGAAGCTCAGTGGGGCTATGCGATACCACAGCCCCATCTCGCCCAACGTATCGGCCAGGTAGATTTGCGTGGCGTCATCAGGGTCTTCGCCCGCAGATCGCTGCGCCACCTTCCATCCGTCTTCGCGCAGCATCTTGGCGATCGCATCACCTCTGTCGGGGTGGCGAGGAGCGAGAATCATCATAAGCTTGACCGACGACCGCAATGCCTGACGGTGGGCTGTGGCGACGGTTTCCTCTTCACCCGGGTGGGTGGAGGCGGCGAGCCAGACCGGTCGGTTTTTCATAAGCCCCATCAGCCGTGCAAATTCGTTTTCGTCGCACGGCGGCGGGGGGGCGCCTTCCTTGAGCGTGCCGGAAATCAGAAGCTGCTCTGGCGGGTATCCGAAACGCCGCAGCGCGGAGGCCGTCACATCGTCTTGTGCTTGGATCGCGTCGAAGCGAGACAGAAGCGATCCGAGCGCGCCGCCCAGCTTTGCCCAGCGTTGCGCGCTTTGCGCCGAAAGCCGCGCATTGATCAGCAACATGGGAATGCCCCGTGCGCGTGTCTCGGTGATCAGTGTGGGCCAGAATTCGCTTTCGACGAAAACGGCAAGATCGGGCTTCCAGTGATCCAAAAACCGCGTGACGAAGCCGCCGATATCAATCGGCACATACTGATGCACACAGCGGGGGGGCAGGCGCGTGGACAGGATTGAGGCAGAGCTGACGGTACCGGTCGTGACCAGGAAGCGCAGGTCCGACTCGGACTCTGCCAGCCGTTCCATCACCTCGATAAGGGACAGCACCTCACCAACGCTGGCCGCGTGGAACCACAGCAGGCGGCCTTCGGGACGGGGCAGCGACGGATGGCCGCTGCGTTCCTCGATGCGGTCAGGATCTTCTTTGCCCGCCACCAGTCGTTTCTGAAGCTTACGCCGACCCCAGCCTTCTGCGCGGGCGGTGATGGCAAGATATATGGCAAGCGCGATTGATCGACCCATACAGTGCGACTAGTTCCCGAGTTCTTCCGTGGCCGAGGCCGCTGCTTCTTCATCGCGAAGACGATGCAGATGAGCGATGAAGTAGCGTGTGTGGGCATCATCAACCGTGCGCTGCGCTTCGGATCTCCAAGCGTCATAGGCTGATTTGTAGTCGGGGTACATTCCGACGATGTGGATGTCGTCGATGTTCTTGAAGACGGTTTTGGTCGGGTCGACGAGTTCGCCGCCGAACACGAGATGCAGACGCTGGGCCATCGCTACTCTCCGGTTACTGGTTTGGCGGCACAGTAGGGAATTGCGGGCTGCGGTCAAGCAATTGGCAGTTGAGTCCGTGCAAGCAAATTCTCGTGAAGAGGCGCAGGCGCGGCGATGACACCTTCGACATAGGGGCGAGTATTGTTGAAGCTCAGTCGTTTGCCGTGCCGGTCCGAGACGGTAGCGCCCGCTTCGGATGCGATCAGCGATCCGGCGGCGATGTCCCATTCCCAGCTATTGCGGAACGTGACCATTGCGTCGAACCGTCCCTGTCCTACCAGGGAAAGCCGATAGGCCAGCGACGAACGAAACTGCCTGTCAACCAGGGGCGTGCCCCCGGGCCAGAAATCGGGCCCCAGTGTCCATTTGTTGGCCAACATGGTCGCGCCGGAAATCTCCGTCCGCTGGCTTGCTGATATCGGGCTGCCGTTCAGTTGCGCACCCCCACCTTTTGTTGCGATGAACAGGCGTTGATGGATGGGCAGAAAGACGACTGCGGTCGTGACCTTTGTCCCGCGCACCACGGCCAGTGAATGAGCCCAGGTCTTGGCCCCGTCGATGAAGGCACGGGTGCCGTCGATGGGGTCGATCACGAAGATGCTGTGGTCGTCGCGATGATTAGGATTGTCCTCGGTTTCCTCGGACAGCCAGCCATAGTCGGGGCGTGCCCGCGTCAGCGTGCGATAGAGCCAGCGGTCGATCTCCAGATCCGCTTCGGACACGGGGCCGGCTTCCAGCGGCTTGTGCCAGACCTCCGGATCGCGTCTCCAGTAACGGGTTGCGATCTCACCTGCTTCATGTGCAGCCTTGGTCAAAAGCTCGAGATCGGCAAGGTCCTGCGGATCAGGCACCGGCAATGGTCATGCCTTCAACCAGCAGCGATGGGATGACGCGTGACAAGTGCAAGCGCGCATCGTTGGCCGGTTGGATCGTCCGCAGCATGTCGCGCAGATTGCCCGCGATAGTACATTCATTCACGGGGTAGGTGACTTCACCGTTCTCCACCCAGAAGCCTGATGCGCCGCGTGAATAGTCTCCCGTGTTCGGGTTGATGGTGGCCCCGATCATGGATGTCACCAGCAGACCTGTTCCCATGTCGCGGATCAGGTCGTCGCGGCTGCGGTCGCTCTGCGTCAGGCTGACATTGGAAACGGAAGGCGAAGGCGGTGCGGTCGTCCCCCGCGCCGCGTTGGCCGTGCTGGCCATGCCCAGCTTTCTCCCCGTCGCCAGATCGAGCACCCACCCCGTCAAGATCCCGTTCGCGACGATGTCGCGCCGCCGCGTTGGCAGTCCTTCGCCATCAAAGGGCTTGGAACCGGAGACACGTTTGCGATGCGGGTCTTCCGTCAGTGTCAGCGTCGCGGGCAGAACCTGTTCATCCAGAGCGTCGCGCAGGAATGTCGCACCACGCGCCACCGCCGTTCCGTTGATGGCAGACAGCAGATGGCCAATCAGCGACCCGGAAATGCGTTCGTCGTAAAGGACCGGGAAGGCTCCGGTCGGAGGTTTCCTTGACCCCGCTCGCGCCACCGCCCTTTTCCCCGCTATGCGACCGATCTCTTCGGGCGATATGACATCGGCCTGAAATATCCGGTAATCCCCGAAAGCGTCGCGTTCCATATTCGTCCCGCTTCCGGTGATGGCAACACACCCGGTGCCGCGGTCCGTTCGGTCATAGCCGCCACGGAAACCGCCAGTGGTTGCCAGATGGATGCTACGCTTGCCATAGGCTGCGCTGGCGGATTGAACCTGCGACACGCCATCGACTGCCCGTGCTGCCGCCTCGGCGCGCAGGGCGTCCGACTGCAATGTCTCGGCTTCGGGTTCATCGGACGGATCGGCAAGCTCCAGTGCCGCGATATTCCACTCACTTGCCAGTTGGTCCGGATCAGCTAGCCCGACGAACGGGTCCTCCGGCGCTTCACGAGCCATTGCAACGGCACGCTCGGCCATCGTGCGGATCGTATCGTCCTTGGTGTCGGACGACGACACGCAGGCCTGCTGTTGCCCGATCAGAACACGCAGCCCGATATCGGTGCCTTCCGAGCGCTCTGCTTCTTCCAGCTTACCGTCTCGCACCCCGATGGAAACTGACGTGCCCGCGACGGCAATAGCGTCGGCTGCATCGGCGCCAGCCTTTCGGGCAGCGTCGATCAGTCGTTCGGTAAGCGCGGCGGGCGTCAGGCTCATCGGGAAGCTCCTTGGTTGTTACCCGCCACAGCTAGCCATGCCGTGCGGCGGGGGCAAGGCTCACTTTATTTGCGTGCCGTTGATCAGAACGCTGCCGTCTTCCGCTGTTTCGATCTTGGATGTCAGCGTGTCGTTTTCGCCGAAAGTCGCGAACATCCCCAGCATCATCTGCGCGCCCATGAGCTGTTCGGGATCCACAAGGCCTGCCTCGCCCAGCTTGCCCAGAAGGCCGATTACCCCGGTCGCCCGTGCCTCGATGGACCCGGCGGGCGTGTTAGGAATGCCTTCGGGGCTCATCGGTGTTTCGGGTAGCATGAAGGACCCGGTCGCATCCGCTTCAACGCCTGCAAAGGACAGGTGCAAATCGGTGATCCGCAGGTTGCGGATGGGCAGTTCGGGCGATGGCTGTTCCAGCATGGCAAGGGAGGTGAACTCCATGTCGGCTTCCAGTGCCAGCCGCAGATTAGCAGGATCGCGAGGTAGTGCAGCGTCCGAGTCGAACGTGGACCATACGGAATCGTCCAGCGTCAGGCCGTTCAGGTCGAAAACCAGATCGGCCCGTTGAAGGTCGTCTGCCGGTGCCGCTGGCAGCGACAGCATGAAGTCGATCGCTTCTGCCTGTCCGCCGACCGTTCCGACAGGGATGCGTGGATCGGTGAAGGACATTTCCAGCCCTTGTGCCGTTCCTTCGTATGTGGCTCGCGCTTCGGTGATCGCGATCTGCGCTTCGGCGCTTTGCGAGCTTGCGCTGCTGGACATCGTTCCGATTTCGGGAACCGTTGTCGTGGTGGAGGACTGCCCGCTGCCGAAAGTCATCTTGCCCTGTAGAACCGGCAGGAAAATATCCGGGTCAATCGCCTCGATATGGGCATTGAAGGCGAAATTCGCGAACTGGCTTTGCGACGATATCTCGGCGCTGGAATCAGGATCGGTCATGGCCATGTCCAGCCCGTACTCTCCGACATCGAGCGTCAGGTCGGCGGGTGCGGACAAGTCGCTCGTCAAACCCGTGAGCGTACCGGTCACGTCACCGAAATTCAGCGCGAAGCTCGCGTCCAGAGGCTCACCTTCTTGTGTGACAGAATCAACAGTCAGCGCCATCAGAACTGCACCGAGATCCAGGTCAGGCTGCTCGGCGGTGCCGCTCAGTGTCAGTACAAATTCAGTGGAGTTCAGAGTTGCTGCAGCTTCTGTCACTGGCGCATCGCTTGGGGTAAGCGTGACATTCACCGGCGTCGTGTCGGGCAGGGTGACGAGAACACTGCCGTTGGATTGATTGGTCAGCGTCATACCGCCAAGCGTTGCCGTCGCACCGGTATCTTCGACGGAGAAGGACAGCGTCACGTCCGTCAGTGTCATACCGTCCGTACTGGTATCGACCTGACCCGCGGCTATGGAAACCCCATCATTCGACGGGTTGTTCCAATGGGCCCAAAGCTGTTCGGCCGTCACATCGGCGAAGACTGCCATCGGGTGCAGCGCGATCATTCCACCAAATGAAAGCGCTGTAACGATTTTTTGCGACATGAAGGATCCTTTCCGTGCTAGATTCGTTGCAGTCCCCAAGTAACTGCGCGACTGTTGTACTACATGCGGGTGCGACCGTGCCGGAATACTGAATGGGAGAAAAGACCTATGAGCACCGAATCACGCAAAACTGTATTGATCACTGGTGCGAGCAAGGGAATCGGCGCCGCCACCGCCCGAGAATATGCTGCTCGGGGCTGGAATGTCGCGCTTGTTGCACGCAGCAATGAACTGATTGCCGATCTTGCCGGGGAAATCGGCCCGCAGGCGATTGCCATTCCCTGCGACGTGACGCGCTTTTGGGAAATGGAAGCGGCTGTGAAAGCGGTTGTTACCAGCTTCGGTTCGTTGGATGTTCTGATCAACAATGCAGGAGTGATTGAACCGATCGGGGCGATTGCCGACATGAACCCCGATGACTGGGGTAAGGTGATCGACATCAATGTCAAAGGTGTGTTCAATGGTGCCCGCGCGGTTCTGCCCGTGATGTTGGCTGCTGGCGGCGGGAGCATTCTGACGGTTTCGTCCGGCGCCGCGACAAACCCCTTGGAAGGGTGGAGCCATTACTGTTCATCCAAGGCGGCGGTGGCCATGTTCACGCGCTGTCTTGATGTCGAATACCGCACACAGGGCATCCGCGCCTTGGGGCTGTCGCCGGGGACCGTGCGCACGCAGATGCAGGACCAGATCCGCGAAAGCGGTATCAACCCCGTCAGCCAAATGGACCCTGCCATGCATGTCCCGCCTGAATGGCCCGCGAAGGCGCTGTTCTGGCTGTCCGGGTCTGACTCGGATGATCTGATCGGGACGGAGGTCGCATTGCGAGACAATTCCATTCGTCGAAGAGTCGGGCTGATCGAGTAGAATTCTGTTGAGTGATAGCCGCGCCAGTATGATGCAGGCAGGTCGTCTGAATGATGCTGAAGTTCGACTTGTAGCTGCAGGAAGCGCGCAACCGACCCGTGGCTTTGTACCGTGAGGCGATTGGGTCGTTCGTGTTGACTGATCTACCTTCGTGACGTGTCTCGATTTCCGGCCTGCAGCCAGAGCCGGGGCATAGAGGTCTAGGATTGCGAAAATTCCGCGTTTTGTTGCTGTGGCAAGCCAGTTGCCATCCTGTCATCTAGTTTTGTCCGGACCGATACAAAACGTTGCGCGGTGCTGACTGCTTTTTTCAAGCTCGTTGGAATTGCCGATTGGTGGGTCAGACTTTCGCGCTGCGCGTATCCGCTATGGAACCGGCGCGCTGTTTCGAGTGTGGAGTGTGAAGCCTTCGTCAAGGGGCCAACTGCGCCGCAAGAAAGTCGGCGCGCCCCGCGGGGCAGTGCGTGAAAGCTGCCGAATCTCGTATCCGAGCGCGGTGTAGGTCTGGCGCATGACTGCACAGGTCGCTTCTGCTTCAGCGCGGGTCAGCTTGCGCTCCGTGTCTTGCGTGAAGATCTCATCCCAGTAAGGTGCCAGAAAGACGCGAAGATTGTAGCGGGCTGTCTTGGCCGCTGCGGTGAGGTGGGGCGGCACGGGGAGGCCGCAGAGCTTCAGGTAGCCCAGGCATATCAGGAATGCCGTGGTCGAAGATCACGGGATCCGAGAGCGCCTGTGCGGCGCTGTGGGTGCGCAGGTCCCGCTCCAGCATCCGTTCGGCACAGGCCATGCGATCCGCCCAGGGGAGGGCGTCTCCGCCGCTGGCCATCTCCTCGCGGATGATCGCGCGGCCGGATTCGTGGGTACTGTGAAAGCCGCGACGGGCGAGCTCGGTGATCAGGCTGGTCTTGCCCGCACCGGGGCCGCCCGTCACGACAAAGAAATGGTCGCTCATGGGCCATTCTCGGGTTTGACAGGGGAACGCGCTGCGCAGTGATCAACGCGCCGATATGCGAGGATAAAGGTAGCGCAAATTTTCATAGGAGAAACAGCACTGGTCTGCGCGGCAGAGGCAAATCCTCTGACAAGAAAGGCAGGACTATCTGGTGCTTTTCAGGGGAAATTTGGTGGAGCCTAGGGGAGTCGAACCCCTGACCTCTTGCATGCCATGCAAGCGCTCTCCCAACTGAGCTAAGGCCCCATTCCGTTGACCGTTTCCGGTCACAGCGCGCTTCTAGAGAACGCGCTGTGCAAGTTCAAGCGGAAAATATCGCTGATCGCTTAGCTGTCGTCGTCTTCCGACGCAACGTCAGCGATCTCATCGAGCGACACGCTGTCATCATCATCGTCGTCAAGAACATCATCGTCGATATCGACGTCGCTGTTGTCGTCATCATCATCGTCAAGGACGACGTCGTCGTCATTTTTGCGTGCGGATTTCGGATCCGCTTTATCGCCGATCATGGTGCGGGATTTGTTGTCGGAGTCGATTTCGACAGGCTCACCGGTGTAGGGGCTTACGATCGGGTCGCGGTTGAGGTCGTAAAACCTCTTGCCCGTGGTTGGGCAAACGCGCTTCGTACCCCATTCCTCCTTGGGCATTGACGTGTCCTTTCATTGAGTGTCCGAGGGCCAAAACAGCCCCCTGCCACAGCGTTTCAATGGTGTCAAAGCATTTCGCACCTTCTTGCGCCCGTGGCGGATCAGTCGCATAATCTGGCCAACAAATAAGAGGCGGTCATGGGCAGTTCTACCCCTCGACTTACATTAAAGGGCCAGCCTGAGGTCGAGATTTGTCTGCGTCGAACGGCGCGGGCAAAAAGGATGTCTTTAAGAGTCTCTCGGCTGGATGGAAAAGTGACCCTGTCAATCCCTGACAGGACGGCGATCCGGCACGCGGAAGTCTTTCTGGCGGAAAAGTCAGACTGGATACGTCGGCATCTGGACGACATCCCGACCATAGTAGCCGTTACGCATGGGAGCGTTATGGCCGTTGAGGGACGGGAAGTGACGGTAGCGGTCACGGGAGCGCGTGGCATTAGGCTGTCCGACCATGTGCTTGGGGTTGCAGGGTCACGTCCCGTCGGGCCGCAGGTTGCCGCATTTCTCAAGGAAACAGCGCGCGAACGGTTTACGACACATTGCAACGTATATGCCGCTGAGATCGGACACAGGGTAAACAAGATCACGTTGCGGGATGCGCGGTCGCGTTGGGGGTCCTGCACCAGCGAAGGCAATCTGATGTTCTCGTGGCGGCTGGCGATGGCGCCGCCGGAAGTGCTCGAATACGTTGCGGCCCATGAGGTGGCGCACCTGGAACGAATGGATCATTCGCCCGCCTTTTGGAGGGTGGTCGAGCATCTATGCCCTCACTACCGCGCCCATCGGCGTTGGCTGCGAAATGAAGGACACGGCTTGCATCGCTTCAGGTTCAGCGCGTGACCCCGCCCCGGCAGACAGACGTTACGACTGCGGCGCATGAGAGGGTCTACCGCGCATTGCGAGGGCGCATTATGCAGGGGGTGATCACACCGGGCACCGCGCTGACGCTTAGGGGCATCGCTGCTGAGTTTGACGTGTCCATGACCCCGGCGCGCGAGGCCTTGCGCAGGCTGGCAGCTGAAGGGGCGCTGACCTTGTCCACCTCGGGCCGCGTGACGGCGCCGGAGTTGTCAAACGAGCGGATAGAAGAACTGGCTGCGCTCCGGGCGCTTCTGGAACCGGAGTTGTCGTCGCGCGCCTTACCACGCGCTCACATGGCGCTGATCGAACGGCTCGAAATCATTAACGGCGGAATTGCGGAGGCCATTCGGCGACATGACCCGCAAGCCTATATCCGGATCAACCTGGAATTTCACAGGATGCTCTACTTGCGCGCACAGGCACCCGCGATGTTGGCCATGCTGGAAACCGTCTGGCTGCAGTTGGGGCCGACGATGGGCAAGCTCTATGGCCGTTTGAACAGGACGGAGCCGCCGCGCGGGCACCGTCTGATCATCGCGGCGCTTAGGGCTGGGGACGAACCGGGGTTGCGGCTGGCGGTCCGGTCAGATGTGACGCAAGGGCTGAGAATGCTGGTGAGCTGAGGTTCAGATCGCCAGCGCCCGCAACACCAAGAATACGCCGGACGACAGAAGCGCCGACGCTGGTACCGTGATCAGCCATGCGGCTACAATGGTCAGAAAATGTGACCGGCGCACCAGTTTGCGGCGCCGGCGTTCTTCAGGTGCGATTACCTTGTTGCGGCCGGATTGCTGGGCAAATTGGCGCGCGCGGCGTTCCAGGAACCATTCTCGGAAAAAGCCCACACCGAAAACACCGCCAATCGCGATATGCGTGGAACTGACGGGCAGCCCAAGCCAACTCGCGATTATGACGGTAATAGCCGCAGAAAGGGCTACGCAATAAGCACGCATTGGGTTCAGCTTTGTGATCTGGCTGCCAACCATGCGTATCAGCTTGGGGCCGAACAGCATCAAGCCGAAGGAAATACCGAGAGCCCCGACAACCATGACCCATGTTGGGATTTCCTGCATGTCCATCGTGGTGTGACCCTCTTGAACGACATTCGCAATTGCCGCCAAGGGGCCGACCGCATTCGCGACATCATTGGCACCATGCGCGAACGACAGCAGGCCGGCGGACAGAACAAGCGGGAACGAAAACAGGCTCTTGAGGGATTTGTTGCGGTTTTCCATCCCTTCCGACTGCATACGAATCAAAGGAGCTGCGACGGCATAGGAAAGCGCGCCAACCATAATGCCCAAGGCAAGCGACGCGAGAGGGGAAACCGTTAGGATGGCCTTCAAGCCCTTCAGCAACAGATATGTGGTAAAGGCACCAGCCATGATGCCGATAAGCACTGGCACCCAGCGACGCGCGGCGGCGATCTTGTCGTCCTGATAGATGACGTAGACCTTGATGAAGGCAAGCGTTGCAGCAGCGATCACACCGCCCATCAACGGCGAGATCACCCAGCTTGCCGCGATGGCCTGCATGGTGTTCCAATCGACGGCTGAAAGCCCTGCGGCGGTTGCTCCTGCACCCAGAACACCGCCGACCACGGAATGGGTGGTTGAAACGGGTGCTCCGATTATCGTCGCCAGATTGACCCACAATGCGGACGATACCAGTGCCGCCATCATCGCCCAGACAAAGACGTTGGGATCGGCGAGACTGGCTGGATCGATGATGCCTTTGGAAATCGTTCCAACCACGTCGCCGCCGGCCAGCAGGGCACCGGCGCTCTCGCACAAAGCCGCGATGACGATAGCGCCGCCCATGGTAAGCGCGTTGGCGCCTACCGCCGGACCCATGTTGTTAGCGACGTCATTGGCCCCGATGTTCAGCGCCATGTACGCGCCGAAGATGGCTGCGGCGATCACGACGAATGAATCCGGGCGCTGGCCGACGAGCAAGAAGGCGACGAGACCCGTCAGAATCAAGAAGGCAAGCGCAACGCTCATGCCAATAAATGGCCGTGACACGTATTGTGCGGCGTACTCGACCTGACTGATCCGGTTAAGATCTTTATCCAGCGTCGCCCATTGGCGGTCGGCGCGGTTCTGGGCCACGGGCGTCCTCTCGAAAAGTCGTCTAACTACATCAACCGCAGGCGGCTACCCGCTTTTGGATCAATGATCAAGTAGGTCTTGATGCGTCAGTTTGCCCAGAATATCCCGCAATTCGGGCTCGTCCACCAGCTTCGACGCCTCTTCGGGGCTGAACCATTGACGTCGACGCTGATCACTTTCCGGGAAAGTTTCGCGCATGGTGACAACCTTTACAGGATAAATAACGGCTCGTGTCGGGACGGGGGGGCCAGTGTCGATTTCCTTCAAGTATCCATAGTCGCCAAGTGGCGTCGCCCAGACATCGCCTTCGGCTACGCCAGCTTCTTCCCAGGCTTCCTCAAGAGCGGCCTGCGCGCCATCCATCCCGTTCATCGGCCAGCCTTTGGGGATGATCCATCGTCCCGTGCCACGTGATGTGATCAGCAGGATTTTCAGCCCGTCTTGCGTCTCGCGGTAGCATAGCGCGGCCAACTGTATGCGATCAGGTCGCCTGATCAGCGGCCGGATATACTCCTCCCAGGTTTTCTTAAGTATCGTCGCCATACGTTGTCCGAATGCTGTCGTTTTCTTTTACCCTGCGGCAATTGAATGCACCTGTCCAGTCCTCGGGAGATACAGCACAATCGCGACGGGAGGTACTGGAGCGGGTAGCGGGAATCGAACCCGCACGACTAGCTTGGAAGGCTAGGGCGCTACCATTACACCATACCCGCTCAGCGTGATCCGACCTAATTCAAGCCCCAAGGAACGTCAAGCAGTCCCCGCTGGATCAAGCGAAATTCATTTTGATCATGGCCAGGGTTTGCCGTCCAGTGCCTTCATTAGCCCGATGATGCTCATGACCGCGAAATAAACACCAACCGCCAACAGGATCAGTATGCCAACGCCCACGATCACAAGGATCAGTCCAAGAATGGCAAGGCCAAGCGCTATCCAGAAGGTACGAATCTGCTTTCGGTAATGGGTGCTGAGCGGATTGGTCGGGTCATCCCCGCGCCAAATATAGGCCAGCACTACACCGACGATCGAGGTGATGCCGACCACCACCGACAGGATATAAAGTCCCCAGACAATCTTTACCCGCGTCGCGGTATCATCCGTGAATTTCGTCGGTGTCTCGGTCATAGTGCTATCCTCCGTGTGTGGCCCCGAGCATGCGTCGGGGCCATCACAGGATCAAGCGTGGATTGGGCCGTCGCCGCAAGCCAGGGCTGCTTCGCGCACGGCTTCGGAATAGGTCGGGTGCGCGTGGCAGGTGCGGGCGAGGTCTTCGGCGGCAGCGCCGAATTCCATCGCGACGCAGACTTCATGGATCAGGTCGCCCGCCATTGGACCGATGATATGTACCCCGACGATGCGGTCGGTTTTCTTGTCAGCCAGTAGCTTCACGAACCCGTCTGCCGCGAAGTTGGCCTTCGCACGGCCATTACCCATGAAGGAAAACTTGCCGATCTTGTAGTCTACGCCGGCTTCCTTCAGTTGCTCTTCCGTCTTGCCAACAGAGGCGACTTCCGGGTGCGTATAGATGACGCTGGGAATGACGTTGTAGTTCACATGGCCGGCCTGACCCGCGAGGATTTCGGCAACTGCGACGCCTTCGTCTTCGGCCTTGTGCGCCAGCATCGGCCCCGCGATCGCGTCGCCGATGGCGTAGATGCCTTTGACACTGGTCGCGTAGTGACCGTCCGTCTTGATCTGGCCACGGTCGGTCATTGCGATACCCAACGCATCGAGCCCCAACCCGTCGGTGTAGGGCCGGCGTCCCGTTGCAACCAGAACCGTGTCTGCGTCAATCGTGTGCTCGCTATCGTCCTTGCGCAGTTTGTAGGTCACTGTGGCTTTGGACTTGGAGGTCGCGGCACCTTGCACGGCCGCACCCAGCACGAAGTCCAACCCTTGCTTGCCCAGCAGTTTCTGGAACTGGCGGCAGACCTCGGCATCCATGCCCGGCGTGATGGTGTCGAGAAACTCGATGACGGTCACCTCGGCGCCAAGACGTTTGTAGACCGAGCCGAGCTCCAGCCCGATGACGCCTGCGCCGATCACGACCATTTTCTTCGGGATCTTGCCCAGCTCCAGAGCGCCGGTGGAGGTCACGACCATCTTTTCGTCAACCTCCACGCCCGGAAGCGACGATGCTTCCGATCCGGAAGCGACGATGATGTTCTTGGCAGTGTGTGTCTCGTCACCGACCTTTACCTTGCCGGCTTCCGGGATCGATCCCCAGCCTTTCAGCCAGTCGATCTTGTTCTTCTTGAACAGGAACTCGATGCCGTTGGTGTTCTGGCTGATGACATCATCCTTGTAGGCGAGCATCTGCTTCCAATCGACGGTCGGTGCCTTGACCTTCAGACCCATCTTCTCGAAATTGGTTTCTGCCTCGTGCAGTTGTTCGGTTGCATGCAGCAGCGCTTTTGACGGGATGCAGCCGACGTTCAGGCAGGTTCCGCCCAGCGTGTCTCGCCCTTCGACACAGGCCGTTTTCAAGCCAAGTTGTGCACAGCGTATTGCGCTGACATAGCCGCCGGGGCCGCTGCCAATTACGATGACGTCATAGTCTGTCATTTGGGTCTCCTTGATCGTTCGGACGAGACGCGCTGCGCTCTCCGCGATTATGTCTTGTCAGTTTATCAATGCCGCGAGGATCATCAGGATGCTTGCCGCGAACCCGACCGCCCAGATCATTGAACGCCATGGCACCCAGCCAAATACATAGGCTGGCACGTAAAGGGTACGCGCGAGCAGGTAGAGCCAGGCACAAAATACGGTGAACGCACTTCCTGCACCGCCGAGGCTTACAACGACGACGGCAACGGTAAACAGTACCAAACCTTCGAAATGGTTGTTCATTGCCCGCTGCAAGCGTGCCGCCTTGCCCGTTAGTGCAGGTGTGTGGTCCCGCGTACCCATCGCCACCTTGGGGCCAACTTGACGGTTGGCGGCGATGGAAAATGCGGTGAACTGAGCCCCTTGCAAAAGTCCGGCGAGGGCGAGTGCGGTCAGTTCCGGTGTCATTTTCGGGGCTCCCGCGTAAGGACAATGATCACTCATCCACGACGGATGAAACGGGCCTGCCCGTATCAGGCAGGCTCGTAGGTAGTTAAAGATCCATCAACAGCCGGCGCGGATCTTCCAGCGCTTCCTTGACGCGCACCAGGAAGGTCACAGCACCTTTGCCGTCAACGATCCGGTGGTCATAGCTCAGCGCCAGATACATCATCGGGCGGATCACGACCTGCCCATTGATCGCCATGGGACGTTCCTGGATCTTGTGCATGCCCAGGATGCCCGATTGCGGCGGGTTCAGGATAGGCGAGGACATCAGCGAGCCATAGACACCACCGTTGGAGATGGTGAAGGTGCCGCCCTGCATTTCCGACATCGAAAGCTTGCCGTCGCGGGCGCGCTTGCCTTTTTCGGCGATGGCTTTTTCGATCTCGGCGAAGGACATGCTGTCGGCGTCGCGAATGACCGGGACGACAAGCCCCGTGGGGGTCCCGGCGGCCACGCCCATATGCACGAAGTTCTTGTAGACGATGTCTGTGCCATCGATTTCGGCGTTGACCTCGGGCACTTCTTTCAGAGCGTGGCAGCATGCCTTGGTGAAGAAGGACATGAAGCCCAGACGAACGCCGTGCTTCTTTTCGAACAGGTCCTTGTATTCCTTCCGCAGCGCCATGACCTCGGTCATGTCCACCTCGTTATAGGTGGTCAGCATAGCGGCGGTGTTCTGGCTGTCTTTCAGGCGCTTCGCGATGGTCTGGCGCAGGCGGGTCATCTTCACCCGTTCTTCGCGTGCCGCGTCGTCGGCGGGAACCGGAGCACGCGGCGCAGCAGGTGCACTCGGCGCTGCTTTCGGCGCAGAGATCGCGTTCAGCACATCTTCCTTCATGATGCGACCGTCACGGCCCGTGCCCGTTACCTGATCGGCGGAGATGTTTTTCTCGGCCATCAGCTTGTTCGCAGACGGGGCGTTCTCTACGTCTTTTTGCCCATCGCCTGTGGGCTTCGCGTCAGATTTCGGAGCGTCGCCGGATTTCTTGGCTGGTGCTGCACCACCGGACGTCATCTCGCCCAGCTTGCCACCCGCTTCAATGGTTTCGCCTTCCTGGGCCGTGATCTTGCCCAAGGTGCCAGCGGCAGGGGCCGGGACCTCTACCGATACCTTGTCTGTTTCCAGTTCACACAGGATTTCGTCCTGCGCGACGTTGTCGCCTTCGGATTTGAACCAGGTCGATACGGTCGCCTCGGTGACACTTTCGCCAAGAGTCGGCACCATGATGTCAACGGTTTCGCCGCCCTTGCCGGAGATCTCTTCGGCATATTCGGCGTCGTCTTCGGTCTTCTGGGCGCTGACGCTCTCTTTAACCTTGGTTTCTTCCGGTCCTGCGTTGCCTTCTTCGGCAATGCTTGCCAGCAACGCGTCGACGCCTACTGTATCACCTTCTTGGGCAACGATTTCCGCCAGCTTGCCGGATGCGGGCGAGGGAACCTCGACCGTTACCTTGTCGGTTTCCAACTCGCACAGCATTTCGTCTTCGGTCACGGTGTCACCTGGTTTCTTGAACCAGGTGGCGACCGTGGCTTCGGTCACGCTTTCGCCAAGAGTTGGGACTCGGACTTCGATGGTCATCGGGTCAGTTTCCTTCGATTGTCAGCGCTTCATCGACAAGCGCATCTTGCTGTGCTTTGTGCTGGCTGGCCAGACCTGTGGCCGGAGAGGCCGAGGCATGGCGCCCGACATAGACGGGACGCTCATGTTTCGCGCCGATACGGGTCAGGACCCATTCGATATTGGGCTCGACAAATGTCCAAGCGCCCTGGTTCTTCGGTTCTTCTTGGCACCAGACCACCTGCGCGTCCTTGAAGCGTTCGAGCTCTTTCACAAGACTCAACGCGGGGAACGGGTAGAACTGTTCCAGGCGCAGAATATAGACATCGTCCAGCCCACGCTTGTCACGTTCTTCAAGCAGATCGTAGTAGACCTTGCCCGAACACATTACGACGCGGCGGATCTCGTTGTCGGGCTTCAGTTGTAGATCGGAATTGCCGTGTTCTGCATCGTCCCAGAGCACGCGGTGGAAAGACGAACCATCCGTGAACTGCTCAGCGGTGGATACCGCCAGCTTGTGACGCAGGAGAGACTTCGGTGTCATGATCACCAGCGGCTTGCGGAAGCTGCGGTAAATCTGGCGGCGCAGAATGTGGAAGTAGTTGGCCGGAGTCGTACAGTTGGCGACGATCCAGTTGTCTTCGGCGCACATCTGCAAGAAGCGTTCCAGACGGGCGGAGGAGTGTTCCGGTCCTTGCCCTTCGAACCCGTGCGGCAGCAGCATCACAAGGCCGGACATGCGCAACCACTTGCGTTCGCCCGAACTGATGAACTGGTCGAACATGATCTGCGCGCCGTTGGCGAAATCGCCGAACTGGGCTTCCCACATGACCAGCGCGTTCGGTTCGGCCAGCGAATAGCCATACTCGAAGCCGAGCACGGCGTATTCCGACAGCATGGAGTCGATGACTTCATAGCGTGCTTGACCGTCGCGGACATTGTTGAGCGGGTAGTAGCGCTCCTCGTCCTTCTGGCTGATCAGGGCTGAGTGGCGCTGGCTGAATGTGCCCCGCGCACTATCCTGACCGGACAGCCGAACGGGGTAACCTTCGGTCAGAAGCGATCCGAATGCCAACGCTTCGGCCGTTGCCCAGTCGAAACCTTTACCCGTTTCGAACATCTGCTTCTTGGCATCCATGATCCGTCTGACCGTGCGGTGGACAGGGAAGCCCTCCGGAACGGTGGAGATTGCCCTGCCGACCTGTTCGTAGGTCTCTTTCGAAATCCACGTTGTCCCGCGGTCGTATTCGTCCGGACGCGCGTCGAGATGCGACCAGCGACCGTCCAGCCAATCGGCCTTGTTGGGTTTGAATTCTTTTCCGGCTTCGAACTCTTCGTTCAGCATCGCCTGGAAGGCAGCCTTCATGTCGTCGATTTCCCCTTCGGGGATCAGACCGTCTTCGATCAGCCGTTCGGTATAGATCTGAAGCGTCGTCTTATGCTTCTTGATCTTGGTGTACATCTCCGGCTGAGTGAACATTGGTTCGTCGCCCTCGTTATGCCCGAAACGACGATAGCAGAAGATGTCGATCACGACGTCCTTGTGGAATTTCTGCCGGAACTCGGTCGCAACCTTTGCGGCATGTACGACGGCTTCAGGATCATCACCGTTCACGTGGAAGATTGGTGCTTCAACCATCAGCGCGATATCGGTCGGGTATGGCGACGATCGCGAGAAATGCGGCGCGGTCGTGAAGCCGATCTGGTTGTTCACGATGATATGCATCGTGCCACCGGTGCGGTGGCCCACCAGCCCGGACAGACCGAAGCCCTCCGCGACAACGCCCTGACCTGCGAAAGCTGCATCGCCATGCAGCAAAACCGGCAGAACTTTCACACGATCCGCATCGTTCAGTTGCGCCTGCTTGGCCCGCGCCTTACCTAGCACCACCGGGTTGACGGCTTCGAGGTGTGACGGGTTGGCGGTCAGCGAAAGGTGGACCTTGTTGCCGTCGAATTCTCGGTCGGAAGACGCGCCAAGATGGTACTTGACGTCGCCGGACCCTTCAACATCTTCTGGCTTGAAGCTGCCGCCCTGGAACTCGTTGAAGATAGCACGGTAGGGCTTGCTCAGGACGTTGGCCAAAACCGACAGTCGGCCGCGGTGAGGCATGCCGATAACGATGTCCTCGATACCGAGTGCACCGCCGCGTTTGATCACCTGCTCCATTGCGGGGATCAATGCTTCACCGCCATCGAGGCCGAAGCGTTTGGTGCCTGTGTACTTCACATGCAGAAATTTTTCGAAACCTTCCGCTTCGACCAATTTGTTCAGGATCGCGCGGCGACCCTCACGGGTAAAACGGATCTCCTTGTCAAATCCTTCGATCCGTTCCTTGAGCCATGCGGACTGTTCCGGGTCGGAAATATGCATGTATTGCAGAGCAAAGGTGCCGCAATAGGTGCGTTTCACGATCTCGATGATCTGGCGCATCGTGGCCAGTTGTAGGCCAAGCACGTTGTCGATGAATATTGGCCGGTCCATGTCGGCGTCGGTAAAGCCGTAGGATTTGGGGTCGAGTTCAGGATGTGCGCTTTGGTCGCGCATGCCAAGTGGATCGAGATCAGCAACAAGGTGCCCCCGGATACGGTAGGCGCGGATGATCATGATTGCCCGGACACTGTCCAGAACGGCGCGTTTGACCTGCTCGTCGGTCAGTTCTACATTGCCGTCTTTCGCCTTCGCCTTGATTTTGTCACCGGCACCCTTGATCTCGGGCGCGATCGTGAGCGTGTCGGCCCACTGTCCGTCCAGCGCTTGGGTCAGTTCATCGTCCGGCTGAGGCGGCCAGTCACGGCGTTCCCATGACGGTCCTTTTGCTTCCGCCTTGACCGCGACCTCGTCATCGCCAAGCGCGCGGAAGAACTCCTGCCACGCGTCGTCCAAGGCTGCCGGATTATCGGCGTATTGGGCGTATAGCTGTTCGATGTATTCCGCGTTCTGCCCCTGAAGAAAGCTTGAGGCGTGGAACAGGTCGTTGGGGCTGTGTTCGGTCATTATGATGCGTCCTGAATAGCGCAAACGGGTCTTATCGGGTCGGCACGGGGCCGTAGTGATTATCTGATGTGTCGCCCGGACGGGTCAGCCACCAGAGCTTTAGGATAGAAGCGACAAGTATGACCGCGTAGGTCACATACAAGCCGGTCAGTCCAACGACTGCCGCGACGGGATGCAGCCTTACCGGGTCCGCACCGACAGCTTCAATCGCGCCGAAGCCAAGTACGCCAAGCAGCAGCCCTGCAAAAGCGCATAGCACGATAATGGTCGGCAGAATCATGAACCAGCCCGGACGGCCCGTGTCGTGCATGCGACGCCATCCGGCGGCAAGCGCAGGGAACAGCGTGACAAACCAGAAAATCAGAGTGATGGGATGGCGGCCAGGTTCTTCTTCGGTCGCGAAGCCGAAGATCAGGCCGTCGATCATCTGGGCGACAAGGCCGCCCAGAATGACAAAGAGAAAGAACCACCAGTATTCCGGACGACTCGCGCGTCCCTGCAAGGTCAGGAATTTCGCGAAACAGGTTTTGACAGCGTCCATGAAACCCATGGCTCTTCCCCTAGTTCAGCGTATCAGCCGATCGCCTTGAGCACGGCTTCGCCAAGCTTGGCCGGGCTTTCGGCGACAACGATGCCAGCCGACTTCATGGCTTCGATCTTGTCGTCTGCACCGCCCTTGCCCCCGGCGACGATCGCGCCGGCGTGGCCCATGCGGCGTCCCGGAGGTGCCGTGCGACCAGCGATGAACCCGGCGGTTGGCTTGGAACGACCGCGCTTTGCTTCGTCCTTGAGGAACTGAGCGGCTTCTTCTTCCGCAGATCCGCCGATTTCACCGATCATGATGATGGATTCGGTTTCGTCGTCCGCGAGGAACCATTCCAGAACGTCCAGATGTTCGGTGCCCTTGATCGGGTCACCGCCGATGCCGACGCAGGTGGACTGGCCAAGGCCAACGTCAGTGGTCTGCTTGACGGCTTCGTAGGTCAGCGTGCCCGAACGGGATACGACGCCCACGGTGCCGCGCTTGTGGATGTGACCCGGCATGATGCCGATCTTGCAGGCATCCGGCGTGATGACACCCGGGCAGTTCGGGCCGATCAGCGTGGATTTGGAGCCTTCCAGCGCACGCTTGACCTTCATCATGTCGAGCACCGGAATGCCTTCGGTGATGCAGACGATCAGTTCCATTTCCGCGTCGATAGCTTCCATGATCGAATCTGCCGCGAAGGGCGGCGGTACATAGATCACGGATGCATTGGCTTCGGTCTTGGCCTTTGCTTCATGTACGGAATTGAAGACGGGCAGATCAAGGTGGGTCTGACCGCCTTTGCCGGGGGTCACACCGCCAACCATCTTGGTGCCGTATGCAATCGCCTGTTCGGAGTGGAAGGTGCCCTGCGAGCCAGTCAGGCCCTGACAGATAACCTTGGTGTTTTCGTCAACGAGTACAGCCATTTCTCTTAGCCCTTCACCGCTTTGACAATTTTCTCGGCAGCATCGGACAGGTCGTCCGCAGCGATGACGCTCAGGCCGGAATTGTTTATGATTTCCTTACCCTTCTCGACATTCGTGCCTTCGAGACGCACGACGAGTGGGACTTCCAGCCCGACTTCTTTCACGGCCGCAATCACGCCCTCGGCGATCACATCACAGCGCATGATACCACCGAAGATATTGACCAGGATGCCTTTGACGTTCTGGTCGGAGGTAATGATCTTGAACGCCTCGGTAACCTTTTCCTTGGTCGCCCCGCCGCCCACATCGAGGAAGTTGGCGGGCTCTGCGCCGTAAAGCTTGATGATGTCCATCGTCGCCATGGCAAGGCCTGCGCCGTTGACCATGCAGCCGATTTCACCGTCCAGCGCGATGTAGTTCAGGTCGAACTTCGATGCGGCCAGTTCCTTGGGGTCTTCTTCCGTCTCGTCGCGCAGCGCGGCGATGTCGGCGTGGCGGTAGATCGCGTTGCCGTCAAAGCCCATCTTGCAGTCGAGGCATTTCAGATCGCCTTCGTCGGTAACGATCAGCGGGTTGATTTCCAGCATCTCGGCGTCTTTTTCGACGAAGATCTGGTACAGCGTGTTGATCAGCGCTACGCACTGCTTGACCTGCTTGCCTTCCAGACCCAGCGCGAACGCAACGCGGCGACCGTGGAAGCCCTGGATGCCGGTGGCCGGATCGACGGAGAAGGACAGGATCTTTTCGGGCGTGTTCGCCGCGACTTCCTCGATATCCATACCACCTTCGGTGGAGACAACGAAAGAGATGCGGCTGGTCACGCGATCAACGAGCAGGGCGAGATACAGTTCGCGATCGATGCCCGATCCGTCTTCGATATAGATGCGGTTGACCTGCTTGCCTGCCGGTCCGGTCTGGTGCGTGACCAGCGTGCGGCCCAGCATCTTCGCGGTTTCATCAGCGGCTTCTTCGACCGATTTGGCTAGGCGGACACCGCCTTTTTCACCTGCTGATGCTTCCTTGAAGGAGCCCTTGCCGCGGCCCCCCGCGTGGATCTGGGCTTTAACGACCCAGAGCGGGCCTTCGAGTTCTCCCGCAGCCGTCTTGGCCTCTTCGGCTTTTGTCACGACACGCCCGTCGGACACCGGTGCCCCGTATTGGCGCAGGAGGGCTTTGGCCTGGTACTCATGAATGTTCATGAAGCTGTCCCGTCTTGGTGCAAATTAGGTAGGTCTCTAAACACATGAAACTAATAACAAGGAAATAGGAATTCTTGGGTTTTCTGGCATTTCAGCTAGATTTTTCACATTTGTGATCACAGGCCAGAAATGTGTGATCACAAACCCTGCGACTTCCTTTCCTACCGCGAGAATCACCTATGACCGTAACGTCAAGCGACGTTTCGTCAAAGCTCCGAGGCTTGTGCCTTGGGCGGTGCTATGGGGTTCGCGCGAAGATCTTTCCGATCAGCCGACGCAGCTTGGCGGGGAAGTTGAACGGCGCGAATGCCTTTTCCCTGGTTCCTGGAGACAACTGCTTGTCCGCGCGGATCAACGCATCGACATGCCGCAAAAATATGGGGCTATAGATCGTCCAGGGTGCCGGGGCTTTATCATCACGGCGCATATTCTTGATGAAATAGGAGCTGTGAAGAATGCGTGGGGCAGGAGCGTTCGACCCTTGAAACCACCATGGATTGGGGACGCGTACATTGTATTCAGGCGGAAGGATGGCGAGACGCAGGTCGCTTTTCCAAAGCATCTCGCGAAACACCGGCTGATCGCGTTTGAGCCCTTCTTCCGTCATCACGTCGCGGCAGTGCATGAGGAAGGCGGTCGTCTCGGGTGTCTTGCGAACGCCGATCACGCCGCCATTGATCTGGGGAAAGGCGTTGGGAATTTCGACGTTCCAGACCTGCCGCGCGAAGTTCTGATTGCGGTTCTGCACGTGGGCTGCGGCGATATCGAAATGGTCGAGCACTTCGAAGACGTCACTGATATCCGCAACCACGACCAGATCGGCGTCAAGATAAATGGTCTTGTCGAAGCGGGACCGGATCATCGACTCGAATTTTGGCCGAAACCAGCTCTTCTCGAGCATGTGGACCGCATCGAAAAGCCCCGGCTCTACGTCGCTATCCGTGAAGATGTCGATCGCAAGTTCGGGGTTGGATTTCCGAACAGACCGGGCGGCCTGTTCGGCTACGGTGAGGTAGCGCTTTCCGGAAACTGCGAAGACGACCCCGCAGGCTTCCGGGCGGCTTTCAGGCGTGTCAGCCAAGGTTTTCGTCGATGCCCTTGCACGCGTCGACCAAGCCTTTCACGGCGTCGACGGACTTGTCGAACATCGCTTGCTCGTCCTTGCCGAGCTTGATGTCGATGATCCTTTCAATGCCGTTTCCGCCGATTACGGTTGGAACGCCGACATAGAAGCCGTCAAGGCCGAACGGGCCGTCGACGTAAGCTGCACAAGGCAGGACACGCTTTTGGTCTTTCAGGTAGGCCTCGGCCATCTCGATCGCGGAGGTTGCTGGCGCATAATAGGCCGAGCCGGTTTTCAGCAAGCCGACGATCTCTGCGCCACCGTCGCGGGTGCGCTGTACGATGGCGTCAAGCTTCTCTTGCGTCGTCCAGCCCATTTTCACCAGATCTGGCAGCGGGATACCGGCGACGGTCGAATAGCGGGTCAGCGGAACCATCGTGTCCCCGTGGCCGCCCAGAACAAAGGCGGATACGTCGCGCATCGATACGCCGAACTCCAGGCTCAGGAAGTGACGGAAACGCGCACTGTCCAGAACGCCAGCCATGCCGACAACTTTCTCATGCGGCAGACCCGAATACTCGCGCAGCGCCCAGACCATCGCGTCAAGCGGGTTGGTGATGCAGATGACGAATGCGTTCGGGGCGTGTTCCTTGATGCCCTCGCCTACGGACTTCATTACCTTCAGGTTGATGCCCAGCAGGTCGTCGCGGCTCATGCCCGGCTTGCGCGGGACACCTGCGGTGACGATGCAAACGTCGGCGTCGGCAATGTCGGCGTAGTCCGTTGCGCCGCTGAGCGCAGCATCGAAGCCCTCTACGGGGCCGGATTCCGCGATGTCGAGCGCCTTGCCCTGTGGAATGCCGTCAGTGATGTCGAAGAGAACGACATCGCCCAATTCCTTGATAGCGGCGAGATGGGCGAGTGTGCCGCCAATCTGCCCGGCTCCGATCAGGGCGATCTTGGGTCTGGCCATGATTCTTAATCTCCGGTCCATGAATACTCCGCAGGGTGGGTAGTCCGAATGTGCCCACCACGCAAGGGATCGCTGTGGATATCCATTGTTGACGCAAGGCCGCGCGCGGATTGGCCGAGACCTTAAGCAGTTGTGATCCTGTTATGTTGCGTGGCTTCGGCGTAAGGTCGGAGCCGAATCGAAAGTTAGATGGGCAAGCCAGTGAACCAGCCAACTTCGTCTGACACGGTCCCGGAGATGCAGTTGCTTCGCTCGATGCTTTATGTGCCTGGGTCGCGCGTTTCCGCCATTGAAAAGGCGCGAGAACTACCCGCCGACGCGGTGATTCTCGACCTTGAGGACGCTGTCATACCCGATCAGAAACCGGGTGCGCGTAAAGCCGTTGCCGACGTTCTGTCAGCCGGGGGCTTTGGGCCGAGAGCGGCACTGGTCCGTGTGAACGCAGGCGGTACCCCCTGGCATCATGAAGATGTGTCGATGGTGGCGGTAAGTGGCGCTGCGGGTGTCGTGTTGCCCAAGGCGGAAGATCCGTCGCAAGTTGAGGCGGTCGCGGCTCGGCTGGATGACGAGATGTCCGTATGGGCGATGATCGAAACTCCGCGGGGGGTGTTGGCAGCGGAACGAATTGCTTCGACATCGGGCGTGGCGGGGCTGATTGCGGGTACGAATGATCTGCGGTTGGACCTGCAGGCCAAGGTATCGCCAGACCGAGCTGCTCTGACCCACGCACTCCAGATGATCGTTCTGGCGGCGCGGGCGGCCGGGGTCGCGGCAATAGACGGTGTGTTCAATGCGCCGAAGGACGCTGAAGGTTTGCGGCGAGAATGTCTTCAGGGACGGCTGTTCGGCTTTGACGGCAAAACCCTGATCCATCCGGAGCAGTTGGGAATTGCCAATGACGTTTTTGGTCCGACGCCGGACGAGGTGTCTTTTGCTGCGCGCCAGATCGAAGGGTTCACATCGGCTCAGGCGAATGGGCAGGGCGTCGCGGTCGTGGATGGCGTAATCGTCGAGGAACTTCATGTCCGTTCAGCGAGACAGCTAATAGTGAAGGCGGATTTGATCCGCGACAGGGGGTGGTGATGGTACTGCTGATCTTCGGTTTGGCATTGTGGTGGGCGGGGCATCTATACGGCCGCATCCTGCCTGATCTGCGCAGCCGGCTTGGCAAGTCGGGGCGCGGGGTATCGGCCGTTGTTATCCTGCTCGGTGTGCTGTGCATGGTGTTCGGGTTCCGCGTGGCAGATGTCGTGCCGCTTTACCCGAAAATGGCGTGGGCGGTGCATCTCAACAATCTGTTGGTGCTGATTGCCTTCTACCTGTTCGCGGTGGCCGGTGCGAAAACACGATTACATCGCATTATCCGTCACCCGCAACTGACCGGCTTCAGTATCTGGGCCGTCGCGCATCTGCTGGTGAATGGTGATCTGGCGTCTTGGGTCATGTTCGGCGGGCTGCTCGTATGGGCGTTGACTGAAATGGTCTTGATCAATCGCGCGCAGCCGGATTGGGAGCGCCCGCCAGTTGCAAGCAAGGCCAAGGAGATTCGTGCCGCCGCGATTGCGCTCGTGCTTTACGCGGTCGTTGCGGCGATCCATAGCTGGCTGGGCTATTTCCCATTTGGATAGGTGAAAGATGAAACTTTACCGACTATTGACCGAAGAAGACACCTCTGCGTTCTGCCACAAGGTGACGGACGCGCTGAACAAAGGGTGGGAGCTTTATGGAGGTCCTACCTACGCATATGATCAAGCGAACGGTGTCATGCGATGCGGTCAGGCGGTGGTGAAAGAAGTAGAAGGCACTTACACGCCGGAAACGAGACTGGGCGCACATTAGTGAGTTGCTAATTTGTGATCACACGATTGACGCGTGTGATCACAAAGCAGGCTTTTCGACGCAAACATCGTGAATACGTAGCGATTTGGGGAGGTTTCGGGCTGACAGCGCAGAAAAAGCTGCTATCACGAGGACCAATTCGACCAAAGGTATCTGACCTGAAAGGGTAACCCATGGCTGACGTGAATCGGGGTAACCGCCCGTTATCGCCCTTTATGCTGGGGCCGTACTATCGCCTGCAACTTAATTCCGTGACGTCGATCCTGACGCGCGTCACCGGCAACGCGCTAATCGTGGCGACCATCTTGATCGTCTGGTGGCTTGTCGCCGCCGCGACGGGCCCAGAAGCGTTCGCGACCGCAGATGCATTCGTGACGTCGTGGTTCGGTGATCTGGTAATGTTCCTGTCGCTTTGGGCGCTGTGGTATCACTTCCTCGCGGGCATCCGGCACTTGATCTGGGACACGGGGCGCGGCTTTCAGTTGAAAGATGCGGATGCAATGGGCTGGATCGTGGTTGGCGGATCGGTGGTTATGACCATCGTTTCCGCACTGGCGATGTAAGGGGGCCGAGATGCGTTATCTGACTGACCGCAAACGCGCGACCGGCCTTGGCTCTGCCAAATCAGGGACAGAGCACTTCTGGAACATGACCCTCAGCAGCATCGGCCTGCTGGTGCTTGTCCCGCTGTTCATCTTTACCTTCGGGCCACAGCTTGGCGCGCCCTACGAGGAAGTCGTCGCCTATTTCGCGCGTCCTTTCCCCGCGATTGTTGCGGGCCTGACCCTGACGGTCGGCATGCTGCACTTCAAGAATGGGGCGCAGGTGGCAATCGAAGACTATGTCGGGGGCCTGACACGCAAGATCGCCATCGCGGTGACGGTCTGCCTGAGTTACGCGCTGATAGGTGCCGGGCTCTACGCCCTTGTGCGCCTCGCGCTTTGATCTGACGGAGCACTGAGAATATGGCTGCATACGAATACGAGACGCATGAATATGACGTCGTGGTCGTTGGTGCCGGGGGCGCAGGCCTTCGCGCGACGCTCGGCATGGCCGAGCAGGGGCTGCGCACCGCTTGCGTGACCAAGGTGTTCCCGACCCGTTCACACACGGATGCCGCGCAGGGCGGGATCGCCGCATCGCTGTCCAACATGGGCCCCGACAACTGGCAGTGGCATATGTACGACACGGTCAAGGGATCGGACTGGCTGGGCGACACGGACGCGATGGAATACCTTGCCCGTGAAGCTCCCAAGGCCGTCTATGAGCTGGAACACTATGGCGTTCCGTTCTCGCGCACCGAGGAAGGCAAGATCTATCAGCGCCCCTTCGGTGGTCACACCACCGAGTTCGGCGAAGGCCCGCCGGTGCAGCGCACCTGTGCAGCCGCGGACCGCACGGGCCACGCGATCCTGCACACGCTTTACGGTCAGTCGCTGAAGCACAATGCGGAGTTTTACATCGAATACTTCGCGCTCGACCTGATCATGGGCGATGATGGTGCATGCCAGGGCGTGCTGTGCTGGAAGCTTGATGACGGCACGCTCCACCTGTTCAACGCCAAGATGACCGTTCTGGCGACGGGCGGTTACGGCCGCGCTTATTTCTCCGCCACCTCCGCACACACCTGTACGGGTGATGGTGGTGGCATGGTCGCGCGCGCTGGCCTGCCGCTGCAGGACATGGAGTTCGTCCAGTTCCACCCCACCGGCATCTACGGTTCCGGCTGCCTGATCACCGAAGGTGCGCGGGGCGAGGGCGGTTACCTGACCAACAGCGAAGGCGAGCGTTTCATGGAACGCTACGCGCCGACGTATAAGGATCTGGCGTCTCGCGACGTGGTGTCCCGCTGCATGACCATGGAAATCCGTGAAGGGCGTGGTGTGGGCGCGGAAGGCGATCACATCTACCTGCATCTGAATCACCTGCCACCGGAAACGCTGGCCGAGCGCCTGCCGGGGATTTCCGAATCCGCGCGTATCTTTGCTGGTGTGGACGTGACGAAGGAACCGATCCCGGTTCTGCCGACGGTTCACTACAACATGGGCGGTATTCCGACGAACTACTGGGGCGAGGTGCTGAACCCGACCCAGAAGCAGCCCGACCGTGTTGCCAAGGGCCTGATGGCCGTGGGCGAAGCGGGCTGCGCGTCGGTGCATGGTGCAAACCGCCTTGGATCGAATTCACTGATCGATCTTGTGGTGTTCGGGCGCGCTGCGGCGATCCGTGCGGGCGAGGTTGTTGATCCGAATGACCCCAATCCAACGCCGAACCAGAAATCCATCGACAAGGCGCTGGATCGTTTTGATGAGTTCCGCCATGCCAATGGCACGACCCCGACCGCCGATCTGCGGCTTGAGATGCAGAAGACGATGCAGCAGGACGCTGCCGTGTTCCGCACCGACAAGACGCTGGCCGAAGGCGTCGAGAAGATGACAGCCGTTGCCGCGAAGATGGATGATCTGAAAGTCACCGACCGCTCGCTCGTGTGGAACAGCGACCTGATGGAAACACTGGAGTTGGCCAACCTGATGCCCAACGCACTGGCGACGATCCATGGTGCAGAGGCGCGCAAGGAAAGCCGTGGTGCACATGCGCATGAGGACTATCCCGACCGAGACGATGAAAACTGGCGCGTTCACACATTGGCAAAGGTCAAGGACACCAAGGTCACGCTGACCTATCGCCCGGTGCATCTGGATCCTCTGACGAAAGAGGACGAAGGAGGCATCGACCTGAAGAAAATCGCGCCCAAGGCGCGGGTGTATTGAGGAGGCAAGACCATGGTCCAGCTGACACTCCCCAAGAACTCGAAGATCACCACGGGCAAGACTTGGCCGAAGCCGGAAGGTGCAACAAATGTCCGCAAGTTCCAGATTTACCGCTGGAACCCCGATGACGGCCGGAACCCGCGGGTCGACACCTATTTCCTCGATATGGATGCCTGCGGGCCGATGGTTCTGGACGCGCTGATCAAGATCAAGAACGAGATCGACCCCACGCTGACCTTCCGCCGGTCCTGCCGCGAAGGTATCTGCGGGTCTTGCGCGATGATGATCGACGGCATTAACACGCTGGCCTGCATCTACGGCCTGGACGAGATCAAGGGTGATGTGAAGATCTACCCGCTGCCGCACATGCCGGTGGTTAAGGATCTGATCCCGGACCTGACGCATTTCTACGCGCAGCACGCCTCGATTATGCCGTGGTTGGAAACCAAGACGAACCGTCCGGCCAAGGAATGGCGACAGTCGATCGAGGATCGCAAGAAGCTCGACGGTCTGTATGAATGCGTGATGTGCGCGTCCTGCTCGACGTCCTGCCCCAGCTACTGGTGGAACGGTGATCGTTACCTTGGGCCAGCAGCGTTGCTGCATGCCTATCGGTGGATCATTGACAGCCGTGACGAAGCGACGGGCGAACGACTGGATGATCTGGAAGACCCGTTCAAACTGTATCGCTGTCATACGATCATGAACTGCGCGAAGACCTGCCCGAAAGGTCTGAACCCCGCCAAGGCCATCGGCGAAATCAAGAAGATGATGGTCGAGCGGATCGTTTGATCCGTGGAGCAGCCGGGACTTATCCACGCGTTGCTTCTGTCCACCTTCGCAGGCGCGTCCATTCCGTTGGGCGCGCTTTTGGCTTCGCGGGACGGCTTTATCCCCGGTTGGCTGCAAGACGAGTTTCGCCATACCGTCGCAGCGTTTGGCGGCGGCGCGCTTTTCTCGGCCATCGCCCTTGTGTTGGTTCCGGAGGGGGCTGAGCGCCTGAATGCGTTCCCGGCGCTGATCCTGTTTGCGGCAGGTGGGGTTCTTTTCTTTGTGGTGGACCGGTATCTGCAAATGCGCGGCGGCCACATGGCGCAGTTCATGGCGATGATGCTCGATTATGTGCCCGAAGCGATGGCGCTCGGAGCGATACTGGCAAGCGACCCATCCGTCGCATTGCTGTTGGCAGGACTTATCGCGCTGCAGAACTTCCCTGAAGGGTTCAACGCATATCGTGAGCTCAAGGAAAACGGCGCGGGGTCGAACCGCAAGCTGCTGCTCTTGCATCTTGCGATGGTGCCGGTCGGACCCATCGCCGCTACGATCGGAATGGCGACCCTTGTGGACACGCCACAAATTCTCGGCGGCATCATGCTGTTTGCCGCGGGTGGGATCCTATACCTGCTATTTGAAGACGTTGCTCCGCAGGCGCGGTTGGATCGTCACTGGGCACCACCTCTCGGCGCGGTTGCGGGCTTCCTGTTGGGTTTTGCCGGGAATTTGGCAATCGCTGGCTAGGTTATGCTGCTACTGATCGCTTTGTCTGTAATCGTCATTGCGCTGTGGCTTACCTCTCCGCGCAGGGTGCGGATGCGGGACTGTCGCTGGCGGCGGAATGCGGGGCGGGATCGTGACGGGCAATGTTACTTCGTCTGTATGACCTGTGGTGCCGAGATATTGAAGGACGGCGATGCATCGCCGGACTTCTGTGCGCGACAAGGGTGATTGACTTTTTGTTTCACCGGGCACATATAGCGTTTCTCGCCGCGTGAGCGAGACGCACCAACCAGTGCCGCCCAGAGCAAGGGCATCGCACCGCAGCGCGAGCGGACAACCCAGATTCCCCGTCACGCAGGAGTCCGACGACCAGCACATGATGTGCGCGGTCCGTATCCCGTGTGACGTTCCCGTCGCTTGACGGCGGTTCCCAGCACAGTCTCGAACTCTTCCGGCATCGCCCGGACTGAAAGGTATCCTTTGACCAAATTTTCCGAACTCGGCCTGTCCGAGCGCCTCGTCCACAAACTTGACGCTCTGGGTCACGACACGCCCACGCCCATTCAGGCGGAGGCCATTCCGTGGGCACTGAAAGGCCGTGACATCATGGGGCTGGCCCAGACCGGCACTGGCAAGACGGCAGCGTTCTCACTGCCCATGATTGAACGCATTCTGAATTCCGGTGACCGGGCCGCGCCGAAAGAGGTGACAGCGCTGGTGCTTGCGCCGACGCGTGAACTCGCCCGCCAGATCACCGATACGCTCGCACCGCTGATCAAGCGCACCAATCTGCGCGTTGGGCTAGTCGTTGGTGGCATGTCCGTCGGCGCACAGGCAAAGCGCCTAAGCCGGGGAACCGACATCCTCGTCGCGACGCCCGGACGCTTGATGGACCATCTGGAGCGCGGATCGGTGAGCCTGTCGAACACGCAGTTCCTCGTTCTGGATGAAGCGGATCAGATGCTTGATCTGGGTTTCATCCACACCTTGCGCAAAATTGCCAAGCTGCTGCCCGAAGACCGTCAGACGCTTCTGTTCTCGGCCACCATGCCGAAGCAAATGGAAGAGATTTCGGAGAGCTATCTGTCGCGGCCCGTGAAAGTCGAAGTTGCGCCCCAAGGCAAGGTAGCTGACAAGATCGAACAGGCGGTCCATTTCGTTGCACAGACCGAAAAGGCGGGGCTGCTGAAGGAATATCTTGCGAAGCTGCCGAAGGCACGCTCGATCGTCTTCAGCCGCACCAAGCACGGTGCAGAGCGCCTGATGAAAGGACTGAATGCCGATGGCTTCAACGCGGCCGCGATCCATGGCAACAAAAGCCAAGGGCAGCGGGATCGCGCGTTGGCCTCGTTCAGATCTGGTGATGTGCAGATCCTTGTGGCCACGGATGTTGCAGCGCGTGGCATCGATATTCGTGACGTGACGCATGTGTTCAACTTCGATCTGCCGAACGTTGCGGAGAATTATGTTCACCGTATCGGCCGGACCGCGCGTGCCGGGGCCGAGGGCGAGGCAATTGCATTTTGCGCTCCGGACGAGATGTCCGACCTGCGCGGGATCGAACGGTTGATGAAACTGGATATTCCGGTGATTGGCGGCACAGCTTGGGCGCATGAGGACGCGCCGAAGTCCAAAGGTCGTGGCCGTCGCGGTTCCTCTGGCGGGGGTGGGCGAGGCCCGAAACCCGCGACGAATGCAAAGCCCGCGCGACGCCGTCACAAGCGTCGCCGCGCAGCATAAGGTTCGTCAGGCGAAGGCGGCTTCGAGCGCGATCTCGACCATGTCGCCAAAGCTGGACTGACGGTCTGACGAAGGCAGTTGTTCGCCGGTGATCAGGTGATCGGAGATGGTCAGGACGGCCAGCGCCCGGCACCCGAAGCGGGCGGCAACGGTGTAAAGTTCAGCCGCTTCCATTTCGACGCCCAGAATACCGTGGCGGGTCATCTGTTCGTTCAGGTCCGGGCGTTCATCATAGAAGACGTCAGACGAATAGATGCCCCCCACATGGGTTGCAATGTCGCGGCCCTCGGACGCCTCGGCGGCGGCCTTGAGTAGCGACCAGTCGGCGCAGGGCGCGAAGTTTAATTCCTTGAAGAAACCCATGGATGGCGTGGACATGGTCGTCGCAGTCATCGCGAGGATCACGTCACGCAGTGCGATCTTTTCCTGCATTGCGCCGGCTGACCCGATCCGGATGAGCGTCTTGGCCCCGTAATCGCGGATCAACTCGTTTGCGTAGATCGACAGCGATGGCATACCCATTCCCGATCCGTGGATCGTGACGCGATTACCTTTCCAGGTGCCCGTGAAGCCCAGCATCCCGCGGACTTCGTTCACGCAAACCGGATCGTCGAGGAAGGTTTCCGCCGCCCATTTGGCCCGCAGCGGGTCGCCGGGCATCAAAACGGTTTCTGCAATCTGTCCGGGTGCTGCGCCGATATGGACGGTCATGGCTGTCTCCATCTGTAATGTGTGAGGATCATTCGCACCTCAGACCGTATGAGCAAGTGAAAATCAACCATTTGCTAAACGCCGCCTCCCCATAAATGGGGGGGTGAATCTCGCGGGTATTATGAGAAACGCGGCTCGTGCTATGGTTGTATTAATGAACCGTTAACCACTCAGAGGAACAGTAGATGCAACAGGGCTGGGTGATAGATGTACTTGCGGATCTCAAAAGTTTCGCGCGTCAGAACGGGCTGCCCGTGCTGGCGGAGCAGTTGGATGATACGATCCTCGTCGCGGCGGCGGAGCTTGCCAAAACCTCTGGTTTGGCGGAGCTAGAGCGTGAGCATGGCGGGCAGGATCGAACGATTCGTAACACTATTGCAGCAGGTGACAACGCCTGAGGGTCTGCAGCCCGTCATCCATGAGCTACGCGAACAGCTTCAGGCGGACCATGTTGTCTTTCATTCGATCGGAAAGGGTGGTCGGCAATTTGCGGCACTGACGTACGAGACCGATTGGGTCGATCGATATTTAGAGATGGGGTATGCTCGGATTGACCCGGTCGTCCAGGGATGCTTCCAACGTTTTCAGCCGGTGGACTGGAAGGCGCTGGATTGGAGCACGAAAGCGTCACGTTCTTTTCTGCATGAGGCGCTGGAGGCGGGCATTGGCAATCAGGGCCTGTCGTTGCCGGTTCGGGGTCCGGGCGGACAGTTCGCACTATTTACCGTGAACAGCCGCACGACCGACGATAGTTGGCAGCGGTACTGCGACACGCATCTCAATGATCTGATCCTTGCTGCCCACTTGCTGAACCAGCGCGTGCTGGAACTTTCTTCGCCAGAGGCCATGCCCAGAATGCACCACCTTTCGCCACGGGAGGTGGACACGCTAAGCCTGCTTGCGATCGGGCGGTCCCGTGCGCAAGCGGCGGATGCGCTATCGATATCAGAACACACCTTGCGGGCCTATATCGAGGCAGCCCGGTTCAAGCTTGGGGCGCAAAACACCACGCATGCCGTGGCGAAGGCGATGTCGATGGGACTACTCGTTCTGTAGCGCAAACGCTTAAACAGCGCACGCCGTCATTAGCATTGATTAAACTTCATTTTGCCATGTTGTTCGCGCTGTTCATGTAAACGGGGCGTCAGATGATCCGATATATCCCAGCCGATCGGTTGAACGAGTTTACCAAACTGCGCGACACGATGTTTCGTGACCGAGCGGATCAGTTCAAGACGCGACTGGGCTGGGATGTATCGATCAGTGATCAGGGTGAGGAGCGCGATGAGTATGATGCGCTTAACCCGCTATATGTAATTTGGCAGAACCGCGACGGCACCCATGGCGGATCGATGCGCTTCTTGCCCAGCACTGGTCCGATCATGGTGAATGACCATTTCGCGAAATTATTGATGGGGCGGCCAATACGAAATCCGAAAATCTGGGAATGCACCCGCTACTGCCTCGCGCGAGGGGTGGAGCCGCGCGTGTCCGCGGCCTTGATGCTGGGCGGAGCCGAGATCGGCATGGCGTTCGACCTGACTTTTGCCGTTGGTGTATTCGATGCTCGGATGATGCGTATCTATCAGCGGTTGAGTTGGCCTCCGATGGTCATGGCCACCTCTGGCGAAGGACGCGATGCCATCAGCGTGGGTTTCTGGTCGTTCTCCGATGACGTGATCAATCGGCTGAGCCTGAAGTCGGGCATCGCGCGTGCCGTGTCACGTTACTGGGCGCAGCAGGATCTGTCGCATTTCTCGCGTCACATCCGCAAGAGCGCATAAGCCGCTGGCGATAGGCAGGCACGATGGATAATGTGCCAGTATGAATGATGTTTCTGTCCACACGCTATCCGAAGACCAGCAGCGAACACTGGAAAGCATCGGTGAAATTTTGCGCGGAACGGGCGTTGATATATCCGCCGCCAAGATCGTGCCGCCGCAGAACAAGGGGGGCGGTGTTGCGGCCGTGCTGGGCAAGGCGGGGTCGGGGAAAACTCTTCTGCTCGCGCGGCTTTATCAAGGCTTGAAAGCTGCGGGGTTGGACATCGTCGGTGGCGACTATGAAGCACGCCGCCGCCGGGAACAGCGCACGCTGGCGATTCTTGCTCCGACGAACAAGGCGGCAAGTGTTCTGCGGATGCGCGGCGTTCCGGCGACGACGATACACCGCATTCTTTATACCCCGGTCTATGACCCAGAATATGAGAAGATTGCCGAATGGCTGATGGGCAATGGCGATCGTCCCGAAATCGAAGAACTGACCGAAGTTGCCATGGATCGGGCCGCGGCGTTCTACAAGCAACACAGTTCTATCCCCGGAGCGTTGGCGGCGGCCGGCTTGCGGGGATCTGATTTCATCACCGGTTGGAAACGACGTGAAGAGCCGCTCGATATAGGGTTCGTCGATGAAAGTTCCATGCTGGACAAGCGACAGTTTGACGATCTGAGGGAAATTTTTTCGACGCTCGTTTTGTTTGGTGATCCCGCCCAGTTGGCGCCAGTTGGCCAGTCGGGTGAGATGGTTTTCGATGAGCTTCCGGACGGTAAAAAGTTTGTGTTGCATCGAATCCATCGGCAGGATCAGAGCAATCCGATCCTCGATCTGGCCCATGCCCTGTCAAAAGATGATCTCGGCTTTCAAGACTTCGAACGGCTGGTCGAGGATGCCTCGCGAAAGGATGACCGCGTTGTCCTGTCTGGCCGCGTTGAGGCTGCCCTTATGGCGCGATCACCTGTTCTGGTTTGGCGAAATGCGACGCGGATCAGGCTGATTCACGCGTTTCGAGCGGCATATGATGCGCCCGACGATCACCTGCTGCCGGGCGAGCCGTTGATCTGTGATGGTCTGGAGCTGCCCCTGAAACATCGGAAGAAACGCCTTGATCTGGAGGCGCGTGGGCTGATCAAAGGCGCACAGGTCGTTTATTTGGGGCCCGGACGGCGGCGCGGCTTTTCCAGACTGCATGTGGTTGGCGCACCCGAACCGCAGCTATCTGCGGCGTCTATCGTCAAGATTGAAATGCCGGGGGAAGAAGAGCCCTTTATCCCCTATGCCGCGCATATGGGCGCAACCTTTCTGCATGGAGCAGCGGCGACTATCCACAAGGCGCAGGGGTCACAGTGGCGTGATGTCCAGGTCTTTGCACCGGATCTGTATGCCGCCGCGCAATCGGGGCGGGTCGAGGCTGGCATCCCGCTTTGGAAGCGCCTGGCCTATGTGGCGATTACGCGCGCGGAGGAGCGGTTGCATTGGGTGACGCGGTACCGGCTCGGGAAGCCGACGACGTCGCTGGGTGTGGATGATTTGGCGCGACCAGCCACGCTAGCGCTGGAACAGGCGGAAGATTGTTGAGGCGCCCCAGCCCGCAACAATGGCGATGATCAGCGATAGCACACCGTAATGCCACGGCTTCTCATGGGCGAGCGTAAACAGCCAGCGCTCCAGCCCGACCTTTCTGACATCTATAACAGTAGCGTAGGAGTCCACGATTTCACCTCCGCGAGACAGGAAAATTCGCGTAGGATAGCCACCCTCTAGCAGATTGGCCGGAAGCTGGATCTTGGTGCTGAACAGTGTGGCCTCCTCCAGATTAACTCCGCCTCCCATTTCGCGGAACTGGTCCTGTTCCTTACGGATGCGGATGAAAGCGTCAACGAACAGCGGCGCGTCGGGCGCATCGTCACTGATGCCCGTCGTGCGAACTGCGCGGTTGATGGTGATGCCGTAGCGGAGATTCTCGGTGTAGCTCAACACGTCCTCAAGCGGGGCGGTGCTGGCGACGGCATAAAAGCTCGGTGCCCGGCTAATGTGGACGCTATCGGTGTTAACCCAGATACCAAATCGCCGCGACTTGCGTCGTACATCAACCGGTGCTTCCGGCCCTGCGACGGTGACGATGACCTCTAGCGGCGGATCGGCGGCGGCGGGTTGATCGCGTTTGACCGCCCCAAAGATTAGGATCTCGGAGCCCTCGAACCGCGTCGTGATTGCAACTTCCTGCTGCGACAGTCCCAGTACGACCCGTTCGGCCCTCGCCGCGCTGAATAGCACGATGAGAAGCAGCGCAAGCCGGATCATCCCAGTGCCGCCTTGTTGATCGTGATGTTGTAAAGTTCATCTGGTCGAATGAACAAATCCAGCGCCAATTTCAGGCACATCCCAAGCACCAGTAACGCCAGCGCCACACGCAGTTGTTCGGCCTTAAGTTTGACACCAATCTGCGTGCCGATTTGGGCGCCGATTACGCCGCCGACAAGCAGCAAGACCGCCAAGACGATATCTACGGAATAGTTTGTGGCCGCATGCATAAGCGTTGTGAAGCCTGTCACGAAGATGATCTGGAACAGTGACGTTCCGACGACAACTTTCGTTGGCATGCCAAGCAGGTAAATCATGGCCGGAACCATGATGAATCCGCCACCGACGCCCATAATCGCGGACAGAACACCAACTGCTGCGCCGATGACAAGCGGGGGGATCAGTGAGATATACAGCCCCGAGCTACGAAACTTCACCTTCATCGGCAATGCGTGCACCCAAGTGTGCCGCTTGCGTTTGGGGCGGGACAGGTTTGGGTTACGGGAGCGTCTGATTGCGTTGAGACTCTCGATCAGCATCAGCGTGCCGATGATCCCCAGGAAGGCCACGTAGAACAGGGTGACGAGCAGATCGACCTGACCGATCTTCTTCAGCGCCGAGAAAAGCTGCACGCCGAGCGCGGCGCCGATTAGCCCGCCCGCCAGCAGGATCAGTCCCATGCGGAAATCGACGGTCTTTCGCTTCAGATGGGCCATCAAGCCGGAAACAGATGACGCGACGATCTGGTTGGCACCAGTTGCCACGGCAACGGCTGGCGGGACACCTATGAAAAACAGAAGCGGGGTAATGAGAAATCCGCCGCCCACTCCGAACATGCCCGAAAGGATACCGACAACCCAGCCGATGCCGAGCAGAAGCAGACCGTTTACGGACACTTCGGCGATGGGCAGATAAACTTGCATGGATCGGCAGCTGCCAGTTGAGGTGAAACTACCGCCAGATGGGCGGCCTTTTACGATACTGCGCTGAAATCCTGATCAGCTACAAGGGGCCGTGTGTTTCAAGTAACGCCGAACGACCGCATTGTTGCGACCGCTCGACAGTTTTTTCTAACGCTCTTTCACGTAAGCAGCACCGCCGGCGCGCGGCGGCGTTGCCTTCCCGACGAAACCGGCAAGAATGACGACCGTCAGGATGTAGGGCAAAGCTTGCATGAACTGCACCGGAATCGCGATGCCGAGTAGTTCGGCGTTCTGGAACCGGTTGCCAAGCGCGTCCAGCAGACCGAACAGAAGGCATGCCGACAATGCGTACCACGGGCGCCATTTGGCGAAGATCAACGCGGCGAGGGCGATGAAGCCACGTCCCGCGCTCATATCCTTCACGAAGCCTGCGGACAGGCCGGTGGCAAGATATGCTCCGGCCAGCCCGCAGAGGATGCCGCAAATCAGAACGGCGCCGTAGCGCAGCTTTATGACGGACACGCCCGCCGTATCTACCGCTCCCGGGTTTTCACCCACTGCACGCAGGCGTAGGCCGAACCGGGTGCGAAACAGCACCCACCATGTCAGCGGAACGGCAAGCAGGCCAACATATACAAGGATCGTATGACCGGACAGTACGTCATGGTAAAGTGGGCCGATCAGGGGCAGGGGCTCCAGCGTGTCGGCGAAGGGGAGCGTGATCGATTGAAAGCGTGCATTGCCTGCCAGAGGCGGCGTGCGTCCGCCCAGTGAAAACCAGTTCTGCCCGATCAGCACGGTCAGTCCGGCCGCAAGAAAGTTGATTGCGACGCCTGAAATCAGTTGGTTCCCGCGAAAGGTGATCGAAGCAAGCCCATGCACGACAGACAGAAACAGGGACGCCCCGCAGCCAGCCAAAAGCCCAAGCCATACCGATCCGGTGACAGCCGCACAAGCCGCAGAGAAAAAAGCAGCTGCGAGCATCTTGCCCTCAAGCCCGATGTCAAGCACGCCAGCGCGTTCCGAAAATAGCCCGGCGAGACAGGCCAGCAGCAACGGTGTGGCCAATCGAAGGGTTGAGTCGAGCAACAGAATGATTGTTGAGAAATCCATCACGCGTCCTTCCCGGGACCAATGCGAAGGAACATCCTTTCGACTGGCAAACGAACCATATTGTCGAGCGCACCGGTGAACAGGATGACGAGCGACTGGATGACAACAACCATTTCCTTGGTGATTGCGGGGATTTCGAACTCCAGTTCAGCGCCGCCTTGGTAAAGCATGCCGAACAGCAATGCCGCAAGAAACACGCCAAGGGGATGTGACCGTCCCATCAGTGCAACTGCGATGCCGACAAAGCCCGCGCCCTGCACGCTGTCGATGACCAACCTTTCTGCTTCGCCCTGAACAGCATTGACGGCCATCAGCCCGGCCAAGCCGCCGGAGATCAGCATCGACACCATGATAATTTTGTAGGGTGAGATCCCGGCATAGACTGCGGCGGGTTGTGACCAGCCATAGGCGCGGATTTCGTATCCCAGCCGTGTCCGCCAGATCAGGTAGTAAACTCCGATGCAGCACAGGATCGCGACGAAGAACGCTACGTTCAGCGGTGCAGAACGGGTAAAGCCCAGCCAACCGGCAAACTCAAAAGCCGATGGCAAACGTGCGCCTTCCGGGAAGCGTGGCGTTTCCGGAGCCATGCTGCCGGGCACTTTTAAAACGTTTACAAGCAGGTAAACCAGAAGTGCCGACGCGATGAAGTTGAACATGATTGTCGTGATGACGATGTGGCTGCCGCGCTTGGCTTGAAGATAAGCAGGGATCGCGGCCCATGCCGCGCCAAACAATGCGCCTCCGATGATCGCTGCGGGCAGTGCCAGCGACCAGTGCGGCCAAGGCAGCATCATGCACACCAGTGCTACGCCAAGACCGCCGAGCGTGGCTTGGCCCTCGCCGCCAATGTTGAACAGTCGAGCATGGAATGCAACGGCGACCGCGAGGCCCGTGAAGATGAAATTCGTCGCATAGTAGAGCGTATAGCCCCAGCCATAAGCTGATCCGACCGCACCGTTGATCATGATCCGCATGGCTTGGAACGGGTTCTCACCGATTAAGGCGATGACCAGACCGGACACGAGCAAGGCGAGCAAAAGGTTGATAGCTGGAATCAGAAGAATGTCGGCCCATTTGGGTAGTCTGTCCATGTCAGGCGGCCCTTCCGTCCATACCGGCCATCAGCATGCCCAGCTCCGTTTCGTTCGTTTCAGACGGCAGGCGTTCACCCATGACTTGCCCGTCGAACATCACGGCGATCCGGTCGGACAGGGACATGATCTCGTCGAGCTCCACGCTGACCAGAAGAATGGCCTTGCCCGCGTCGCGCAGTTCCACGATCCGTTGATGGATGAACTCGATCGCGCCGATGTCGACCCCTCGTGTCGGCTGGCCGACCAACAACAGGTCGGGAAGCCGCTCCATTTCACGCGCGAGCACCAGTTTCTGCTGGTTGCCGCCAGAGAAGTTCTTCGCTTCCAGTTCCGGGTTTGGCGGGCGCACATCGAAGCGTTCGATCTTGCCTTCGGCGTCTTTGCGCAGCGCGTCATTGTCCATTAGCGGACCGCGATTGTATTCGCTGCGTTCCTGATAGCCAAAACCGATGTTTTCCCACGCTTTGAAATCAAGAATTAGCCCAAGACGATGACGGTCCTCGGGCACATGTCCTATGCCTGCCTCCCGGCGGCTGAGCCCGTCTGCGCCTTTGCCCGAAAGGGGCAGGGGTTTGCCGTGCAGGGAAACTTCGCCCTGCGCTTCCGATATGCCGCCGAGTACCTCTAGCAGCGCCGACTGACCATTGCCTGCGACACCAGCGATGCCGAGGATCTCACCCGCGCGCACCTCCAGGTCAACACCTTTCAGGCGTTGCACACCCTGTGAGTCCGTCAGGTGCAGGTTCTTTACCGACAACACGACCTTGCCAGGCTTCGCCGGACCCTTCTCTACGCGCAGCAGGACCTTGCGACCGACCATCAATTCGGCGAGTTCCTCGGGGGATGTGTCTTTCGTCTTTACCGTTGCGGTCATCTTGCCATGATGCATCACGCTGACGGTATCGGTGACGTCCATGATCTCGCCCAGCTTGTGGGTGATCAGGACAATGGTTTTGCCTTCTTCTCGCAGGTTGCGCAGGATGCGGAACAGGTGGTCGGCCTCTGCCGGCGTCAGAACGCCGGTGGGCTCGTCCAAAATGAGAATATCTGCTTGACGGTATAGGGCCTTGAGAATTTCCACGCGTTGCTGGTGTCCGACGCTGAGGTTTTCGATCAGCTCTTCCGGATCGACATTCAGTTCGTATTCCTTGGCCAGATCGGTCAGCAGTTTGCGCGCTTTTGCCAGCGACGGGCGCAGCATGGCACCTTCCTCGGCACCGAGAACTACATTTTCGAGAACCGTGAAGTTCTCGACCAGCTTGAAGTGTTGGAACACCATGCCGATGCCCGCGCGGATCGCGGCTTGGCTGTCGGGGATTTCGGTCTTGCTCCCGCCGACCAGAATCTCGCCCTTATCGGCCTTGTAGAACCCGTAGAGGATCGACATCAGGGTGGATTTACCCGCACCGTTTTCGCCGATGATCCCGTGAATGGTCCCGCGCTGCACTTTCATAGAAATATCGCTATTGGCCTGCACGGGGCCAAAGGCTTTCGAGATGCCTCTGAGTTCAATGGCGGGAGCGGCCGGATCTAGCCGCTCCTCCCTTTCGTTTATGATCGACATCTGTCTTAGAAGGCCGGGCAGCTGCCGTCGGAGGTATAATCATGGACCTCGACTTCACCGCTGATGATCTTGGCTTTGAAGTCTTCGGCAGTTGCGATCATGTCCTCGGTTAGCAGGTCCTGGTTGTTCTCATCGACAGCGTAGGCAACACCGTCATTGCTGAGGTCGAGAACCTGAACGCCGGTCTCGAAGTTGCCATCTTCAAAGCTTTCGAAGGCCTCATACACTGCGTTGTCCACGCGCTTGACCATCGAAGTCAGCACAGAGCCCGGATGCAGGTGGTTCTGGTTGCTGTCCACACCGATCGAATAGATGCCTTCATCCGCAGCGGCCTGCAGCACGCCGATGCCGGTGCCGCCAGCGGCGGCATAGACAACGTCAGAGCCTTGGCTGATCTGGCTGCGTGTCAATTCGCCACCCTTCACCGGATCGTTCCAGGCGGTCGGTGTGGTGCCGGTCATGTTGATGATGACATTCGCATCAGGCGCTTGCGCCTTGACGCCTTGTGCATAGCCGCAGGCGAATTTCGAAATGAGCGGAACATCCATGCCGCCTACAAAGGAAACGGTGTCGGTTTCCGATGCCATCGCCGCCAGAACGCCAACGAGGAACGACCCTTCGTGTTCGCTGAACAGGATCGATTGCACGTTGGGTTCATCCACGACACCGTCGATGATGGTGAACATGGTCTCCGGGTAGTCCGCGGCAATTTTCTCCAGCGTCGAGATGTTTGCAAAGCCCAGAACAACAACGGGGTTTGCACCGGTTTCGGCCATGCGACGCATCGTTTGTTCGCGCTGAGCTTCGGATGCGAGTTCGGTTTCCTTGTAGCTGCCGCCGGTGTCTTCGACCCAGCGTTGTGCACCAGTATAGGCGGATTCATTGAAGCTCTTGTCGAACTTGCCACCGAGGTCGATCACCAGACCCGGCTCAGCCAGTGATGTACCGGCCGTCAGAGCAAGCGCCGCACTTGCGCCCAGAACAGAATTGAAAACACGCATCATAGTCTCCCGCGTTGTGGATATCGCGCCCTCGGCGCCCCTCGGATTGTCCATCCGGATTGGGCAGGATTAAGGACGCAGCCACCCCTCTGGGTCAATAGCTTTCTGCTATTGCAAAGGCTTATGCTGCATCAAAACAAAGATTTTTTCTTCAGGTGTCGGCAAGCCGACAACTCATCACAACTGCGTCGATAGCGCCTGTTCCGTCAGCCTTGACATAGTAATTCGGGCGCCAGCCTGTCTGGACGAATCCTGATGCTCGATAAAGTCTGATCGCGGGTTCGTTGTCTGCAGCGACTTCGAGAAACGCTGTTGCGGCGCCTAGATATTTCGCATTGTTCATGAAGGCAGTCATGAGGTTGCGTCCGCAGCCCATTCTGCGTGCGGACGAGGCGACGGCGATAGTCAGAAGTTCGACTTCGTCGGCGACCACCCGGCCCATCGCGAAGCCGCTCGTTCGATCAATGACGAAAATACCTGTGGAGGACAGGAGTTGCGAGAATTCCTGTGCAGACCACGGTCTGGGCGTGGTGAAACATTCGGCGTGCAGCGCTGCACGGTCATCCGGTGTCATGCGATGATCGGCGGGGGTACGTCTCGCGAAGGTGCGGCGTCCGCTGGTCGAATATACAGAGGGGCGGGGCGGGGCTCCGGCAACGCACGGCGGTCGCGGGCTTCCAGCGCGATAGCTACGGTCAGCGGGTGCTTGGGGGGCGTAACCGTGCCTCCGGTTGCGGCCGCAACGGTTTCTGCGGCGTCGGAGGCGCAAGCCAGGCCCTCGGGAACGTCGATAGCGGCAATTGTGGTCAGTGCGGGTAGGGACCGGTCGTGATCGTCGATGATTTGCCAGTAGACTTGATCGCGGGGTGCAGTAAGACAGGCTAGCACGGGACGGGGCAGATCCCGCGCAGCCGCGTCAAATCCTGTGACGCCGATCGCCTTCACACCTGTAGACAGGGATAGCCCGCGTGCTGCGGCGACAGACACCCTGATCCCGGTGAAATTGCCCGGCCCGACACCGACACCAATCGCCGCAAGATCCTGAAATGATGCCCCTTCGCTTGCCAGAATTTCCTGCAGAAGAGGCATCAATCGTTCTGCCTGACCCCGCTTCATGGGCTCAACGACATGAGCGAGAATCTGGTCGCCGCGAAGCAAAGCGGCCGCACAATGCGCGGCCGCTGTATCGAATGCAAGGATCAGCGGCTCAGACGCCAACGGGACGGACCTCGACGACCTCGGGGATGTAATGGCGCAGCAGGTTCTCGATTCCCATCTTCAGTGTAAGCGTCGAGGAGGGACAACCAGCGCACGCACCCTGCATGTGCAGATATACAACGCCCCGCTCGAATCCGTGGAAAGTGATGTCGCCACCATCTTGTGCGACAGCTGGACGAACCCGCGTATCGAGCAATTCCTTGATCTGGTCGACGATCTCGCCGTCTTCACCGTCATGCGCCGCGTGACCGCTCGTGGACTCTTCACCCTCAAGCACAGGCGCACCGGATTGGAAATGTTCCATAACCGCACCGAGCAGGGCAGGCTTCAGGTGATCCCATTCCTTGTCATCGGCTTTCGTGACGGTGACGAAATCATTGCCCAGAAAGACACCAGTCACACCATCAACGGCGAACATGCGCGTTGCCAGCGGCGATTTCGATGCGGTGTCCTGCGACGGGAAATCGGCAGTGCCTGCGGCCAGAACCTGTTGGCCGGGCAGGAATTTCAGCGTTGCCGGGTTCGGCGTGGATTCGGTTTGAATGAACATGGCGTGCCTCCGTTCGTGAAGAACATATGCGTGGTGGTCGGCCAGATGTCAACGTTTAGAACTGTTCTAAACTGTGTCAGGGACAAGAATCATTGGCAGATATAGAAAAGCCCGCCGTAGCGGGCCTTCCAGGTGTCGTTTGGATACGATCAGTTGGGGATTTCGCCCGCGATGCCCTCTAGGTAGAAATCCATACCAAGCAGGTCGCCGTCGCTGGCCACTTCGCCTTCAGCCAACCAGGCCGAGCCGTCCTGCTTGTTGAGCGGTCCGGTGAAGGGATGGTAGTCGCCCGATGCGATGGATTGCTTCAGCGCTTCGGTTTCTGCGCGGACGTCTTCGGGGATGACTTCGGAAAATTCACCGATGCCGACCATTCCGGGTGCGATGCCGTCCCATGTCTCTTCGCTGGCCCATGTTCCGTCGATCACGGCCTGAACGCGTGCGATGTAATAAGGTGCCCAGTCGTCGATGATGGATGAAATGCGTGGCTCAGGCGCATATTCCGACATGTCTGACGCCTGACCGAAGCCGTAGCCGCCAGCTTCTTCCAGCTTTGCCAGCGGTGCAGTGGAATCGGTGTGCTGAAGCACGACATCAGCGCCCTGATCGATCAGCGCCTGCGCGGCGTCGGCTTCTTTTGCCGGATCGAACCATGTGTAGGCCCAGATGACCTTCATTTCTACGTCGGGGTTGGCTTTCTTCGCATGCAGGAAGCTGGAGTTGATACCACGAATGACCTCGGGGATCGGGAAGGAGCCGATATAGCCGATGGTGTTTGTCTCGGTCATCTTGCCCGCGATGTGGCCCATGATGGCGCGGCCTTCGTAGAAGCGCGCGGAATAGGTCGCCACGTTGTCAGCCGTCTTGTAGCCCGTTGCGTGTTCGAATTTCACATCGGGGAATTTGGCGGCGACGTTGATCGTCGGGTCCATGTAGCCGAAGGAAGTCGTGAAAATCAGGTCATGACCGGACAGCGCCATCTGCGTTAGGACGCGCTCGGCATCCGCACCTTCTGGGACGTTTTCCTGATAGGTCGTTTCGACCGCGTCACCGAAATGGTCTTCGACCGCCAGACGGCCTTCATTGTGGTGATAGGTCCAGCCGCCATCGCCAATCGGCCCGACATACACGAAGCCGACCTTAACCGGGTCTTGTGCCCAGGCAGTGCCTGAAAGGCCCGCAGCCATCGCTGCGCTGGCAAGCAATACACGTCTTGAAATCATTTACTTCTCTCCTGTGTTGGAACTGTTGGGGTCTTCGGTGGGATTGTCCCGCGTCTCCCGATCCGTGTCGATCAGGGCCGAGGTGATAATGGCGGTCGGCACGGCAATGACGCCAAGGCCGATGAACAGGATGCAGGTTGTGAAGATGCGTCCGCCCGCGGTAATCGGGTAGATGTCGCCGTAACCCACGGTGGTAAAGGACACGACGGCCCACCACAGACTGACGGGGATGGAAGAGAACTCTTCCGGCTGTGCGTCATGCTCGAAAATATAAATGCCGACGCCCGCGATATAGATCATCAGGACGCACAGGAAGGCAAAGACACCAAGCTCTCCCCAACTGTGCCGGAGCGCCGTTTGCATCCGGTCCAGCGCCCGGTTGGTGTGCAGCAGCTTGAACATGCGGATGAGACGAAGCAGCCGAATGGTTCGCAGGACGGCCCATTCAGGATGCATCATAGCAATCGCCGGCAGACAAGCCAGCAAGTCGACTATGCCCCAGAAACTAAGCGCGTAGCGCAAGGGATGCCTCGCGCAGTAAAGCCGTAGAAGATATTCGGCGAGAAAAAGGAACAGAACGATGGTTTCGAAAACGGAAAGGATTATCTGCGCTCGACCAGAAAGATCGGGGACCGTTTCGAGCGATATCGCAAGCGCTGATGTCATGATCAGCGTCTGGTGTGCGACGGCAACGCCGCGACCATGATCCGGGTGCGTCCCGTCCAGTATCTGCGGTATCTCCTCCTTACGCATGGGGCTGCTTCAACTGGATACGTGGAAACTGCGACCGAGCGATGCTGGCGCGTTCATTGCGACCTTGCCGCGATCTGCTGACATGATGACCAGTACGATGATCGTCACGAGGTATGGGGACATGGACAACAGTTCCACCGGTACATTCGCTCCTGCTGCTTGCAGGTTCAGCTGTAGCACGGAAATGCCGCCGAACAGATAGGCACCCAGCAGAACGCGCCACGGCTTCCATGATGCGAACACGACCAGCGCCAATGCGATCCAGCCGGCGCCTGCGGTCATCCCCTCGGTCCATTGCGGCACGCGCACAAGGCTCAGGTAGGATCCACCCAGCCCAGCACAGGCCCCGCCGAACATGATTGCCAGAATCCTGACGCGCACGACTTTGTAACCCAATGCATGCGCCGCATCGTGACTTTCGCCTACCGCCCGAAGGATCAGCCCGCCGCGTGTATAGCGCAGAAACGCCCAGACCGCGGCGACAAGGGCTAGACTGAAATAGACTATCACGTCATGGCGCAGCAGGATTGGTCCAATCACGGGAAGCTCTGCTCCGAGGTCCAGCTTTGCAGTGGATGGAGGTTTCACGCCGACATAGCTTTGCCCGATGAGCGATGAAAATCCCAGGCCGAACAGCGTCAGCGCCAGGCCCGTGGCGACTTGGTTGGACAGCAGAAACTGGGTCAGAAAACCGAAGATCAGGGACAGTGCTGCCCCGCCGATAGCCCCGCCAACGAAGCCCAGGATCGGACTGCCCGTTTCAACCGCTACCGCGAAACCGCAGATCGCGCCGGTGATCATCATGCCTTCGACGCCAAGGTTCAGGACGCCCGATTTTTCGACGATCAACTCGCCGATTCCTGCCAGCAGGATGGGCGTCGCGGCGATCATCAAGGCGGGCAGCAGGAGTTGGAGGTCAATACTTGCGAACATCACGCGACCTCCCGACGGCCGAACTGAAGGCGGTAGTTCGACAGAACGTCGAATGCCAGAAGGAAGAACAGGAGCATACCCTGGAACGCCTGGATGGCGGCTGCCGGAACACCCAGCATGAACTGTGCCAGTTCGCCGCCGATATAGGTGAGAGCCATCAATAGCCCCGCAAGCAGGATACCGATCGGATGCAGGCGGCCAAGAAAGGCCACGATAATTGCGGTGAAGCCATAACCCACATTGAAGTCGATGCTGATCTGACCTGCGGGTCCAGTGACTTCGAACACGCCCGCCAGCCCAGCTAGCGCCCCGGATATGCCGAGGCACAGGATCACCAGCCGCTTGGGCATGACACCGGCAAAGCGTGCTGCGCGTGGCGCTTGTCCGGCAAGCCTGATCTGGAAGCCAAGAATGTGACGTGACAGCATGACATGGGCAGCGATCACGGCGACGAAGGCCATCACCACACCCCAATGCATGCCCGTTGCCGCGATGAGCTCCCGATTGGCCACCGCATCATATTGCTGAAGGTTCCGCGACCCCGGGAAGCCCCCGCCTTCGGGATTGCGTAGCAGCCCAAGCGAGACGGAGGCCAGCAATTGCTCTGCCACATAGACCAGCAGCAGGGAAACCAGGATCTCGTTGGTGCGGAAACGGGTTTTCAAGATGGCGGGGATCATGGCCCAAAAGAGCCCGCCCAGCAAACCGGCCAGCACGGCCAAGGGGAAAACAATGAAACTGTCGAGCGGGTAGAGCGACAATGCAACCGCCGCGCCGCAGATCGCGCCCATGATGTATTGCCCTTCCGCACCGATGTTCCAGATGCCCGCGCGAAAGCCCAGCGACAACCCGATCGCGATCAGGATCAGCGGACCTGCCTTCACCAGAAGCTGCGGGCGCGAATAGCTGGCGAATTGCTCGCTGAACAGGGGGTCGTAGAAGATGGTCTTGATGGCAAGGAAGGGATCTTTTCCAAGTGCCGCAAACATCAGTCCGCCCGCTAGCATCGTGGTCAGCACCGCCAGAACGGGGGTGATGCTCGTCCAGAATTGCGACGGCTGAGGCCGCTTCTCAAGCCTCAGCATGGGCTGTCTCCTTGTGCTCCGATCCGCCGCCCATCATCAGGCCGATCTGGTCCATGGTCAGGCCGTGTGTCGGGCGCGGCGCGGTCAGGCGACCACCATTCAGCGCGGCGAAGCGATCCGAGATTTCCAGCAGTTCATCAAGATCCTGACTGATGACGATCACCGCCGCACCGTTCTGCGCAAGGTCCAGAAGCGCCTGCCGGATCGCGGCAGCGGCGGAGGCATCCACACCCCAAGTCGGCTGATTGACGACCAACACGCGCGGACGTTGCAAGATTTCCCGGCCCACCACGAATTTCTGCAGGTTGCCGCCCGACAGAGCACGCGCAGCCACATCGGGGCCGGGCACACGGACGTCGAATGTAGCGATGATCCGCTGAGCGAAATCTCGTGATCTCGGCCAGTTAACGAAGCCGTTCCTGGCCAACTCTTCCCGGCGGCGTCCAGACAGTAGCGCGTTTTCGGTCAGGCTCATATCAGGCGCGGCGGCGTGCCCCAATCGTTCCTCTGGGGCCGCCAGCACACCGAGCGCGCGTCTGTCATTCGGACCCAACTGACCGATCTCGTTCCCGTCCAGCCGGATATGTCCCGCTGGCAGCAGCGTTTCGCCCGACAGCACGGCCAGCAGTTCGTCCTGCCCATTGCCTGCGACGCCGCCAATGCCCAGCACCTCGCCCGCATGGACCTTCAGCGACACCTCGCGAAGTGTCGTCCCGAAGGGGGTGGCGGCGGGTGCGGTCAGATTCGTGACGTCCAGAAGCACGTCGCCTTCTCGATGCGGCGGGCGGGTCGGTGTCTTCAGGCTGGTCCCGACCATCAGTTCGGCCATTTCGCGGGCTGTAGTGTCGCGCGGGGTGCATTCGCCGACCACCTTGCCCAACCGCAACACCGTTGCCGCATCGCACAACGCCCGAATTTCATCGAGCTTGTGCGAGATATACAGGATCGCGGTGCCTTCCGCCGACAGCTTTCGCAGCGTGTTGAACAGCGTATCCACCTCTTGCGGTGTCAGAACGCTCGTGGGTTCATCCATGATCAGCAGCTTGGGGTCTTGCAGAAGGCAGCGGATGATTTCCACGCGTTGCCGTTCGCCTGCTGACAGATCGCCGACCAGCCGGTTCGGGTTCAGCGGCAGTCCATAGGATTCACTGACCTCGCGGATTTGTTGCGCAAGGTCGCGGCGCTTCGGCGGATGTTCCATCCCCAAGGCGATGTTTTCGGCGACGTCCAGCGCGTCGAACAGCGAAAAATGCTGGAAGACCATCGCGACACCACGCGCACGTGCCGCACGTGGCTCCGAGGGGGCGAAGGGCTGGCCATTCAATGCCATCTGGCCCTGATCGGGTTTCACCAGGCCATAGATTGTCTTTACCAGAGTTGATTTTCCTGCGCCGTTTTCGCCGAGCAACGCATGAATTTCCCCGCGCTTGATCGAAAACGATACATCCTCATTTGCGACGACACCCGGATAGGCCTTGGATAGCCCCTCAAGTCGGAGCAGTATGTCTTGCCGTCCTGTCACCCGCTGCCACCCCCGTTTCGGCCACTCGTTCAAACCTGCACCTCCTAGCGCGGCGTCGTTGACTGTCACAATGGCTTGTGACGCTTTACCGGGCAAAGGATTAATTCGCGAGCGTGCTGCGCGCTGAAATTGAGCAACAGAATGTGGACTGCCGAAAAAATGGGCGGGGTTATGGCTGTGTTGAGGCTGGCGCGTTGTTCGCCATGGTAGGGACAAAGGGTGCGATCGTATAGATCAATCCGCCCCCGAAACCTTCAGGCTTATCGAAAAATCCCTTCCGGTCGGAACGGGTGCGGATTAGGACTGTGATATGAGCACCTCCCCACGATTCATTCATCTTCGCCTCCACACCGAATATTCTCTTCTCGAAGGGGCGATGCGGATCAAGAAGCTACCCGATGCGGTTGCTGCCATGGGTATGCCTGCCGTAGCGATCACAGACACCAACAACATGTTTGCGGCGCTGGAGTTTTCGGTAACAGCGACGAAAGCCGGGGTTCAGCCCATTGTCGGGTGTCAGGTTGATCTGGCCTACGAGATGCCGCAGCCGGGTGAACGTCCCACCGACCCGGCACCTATCGTTCTGCTGGCGCAAAACGAGGTGGGGTATCTAAACTTGATGAAGCTGAATTCGGCATTGTACCTGTCGGAGGAATCCCAGCGGGCGCAGGTTACGAATGACCACTTGGCAAAACATGCGGAGGGCCTGATTTGCCTGACGGGCGGACCAGACGGTCCTGTCGGCCGACTGCTTCAAGATGGTCAGCGCGGCAAGGCGGAGGCGTTGCTCGGCTATCTTGCGCGGGTTTATCCCGACCGGCTATATATAGAGTTGCAGCGCCATCCCGGCGAAGCTGGACTGCCTGCGAACGAGGCGGCGACTGAGCGTGGTCACGTGGAAATGGCTTATGCCATGAACCTGCCGCTGGTCGCCACGAATGACGTCTATTTCCCGAAACCCGACATGTACGAAGCGCACGATGCGCTGATCTGCATAGCGGACGGGGCCTATGTCGACCAGCAGGACCCACGCCGTCGGCTGACGCCGCAGCACTACCTGAAGACGCCCGAGGAAATGGTCACGCTGTTCGCCGATCTGCCTGAGGCCGTCGAGAACACCGTGGAGATCGCTCGCCGATGTGCCTTTGCGGCGGAACTGCGCGACCCGATCCTGCCGCGCTTCGCCGATGACGAGATTGATGAATTGCGTCGTCAAGCGAAGGAAGGGCTCGAGACCCGTCTGGCCGTCATCCCCCATGCAGCGCCTGTAGAGGAATATGAAAAGCGGTTGGATTTCGAACTCGGGATCATCGAGTCGATGGGTTTCCCGGGTTACTTCCTGATCGTTGCGGACTTCATCAAATGGGCCAAGGATCGCGATATTCCGGTCGGGCCAGGGCGGGGGTCGGGTGCGGGTTCGCTTGTGGCCTATGCGCTAACGATCACCGACCTTGACCCGCTGCGCTATTCACTGCTGTTCGAGCGCTTCCTCAACCCCGAACGCGTGTCGATGCCCGACTTCGACATCGACTTCTGTATGGATCGCCGCGAGGAAGTCATCCATTACGTCCAACAGAAATACGGGCGTGACAAGGTGGGACAGATCATCACCTTCGGTGCGCTGCTGTCGAAAGCGGCGGTGCGCGATGTGGGGCGTGTGTTGCAGATGCCTTACGGGCAGGTGGATCGGCTGTCCAAGATGATCCCTGTCGAGGGCGTAAAGCCTGTTTCAATTGAAAAGGCACTGAAAGACGAGCCGCGCCTGCGTGAAGAAGCGCGCCGCGAGGAAGTGGTGGACCGGCTTCTGACCTATGGCCAGCAGGTTGAGGGGCTTCTGCGCAACGCCTCGACCCACGCTGCCGGTGTCGTGATCGGGGACCGTCCGCTGGACGAGTTGGTGCCGCTTTACCAAGACCCGCGCTCCGACATGCCTGCGACCCAGTTCAACATGAAATGGGTAGAACAGGCGGGGCTTGTGAAGTTCGACTTTCTGGGTCTCAAGACGCTGACCGTCATTCAGAACGCCATCGACCTGATCCACGGCTCGGGGCGAGACCTGCACATGGCCGCCGACGGGTCCGAGATCTATGCGCCCTTCGAGGGTGCGGAGAATGATATCGGACAGATACCGCTGGATGATGAAAAGACCTACAAGCTCTACTCGGACGCGAAGACGGTCGCCGTGTTCCAGGTGGAAAGCTCGGGCATGATGGATGCGCTCCGGCGTATGAAACCGACCTGCATCGAGGATATCGTTGCGCTTGTCGCGCTGTACCGCCCGGGTCCGATGGAAAACATCCCGACCTATTGCGAGGTGAAGAACGGCCTGAAGGATCGCGCCTCCATCCACCCGTTGATTGACCATATTCTTGAGGAAACGCAGGGCATTATCGTCTATCAGGAACAGGTGATGCAGATCGCGCAGGTCATGGCGGGCTACAGCCTGGGCGGCGCGGATCTTCTGCGCCGCGCCATGGGCAAGAAGATCAAGGAGGCGATGGACGCCGAGCGCCCGAAATTCATCAGTGGCGCGAAGGAAAATGGCGTTGATGACGACAAGGCGCTGGAGGTGTGGAACCTCCTGGAGAAGTTCGCCAATTACGGCTTCAACAAGTCGCACGCCGCCGCTTATGCGGTGGTCAGCTACCAGACTGCTTGGCTGAAGGCGAACCACCCGGTTGAATTCATGGCCGGTGTCATGAACTGCGATATCCACCTGACGGACAAGCTGGGCGTCTATGCCGAAGAAATTCGGCGCGGGCTGAAGGTGGGCATCGTGCCGCCTTGCGTCAACCGGTCCAAGGCCATGTTCAGCGTGGCCGAAGGGCAGGTGGTCTATGCGCTTGGCGCGCTGAAAAACGTGGGTGTCGAGGCAATGCGTCTGATAACGGAGGCGCGAGGCGACAAGCCTTTCGTGTCCGTCTTCGACTTCGCCCGCCGCGTGGATCTGAAGCGCATCGGCAAGCGACCGCTGGAGATGCTGGCGCGAGCCGGAGCGTTTGACGAACTGGACGCAAACCGCCGCCGCGTGTTCAACAGCCTTGATGCGCTGACGGCCTATTCGGCGGCGATCCATGAACAGCGTGAGTCCAATCAGGTGTCTCTCTTTGGCGAAGCCGGTGATGACTTGCCGGAGCCTCGGCTGATCAATGTCGAAGACTGGTTGCCGACCGAACGCCTGCGCGAAGAACACACCGCGATAGGCTTCTACCTGTCGGGGCATCCTCTTGACGACTACATGGGGCCGTTGAAGCGCAAGGGCGTCAAAACGCTGGTGGAAGTCGAGGACGCTGCGCGATCCGGTCCGCTGGTCGCCAAGCTGGCGGGATCGGTGGCCGGGCGACAGGAACGCAAGTCGGCGCGAGGCAATCGGTTTGCCTTTGTTCAACTGTCCGACCCGACGGGGTTGTATGAAGTCACCGTGTTTTCGGAGGCGCTGGAAAACAGCCGTGAGCATCTGGAAGCGGGCAGCAATGTCGTCATCAGCGTCGAGGCGACGGTTGAGAGCGACCAGCTGAAGCTGCTTTGCCGTGGCGTGCAGCCTGTCGATCAGGCGGTGGCGGGCGCAGATGCGATGGGGCTGAAGGTGTATCTCGACGATGAGGAAGCGATTATTAGCGTGGCAACGCTGCTTGATCGTGTCACGGCAGAGGCCAAGACGCGTGCGCGTGGGCCGGTCAGCCTGTGCCTGATGCATCCCGATCTGCCCGGGGAGGTGGAGTTGGATCTGCCGCATGGCTACGCAGTAACGCCACAGGTCAAAGGCGCGCTCAAGTCGCTGGGCGGCGTGGTGATGGTTGAGGAATTCTGACCGCCGAACAGGACGATTATCGCCTTCTCCTGCGGAGTAAGTGTCGCTACGTTGGCGTTGCGTCAATGAAGGAGCGCTAGACATGACCGCAGGACGTATTCGCATCGGCATCGGCGGCTGGACTTTCAAACCGTGGCGAGGCTCGTTCTACCCCGACGACCTGCCCCAGCGGCGCGAATTGGAATATGCTTCGGGGCATCTTGGCACGATTGAGATCAACGGCACCTATTACGGATCGCAGAAGCCAGAAACCTTCAAGAAATGGCATGACGAGACGCCGGATGATTTCGTCTTCTCGGTCAAGGGTCCGCGCTTTGCGACAAACCGGAAGGCGCTCGCTGACGGGCGAGACTCGGTCGAACGTTTTCTGACGAGCGGTGTGACGGAGCTTGGCAGGAAGCTTGGGCCGATCCTGTGGCAATTCATGGCGACCAAGAAGTTTGACCCGGAGGATTTCGAGGGGTTTCTGGATCTGTTGCCGGAGAAACAAGATGACCTGAGTTTACGGCATGTCGTCGAAGTGCGGCATGACAGTTTTTGTTGCGACGAGTTCGTGGCGCTTGCCCGGAAGCATGGCGTTGCAGTGGCCTCGGCCTTCGACAGCCCTCACCCGAAGATCGAAGATGTCACGGCGGACTTCGCTTACCTCCGGATCATGGGCACCAAGGAGAACGAGCCGTTGGGCTATCCGGCGGATGCGCTTGGCGGCTGGGCCGACAAGCTGCGCGAATTGGCAGAAGGTCGTGACGTATTCGCCTACATCATCGGTGGGTACAAGGATGTGAACCCGCAGACCGCGATGGCGTTGATCGAACGTGTTTCTTAGTTTTGTGGACACCGCGGTGCGCGAAGGTGGAAACAATTTCCTGAAGGTTTCTAAGTGCGAAAGACAGCAAAGTTGAACCGGAATGGCTGAACGGCTCATCATTGTCAGTGCGCCGCACAAATTTCGCGATTCGATCGTCGATTTGCATGATCACGAGGGCGTGGTCGAGTGTCACACCTACCGCACCGATGAAGACGAACACGACGCGGTACACCTGCTTGTCAGCGCGGATATGCGACAGGAACTTCTCGACAAGCTGCAGGATATCTTGTCGGGCAATGAAGACTGGCGCCTGATCATTATGCCGGTCGAAGCCAGCGTGCCTCGCCCGGAAGAGGAAGATGCCGGCGACAAGGAAGAAGAGAACGAGGAAAAGCGCAAGCAGGCCAAGGCAGTCGAGAGCCGCGAAGAGCTTTACGAGAAGGTTTCCAAGAACGCCGAGTTGAGCGAGATCTACCTGCTGTTCGTCGGCTTGTCGGCGGTCGTCGCCGCCATTGGCCTGATCGAGAACAACGTGGCCGTCATCGTCGGTGCGATGGTCATCGCGCCGCTGCTGGGCCCGAACCTTGCCTTCTGTCTTGGGGTAGCGCTTGGTGACCGGGAATTGATGTTCAAGGCAATCTTGACAACGGCGGCCGGGATCGGACTGGTCGTCGTGCTGGGTGGCGTTATCGGGTACTTCTGGCCGATCGACTTCGACAGCGAAGAATTGATGTCTCGGACCGAGGTAGGGCTGGATTCCATGGCCTTGGCGCTGGCCTCCGGTGCGGCGGCGGCGCTTTCCATGACGACTGGGGTGAGTTCCGCCCTGGTTGGCGTGATGGTTGCGGTCGCACTGATGCCGCCTGCTGTGGCCATCGGGCTGTTTCTGGGGGCGGACAGGGCGCAGGATGCGCTGGGTGCACTGCTGTTGTTAAGCGTGAACGTCGTGTGCCTGAACCTTGCCGCGCAGTTGTCATTCGTGGCGCGCGGTATTACGCCACGCACCTGGATGGAGCGCAAGAACGCCCGCCGGGCCGTCTTCGTCAATGTAATCATCTGGATCGCACTGACAGTGTTGCTGGCGGTATTGCTGCTGATCCGGAAGCAGACGGGTTGAACGGCGCTTGACTCCCTGCCCATCAAGCGTATAAGCGCCGCTTCCATTGGTGTTGGTGGCCCCCGCAAGGGGATGCCTGTCGGCCAATCCTTACGGGGTGCGGACGAGGACAACGCCCTTCAACGGCCCGACGGGCCAAACCTGCGAAGGAGATCAGCCGTGACGAAACGCACGTCTGCCAAGTACAAAATTGACCGCCGCATGGGCGAAAACATCTGGGGTCGTCCGAAGTCCCCGGTCAACCGTCGTGAATATGGCCCTGGCCAGCACGGTCAGCGCCGCAAGGGTAAGCTGTCCGACTTCGGTATCCAGCTGCGCGCCAAGCAGAAGCTGAAAGGCCATTACGGCGACCTGACCGAAAAGCAGTTCCGCCGCATCTTCGCTGAAGCCGAGCGCGTAAAAGGCGACACCGGTGAAAACCTCATCGGCCTGCTGGAGCGTCGTCTGGACGCTGTTGTCTACCGCGCCAAGTTCGTTCCGACCGTGTTTGCTGCACGTCAGTTCGTGAACCACGGCCATGTCAAAGTGAATGGCAAGCGCGTCAACATCCCGTCCTACCGCGTTAAGGAAGGCGACGTGATCGAAGTGCGCGACAAGTCCAAGCAACTGGCTGTCGTTCTGGAAGCCACGCAACTGGCCGAGCGCGATGTTCCTGACTACATCGAGGCTGACCATTCGAAGATGACCGCCACCTTCGTCCGCACCCCGGGCCTGGGCGACGTGCCGTATGCGGTTCAGATGGAACCGAACCTCGTCATCGAATACTACGCCCAGAACTGATCCAGACCGGATCACCGAAATTCGAAGGGGCCGCGACGGGGAAACCGCCGCGGCTTTTTTCATGTTTATTGCGCTGGATTTGGCGAGGTGCGCCCGCTAAACCCGCTGCGAGCAGGGAGACAGGAATGAGCCAGATAACGCCGCAACCGGGCATCATGGACATCGCGCTCTACGAGGGCGGTGCGTCAAAAGTCGAAGGGGTGGCGAACGTCGTCAAACTATCTTCGAACGAGAACCCGCTGGGGCCGTCGCCCAAGGCGATCGCGGCTGCGCAGGCGGCGATGGCACGGATGAACCGCTACCCGTCGTCCGATCACGCCGAGTTACGAGCGGCGATTGCCGAGGTGCATGGGCTGGACGCCAGCAGGATCATCTGCGGTGCGGGATCAGACGAAGTGCTGTGCTTCCTGTGTCAGGGTTTTGCGGGGCCGGGTGACGAGGTGGTTTACACCGAGCACGGCTTCGGGATGTACCGCATCTACGCGCTCGGCTCGGGCGCGACGCCCGTGGTGGCGCCTGAACGGGATCGGGTTGTCGATGTCGACGCGATCCTTGCCGCCTGTACGGAAAAGACACGCCTCGTTTTCATCGCCAACCCGGCCAACCCTACAGGCACCATGGTCGATCGGGCTGATCTCGTCCGACTCGCCGAGGGTATCCCCGGCCGGGCGATACTGGTGCTCGACGGGGCGTACGCGGAGTTCGCCGATGGCTATGACGGTGGCGCCGCCCTGGTAGAGGCGCGGGATAATGTCGTCATGACCCGGACGTTCTCCAAGCTCTATGGTCTTGGTGGGCTGCGTATCGGCTGGGGCTATGGGCCGAAGCCGGTGATCGACGTGCTCAACCGTCTGCGTGGACCGTTCAACCTGTCGGACGTGCAGCTTCGGGCGGCTGAAGCGGCGGTACGCGATCGTGACTACGCAACCTCATGCCAAAAGGAAAATGCACGTCTGCGTAACTGGCTGGCGGCAGAGCTGGGCAAGCTCGGTGTGCCATCTGACCAGTCCTACGCGAATTTCATCCTCGCGCGGTTTGCCGACTCGGATGAAGTCGATGCCTGCGATGCTTTCCTGAAGTCCCAAGGTCTGATCGTGCGCAAGGTCGCTGGTTACGGCCTATCCGATTGCCTGCGCATCACGGTTGGCGACGAGGATAGCTGTCGCCGAGTCGTCGACGCGATCCGAGCATTCAAGGAGCAATCCGAATGAGCGTGATCTATGACCGTGTCGCGCTGATCGGGTTGGGGCTGATTGCGTCGTCTATGGCGCTTGCCATGAAGCGCGGGGGGCTTGCCGGTGAAATCGTCGGAACCGCGCGCTCCAAGGAAACACGCAATGCTGCATTGGAAATAGGTTTCTGCGACCGTGTGACCGAGACTGCGCGCGAAGCAGTCAAGGGCGCGGACCTGGTTGTGCTGTGCGTTCCCGTTGGTGCGATGGGCGTTGTGGCAAAAGAAATCGGCCCGCATCTGAAGGCTGGTGCGACGGTGTCCGATGTGGGTTCCGTCAAGGCGGCGGTCATTGAAGCGGTCGCCCCGCATTTGCCGGACGATGTGCACTTCGTGCCGGGCCATCCCTTGGCAGGCACGGAGCATTCGGGTCCGCATTCCGGGTTTGCGGAATTGTTCGACAATCGCTGGTGTCTCCTGGTCCCCGTCCCCGGCAGTAAGCCTGACGCCGTGGCGAAACTGCGCGCGCTGTGGGAAGGCATCGGTGCACATGTCGACGAGATGGACCCCGAGCATCATGATCTGGTTCTCGCTGTCACAAGCCACACGCCTCATCTGATCGCCTACACTATGGTCGGTGTCGCCGATGACCTGCGGCGTGTGACGGATGGTGAAGTGATCAAGTATTCGGCTGCGGGTTTCAGGGACTTCACGCGAATCGCGGCCTCTGATCCCACGATGTGGCGCGATGTGTTTCTGACCAACAAAGACGCGACGCTTGAAATCCTCGGCCGTTTCACCGAAGAATTGTTCGCATTACAACGGGCGATCCGGACAGGTGACGGTGACCACCTGCACGATTACTTTACCAGAACACGCGCGATCCGACGCGGGATTATTGAAGCCGGACAGGACACGGCCGCGCCGGACTTCGGACGCGGCGGAGGGACCAGGAAATGAAACGAGCAGCGGCAGCCTTGGCGTGTATACTATCCATTTCCGCCCAGACCGCCGCTGCCGTTCCGCCCGAAATCTCGACGCGGCCCGACCGACGGCCTGCCGAGTTCGACCAAGGACAGTTGGAGTTACCGCGCCCTTCGGGGGCTTTGTTTATCTCTCCGCGACCGACATCCAGACCCGAGAACCTGAAACGCGCAGCGACCGTACGCGCTGCAGGGTTTGTGCCCGCACCTTTGCCTACTCCCACGGCGCCAAAGCGTGGTGCCCTTTGCGGTGATCCGCGTCTCAGCGGTGCACCCGCCGCGCCGATCCCTGCGAAAATGGCGGGATGCGGGTTGGATAGCGGGGTGCAGATAACTGCTGTTGACGGGATTCCGCTGTCACAAGTGGCGAAGATTGACTGTGTTACAGCGGTTGCGCTTGCCAATTGGGTGCAGGGCGGGCTGAAACCGATTGTGGGGCGCACCGGCGGGGGTGTCGCCCAGATCAAGGTTGCCGCTCATTACGTCTGCCGTCCGCGCAACAATCAAAGCGGCGCGAGGGTGTCGGAGCATGGCCGGGGTCGCGCGATTGACATCACGGGCTTTATGTTGCGCAACGGTGCGCAGATGAACGTGTTGACGGGCTGGAATGACCGATCACAGGGCAAATATCTGAAACAGATGCATTCCTCGGCTTGCGGTGTGTTCGGCACTGTTCTTGGCCCCAATGCCAACGCCGCACATCGCGATCATTTTCATTTCGACACGGCCCGCTATCGTAGTGGATCGTATTGCCGTTAACGCAGGACGATCAGCGGGGCAGGCCCGAGTGGGATCAGGCCGCCCAATGTTGTGCGACCGTCTTTGAACTCCAGCGGGATATCGATGGTATCAGGATTTCCCTTCATCCGCGCCAGTGTCGCCAGCCCGCGTTCCAGGATGTCGCCAACGCCGTTTGGAATGACGCCGGAGGTCTTGGCGATTTCCAGAATCTCGCGCCAATTGGTCGCCTGAACCGACAACTGGCCTTCGGGAATTCCGTCGGCGATGTCGACAGTGCCCGCGAGCCTTAGTTCCAGATCATCCCATTTTACCTGAGCCAGTGACAGATCGATATGAGTGGGTTGCGGGCGGGCATCTTCCAATGCACTTAGATCCCATGGGCCATTGAAGGCGGCGGTAGCCTCCACGGTCATCAGATTTGCCTTGCTGCGCGTCAGGCCGTGTTTCTCAAGCTGTTCGATCAACCAGTTGGGCAGTTGCAGACCCGAGGCCCTGAATGCGATGTCATAGGTGTTCGTATCGCTTTCGGTTTGGCGGACGGCCAACTGCCCCTGATCCAGCGCGGCTTTCCAGTCGAGGCTCGACATCAGGCCGAGGCTTTCGAATTCTATGGTCGTCCGGTTCAGGCGCAGGTTGCTTGCACGATCGAAGACGACTGACCCCCGCATATTGGCGCTGGTCACGTCTATCCTTTCCAACGGGGTCGCGATGGTTTGCTGGTCGGGCCAGACGGCGATGATGTGATGCGGATTGTAGCTGAGCGCAAGTATCTGGAAGAACGGTGCTTCCCACGCCAGCCCGGTTTCCGGGTCCGCCAATTCGATGTCGGAAATCGTGGTGTCGAAACGGTTGGGGAAGCCCGTGGTAGACACGTCCGATGTGTTGACCATCCAGCCTTCTTCCGCGCGATCCTGCAACCAGCCAGAGATGCCGCGCTCTACCGCGCTGGAGCCGACAAACCAGTAAATGCTCCATGCGGCGGCGATAGCCACGATAATTGCCAGGATGACCTTCATTCTGACCCCTTTCCACCAGAGTTGGCTTCGTGTTTACAAAGGCCTGAAGGAAAGGACCAGTCTCATGACGAGTGATCGCAACGAAATGGATGTCGCGCTCTGGGTTTTCGGCTACGGGTCACTGATCTGGAATCCGGGCTTTACCTATGTCCGGCGGGAACTGGCTGTCCTGCCCGGATACCACCGATCGTTCTGTATGCGTTCGATTCACCATCGCGGCACCGAAGACAAGCCCGGTCTCGTGCTGGCGCTTGATCCATCCACCGGAAGCGCCTGCGCGGGCGTGGCCTTTGGTGTGGCCCAGCCTTATGTCGAGCAAACCCTGCATATGCTGCGCGAACGTGAACTCGTCTCATCGGCCTATCTGGAGAAGCGCCTGTCCTTGCGGCTCGACCGCGGGCCGGAGGTTGAGGCGCTGGTTTACGTCGTGGACCCCGATCATGCGCAGTATTGTGGGGGCTTGGCCCTGGAAGATCAGGCGCAGATCATTTCGGGTGCCCATGGCGGTCGCGGGCCGAACAGCGAATATCTGATCAACACTGCCGAGCATCTGACTGAGCTCGGACTGGAAGATCCGGAACTCGACTGGCTTGTGGCTCGCGTGCAAGAAATTCATGCTGCATAAACACAATGAACAGGGGAGTGTTGGCAGCCGCGCAGCACCGACCTATGCTGACGCAGAACGGACAAGCGGCCGGAGCAGGACCCACATTGTACGCTGAACGCGAAGCAGAACCGCAGTTTTCCCAACCGGTTCGCCAGATCCTGATGATGTTGATTGTCTCGATTGCGGTCGGGGCAGGGGCGTATGTCGCCTATCCACGCGTTGCGCCCGTCTTTCTGGCCAATCCCTGGTTGAATGGCACGATCATACTGGTGTTCATCTTCGGCGTACTGGCCTGCGTGTGGCAGGTGTTGCAGCTTATCTCATCCGTCAGTTGGATCGAGGATTTCGCGACGCACCGGCCAGGACACGAATTGATGCGCGCGCCGCGTCTGTTGGCACCACTGGCCGCGCTGCTTCGATCGCGCGGGGCGCGGATGCAGATCGGGCCCGCCTCGTCTCGTTCTATCCTCGACTCCGTTGGTCAGAGGATTGACGAGGCGCGTGACATCACGCGCTATGTGGTCAACCTGCTGATCTTTCTCGGTCTGCTTGGCACGTTCTATGGGCTTGCGACGACCGTGCCCGCCGTGGTCGATACCATTCGGTCTCTGGCACCTGCGGAAGGGGAAAGCTCTACCGCTGTCTTTGCGCGGTTGATCGGGGGACTTGAACAGCAGTTGTCGGGCATGGGAACGGCCTTTGCCTCGTCGCTGTTGGGCCTTGCCGGGTCGCTGGTCGTTGGCCTGCTGGAATTATTCGCAAGCCATGGCCAGAACCGCTTTTACCGTGAACTGGAAGAATGGCTGTCCACGATCACCCGTGTCGGTTTCTCGTCTGGCGATGCCGAGGGTGGCGCGGAAAGTGCGGGCGTCGTCGGTGTCATGGCCGACCAGATGGCGGAACAGTTGGACGCGCTGCACAGCATGCTGCGCGATGCCAATGACAGCCGGGCGCAAGTTGATCAGAGCCTGACAACCCTTGCCGCATCCATCGAACGTCTGACAACGCGGCTCGATGAAGAGGTCAAGGCGACGGATGTTCTGACACGCATAGCGGATGGTCAGGAACGGCTGATCAGCTCGGTCGCCGATTATGTTGAGCGGCCGGCTCGCGAGTCCGAGGAAGTGGAAGCCGAAATGCGGATGCGTTTGCGCAGTCTCGACGTTCAGCTTCTGCGTTTGACCGAAGAACTTGGAACGGGTCGCGCGGAAACGACGACCGAATTGCGCAAGGATCTGGCGCGTTTGACACGGGTAATCGAACAGGCCGCCGGACTGGAAGATGCGGGGCATCCAGACAAGCCTGCGGTGCGATAGCTCATGGCGCTGAGTCGCAGAGCAAACAGGTTTCAGGCCTCGATTTGGCCCGGGTTTGTCGACGCCATGACGGCGCTGTTGCTTGTGCTGATCTTCGTGTTGTCGATTTTCATGATCGTGCAGTCGTTGCTGACCGAGACAATCACCGGGCAGGAGTCTGCCTTGGACCGGCTCAGCACGGAGCTAGACTCACTCGCAGTTGCATTGGGAACGGCGCAGCAGCGCAATGCCGATCTCGAGGACCGCGTCGAGGGCCTTGGGGTCGAGTTGGAGGATGCGCGCACAAATGAAGAATTTCAGGCACGCCTTATTGATGCGCTGACAGATCAGGTCGAAAGCCGGACGCAGGACCTGCAAACGGCCCAGTCACGGATCACGGAATTCGAAGATCAGGTCACGGCCTTGCTCGCACAAAGGGACACGGCACGTCAGACTATCACCGAACTGGAACAAAGCGCCGCCAACCTGACCGACGAGCGCGACGCGCTGGAAACGGCTTTGGCGGCCGCGCGGGAAGAAGTGGATGCCGAACAGGAGACCGCTCGACTGGCCGCTGCCAAGGCCGATGCGTTGGAAAGTCTGGCGGCGGAACTGCGGTCGGAGATCGCGCGGAAGGATGAACGCATTGCCGAGGTGCAGGAGGATCTTTCCGAGGAAGAAGCCGCGCGCTTGGCCGAAGCCGCTGCAGCACAGGCTTTGCGGGATCGGTTGGAAAACGCCGACGCCGAACTGACAGCCATGACCCTGTCGTTGGAAGAAGAACGAAGGAAGGCCGAAGAAACGCTGACGCTTCTTGCGGCAGCGAACGCGACCAAGGACGAACTGGATGCGCGACTGGCGGCGGCTTTGACGGAAGCGGAACAAACACAGGCCGATCTGGATCAGGCGCAGCTATCGCAGGAGGAGTTGCGGGAAAAGCTTGCGGCGGCGCTGGCGGCACAGCTTGAAGCCGAAACCAACGCCGAGGATGTGCTGTCCGAACTGGAACAACGGCAAGCTTTGCTGGCCGCAGCAAACAGCGAATTGGAAACGGTAGAAGCCGAAAGCGCCGAGAGCCAGCGGCGGGTAACGGTACTAAATGCCCAGGTTGCGCAGCTCCGGCAACAGATGGAACGGCTTCAAGGCTTGCTCGACGATGCCGACGCGCGTGACACGCAGGCACAGGTGCGCATCGAGACGCTTGGGTCGCAGCTCAATTCCGCGTTGGCCCGCGCAGCTTCTGAACAACGGCGACGCGCGGAACTGGAAGCGGCGGAACGCAAACGACTGGAGGAGGAAGCCAAGGACCTGGAGCGCTACAGGTCTGAATTCTTCGGTCGTTTGCGCGAGATTATCGGCGATCAGCAAGGCGTGCGGGTGGTCGGTGATCGCTTCGTGTTCGATTCAGAAGTTCTGTTTCCATCGGGTTCTGCGCAGTTGTCGCCTGCAGGACGTGTCGAGATCGCCAATGTCGCGCGTATCCTGCAAGAGGTTGCCGCTGTGATCCCGCCGGAGATCGACTGGATCGTGCGCGTGGATGGACACACCGATGACCGGCCCATCGGTCCGGGGGGTGAATTTAGCGACAATTGGGAGCTCAGCCAGGCACGCGCGCTGTCCGTGGTGCGAGAGATGGTCGATGCCTATGACTTCCCCCCATCTCGTCTCGCGGCGGCCGGTTTTGGCGAATACCAGCCAGTCAACCCTGCGGAAACGGCAGAGGCACGCGCGCAAAACCGACGCATCGAGTTGAAGCTGACAGAACGGTGATTTGCGCGTCTGGGGCGCGATGAGGGAGGACGAATTGGTCGATGAGGATGCCGCAACCCGCACTAGGGCTACCGGTGCCGGATGTGCATGCCGCAGAGGAATATTACCGTGATCGTTTGGGATTCAGGGTGGGCTGGCTCAACGAATAGGGCCGGATCGGTGCAGTCAGGGGGCTGACATCGGCAAAGTGATCGACAATATATCTTGGGGTTGCGACAATTGCATTGTGCAAGCCGCCTGTGGCAGCTTGTGTCACTTTCATCATGATCTGTGAGCCTTGGCGTGGCTTGGTTAGGCCATCATTCCGATGGAAGAAGGCCCCGGCGGAAACCGGGGCCTTTGTCGTGTCTGTCAACCTGCTGTCAGCAGCTTCGGGTCGTTTTTGCCTAACCGAGCTTTTTCCGGCGGTAGCATTTGCAGATCGAGCTTTCCATCCTTGACCGATACCCGAACCAGACCGCCCTTGGTCAGATCACCAAATAACAGCTCTTCGGCCAGCGGCTTCTTGATGTGTTCCTGGATGACCCGTGCCAGCGGACGGGCACCCATCTTGTCATCATAGCCTTTTTCAGCCAGCCATTCAGCCGCGGGCTTGGTCAGTTCGATGGCGACGTGGCGGTCCATCAACTGCGCTTCAAGCTGAAGTACGAACTTCTCGACGATCTGCAGGATGACACCCTGCGGCAGCGGCGCGAAGCTGATTACGGCGTCCAGCCGGTTGCGGAACTCAGGTGTGAAGGTCCGTTCGATTGCGGCGGTGTCTTCACCTTCGCGACGGTCGCGCCCGAAACCGATGGCAGCCTTGGCCTGTTCCTGAGCGCCCGCGTTCGACGTCATGATCAGGATCACATTGCGGAAGTCCACCTGACGGCCATTATGGTCGGTCAGCTTGCCGTGATCCATCACCTGCAGAAGGATGTTGAAAACGTCCGGATGTGCCTTCTCGATTTCGTCTAGAAGCAGCACGCAGTGCGGATGCTGGTCGACGCCGTCGGTCAAAAGTCCGCCCTGATCGAAGCCCACATACCCCGGAGGAGCACCGATCAATCGCGATACTGCGTGCTTCTCCATGTATTCCGACATATCGAAGCGCAGCAGCTCCACGCCCAGTTGGGACGCCAGTTGGCGCGCGACTTCGGTCTTGCCCACGCCGGTCGGGCCAGCAAACAGGTAGTTGCCGATGGGCTTTTCGGGTTCACGAAGCCCGGCGCGTGCCAGCTTGATGGCTGAACTCAGCGCCTCGATCGCGTCGTCCTGTCCGAAGACCACGCGTTTGAGCGACCCTTCCAGTGTGCGAAGCACTTCGGCGTCGTTCTTGCTGACGTTTTTCGGAGGGATACGGGCAATCTTGGCGACGACCGCCTCAATTTCCTTCGCGCCGATGGTCTTGCGACGCTTGCTTTCAGCGACCAGATGCTGCGCGGCCCCGGCTTCATCAATGACATCGATGGCCTTGTCGGGCAGTTTCCGGTCGTTGATATAGCGCGCGGAAAGCTCCACGGCCGTCTTGATGGCGTCGTTGGTGTAGCGGATGTCGTGGTGGTTCTCGAAATAGGGTTTCAGGCCCTTGAGAATTTTCACAGTGTCATCCACCGAAGGTTCGGTCACATCGATCTTCTGGAACCGACGACTCAACGCGCGATCCTTCTCGAAATGCTGGCGGAATTCCTTATAGGTCGTGGACCCCATGCAGCGCAGCTTGCCACCCTGAAGTGCGGGTTTCAGAAGGTTGGAGGCATCCATTGCGCCGCCAGAAGTTGCGCCTGCGCCGATAACCGTGTGGATTTCGTCGATGAAGAGGACCGCGTCGGGGTGATCCTCCAGTTCGGTGACGACGGCTTTCAGACGCTCCTCGAAATCGCCGCGATACCTGGTGCCGGCCAGCAACGCGCCCATATCGAGCGAGAAGATGGTGGCGTTGGACAACACTTCGGGTGTTTCGCCGTTGACGATCTTGCGACCCAGCCCTTCGGCAATCGCGGTCTTACCTACACCGGGATCTCCGACCAGAAGCGGATTGTTCTTGCGGCGGCGGCACAGTACCTGAATGCAGCGTTCGACTTCGGATTCCCGTCCGATCAGCGGGTCGACATCGCCTTTGCGCGCCTTGGCATTCAGGTCGACACAATACTTCGACAAAGCGGATTCCTTGCCGTCCTGTTGTGCTTCGGTCGTCTGTTCCTCCTCTTCAAAATCGGAGGCACCGGTTACCGGGCGTGCCTCACCGAAATCGGAGTTCTTCGCGACACCGTGGGCGATGAAATTTACGGCATCATAGCGGGTCATTTCCTGTTCTTGCAGGAAATAGGCCGCATTGCTTTCACGTTCGGCGAAGATGGCCACCAGGACGTTCGCGCCTGTTACTTCGGTTCGGCCAGAGGATTGCACATGGATTGCGGCGCGCTGAATGACGCGCTGGAAGGCGGCTGTCGGAACGGCTTCCGATCCTTCCACATCCGTTTCCAGCGTCGCAAGTTCTTCGTCGATGAATTCGATCAGCGTTTTTCGCAAGGCGTCCAGATCGACGTTACAAGCCTGCATCACCTTGGCGGCGTTCGGTTCATCGATCAGCGCCAGAAGCAAATGTTCGAGCGTTGCCAGTTCGTGGCGGCGGGCATTGGCCAGCGCCAGAGCGGCATGGATTGCCTGTTCAAGGGTGTTGGAGAATGAAGGCACGTGCCTTGCTCCTTATACTCGGGGTCGGTCGGGAAGCTGGCCCGACACAACCGTGGGCTCGTATCTTTAAGTTTTGGTTGATTGCGCCGTTAGTCAATAGCTGTGCGAGGCAGAAACCGCCGAAGCACGCATTTGTAACGATTTGTGTGCTTTGGTTTGCGAGGTGGCGCGGATTGTGGCACGCTCAAAAGGAATCCTTCAGTGACCGGACCGTCGCGAACGCCTCGATGTCCGAGACATCAGGTTTTCCAATCGCTTGCTTTACCGCCGCAGTGCCTGCGCGAAGGAACGGATTGGTCCGCTTTTCTTCGCCCAAATTGCTTGGGACGGTAGGTTTGCCTTGCTTCCGGGCTTCGTCGATGGCTTCAAAACGAGCGCGAAGGTCTGCGTTGTCCGGATCGATGGTCAGTGCGAAACGGGCGTTCGCCTGAGTGTATTCATGCCCTGATCCAACGATCACGTTGTCGGGCAATTCCGCCAGCTTGTTCAGGCTGGTCCACATCTGCTCCGGGGTACCTTCAAACAAGCGTCCGCAACCGAGCGCCATAAGACTATCACCCGTGAACAGATAGCCGTTATCGGGAAGATAGAAAGCTATATGCCCGACCGTGTGTCCGGGTACATCCATGACCTTGACCAGCTCGCCCGCGAACTCAAAGCTGTCGCCATCATCCAACGAGCGGTCGAGATTGGGCAGGCGGTGAATATCCGCATGTGCGCCCGTCACCTTCGCACCGGTCTGCTTGCGTAATTCATTCACTCCGCCAATATGGTCATTGTGATGATGCGTGATCCAGATCTCATCGAGTTGCCAGTTGTGCGATTCCAAGCGTGCCAAAATTGGCGCGGCGTCGGGAACATCGACAACGGCAGTCGCGCCGCTCGCCTCGTCGTGCAGCAAGAAGGAATAGTTGTCGCTCAGGCAGGGGATGGTTTCGAGGATCAGTGCCATGGGGGTCGGACCTTTCTGGGCTGCGTCGGAAACAAGCTAGGCGCTTTCGGCGGGGTTTCCAATGCGTGTTGACGTTCTTGACCTGAGAACCTTCTACTACCGCACGGGTTTGGGCCGTGCGGCGCAAAGGGCGATCCGGGGACGCCTGCTGGATCTGTGGCCGGAGGCCAAGGGGCAGAGTGTCGTGGGTTATGGTTTTGCTGTGCCGCTGCTGCGTCCCTACCTTGTCGATGCGCGTCGTGTGCTGGGATTGATGCCCGCCCAGCAGGGAGTGATGCCTTGGCCGATGGGAATGCCGAACGTTTCACTGCTTTGCGAAGAAGTGATCTGGCCGTTGTCCACGGGTATGGCGGACAAGTTGATCGTGCATCACGGGTTGGAAACATCGGATCATCCTGCGGATCTGCTGGACGAATGCTATCGCGTGCTGGGACCGGGGGGGCGGGCTATGTTCATCGTCCCGAACCGTGCCGGTCTCTGGGCGAGAAGTGAACGAACGCCGCTCGGGCATGGACGTCCTTATAGCCTGACACAACTCGAAGCTCTGCTCAAACGCCATGGTTTCATGCCGGAACGCCATGCGGCGGCACTGTTTCAGCCGCCTTCTCATCGTCGCTTTTGGCTGCGCGCAGGTGGTCTGTGCGAGCGCGTCGGTCAGCGACTGTCCAATCACTATGCGGGCGGTGTTTTGATGGTGGAGGCCGGTAAACAGGTCTTTGCCCCCGGCGGACGGTTGAGCGTGGCTGAAAAGCCCCGGATGGCGCCTGTGCTTGAAGGGCTGCACCAGCCCACCCGCGTGGCGTCACCGGGCCATTTGCGGGGCCGGGCGCATTAGCCGAATCCTTCGTTTGACGAAGAATCATCTTTTGCGCTGGTCGAACTGTTCCTCAAAACTGCGCAAAGTGTCGCAGTTGCACGAAACATGTGGCAACTAACGTCACAGTAACTTCGTTCACGGTGCTGTAATCGGTTGCCTGCCTAGGAGCCCTTTGATACACCCTCGCTGATTTTGGGCGACAGCCGCAATTCGCGGTTGTCGAGTATTGCCTGTTGAACCCCTTGGGGCAAGCGGGCCAAGACATCGGAAGGGTGGACGTGTCCGAACCAGCTTCGATCTCCTCCGGCATTGCCGCGCGCTATGCCACGGCCGTCTTTGAACTGGCCAAAGAAGAAAACAAGCTCTCCGCCCTTGAGGCGGATGTTGATGCGCTGGACGCGGCATATGAAGACAGTGCCGATCTGCGCGCCATGACGCAATCCCCGCTCTACTCGCGGGAACAGCAACAGACAGCGATCACGGCACTTGCCAGCAAGATGGAGCTGTCGGGTATCGTGACAAACACGCTGGCCCTGATGGCAAAATGCCGTCGTCTGTTCGTGCTGCCGCAGTTCGTTATCGTTCTGCGCGAAATGATTGCCGAAGAAAAAGGCGAAATCACAGCCGAGGTTGCGAGTGCGGTCGAACTGACCAAGACGCAGTCCGACAAGCTTGCCAAGACGCTCAAGGCGCAGGTAGGCAAGGATGTGAAAATCAAGGCGACCGTTGATGACACGCTCATCGGCGGTCTTGTTGTTAAGGTGGGCTCGCGGATGATCGACACTTCGGTCAAGGCCAAGCTCGCTAACCTCCAAAATGCTATGAAAGAGGTCGGATAATGGGAATCCAGGCAGCCGAAATCTCTGCGATCCTCAAGGAGCAGATCAAGAACTTCGGTCAAGAAGCTGAAGTCGCCGAAGTCGGCCGCGTGCTGAGCGTCGGTGACGGTATCGCGCGCGTTTACGGGCTGGATAACATCCAGGCTGGTGAGATGGTTGAATTCCCTGGCGGAATTCGCGGCATGGCGCTGAACCTAGAAACCGACAACGTCGGTGTCGTTATCTTTGGTTCCGACCGCGACATTAAAGAAGGCGACACGGTCAAGCGCACCAATGCCATCGTGGACGTTCCCGTCGGCGAGGCCATGCTGGGCCGCGTTGTTGACGCGCTTGGCAATCCGCTTGATGGCAAAGGCCCGATCGAGACGACCCAGCGTAGCGTTGCTGACGTTAAAGCGCCGGGGATCATCCCGCGTAAATCCGTGCACGAGCCGATGGCGACCGGTCTGAAATCCGTTGACGCCATGATCCCGATTGGCCGCGGGCAGCGTGAGTTGATCATCGGTGACCGTCAGACGGGTAAGACGGCTGTTGCACTCGACGCGATCCTGAACCAAAAGTCCTACAACGACGCGGCTGGCGACGACGAGAGCAAGAAACTCTACTGTGTTTACGTGGCCGTTGGACAGAAGCGTTCGACCGTTGCACAGCTGGTCAAGAAGCTGGAAGAAACCGGCGCGATCGAATACTCGATCGTCGTTGCTGCGACCGCGTCGGACCCGGCACCGATGCAGTACCTCGCACCCTACACCGCAACCGCGATGGGTGAGTATTTCCGCGACAATGGCCGCCACGCGCTGATGATCTATGACGATCTGTCGAAGCAGGCCGTTGCTTACCGTCAGATGTCGCTGCTGCTGCGCCGCCCGCCGGGTCGTGAAGCTTACCCCGGTGACGTTTTCTACCTGCACTCCCGCCTGCTGGAACGTTCGGCCAAGCTGAACGAAGACCATGGAGCAGGCTCGCTGACGGCGCTGCCGATCATCGAAACCCAGGGCGGCGACGTGTCGGCCTTTATTCCGACCAACGTGATCTCGATCACCGACGGTCAGATCTTCCTTGAAACCGAGCTGTTCTATCAGGGTATCCGCCCGGCTGTGAACACGGGTCTGTCGGTGTCGCGGGTTGGTTCGTCGGCGCAGACGAAGGCGATGTCCTCGGTTGCCGGTCCGGTCAAACTGTCGCTTGCGCAGTACCGTGAGATGGCGGCATTTGCTCAGTTCGGTTCCGATCTGGACGCCGCGACGCAGCGCCTGCTGAACCGTGGTGCGCGTCTGACCGAGCTGATGAAGCAGCCGCAGTATTCGCCGCTGACCAATGCGGAAATCGTCTGCGTGATCTTCGCGGGTACGAATGGCTACCTCGACAAAGTCGCCGTAAAAGATGTCGGACGGTTCGAAGAAGGTCTGCTGGCGCATTTGCGCAACCAGCACAAGGACCTGCTGGACGACATCACCAACAACGACCGCAAGGTCAAAGGTGAGCTGGAAGAAAAGATCAAGGCGGCGCTCGACGAGTACGCGGAAACCTTTTCCTAAGGCCCCGAAAGGACAGGACCCATGCCTAGCCTTAAGGACCTGAAAAACAGGATCGAAAGCGTCAAGTCGACGCGGAAGATCACGAAGGCCATGCAGATGGTCGCTGCGGCGAAGCTTCGTCGTGCGCAGGAAGCTGCAGAAGCCTCACGCCCATACTCGGAACGGTTCAACGCCGTTCTGGGTCAGCTCGCACAATCGGTCGGTGACAGCCCTGCTGCGCCGCGCCTGTTGACGGGTACCGGTTCGGACAACACGCATCTGCTGGTCGTCATGACTGCAGAGCGCGGCCTTTGTGGCGCGTTTAACTCGTCGATCGTGCGTCTCGCCAAGACGCACGCCGACAAGCTGCGCGGCGAAGGTAAAACCGTGAAGATCCTGACCGTCGGCAAGAAAGGCCGTGAACAGCTACGCCGCGACTACAGTTCTCTGCTGATCGGCCATGTTGACCTGTCAGAGGTCAAGAATGTTGGCTACGTCAATGCGCAGGATATCGCGAAGAACGTACTTGACCGCTTCGCCGCGGAAGAGTTCGATGTTTGCTCGATCTTCTACGCCAAGTTCCACAGCGTGATTTCTCAGGAACCGACCGCCCAGCAGATCATTCCGGCCAGCTACGATGCGCCGGATAGTGATGCGGCTGCGACGCTTTATGATTACGAGCCGAGCGAAGAAGGCATCCTTGCCGATCTTCTGCCGCGCGGTGTCGCAACCCAGATCTTCGCGGCGCTTCTCGAAAACGGCGCATCGGAGCAGGGCGCACGGATGTCCGCGATGGACAACGCGACGCGCAATGCGGGCGACATGATCGACAAGCTGACGATCCAGTACAACCGTTCGCGTCAGGCCGTGATCACGAACGAGCTTATCGAAATTATCTCGGGCGCCGAGGCGCTCTAAAGGAACCGGAGACACGAAATGGCAAACGCAGTAGGCAAAGTGACTCAGGTCATCGGCGCCGTTGTCGACGTGCAGTTTGACGACCACCTGCCGGCGATTCTGAACGCGCTGACGACCGATAACAATGGCAACCGACTGGTGCTGGAAGTTGCACAGCACTTGGGCGAAAACACGATCCGCACGATTGCGATGGACGCCACCGAAGGCTTGGTTCGCGGTCAGGAAGTGACCGATACCGGCGCACCGATCAATGTGCCGGTCGGTACCGCAACCCTGGGCCGCATCCTCAACGTCGTCGGCGAGCCGGTCGACGAAAAGGGTCCGGTCGAAGCTGAGGAAACCCGCCCGATCCACGCTTCCGCCCCCGACTTCGCGGATCAGGCCACCGAGGCCGAAGTTCTCGTGACAGGGATCAAGGTGATCGACCTTCTCGCCCCCTACGCCAAGGGTGGTAAGATCGGTCTCTTTGGTGGTGCCGGTGTTGGCAAGACGGTTCTCATTCAGGAACTGATCAACAACATCGCCAAGGTGCACTCAGGTCTGTCCGTTTTCGCAGGTGTTGGTGAGCGGACCCGTGAGGGCAACGACCTTTACCACGAAATGATCGAATCGGGTGTTCTGACGCCGGACAACCTGCCGGATTCCAAGATTGCTCTGGTCTACGGTCAGATGAACGAACCGCCGGGAGCCCGTGCACGTGTTGCCCTGACCGGTCTGACGCTGGCTGAGCAATTCCGCGATGCCACCGGTACCGACGTTCTTTTCTTCGTCGACAACATCTTCCGCTTCACGCAGGCGGGTTCGGAGATGTCGGCACTCCTGGGCCGTATTCCTTCCGCTGTGGGCTACCAGCCTACGCTGGCAACGGATATGGGCGCGATGCAGGAACGCATCACTTCCACCAAGAACGGCTCGATCACGTCGATCCAGGCGGTCTACGTGCCTGCGGATGACCTTACCGACCCCGCACCGGCTACGACCTTCGCTCACCTTGATGCTACGACGGTTCTTAACCGTGCGATTTCGGAGCTGGGTATCTACCCGGCCGTTGACCCGCTCGACTCCACATCCCGTCTGATGGACCCGCAGGTTATTGGTGAAGAGCACTATCGGGTTGCCCGTGACGTGCAGGGTATTCTCCAGCGCTACAAGTCGCTGCAGGATATCATCGCGATCCTCGGCATGGACGAACTGTCTGAAGAAGACAAGCTGACTGTGTCGCGTGCACGCAAGATTCAGCGCTTCCTGTCGCAGCCCTTCGATGTTGCGAAGGTCTTCACTGGTTCCGACGGTATTCAGGTGCCGCTTGAGGACACGATCAAGTCGTTCAAGGCAGTGGTCGCCGGTGAGTATGATCACCTGCCGGAAGCTGCCTTCTACATGGTCGGCGGTATCGACGATGTGGTCGCGAAAGCCGAGAAACTCGCCGCTGAAGCGGCTTAAGGGGGCAGCTGATGGCTGACACCATGCAATTCGATCTCGTGTCGCCGGAACGGAGGCTTGCCTCCGGACCGGTGACACAGGTCCAGATTCCGGCCGCAGAAGGCGATCTGACAGCGATGCCGAACCACGCACCGCTGATCACGACGTTAAAGCCCGGTATCTTGATCGCGACGGGACCGGACGGAACGCAGGAATTCGCCGTCACCGGCGGCTTCGCCGAGATCTCGGCGGAGGGCGTATCGGTGCTGGCCGAACGTTCCTATCCACGTCATCCGGATCATAAGGAAGCGATTCAAAAGCATCTTGATGAAGCTCGGAACGTTGCGCAGAAGGCGCAATCTGACGAGAAGAGTGGCGCAGAAAAGATCGTGGACGATCTGGTCCGGCTTCTGGATGCGATGGACTGATCTGAAATCCATTTGAAACTCTCAAAACCCGGAGCTTACGCTCCGGGTTTTTTGTTGCCACTACGGTAAGACGTTTGCAATTCGTCGCGGCTTTGGCAAAAGTCATCTCAACCGCGTCGCAAATGGAGAGAGCAATTGACTTGGCGACTTCCCGATTTCCTGAAGATGTTCATGGCGTTGCTATGTGGCGCGCTCCTGTTGGCGGCCCCGGCCCACGCGCAAGACGCGGAGACGCCGCCGGAAGAATCCGTGTCCGTCCCGCAAGACCTGACAGATGAGACGATCAGCAATGACGAGTTGAGCCTGCGCGTGCTGCCGTTGACTGTCGAGGATCTGACGGCGCTGGCAGCCGAGTGGCAAGCCATAGCCAAGGAGCGCACGGTCGAGGTCGTGGGCCAACAACTCGCGCTCGATGCGGGTGAAGACGCCCCGAACCTGAAATCCGACTTGGAAACGGCCCGCGCAGAACGGCGGGCAGCCTTTGCGAAACTGGACACGGTGGTGAATGCACTCGCCGCAAAAGGCGGTGATCAAGCGGCTGTCGATCAGTATCGGGCTTATATTTCTGCTGTTTCGACGGGAGAGGCGCAAAGTTCGGACTGGGGTACATTGTTGTCGGAAGGTGTCAGATGGGCGACCTCGCCGACAGGCGGCCTGCATCTGCTGATCCAGATCGGTGTGATCGTTCTGGCTCTGCTGGTTCTGTTCGTAGTGGCGAGAATGGTGCGCGGCGGGGCGACCCGCATGGTGGGGCGGGTGCCAAAGCTCAGCAAGCTTCTGCAATCTTTCATCGTCATGGTTGTCTACTGGCTGACCATCGCGATTGGTTTGATGATCGTGCTGTCGGCCTTGGGCGTTAATATCACACCGATGTTTGCGCTGATTGGTGGTGCGTCCTTTATCATCGCCTTCGCCATGCAGGATACGCTTGGCAACCTGGCCGCAGGTCTGATGATCATGATCAACCGTCCCTTCGACGAAGGCGATTATGTGACGGTGGCTGGCACGGGCGGCACGGTCAAATCCGTGTCCATTGTGTCCACGACGATCACAACGCCAGACAATCAGGTGATTGTCATTCCTAACAGCAAAGTCTGGGGCGACATCATCACCAATGTCACCGCTAGCGATACACGCCGTGTCGATCTGGTCTTCGGGATCGGCTATGACGATTCCATCGAAGAGGCTCAGCGTGTGATGGAAGGGGTCGTTGCCGCCCATCCCGCTGTGCTGTCTGAGCCTGCGCCAGTCATCCGTGTCAACGAACTGGCGGATAGTTCCGTCAATTTTGTGTGCCGTCCATGGACGACGCGCGACGACTACTGGACGGTCTATTGGGATCTTACTCGTCAGATCAAAGAGGCGTTTGATGCGAACGGGATCTCCATCCCTTTCCCGCAGACGGATCTTCATGTGAAAATGCCGTCCTCTGGCTTGCCAGTGGCTCCGGTGTCCGCACCATCCGAGCAGCCGGGCAACTCCACCTACGCGGCGAATGATGAAGGCGTGGGTGACGACGACCAGTAGAGCAAAACGAAAAGCGGCGCCCGAAGGCGCCGCTTATGTCCATCAGTCGCGGGGATACATCCCCTCGTAGATCGGACCGAGCGTGTCGGTCTCGAACAGGGACGACACGCTTGTGCCTGCCCAGATGTTCAGGATTGCCTGTGCAAACATCGGCGCGGTCGGAACGATCCGGATGTTGGACGCCGATTTTACATCCTCCGTCGGTTCGATGGAGTCGGTGATGACAAGACTTTTCATGACGGAGTTTTTGATCCGTTCCACGGCCGGATCGGACAGAACACCGTGGGTAATGTAGGAATGAACCTCGGTCGCGCCGTTGTCCACCAAGACCTGCGCGGCTTTGCAGAGTGTTCCGGCTGTGTCGCAAATGTCGTCCACGATGATACACTTCTTGTCGGTCACGTCACCGATGACCGTCATCTCTGCGATCTCACCGGGCTTTTCGCGACGCTTATCCACGATAGCGAGAGGGCAGCCGATCCGCTGTGCCAATTCACGCGCACGCGCCACACCGCCCACATCTGGCGAGATCACCATCACGTCCTCCAGGTGACCCTTGAAGTGATGGTGGATGTCCAGCGCGAATACGGGTGAAGCATAAAGGTTGTCCACCGGTATGTCGAAGAAGCCCTGGATCTGTGCGGCGTGCAAGTCCATGGTCAGCACCCGCTCGATCCCTGCTTCGGTCAACAGATTCGCAACCAGCTTGGCCGAAATCGGTGTGCGGGCCTTGGTGCGGCGATCCTGACGGGCATAGCCGAAATAGGGGATCACGGCAGTAATACGGCCCGCCGACGACCGGCGCAGCGCATCTGCCATAATCAGCAGTTCCATCAGATTGTCGTTCGCCGGGTTCGAGGTCGGCTGGATGATGAACATGTCCTCGCCGCGGACGTTTTCGTAAACTTCGACGAAAATCTCGAAATCGTTGAAGCGTTCGACACGCGCGTCGACTAGACCGACATTGATGCCGCGATGCATGGACATGCGACGGGCGACGGCTTCGGCGAGTGGTTTATTGGCGTTTCCCGAAATCAGTTTGGGTTCGACAAGCGATGGCATCTGGCTGGTCCTCTGGGGCGCGAATGACGGAATCATGACATTGACATCCCATTAGCAGCCCCCCTAGCTGAAACCAACCAGTGGCTTAAGGAACCGACGTAATGGCACATATCGACTACTATTTCGCAACGATTTCGCCCTTTACCTACCTGGCAGGAACCCGGCTGGAGGAGATCGCGCAGAAGCACGGCGCGACGATCACATACAAGCCGCTTGATATTATGGGGTTGTTCAGCCGAACAGGGGGTACGCCGCCGAAGGACAGGCACGAAAACCGCAAGGAATACCGCGTTCAGGATCTGCGCCGCGGCGCAACGAAGGTGGGGCTGCCGATTAATTTGCAGCCCGCGTTTTTTCCGACCAACATGGCGCCGAGTGCCTACGCGATCATCGCGGCCCAGCATGCTGGCGGTGGTGATCTTGGCGGGCTGGTTCACAGTTTGCTGCGCGCCTGCTGGGCCGAAGACAGGAATGTTGCGGAAGATGATGTGATCAAGGCTTGTCTGGAGGCCAACGGGTTCGATCCGTCACTCGCCGATAGCGGCTTGTTGAGTGGCGCGGAAACCTATGCCGCCAATCTGGAGGAGGCCGTGGCGAAGGGCGTATTCGGATCGCCCTTCTACATCGTGGGAAACGAGCGGTTCTGGGGCCACGATCGGCTGGACGATCTCGACCTTCACCTGAGTGGAAAGCTCTAGTCGAAAAGCGCCAGAAAAGCGGCGCTGTCGTCGGCGCTGGCTGACCAATCGCAGACGATCCGCGCTGCCAGCATTTCATCCGGATCGCCTGCGTCCAGATCGCCGGACCACAGGTAGTAGGCAGCTCCGGCTTCATGCAGCTTCTGATGTGTTGCGCGGGACCAGTCCGCAAACAGGATATTGGCCTGCGGAGTTGTGTGGACACGCACATTGGATTTCTTGCTGAGCTTGTCCGCCAGGTCGAAGCATGTTGCGTTGGCATGCTTCGCCATGTCCAGCCACAGGCCGCCCTTCAGATACGCGTCCATCTGCGCGGCGAGGTAGCGGTGCTTGGAAAACAGATGTCCGGCACGCTTGCGGCGTAGCTCGAACTCCCACGCTTTCTCCGCATCGAACAGAATCACTGCTTCCACGCCCATCAGGCCGTTCTTCGTGCCGCCGAAGCTGACCGCGTCGATACCGGCCTTCCATGTCATTTCAGCAGGGGTGCACCCGAGAGAAACCAGCGCATTGGCAAAGCGCGACCCGTCCATATGTACCGGCATACCGTATGTTGCAGCCATGGTGGTCAGGGCTTTCAACTCGCCAAGGGAATAAACCGTGCCTTTTTCGCTTGTTTGTGTGATCGACAGGGGACCGCGTTGCACACCATGAACACCACGTGTCTGCTCACCAAGAATAGCCAGCTTCAACGCGTCGGGATCGATCTTGCCGTGTGCACCATCCACAAGGGTCAGCTTCGCGCCGCCGGAGAAAAATTCCGGCGCACCGCATTCGTCTTCCTGAATATGTGCGTGGCGATGGCAAAAGACGGTTTGCCAAGGCGCGCCAAGGCAGGCGAGCGACAGGGCGTTGGCGGTCGTTCCGGTGGCTACAAGATAGACAGCGGCGTCGGGGGCTTCGAAAATCTCGCGAATCTGATCCTGCACCGACAGGGTCAGAGGATCAGCGCCGTAGGACATCGCGTAGCCTTCGTTCGCGGCAGCGAGCGCCTGCAAGACAGACGGATGAACCGGGGCGGTGTTGTCGGATGCGAAATTCATTAAAGATCCTCGATTATGTAGTCTTCCCAGTCGTCTTCACTGATCTCGAATTCAGGTGTTGTCCACCCGCGCACGGATAGTCCGGCTTCGTGAACACTGTCCGGATCGCCTGAGATCAGAGGGTGCCAGTCATAAAGCGGCTGCCCTTCGTGCAAAAGGCGATAGGCGCAAGTAGCGGGCATCCAATAGGCGATCTCATGCAGGTTTTCGGGTTTCAACACGACGCATTCGGGCACGAACTGCTTTCGGATGTCGTATTGGGCGCAGCGGCAGCTTTCACCGTCCAGCAAACGGCACGCGACGCTGGTGAAGGCAACTTCGCCGGTGTCTGCGTCTTCCAGCTTGTTGAGGCAGCATTTGCCACATCCATCACACAGGGCCTCCCATTCCGCGCGATTCATTTTGTCCAGCGGGACGGTTTCCCAGAAGCGATCCCTCAGGCTGGGTGTGGCTGCGTGGCTCGGCATGGCTTCGCGCCTTCAAAAATGCGGTTAAATCTTGCTTAGTATCTCGCGTGCCTGTCGGCTGTCGTAACGCATCTGTGCGCTGAGTGCGTCGAGGCTGTCAAACTTCTGTTCGGGGCGCAGGTATTCGACCAGCGCGATGGACAGGTGCTCGCCATAGAGATCACCTTGGAAATCGAAGATGTGCGTCTCCAGATTCGCTGCGTTCGCGCCGAACATGGGCCGGACGCCAACGGATGCGACGCCCAGATGCCGCCCGCGATGGGGGCCGGTCAGCACGTCCGCAATGACTGCGTATACCCCAAATCTGGGTGGGTGCAGCCCGTCTATGGACATATTTGCCGTTGGAAAACCGAGGCCCCGCCCGCGCTTGTCGCCATGCAGGACCTCGCCCTCGATCCGGTGCCAATGGCCAAGCATGCTGGCGGCATCACGGGGGCGACCCTGGGCCAGTGCTTCGCGAATGCGGGTTGATGAAACAGGGCCGTCCATCCCGTCGATTTCGCGCAACTCTGCAGTGGTGACATCAAGCCCGTGTTCGGCGCCCAGTCGTTGCAAATCGCGCACGGTGCCTTGTCTGCCCTTGCCGAAGCAAAAATCCGCGCCGACGACCACATGCTTCAGGGCCAGGCCATCGACCAGAACCGAGCGCACGAATTCTGCCGCCGTGAGCGACGCGAGCGCGGAATCGAAGGGCAGTTCATACAGTACGTCCGCGCCAAGGGTGTCGAACCTGTGGTGACGGGCTTCGGCGTTCATCAACCGGAACGGAGGCGCGCCGGGGGCGAAGAACTCACGCGGGTGCGGCTCGAACGTCAACGCACCCCAGGGTCTGCCATGTGCTTTGGCAAGGTCCAGCACGACGCGATGCCCCAGATGGACACCGTCGAAATTGCCGATGGCAACGCTCGCATCGGTCACGGATGGCGAAGGGGTGAAGCTGCGGATGATTTCCATTTTGCTGCGATAGAACCTGTTCGGGTCAGCCGCAAGTCACACTCAGCGTAGCTTGCCGATGACGTAGCTTGGGGTCAGCTTGATGTTGTCCAGATAGGGGATCAGCTTGCCCTCGTCGGGTGCGCCATCTGTCTCGGTGTCCTGCGCGGCGATGCCGCCGGTAATGAACAGGCTATCGATGCCTTCCCCCACGGCCCCGGCGAGGTCGGTATGCGGGCCATCACCAATGGCGAGGATGCGTTCATCGTGGATATTCGCGATCTGGGCAAGGCGACGGCGGGCGAGGTCATAAATCGGCGGGTGCGGCTTGCCGAAATAGAGACTCTCACCACCCATCTCGTCGTAAAGTTCCGCGAGCGCCCCAGCGCACCATTCACGCTTTTCGCCGCGATCCACGATCACATCGGGATTGGCGCAAAGCAGCTTCAACCCCTTCTGTTTGGCGTAAAGGAATTCCGACCGATAGACGGAAGGATCCTCATAGGGGTCACGTGGTCCTGTGCAGACAATTCCTTCGGCGTCTTCAAGCGGGACGCGCGCGATCTGCGCAGGGTTCTCAATGATCTTGAGCGGCTCGAAGAATGCCGTCTCTTCGGGAATGCCGATGTGATAGACCTTCTCGCCCACCGCGCCTTCGAACAAGGCCGCACGCGCACTGTCGCCGGATGTGGCGATCGAATCCCAGCAATCGTCAGGTACATTCATTCCCGCGATCTGTTGAGCGACATTCGCCCGCGGGCGGGGAGAGTTGGTGACAAGTACGACCTTACCGCCTGTTTCCTTGAACGCGCGAAGCGCGGCGACGGCCTCCGGGAAGGCTTCGATCCCGTTATGGACACAGCCCCAGAGGTCACAGAATAACGCGTCATAGTCGTGAGCGATCTTGGACAAGGAAGTGATGATGCGGGTCATTCTGGCTCCGTAGGGCAGGGTACGACGAGTCTTCCGCCTGAATATCGCAGCCCTGCTCAAGTGAACAGCCCGCATGCTTGAACTGTTCTGGGCGCAGCAGATGTGCGCAATCGCACGGAACGGATTCGCGTAAAGGTGTGTATAGTTACCAAGACTTCACAAACCAAGGGAGCTGAGCATGGCCAAGCCGAAGATCGCAGTCGTTTTCTATTCTACATATGGCACCAATCACGCTATGGCCGTCGAAGCAGCGCGCGCCGCTGAAGAGGCCGGCGCGGATGTTCGTTTGCTTCGTGTAGCCGAGACCGCCCCGAAAGAGGTCGTCGAAGGACAAGATCCGTGGAAAGCCCAGTTGGAAAAGATGTCCGACATCCCGGTGGCGACACCAGATGATATGGATTGGGCCGATGGCTATTTCTTTTCTGCACCCACCCGTTACGGTGTATCGGCTAGTCAGATGCGCGCATTTATTGACACGCTTGGGCCGCTTTGGTCCAAAGGCGGGCTGGCAAACAAGACCGCAACCGCGACGACCAGTGCACAGAACGCCCACGGTGGGCAGGAAGCCACGATTCTGGGCCTGTACACCACCTTCATGCATTGGGGGGCGATCATCGTTCCGCCGGGCTACACCGATGAGTGTATCTACGAAGCTGGTGGGAACCCGTATGGCTATTCTGCAAATGCAGGTGGTTTCGACGAGAAAGGCAAGGCGGCCGTCGCACATCAGGCCAAGCGTCTCGTTGAGATGACGGAGAAGCTGGTGGGCTAGGCGGGTCACTCGTCGAACGGTGAAAGGGGCTCCGGAACGGAGTCCCTTAATCGTCTTGGTTTGCCCAGGAATTAGACCGCGAGGTTCGGGATGATCTGTTTCTTGCGGCTCATGATACCGGGTAGAACGACGGTGTCGCCATCGACTTTCGCCGCGAAGCTCTTCTCGGCGACCGTTTTCACCAAGTCGTTCGGGACCAGCAGCGTGGCTTCTTCGTTCAGAATATCGATAACGAAGAGCAGTACCTGATCCACACCGTCCTCATTTGCGACGCCGACCATGCTGTCCATCAGGCTTGCCTTGCGATCTAGCAGAACGCCGGGGGCAGTCGTTTCAAGAACCGACACGCGGAACTTGGTGTCGCCGACGGCGTATTCCTTGCTGTCCATACGCAAAAGCTCCGCATCGGAGAAGGCAGAGACGTCGGATTTTGCTTCGAACATCTCTGCGGCGTAGTCGGGGATGGATACGCCCAGCTCGCCTGCCAGTTTCTCGGCCAGTTCACGGTCGATGACTGTCGTGGTCGGGGACCGGAATTCCAACGTGTCGGACAGGATGCAGGACAGCATCGCCCCTTTTATTGCTTCAGGCATCTCCGCTGCGGCGTCACCCATCAGGTCGTGCATGAGGGTTACCGTGCAGGCCAGCGGGCGAATCGTGATGTCGATCGGCGACTTTGTTTCGATTCCGCCAAACAGCTTGTGGTGATCGATGATGGCCTGAATGTCGGCCGTGTTGATCGAGGGTGGCAGTTCCGCGGGATTGTTTGTATCCACGATGACGACCGGCTGGCCCTCTGCCACGTCCTGGATGATCTCTGGTTTGTCGAGGTTCCAACGTTGCAGCATGAACGCAGCTTCGGTGTTGGGCTCGCCCAGAAGCTTCGGCTCGGCGGCGATGCCTTTGATCTCGTTGAGATACCACGCCCAGATGATCGGCGCGCCGGTGGAGTCCGTGTCGGGGGCCTTGTGCCCGAATACGAAAGTCGTCATCAGAATACCCGTGATTTGGCGGCAATTTCGCGCGTTATAGGTGGCGCGAGGGCCAATGTCACCCGCCGAAGTGTGTGCACATGGGCGACATGAAAATTTTGCAATCAGTGGAGTTGACAGATGGGCTCGCTGTTTCTATTTCCCGATTGTTATCACTCGCCATAGGGGAGTGCTAACATGGGAGAAACACACTGAGCCAAGGAGCCTCAGAAGATGGCATTCAAACCGCTTCACGACCGTGTGCTGGTTCGCCGCGTAGAGAGCGACGAGAAAACCAAGGGCGGACTGATCATCCCCGACAGCGCGAAAGAAAAGCCCGCCGAGGGTGAAATCATCGCCGTTGGTGAAGGCGCTCGCAAAGACAGCGGCGAACTGATCGCACCTTCCGTCAAAGAAGGTGACAAGATCCTGTTCGGCAAGTGGTCCGGCACTGAAATCACCCTTGAAGGTGAAGAACTGCTGATCATGAAAGAAAGCGACATTCTCGGCGTCATCGCCTGAGACGCGCAAATCTAATTCAGACGAGGAGCAAGCATCATGGCTGCTAAAGACGTCAAGTTTGATACAGACGCCCGCAATCGCATGCTCAAGGGTGTGAACACTCTTGCAAATGCGGTTAAAGTGACGCTCGGCCCGAAAGGCCGCAACGTTGTCATCGACAAATCCTTCGGCGCACCGCGCATTACGAAGGATGGTGTAACTGTCGCCAAGGAAATCGAACTGGAAGACAAGTTCGAGAACATGGGTGCACAGATGGTGAAGGAAGTCGCTTCCCGCACCAACGACGAAGCCGGTGACGGCACCACCACTGCAACCGTTCTGGCCCAAGCCATCGTCAAAGAAGGCGCAAAGGCTGTTGCAGCCGGCATGAACCCGATGGACCTGAAGCGCGGCATCGACCTGGCAACCGCCAAAGTTGTCGAAGCCATCAAAGCCGCTTCCCGCCCGGTCAACGACTCCGCTGAAGTCGCTCAGGTTGGCACCATCTCCGCCAACGGCGAAGCAGAAATCGGCCAGCAGATCGCAGACGCGATGCAAAAGGTCGGCAATGACGGTGTTATCACTGTTGAAGAAAACAAAGGCCTCATCACCGAGACCGATGTTGTCGAAGGTATGCAGTTCGACCGTGGCTACCTGTCGCCTTACTTCGTGACCAACCCCGACAAGATGGTTGCCGAACTCGACGACTGCATGATCCTGCTGCACGAGAAGAAGCTTTCCTCGCTTCAGCCGATGGTTCCGCTGCTCGAGTCGGTCATCCAGTCCCAGAAGCCGCTTCTGATCATCGCTGAAGACGTCGAAGGCGAGGCTCTGGCCACGCTGGTCGTCAATAAGCTGCGCGGCGGTCTGAAGATCGCGGCCGTCAAGGCACCGGGCTTCGGCGATCGCCGCAAGGCCATGCTGCAGGACATCGCGATCCTGACCGGCGGTCAGGTCATCTCCGAAGATCTCGGCATGAAGCTCGAAAATGTCACCATGGACATGCTCGGCTCGGCCAAGAAAGTTTCGATCACCAAGGACGAAACCACCATCGTTGACGGTGCCGGCGACAAAGCCGAAATCGAAGCTCGTGTTTCCCAGATCCGTCAGCAGATCGAAGAAACCACTTCCGATTACGACCGTGAAAAACTGCAAGAGCGCGTTGCCAAACTGGCTGGCGGTGTTGCCGTTATCCGCGTCGGCGGCATGACCGAAGTTGAAGTGAAAGAGCGCAAAGACCGCGTTGATGACGCGCTGAACGCAACCCGTGCGGCCGTTCAGGAAGGTATCGTCGTCGGCGGCGGTGTTGCTCTGGTTCAGGGCGGCAAAGCTCTGGAAGGTCTGACTGGTGCGAACAGCGACCAGAACGCCGGTATCGCCATCGTGCGCCGCGCACTGGAGGCTCCGCTGCGCCAGATCGCTGAAAACGCCGGTGTTGACGGTGCAGTTGTTGCCGGCAAGGTCCGCGAGAGCGAAGACAAGAACTTCGGCTTCAACGCCCAGACCGAAGAGTATGGTGACCTGTTCAAGTTCGGGGTCATCGACCCGGCGAAGGTTGTTCGTACGGCTCTGGAAGATGCAGCTTCCGTTGCTGGTCTGCTCGTCACGACCGAAGCCATGGTTGCCGACAAGCCCGAGCCGAAAGGCGCTGCGCCTGCCGGTGGCGGCATGCCCGACATGGGCGGTATGGGCGGCATGATGTAAGCCACGCCGATATTATCGGAGCAAGGGCCGCATTTGCGGCCCTTTCTTTTTGTGTGCATCGGCGTAGTGTGATGACACCTAACCTGCGGGAGAACCACGACATTGTTGAAGATTCGTCATGCCACCCCGGAAGATTTTACGGCAATTTCCGTTGTGGCTGTGAGCGCGTTCGAACAGCCGAATGAAGCAAGGCTGATGAGCGATTTGCGTGATGGCGGGCATGTGGCGATTGAAATGGTAGCCTCCGATGAGGACATGGTGGTTGGCTGTGTCATGCTCAGCAGGCTCGAACTCCCGCAAGAATGGCTGACGCTCGCGCCGCTGTGCATAATCCCTTCGCGCCAGCGGCAGGGTATCGGGGCCGAACTTGTGCGCTATGCACTTGATGAAGCACGGCGACAGGAATTCGACGCTGTCGTGGTTGTTGGGGATCCCGACTACTATGTTCGCTTCGGGTTCGAGTTTGATGGATTCGCCCAGCTTTTTTCGCCTTATCCGCCGCAATATACGGGGCTCTATCCGATTGATCCGCAGACCTCTCTAACGCGCGCGGAACTTCTTTACCCTGCACCCTTCCTCGAAGTCTGATGCTGCGCCTGCTTCCATTGCTGATGGTCACGATGGTCGCATTCGCGGCGAACTCAGTGTTGAACCGCATGGCGATCGACATGGCGGGTTCCGGGCCGGTCACTTTTGCGGCTATCAGAATTTTGTCCGGTGCTCTGTTTCTTGCGCTTCTTGCAATACCCCGCCCGAGAGCAAACCTCTCGCGCCTGCCCTGGCTCAACGCGCTCGGGCTGGGCATCTACATGCTGGGTTTCTCTTTCGCCTATATAGAACTGGACGCGGGGGCAGGGGCGCTGATCCTGTTCGGCACCATACAGGCGGCGATGCTGCTGATCAGTATCGCTCTCGGTGAGAAGCTGCCCGTAACGCGTTGGGTCGGGGCGGGGATCAGCTTGGCGGGACTGGTCTGGCTGTTATGGCCTCAGGGCGGCGCCCAGATTTCTTTGGCCCACGCGACTTGTATGATTGCCGCCGCTTTGGGCTGGAGCTTGTACACGTTCAAGGGACGCACGGCACAGGATCCGCTGACAACGACTGCGCTCAGCTTTCTGCTTCTGGTGCCGTTGGCGGTGATCATGCTTGCGCTCGGCAATGACGGTGCGACGAGAACGGGTGTGCTGTTGGCGATCACGTCCGGTGCGATCACGTCCGGGTTGGGATACGCGTTGTGGTATTACCTTCTCGCCCGCATCCCCTTCAGCGTCGCGGCCGTCGCGCAGTTAAGCGTGCCGGTCATCGCGATTGCAGGGGGGCTGACGTTTCTGGGCGAAGCCATCAGCCTGCAGTTTGTCCTTGCAACGTTCATCGTGCTGACCGGGGTCGCGATGGCAATCCCCGGCAAAAGAAAGCCGCGCTAGCCTTTCGGCGCAACGATCCGGTTCACGTGACCCATCTTGCGGCCGGGTCTGGTTTCCGCTTTGCCATAGAGGTGGATCGCTGAGCTTGGATCGTTCTGGTGCCGAGGAAGGTCGCCTATGTCGTCACCGATCAAGTTGATCATCTCGACGTCGGAATGGCGCTGGCCATCCCCCAATGGCCAGCCTGCCACGGCGCGAATATGTTGTTCGAACTGACAGATCGCGCAGCCGTTCTGTGTCCAGTGGCCAGAGTTATGGACGCGGGGTGCGATTTCGTTGACGACCAGCCCTGTGGGCGTAACAAACAGTTCAACACCGATAACACCGACGTAATCCAGCGCGTTCAGGATGCGCCCCGCCAGCAGCACGGCGTCAGTGCGCAGAGCATTGGGAAGCGGCGCGGGAACAGTAGTGCGGCGCAGAATGCCCTCGCTGTGTGCGTTCATTCCAGGGTCGAAGCAGACCACGCTGCCATCCAGTGATCGTGCGCCGATCACGGAAATCTCGCAGGAAAATTCAACGAACCCTTCGGCGATTGCGGGCGCACCCTTGAGTGACGCATAGGCTGCATCGCCATCAGCGGTCGTCATCACGCGGGCCTGCCCCTTACCATCATAGCCAAAGCGCCGCGTCTTCAGGATCGCTGGCGTGCCGGTCGTAGCAAGTGCGCTTTCCAGATCACCGGCGCTGTCGATCACGGCGAAGGGTGCCGTTTTCAGTCCCAACTCGTTCAGGAAGGTCTTTTCGGTCAGCCTGTCCTGCGACGTTGCCAAGGCCCTGCGGTTCGGTCGGATGGGGCGGATTGCCTCGATCAGGTCAAGCGCGTCGGTCGGGATGTTCTCGAATTCATAGGTAACGACATCGACGGATTGGGCGAAGGCTTCCAGTGCACTCTTGTCGTCGTATGGCGCGGTCGTGATCTGGTCACAGACCTGGCCTGCGGGGGCCATAGGGTCGGGATCATAGATGTGACATTTCAGTCCGAGCCGAGCGGCCGCGAGCGCCATCATACGGCCCAGTTGTCCGCCACCGAGGATACCGACGGTGGAGCCGGGGGGAAGAAGATCAGTCATCGACAGGAACCTCGGGAATGGACGCCGCAAGCGCGGCGCGCCAGTCTTCCAGCCGCTGTGCCAACGCGCTGTCGTTCGTCGCAAGAATTGCGGCGGCCATCAGGCCAGCATTGACCGCGCCGGCCTCGCCAATCGCCATGGTCGCTACCGGGAAGCCGCGCGGCATCTGGACAATGGAATACAATGAATCGACCCCGCTGAGGGCTCGGGTCTGGATAGGGACGCCTACAACAGGAACGCGGGTTTTGGAAGCCATCATGCCGGGCAGGTGGGCCGCCCCTCCAGCGCCCGCAATGATACATTTCAGGCCACGATCAGCCGCCGTTTTGCCATAGTCCCAAAGACGGTCAGGGGTGCGGTGCGCGGATACGATCCGTGTTTCATACTCCACCCCCAGTTCATCGAGAATGTCTGCTGCCTTCTTCATGGTGGGCCAATCCGACTGGCTGCCCATGATGATGCCGATGCTTGCCATAATGCCTCGCGTGCCGTGCTGCCGTTCCGGCGCTTTATACAAGGGTCAGGCGGCTAGGCAATGATGTCGGGCAGAAGCTCGTCCTCGATCGCCTGAATGCGGTCCTTCAGTTGCAGTTTTTGCTTTTTCAGGCGGCGTAGGGCCAACTGTTCGGTCAGTGCAGAGGTCTCTTCCAGCGCTGTGATCGCCCTGTCCAGATCCCTGTGCTCGCGCCGCAGGACTTCCAGCTTGATCCGCAGCATTTCCTGATGCGACAGCTCGTTGGGATGGTGGTTCATGGGTCGGCTCACGCCCGCCTTTGATAGAGGCTCGCAGGATAACCAGATTTGCCGGTCGTGGAAAGGGGCGGGGTCATCCCTTGCAACCTGTTGGTCTGCGCACCATATTTGGCACAAGGTCGCCGCTGACGGGGCCAGTCACACAGTCGCTTATCCAAGGGCGTGTCCATGAGCAAACTTACTTTGGGAACCCATCCCTATCTGTTGGGCTTCGAACAGCTTGAGAGGCTGGTCGAACACACTGCGAAGACAGGGAATGAAGGATATCCCCCGTATAACATCGAACAAACCACGGATCGGTCTTACCGTATCACTTTGGCTGTGGCAGGGTTTCGTGAGGAAGACCTGTCAATCACCGTCGAAGACCGGCAGCTTGTAATTCATGGCAAACAGCATGACGACGACGCCGATCGGATCTTCCTGCATCGAGGTATAGCCGCCCGTCAGTTCCAGCGCAGCTTCGTTCTGGCCGATGCCGTCGAGGTGAAGGGTGCCACAATGGAAAACGGGCTTCTGCACATCGATCTGGAACGCACCGCACCCGAAACCGTGATGCAGAAAATCGAGATTCGGAAAGGAGCTCAATGATGGATACGCCGCATGAAATGGCTAAGGAAGCCGGGGATCGCATCGTCTATGTTCGTCCGATGCATACCGCAGACCTTCCCGATGAGTTGAGACAACAGACGGGTGATCTGGATGAAATCTATTCGGTCCACGCCCCGAACGGGGACAGGCTCGCGCTTGTTCGGGATCGAAAGCTGGCGTTTGCCCTGGCCCGTCAGCATGATTTTACGCCGGTTGACGTTCACTAGGAACGGGTCTGCAACCCGGAAAGACAGCGCGGCGCCCAAGTTGGGCGCCGTTATTGTCTCAGCTTTCCTGAGCAGCCAGGAAGTGTTCGGCCTCAAGTGCGGCCATACATCCCATACCAGCGCTGGTGACCGCTTGGCGGAATTTGTCGTCGGTCAGGTCGCCCGCCGCAAAAACGCCGGGGACGGATGTGGCGGTGCTGTCCGGCTCGGTGACGACGTACCCGCCAGCACGCAATTCCAGTTGGCCGTCGATAAGTTCTGATGCGGGTGCGTGACCGATGGCGATGAAGACCCCTTTCGCGGGGAGTTCCTGTTTTTCGCCAGTCGTGGCGTGGGCAAGGCGAACGCCTGTGACACCCAAGGGAGATTCGTCGCCGATCACTTCGTCGAGTACGTGGTCCCAGATGACTTCGACCTTCGGGTTTTTCATCAGGCGATCTTGCAGGATTTTTTCGGCCCTTAGACTGTCGCGACGATGAACCAGCGTGACCTTGGATGCGAAATTGGTCAGGAATAGCGCCTCTTCAACAGCCGTGTTTCCACCGCCGACAACAACAACTTCCTGATCGCGGTAGAAGAACCCGTCGCAAGTTGCGCAAGCTGATACGCCGAAGCCCTTGAATTTTTCTTCGGACGGCAAGCCCAGCCACTTCGCCTGAGCGCCCGTGGCGAGGACGATCGCATCCGCCGTGTAGGTATGGCCGCTGTCAGTCTTGGCAGTGAAGGGGCGCTTCGTCAGGTCCAGAGACGAGACGTGATCAAAGATGATCTCGGTGCCCATTTCGCGTGCATGGCTTTCCATACGCACCATCAGGTCGGGTCCCATAACGGATGTATCGCCAGGCCAGTTTTCCACATCGGTCGTAATGGTCAACTGCCCGCCAGGTTGGATTCCCTGGATCAGGACGGGTTCAAGCATCGCGCGCGACGCGTAAACGGCGGCTGTGTAACCGGCTGGTCCGGAACCAATGATAAGAAGCCGAATGTGTCTTGTCTCGCCCATGATGTCCTCTTGCTACCTGCGCGGCTTCTGCATATAGGCGCTGTCCGTCGGAACCTAAAGCCCTTGCGGTTCGGCGTGCTGCGGATATGCCGCAGATGCAATGCTGTGAAACAATGTTGCGCGAAACGCGTGCTCCACTTACAATTGTGATATCAACGGAGGCTCAGATGTCTGGCGCAAAACTCGATCCCATCGACCGCCATATCCTTGCGGAACTGCAAGGCGATGGCCGTATGACAAATGTCGAACTCGCACGGCGCGTCGGGATTTCCGCGCCGCCTTGTCTGCGGCGTGTGCGGGCACTGGAAGAAGACGGATATATTGATGGCTACCATGCGCAAGTCAGTCCCAAACGGCTGGGTTTTGATGTGCAGGTTTTCGTGATGGTGGGCCTGCACAGTCAGGCCGAAGCTGATCTGTCTGCCTTCGAGCAGCAGTGCGACGGCTGGCCTCTTGTCAGGGAATGTCACATGTTGAACGGCGAGGTGGACTTCATCTTGAAATGTGTGGCGCCTGATCTGAGCAGTTTTCAGGCGTTTCTGACGGAGGAACTGACTGCGGCATCGAATGTAGAAAGTGTGAAGACCTCACTTGTCATCCGGACCGCCAAAACCGAGCCGGGCGTACCCTTCGATGTAGTGGAATCGCGGATTGCGGCTGGCCACTGAATAAATCTTTCATGAAAATTAGATAAAACAAGGGCCGTATCGATCACTCGACACGGCCCCGAAACTAACTACATAGTACCCTAGCAGTGATCAAATTAGTCCGTCGGCGGATTTTTGCAAGCCTAGAAGTTAATGAAAAGTTAAGATGTCTGCTTGTAGTGCGATGTTACAAGCGTATGACGGAGATCAAACGCCCGTAATCAGCGGATTTTTCGTGTGCGCTGCGTCTGTAGGAGAAGTATCGCGCTGGGTCGGAATAGGTACAATGGCGGATCCATTCACACTGCTCGGCACCCAATGCGCGCAAGCGGGCCAAGACGAAACCGGGAAGATCAAACATCATTCGATCGTCCTCTCCTGCGACAAAGAATCGTGAGTATTCAGGGTCTTCTGCCATAAAGTCGTCGAAGAATTCGGGTCCGACTTCATAGGCTCCTTGGCTGATCGTAGGGCCGACCACCACACGCGTCGATTCGGGCTTCGCGCCGAGTTGGGTCATTGCATCCAGTGTTGCTTCCAGAACGCCCCCCAGCGCGCCACGCCAGCCAGCATGCGCGGCGCCTATGACGCCCGCTTCCGGGTCGCTGAACAGCACAGGTGCGCAGTCAGCGGTCAGGACCGATAGCGCTATCCCTTGCGTTCGCGTGACGATTGCGTCCGCCTTGACACCTGTGGTGTCGCTTGGGTCCGTCGCGATGACGGCTTTTGGCGAATGGACCTGGTACACACCCAGCAGCTTGTCGGGAGTGACCCCCATATCCTGGGCCACGCGAGCCCGGTTTATGGAAACGATGTCGGACTGATCGCTCGATCCGAAACCACAATTCAATCCGGCAAACACCCCGGAAGATGCACCTCCGTGTCGCGTGTAGAAACCATGGCGGATTGGGGCCAGAAGTCGGGAAGTCAGCTTTTCCACTGTCATTTAGTCAGTCCCGGAGGTGGTGTCGCGTTTCTGGGGTAGAGCCCCATAACCTTGAAGAGCTGACCCATCTCGTCCGGATGGGTCAGGCGACGATGAGCCGCGATATGTTGGGTCAGCGTATCACCCGTCATCGTCTGCGCAAGGGCCTGGGCCCGAGTCGTAATGCCCAGCCGTTCAAGAAACACGCCTTGCGGTGTCATGGTTGTGGTTTCGCACATGTCTGCCACTGCGCCCGACAAGGCCTCGAAATCTACATGGGCGGTAATGTCCGACAGCCCGGGTGAATGTAGCGGGCTGACCATCTGATGGTGCTGTAGGGCTTGCAACGTGTCACCCTTTGAACGCCAATTGCCGTAATCGATGATGACTGCAGCGCCACCATGCGTCCCGATGCGCAATGCAATGTCTGCTATGATCGCAGGGGCGGAGGGACAAATCTCGACGACGTCTCCGGGCGCGGTATCCGCCACGCGGCGTTCCAGATAAGCGTTGCTAGTCGGTGCGGACAGCCCGAAGGCGAGTGCGTCGCCGTGCAATCCGATCTGTCTCTCGTGCCAGTTGTCATTGGCCCGAACGAATTGCCGGATGGGGAGTGCGTCGAAGAACTCGTTCGCCACGAGAAACAAGGGTTGGCTCCGCAACTCGCTGCTGTGAGTCAGCCAGCGCGGGGAGCAGCCGGCAAGTGTCTTGGCCTGTACACAGCGAAGTCGGTCGGAGGCTTCGATCAGAACGATATCAGCTGCGGCATGAAAACCAGGCACCGCTTTAGTGGCGCGCAGGATATCCGCCATCAACGTGCCGCGTCCGGGTCCGATTTCGACCAGTGTCATGGGGTTGGGCCGCCCCTGATCGATCCATGCCTGTGCCAGACATAAACCGATGACCTCGCCGAACATCTGGCTGATCTCTGGCGCCGTGGTGAAATCACCATCGCGACCGAAAGGGGGGCGGCTGACATAGTAGCCGTGCTGCGGGTGCAGAAGGCATTCATTCATGTAGTCAGCGACGGTAATCGGACCGGTTGCGTGGATGCTTTGGATCAGTGACTTTTCAAGAGGCGTCATGTGCGGCTGTGTTTTGTGGCCACCGCGATCATGATGATGCCTAGTACGACCATTGGCAGCGATAGAAGCTGTCCCATCGACAGACCGAATTCGCCCGCGCGGACCACGTAGCCCATCGGGTTGTCCGTGGTGATGAACTGGGCGTCCGCTTGACGGAACAATTCAACAAACATCCGGGACAGGCCATAGCCAAGGAAGAACAGCCCTGCGATCAATCCGGGTGCCTTGAGCGCGCGGGTCGCGAAAGCCAGACAGAGCAGGATGGCACCCAGCAGCAGCCCCTCAAGACCGGCTTCATACAATTGCGACGGGTGTCGCGCGCAGGGTCCAACCCAGTCGGTGGGGCAGGCCTGCGCATGTTCACCGGGGAAGATCACGGCCCAAGGCACAGAGCTTGGACGCCCCCATAGCTCCGCATTAATGAAATTTGCCAGGCGTCCCAGGAGCAAGCCCGGAGGTGTTGCGAGTGCTAGTGCGTCGGCGGTGGGCAGCATCGGAATCTTCTGTTTCCAGCAAAATGCCGTGCAGGCGATAATCACACCCAGAAACCCGCCGTGAAAGGCCATCCCGCCCTGCCATACCTTCAGAATCTCCATCGGGTGCGACAGGTAGTAGGCTGGCTGATACATCAGTACGAAACCCAGTCGCCCACCAATGATGACGCCGACAATGATCCATGTCAGCATCATCTCGGCTTGCTCTGGCGTCATGGGTGACTGGTTGCCGGGCCATAGCTTCGGTGAAGAAAACACCCGGCGCAAAATCCAAAGCCCGATCAGAAGCCCCAGAATATAGGCGAGCGCATACCAGCGAAGCGCAAAATAGAAGCCGCCGATGTCGATCGCGAAGATCTCGGGACTGATGTCGGGGAATGGGATAGCCATCAACATGCCGATCACTTGAAGGTGCCCGCGCGCGGTGTCAAGCTTGTGAAACGAGGCGGGAGGTCGCATATGTCCCCGCGAGCAACCAGCGGAGCCAGACCATGCAGAGTCGTAACAAAATCATTGACGATCTGTCGCAGCTTATGACTAACGCGGTGGGGGTCGCCCAAGGCGCGAAAGGCGAGGTCGAAACCGTGCTTCGTAGCCGGCTTGAGCGGTGGCTGGCTGAGCAGGACTTCGTGACGCGCGATGAATTCGACGCAGTCAAAGCGATGGCCCAGAGGGCGCGTGAAGAAAACGACGCGCTATCCAAGCGGCTGGAACTGCTTGAAACCAAGCTTTCCGAGTAACGCAAGCACCCCAACACGATGGGTCGCTTATTTTGTGGGCTGCGCAATGGCGGCCTACGAAATCTGTGGGTATTAACCAAATAGTTCTTTACAGGTTCGGGATTGTGGCACACCATATCTAGTAAGCGGACAGGCAAGAACCTCCGCTTATTGAGCAGGCACCTAGTGTTAGTGGGGCTTCGCAGCCGCGCTGAGGCTAACAACCCAAGAGGCCGGTCATGTCACTTTCCGAACACCAGATCGAAGACATTCATCCTATCGACATTGTCGAAACCCTTGCAGAGCACAACGCATGGGAATTCGATCGTGTAGGTGAAGACCAGATCGCCATGGCGGTCGAAGGACAATGGCGCACCTATTCCGTGACTGTGGCATGGTCGGCCTTTGACGAAACACTGCGCTTGATCGCGACCTTCGATATGGAGCCGCCAGAGGATAAGGTGCCCGAGCTTTACGAGGCGCTGAACCGGGCCAATGATATGTGCTGGACCGGTGCGTTCACCTACTGGGCCGAGCAGAACCTGATGGTCTTCCGCTATGGTCTGGTGCTAAGCGGCGGGCAGATGGCTTGCCCGAATCAGATCGACACGCTGATTGCTTCGGCCGTGGCTGCGTCGGAACGTTTCTACCCTGCTTTCCAGTTGGTGACATGGGGTAATACGGCGCCGAAAGAGGCCATGCAGGTCGCCATTGCAGAGGCTTACGGTCGCGCCTAGTCTCCGCCGCGTAGGCCCTTCGGGGCGAACGCGACGGGGGAAAGATGCAAAAGCAACATATCGAAAGCCGCGGGCTGGTTCTGCTGGGCTGCGGCAAAATGGGTTCTGCCATGCTGGCGGGCTGGCTGGAAGGTGGATTGCCCGCGTCCTCGGTCTGGGTGATGGATCCGAAACCGTCCGACTGGCTGAAGCAGATTGACGGGCTGCACCTGAACGAAGGCTGGCCTGAGAATCCGGCAATGGTCCTGATCGCAGTCAAGCCGCAGATGATGGCAGATGCGCTTCCGGACATGCAGCCGCTTGGCAATGGCGAAACGCTCTTCGTGTCCGTCGCCGCGGGGACGCCGATTGCCTACTACGAAAGGGTTCTTGGGCAGGGGACTTCTATCGTCCGTGCCATGCCGAATACACCTGCTGCAGTGGGGCGAGGCATCACGGCGCTGATCGGCAATTCCAAGGTATCGGAGGTGCAGCTTGCATTGGCGGAGGAGTTCCTCACCGCTGTCGGCCAGACGGTTCGGCTCGACGACGAATCACAGATGGACGCTGTGACGGCCGTATCCGGCTCGGGTCCCGCCTATGTGTTCCATCTGATCGAAACCCTCGCTGCGGCAGGGCAGGCGCAAGGGCTGCCAGAGGATTTGGCCATGCGGCTTGCCAAAGCGACGGTGGCTGGCGCGGGGCACCTGGCGGAGAACTCGGAAGACGATCCCACCCAGCTGCGTGTGAATGTTACAAGCCCCGCGGGCACGACCGCCGCGGCCTTGGATGTCCTGATGGACAAGGAATTCGGCTTTCCTGCGCTTCTGGAGCGTGCCGTGGCCGCCGCGGCCAATCGCTCGCGGGAGTTGGCCCAATGAACGACATCAGTTTCGATGACTTTCTGAAGGTCGATATCCGGGTGGGCCGGATCGTCCAAGCGGAACCCTTCCCCGAAGCGCGTAAACCCGCCATCAAGCTATGGGTCGATTTCGGTCAAGAGATCGGTGTAAAGAAGAGTTCCGCACAGATTACGGTTCACTATGAGCCAGAAAAGTTGGTCGGACGACAAGTGATGGCCGTTGTCAATTTCCCGCCTCGCCAGATCGGGCCCATGACGTCCGAGGTCTTGGTGCTTGGCGTGCCGGATCAGGACGATGCCGTCGTATTGTTGTCGCCGGACCATGAGGTGCCGCTGGGAGGACGCCTGTTTTGACCGATACACCCAAACTACTGATCACTCGACCGTTGCCCGACAAGGTGCTGGAAAAGGCGTCCGAGCATTTCGAAGCCGTCATGCGACCATCCACCACGCCCTTGTCGGATGAAGAATTGACTGGCGCGCTGATGGATTTCGACGCGGTCCTGCCGACGCTCGGGGATTTGTTCAGCGCGGATGTGTTTGATGCGGTGGGAGGGCATTGCCGAGCGCAAATTCTGGCCAATTTCGGTGTGGGCTATAATCATATCGACGTTCATGCCGCGCGGGCCGTGCGGGTCGAAGTAACGAACACCCCCGGTGCCGTTACCGATGCCACGGCTGATATAGCTCTGACGCTGATGCTGATGGCGTCGCGGCGTGCCGGAGAAGGTGAACGTTTGGTTCGCAGCGGTGACTGGGAAGGGTGGCATCCGACGCAGATGTTGGGTCAGCATGTCACCGGCAAGACGCTTGGTGTGGTTGGCATGGGCCGGATCGGCAAGGCCATCGCGAAGCGCGCCCATCACGGGTTCGACATGGACGTGGTGTTTTTCAATCGCTCGACGGTCGAGGATGCAGGCGTTCCTGCGCGCCAGTTGGAGACGCTCGAAGGTGTGGCCAAGACGGCCGATTTCGTCGTCGTTTCTGTGCCGGGCGGTGCAGATACGCATCATCTGATTGATGCGAAAATGTTCTCTGCGATGAAGGCGACAGGCGTGTTCGTGAACATTTCACGCGGGGATGTCGTCGATGAGAAAGCGCTGGTTTCGGCATTGAAGAAAGGCAAGATCGCGTCCGCAGGCTTGGACGTGTACGAAAACGAACCGGAGGTGCCACAAGCGCTGATGGGCATGGAAAATGTGGTGCTGCTTCCGCATCTTGGCACTGCGGCACTGGAGGTGCGAGAACAGATGGGATTGATGGCCGTCGACAACCTGATCGCGTTTTTCGAAGGCAAGGCCCCGCCCAACGCCGTCTAGATATAGTGGCTCATTGCTTTGCGCCAGTGTCGGCGGCAAAGTGAGACATAGGTTTCGTTGCCGCCGATCTGCACCTGAGCGCCCTCTTTCAATGGTTTCCCGTCCGGTCCGTTGCGTACGACCATCGTTGCCTTCTTTCCGCAATGACAGATTGTTCGAACTTCGCGCATCTCATCTGCCAGAGCAAGCAGCGCCGCCGATCCGGGGAACAACTTGCCGCGAAAATCCACGCGCAGGCCGTAACACATGACGGGGATCTTCAGATCATCCACGGCACGCGCCAATTGCCAGACCTGTGCTTCGGTCAAAAACTGGCTTTCATCGACAAATGCGCAGGCGCAGGGGCCCTCGGCCAAACGGTTCTCGAGACGCAGAAACAGATCGTCTTGGGGTGAGAACGTGTCTGCATTTGCAGAAATGCCGATGCGCGATGAGATCTTTCCAGCGCCTGAGCGATCATCGAAACGCGCCGTCAGCAGGTAGGTCTGCATTCCCCGCTCGCGGTAGTTGTGAGCGGCCTGCAGAAGAACGGTCGATTTGCCTGCGTTCATTGTCGAATAATGAAAGTAGAGCTTCGCCACGCCTGCAACCTCCCGAACGACCCGCAGGCCTTGTGGCGACCTTGCTGCAGGAATGCAAGCCGGTGGCGAAGCGGACCCTGCAGCAAGTGACTGATTAGCGACCAGATCGTGGAATATAGGCGAACCGCGAATAGTCGGCTGGCCGTGCTGATCCCGACGTGTCAAACGCGTTCAGGGTCACGAAGGTGCCGGTGAAGGACGCATGCTCGCCACGGCCACCCTCGTCGGAAATGACACTTGCGTCCAGTTCCGGCCCTATGGCGGTCCATGCGCCTCCGGTGTTGAAGAAGAACTGCAGCTTTTCGTGATCCACTTCCATTGCCAGGTCCACCGGACCCATATCGGGCAGCGGAACCGGTCGATCCAGAGGGAAGGTCATGCGACTGTCGGGCCAATCGCCGGGACAGGACAATATGGTCAGGCAGCGGCCAATTTCTTCATGCCAGGTGATTCCAGCAAAGTGGAACTTGTGACGGTTGTAGTAGAGCGCCATTCCGGCGGCTTGCTGGTAGGTGACAGGGTCAAAGTCGAGGCGAGTCTCCGCGCGGAAGACGAAGTCTTCCTGCCTGCGCCCGACAAGCGCTTGTTCGAACCAGCTTCCGATGGACTCGCGTGCGTGCAGGCGTAGTCCCGGTTGTGCCAGGCTGAAGATACGGCTCGGGTCCGGGGTCCGCAGCCACTGGAATTCCACAGGTAGCTCTGTCTCTTCGAAGCGCGTTTCTATGGCCTGACGTTCCCTGCGCACAACGGATGGATCGGGAGGGATGACATCGACCGCGGGTTTGTGGCCACCATCCACCAGATACAGCCAGTCATCATCGCGCCATTCACATTTCTGGATCGCGGTCTCGCGGCCCAGCGGCGAGCGCTTCATGCCCTTGATGGGGCGCGTGCATAGATGTGTGTGGTAGACTTGGCCATCTGGTGTTTCCACGATTTGACCGTGTCCGGATCGCTGCAATACCGCATCCGGGGCGCCGATAGAGGTGATCAGGTGTGTATCGGGGTGCAGCTCGTAGGGTCCACGGATGTCACGGGACCGGGCCATGGTCACGGCATGATCATACCCGGTGCCCCCTTCGGCGACGGTGAGGTAGTACCAGCCGTTGCGCTTGTAGAGGTGCGGCCCTTCGGTCAAGCCATGCGGGCTGCCGTTCGAAATGATCCGCGGTTCTCCCTGCAGCGTCTGGGTGTCAGGATCCCATGCCTGCATCACGATCCCTGCGAATGCGGGATGTTTCGGATTGCCGCCGACGGACGCCGTGCGGTGGTTCCAAACCAGGTTCAGGAACCATTTGCGGCCGTCATCGTCATGGAACAGGGAGGGATCGAACCCCGATGAGTTCACGTAAATCGGGTCGGACCAGGGGCCCTCTATCGAGTGGGCCGTCACGATGTAGTTGTGGGCGTCCTTGAAGTTGCCGTCGAGACGTTTGACATCCGTATAGACAAGCCAGAATTTACCATCGGCATATGAAAGGCAGGGCGCCCAGATTCCGCAGCTATCGGGGTTGCCGCGCATGTCCAACTGGCTTGCACGGGTCAAGGGGCGGCACGCCAGGTCCCAGTTCACGAGATCATGTGACTTGTGGATTTGTACCCCCGGGAACCATTCGAAGGTCGAGGTGGCGATATAATAGGTGTCATCCACCCTGATGACGGAAGGGTCGGGGTTAAAGCCGGGAAGGATCGGGTTGCGGATCATCAGAACTGCCTTGGAAGAATTGTGTTCGGGCGGACGCGATATGCCTCCGCCCATTCATCTGTTTTCAGAGGCGCTGTCCGCCGTCCTTGTCAAACAGCGATGCCTTGGTGATATCGAACGTGATGCCAACCGGTTGGCCGGGCTTGAAGCCCAGACCCGCTGCCGTGCGTACCGACAGCCGTTGGTTGCCGACCGTTATCCAGATCAGGCTGTCCGATCCCATTGGTTCATCGATATCGACGACGCCCTGGATGCCGGTGGACGGGTCTTCGTGAAGGCCCACATGTTCCGGCCGAACGCCGAGGATCATGTCGCGCCCGTCTGCGTTCGGCACATATCCGTCATAACCATCCATCGCGACGTCGATTCCGTTGGCGATAAAGATCTTCTGGCCGTCCTTCTCTTCGATCTTGCCATCGAGGAAGCTCATCGCAGGTGACCCGATAAAACCGGCAACAAAAAGGTTCGTGGGCTTGTTATAGATCGTGGTCGGGTCATCAAGTTGTTGGACGATCCCGCCGCGCATGACCGCGATACGATCCGCCAGTGTCAGCGCCTCGATCTGGTCGTGGGTCACATATACCATGGTATTCTTCAACTGCTGGTGCAGTCGCTTGATTTCCACCCGCAACTCGGACCGCAGCTTGGCGTCGAGGTTCGATAGCGGCTCGTCGAACAGGAACACATCCACGTCGCGCACCAGCGCTCGCCCGATGGCGACGCGTTGACGCTGGCCGCCGGACAGGGCCGCAGGTTTGCGATCCAGAAGCGGCTCAATCTGTAAGATTTCGGCGGCGCGGGCGATCCGTTTCTCGATTTCCGCTTTTGGCAGGCCTGCGTTCTTCAATCCGAAGGCCAGATTGCCGCGCACCGTCATTTGCGGATAGAGCGCGTAGGACTGGAACACCATGCCGATGCCGCGATCTTTGGGCTCTTCCCAAGTCACGTTCTTGCCGTCGATGAAGATTTGCCCGCCGGTGACGTCGAGAAGTCCCGCGATACAGTTCAAGAGCGTGGACTTGCCGCAGCCGGATGGGCCAAGCAGGACAAGAAATTCGCCCTCGGGCACGTCGATGTTGAGTTTTTCGAGAACCTTGACCGCACCGAAAGCCAGGTCGAGGTCTTTGATTTCTATGCTGGACATTGCGCCCTTATCCTTTCACTGCGCCTGCGGCGATGCCACGCACGAAGAGTTTTCCGGAGATGAAGTAAACGATCAGCGGCACCAGTCCGGTCAGGATCGTGGCGGCCATGTTGACGTTGTATTCCTTTACACCCTGAACCGAGTTTACGATGTTGTTCAACTGAACCGTCATCGGGTAGTTTTCGGGCTTGGTGTAGACCACGCCGAACAGGAAATCGTTCCAGATGCCTGTGACCTGAATGATGATCGCAACCACGAAGATGGGCAGCGACATCGGCAGCATGATCTTGAAGTAAATCCCCCAGAATCCGGCCCCGTCAACGCGGGCGGCCTTGAACAGTTCTTCGGGGACCGAGGTGAAGTAGTTCCGGAACAGCAGCGTGTTGATCGGCATCCCGAAAACCATATGCACCAGCACCAGACCCCAGAGACTGCCATAAAGACCCATTTCGCGCAGCAGGATCACGATGGGGTAGAGCATCACCTGATAGGGGATGAACGCACCGAAAATCAGGATGGTGAAAAAGGTCTCGGCGCCTTTGAACTTCCAGTTGGCCAGCGCGTAACCATTCACCGATGCGATGGCGATGGACAGGATCACCGAGGGCACGAGAATCTGCACCGAGTTCCAGAACCCGCGGCTGAGACCGTCGCAGTTCAGACCGGTGCAGGCTTCGGACCATGCTTTCACCCATGGTTGGAAGGTAACTTCCATCGGTGGCGAAAAGATGTTGCCAAGCCGGATTTCGGGCATGCCTTTCAACGATGTGACCACCATTACGTAAAGCGGCAGAAGGTAGTAGATCGAAACCAGCAGCAACGTGCCATAGATGAAGATGTTGCGCCGCGAAAACCGGCGGCGCGGTTTTGGGCCACGGGGCTCGGCGGATGGCAGGATGTCTGCACCGGCAACCGTGGCGGAAAGTGTCGATGGGTTAGCCACGTTTCTTGCCTCCGAATTCGAGATAGGCCCATGGGATGATGATGATCGCCACGCTCAGCAGCATCATCGTGGAGGCGGCAAAGCCCTGTCCGAGGTTCTGTGCCTGGAACATGAAATCATAGACGTATTTGGCGGGGACTTCGGATGCGATGCCCGGACCGCCCCCGGTCTGCGCCACGACGAGATCATAAAGACGCACAATGCCGCTGGCGATAATGACCAGCGTCGTGATGAATACGGGGCGCATCATCGGAATGACGATGAACAGATAAGTCTTCCACATCGGAATGCCGTCGACGCGCGCGGCCTTCCAGATGTCTTCGTCGATGCCCCGCAGACCAGCCAGCATCAGGCACATCACAAGGCCCGTGCCTTGCCAGAGACCGGCGATCAGGATGCCGTAGATGACGATGTCGGCATTATAGAGCGGATCGAAGGTGAAGCTTTCCCAGCCAAGCCCTCGCACGATGCTCTGCACACCAAGATCGGGGTTCAGGATCCACTGCCAGACCAGCCCGGTGACAATGAAGCTGAGCGCGAAGGGGTATAGCAGGATGGTGCGGAACGTGTCCTCGAACCGGATCTTCTGGTCAAGCAATGCTGCAAGCAGAAATCCGATTATCAGGCTGAAAATCAGAGAGAGTATGCCGTAGATCAGCAGGTTCTCGATCGACACGATCCAACGGTTCGTGGACCAAAGACGTTCATACTGATCGAAGCCCACGAATTCGCGCCGGGGCAGCAGCTTTGAATTGGTGAAGGAATACACGATCGTCCAGATCGTGCCGCCAAGGAAGACAACCGAAGCCGTCAATATCATCGGGATCGAAGCGATCTTGGCGTTGATATTGCGAAACAGTTGAAATGGCCGCGACGTTTGCGACATGGCTGGCCTTTCAGAGTTTGAGAAGAGGGGGCAGACGCCGACATCGGTCGACGTCTGCATGCAAGATCAGTCGGCGTTTGCGATGATATCCGCGAAGCGCGCCTGAGCGTCCTCGGCCGTCATGTTCATGTCGCTGAAGAATTCAGTCATCAGACCTTCGATCTGGGTGTTGGTGTCCGGGCTGACCAGCTGGTTGACCGACGTAACCGTGTTACCCTGATCAAGGATCGCCAGACCCTTCTTCATGCAGTCGTTGGCTGCATTGAGATCGACATCCTTTCGGATTGGCAGTGATCCCTTCTTGAGGTTGAAGGCAACCTGCGTTCCGGCGTTGAACATCACGGAAGCCAGTTCTTCTTGCGCTGCGCTCTGTTCCTCATCATCCATAACAGGGAAGTAGAATGCGTCGCCATCCGTGGAGATGATCTCGTTCACGCCGAGCCCGGGAAGACAAGTGTAGTCTTCACCAGCAACTTCACCGGCAACCTGGAACTCGCCCTGTGCCCAGTCACCCATGATCTGGCCGCCGGCTTCGTCCTGGATCACCATGTTGGTGGCCTGGTTCCAGTCCTGCACATTGCTGCCCTGGCTCATTTCGCGCGCATCTGCGGCCGCCTGAAAAACCTTGGCGATTTCTGGTCCTGCTGCGACTTCGGCGTCTTTTTCGTCATAGACCTTCATGACGAGTTCCTTGCCGCCAATTGCAGTCATAAGGACGTTGAATGCGCCGCCGCGCTGCCAGGCCTGGCCACCCATTGCCAGCGGGATCTTACCGGCGTCGCGAAGCGCGGGTGCGGCTGCCACGAATTCGTCCCAAGTAGTCGGAACGTCGAGGCCGGCATCTTCGAATGCCTTGTTGGATAGCCACAGCCACTGCCACGAATGGATGTTTACCGGTACGCAGTAGATCTTCCCGTCGAGCGTACAGCTTTCCAGGAGCGAAGGCGCAGCGACAGCATCGGCCCAGCCTTCGGATTCAGCCAGATCCGTCAGATCTCGCATCAATCCGGCTTCGACCAGTTCTTCCGCTTGTCGGCCATGGTTGAACTGGGTCGCGCCCATCGGGTCGCCACCTGTGATGCGGCTGATCATGATCGGACGGGCTGTGCTGCCCCCACCGGCAATCGCGCCGTCGACCCACTTGTTGCCGGTTGCGTCGAAAGCTGATGCGAACTCCGCGACGGCGGCAGCTTCGCCACCGGACGTCCACCAGTGAGTAACTTCAAGATCAGTCGCTGACGCCATGGTTGCTGGCACGGCGACCGATGCGGCGAGCCATGCTCCGAGCGATTTTAGCTTCATTTTCTCCTCCCAGCTAAATCGTTGTAGAAAAATGCTAACAAAGAAATTTCGTTTGGCAACAAATTAATTTTCGAGCTATGAATTATTTCAGTTTTAGGAGGTGCCGGTAGTGAAGTGTAGAAGTAAAATTACTTAAAAACATATATGTATCGTCACATACTGCGATGAATTGGCTGCGCGTCATCCTGCTTGGTTCTTATATTTGCGAGTTTCCGTCATAAGATCTAAATCGTTACAGTTAGCGCCAGACAATCGCTTGCCGGATTCGACGATAACAGGGAGAAGCCATGCGTCAGGTCAAGAATGAGGCTCGCGGTCGATCCGCAGAGGCACCTGTTTCGGGTACGGGGCGCCCGACGCTGAAAACCATCGCCTATATGACGGGGCTGGGCATAACGACAGTATCCAAAGCCCTGAAAGACGCGCCTGATATCAGTACTGCCACGAAAGAACGGGTCAAGCTGGTCGCCAAGCAAATCGGCTACCGTCCGAACCGTGCTGGCGTGCGTCTGCGTACAGGAAAGACCAATGTTGTCAGCGTGATAGTACCGGTCGAAGATGAAGCGATGGGACTGTCAACGCACCTTATATACGGCATCTCCCGGCATCTGCGAACCACGCGCTACCACCTGATCGTAACGCCATACAGCCTGACGGATGATCCGCTTGATCCGGTGCGCTACATCGTCGAGACGGGCTCCGCTGATGGGGTTGTGCTGTCTCGAACGGAGCCGCTGGACCCACGCATTACCTTTCTGCGGGACCATTCGATGCCGTTTGTCACCCATGGGCGGACGGAGTTTGACTTCGATCATGCCTATTTCGATTTTGATAACTCGGCCTACGCGGAACAGGCTGTGGACGAGCTGGCACAACGCGGGCGGGGACGAATCGCGCTGCTGATGCCGCCGCCATATCTGACCTATTCCAAGTATATGCAGGACGGGTTGTTGCGAGGGCTAGAGCACCACGATCTGCTGGAAGTGCCGTTTCATGGGATCACCACTGACAGCAGTTTCGACGCGATCAAGACAGAGGTCATGCGTCTCATGTCAGGGCGGGGGCGGCCCGACGGGGTCGTGTGTGGCAGCGCGGCGTCTGCGATCGCGACGATCATCGCGGCGGAAGAGCTTGGCCTAACGCTCGGTCGGGAATTTGACTTGGCGGTGAAGGATTCCTTCGGCCTGATGCAGAAATTCCGGCGCGGGACGATCGCCTTTCACGAAGACTTCCGCGCAACGGGTGTCGGGTTGGCCAAGGCGATCATCGGTGCCATCGAGGGCAACGATGTAAGTGATCTGCAATACGTTACTCGGCCCATCTTGTTGGGGGATGAAATGCCGATCAGTTGAACTGGATCGGCAGATCCATGCTTTGTGCTGTGCCGCCTAGCTCTGGCGGGGCGGACGGGAAGCGCCCTGCACGGCGCACCGCGTCAAGGGCCGCCTTGTCCAATATGGGCGAACCGGACGAACTGGCCAGAGCCAGTTGCACCAACTGTCCATTCGGGTGAACAACCAAGCGGACAACTGCGACGCCATTCGCACGCGCACCACGAGGCGAGCGTTTGGCGCGTTCGATCCTAGCGCGAATACGTGCGCCCCATGCCTGCTTCAAATTGACCGCCGGCGCCTGTGACAATGTCGAGGTATCCGACGCGCGCGCATCACCGGCTGCGACACCGCCACCTGTGCCTGCCGCACGCTGCGCCTGTTGCGGTGCGCTTTGCGGCTGTGGCTGCGGTTCCCGCCTTGGTTCGGGAGGGGTTGGCTTGCGTGGCGGTGTGGGTGAGGTGATCTCAGGCTCAGGCTCAGGCTCAGGCTCAGGCTCAGGCTCAGGCTCAGGCTCAGGCTCAGGCTCAGGCTCAGGAAGGTCCGGTACGTCCATCGATGGTAATTCCAAGCCCGGTGTGTCCAGCGCTTCGAGCGTGGTGGCAGGCGCCGCCTCGACAGTCGGGCTTTCGACTGGCGTTGGGGCATCCGGCGCTGCCGTCTGCTGCTGCGGCGGTTCAATGTCGGGCATTTCGGGCTCGCTCGGTTCTACAGGTGGCCTTTCCCAGTCCTCAACCATCTGAGACAGAGATTCGGGTGCCGCTTGCAGGCTGATCAGCGCTTCGCCACCGGACCCGCCCGATTGCGGTGCGCCTTGTTCTGTCTGCCAAAAGGCAGCGACATGAATGACCGCTGCGATGGCAAGAAAGCTGCCGGTTTCCAGAAGCTTGCGCATCACTCGCCCGTCGCAGCGGTTAAAAGGGTGGCATCGGTGATCCCGACCCCGGCGAGCCGTGGCATCAACCCTGCGACCACCGAGGCGTCAACGGAGGCATCCGCGCGGATCAGCAGCGGGCTGTTGGCGTTTTCCCGCTCTGACAGCGCGGCGATGGCGTCGTCGCCCTTGAGGTCACGAAACCCGAACTCACCTTCCGCAGATACGTAAAGGATATCGCCAGTGTCTGCGGGGTCTTCGGCTGCTGCGGTTGGCGGGGTCACCTCGAACGGTTCGGGAGGTGCGATCTGCGCAGTCATCAGAAAGAAGATCAACAGCAGGAACACCACGTTGATCATCGGTACGATGCTTTCAGCTTTGGGTCGGGGTTTTGGTGTCGAGAACTGCATGGTCATTCCACCATCACAAGCGAGCTATATCCCTCACCATTCAGCACCTGCATGACGTCTACGACGCGTTGTAGCGGGGTGTCTTTGCCCGGACGCAGGATGATCGTATCCGTGGGGGCTTCGGTCAGTTCCTGCAGTTGCGCAAGGAGAGAGGCCTCACCCATCACCACGCCATTCAGCTTGACGTCCTCGGCCTGCACATCGACCAGACGGGGTGGACCGTCATAACCCGTGCCGCTACCCGCGAGCTTCAGAGGCATGGCCATATCCGTTCCGAAGCGCGCCGCCAGCATGAAAAACACCAGCAACAGAAACACCACGTCGATCATGGGTGTCAGGCTGGGCCTGCGCGGAGTTCTATGATCGGAAAAGTTGAACACTACTCGGCAGCCTGCGCCAGTGACGGGTCGTGCTGGTAACGGGTGAAGATACGTGTGGCCGCATCTTCCATATCCGCCTGAACATTTTCGGCGACGCTTTCGAACCATGTCAGCGCGGCGGAGGCTGGAATGGCCACGGCCATACCGGCGGCGGTCGTCAGCAGGGCTTCCCAGATGCCACCGGCAAGCGCGGCCGGGTCGGCACGGGCACCAGCCTCTTGCAGCGCCTGAAATGCCTCGATCATCCCCAAAACCGTACCGAGAAGACCCAGAAGCGGTGCGATGGTTGCAATCAGTTCCAGGGCGCGCAGACCGCTGCGGGCACGCGCGAGTTCCAACTTGGCGACGCGGCCCGTTTCCTCGCGGGCCTCTGGCTCACTGAATTCGGGGTCCAGGTGAGTGGCCATCGCGGCTTTGGCGACGCGGGCGCGGAGGCTCTTGCGTGGTGCAAGCGTGACGCGGGCACCGTCGATGTCACCTTCGCTCCATTGCTGTACCGCGCGTTCGGTCGCGGCACCTGACCACGCACCGATCATGACCAGTCGCCAGATTTTCCAAAGGATCAGTGCAAGTGTAACGATCGACAACGCCGAGATCGCCCAGATTGCGGGTCCGCCGCGTTGCAGAAAGCCAAGCATTTCGGTGACGGCCGGTCCGAACTGTTCCACAGATTGCGTCCTTCATGTGATGCATAATAGATCGCCGCAGCACGTTGCGGAGAATCGGCGCGAAAATATCAACCCGACTAATATTGTCAACATTCTGCGGTCGCATAGTCACCAAGGTAAACGCGTCGAGCGCATTGACCTTGAAGGTTTGGCGGGGCATTGGCTGCAACAAATTCTGTCAGGAATGGCGCATATGCTGAAACGGTTCTTCGAATACTATCGTCCTTGGATGGGGCTGTTCTGGCTCGATTTCGGTTGCGCAGTTCTGTCTGGTTTATTGGAACTTGCCTTCCCCATCGCAGTGCAGGGCTTCATCGACAAGCTTATTCCGGCGGGGAACTGGACGCTGACATTGCTTGCCGTGGCTGGGCTGACGGCGATCTATCTGATCAATGCAGGGTTGATGTTCGTGGTGACCTATTGGGGCCACAAGCTGGGTATCAACATAGAAACCACGATGCGGGCGCGGGCGTTCGAACATCTTCAGCGGCTGTCGTTTTCGTATTTCGACAAGGTGCGCACGGGCAAGATGGTGGCGCGTGTCACCCGCGATCTGGAAGACATCGGCGAGATCGCGCATCATGGCCCCGAGGACTTGTTCATCGCGATCATGACCTTTGTCGGCGCGTTCTGCCTGATGCTCTGGATCAATGTGCAACTGGCTTTCGTCGCGATTGTTATCGTTCCGGCAATGGCTTTTCTGACGTCATACTACGGTGGGCGGATGACCAGGACCTGGCGCGCCATCTATTCCAAGATCGGTAACTTCAATGTCCGGCTGGAAGAAACTGTGGGTGGCATCCGCGTTGTTCAGGCCTTCGCGAATGAGGCCCACGAGGCGCAGTTGTTCAAGCGCGACAACGCTGCCTATCGCGCGGCAAAACTGGCGGCCTACAGGGTCATGGCGGGGTCCGTGTCGCTGACTTATATGGGCATGCGTCTCGTGCAGGTAGTGATTATGGTATTCGGTGCGGGGCTGGTGCTGAAAGGGGAACTGACCGAAGGTGGCTTCGTAGCATTTCTTCTTCTGACCGGCGCGTTTCTTCGCCCCATCGAAAAGATCGCGGCCGTGATCGAGTTGTATCCCCGCGGTGTGGCGGGTTTTCAGCGCTACTGCGAGCTGATCGATACCAAGCCGGACATTGCCGACGGTCCCGATGCGAAATCCGTGGACCGGCTGAATGGTGCGATCGAGATCGATCATGCCAGCTTTGGCTACGCAACGGACATGCCTGTCGTGCAGGACATTTCGCTAAGCGTCGAGCCGGGCGAAACGGTGGCTTTCGTGGGCGCCTCCGGGGCGGGGAAGACCACACTGTTGTCGCTGGTGCCCCGCTTTTATGAACTGACCTCGGGCGCGATCCGTATTGATGGTATAGACGTCCGCGACATGAAGCTGGAATCGCTGCGCCGCCAGATCGGGATCGTTCAGCAGGATGTTTTCCTGTTCGGCGGAACGATGGCGGAAAACATTGCCTATGGGCGTCTTGACGCGACGCGGGACGAAATTGCTCAGGCCGCCCATCGTGCCCGTCTGGGCGAGCTATTAGAACGCCTTCCGGAAGGGCTCGACACAGTGGTCGGCGAGCGCGGTGTAACGCTGTCCGGCGGACAAAAGCAGCGCGTGGCAATTGCCCGCGCTTTCCTGAAGAACCCGCCGATCCTCATTCTCGATGAGGCTACGTCGGCACTGGATACGGAAACGGAACGCCGCATCCAGCGGGCGTTGGATGATCTTGCGAAGGATCGAACCACCTTGGTCATTGCACATCGCCTGGCGACGATCCGCAACGTGGATCGGATCGTGGTCATGGAAGAGGGCCGCATCGTCGAGACGGGAAGCTACGAGGAATTGTTGGCCAAGGGCGGCGCCTTTGCGCGTCTGGACGCAGCTTGACTACAATGGCACGACCATGGGCGTTCCACGGCACGGGTCGCTGATCACACGGCAATCAAGGTCGAACACCGCTTTCATGCCAGCCTCGGTGACAACATTGCTTGGACTGCCTTGAGCAACGACCGCGCCGCCTCGAAGTGCGATCATGTGATCGGCGACACGTGAGGCGAGGTTGATGTCGTGCAGCACCATCGCGACCGTGCGACAGGTGTCGTGGTTCAACTTCTTGACCAGATCGAGCAGTTCGATCTGATGTGGCAGGTCCAGATAGGTGGTCGGCTCGTCCAGCAGCAACACATCGGTCTGTTGCGCCAAAACCAACGCAAGCCACGCACGCTGCCTTTGGCCGCCTGACAATGCGGCGACCGGCCGGTCTTCGTTGTGGCGCATGCCCACAGAATCAAGGGCATCATCCACCGCTTTGCGATCCGACTCGCGCATGGGGCGCAGGGGGCCTAGATGCGGCGTGCGACCGCGTTCGACCAATCGGCGCACGGACAGACCTTCGGGTGCCAGCGTCTGCTGGGGCAGCAGGCCGAGCTTTCGTGCCACATCGCGGCTGGGCTGGTCATGGACGTCCTTATCGTCAAGATATGCCGTGCCCGCAGCGGGTTTGACCAGCCGTGCCATTGTGCGCAGCAGTGTGGACTTCCCGCAGGCATTTGGCCCGACGATGACGGTGATTTTGTGCTCCGGCAGCATGAGGCTCAAATCCGGCAAGACATTGCGCCCGCCAAGATCCACGCGAAGGTTTCGGGTCTCGACAAGGCTCATGTCACACCTTTCTCGATTGCAGGATCAGAAGTGCCAGCAGGAACGGCCCACCGATCAGCGCGGTGAAAATACCCGCTGGCAAGTGGCTGCCCATGATGGGTTGGCTGGACGCAAAATCCGCGAACAGCGCAATGGTCGTGCCGGTTAGTGCCGACAGCCACATCGCGGCGCCAGTTGCGCCCGACAACCCGCGCGCGATGGGGCCCGCGAGAAAGGCCAGGAAGGGTAGGGGGCCAGCAACGCTGACTGCGGTGGCGGCGAGCAACGTGGAGATGGCAACCAGTGACAGGCGGACTGCGTCGACGCGCAAACCGAGCGAACGCGCGACATCATCCCCTAACTCCAGCCGGTTCAGGGCAAAAGAAAGCCAGATAAGCACCGGTGTGCTGAAGAGCAGCGCTACCAAGATGCGGGCGGCGTCGGACCAGCTCGTGTCGGCAAAGGATCCGGTCAGCCAGCGGGCCATCTCTGCCGCTTGTAGCATGCCCGCGAAACTGAGCAGGAAATCGGTTATGGCGAACAGCGCCAGTCCGAAGCCCAGCCCGACAAGCACCAGCCGCAAAGGTAGAAGCCCGTCTTTCCACGCGATGATTAGCACGAGAAGCCCCGTAAGCGCGCCGCCGGCCAACGCGCCGAATGTCACATAAGCCGTCCCACCGAGCACCATGGCACCTACAGCACCGGCAGACGCACCTGCGGTGAACCCGATCACGTCGGGTGAGGCCAGCGGATTGCGCAACATCGTTTGCAACACGGTGCCCGACAGACCAAACGCGGCGCCGGTCAACGCTGCAACAATCACGCGCGGCAATCGGAACTGCCACAAGACGGCGCTGTCCATACCGTCGAAGCGTAGCGCAGCCGCCCAATCCATTGGCCAGGTCCCGGTGGTCAATCTGACGGTTGCGATCGCGATGATCACGCCGCACAGACCTGTGTAGCAAAGAAAGCGTCGTGTCATTGCCCGAGCCTTCCCGATCCGCGTGCAATCAATGCAATGGCTGGTCCGCCGATGAGCGCGACGCATAACCCCGTCTGGATTTCCATGCCGGGAAGGATCACACGCCCCGCCAAGTCCGCCAGCAATACCAGCGACGCGCCAAGCAGCGCCGATTGCACGGCCAGCCCGGCGGTGGAGGACACGCCAAGCCTGCGCGCCATGTGGGGCGCGATCAGGCCAACGAAGCCGATAGGACCAGCAATCGCGACCGCTGCCGCACACAGACAGGCGATTGCGATCAGTGTCAGTGCAAGCGTCAGCCCCGTGCCCACGCCAAGCGTCCGTCCCATGTCATCACCAAGCGCCAGCGCGTCCAGTCGCCGCGCGGCCAGCCCGGCCGCGGCAACGCCGGCCAGCAGCATGGGAAGGAATGTTACCAACCCCTCGATGCTGACATTGCCGAGCGACCCGAGAATCCAGTGGCGATACACGTCCAGTGCCTGCTGGCTCAGGACCAGCACACCACGAATGATGGCATAAAGAAATCCCGTGACCGCCGCGCCTGCCAAGATCAGCGCTGCCATTCCGGTACCCAGTGATGCGAGCCCCCAGACCAGAAGTGTGGTAAGCGCGGCGCCCGCCAAGGCAGGGATGATGAGGGTCGAGGGGGCACTATGGCCTGCAACGATGATCGTGAGCACTACCCCGACAGCGGCGCCTGCGTTCACCCCCAGAAGCCCCGGATCCGCAAGCGGATTGCGGGTGGCAGTTTGCATCAGCGCGCCCGCAATCCCGAGTGCACCACCAACGGCAACTGCGCAAAGTATACGCGGCAGGCGCAACTCGATCAGCACCACCGAAATCGCGTTGGTCTGGTCGAGGGGCTGAAACAGCAGAAACAGATCGCCCAGATGCACATCGCTGCGGGCACCGAAGCGCAAGCCAAGCAACGCAAGCAGGCCCATAGCGCATAGGCTGACCGCCACGGGCGGCACACGCATCCTGGTCATCGCACAAGCCCTGCTTCGTGCGCACCCGGCACGACGGTTTCAGGATCACCATCCATCGCGGCTTCGATCAGGGGGATCAATTTGGTCTGCGCGAACTCTAGGCTGAGCGGGCTGGAATAGCTCATCGCGGCTGCAAGTTCGGGGTCGGCGACTATTTCACGCCCTTCCTGAACAGCTCTCAAGCTGTCGCGCAGGGGCAGGTCGCGGGCCGAGGATACCCCGCCGCCAGCGTCCAACCAGACCAGCAGATCCACATCCAGCGGTTCCGACAATTCCGGGTCGAGCGTGAAATAAAATGACCCTCTCGCAAGGCTTTCCACGATTTTCGGAGTACGAAAGCCGAAACTAGCCAGCAGCCGCGCACGGGCGTCGGTTCCCGTGTAAAGGCCCGGTCCGGCAGGCCAAGCCACAACGGCCGTGGCATCCTGCCAGTTGGGATGCGCTGATCGGATGGCCAGTGCGTTCTCTGTGATCCGTTCGATCAGGGCGTGGGCCTCATCTGACTTGCCAAGAGCATTCCCCAGGGCCCTGGTCATATCCTCCCAAGGCATACCGAAGTCGCCCGCACCCTTGCCGGCTGGTAAAACCGGTGCGATCCGCGACAACTTTTCATACTGTGTCTTCGAGATGCCGGACCACATCGCCTCGATCAGATCGGGTTTCATCGCGGCAATGGCCTCGATGTCCAGCTCACCGCGTAGGACGGGCGGGCGGGCCTCGCCCAGGAGTGGAGACGCCCAAGGCCAAAGTCCGGTCTCGTCACCGCCATACCAAGTGCGATAGGCGATCGGAACCGTACCCAAGGCGAGCAAGTAGTCGGCGCCTGTGTAGGAGATCGATACCACGCGCTGCGCCGGTGCCGGCAACGTGGTTTCGCCCCAGCGATGGGAGATTGTGATCGGCTCAGCCGCAGCGGTTACGCCGCAAATGGACGTCAGCAAGACAAGAGATACTGTGAATGCATGCCACATCGGGTGTCGGTCATCTCGGCTGATTATGCGACCTGGCTAACGTGGCGAGGGATCCACTTCTGGCTGAGTCGTCCCCACTTACGCAATGATGGCACGTATGAAAAGGCATCTTGGCCTTGACCAAAGAAAAACAGTCGGGTTAGGTCTGGCAAACTTCTCCCTACCTCCATTCTCAGTTAATCAGATCGTTTCCGTGTCATTCCGCCCCAATATGAGCGCTTTCACGACGGGTATTTTCCCGGTTGAGGAATTGCGCTTTCTGGAACTGGACGGGCTGGTGATTGATTTGTGGCATGTTGAGGGCAGTGCCGAGGCCAGCGGGCATTACGTCTCTCCTGATCCGCGCATTACCATCGCGCTTGATCCGCTGCCCTTGCAGGTAACGCAATCGCAGAGCGGTCGCGTCGCGGGTGCGATCGGCCCGGTCAGCTATGTTCCCGCGGGGATGCAGGTGTGGGGCAGGCTTGGGGCACCTGGGCGGTTCCGGCATCTGGACATGCATTTCGATGCACGCCGACTGGTTGATATGTCAGGGGTGTCGCTTGAACAGACCCGCCGTCCGGTGTTGATGCTGAATTCCCATCGTATCATGTCTATAGCGTCGCTGATTGCCGAGCAATGCATCGCGCAGGATCGATCCGCGACCTATACCGAGGCATTGGTTCGCGCGCTTCTGATCGAGCTGTTTCAGGCCCCTGCGTCAGAGAGTGTCGGCTCCCCAAATGGTGGATTGTCACCTTCGCAGCTCGCCAAGGTCACGGGTCATTTGCGCGCCAATCTGCATCGTCGGGTATCGGTTCGGGAACTGTCAGATATGGCCGGATTGTCTCCGTCATGGTTCGCGCATGCGTTCAAGGTCAGCACGGGACAGCCGCCCAACAAGTGGTTGCAGTCTATGCGTGTCGAGCGTGCCGAGGAACTATTGGCGCGCGGTCTTGGCCCGGCGGCTGTGGCGAATGAATGCGGGTTTTCCGATCAGTCGCATTTGACCCGATCCTTCCGTGCTGCAAAAGGGATCACGCCAGCGTCGTGGCAGCGGTTGCATCTGCGAAATTGCGCAGATTGAAGCAGGAAGTTTCAAAGAGCGGCAGAATCATTCAAGAATAGCCGCATTAACCAACTTAAAGCCTAAGACTTCTGGCCCGCGACCGTTGGGCTATTTCGTGTTTCAATACTGGATAAATAAAAGCATGAAGATGTTTCCTATTGGCTCCCACGGACTGCGTTGTGGCACAGCCACCATCGCGCTGCTTGTGCCGGTGCAGGCCGTCGCGCAAGACGAGGCGCTTGTGCTTCAACCCATCAACATCAGCGTTGCGACGGATGACGACGCCATCGGCCCGGTTGAGGGGCTGACAAATCCTGCGACTCTCACCGGGGCGAAAACTGCGACGCCCTTGTCCGAAGTCCCGCAATCCGTTTCCGTAATTGGCCGCGATCAGATCGAGCGTGAGAACGTCACCAAGGTTGACGAAGCTCTGCGCTATTCGGCAGGCGTTTTTACCCAGCCTTTCGGTGATGACAGCGATACGGATTGGCACTTCATCCGGGGTTTTCAGTCGACCGCGGCGGGCGTGTATCTGGATGGGCTTCAGAATTTCTCTTATGCGTTCGGGGGTTTTTACATCGATCCCTACACGCTGGAGCGGATCGAAGTGCTGCGCGGTCCGTCCTCGGTTCTTTATGGTGGATCCAACCCTGGCGGGTTGCTGAACTACGTGTCCAAGACGCCGCAGGGGCGTGTGAGGGAAACGGCACTGGGGCTGAACGACTTCGGCACCGCGTGGTTCAACTTTGATTTGGGTGACGACACCTCCACCGGCGGTTGGCGTGTGACTGGCCGTATAGAAGGCGGTGACAAGGATGATGAATTCGCCGATGGTATGCGTGGCGTCTTGGCACCTTCTCTACTGTTCACGACAGACGCGGGCACCGAGATCACCCTGCTCGCCAACTATACCCGAGTCGACGAGAACCATTCGGGCGGCTCGTTCCTGCCCTATGTCGGTACCGCCGCGAAGGCGGATTTCGGGTACATCGACACGACGGCCAATTTTTCGGAGCCGGACATTGACAGCTATGACCGTGAACAGTTCCATATCGGCGCGAATGTCGCGCATGATTTCGGTGGCTGGACACTGATCGAGTCGTTTCGCTACGGGGAAAGCCATGTGCAGGAGGACAGCCTTTATGCCTATGGCTACCTGAACTTTATGCCGACCCCGCAGGATCCGGACAACGAACTGTCCCGCATCCGGTTCGAGCACGACACCAAGGTTCGCACGGTTCTGTCCGACACACGCGTTGAGACCACGGCCGTCACAGGTGCAGTGGAGCATGAATTGTTGTTCGGTCTGGATGCGAAGTATTACGAGATCGACCAGATGCAGGCGTCCGGTTCCGGCACGCCGATCAGCGCAAATCATCCGCAATATGGCGCATCGCAGGTCGATCCTGTTCCCTACATCGACCAAAAGATTGAGCAGACTCAAATCGGTTTTTACGCGCAGGACCAATTGCGCTGGGGCGACGGTTGGATCGGCACGCTTAACCTGCGCCACGACACCGTCCACACTGAGGCGGGGGAGAACAAGGCCACGGGTGCCGAAGGCTACGATCGCGACAACAGCGAATGGAGTTGGCGCCTCGGTCTGGCAAAGGAACTGGCCAACGGGTTTACGCCGTATCTGTCGGCATCCACCTATTTTAGTCCCGAAGTCGTAACTGACGCCGGTGGCAATATGCTGACCCCGGAAACGGGCCGTCAATACGAGGTTGGGCTGAAGTATATTCCTGAGGATGGACGCAGCTCGCTGACCGTGTCGCTGTTTGACATTCACCGAAACGACATCACCCAATCCGCCGGCTATGATGCCAATTTCCAACCTATCTACCAGCAGGTGGGTGAGGTTTCATCAAAGGGGGTCGAAATCGAAGGTTTTCACGATTTTGGCAACGGTCTTTCGGTGCGCGGCTCAGCGACGAAGCTGGATATGACCATCGAGAAGGATGTGAACGAAAACCTTGAAGGCAACACGCCATTCATCGTTCCGGAAACACAGGCTGCACTTTGGGTCGACTACGCCTTTGCCGGTGACCTGACCGGGCTGCGGGCCGGTGCCGGTGCGCGCTACCAAGGCGAAAGCTGGGCGGACAATGAAAACACGGCGAAGGTGCCATCAGCGACGCTCTATGATGCCTCGGTCAGCTATGACTGGTTGGATTGGCGTGCGAACCTTGCCGTAACGAACCTGTTCGACGACGACTATGTATCAGGCTGCCAGACGGTCTATAGCTGCGGATATGGCGAAGGTCGCGAGGTTAGCCTGACTTTGACGCGCAACTGGTAAAGCTTAGCCCAGTATGTGAAGCCAGATCCAGATGGTCGGCACCGATACAGCGGTGCCGATCAACACCGATGATGCCGCCACACGCCGCGCTCGCCCGTAGAAGTTCGCAAAGATGTAGGTGTTGACCCCTGGTGCCATTGCGGCCGTGATAACCGCGTTGCGGATCACCTGCTGGCTCAGCCCGAAAATGTTGGCCATGACCAGCACGATTATCGGATGCACGACCAGCGAAATCACAATGACGAAGAAAATGGTCTTCATGTCACCTTCGGGGGTGTAGCGTGTCAGAACCCCACCCAAGCCGAACAGGGCCGCCGGAAGTGCCGCGCGGACCATCATGTCGATCGCGTCGGCCAGCACGATGGGCAAAGTCACGCCCGATATGTTAACGATGAAGCCCAGCCCGATCCCCACGATCAGAGCATTGCGGAACATCGCGCTCAGGATCGACGCTAGCATCTTGCGACCGCCAACGCCTTTGCCGCGCACGATTTCCATCGCTGTGATGGCCAAGCAGAAGCAGAACGGTGAATGAATTGCGATGATCGAATAGTTTGTCGCTAGCGACTCCGGCCCGTATGCACGTTCGGAAATCGGCAGTCCCAATAGCAAGGAGTTCGAGAACAGGCAGCAAAAGCCGATGGCGATGCTGTCTTGCCAATCGCGTTTGAAGATGTAGTGCGCACCCAGCGTTCCAATCAGAAAGCCCGTAGTTGCGCCGACATAGAAGCTTAGCAGCAGCGGGGCATTGAAGCCGGATGACAGGTCGATATTGGCGATGGCGGTGAACAACAGGCAGGGGACCGCGAAGTGTTGCGCGAACTTCATTACGCCGTCCACGGCCCCATCGGGGAACAGGCCTGCCTTTGCCGCCGCGTAGCCGAAGCCGATTACCAGAAAAACGGGTAGAACGACTTCAAGTAAGGCTGACATCTACACCTCGTACTCTATCGTCATGCCATCGAATGCTGGCTCGACATGCTCTGGCGTTTCATCGCACACTGTGTCGTAATCCAGATCGACATGCATGTTGGTCAGCACCGCGCGGCGCGGCGCGGCGCGTCTGATCCATTCAAGGCTGCGGGCCAGGTGCACATGGCTGGAATGCGGCCTGCGTCGCAAAGCGTCCAGCACCCAGCAATCCATATCCTTCAGTTCGGCCCAGGTATCTTCCGGGATGGCGGACACGTCGGGCATATAGACGAGACCGTTCACACGCAGCCCAAGCGCATGAATATGGCCATGGGTAATCTCGATGGGGTGGATGGTGATCTCACCGCCGGCACCGCTTACACTGAACTCACCCGTGATCAGGCTCATGTCCAGTATGGGCGGATAGTTCGATCCTGCCGGTTGCACGAAGGCATAGCCGAACCGCGTCATCAGATTGTCGCACGTTGCTTCATCTGCGTGGACACGCAGGCGGTGTTCCAGATTGAAGACGATCATCCGCAGGTCATCAATGCCGTGGACATGATCGGCGTGCGAATGTGTGTAGACCACCGCGTCGAGCGTGCCGACATCCGCCGCAAGAAGTTGTGCGCGCATATCAGGGGAGGTGTCGACCAGGACCCTTGTCGCGGCCTCGCCGTCAATCCGTTCGATCAACATCGAACAGCGCGTGCGGCGGTTTTTCGGGTTCTTCGGGTCGCAATCGCCCCAAATCCCGCCCAGCCTTGGTACGCCGCCTGACGATCCGCAGCCCAGAATGGTGAAGCGCAAAGTTGCCATCAGGCAGCAGCCTTGGTGAACAGGCGGTCGAAATTCGCGCTGGTCTGGCGGGCGAAGTCTTCGGGCGTCATGCCAAACAGCTCAGCGCCCACGGCGGCGGTATGCGCGACGAAGGCTGGTTCGTTTCGCTTGCCGCGATGGGGTGGGGGCGCGAGATAGGGCGCATCGGTTTCCACGAGGATGCGTTCGATCGGTGCTGCGGCGAAGATGTCGCGAAGTTCCTTGGAACGGGGGAAAGCCGCGATGCCCGACATGGACAGGTAAAAGCCCAACTCCAACGCGGTCTGAGCCAGTTCACGGGTGCTGGAGAAGCAGTGCATGACACAGTTGAAAGGGGTTTGTGCATGACCGTCCGACAGGATACGGGCCATGTCCTTGTCAGCGTCGCGCGCGTGGATGATCAGGGGCAGGCCTGTCCGCTGCGCGGCTTCGATGTGGATACTCAGGCTTTCCTTCTGCACGTCGGCGGAATCGGCGGTGTAGTGGTAGTCCAGCCCTGTCTCGCCAATGCCGACCATCTTGGGGTGCTTGCTGATTTCGACCAATTGCTCCACTGTTGCCAAGGGATGCCTGGCGGCGCTCATGGGGTGGGTGCCGGCCGCGTAGAATAGCGAAGCGTGGTTTTCGGCCAAAGCACGGATAGTCGGTTCCTTCCGAAGATCCGTGCAGATTGTTACCATGCGCGTGACGCCTGCGGTTTCTGCCCGTTCCAGCACGCCGGGCAGGTCTTCAATCAGTTCGGGGAAATCCAGATGGCAATGGCTGTCGACAAGGGCAGGCGTGGTCGTGTCGGGCATAAAATCTTCCTATGGGCGCAGACAGTCTCTGGCCGTCTCGTCAAGCCTGACGAAGGTATCAAGGATAAGGCTTTGGGCGTCAAGGTTGACCGCCAGACCACGTTGCAGGCGGGACAAGGTTTCTTCCTGAGTTCTGGCCCAGCGTCGCGCCGAGGGGATGTCGGGGCAAAGTCGACGCGCTATTTGCGCCTCGCCGTCGGGTAGGTCGGGATCGAAGATCACCCCTGCGCGGGCGAGTTTGGCCGTCAGGTCCCCTAACATTTCGATCATCAGATCGCGACGTTGTTCGGCACCCCGTGCGGTCAGGCTGGCGGCTAGAGCCAAAACACGGCTGCGATCGAAACCCGGCATTTCCGAGAACAAACTGACCAGGTCGCGGTGCAGCGCGGGGCCATCCAGAGTGTGCAGGCGGATTGCTGCGCCAACGCTTCCCCTCGCCAGACGGGTGAGGGTTTGAATTTCGTCAGGAGAAATGGGCGGATCGGTGTCAATGAACCCAAGCACCGTCTGCACATCATCCGGTGCCAGAGGTGCACAGGGCAGGTTCAGGCAGCGGCTGCGGATGGTCGGCAGCAAGCGCGAAGGCATATGGCTGATCAGCAAAAAAACTGTGTTCTCGGGGGGCTCTTCGAGCAGCTTCAGCAGGGCATTCGCTGCGTTGACATTCATCTCGTCGGCGCTGTCGATGATCACGACGCGGTACCCCCCGTCGGGCAGCGACAGGGCGAAGAAGTTGCGAAGCCTTCGCACCTCGTCTACCGAGATTACGGTTCTGAGATGGCCCTTCTTCTCATCCGGCGTGCGTCTGAGCAGAAACAGCCCGCTATCCGACAGTGCAGTGATGCGCGACAGGGCTGGGTGATCGGCGGGCGTTGCAAGATCGGCAGGTGTTTGGGCCGGAGCATCGCCGAACATCGAGGGGCCTGAGTCCAATGGCATGGTCCGCAGATACTTTGCGATGTGCCAAGCCAGCGTCGCTTTGCCGATACCGCGCGGACCAGAGATCAGCCATGCGTGGTGCAGCCGATTACCGTCCAGCGCAGCGGCATACTGGGCAAGCGCGGCGTCATGGCCGACCACGCGCTGCGCAAAGCGGGGATGCGGCGCGCCTTCGATGCGGTCGGCTTCGGGCAGGTCTTCGGCGAGGCTCATGAGTAGCGTTGATCCCATGCCGACATGACGCGACCGGCCACGGCGCTGGCCGTTCCGGTTCCGTCGATAAGGATGCAACGATTCTGTTCCTGATCCGCCAGTTCGCGGAACCCGTCCCGCAGTTTGCGCTGGAAGGGCAGCCCGAATTCCTCGAAGCGGCTTTCTTCCATGTCCCGCCCCTTGGTGCGCCGCAGCGCAGTGGCCGGGTCCATGTCGATGATGAAGGTCACGTCGGGCTCGCGTTTGATCATCATGGAATGAAGTTGATCCACCAGCGCGCGCAGATCGCCGCGTGTCGTGCCCTGATAGACGCGCGTGCTGTCGGCGAAGCGGTCGGTGATGACAGTCTTGCCCAATTCCAGCGCCGGCCCGATCGTGCGCTCGAAGTGATCGCGGCGGGCTGCAGTGAACAACAACAGTTCCGTTTCGGCAGACCAGCGGGCAGGGTCGCCTTCGACCAGCAGTCGCCGGATTTCTTCGGCGCCGGGTGAGCCGCCGGGTTCGCGAGTGGCGATGATCTCATGGCCGGCCATGCGCAGACGATCGGCGAGCATGCGCGCCTGGGTGGATTTTCCTGACCCGTCTATGCCTTCGAAGCTAACAAAAATGCCGCGCGATTTCGACTGACTCAAAACATTTCCTTCACGGCGACCGCAACACGTCCTGCCAGCACATGACCCGCGCTGCGCAGGCGGGGGACGAAGCCGCCGCGGTCAACGCCGCGTTCGGCGATCAGGGGCAAATGGGTGTCGGGCAGCCCTTCGCGTGTCACGACCAGTTCCGCGACCTCGCTACCTTCTTCGATCGGTGCCTCAATAGGGCTGTTATAGACGATTTCCAAGGACGGCTCTTCCTGCGACATGGTCGTTGTCAGAACACTCAGATCATGCGGTGCGACCAGTCCGATTTGCTGCACATCGCCCATCCAGACCGGGGCCTGGGCAAGTCGTTCGCCTTCATCCGCTATCTTCATTTCGACGAATTGGCGAAAGGACCAGTTGATGATTTTCTCGGCTTCCTGTTCTCGGGCGGCTTCGCTGTCCAGCCCGGTGATCGCAAAGACGACGCGCCGGTCGCCCTGCTTTGCCGAGCCGACCAGACCGTAGCCCGATTCCTGAGTGTGACCGGTTTTAAGCCCGTCCGCACCAATGCCAAGGCCCAGAAGCGGGTTGCGGTTGTGGCGGTTGTCGGGTGCGCGACCGTCGAACTCGAATTCCGCCTGGCCGAAATAACCGTAGTATTCCGGGAACTCCGTAATCAGGCGGGACGAGAGGATCACCAGATCATGCATGCTCATCCGCTGGTTCGGATGTGGCCAGCCGGATGCGTTCGCAAAGGTTGAATGTTCCATCCCGAGCGTCTTGGCCCGCTCGTTCATCATGCGGGCGAAGGCGTCTTCGCTACCCGCCAAACCTTCTGCCACGACAACGGTTGCGTCATTGCCCGATTGAACGATGATGCCCTGAACCAAGTCCTCCACCGTTGGGCGGTCACGTTCGTTCAGGAACATCGTGGAGCCCCCCATCTGCCGCGCCCTGGTCGAAACGACGAACTTCGTATCCATCGACACATTGGGATTGTCGCGCAGCGCGTCGAACAGCATGTAAACTGTCATCAGTTTCGACATGGATGCCGGGGGTAAGGGCTCATCCGCGTTCTTGCTCAGGAGCACAGTGTTGGTTGTCAGGTCGAGAACATAGGCCGCGCGAGCCTCTGTCTCGAACGCCCGTGCGCCGCCTGTCAGGGTCAGAATGCCGGTGATACTCAGGATCAGGATACGCGCCAGTTTCGGCATTTGCTCGATGTCTCCGCTATCTCGGGATGCGATTGCATCAAGGATGCATCGCTTTTGACGTGCATCATAATCATTCATCGTTGCATTTGAAAGCGGCGCCGCCACGTGACAGGCAAAGCTTTGCCTGCCGTTCAGATCGGTCCAAAGACGGACCAACCAATCGTGCGAACAAGTTCCTCGAATGCACGCGTTGCCAGAAGCGAGTTGCCCTTCGCGTCAAGCCCCGGACACCATGCCACGACCGACGCGATGCCCGGTACGATTCCCAGGATTCCACCGCCCACGCCGCTTTTGGCGGGGATGCCGATGCGGAAGGCGAATTCGCCGGAGGCATCATACTGGCCGCAGGTCATCATCAGTGCATTGATCCGTCGGGCGCGTTCAGGGGTGACAGTCGGGTCCTCTCCGCCTGACAGGTGCCCCGCCGAGGCCAGAAATCGCCCGGCCATCGCCAGTTGCCTGCAACTCATTGCGATGCTGCACTGGTGGAAATAGATCTTCAGCACATCTTCGACATCGCCGCGCAAATTACCTTCGGCGGCCATGAAATGGGCGAGTGCCCGATTGCGCCCCCCGGTTTTCATTTCGGAGGCCGCCACATCTCCGTCGATACGCATCGATTGGTCGTTGGCAAGACGTTGGCATAGCCCGAGAATCTGTTCGATTGCCTTATCCGGCCCCTGATTGTCCATCAGTACATCCGCCAGCACGATCGCGCCGGGATTAATGAAAGGGTTTCTGGGAATACCTTTTTCGTATTCCAACTGCACGATGGAGTTGAATGGATCGCCTGACGGCTCTCGTCCCACCCGGCTCCAAAGCGTTGCTCCGACCTTTTCAAGTGCGAGCGTAAGTGCGAACACCTTCGAGATGCTCTGGATGGAAAACGGCACGTCCGCGTCACCCGCGACGATGCATTCTTCCGTCTCGACGGGCAGAATCGCGATGCCGAAACGATTCAAGTCTACCTTTGCCAGTTCGGGGATGTAATCGGCCACGACTCCGCGTTCGGATTCGCCCGCAATGCGTTCGGTGATTTCATCTGCGATCTCTTGCAGCCGCTTGGGTGTGATCTTGCGGGTCATATTATTTCCAGACGCTATGATCGACACCCCTTGTCATCTCTGGCGGATAGTCGGAGGACACGAAGCGTGGTTCTTCTCCGGCGGCACGTTGCGCGAAGTAGTTGCGCGTCAGTTTCACGACCGACCCCGAGAGCAACAGTACCGCGACCAAGTTGATCGAAGCCATGATCCCCATCGATGCATCCGCAAAGTCGAACACGGTCGTCACTGTCTGCATCGCGCCCCAGATGACCATCGACAGTACCAGCAGTCGCAAGATCAGGATCGGCATGCGTCCTTCAAGACCAAGGAAGGTCATCGCGCTTTCGGCATAGCTATAGTTGCCGAGGATTGACGTGAAGGCGAAGAACACGATCGCGATTGCGACGAAATACTTGCCCGCCGCACCGATATGGGTGTCCATTGCTTGCTGGGTCAGTTGCATCCCCGTCGCGCTATCTGGTCCGATCTCGATGCCTGACAGGAGGATCATCAACGCGGTTGCGGTGCAGACAAGAATGGTGTCGATGAAACAGCCCAAGGCCTGCACCAGACCTTGGCTCGATGGGTGGTGCGGTGAAGGTGTGGCGACGGCGGCGATGTTGGGTGCCGACCCCATGCCGGCTTCGTTCGAGAACAGCCCGCGCTTTACACCGTTCAGCATTGCTGCGGCCAGCCCCCCGGTTACGCCCCCTGCGACTTCGTGAAGGCCGAGTGCGCTGGAGGTGATCAGCCAAAGCGTGCCGGGCACCTCTGTGATGTTCATCAACATGATCACGACCGCGAGCAGCAGATACCCGCAAGCCATGAAGGGCACGATGATCTGCGCGGCCTGTGCGATGGTGCGGATGCCGCCGAAGATGACGATGCCCGCGAGGGCCGCGATGACGATGCCGACCCACATTTTGTTCAGGTTGAAGGCCTCTTGGAACGATTCCGCTATGGCGTTCGATTGCACCGCGACGAAGATCAGCCCGAAGGAAAGGATCAGGCAGACGGAGAACACCGCGCCCGCCCACGGCGCTTTCAAGCCCTTGGCCATGTAGAAAGCGGGGCCTCCCCGATACTGACCGTTCTTGCCGGTGACCTTGTAAACCTGTGCGAGTGTACTCTCGGAGTAGGCCGTTGCCATCCCCACAAGCGCGACCATCCACATCCAGAAGATCGCGCCGGGGCCGCCGAGGGTCAGCGCAACGGCCACACCAGCGAGGTTTCCGGTGCCGACCCGAGACGCGAGACTGATCGTAAGGGCCTGAAACGGCGAGATACCTTTCGTGTCGGTGCTCGGGGCGTGCGTGATCACACGGATCATTTCACGGAAATGCACAATCTGGATGAAGCCCAGCCTGAACGTAAAATATACACCCGCTGCGAGCAGGCCGTAGACCAGAACGTAGTTCCAAAGAACCCCGTTGATGACGTCAATGATTGCCGACATGTCTCATGCTCCTCGCTGCCATTGGTCCGGCACGCTTTACCTATGGACACAGGACAACAAATTGCTGAATTCGACAAGTTTTCTATGCGGATTCGGTGGTTGACCTATATGGCCAGATCGATTTTCGTTCCCCAGTCGCGACAATGACCGGCAAGCCTGCCTGGCACGGTGGCATCAGTGAAGAATGTGTCAATGTCCCTAAGTGACGCGATACGGGCAGGGGCTGTACGCGAGAATTTAGAGCAATCCGCGACGAGAAAGGTTTTCCGCGCTTGTCGGATGATTGTCTTGGACACGCTGACTTCCTGTATGTCGAAATCGAGCAAGTCCCCGTCCTCATCCAGCGCCGAACAGCCAATCACGGCGAAATCGAATTTGAACTGCTCGATCATCTGGGTGGTCAGGTTGCCGATCAACCCGCCATCCGAACGCCGGAGCAGACCACCCGCCACCATGATTTCACAATCGGGGCTGACCGCCAGAATGTTCGCAACGTTCATGTTGTTCGTGACGACCAGCAAATTGTGGTGTTCCAGCAGTTCTCGCGCTACCGCTTCCGTGCTTGTGCCAATGTTCAAGAAGACGGAGCAGCCATCGGGTATCTGTGCTGCACATCTACGGGCGATGCGTTCCTTGGCAGCTTCGTGCAGGGATCGGCGGTGCTCGTAACCGATATTTGTGACGCCCGAAGGCAAAACCGCGCCGCCATGAACGCGGTCCAGCGTGCCTGTGTCCGCCAGTTCCGCCAGATCGCGCCGGATCGTCTGCACTGTGACATCGAAGCGCTCGGCCAGTTCCTCGACGGTGACCTTTCCTTCCTTCTTGGCAATTTCGAGAATGTCGGCTTGTCTGAAGCTCAGCGCCATTGGGTCGGTCTCCGCTTGGTCATCGGGGGGCGTCTTACCAACTGCGATCAATAGATTTAAGAGGACCCCTATAATGTTCGTGTTGGTGTAGAATTTACGAAAAACCGCGCATAATAATATGTCAACCGAAAGATAACGAATATTTCGGATTGACCGCAGCACTCTGCTCATGCTTCCATCATACCAGAGCGGCAATAAGCCGCCGGAGCAGTTGTTGCTGCTGGCCGATGTGCCGCTGACAGGGAGGAAGATGCGCGAATGTCGCTGGAATTGCGCAATGTATCGAAGATCGTGCAGGGGCGGACGCATATCCATCCGACCAGCCTGACATTGCGCGAAGGTACGCTGAACATCCTACTTGGTCCCACGCTATCGGGAAAGACATCCCTGATGCGCTTGATGGCCGGGCTGGATGTGCCAACCGAGGGGCAGTTGTTCTGGAACGGTGACGACGTGACCGGCCAGCGTGTGCAAGAGCGTAAAGTCGCGATGGTGTACCAGCAATTCATCAACTACCCGACGATGACGGTTTATGAGAATATCGCCTCTCCCATGCGGCTTATGGGCAAATCGAGGCGAGAAATCGACGCGGCGGTTCGTCATACGGCTGACCTGTTGAAACTGTCACCGATGCTGGGTCGCAAGCCGTTGGAACTGTCAGGCGGCCAACAACAACGATGTGCGCTGGCACGGGCGCTGGTCAAGGATGCGGGTCTGGTCCTGTTGGACGAACCGCTGGCGAACCTCGACTACAAGCTGCGCGAAGAATTGCGTGAAGAGATCCCCAAGATATTCGAAGCGTCGGGTTCGATTTTCGTCTACGCCACGACGGAACCCGAAGAAGCGCTTCTACTGGGCGGGCAGACCGCGACGCTTTGGGAAGGCCGGGTGACGCAATTCGGCCCGACGCCTGATGTGTATCGCAGCCCGGTGGACGAGACGACGGCGCGCGTGTTTTCCGACCCGCCGATGAATTTCACTGACATCCAGAAGCGCGGGGATTGTATCCTGTTCGAGAATGGTCAGGGATACGCTGCATCGGCTTCGCTGAGCGATCTGCCCGAAGGAGATTACCGCGCGGGATTTCGGCCAAATCATCTGACACTGCAGCGAGAAACCGGCGATGATCTGTCTTTCGATGGCAAAGTGACTGCTTCTGAAATAACCGGGTCCGAGACGTTCATTCACCTGTCGCATGGCGCTGACGCCTGGGTTGGACTGGTTCCGGGCGTGATTGACGCGCAAGCCAATTCGACGATGAGCGTATATCTGGATCCGAAATTCGTCTATGTATTCGACCGGAACGGCGCGCTGGCCGCTTCCGCACCATATGCGGCGGGGGCCTAGACCGATGGCGAAGATCACCTTGTCCAATCTGGCGCATTCCTATCTGCCAAACCCGGCAGGGCCGGACGATTTTGCCCTGAAGGAGATGAACCATATCTGGGAGGAGGGGCAGGCCTACGCGCTGCTAGGCGCGTCCGGATGTGGCAAGACGACGCTTCTCAACATCATTTCCGGCCTTCTGATCCCAACACATGGTCAGGTGCTGTTCAATGACCGCGACGTGACCAACGCCCCGACGACGGAACGCAACATCGCGCAGGTTTTCCAGTTCCCGGTAGTCTATGACACGATGACCGTGCGGGACAACCTGGCATTCCCGCTACGAAATCGTGGTGCCGATCCCAATTACATCAGAGACCGCGTCCAGCAGATCGCGCAGATGGTCGGGATGGAAGATGTGCTGGATCGGAAGGCACGGGGTCTGACGGCTGACGCGAAGCAGAAGATCAGCCTTGGTCGCGGCATGGTGCGCGATGACGTGAACGCCATCTTGTTCGACGAACCGCTGACCGTCATCGATCCCCAGATGAAATGGGAACTGCGGACCCAGCTACGATCCCTGCACCGAGAATTTGGTCATACCATGATCTACGTCACGCATGACCAGACGGAGGCGCTGACCTTCGCCGATCGCGTGGTCGTCATGCATGAGGGTACGGTTGTTCAAATTGGCACGCCGCAGGAACTCTTTGAACGGCCCGAACATACCTTCGTCGGCTATTTCATTGGCTCACCGGGTATGAACCTTTTAGATGTCGAAATCGAAGGCGCGTCCGCACGGGTAGGAGCTCATCAAGTCGCGCTCCCCGCCAATTATGGGAGACCGTCCGGCAAGACCCAGCTCGGCGTGCGACCCGAATTCGTGGGGCTTGGTGTCGAAGGTCTGCCTGTCGAGATCCGCCGCGTAGAAGATGTAGGTCGGCATAAGATCGTGCGCGCCCATCTTGAAGGTGCGCCGCTCAATATCGTGCTTCCCGAGGGTACGGAAATGCCAGCAGACAGCCCACATGTGACCTTCGCGCCGGAGGGCATCAACATCTACGAAAACGACTGGCGCATCGAAGCGGGGGGTGTCTGATGGACAAGGTCCAGAACAACAAGGCATGGTTCCTGGTGCTACCCGTACTGGTTCTTGTCGCGTTTTCCGCGGTCATTCCGCTGATGACGGTCGTGAACTACTCGGTGCAGGACACCTTCGGGCAGAACGAGTTTTTCTGGTGGGGAATCGGGTGGTTCGAGGAACTTCTTCATTCGGAACGAATGTGGAATGCGCTTGGCCGCCAGATGGTGTTCTCGGTCATCATCCTCGCAATCGAGGTGCCGCTGGGTGTCCTCGTAGCGCTCTCGATGCCGAAGAAGGGGGTCTGGGCGTCCGTGTGTCTGGTCCTGATGGCGCTGCCGTTACTGATCCCCTGGAACGTCGTCGGTACGATCTGGCAGATATTCGGGCGGGTCGATATCGGCCTTCTCGGGCACACTCTGGCCGCGCTCGGTATCCCCTACAACTACACGCAAGATTTCTTCGCGGCCTGGTTCACGGTTGTTGTCATGGATGTGTGGCACTGGACATCACTGGTCGCATTGCTGGCCTATGCGGGTCTGCAATCCATTCCCGACGCCTATTACCAAGCGGCGAAAATCGATCAGGCGAGCCGTTGGAAGGTGTTCCGCTACATCGAACTTCCGAAGATGCAGGGCGTGCTGCTGATCGCGATCCTGCTGCGTTTCATGGACAGCTTCATGATCTACACCGAGCCATTCGTTGTGACCGGCGGCGGTCCGGGTAATGCGACGACCTTCCTGTCGATTGACCTCGTGAAGATGGCGCTTGGACAGTTTGACGTTGGCCCCGCCGCTGCATTTTCGCTGATGTACTTCCTGGTGATCCTGTTGATTTCCTGGGTGTTCTACACCGTGATGACCAATCTTGATAAGCGGGGGGACGTTTGATGGCCGCTGCCGGGCAAACCCGCCGTTTCAACGGACGCCTCGTGGTGATGGTTTTGTACCTGACCTTCCTGATGCTGCCGATCTATTGGCTCATCAATATGAGCCTGAAGACGAATACCGAGATCCTCAGCACCTTCTCGCTGTGGCCACGCAACCTGACCTTCGACAATTACCGGACGATCCTCACCGATCCCAGCTGGTACATGGGCTACGTAAACAGCCTGATCTATGTTGTGATGAACACGGTCATTTCGATCGCCGTGGCACTTCCGGCGGCCTATGCCTTCAGCCGGTACAACTTCATCGGGGACAAGCACCTGTTCTTCTGGCTGCTAACGAACCGGATGGCGCCGCCGGCGGTTTTCGCCTTGCCGGTTTTTCAGTTGTATTCATCGGTGGGACTGTTCGACACGCATATCGCCGTGGCGCTGGCGCATTGCCTGTTCAACGTGCCGCTGGCGGTGTGGATCCTGGAGGGTTTCATGCGCGGGGTCCCGAAGGAAATCGACGAGACCGCCTATATCGACGGCTATTCCTTCCCGCGCTTCTTCATTCGCATCTTCATGCCCCTGATTGCGTCAGGCATAGGCGTTGCCGCGTTCTTCTGCTTCATGTTCTCATGGGTGGAATTGCTCCTGTCCCGCACGTTAACCACCGTGAACGCCAAACCGATTGCGGCGACGATGACACGGACGGTGTCTGCATCGGGGCTGGACTGGGGTGTTCTGGCGGCAGCGGGGGTTCTGACGATCGTGCCGGGTGCACTCGTGATCTATTTCGTACGCAACTACATCGCCAAGGGCTTTGCCCTCGGGCGAGTGTGAGGAGGCTTTCATGGCGTGGATGGCATGGACTTGGCCCACGGGGGTGTTCTTCGCGGTGATAGCAAGCCTGCTGGTGATCTTCACGATCCTTGCGATCCGTTATCCCGAAACACCGCGCATCGGTGTTCTAAGGATTGAAACGACACGGGGGGATCGGCTGTTCATCACGTTGCTGGGGTCTGCCTTCATCAATCTGGCGTGGTTGGGATTGGTCGGAACAACGCAATGGGCCGCGTTGATAGTCTGCCTGATCTACGCCGCTGCAGTGTTTCGCTGGGTTTGACCGGCGAGGGACGGGCGTTCGGAACCGGCGCCCGCAAAGCCAAATCATTGGTTCTTTTGGGAGGAAGACAAATGAAACTGAACTACAAATCGACAACTGCCGTGGGGCTTGCCTTGTCCCTGCTGTCGGCACCCGCCTTCGCGGGGATGGACGAGGCGCGCGCATTCCTCGATGACGAAATCGGCGATATGTCGGTCCTGTCGCGCGAGGAACAGGAAGCCGAGATGCAATGGTTCGTCGACGCGGCGCAGCCATTCGCGGGGACCGAAATCAAGGTCGTCTCGGAAACCATCACAACGCATGAATATGAAAGCCAGGTTCTCGCGCCTGCCTTCACAGCGATCACAGGCATTCAGGTTACCCATGACCTGATCGGCGAGGGCGACGTCGTGGAGAAGCTGCAAACGCAGATGCAGTCGGGCGAAAACGTCTATGACGCCTATGTCAATGACAGCGACTTGATCGGCACGCATTGGCGTTATCAGCAGGTGCGCAACCTGACCGACTGGATGGCGAACGAGGGGGCGGATGTCACCAATCCGGGCCTTGATCTGGATGACTTCATCGGGACAGAGTTCACCACGGCACCGGACGGGAAGCTCTACCAGCTGCCGGATCAGCAATTCGCGAACCTTTATTGGTTCCGCTACGATTGGTTCACCGATCCCGACATCATGGCGGAGTTTGAAGAACAATACGGTTACGAGTTGGGTGTCCCCGTCAACTGGACGGCCTATGAAGATATCGCGGAGTTCTTTACAGGCAAGAACATCGACGGCCAGGAAATCTATGGCAACATGGATTACGGCAAGAAGGACCCCTCCCTCGGCTGGCGCTACACCGATGCGTGGATGTCGATGGCAGGAATGGGCGATGTGGGTGAACCAAACGGTTTGCCGGTTGATGAATGGGGCATTCGTGTAAACGAAAACTCGCAACCCGTCGGTGCGTGCGTGGAACGAGGCGGCGCGGCCAACTCGCCCGCGGCTGTCTATGCGGTCAACAAGGCGATTGACTGGCTGCAGAACTATTCGCCGCCCGCGGCTCAGGGGATGACCTTCTCCGAGGCCGGGCCGGTGCCTGCACAGGGCAACATCGCGCAGCAGATGTTCATGTACACGACCTTCGTCGCCTCGCTGGTGGAACCCGACCTGCCGGTCATGAACGAGGACGGCACGCCGAAATGGCGCCTCGCACCCAGCCCGCACGGCGCCTACTGGGAAGAAGGCATGAAGGTTGGTTACCAGGATGTGGGGTCGTGGACGTTGATGAAATCGACGCCCGAGGACCGCGCCAAGGCCGCATGGCTTTACGCGCAGTTCGTGACGTCCAAGACGGTCGATGTGAAGAAGTCCCATGTCGGCTTGACGCTGATCCGCGAAAGCTCGATCCAGCATGACAGCTTTACGGAACGCGCGCCGAAACTGGGCGGCCTGGTCGAGTTCTACCGCTCGCCCGCCCGCACCCAGTGGTCGCCGACCGGAACGAACGTGCCGGATTATCCGAAACTCGCGCAGCTCTGGTGGCAGAATATCGGCGATGCGATGTCGGGTGCGAAGTCCACGCAGGATGCGCTCGACAGCCTGTGCGCCGATATGGAGCAGGTGCTGGAACGCCTGGAACGCGCGGGTATCCAGGGCGATATCGGGCCGGTCATGAATGAGCAGCAGGATGCTGAATACTGGCTGGAACAGCCGGGTTCGCCGAAGCCGAAACTTGACAACGAAGACCCCGATCCGATCACCGTCAGCTACGACGAACTGATCGCGTCGTGGCAGTAAGCTAAGCGACTTGGCCCGACCGTTGAGACGGTCGGGCCAGCGTCATCAATGCGCATGGTGGCTGTGTCCGTCGCTACCATCGCGTTCTTCGATCTTGAACTCGACGGTGACTTCGCCCGCGTTCTCGAAGACGAGCGTGCCGGGGAAGCTTTCGACATCTTCGAGTTGGCCGTTTTCCAGCCCCATGAACATGACGTGATAGCCGCCCGGCGCAAGGTCTACGGTCTCTCCAGCCGGGATCAGGATGCCGTGTTCCTGATGCATCATCTTCATAACGCCGTCGACTTCTTCGCTTTTGTGAAGCTGGGAGACCGGAAAATCGGCTTCGACCTCAATCAAGCGATCGTCGTTAGCGCCGGAGTTGGTGATCGTCATGAAGCCGGCGGCGGTTTTGGCCGTGGTCGGCACCTCGAAGGTGTAGGGATGATCGATCCTCAGGCTGTCTTTCTCGTATTCATGGCTGAGAGCAGGTACTGCGAATGCGGCGAAACCAGTCGCCAGGATAAGAGATTTCTTGAGCATTTTCTGTCCGTTTGTTGATGATCTTGCATGCCTGTGCCGACGCTGGCAGGGCGATTTCAGAAGAACATCAAAGAGGCGGACCCCGCGCCCAGGCAGGCCCTGCCGCTTCACTATCTATCCACTGCGAACGCGTGAACGGGTATCGCCGCTCTAGAGGCCGCCATTGTACATACTCGGAAACGGGGGCGATGGCTGTGTCAGCGACATGAAGAAACGCGCACTTGTCGAACTTCGCATTGGCTTGGACGGGGGTTCCGTCCTCGGAAATGAGGATCGTTTCCAGCCCTTCACCCGTACAGATCACGACCATGCGGGCGCCAAACAGGCCTGTCGAAGCCAAGGCAGCACCTACGCGCGGCAGCAAAATGCTGAGCACCAGCGCGGCGATGGCCAATATCTTGAACAGGCGAGTCGTCATAGGCGGGCTATAATCGGTCCGGGCTGGCAGCGAAAGCGGCAGCTTGCCGCAAGATGCCGTGGAACGCATTTCCTCTAGCGCAGTTGTAGTGATATGCGTTCGGCAGGAGTTCCAATATTGCTCAATAACAGCCAGTCATCCGTTCAGCCGGCGCCAGAGGTGGATTTACCTCAGTCGCTCGACCAATTGCTTGATTGTCTCGATCGTGCGGCTGATCAAGAAGACGTGTCGTTCGGCGATATGATCGAAGCTGTAGGAGAACGGTCCTTCGCGCCCGTTCTTCTGGTCCCGGCGTTGGCTGTAGTTACACCTCTGAGCGGAATTCCCCTATTTTCCAGCCTTTGTGGGATATCCATCGCGCTGGTGTCGTTGCAAAGCCTTTTGGGACGGCGGCATTTGTGGCTGCCAGACTGGATCACGTCGCGCTCCACCAAAGGGCAACGCGTCCGCAATGCGATTGACTGGATGCGAAAACCTGCGCGGTGGCTCGACAGCATCTCTCGTGACAGGTTGACCCTTCTGGTCCGTCGACCGTCGTCTTGGGTCGTGTTCGTGCTGTGCCTCATATGCGGGGCGCTGATGCCATTTCTTGAGCTTGTTCCGTTCAGCTCATCTATCTTGGGTGGCGCGGTCAGCCTGTTTGCATTTGCCATCTTGGTAGGTGACGGGCTGATTGCCGTGCTGGCCTGCCTGTTTGTCATGGCAGGGTTTTCAGTCCCCTATCTCGTTTTCGCCACTTGAAGAGGCCGGGCTACGCCCGGCCGGATCAGCTACTGTTTCTTGTCGTAGAAGGCTTCGGTGACGTTCCGCCGACCCAGAAGGAAGGCATCTGCGACCAGCTGGAGTGGTGCGATATCAACGTCACTACGACGGGCTTTTACCAGTTCCGCGAAACGGCGGTAAAGTTCGGGATACTCGGCTTCGGGTCCACATTCGTGGGCGTCGCCGTCAATGCTCATCGTGGCACCGCCATCAGATAGCGAGAGCTTCCCCTGATCCGTGTCGATGTTGATGTCCCAGCTTTGCGGACCTTCCTGGCGCCAGTCGAAATCGGCGGTGACAGCTGTCTCGCCTGAATGCATTGCAAGTGTCGCGGCGATAGGTTGAGCGCGGTTTTCTGGATACAGCAGATCAGCGCCGTCAAGATGCACATCCGGCACCAGTTCGGTCAGGATCGACAGCGCGTTGATGCCGGGATCGAATACGCCGAACCCCGCCTGGTTCCCAGATCCAGTCTTGTCCGGGGTGCCAGCGGCGAACGTCCTCTTTCCAATTGATATGGACAGATTTTGATTGTCTTGCCCTGAAGCCAGCTCTTGGCTGGCTGGACACAAGGGGCGTAGCGCGAATGCCATGTGGCAAACAGCGTGACTCCAGCCTGTTTGGCTGCACGTGTAAGGGTCTCGATCTCGGACAGGGTCGCGGCAGGCGGCTTTTCGATCATCAGATCGCGGCCCGCAGCGATGGCCTTGAGCGCCATATCGGTCCGGCCTTTCGGGGGGGTGCAGAGTGAGACCGCGCAATCGGGCCCGCGGGAAAGGAACTGGTCGTAGTCACTGAAGTTCTCGATGCCGCCGACCGTCGCGTTGCGCGATACTGCGGCGATCAGATCGTAGTCGTCATTGGCGGCGATGGCGGGAAGGTGTTGATCTCGGCAGATCTTGCCGACACCAACCACGGCGAGCTTGATGGTCATCAGTGCGAATCCCGTGCGACGGCGTTACCGCGACACCCTTTGAGGAAGTCGAAATCCGCGCCGGTATCCGCGCCTTCGACATGGTCGTGATACATCTGGGCATAGCCCCCATGTGGACGTTCCACGGGCGGTGTCCAGTCAGCCAGTCGCGCCCGAAGCTCTTCCTCCGAGATGTCGAGATGTAAGCGCCGGTTCGGTACGTCCAATTCAATCATGTCGCCGGTGCGGACGACCGCCAAGGGGCCACCGCGCGCGGCTTCAGGTGCCGTGTGCAGAACAACCGTCCCGTACGCGGTGCCTGACATCCGTGCGTCAGAAATACGAACCATGTCGGTGATGCCCTTTTGCAGAATCTTGGGCGGCAGGCCCATGTTGCCCACCTCGGCCATGCCTGGATACCCGCGCGGCCCGCAATACTTCATAACCATGACACAGTTCTCGTCGATATCGAGATCCGGGTCGTTAATGCGGGCCTTGTAATCGTCGATGTCTTCGAACACGACGGCGCGGCCCTTGTGCTGGAGCAGATGCTCTGACGCGGCGGAAGGCTTCAGTACCGCCCCGTCCGGCGCGAGATTGCCGCGCAGAACGGCGATGCCACCCGATTGCGTCAGCGCCTTGTCGACGGGCAGGATGACCTCCTCGTTCCAGTTGCGGACGTCCTTCACCTCATCCCAGATGCCGCCGCCGGACACGGTGATCGCATCCTTATTCAGATGCCCGGATTCACCCAGATGCTTGATAATGACAGGCAGGCCACCGGCATAGAAGAATTCTTCCATCAGGTACTTGCCCGAAGGCATCAGGTTCACGATGGTCGGAATATCGCGTCCCAGTCGATCCCAATCATCGAGCGTCAGGTCGATCCCGACTCGCCCCGCAATCGCCAGCAGGTGGACGACCGCGTTGGTGGACCCGCCGATCGCGCCATTGGTCCGAATGGCGTTCTCGAAGGCTTCCCTGGTCAGGATGTCGGATGGCTTCAGGTCGTCCTTGACCATGTCCACGATGCGGCGTCCCGACAGATGTGCCATGACGCGGCGACGGGAATCGACTGCGGGGATCGCCGCATTGCCCGAGAGCGCCATGCCAAGTGCTTCAACCATGCTGGCCATGGTGGATGCAGTGCCCATCGTGTTGCAGGTGCCGGTCGAGCGGCTCATTGCGGCTTCGGCTTCCACGAAGTCGTCGCTCGACATCTCGCCCGCGCGGACGGCTTCGGAGAATTTCCAAAGATGGGTGCCGGAGCCAACGCGCTCGCCACGGAACCAACCATTCAGCATTGGTCCGCCGGAGACCATGATCGTCGGCAGGTCACAGGATGCCGCCCCCATAAGCAGTGACGGCGTGGTCTTGTCGCAGCCCACCAGCAGCACGCAGCCATCGATCGGCTGTCCGCGGATCGTTTCCTCTACCGTAAGGGCGGCGAGGTTGCGGTACATCATCGCGGTGGGACGATAGGTGTTTTCGGAGGCGGAGAAGACCGGCACCTCGACCGGGAAGCCACCAGCTTCCCAGATACCCGCTTTGACACGTTCCGCCAATTCGCGCAGGTGCCCGTTGCATGGTGTCAGATCAGACCATGTGTTCAGGATGCCGATGATCGGGCGACCGTCGAACAGATCATGCGGCCAGCCTTGATTTTTTAGCCAGCCACGGTGATAAATCTGGTCCTTGGAAGTACCGTGATACCATTCTTGCGAGCGCAGTTTGCGGGGCCAAGGGGCTGGCTTGAACGTCATTGTGCAACCTTGTCGTTGATGTCGGGACGCATCGATGGGCCGACCATACTATTCCGGCACTGGCACTGCGTTTGCATATCGTGCACTGATCGGCTCATTGGCGTGTGTCCTCGTGAAATCTTTTTGTCTGACAAATGAACATCAACCTGTTATGTAGTCCAAAGTCAATCCACGACACATAAAAAGTACGACTTTTTATGTGTCGTGGTGACACATGCACAGGAGCAGACCGGGTTTTGACGAAAGAAGAAACGACACGCATGACGGTAGGGCGCATTCCCGTTCCTCATTTCGAGACGCGATCTCCAAGACGCATTCACGGTGAAATTGCTGAATTCCTTGGCTGCCATATCGTCTGCGGAGACTATGCTCCTGGTGATGCATTGCCGGGTGAAGTGTCCTTTTGTGAAGATGCGGGTGTGTCGCGATCGGCCTATCGGGAGGCTGTCCGCATGGTCGCGGCCAAGGGCCTGATCGTCAGTCGTCCGCGCACCGGAACGCGGGTAGCACCGCGCGAAAACTGGAATTTCCTCGACCCGGACATGGTGCGATGGTTCTTCCAGATCGATCCGCCGCCTGACTATTTCATTGAAGGTCTGTTCGAGTTGCGAGCAATCATGGAGCCTGCCGCGGCTGAGCTGGCGGCGTTGCGGCGCACGGACGCGCATCTGGAAACCTTCGAAGCTGCGCTGAATGGAATGAAGCATCACTCCCGCATGTCGCCTGAATGGCGGGAGGCTGATCAAACCTTCCATCGGACCTTGTTGGAGGCGACTGGAAACGACGTGTTGATGAGCCTTGCTAGCGGTATCTGCGCGGCGGTGAACTGGACCACGGATTACAAATATCGGAATCTGCCGGAGCCGCGTGATCCGGTGGGCGAACACCTCGATGTATATGGATGCATTGTGGCGAGGGATGCGGAGGGCGCGCGGGCGATCATGACCAAGCTGGTGCGCTTGGCGTTGGAAGATACCTCGCAGGCATCTGCGTTCAAGTCTGTGACACGAGACAACTAGCGGATGCCGGTATTGGACTATTCTGCGGTAGCGGTCGTCGTATTCGCGTTGGCCATGGGCGGTACGCTCAAAGGGGCCACGGGAATGGGAGCTCCGCTGATGGCTATCCCGATCATGGCCAGCCAGTTCGACGTCAGGCTGGCGGTCGTCATCATGGTGATCCCAAGTATCGTGACGAATGTGGTGCAGCTTTGGCAGTACCGTCGACATCTTCTGCCCGGAGGTTTCTCGCGCCGTTACGCGATTGGGGGTGCGGCAGGTGCCCTTTTGGGAACGGCGTTGCTGGCCTACTTGCCGGAACGGGCCTTGTCACTTGGACTTGGTACGGCGGTCGTGGCCTACATTGCGCTGCGCCTTTCCCGTCCCGATCTGAAACTGCCGTTCGAGACAGCGCTGAAATTCAGTGTTCCCGCTGGTGTCAGTGCCGGTGTGCTACAAGGCGCGTCGGGGATATCTGCCCCCGTGTCGGTGACCTATCTGAATGCGATGCGACTGGATCGTGCGACGTTCGTGGCAAGCGTTTCTGTCATCTTCATGGCCATGGCGTCATTGCAGGTGCCATCACTAATCTGGTTCGGATTGCTCGACTGGCATCGCTTCTGGCTCAGTTGTTTCGCAGTTATACCGCTGCTTCTGTTCATGCCGGTCGGGGAAAGGATCGCTCGGCGCATTTCACCAAAAGTGTTCGACAGGCTGATCCTCGTTGTTCTCGCGCTTCTTGCGGCGCGCCTGATCTGGAGTTCGCTCTAACGAAGACAGGGCAGCCCGTCACCGAGCCGCCCTGTCAATCTCTGCGATTTGCAAGACTTATTCGGCGTTCTCGTGCGGGTGTTTGCCGAGAATGATCATGCTGAGCAGATCATCATCGGTGACATCCTTAACATCCACCGTTCCGACAAGCTTGCCGTTCTTCATGACGCTCGCCCTATCGCACAGTTCCATGACGTCGTGAACGTCGTGGCTGATCAGGAAAATGCCGATCCCTTCAGCCTTGAGCTGCTTGATCAGTTCCGACACCATCTGCGTCTCGTGTGGACCCAGCGCCGCGGTCGGTTCGTCCATGATCAGGATGCGGGCGTTGAAGTAAACTGCACGTGCAATCGCGACAGACTGACGCTGACCGCCGGACAAGGCCGAAACCGGTTCCGCAAATTTCCGGAAGTTCGGGTTGAGGCGCGCCATGATCTTGCGTGTCTCGGCTTCCATCGCGTCGTCATCGACGAATCCCAACGGTGTTACCAACTCGCGCCCCAGAAACAGGTTCGAGGCCGCATCGAGGTTATCGGCCAGCGCAAGCGTCTGGTAAATCGTCTCGATGTTGTAGGCGCGTGCGTCGCGCGGGTTGTTGATCGTGGCCTTTTCGCCATCGATATAGATCTCACCGCTATCGGCTTTGTAGGCACCTGACAGGATCTTGATAAGCGTGGATTTGCCAGCTCCGTTGTGGCCCAGAAGACCCACGACTTCACCCGGTTTCAGGTCGACGCTGACATGATCAACGGCGTGCACCCCGCCGAACGAGATGCAAATGTCGCGCATTTCGACAAGTGGCGTGGTCATGTTCTTGCTCCCGTCCGCTTGCGATAGATGATGTCGACCAACACGGCGAGAACGAGCACGGCGCCCACAACGATGTTCTGGAACGGTGCATCAACACCGACCATAGCCATGCCTGACTGCAATGACTGCATTATCAGTGCGCCGAGGATTGCCCCGTGGATCGTGCCGATCCCACCCGCCAGCGCCGTGCCGCCAATGACGGCCGCGGCGATGACGCGAAGCTCATCCAGCGTGCCGATGTCGTTGGAGTGGTTTGCCAGACGTGCCGAGGCGACGACCGCAGAGATCGCGCAGAGCGCACCCATGATCGCGAAGATCTTGACGGTCAGAAGCCGGGTGTTGATGCCGGACAGTTCCGCAGCATCGGGATTGCCACCCGTGGCGAAGATGTAGCGTCCCAGCCGCGTGCGTTTGGCAACCAACGTCATGACAATGGCAATCGCGATCAGCAGCAGTACCGAAATCGGAATGCCGTAGCCGGTCGTGAAGCCTTCGGGCATGACCTCACCGCGCGCCTCGAAGAGGCGCTCCAGACGTCGGGAGGGAATGTCATAGGAATTCAAAATCCATACGAAGCCAAGAATCGCAACCGACATGATCGCGGCGAGCAGCCCTTCAGCCCAAAGTGGCTTGACGGGGAAGTCGTGCGCCTTCTTGTTCCGGCGTGAACTGAACAGGGCTGCGATGGCCGCAAGTGCTAGCACTACGCCTACGACCCAGGACCATGTTTCACCCAGTGTACCGTTGATGCCACCGAATTTCATGAAGTTCTGATCAAGTGGGCCAATTGTCTGACCGCTCGTCAGGTACCAAGCTACGTTTCGCCAGACCAGCAAACCTCCGAGCGTCACGATGAAGGCAGGAACCGTCAGATAGCCGATCAGCCAGCCATTGAACGCGCCGATTGCGACACCGACCAACACACCAACAACGATTGTCACCGGGGCCGTGATGGGATTGTTCAGGCCAAGACCGAGCATGTTGGGCAGGATGTCGGTTTGCATGACCGCCATGACCGCCGAGCAGGTGGCCAGAAGCGAACCGACGCTCAGATCGATGTGCCGCGTGACGATGACGAAGACCATCCCGGTCGCCATGATCGCGACGGATACGGTCTGGATCGTCAGGTTGAAAATGTTGCGTGCGCTCAGAAAGCGACCATCGGTGAACAGGTTGAATCCGATGCATAGTATGATGAAAGCACCGATCATCCCCAGAAGTCGCGTGTCGAGTTCCAACACGTCCACAAGATTTTTCTTCTTTTGGGAATGCGGCGCGGAGCTGGTGTCGGTCATTCCGAAGTCCTTGCCCAGATAAGGCAACTGCCCCGACCGGTATCGGAGCAGTTGTTTGTTTCAGTTACATTTAGTTGCAGGGTGCAGGGCCGTTTTCGACGCCTTGGCAAAGTGCATCCTGTTCGATCCAACCTGCGTCAACGACGGCGGTCAGGTTGTCGGCGGTGACAGGGACCGGCTCAAGAAACTTTGCGGTCAGTGTCGTCCCGGCGGGCGAGGTCCACTCGGCCGCGCCGTCCACATCGCCCATCGCGGTACCATTGGCCATCGCGACGGCGATTTCACCAGCGGCCTTGCCCAGTTCGCGTGCGTCTTTCCAGACGGACACGGTTTGAGTGCCCTGTGCGATACGGTTCAGCGCGGCATGGTCACCGTCCTGACCAGATACCGGGATACCCTGCATGCCTTGTGCAGTCAGCGCGGCAACAGCGCCACCCGCGGTGCCGTCATTAGATGCAACCACCGCATCGACATTGTTGTCGTTAGCGGTCAGGATCTGTTCCATGTTGCGCTGCGCGTTCGCAGGTAGCCAGCCATCGGTGTAAGCTTCGCCGACGATTGTGATAGCGCCGGAATCAATGGCTTCCTGCAGAACTTCCTGCTGACCGCCACGAAGGAAGTCGGCGTTTGGGTCCGTGGGCGAGCCCTTGATCATGACGTAGTTGCCTTCCGGCGCCTGTTCCAGAACGGCGCGGGCCTGCATGCGGCCAACCTCGACGTTGTCGAAGGTCAGGTAGAAGGCACGCGGATCTTCGATCAGGCGATCATAGCCGACGACCGGGATTCCTTCATCCGCGGCGGCCTGAACGGCGGGACGAATAGCATCGGAATCCTGTGCCAGGATGATAAGCGCGTCAACGCCTTGGGCGATCATGCTTTCGACATCGGAAAGCTGTTTGCTGGAAGAACTTTGCGCGTCGGTCGATACATAGGCGGCACCGGCTTCATCCAGCGCGCCCTTGATGGCTGCTTCGTCGGTTTTCCAGCGCTCTTCTTGAAAGTTCGACCAGCTGACGCCAACTGTCAGGTCCTGCGCAAATGCGGCAGAGGCCGAAACACTTAGCGCGGCAATCGCTACTGTTGTGGTGAGTTTCATTCCAGTGATCCTCCCGTTGGAACTAAACACGATGCGAGCCTAGCAGATTCTGGCGCGCTGCGGCGTTTTAACAGCTTTAAATTTGGAAAAGCAATTAAATAAGGCGCTAACCTTCAGGCAGCGCCTCTTTTTCCCGCCGCAGAAGTGGTGCTAGATGGGGTCAACCTATTTCCTGGATAAATTGATTTGTCTGAGGAATTATTGTAGACGCATCGCATTGATGTGGCAGGGGAGGGCTGCATGATCCGAGATCCCAGAGGCCAAGGCCGACGTTTACTACTGTCGCAAATTCGTAAATCCGGCAAGATCGCCCGCGTTGACCTTGCGCGGAACACGGGGATCAGTCAGGCGACGGTTACGGCGATTACGGCCGAACTGATCCGTGAAGGGCTGATCGAAGAAACCGAGCGCGTGATGGACGGTCGCGATGTGCGCCGTGGGCGTCCGAGGGTGGACTTGAAACTACGCGGCGATTCGCATCGCGTGGCGGGGATCAAGGTCGCGGACAGCTCGCTTTCCGTCGTCGTGCTGGATTTCGAGGGGCGCCTGCTTGCGGAGCATCTCGTTCAGATTGATCGCCGGGCCTATGGAACAGCTGAAATCGTCTCTCAGGTCCAACGCGCACTTTCCGAGGCCGCGGGTATTGCAGGGTTACGAGCCAGTGACATTTCTGGCGTAGGCATCGGACTGGCCGGGTTTATGGACGCCGACAACGGGATTGCACATTGGTCACCCAGCCTGACGGATCGCAACGTTCCGTTGCGGGATATCTTGCAGGAAAGCCTGAACATTCCCGTGTTTCTGGACAACGATGTCAATCTTGTCGCCATGGCGGAGCTGTATTTCGGGCAAGGGCGCAACATCGATGACTTCATCGTGGTCACCATCGAAAGCGGCGTGGGCGCCGGGATCGTGATCGGCGGACAGCTTTATCGTGGTGCACGCGGTTATGGGGGTGAGTTCGGCCATGTTAAGGTGCAGTTGGACGGAGCGCTATGTCGATGCGGCCAGCGCGGATGCCTTGAGGCCTATGTCGCCGATTATGCGCTTTTGCGCGAGGCATCGGTCAGCACACGGTTTGTCGAGACCGAGCAGAACGCGCAACGTATACACAAGTTGATCGACGCGGCGCGCAACGGAGATGCCACAGCCCGCACCATCATCGAACGTGCGGGGCGGATGTTCGCACTTGGCTTGGCCAACCTGGTCAATATGTTCGACCCCGAACTGATCATCATGTCGGGCGAGCGGATGCAATTCGACTTCCTGTATGCTGAAGAAGTCATGGACAGCATCGCCGAACAGACCGTGCATTCGGACATGCGCCCGCCCGAGGTCGTTATCCACAAATGGGGCGATATGATGTGGGCCAAGGGGGCGGCTGCCTTCGCGATTGACGGTGTGGCGGAGCTTGCGATGGAAGGCATGGATGGCAATGCGGCCTGAATTTCTCGTCTTCGCGGTAGCATCGCTTGCGACCGGTGCCACGGCAGATCCGGTCTTCGAACGAAGATCCCAAGGCATATCCCACACCTATGCAGGAGGGTGGGAGCATTTCATTGGTGGCGGCGTCGCTGTGTTCGACTGCAACAATGATCGCATGCCCGATCTTTTTGTTGCTGGGGGCGCGGAGCCTGCGAGGATGTTCATCAACTCCACCGGCGAGATCGGAGCGGAGTTGGCCTTTACAGCGCATCCGTTACCGGATCAGGAATTGGGGGGTGTCACCGGCGCGTACCCGTTGGATATTGATGGCGACGGGCTCTTGGACCTCGCTGTTCTGCGCGTCGGCGCGAACAAACTGTTGAAAGGTGGACCGGATTGCAGCTTCTCGGAGTTCACCAATCTGGGATTCCAAAGCGGTGATCGCTGGACGACGGCGTTCTCGGCGACATGGGAACAAGGGCAGGAGCTACCTACCCTCGCATTCGGAAACTACGTGGATCGCCGTGATCCCAATGGGCCCTTTGAAGTGTGTGACGATAACATGCTCTATCGTCCAGCGGATGGGCTCTATGCAGATGGGCAACCTCTGACTCCCGGCTACTGTACCTTGTCGGTTTTGTTCAGCGATTGGGGGCGTCGCGGTCGTGCCGATCTGCGTGTGTCCAATGATCGCCACTACTACGTGCGCGAGGGGCAGGAACAGATGTGGGCGATGGAAAGCCAGCCAAGGCTTTACACCAAGGAAGACGGTTGGCGTGAATTCAAGCTATGGGGCATGGGCATAGCCAGCCGGGATCTGAGCGGCGACGGATTGCCGGAAATCTACCTGACGTCGATGGGAGATCAGAAACTCCAGTCGTTGGAGGTGAGCGCGGCAGGGCCGTCCTACAAGGACGCAACCTATGAGCGGGGTACCACGGCGCACCGGCCATATTTGGGCGATGACGGACGGCCTTCGACCGGCTGGCATGTCGCGTTCGGCGACGTGACCAATGACGGGCGTGACGATATTTTCGTGGCGAAAGGCAATGTCGAGCAGATGCCTTCGAGCGCGATGAAGGATCCAAACAACCTGTTGATCCAGCAAGCGGATGGACGTTTCGTCGAGGCCGGCGATAGCGCAGGTGTCGCCACGATGGAACGGAGCAGGGGTGGTGCTCTGGTGGATATGAACATGGATGGCTTGCTGGATCTTGTCGTGGTCAACCGCCGTGCGCCACTGGAAATTTACCAGAACATATCGCAACCGGAGGGGCACTGGCTCGCCGTCGGACTTGAACAGTCGGGCCACAATAGGAACGCGGTTGGGGCATGGATCGAACTGGATACTGGCGATGCGGTGATCGCGAGAGAAATCACTGTAGGCGGCGGTCATGCCAGTGGAACGCTGGTGCCGGAACATTTCGGTTTGGGTGATGTCGATACCGTCCGGCTGCGCGTGATCTGGCCTGATGGCGCGGCAAGTGACTGGGAACAATCCGGGGTCGATCGTGCGGTGCTGGTTGGACGCGACGGTGACGCGATTGTGGTCAGCGACTATTGATCAACGGGCAATCCGCTGGGGACGGATTCTGGCACACCTAGGCGGCCGTCTTCCGCGACAGGGTCAGTCAGGGTTTCCAGAAACGCGATGATCTGATCCAGCTTATCGTTCGGGAGCTTCACCCGCTTCAACTCGTTTGCTGCTTCGATTGCGGCCATCTCGTCAGGGTCACTGAGAACACGTTCGTCATTCGCGTTGGGCAGACGGGGCAGAGCGGCCTGCGTGATGTCATACTGCTGTAAGGCAGAAACAGGGTCCAGGTGATGTCGGACCACGGCTTCGAGCGTCGCATATGCCCCGTCATGGCCGTAGGGTGCGGTCATCGTAATGTTGCGCAGCGGTGGTGTGCGGAATTTGTAGGCGTCTGACGGATCTCCGGTCACCCGCATCCGCCCGATATCCTTGGCGTGGGTTTCGAACCTCTCTGCCTTTCCCGGGCCGAATTGCGGCATGGCGATGGCATGAAACCGATGGTCAGTCTGGAACTGCCCCGAATGGCAGCCGCTGCATCCGGCCTCGCCGTAAAAGAGCGCCATTCCTTCGACCGCTTCGGCGGGCAGCGGATCACCACCGCGCAGGAACTGATCAAATGGGCTGTCATCCGCGCGCCACTCGAACGTAATGAAGGCAGCGAGCGCATTGGAGATGTCGGTAAAGCGGATCGGAGCATCCGTGCCTATCACCTGATCAAAGCGTTCGCGGTACTCGGGAACATCGTCGACACGGCTTGCGATGATGTCCCAGGCGCCGCCTTCATGGGTCAGAAAGCCTTGGCGAACCGCTCTTGCCACGTCGTTTTCGGTGTAATGGCCGGCCATCTCATCGGGTGACAGTACGGGAAACATCGTCTGGGCTGACAGGACGGAATCGAAACCCATGACCATTTCGTCTTCCAGTGGGGTTCGTAAGCCGGACGGACGCGACGCATCCGCCTCCAGCCGTCCGTCATGGAACATCACGGTGAATTCTGGTGCGCCTATGTTGAACAGCGCTGTCGCATTTCGGGGCACGCGTTGCTCCGGAAGGTTGTCCGGGTCGGCGCGCCGTTCCGGACCAAGCCCATGCGCGCCGTCACCCAGCCCAAGCGACAATCCGTCCGACGTGCCGAGCGAAGGGTGATGGCATGACGCGCAAGATACCTCTTTGCTGCCGCTCAAAATCGGGTCGTAAAACAGGAGTTGGCCGAGCTTGATTTCCGCGTCGGAGAATTCGGGGAATACAGCATCCGCTTCAGGCAGTGCGAGGTCCGACGCAGAAACCGCCGTCCCTCCGAGCAATGCAATCAGGATCGCGATGCGTCCCATGTCTCCCCCTTGCTTGCAATCCGGGCGGCGTACCGCCCGGGCTGGCTTATCTTACCCGCATCGAGCGGGTGCGTCGTAATCAGACGAACCGATTGACGTAATTTTCCAGAACTTCCTGGCGTCCCGATTGCGGCTGCGGGTTGATGTTCTCGGATACAACCCGGTCGAAGATGGCGTCAAGCGAACTGTCCAGCATTGCTTTCGCTTCGGGTTTCTCCCAGCCAGCGTAGCGATCCTTCAGCGCGTCTTCCAATCCGCCGTCTTCCAGCATCGCGGCAGCAGCTTTCAGGCCGCGAGCGCAGATGTCCATCCCGCCGATGTGGCTGGCGATCAGGTCTTCTGCGTCGAGCGACTGGCGGCGCAGCTTGGCGTCGAAGTTGGTGCCGCCTTGCGTGAAGCCGCCCGCCTTTAGGACGTGGTAATAAGCCAGCGCAACTTCCGGCACGTTGTTCGGGAATTGGTCGGTGTCCCAGCCTGACTGATAATCGTTGCGGTTCATGTCGATGGACCCCAGCACACCCAGCGCGGCGGCGGTGGCGAGTTCATGCTCGAAGCTGTGACCGGCCAGAATGGCGTGGCCCTGTTCGAGGTTCAGCTTTACCTCGTTTTCCAGCCCGTATTTCTGCAAGAAGCCGTAGCAGGTCGCAGCGTCGTAGTCATACTGGTGCTTGGACGGTTCTTGCGGCTTGGGTTCGACAAGGATCTGACCCTCGAAGCCGATCTTGTGCTTGTAGTCCACCACCATGTTCAGGAAACGGCCCATATGGTCCAGCTCCTGTTTCATGTCGGTGTTCAGAAGCGTCTCGTAGCCTTCGCGACCACCCCACAGCACATAGTTTGCACCGCCCAGCTTCTGGGTCGCGTCCATGCAGGCCTTCACGGTCGCAGCGGAATAGGCGAACACATCGGGGTCGGGGTTTGTGGAGGCACCGGACATCCAGCGGCGGTTGGAGAACATGTTCGCCGTGCCCCAAAGCAGCTTCACCTTGCTGCTTTCCATCTTCTGGGCAAAGTAGTCGATGATTGCTTCGAAGTTCTTCAGGCTCTCGGCGAAGTTGTCACCTTCGGGTCGGATATCCGCGTCATGCCAGCAGTAGAACGGATTGCCGAGGATCTCGAACATCTCGAACGCCACATCGGCTTTCAGCTTGGCAAGATCCATATTGTCCTGCGGATACCATGGGCGGTCGAATGTGCGGCCGCCAAATGGGTCGCCACCTTCCCACGCGAAGCTGTGCCAGTAGGCGACCGCGAAGCGCAGATGGTCCTCCAGCCGCTTGCCCGCTACGACTTCGTCCGGGTTATAGTGATGGAAGGCCATCGGGTTCGTGCTGTCGGGGCCTTCGTATGTGATGGCGTCGATGCCGTCGAAAAATCCTGTGCTCATTGGATCGCCTTTATTGCAGGGTAGGTTGCGCGGAACTTCTGATAGGCCTCGTCATAGGCCGCTGTCAGATCCCCGCGCGGCTCGATGGTGCCCGCCACCTTGGGCGCGGTCATCACGGTTTCAGGGGCGGCACCGGTGGCCGCGCAAATGGCCAGCCGGACCGCGCCGAGGGCAGCGCCGAATTCGCCTTTCTCGGGCAGATCGACCGGCAGGTTCAGCAACGTGGCCAGCATCTCCACCCAATAGCGGGATTGGGACCCACCGCCGATTGCCAGTAGGCGGTTTAATTCGGTGCCGGTGGATTTCAGCGCCTCAAGGCTATCGCGCAGCGCAAATCCTACGCCCTCCATGACCGCTTGGGTCAGCTCTTTCTGGCCGGTTCCGATGTCCAGCCCGATCAGTGCCCCCCGGATGGCGCTGTCATTATGCGGGGTCCGTTCGCCCGAAAGATAGGGCAGGAACCGCACGCTTCCGGGGCCGGAGATCGTGTTGCCCACCATTGCGGACAGATCGGCGGCGCTGTGGTCAAGATTGCGGGACAACCAGTTCAAACTATCGGTCGCGGCAAGAATAACGCCCATCTGGTACCAAGTGCCGGGAATAGCATGGCAGAAGGTGTGAACTGCAGAGCCCGGCTTGGGCGCGAAACTGTCCTTGGCGGCCAGCAGAACGCCTGAGGTGCCAAGTGACACAAACCCATCGCCTTCACGCAGCGTTCCCACACCGCAAGCCGCCACAGCGTTGTCGCCGCCGCCGCCCGCGATCACCACATCTTCCGACACGCCCCATTCGCGGGCCAGGTCCGGACGAATCCTTCCCGCGACGTCGGATCCCTCGACGAGATCCGGCATCTGGTCGCGGCGCATGCCTGATGCCGACAGCAATTCTTCCGACCAGTCGCGCGCGCCGACATCCAGCCAGGATGTGCCTGCGCTGTCGGACATGTCGGAGATATATTTCCCTGTTAGCCAGTGGCCGAGGTAATCTTTGGGTAGCAGGACTTTCGCGACTCTGGCGAATGTATCCGGTTCGTGTTTTCGGACCCATGCGAGCTTCGGAGCGGTGAAGCCCGGAAAGACGATATTGCCGGACAGGTCGCGCACGCCGGGGGTTTGGTCCAACTGAGCAGCCTCGACATGGCTGCGCGTATCGTTCCACAGGATGCAGGGCCGAAGCACCTGTCCATTTTCATCCAGCAATGTGGCCCCGTGCATGTGGCCCGAAATTGCGATGCCCTTCAGCGCGGCGAACTCCGTCGGGTGGTTTGCCTTCAGCTCTGCCGCCGCAGCGCCCAGGGCACGCACCCAGTCGTTCGGATCCTGTTCGCTCCACCCCGAATGGGGATGGTTGACAGGGTAGGCTTGCTCGGCTGATGCAAGGATATCGCCGTCGACCGTGGCCAGCAGTGCGCGCAGGCCCGAGGTGCCCAAATCCAATCCTAGAAACATGTCTCCTCCGCTTCGTCGTTGTCCTACATCCGACGTTTTAATTTTCTTGTCAAAGTAAAAACGGCGGCGTCCTGGGCAACCGCCGCCAATTCTGAGCTCAGGTTGTCACATCCGGCCCGTTTCTGCCGGTGCGTTGCTTAATTCCGGCAATGTCGTCTGCTGCAGCTACGATGTTCGACAGCGCACGGCCCGGCTCCCACGCCAGTTGATCTTCACGGTGGGTGTAGCTCTCCAGATAGACTCGCAGTGTCGCGCCGACTGTGCCGGTACCGGACAGGCGGAAAACGATTCGGGCACCGTCGTCGAACATAACACGAATGCCTTGGCCCTCGGCTTCTGACCCATCAACCGGATCAAGGTAGGAAAACTCGTCTGCCTTGGCGACGGTGTGGCCATAGAAGCTGTGACCTGCAAGATTTGGCAACTGCCTACGCAACCCGTCCATCAGATCGATCGCGTCATCCTTGTCAACGCCTTCGTAGTCGTGACGGGAATAGTAGTTACGACCATAGGTCTTCCAGTGGTCCGCAAGAATGTCGGCGACGGATTTGCGGGTCTTGGCTAGAATCGTCAGCCACATCAGCACTGCCCAGACGCCGTCCTTTTCGCGCACGTGGTCGGAGCCGGTGCCAGCGCTTTCCTCGCCGCAAAGTGTTGCGCGTCCTGCATCCAGGAGGTTACCGAAGAACTTCCAACCGGTAGGTGTCTCGTAACAATCGATCCCGAGCGCCTCGGCCACCCTGTCCAGGGCGCTCGAGGTTGGCATGGAACGTGCAACCCCGCTCAGCCCTTCAGCATAGGCGGGCGCCAGATGCGCGTTGGCGGCGATCACCGCAAGGCTGTCCGAGGGCGTCACGTATATTCCACGCCCGAGAATCATATTGCGATCACCGTCGCCATCCGAGGCCGCTGCGAAATCCGGCGCATCGCTGGACATGACCAGATCGACCAGCGGTTTGGCCCAGATCGGATTCGGGTCCGGGTGGCCTTTGCCGAAATCCGGCAGTGGTGTTGCGTTTATCACGCTGCCCGTCTGCGCCCCCAGCCTGTCTTCGAAAATCGCCTTTGCATACGGGCCGGTGACCGCGTGCATTGCATCGAAACGCATGGTGAAACCTGTCTTGAACAGGTCATGCAGCGATTTGAAGTCGAATATCTCCTCCATCATGGCGACATAGTCGGCTACAGGATCAACGATCTCGATCTGCATGCCTGCCAGTTCTGTCATGCCGGTCGACGACAGGTCGATGTCCTGAGTCTCGATGATGTGGTAGGATTCGATTTCCTTCGTGGCGGCGAAGATTGCGTCGGTGATCTTCTCGGGCGCAGGCCCGCCATTGGCCGCGTTGAACTTCACGCCGAAATCGTCATCAATTCCGCCAGGGTTATGGCTGGCCGACAGGATAATTCCGCCATCGGCCTTACGCTGACGGATCAGGTTGGAGGCCGCTGGGGTTGACAGGATCGCGTTCTGGCCAACGATCACCTTGGCTGCACCGGATGCCGCTGCCATGCGAAGGATGACTTGTGCTGCACGGTCATTGAAGTAGCGCCCATCCCCCCCCAGAACGAGTGTTTTGCCCTCGACGCCCCCGATCGCGGTCCAGATGGATGCGACGAAGTTTTCCAGATAGTGCGGTGCCATATAGGTACGGGTTTTGGCGCGCAGACCTGATGTACCTGGTTTCTGACCGTCGATGGGCGTTGTCTTGATGGTGATCCGTTCCAAACCTGTCTCCTTGATGGGCTGCCTCATCTGACGCCAACGCATAAGGCTCGCGTCGGTTCGGCACATTGGTCGCATTGGTCGCATTGGATTACATCTGTGCGACGCGGGCAAGATGAACACCTGAGGTCGGCAAGTTTGGGCCCGCCCCTTGCAGCCCCCTTCATGCGCTACTAAGACTCTGGCTGATACGGGTTAGGACCAATTTGAGCAGGCAGGTCAAGATGCAAGATCCCAACGAATTCTACATGAACACCCTCGTACCCATGGTTGTCGAACAGACATCGCGTGGCGAGCGGGCCTACGACATTTTCTCGCGCCTGCTGAAAGAGCGTATCATCTTCGTGAATGGTCCGATCCATGACGGGATGTCGACGCTGGTCGTGGCGCAGCTTCTGCATCTGGAGGCCGAGAACCCGACGAAAGAGATATCGATGTATATCAACTCGCCGGGCGGCGTGGTGACCTCTGGCCTGTCGATCTACGACACGATGCAGTACATCAAGCCTGCTGTGTCGACGCTGGTGGTCGGTCAGGCGGCTTCGGCGGCATCCTTACTGCTGATCGCGGGTGAAAAGGGTATGCGGTTCTCGCTGCCGAACAGTTCGATCATGGTGCACCAGCCATCAGGCGGCTACCAGGGGCAGGCGACCGATATCATGATCCATGCCGAGCAGACGTTGAAACTGAAGCGGCGGCTGAACGAGATCTATTCCAAGCATTCCGGTCAACCTGTCGAGGTGGTTGAAGAAGCACTGGAACGCGACCGCTACATGTCGCCTGAAGAGGCGAAGGAGTGGGGCCACATCGACGAGATCGTGGCCAAGCGCGGTGCGAGCGACGGAGACAAGGGCTAGAACGCGACGTTCGACCTGTGTGTGGCTGGCGATTTTGGCGTTGTAGATAGATTTTCGCTGCCCTAAGCTGAAGAGACGAACGGGTAGCGTGCAACCCTGTATGGGATAAATTCGAGGCGCGCGGCCTTGGAGGTGAATGATGGCGAATAACTCTGGCGGTGATGGCAAAAATACACTCTACTGCAGCTTCTGTGGTAAGAGTCAGCATGAGGTCCGCAAGCTTATTGCAGGACCGACCGTGTTCATCTGTGATGAATGCGTCGAATTGTGTATGGACATCATCCGGGAGGAAACGAAATCGGCCGGACTGAAATCATCCGAAGGTGTTCCGACACCCAAGGAGATTTGCGAAGTTCTGGACGACTATGTGATCGGTCAGGCCCACGCCAAGCGGGTTCTGTCGGTTGCGGTGCACAACCACTACAAGCGTTTGAACCACGCGTCGAAATCGGCAGATATCGAACTGTCGAAGTCGAACATCATGCTGATCGGACCTACGGGCTGCGGCAAGACACTGTTGGCGCAGACGCTGGCGCGTATTCTTGATGTGCCGTTCACGATGGCTGATGCGACGACGCTGACCGAGGCGGGTTACGTCGGCGAGGATGTCGAGAATATCATCCTGAAGCTGTTGCAGGCCTCTGAATACAACGTCGAACGCGCGCAGCGCGGCATCGTCTATATCGACGAGGTCGACAAGATCACGCGCAAGTCCGACAACCCCTCGATCACCCGCGACGTATCGGGCGAGGGCGTGCAGCAGGCGCTGTTGAAGATCATGGAAGGCACGGTGGCCTCGGTTCCTCCGCAGGGCGGGCGCAAGCATCCGCAGCAGGAATTCCTGCAGGTGGACACGACGAACATCCTGTTCATCTGTGGTGGCGCGTTTGCAGGACTCGACAAGATCATTGCACAACGTGGCAAAGGGTCGGCGATCGGCTTTGGCGCGGATGTGAAGGACGAACAGGAAAAAACTGTTGGCGAGACATTCAAGGAATTGGAGCCGGAAGATCTACTGAAGTTCGGTTTGATCCCTGAATTCGTAGGTCGTTTGCCGGTGATCGCGACGCTGGAAGATCTCGACGAAGATGCGCTGGTCACGATCTTGACGGAGCCGAAGAACGCGCTCGTCAAGCAGTATCAGCGTCTGTTCGAACTGGAGAGCACGGATCTGACTTTCACGGAAGATGCGCTTCGTGCCATCGCGCGCCGCGCAATCGCGCGTAAAACCGGCGCGCGCGGGCTGCGGTCGATCATGGAAGATATTCTTCTGGATACGATGTTCGACTTGCCGGGGATGGACAGCGTTGAAGAGGTGGTTGTTAATGAAGAGGCGGTCACATCGGATGCCACGCCTCTGTTGATCTACTCCGACCGTAAGGAAGAGCCGGTCAGCGCCAGCTAATACTGCTCGCGAATTTGATAACAAGGGGCGCGTTATGCGCCCCTTGTTCGTTTCGGGCATATGCTCCTACGTGGTCACGGTCATTCGATCTGTACGCGATGTCACGAGACTGGACCTCGGGCGGTGAATCGGCCATATGAAAGCAAGACATGTCGGGAGATGACGAATGAACGTGCTTGGTCGCGCAGTTGCCTGGTGGTACAGCCAGACCGTCGGGACGCAGATTTTCACTTGGCGCAAGGGTGTCAGGGTTGGCGAGGACGATCAGGGGAACATCTATTACCGCAACGGCGATGACACGAAGCGCTGGGTGATCTACAATGGCGAGATCGAGGCCAGTCGCATTGCTCCTGATTGGCACGGCTGGTTGCACCACACGTGGGATGAGCCGCCGACAGACAAGCCACTGGTTCACAGGAAGTGGGAAAAGCCGCATCAGGAAAACCTGACGGGTACCGCGCTGGCCTACGCGCCAGCAGGTTCGATCCGGCGCGAGCAGCCGGTTGATCGCAGTGATTACGAGGCATGGAGCCCCGAATAAGAGGGTAGGCCAGAGGCAGGCATGGCACAGAACAAGGCAGAAATATTGGTCGGAGCCGTCGTGCTCTGCGTCGCGGTCGGGTTTCTTGCCTACGCGAATTCTAGCGTGGGGGCCGTGCGGTCGACCTCGTCCGAGTACAATCTGACGGCCAGTTTCCGGTCGGTCGAAGGCATTGCGGTCGGTACGGATATTCGGCTGGCCGGGGTCAAGGTGGGAACGGTGACGGGCTTGGACCTGAACCCGGAAACCTTCAAGGCGGATGCCGAACTGTCCCTGAACAAGGATGTTGTACTGCCCGATGACAGCGCGATTATTATCTCGTCCGAAGGGCTACTTGGTGGCAACTACGTCGAGGTGCTGCCCGGTGGCTCTCCCTTCAATTATGAACCGGGGGCCGAGGTCGTAGATACGCAAGGGGCGGTCAGCCTGATCTCGCTTCTGATGAAGTTCGTTTCGGGGTCCGAATAACGATGCGGGCGCTGACTGGCTTCGTTGCCATGCTGCTAGCATCCACAGCATCCGCGCAGGAGGTCACCTCCGCAGGAGGTGCAACCTTGCGCGGGCTTGATCGCCTTTCCGGTGAACTGACCGACCTTGATGTGGCGATCGGCGAAACGGTGGAGATGGGGCGCTTGACTGTGAGGCTGGAAGACTGCCGCTATCCTACAGAAAACCCGTCCGGTGATGCCTTCGCGTATTTGGTGATCGAAGACACCAAAGCCGGTGCGCAACTGTTCGATGGCTGGATGGTAGCGTCCTCGCCCGCGCTGAACGCCCTCGACCATATGCGCTATGACGTGTGGGTCATCCGCTGCAAAACCGCCTGACAGCCCGGAACTTTTCCACCTCGGTTGAAGTCGGCGTCAGCGTTCAGGGCTGACGACAACCGCCGCTTGTAGTCTTGTCTTGGAATTTCAATCGCACCGAGCGAAAGAAGATGTTCGGTCACGAATTGCGTGTCGAACAGTCTATAGCCGCCGAGCTTCAGACGGTCGATCAAATAGGTCAGTGCGATTTTCGAGGCGTCAGTGCGCCGTGAAAACATACTTTCGCCGAAGAATGCGCCGCCCAGCGACACACCGTACACACCGCCGACAAGATCGTTCTGGTCCCACACTTCGGCGGAGTGTGCGAAACCCAGAGAGAACAAATCACTATACAGCCGGTGGATCGTGTCATTGATCCAGGTCTCGGAGCGATCCGCACAGCCTGACACGGTTTGTTCGAAGGCTGTGTCGAAGCTGACCTGAAAGGGTGTTTTGCGTATCCTGCGCGCGAGCGAGCGGGAAACGCGGAACTCGCCCAACGGGATCACACCGCGCAGGTCCGGGTCGACCCAATATATTTCTGGATCGTCGCGGGATTGCGCCATGGGGAAAACCCCCATGGCATAGGCTTGTAGCAGTAGGTCCGGCGTCAGCGTCTCCACGTCAGCCAGATCGCCTACTGTTCGTACTCACTGGCCAGCCAGTGTTCCAGCCAGTGAATGTCATAATCGCCCGACAAAATGTCGGGTTCCTGAAGCAGACGCTCGAACAATGGTACGGTTGTGTCTATGCCGTCGACGATCAACTCACCCAGTGCGCGACGCAGGCGAGCCAGCGCTTCTGGTCGATCACGGCCGTGAACGATCAGCTTGGCGATAAGGCTGTCATAATAGGGCGGGATCGAGTAGCCCTGATACAGGGCAGAATCCATACGAACGCCCAGACCGCCGGGTGCGTGATACGCAGTAATCTTGCCGGGGCAGGGCGAGAAGTTCGGAAGTTTTTCGGCGTTGATCCGTACTTCGATGGCGTGGCCGTTCACCTTCAGATCGTCTTGAGTGAAGGACATTGGTTCACCAGCGGCGACACGGATCTGTTCGCGCACCAGATCGACGCCGAAGATCCCTTCGGTCACGGGGTGTTCGACTTGAAGGCGGGTGTTCATTTCAATGAAATAGAACTGCCCGTCTTCATACAGGAACTCGATCGTACCCGCGCCTATATAGTTGATCGCCGCGACGGCTTCGGCACAGCGTTGGCCAATTTCCGCGCGGATTTCGGGCGTAATGGCCGGGCCGGGAGCTTCTTCGAAGACCTTCTGGTGGCGGCGCTGCAAGGAACAGTCGCGCTCGCCCAGATGAACGGCGTTGCCTTTGCCGTCGCCGAACACCTGAATCTCGATATGGCGAGGTTTGCCGAGATACTTCTCGATGTAGACCTCGTCATTTCCGAAAGCCGATTTCGCTTCTGATCGGGCGGTGCGGAAGGCGTTTTCGATGTCGGCTTCGCTGCGCGCCAGTTTCATCCCGCGCCCCCCGCCACCTGCAGTCGCCTTGATGATGACCGGATAGCCGATCTCACCAGCGATCCGCCGCGCGGCGTCCATATCTGGAACGCCACCGTCAGAGCCGGGCACCACGGGCACGCCGAGATTCTTCATCGTTTCCTTGGCGGTGATCTTGTCGCCCATGACGCGGATGTGTTCCGCTGTCGGTCCGATGAAGGTCAGATCATGGTCTTGCACGATCTGAACGAAACTCGCGTTCTCGGACAGGAAGCCATAGCCTGGATGGATGGCCTCGGCACCAGAAATTTCGCAGGCCGAAATGATGGACGGCATATGCAGATAGCTGGAAGTGCCGGGAGGCGGGCCGATGCAGACGCTTTCATCTGCCATACGCACATGCATTGCGTCGGCGTCTGCCGTCGAATGGACCGCGACGCTGGCGATGCCCATCTCGCGACAGGCCCTTATGACGCGCAGGGCGATTTCACCGCGGTTTGCAATCAGGATTTTCTCGAACATGGCCAGGCCCTATTCGATGATCATCAAGGGTGTGCCGAACTCCACCGGAGCTCCGTCCTCGACCAAGATTCGTTTGACCGTGCCGGATTTCGGGGAAGGGATCTGGTTCATGGTCTTCATGGCCTCGACGATCAGAAGTGTCTGGCCTTCGCTGACCTGCGTGCCGACCTCGACGAAGGACTGTGCGCCGGGTTCGGGTTGCAGATATACGGTGCCCACCATCGGCGATGGAACGGCGCCGGGATGCGATGCGGGATCTTCCTGTGCCGCGGCTGCTTCTGGTGCGGCAGGTGCGGGCGCGGAAGGCGCCGCTGCGGCTGGCACGCTCACCGCGGTTGGTGCGCTTGCGGCAGGTGCGGCGTATTGGTGGCGGCTGACCCGGACATTGAGCGTGTTGTCTTCACCGTATTCACGTTTGACCTGAAGCTCGGTCAGATCGTTTTCCCGCAGCAGTTCCGCCAGCGCTTGGATGAATGCCACGTCTTCTCCGTGGGGGGTGTCGGTCATGGGTTCTTCGCTCGCCCTCTGTTATGTCTGATGCAATTGGCCATGCATGTAGGCCTTTCCTACACCGTTTGGAAATAGCTGAAAAGCAATGGCTGTGCAGAATATGCGCCACAGCCTACAGAAAATTTGCGCATTTCTTTCATTTTTCGGGTTTCTGACGCCAGAGCCGAGCTCGACAGCCCACGTAAATACACAGAAACACGCAACACTTGCGTCTAAGGCAGCTTGTCGATTCTGAAGAAAATTTTTGATCAAAAAGTGCCGATTGATGCGCTCTGCTTCTTGACTGCCCTTGCGCCTCTGCTAGCGTTTGCTCAAATGACGCCCATTCGCGCGCATTCACGGACAGCAACATGCCGATCGCGGCAGTTTTGAAGGACTTATCATGGCATACTCCGGTTCTACCGCACCAAATGACCTCTCCGCGTTCTGGATGCCATTCACGGCCAATCGTCAGTTCAAGTCGAAGCCGCGCATGCTGGTGGCAGCAGAGGGCATGCACTACACTACGGCGGATGGACGGCAGGTATTGGACGGCACAGCTGGGCTTTGGTGCTGCAATGCGGGGCATAAGCGGTCAAAAATTTCCGAGGCCGTTAAGGCACAGGTGGATGAGTTGGATTATGCGCCGGCCTTTCAAATGGGTCACCCGAAGGCGTTCGAACTGGCATCCAAGGTGCGCGACATGGCCCCCAAGGGCATGGAGCATGTCTTTTTCACCAACTCCGGATCCGAGAGTGTTGAAACGGCGCTGAAGCTTGCCATCGCCTACCACAAGGCGCGCGGGGATGCAGGACGGACCCGGCTGATCGGGCGAGAGCGCGGCTATCACGGCGTGAACTTCGGGGGAATTTCCGTCGGTGGCATCGTGAATAATCGCAAGCATTTCGGAACCCTTCTGACGGGCGTCGATCACTTGCCGCACACACATTTGCCAGAGCAAAACGCCTTCACCAGGGGCGAGCCGGAACACGGCGCTTACCTGGCCGATGAACTGGAAGACATCGTCGCGCTGCACGGTGCCGAAACCATCGCTGCCGTGATCGTTGAGCCGGTCGCCGGATCGACCGGCGTGCTGATCCCGCCAAAAGGGTATCTCCAGAAGTTGCGCGAGATCACCAAGAAGCACGGGATATTGCTGATTTTTGATGAGGTCATCACGGGCTTTGGCCGTCTCGGCGCACCATTCGCCGCGGATTATTTTGGTGTGACCCCTGACCTGATCACGACGGCCAAGGGGTTGACCAATGGCGTGATTCCAATGGGCGCGGTGCTGACGTCTTCCGAGGTCCACGATGCATTCATGAACGGTCCCGAGAACATGATCGAGCTGTTCCACGGTTACACCTATTCCGGTAGCCCCATCGCGGCAGCCTGTGGCATTGCAACGCTCGACACCTATCGCGAAGAAGGGTTGTTCGAACGTGCGGCGGAGCTATCGTCGTATTGGCAGGAAGGACTTCATGCGCTGAAGGATCTTCCCCATGTGATCGATATCCGCAACTTGGGCCTCATTGGTGCGGTGGAACTGGAATCGATCCCGGGTAAGCCTACCGCTCGTGCCTTCCAGGCCTTCCTCGACGCCTATGAAAAAGGTGTGCTGATCCGCACGACCGGTGACATCATCGCAATGAGTCCGCCGCTGATCATCGAGAAGTCGCATATCGACCAGCTGTTCGGGACGCTGGCCGATGTGCTGAAGTCGCTCGACTAGGAAGTCCGTTGGGAGGCAGGGTAAAACACCGGGACGCAATGATCTCTGGCATGTCTCCTCGCTTGGTCGAGGGGACATTCTGCTTTGTCACGGCGGCGGACGACGCCGGTCTTTCGCGACTTTTGCCTGACGCTAAGGCGATGTTCAGGGAAGGTGAAGGACTATCCTTGATCATGCCAGCGCGTATGGGGGATGATCCGGTATTTTCGCAAATCACGCTGGATGTTCATTCGGCGCTGGACGGGATCGGGTTGACCGCTGCCGTTTCAACCCTTCTGGCTGGGGCTGGCATTCCGTGCAATGTGGTGGTGGCGCACCATCACGACCATGCTTTCGTTCCCATTGATCAGGCCGCCAGCGCCTTGACAGTATTAGAGGAACTGGCGTCCGGTTAATCAGGTTTCGGGGCAGTCACGTACATAGACGGTTTCGCCGTCGCCACTGTGATATGCGCATTCATTCGTGTCACGGTTCCGTGCATACAATGCGCCGGCCGCACCGGCGGCGGCTGCCGCGGCGATCGTCCATGCCGGATCGCTAGCGATTGCGTTTGCGGCGATTGCGGCAATGGCAGCGGATGCAAGGCCTGTGCCGATCATGTCTTGCTGTCTCTGATCTTCACAGGCCGATACTGCGAGACTGGCGGCCAAGGCGGTGGAGATGACGACGGATCGCATGGCATTTCCTCAGGTTGTTTGTCCTAAGGTAACCCTACCGCGTTTGACGGGGAACTGTAGAGTTCTTCTGGCTGAGTTAAAAAGCCCGCCGGTTAGGGCGGGCTTTGCGAAGTGCGACGGGTGACTGACGCTTAGCTTTTGCGATTGGCAATCAGATCATCGACGACCGAAGGATCAGCGAGCGTCGAGGTATCACCAAGAGATCCATAGTCATTCTCGGCAATCTTGCGCAGGATACGCCGCATGATCTTGCCTGAGCGTGTCTTGGGCAGACCTGGCGCCCATTGGATATGATCTGGTTTGGCGATGGGACCGATTTCCGTGCGGACCCATTTTTCAAGATCCTTGCGCAATTCGTCAGATGGTTCCTGATCGTTCATCAGCGTGACATAGGCATAGATGCCCTGACCCTTGATCTCATGCGGATATCCGACGACGGCCGCCTCGGCGACAGCGATATGCGCGACCAACGCGCTTTCGATTTCTGCCGTGCCCATGCGGTGCCCAGACACGTTCAACACGTCATCCACGCGTCCCGTGATCCAGTAATAGCCATCTGCATCGCGACGACATCCATCGCCGGAGAAATAGTAACCTTTGTAGTCCGAGAAATATGTCTTCTCGAACCGTTCATGGTCACCATAGACGGTGCGCATCTGACCCGGCCAGCTATCCTTGATCGCCAGAACGCCTTCTGCTTCGACGGTTTCGATCTCGTCGCCGCTTTGCGGGTCAAGTACCACAGGCTGGACGCCGAAGAAGGGCAGGGTCGCGGAGCCAGGCTTGGTGGGCGTCGCGCCGGGCAGCGGTGTGATCATGTGCCCGCCCGTTTCTGTCTGCCACCAAGTGTCGACGATGGGCAGTTTCCCTTTGCCGATATTTTCGTTGTACCAGTTCCATGCTTCAGGGTTGATCGGTTCACCTACTGTGCCCAGCACCTTCAACGACGACAAATCGCATTTCTCGACGAATTCCGTGCCTTGCCCCATCAATGCACGGATGGCGGTCGGCGCGGTGTAGAACTGGTTGACCTTGTGCTTCTCGATCACCTGCCAGAAGCGTGAAGCGTCGGGATAGGTCGGCACGCCTTCAAACATCAGCGAGGTCGCCCCGTTCGCAAGCGGGCCGTAAACGATGTAGCTGTGCCCGGTGACCCAACCTACATCCGCGCCGCACCAGAACACGTCGCCGTCATGGTAGTCGAATGTGAACTTCTGGGTCATGGACGCGTAAAGCAGGTAGCCGCCGCAGGTATGCACGACGCCCTTCGGTTGACCAGTGGATCCCGATGTGTAGAGGACGAACAGAGGGTCTTCCGCACCCATCGGGCGCACAGGGCAATCCGGCGCTACGGTTTCCATCATTGCTTTCACGTCGACATCGCGGTTCTCGATCCATGTCGTCTGACCGCCGGTGTGCTTCACCACCAAGCAGCGCACCTTGTCGGAACAGTGCAGAAGCGCGGCGTCGGTGTTGGATTTCAGGGGCGTCTTGCGGCCGCCGCGCGGGGCTTCATCGGCCGTGATCACCAGCTTTGCATCGCAGTTGTTGATACGGTTTGCCAGCGCATCGGGCGAGAAGCCGGCGAAGACGACGGAATGAACTGCGCCGATGCGTGCGCAGGCAAGCATTGCATAAGCCGCTTCGGGGATCATCGGCAGGTAGATCACCACGCGATCACCGCGCATCACACCCTGGCTGAGCAGTACATTGGCGAAACGGCAGACCTTCTCGTGAAGCTCGCGATAGGTGATATGCAGAGCTTCGGCGTCCGGCTCATCCGGTTCCCAGATGATCGCGGTCTGGTCAGCACGGTCCTTCAAGTGGCGGTCGATACAGTTCGCGGCGACGTTCAGGACGCCGTCCTCGAACCATTTGATGTCGACCTGGCCCAAGGTGAAGTCTGTTGATTTGACCTTGGTATAGGGCGTAATCCAATCGAGCCGCTTGCCCTCTTCACCCCAGAAGGTTTCGGGATCTGACACGGACGCCTCATACATCGCCTTGTAGCGGTCGGCATCGACATGCGCATTCTTCACGAAGTCGTCGGAAGGGGGATAGGGTTTTGGATTTTCGTCGAGCATCGAGGCTCCTCCCTTACGAGGATGCGCGCGCTCCTCTCGGCACGCATCCGGATAGAATCAGATGGCCAGATAGTTGTGGCGCAGTTCCTCATTGTCGAGGACCTCTTTTGCCGTGCCGTCAAAGACGACCTGACCCGTATCCAAGATCACAGCCCTGTCCGCGAGGTTCAATGCCGCAACTGCATTTTGCTCTACAATAATCGTGGTGATGCCCTGTGTTTTGATCAGGTTCAGCGTCTTTTCGATTTCCTGAACGATGACGGGAGCGAGGCCTTCGTAAGGTTCGTCCAACAAGAGCAACTTGATGTCACGGGCCAGTGCGCGGGCAATGGCGAGCATCTGTTGTTCCCCGCCCGACAACGTCACACCTTCCTGTTTGCGCCGTTCACCAAGACGGGGAAACAATTCGTAGAGACGTTCCAGCGACCAGCCGACCGGCGGTGTGATCTGGGCGAGCTTCAGGTTTTCCTCGACTGTCAGGCCCGGAATGATCCGCCTGTCCTCGGGCACCAACCCGCAGCCGGACACAGAGGCCTGAGCAGAATTCATCCGGTGAAGCGGCTGATGATCCAACCACACTTCGCCGTGTTTCAGTTCGGGGTTGCCAAGGCGCGCGATGGTGCGAAGCGTGGAGGTCTTGCCTGCGCCATTGCGACCGAGCAGTGCTAGAATCTCGCCTTCATGCACGTTAAAACTGACGCCCTGCACGATGTAGCTTTCGCCATAATAGGCGTGCAGATCCCATGCTGAAAAATAGGCCGGTGCTGTTTCGGCATGATTGGCGTGTCGGGAAAAATCGGGTCTGGTGTTCATGTCATTGTCCTTCGTCACGCAGCATGGGCCTGACCGAGATAGGCTTCCTGCACCTTTGGATGGCCTTTGATCTTTTCGGGGATGTCCTCGACCAACGGGGTGCCCTGTGCGAGCACCGTGATCCGGTCCGCGAGTGAGAACACCACATGCATGTCGTGCTCGATGATCACCATGGTGATGTCGCGTATTTCGCGGATCTCTCGAAGCAGACCGATCGTGTTGTTCGTGTCAGCCCGCGCCATCCCCGCCGTCGGTTCGTCCAGCAGCAAGAGCTTGGGGTTCTGGACAAGGCACATCGCCATTTCCAGCCGCCGCTTGTCACCGCGCGACAATGATCCGGCATGATCGTCGCGTTTGTCGATCATGTTGACGTCAGTCAGAATGGTCTCGGCACGCAGCAGCATGTCCCGTTCATTGCCGACCTGCTCGAAGGCATGCATTCGGAACGCGCCGTCTCGCTTGGCAAAACAAGGGATCAGGACGTTTTCCAGTACCGTCAGGTCGCCGAAAATCTCAGGTGTCTGGAACACCCGGCTGATCCCCATCTGGTTGATCTGATGCGGCTTGCGACCGAGCACGGACTGGTTGTCGAACATCACCGACCCCGTGTCGGGGATCAGCTTGCCCACCAGGCAGTTGAGCAGCGTCGATTTGCCTGCGCCGTTAGGCCCGATGATCGCATGGACCGAATTTTCCTTCACCGAAAGGTTTACATCGGACAATGCTTTCAGCCCACCGAAGTTCTTGTTGACGCCTTTGACTTCGAGAATACCCATCGAAGCTTCTCCTTATTCCGCAGGGGACGTCTGACGCGCAGAGGCGTGATCGTCATTCTTGGTGCGCTTGCGTTTGAACAGCCGCCCGATGCGCTGCCCGCCTTCGATCAAACCGCCCGGCAGGAAGATCACGACCAGCATGAACAGCAGGCCCAGTGTCAGGTGCCAGCCCTTGCCGACGAAGGGGTGTACGATGAAGACCAGCGCATCTTCCATCCCGTCAGGCAGTACGGCGAACCATGTATGCAGGACGTTGTCGTTGATCTTGGAGAAGATGTTCTCGAAATACTTGATGAAGCCCGCACCCAGCACTGGCCCAAGAAGCGTACCCGCGCCACCAAGGATGGTCATCAGAACGACTTCGCCCGATGCTGTCCATTGCATCCGCTCCGCCCCAGCCAGCGGGTCCATCGATGCCAGCAACCCACCGGCCAGACCGGCATACATGCCTGAGATCACGAAGGCGGCCAACGTATAGGGGCGGGTGTTCAGGCCGGTATAGTTCATCCGGTTCTGGTTCGATTTTACCGCACGGAGCATCATTCCAAAGGGTGAGCGGAAAAGCCGCACGGACAGGTAGAACGCCAGCAGCATCAGGATCGCGCACAGGTAGTAACCCGTGTTGAACTGGAACGCCCAAGGGCCGATATCCATGACGTGGGTCGCCCGCATTTCCAGGCCGAACAGGTTCGTCACGGGGATGGATCCATCGGCCGTCGCCGTCTGCCCGATGATGCGCGGGTCGCTCAGCGTGACTTGCAAACCCGTTTCGCCATTGGTGATCGGCGTCAGAACGGAATAGGCGAGGTTGAAGCTCATCTGCGCGAAGGCCAGCGTCAGAATCGAGAAATAGATGCCTGACCGTCGCAGGCTGATATAGCCGATCAGCAGGCTGAACAGCCCAGCGATGATCACCGACAATATGATTGCGGGGATGACATTCATGCTGAGCAGCTTGAACATCCACACGGCCGAGTAGCTGCCCACGCCCAGAAACGCGGCATGACCGAAGGACAGATAGCCGGTCAGCCCGAACAGGATGTTGAAGCCGATGGCGAAGATCCCGAAGATCACGAAGCGCTGCATCAGGTCGGGATAGCCTGCGTTGAACTGCGCCAGCGACGAGTTCTCCGGAAACGGGTTCAGGATGAAAGGGGCGCATAGCGCAAGGGTGGCGACGATGATCAGGGTGATCGTGTCACGGCGATTGAGACCGAGCATGGGTTATTCCTCCATCACGCCGCGGCGGCCCATGAGGCCACGGGGACGGGTCAGCAAAATGATGATGGCCACCAGATAGATGATGATCTGGTCGATGCCGGGAAGAATCGACTTGATCTGGTTCATCGAGGCAAAGGATTCGAGAATGCCGAGCAGGAAGCCGGCCAGGACCGCGCCGGGCAGGCTGCCCATGCCGCCGACGACGACAACGACGAAGCTGAGCACGAGGAAATCCATACCCATGTGATAATTTGGTGAATTGATCGGCGTGTACATCACGCCTGCCAGACCCGCGACGGCTGCCGCCAGTCCGAACATCAGGGTAAACCGCTTATCGATGTCGATGCCCAGAAGCCCGACGGTTTCGCGATCCGCCATACCAGCGCGCACCACCATGCCGAATGTAGTAAACTGCAAGAAGGCAAACACCGCGCCGATGATGACCATGGCAAACGCGAAGTAGATCATGCGCCAGTAGGGATAGATGATGACATTCGGGTCGAATCCGAGCAGAACGCCAAAGTCGAACGATCCGCGGAAAGCTTCGGGGGCGGGTGTGGGGATTGGATTTGCACCGAAGAAATACTTCACGATCTCCTGCAGCACGATCGCCAGGCCAAAGGTCACAAGGATCTGGTCAGCGTGTGGACGCTTGTAGAAATGCTTAATCAACCCACGTTCCATCGCAAATCCGATGAACAGCATGATCGGAATGGCGAAAAGAACTGCCAGCGGAACGGACCAGTCTATGATGGTTTGCCCGGCGGCTTCGCCGAACCACTTCTCGACATAGGGGATCTTTATCTCCAAAGGATTGCCGAGGAAGTCTTTCTTTTCTGGGTCAATGACGGTGTAGCTGAGCGACAGGAGCCGCTGAAGTGTTACAGCGCAGAACGCACCGATCATGAACAGCGCGCCGTGCGCGAAGTTGACGACGCCCAGAGTGCCGAAAATCAGCGTCAGGCCGAGGGCGATCAGCGCATAGGCCGATCCTTTATCAAGACCGTTGAGCAACTGAAGCAGAATTGCGTCCATTGAATTCGCCTGTTGGATAAATTTCGCTGAACGACGCCGCGCGTTTACGGCGCCGTCCGGCGATCATTGTTGTGAAGGTGCCGGACCTTGCGGTCGGCACCCTTTGGTTATGCGCCGGGGTTACACGACCCGAGAGCACCGCCAGCGAACATCGGGTGATCCGGTTCGTATTCGACTTGAGCGCGGGGTGTGACTTCCACGATCTCCACGAGGTCGAACTCGTTTTCCGGGTTCTCCTTGCCGCGTACGACAACCACGTCCTTGAAGCACTGGTGATCTTCGGCGCGATACAGGGTTGGGCCGTTGCCCAGCCCGTCGAACTCGAATCCTTCCAACGCCTCACCCACTGCACAGGGATCGAACGACTGCGCACGGTTCACCGCATCCGCGTAAAGCAGTGTCTGGGCGTAGCAGGTGTGCGCCGCCTGGCTCGGCGGGAAGCCGTATTTTTCGCCGAAGGATTTAACGAAAGCCTTCGTGCCCTCATCAGGTAGCTTCCAGTCCCAGTTCTGCGATCCGGGGATACCCGCGATGTTATTGCCCGCACCGCGTGCCATGAGTTCGGAGTAGAGCGGCACGACAATTTCGAAGTTCTTGTTGTTTACCGATTTGTCGCGAAGTCCGAATTCCACGGCGTTCGTCAGCGAGTTGACCATGTTGCCGCCGTAGTGGTTCAGAACCAGCACATCCGCGCCGGAGTTCAGTACCGGCGCGATATAGGACGAGAAATCCGTCGCGGCCAAGGGTGTCAGGACGTTGTTGATCGTTTGCCAGCCAATTGCCTCGGTCGCCGCCTGGATCGACTCCTGCTGCGTCCAGCCCCAAGTATAGTCGGCGGTCAGGTGATAGGCCGCGCGGTCATCGCCGTAGAGGTTCTTCAGCACGGGGGCGAGCGCCGCTGCTGACATGTACGCGTTGAAGAAGTGGCGGAAGCCGTTGGCCTTCTTGTCCTTGCCCGTGGTGTCATTGGAATGGGTCAGACCGGCCATGAAGATCACACCGGCTTCCTGACATAGCCCCTGAACTGCAACGGCGACCCCCGAAGACGAGCCGCCGGAGATCATGATGGCGCCGTCTTTTTCGATCATCGATTTGGCAGAGGCGCGGGCCGCGTCCGATTTGGTTTGCGTGTCGCCGGTGACGTACTCGACCTTCTTGCCCATGATGCCCGTACCGTCGAGCGTCTTGGACGAGAAGGTGCTCATCATACCGCCATCACCGCCACCGTTCAGGTGTTCGACTGCCAACTCGAATGCACGCAACTCGTCAGCACCCTCATCTGCATAGGGACCGGTTTGTGGCACATTGAAGCCCAGTGTCACGGTGTCGCCGGTCGGCTCGTTGGTGAAAGCCCGCGCAGATTGGGCGGTGAAGATCGTGGGCACGGCAAGGCCGGCACCCGCAATGGTTCCCGTTTTCAGCACGCCACGGCGTGTGAGATCGGTCTTGGACATGAAATCCTCCCATGTTGATTTTCGAACCGCCTCCCCGCGGCCCGGCACCTTTACAGCGCGTCTTCATTATTCAGGGCAGATGGAAAACCGAGCAATAAGTCTTTGGAAAACAGAAAATATAGTGTAAACAAATTACGGGAGATAGTTCATGTCTTGTAAAGTTATTATCTTGCGGTTGCGGCAAGGTCGTGATGCGCGCGGGTTCGTGCCGGAACGATGACCGCTACGCTGATAGGTACGCGTATTCGTGAGCGCAGGCTGGCACTGGGGTTGCGGCAGATCGAGCTCGCACGGGTTGCCGAGATATCGGCTCCCTATCTGAACTTGATCGAACACAACCGGCGCAAGATTGGCGGCAAACTGCTCGTCCGATTAGCCAAGGCGCTGGACACTGATGTTTCCTTGTTGAGCGAGGGTGCCGAGGCTCGGCTTGTGGATGAGCTCAATTCTGCGGCCACCGCAGACCGGATGGCGCAAGCCGAAACCGCGCGGATTGATGAATTCATCGGTCGCTTTCCGGGCTGGGCGCACACCTTGGCGGAGCGTCAGCGACACATCACCGCGCTTGAACACCGCGTTGCCGCGTTGAGCGACCGCCTGGGGCACGACCCCGTGCTTTCTGACGCGCTGCATGAGGTTCTGTCAAAGGTGTCCGCGATCCGGTCGACGGCAACGATTTTGGCTGAAACTGATGATCTTGACCGCAACTGGCAGGACCGCTTCCACCGGAACCTCGATACGGATAGCGCGGAACTTGCACGGACATCTGCGAAACTGGCACTTTATCTGGATGCGCGTGAGAACCCTCAACGGAACCGGTTGACACCGCAGGATGAGTTGGACGCTTATCTGGATGCGACCGGTCATTTTCTGGCGGGGCTGGAACAAGGGGGGACACTGGACGAAACGCCCGAATACGCCGATGCCGCACAGATGGAACGGGGCGTCCGCGACCTCTTGATTAGCCACCTGGAGCAGTACGCGCGGGATGTTGAACGGTTGCCGGAAACGTCGTTTGTAGCGCTACTTGAGGGCTCTCAGTTGGATCCGGTGGTCCTCGCGCGCCGGGCCGGTGTGGATCTGGGCACGATGCTACGGCGAGCGGCGGTCTTGTTGCCGCGTTCGGGAGGCAAGGAAACGGGCCTGATCGGATGTGACGCCTCTGGCGCCTTCATCTTGCGCAAATCCCATGACTCCTTTGTCCCGCCGCGATTTGGTGCGGGATGTGCTTTGTGGCCACTTTATGATGCCCTGGCTCAACCTTCTGTGCCCGTGCAAACCCTGCTGCGTCTCAATGATGGGGAAGAGACCTTCATGGCCCATGCCGTGGCTACAGTTGACTACCCGCGTGGGCTTGCTGCAGGACGGAACGTGCGGTCCTACATGCTGGTGCTGCGCGACGAAGACAGGAAGGCTCCGCGCAGGTTGGTAGGTACAACCTGCCGGATGTGTCGCGTCAACGACTGCCTTGCGCGGCGTGAACCATCCATCTTGACGGTTAGTTTTGACAGGGAACGGGCAAATGAGAATACTCCTGCCAATAATGATTAAAAGGGTTGGGGAGGAGAATATGAATGGGGCATCGGGTCCTGCTCATTGAGGATGAGCCGAACATTGCCGAAGCGATACGCTTCATATTGCAACGCGACGGATGGTCCGTTGCCTGTCACGCGAACGGCGCCACTGCGAGTGAAGCAATCGAGCGACACCATCCGGATGTGGTTGTGCTGGACATCATGCTTCCACAGAAAAGCGGCTTCGATATCTTGTCGGACATCCGGCATGGTGCGGAGACCGCGGATCTGCCGGTGCTCATGCTGACGGCCAAGGGGCAGTCCAAGGATAAGGAACGCGCGGAAAAGCTTGGGGCGAGCGCTTTCATGACCAAGCCGTTTTCCAATGCCGAAGTGATCGAACAACTCCGCGCACTGGTAAACAGATGAACGACGAACGGCCCCCGATCTTCCTTGAACGGCAGGGCTATCGCCGTCGACGGCTGGTCGATGCGTGGCGCATGTTGCCGATTTTCGGGTTGTTGCTTTTTCTGATGCCGCTGTTGTGGGGGCTCGGGAATGAAGCCGAGCAGCCCGGTCTGGCCGTGCAGACGATCTATCTGTTTGTCGTCTGGTTCCTGTTGGTCGCGTTCGGGGCGGTGATTGCCATTGCCTTGGAACGCCATGACGACCGAGCCGGCGGACCGCGCCGCAGTTTTGATCAGGATGGCGGCTGATGGTTCCGTTCAACCTGCTGGTCGGGGTGGCGTTGGCCTATGTTGCAATCCTGTTCGTTGTGGCGTTCTGGGCCGATCGGCGAGCACTGCGCGGGCGGGGCGGGTGGTTGCGTTCACCTTGGGTCTACACGCTGTCGCTGTCGATCTACTGTACTGCGTGGACCTTCTATGGCGCAGTCGGGTATGCGGTTCGGTCTGGGCTCGAGTTCCTGACCATCTATATCGGCCCCACACTTGTCATGATCGGATGGCTATGGGTGCTGCGTAAGATGATCCGGATCGGGCGCACACAAAGGATTACCTCGGTCGCCGATATGATTTCCTCGCGATATGGCAAGTCCACTTTCCTGGGTGGGGTGGTCACGCTGTTCGCCGTGGTTGCCAGCACGCCGTATATCGCGCTTCAGTTGCAGTCAGTCACGTTGTCCTTCAGCGTCTTCGCAGCGGATGGGCTTAGGACGGGCGTAAGTGGTGCCCATTCCGGCACAACGATCTGGGTCGCGGTCGGGCTCGCGGTCTTCACGGTGTTGTTTGGCACACGCAATCTGGATGCAAATGAAAGGCACCACGGGATCGTCACGGCCATCGCGCTGGAAGCGTTGGTCAAGCTCGCGGCTCTGTTGACCGTTGGCGTGTTCGTTGTTTGGTTCGTCGCGGATGGCCCTTCAGATATGCTGGCGCGGATCGATGCATCGCCCATTGCGGACGTGCAGACAGACGGCACGCGCTGGATGGCGTTAATCTTTCTGGCGGGCGCCGCATTTCTTTGCCTTCCCCGCATGTTCCAGGTGCTCGTGGTCGAGAACGAAGACGAATCCCATTTGTTCACCGCCTCGTGGGCTTTTCCGCTGTATCTCGCGATGATGAGCATCTTTGTGGTGCCGATTGCGGTCATCGGGCTTGCCATACTGCCCGAAGGGTCCAACCCTGATCTGTTCGTGCTGACCATTCCGCTGGCGCTCGATCATGGGACCATCGCAATGCTGGCCTTCCTGGGGGGGTTGTCCTCGGCCACGTCAATGGTGATCGTGGCGGCACTGGCGCTGGCAACGATGGTATCGAACCACATAATCATTCCCGTCTGGCTTAGGACGCGAAAGGTCGGGGCGACGATGTCCGGCGACGTGCGCGAGGTGGTTCTGATGTCGCGCCGCCTCAGTATCGCGGGGGTATTGGCGCTTGGATACTGGTATTATCGCTATTCGGGTGGTGGAGAGGCACTGGCCGCCATGGGGTTGGTGAGCTTTGCAGGTGTCGTCCAGCTTCTGCCGGCTTTGTTCGGCGGAATTTTCTGGCGTGGCGCGAGCCGTGTAGGTGCGGTTCTGGGCGTTTCAGTCGGCTTTTTCGTCTGGCTCTACACGCTGTTCCTTCCAAGCCTCGGCACCGTCTATTCTACTTCGCTGATGCAGGCTGGGCCTTGGGGAATAGCGTGGCTGCGCCCGCAATCTCTTTTCGGGCTGTCCGGGTTAGACCCGGTCATCCACGCCTGCATGTGGAGTCTCGCCTTCAATTTCGCCTTCTTCTGTATCGGATCGCTTCTGAGCTTTCCCCGCCCGATCGAGCGGCTTCAGGGGGCGCAGTTCGTACGTGTCTTCGACTATTCGTCCAACCCGCGCGGCTGGACTCGCAGCGAGGTCGAAGCCGAAGACCTGTTGATCATGGCGCAACGCATCCTTGGTGCGTCCGAGGCCCAGACGCTGTTCCAGTCCGAAGCGCGCGCCCAAGGCAAGCAAGGCTATCTACCCGATGCCACGCCCGATTTCATTGAACGGCTGGAGCGTGAACTCAGTGGCTCGGTCGGGTCGGCAACGGCGCACGCGATGATCGGACAGATCGTGAGCGGGGCTGCAGTGTCGGTTCAAGACCTGATGGCGGTGGCCGATGAGACCGCGCAGATGATGGAATACTCCTTGCAGCTGGAGGCGCAATCGAAGGAATTGGCACGCACGGCACGACAGTTGCGTGAGGCGAATGACAAGTTGACTGAACTCTCGGTGCAAAAGGATTCCTTCCTTAGCCAGATCAGTCATGAATTGCGCACACCGATGACGTCGATTCGAGCATTTGCAGAAATATTGATTGATGCAGACAATCTGTCAGCGGATGAACGGACTCGGTATTCGACGGTCATTCTGGACGAGGCCATGCGCTTGACCCGGCTTCTCGATGCATTGCTGGATTTAAGTGTTCTGGAACGTGGTGGCGTGCAGCTTGATCTGCGGGAGGCACTGCTGTCCGATGTGATCGACAAGGCCGTTATCGCGTCGCATAGCAGTGCGAGAGAGTCCGACTTGGTTATACTCCGCAGCGCTGCTGCCGAAGCGGTGTCACTTGTGACAGATGTGGACCGTTTGAGCCAAGTTTTCATCAACATCATCGCCAATGCGCGCAAATATTGCGAGGCCGATGATCCTAAGCTGCAAATCCGTGTTCAGCAGCGCAGCGACGAAATCATTGCGGATTTTGTTGATAATGGCCGCGGAATACCAGCGCGTAGCGAGCCGCTGATCTTCGAGAAGTTCTCCCGACTGAGCGATCAGTCCTCTGCCGGTGGCGCGGGGCTTGGGCTCGCGATTTGCCGAGAAATCATGAACAAGATGGGCGGCTCCATCTCCTATCTGCCAGGTCAGGGCGGAGCAGCATTTCGGGTGATCATTCCAAAAACTGCGCTGCAAGCCTAGCCGCTTCAGGTGTTGGTAACCATCGCTATGCAGTGTGGTCGCGACTCGCAGAACATGGTCGCGGAACATGGAACACTTGCACAGAAGCTTGATGCGTCGGAAGGCAAGACACGGGAAAGCGGAGCCGGAGTCTGGCACCGTCTCGATTTCCCAAGCGTTGCGACAAAGCGTGCTGAAAGTGGCGCACTACCTGCTGCCTGTAAGCGCAGAAGTGGCCAATCAGTCAGAGTATAGCTTATCTTTGGAACAACTAGCTGACCAAATCACGGACTTCAGTCTTGTGTTTGGCTTGAGGGATGGATCGGAGACAAAGGGGCTTATCGTCGCGGACCGGCAGGTTCTCGCCGGGCTTATCGGGGCAATGACCACAGGCAGGATCGAACGCGATGAATTGCCCGACCGTATGCCGACGGCTACGGAGGCGCATTTGACAGAACGATTCTTTGCGTCTGTCGTCGGGGGAACCACCACAATCCTGTCCGAACACCCCGGTATTTATTCCGCGCCCGTACTAACCTCGGGAACATACGTTGGTGATCTGAAACAAATCCCGCATCTATTGACCGATGTCCCGTATCGCTTGGCACAGGTTGACGTCGAGTTGGGTCATATCCGGCAAGGCATGATTGGCTTGGCGATCCCCGAAAGGGCCAGGCCTGTCAACCGAGGTGGGGTTGCAAAGCCCGCCGAAATGTCGGGAACCGCTGTCATCGAAGCCGCATTAATGGGAAGCGACGTTCCGATCGAGGCGGTTCTGCACCGTTACCATCTGCCAATTGCTCGCGTTGCCGAACTGAAGCCCGGAGACAGCCTGCCTTTGCCGAGCAGAGCCCTGGCTCATCTTACGCTGGTTGGAAGCGGTGGCGAAGTGATCGCGACGGCTCGTTTAGGCCAAACGTGCGGTTGTCGTTCCGTAAAGCTGCGGGCCGAGGCGGTGGGCGACGAAGATTCTCGCTACACCGACCTCGAGATTGACGAAGCGAGCGCACCCTCGGCGGTACTGACAGCGGTTCAGTCGGACTGAGACGCGAAAGCTTCAAACTGTGCGCGCAGCCCTGAATGGTCGTAACCCGCACGTGTGGTTGCGGCCAGAATTTCATCTAACGCCATGTCCGGTGCCTTCACCAACGACCAAACGATAGATGAACGATTTCCGGACGCGCAATAAGCAAGAACCGGCCCGTCTGCCGCAGCCATCGCGTCACGCTGGGTGGCCACGTTGTCGAGCGTCATGGCACCGGGAGAGACCGGGTTCTCAACAAAACGCAGCCCTGCCGCCTCAATCGCGGTTCGCATCGCGATGGCGTGCAACTCAACAGGAACTTCCGCATCAGGGCGGTTACAAATGACCGTGGTAAATCCCGCTTCCTTGACCAGCGGAATGTCATGCGGTTCGATCTGTGGCGAAACCGCATAGTTGTCGGAAAGGGCGCGTATATCCATGGAACTGGTTTAACCTGTCTGCGTTTATTGGTCCATAACACATTCGGCGCCAAAGCGCCGCAAGAGCCAAAGTAAGCCGGTTGTCATCTGCGTTTTACTGATTCTGTGGCATACTTTCGAAAAGGTGTTGCTACTGGGGAGGAGCACGTGATGTCCGAGAGGATCCTACATCAGATTCATGAAATCGAAGATTCGGCGCGGGATGCCAGCGCGAGCGAACTTGCGATGCTTGTTGACCGACTGCGCCGTATTGCGCTCGACGTACCAGCAGGTGATGCGAGTACGTCCCGTCATTTGCGGCTGGAATTGCGGCGCGTCGAGGGTGACCTGATCGAACAGCAGTTTGATAACGTGCCCGTCTGAGGTCTCAGCCGAACGCGATACCAAGAACAACGCAGATCAGACCGATAGCTGAAATCAGCAGGGCGAACAGATTGCGGGGGACGACCTGCTGGAGTGCCACGCGCAGTTCCTCGTCGGAGGTACTGGTTTTGCGTGCTTTCGCGACCGTAGAGATACACCCGATGATACCCGCCATGCCGATGAGCGACATTGCCGCGCCGATCCAGATGAGAAATTGCATTCCGGGCCCTCCTGTCGCTTGCCTCTACCGGCTTGTATTGGTGGACGCAACATCTGCGCCGCTTGCGACACGGGTTTTCCAAGGGTAGGAGAATGTCTGCAAAATACCCCGTTGAGCAGTGTCAGGAGGCAAAATGTCCGTCGTCGAAACCGATCCCCAAAGCGTCACCGGCGCCGAGCTGCGTTCTTTCGTGGAACGTATCGAGCGTCTCGAAGTCGAGAAGAAGGAAGTCGCTGAGCAGATCAAGGAAGTTTATGCCGAGTTGAAAGGCCGAGGCTTCGATACCACGGCAATCCGCGCGATTGTACGCCGCCGCAAACAGGATCCTGATACGATAGCGGAACAGGAAGCCGTTCTGGAACTATATATGGCGGCGCTCGACATGCGCTAATGCAGGGCAGTGTCGGAACCCTCCGCCGTCATCACGCGTTGATAGACCAAAGGAGAGTTCCGATGGACCGCCTGAGTCTTTATATCACGATGATGACGTCGACGGTGTTGACGCTGACCTTTGTCCTTGTCGTGCTATTGCTCGGATGGACCGGTTACGTCACCGTGTTTGGTGCAATCGTTCTGGGTCTTGTGCTCGCCTACCCGATCAGCTTCTTGATTAGCCGTCGTATCAAGCGCCACGATCCACATTGGGATGAAAGAAAGATCGAAAAGGCCGACAATCCGGTGTTCGATCCCGGTACGCCCGAGGTTTAACTGCTGAGAAAAACCCGCGCAGTCGCTTCAAACTCGCGCGGTTTCTCGGCGTGAAGCCAATGCCCCGCGCCAGGAATTTTAACGAACTTTGCCTGTGGAAACAGCTTCGTGATTTTGCTGCGATGCTCGCGCTGGACGTAATCGGATGCGCCGCCTGACAGGAACAGCGTTGGGCCGTCAAAGACCCCGTCAATGTCCGGAAAGCCGATGATCCTGGGCATGTCCCGAGCAAGCACATCAAGGTTCAGCCGCCATGATTTCGACTTCGGATCGAGGTTCTGCAGGATGAAAGCGCGTACAGCGCGTTCGGGAATGATGTTCTGCAACTGGCTGTCTGCGTCGCCCCGTGTCTTGATCCGATCCAGATCGACGGATCGCATCGCGTCAATTATCGGCATTTGGGTGTGGCTATAGGTAACGGGGGCTATGTCCGCGACGATCAACTTGCGCAGCAATTCCGGATGCGCCGTAGCAAGAACCATGGACGCCTTTCCGCCCATGGAATGTCCCAGCACATCCATCTTCGTGCCATGTGCGTTGATGACCTCCGCCAAATCGTCGGCAAGGTCGAAATAGCTGTGGCCATCTTTCCAGTCGCTGTCACCATGGTTGCGCATGTCAACCGCGATCACCTGCCGCTGATCGGACAACCGCTTGGCGATCACCCCCCAGTTGCGAGCAGAGCCAAACAAGCCGTGGACGACCAGAAGGGGCACGACATCCTGCCGGGCTTCTCCGTGAATGATGCAGTTGAGCACGATGACCTCTCAGATTTGCCGCGATTTCGCCTGTGTGGTCCAAGGTTGTCAACCGAGCTGTCTTGCCTTTCTGCGTCCTTTCACAGATGTTCTGCGCGTCGGAGGAACCATGGCGCAGATTGACATCCAGAAAGCCAACCAGCAGCTCAGCGAGCTTCTGCACAGAAAGCTCGGTTCTTCCGGTAATGGGTTGGAGAAGCGTTTGCACAGGGCGGGCCGTGACCTGCCGCGACGTGTCCGAAAAGCGGGGCGCTATCTGGTCAAGATCGAACAGATGTCAGGTCACCCCAAGTTGGCGATGCAGGTCGATGAGGGGCGTGTGAAGCACTCGATCCAGATTTGTCGGGATTTTCTCGATGGAATCGACCCGGACGATCGGCGCAAAGGTCGCGTTATCGGCATTGTCGCCGAGATCGCGTTCAATTTTATCGTGCTGGCGGGGCTGATTGTAGCCGTTCTGACGGTCACGGGGCGGATCGGGCCGAACTGAGTCCGGCCCGATCATGTCTTACAGTCCCGGATACAGCGGGAACTGATCGCAGAGCTTGAGAACCTTCGCCTTCACGGCCGCTTCGACATCGGCGTTGCCTTCTTCGCCGTTCTTGGCCAGCCCGTCGACGACTTCGACGATCCAGTCCGCGATCTGGCGGAATTCAACCTCTGAAAAGCCGCGGGTTGTGCCAGCGGAGGTACCCAGACGAACACCGGAGGTCACCATCGGTTTTTCGGGGTCGAACGGAATGCCGTTCTTGTTGCAGGTGATGTTGGCGCGTCCCAGTGCGGTTTCGGTTGCGTTGCCCTTCACGCCCTTGGGACGCAGGTCCACCAGCAGGACGTGCGTGTCGGTGCCGCCGGTGACGATGTCCAAACCGCCCTTCATCAACTGGTCGGCCATGGCTTGCGCATTTTTCACGACCTGCGCGGCGTAGTCCTTGAATTCAGGGCGCAGCGCCTCGCCAAAGGCGACGGCCTTCGCTGCAATGACATGCATCAGCGGGCCACCCTGAATGCCGGGGAAAATCGCTGAATTCACCTTCTTCGCGATGTCGGCGTCGTTGGTCAGGATCATGCCGCCGCGCGGGCCGCGAAGCGTCTTGTGCGTGGTCGTGGTTGCGACATGGGCATGCGGGAAGGGCGAGGGGTGCTGGCCGCCTGCGACGAGGCCCGCGAAATGTGCCATGTCCACCATTAGGTATGCGCCCACGCTGTCCGCGATCTCACGCATCTTGGCAAAATCCACCTGGCGCGGAATGGCAGAGCCTCCGGCGACAATCAACTTGGGTTGGTGTTCGGTCGCGAGTTCCTGGATCTGGTCGTAGTCGATCTGCTGATCCTGACGGCGCACACCGTACTGAACCGCGTTGAACCATTTGCCCGATTGGTTGGGCTTCGCGCCGTGGGTCAAATGACCACCCGCATCAAGGCTCATCCCGAGAATCGTATCACCCGGTTGCAGAAGTGCGGTGTAGACACCCTGGTTCGCCTGGCTGCCAGAATTGGGTTGCACATTGGCGAAGTCACACCCGAAGAGCTGCTTGGCGCGATCAATCGCCAGGTTTTCGGCGATGTCCACATACTCGCAGCCACCATAGTAACGGCGACCGGGATAGCCTTCGGCATATTTATTTGTCAGAACAGTGCCTTGCGCCTGCATGACGGCGCGGCTGACGATGTTCTCCGACGCGATCAGTTCAATCTCGTTGCGCTGGCGACCAAGTTCCTTGGTCACGGCGGCGAAGATTTCTGGATCGCGGTCACCGAGGCTTTGGGTGAAGAAACCGGAATCTGCTTGGGGTGCGTTCATGGGGATCTCCCTTCTCTGGGGGTGAGAGCGCAATCTCTCGTCGCGGTCTCTCTACCCAATCGCACCCATTTGCGAAAGCCCCGTTGGTGACGGGTTCCGCTTGTGTTTTACGTTTCGGCGCGCGATGTCCAAGGGGAAGCGGAGGACAGCAATGATTGCAGCACGGAAGCTCGCATTCGTATCCAGTGGCGAATTGGTCGCGGAACAGGCGCGTATGGAATTGATTGAACGTTACGGTGAGGTTGATCCAGCGAAGGCCGATGTGATCGTGGCGCTCGGCGGCGACGGGTTCATGTTGTCCACCCTTCACGAGACGCAAGAATTGAACATCCCCGTCTATGGCATGAACCGCGGTACAGTCGGTTTTCTGATGAATGCCTATTCGCCCGACGACCTGCTGAAACGCCTTGCCAATTCCGAAGAGGCGCTCGTCAACCCGCTGTTCATGCGCGCAGAGCGCGCCGACGGGTCAACGCATGACGCACTTGCGATCAACGAGGTGTCGTTGCTGCGCGCCGGACCACAGGCGGCGAAGCTGAAGATTTTTGTCGACGGACGCGAACGCATGGACGAGTTGGTCTGTGACGGTGCCCTGCTTTGCACGCCAGCGGGGTCGACAGCCTACAACTACTCCGCCCATGGGCCAATCCTGCCAATCGGTGCGGATGTGTTGGCACTGACCGCAATGTCGGCTTTCCGTCCTAGGCGCTGGCGCGGAGCGCTTCTCCCTAAGACGGCGCATGTCCGCTTCGAAGTCTTGAACCACAAGAAGCGTCCGGTCATGGCCGATGCGGACGGGCGATCTGTGCGCGACGTGATTGCTGTCAACATTCACTGCGAAACGGCAGTCACGCACCGCCTGCTGTTCGATCCGGGTCACGGGCTGGAGGAACGGTTACTGCGTGAACAGTTCGTTTAGGGCCGTTTCAGGACGCCTGCGTTTTGGAACGCCTGCCTGATCTCGTCAATGATGGCGGGGTCGTCGATGGTGGGCGGTATGGCTGGATCTTCTCCGTCGGCCAGTTTGGCCATCGCTGACCGCAGGATTTTTCCTGACCGGGTTTTCGGCAGGCGCTTCACGGCAATCGCTGTCTTGAAAGACGCCACTGGGCCGATTTCCTTTCTGACCAGGTCGATGACCTCGGTGGCGACATCGGACGGCTCGCGAATGCATGACGTGCTGAGGCATAGAAGGCCGATGGGGCGCTGGCCTTTCACCTTGTCGCTGACGCCGATTACCGCGCATTCCACGACGTCGGGATGAGTGGCCAAGACCTCCTCCATTGCGCCCGTGGACAGTCGATGTCCCGCAATGTTCACCACGTCGTCGGTGCGCGACATGATGTAGACGTAGCCATCCTCATCCACGAAGCCTGAATCGCCGGTCTCGTAATAGCCGGGAAAGCGGGACAGATAGGCTTGTTGGTAGCGATCCGGTGCGCGCCACAAGCCGGGCAGGGTGCCAGGTGGAAGGGGCAGGCGGATCGCAAGGGCGCCGAGTTGGCCAGATGTCACGGGTTCACCGTCTTCGCCGAGCACTTCGATTGAATGTCCGGGCATGGGCACTGTGGGTGAGCCGGGCTTGATCGGCAGTTGCTCGATCCCAATCGGGTTGGCGCAGATTGCTGAACCCGTTTCCGTCTGCCACCAGTGATCGATAACCGGGACGTTCAACTTCCGTGTGGCCCAGTCAATCGTCGTCGGGTCTGCGCGCTCACCCGCCAGATAAAGTGCCTTGAGAGATGACAGATCGTGTTTCTCGATCAAAGCGCCCTCAGGGTCTTCACGCCGGATTGCCCGAAAGGCGGTCGGTGCGGTGAAAAGCGCCTTAACCTTGTGTTCTTCGATGACGCGCCAGAACGCTCCGGCATCGGGCGTTCCCACGGGCTTGCCTTCATAAACCACGGTGGTGCTGCCATTCACCAGCGGACCGTAGCAGATATAGCTGTGACCGACGACCCAGCCAACGTCGGAGGCCGTCCAGAAAACCTCACCCGGCTGGATGTCATAGATGCTGCGCATGGTCCACGCCAGCGCGACGAGGTGCCCACCATTGTGCCGGACAACCCCCTTCGGCTTACCCGTCGTGCCGGAGGTGTAGAGGATATAGAGCGGGTCGTTTCCAGCAACGGCCACGCAATCGACCGCTTCGGCATCCTGAACGAAGCTTTGCCAGTCGATGTCTCTCGGACTAGTCATGTCCGGTATGAATTGCGGGCGCTCCACAATGACGCAGAATTCGGGGTCATGTGCGGCGATTTCGATCGCCTCGTCGAGCAGCGGCTTGTATCGGACAATCCCGCTTGGTTCGATCCCGCAAGATGCGGCCAGGATCGCCTTGGGTTGGGCGTCTTCGATCCGCGCCGCCAGTTCCCGAGCCGCGAAGCCGCCGAAGACAACCGAGTGGATCGCCCCGATCCGCGCACAGGCCAGCATCGCGATCAGGGCTTCGGGCACCATCGGCATGTAAATCACGACCGTATCGCCCTTAGTGACACCGCGCGCTTGCAGCGCACCGGCAAGCCGGGCGACGCGGTCAAGCAACTGCGCATAGGTCAGTCTAGACTTCGTGCCCGTAACGGGGCTGTCATGGATCACAGCGGTCCGGTCCCCATGACCGGCGGCCACATGCCGGTCTAACGCGTTCCAGCAGGTATTCACCTGCGCGTCAGAAAACCACTCGTAGAACGGGGTGTCCCCATCGAACAGCGCGCGCGTGGGCGACCTGATCCAGTCAACCGCTTCGGCCTGTTTCAGCCAGAATGCTTCCGGATCGGCCAGCCAATCCGCATACACGTCCTTGTAGCCCATACATTGTCCTCCCTGCGGGAAAGACTATGCGGGTCGCGACCTGCGGGGCAAGCGTGCTCAATCTTCCTTGGGCAAGTCACAATGCTGGTCGCTGACGGGTCTTTCACACGTCTGGTAGCACTGACGCGTGACGTCGTGCGACGAGTTGAAGCTTGCAGATTGATCGCGGTCCACGGAAAACCCGGCAGAACGACGGCGAGAAACGCGGCGACGGGTGCGGCACAGGTTCGACGGCAGCTTTCTCAATGGCAGTGTTGTTGCCAAAGCGGTGACGCCTCCGCGGCCCAGCGAACCTGTGCCGCAGAGACAATAACTACCCAACGGTTCAGCCGTAATGCGTCACGGGGGTGCCCGCTATTGCAGAAACGTTCAGCAGTCCGCGCGTCGTGATCGAAGGCGTGACGATATGCGCGCGGTTCCCCATGCCCATCAGTATCGGGCCGACCTCCAGGCCGTTGGCCTTAGCCTTAAGGATGTTGCGCAGACCCGATGCTGCGTCCGTATTGGCCATGACCAGCACGTTAGCGGCGCCGTCAAAACGGCTGCTTTGGAATATCCTTTGGCGCACGTCCGGATCGAGCGCAGAATCCACATGCATCTCGCCGTCATATGCAAAGTCGCGCGTGGCGGAATCGAGGATTTCCATCGCTTCACGCATCCGAAGCCCGGTTTCACAATCCAGATCGCCGAACTGGCTATGCGAACACAACGCGATCTTGGGTTCCAACCCGAACCGGCGGACGTGCCGCGCGCAACCGATGACCGTTTCCGCGATCTGCTGCGGGGTGGGTGTCTGGTTGACCTGCGTGTCTGCTATGAACAGCGGGCCGCCTTCGAGCACCATAAGGGACAGCGCGCCCACGGGCTGCTTCTCCTTGGTTCCGAGGATCTGGTTGATGTATTTAAGATGCCACAGGTACTGGCCGAACGTCCCGCAGATCAGGCTGTCAGCCTCTTCGCGATGCACCATGATCGCACCGATTGCGGTGGTGTTGGTCCGTGTGATGGCGCGGGCAAGATCGGGAGTGATCCCGCGGCGTTCCATCAACTGCAGGTAGGTCGTCCAGTAATCACGATAGCGGGCGTCATTTTCAGGGTTAACGACCTCGAAATCGCGACCGGGAAGAATGGCCAACCCTGCACGTTCACAGCGGGTTTCGATGACCTCGGGACGGCCGATTAGGATTGGAACCTCTGACGTTTCTTCAATAACCGCTTGAGCGGCACGGAGCACACGCTCATCCTCACCTTCTGCAAATGCGATCCGTCGGGCTGACTGGCGCGCGGCCTCGAACACCGGCCGCATCAGCATAGCGGATTTGAAGACGGACCCGTCGAGGTTCTGTTTGTAGGCTGCGATGTCGTCCAGCGGACGAGTCGCCACCCCGGTCTTCATAGCGGCCTCGGCCACGGATGTGGCAACCACGCCCATAAGGCGCGGATCAAACGGTTTCGGGATAAGGTAGTCGCGACCAAATGTCAGTTGTTCGCCCTGATAGGCCGCAGCGGCTTCGGCGCTGGTGGTCTGGCGGGCGAGTTTTGCGATGCCGTCGATGCATGCCAGCTGCATTTCGTCGTTGATCTCGGTAGCACCGACGTCCAGAGCGCCACGGAAGATGAACGGGAAGCACAGAACGTTGTTCACCTGATTCGGGAAGTCGGAGCGCCCCGTGGCGATGATCGCGTCCGGTTTTACCTCGCGCACCAGATCTGGCATGATTTCTGGCGTCGGGTTGGCGAGCGCGAAGACGATCGGACGTTCGGCCATTTTCGCGGCCATCTCGGGCTTCAGGACGCCTGGCCCCGACAGCCCCAGAAACAGATCTGCATCTTCGATCACATCGTCCAGAGTGCGCTTGTCCGACGCTTGCGCGAATGTCGCTTTTTGCGGGGTCATGTCCGAGCTGCGGCCCTCATAGACAAGCCCCTCGATGTCACACAGCCAAACGTTTTCGCGCTTCACGCCAAGCTTCAGCAACACGTTCAGACAGGCGATACCGGCAGCGCCGCCGCCGGTGGAGACGACCTTGATGTCCTCGAACGACTTACCTGCGACCTGCAATGCGTTGGTCGCCGCGGCGCCGACGACAATTGCCGTGCCGTGCTGGTCGTCATGGAAGACAGGGATGTTCATCCGCTTGCGGCAGATTTCTTCGACGATGAAGCAGTCCGGAGCCTTGATGTCTTCAAGGTTGATCGCGCCGAAGGTTGGCTCCATCGCGCAGACAATGTCGGCCATGCGCTCGGGATCGGAGGCGTCGAGTTCGATATCAAAACAGTCGATATTGGCAAATTTCTTGAACAGGACGGCCTTGCCTTCCATCACGGGCTTGGATGCCAGTGCACCGATATTGCCCAGTCCAAGCACGGCCGAACCATTCGATACGACCGCCACCAGATTGCCGCGCGATGTAAATCGGCTGGCGTTGACAGGGTCGTTCTGGATTTCGATACAGGCCTCGGCCACGCCCGGTGAATAGGCGCGCGACAGGTCACGACCATTGGCAAGCGGCTTGGTCGCGCGGATCTCCAACTTACCGGGTTTCGGAAATTCGTGATAATTCAGCGCTGCCTGCTTCAGGGCGTCGTGCCGATCGTCGGACATTCTTGTCTCTCCACCTGTCTCCTGCGCTGTAACTACACTGCGTAAGTCGGGGACAACAGCCCCGGATTGTTCGCATTTCGACGAACCACCTGCTTGCATCATCGGACAGACAGCACCAGAATCGTCCGAAACGATAAGAGTCGGAGCACTGGAATGAATCTGCGCGATGCCGCCCTCAAGGTCAGACTGAACGCCTATGCGCCCTACTCAGGGTTCAAAGTGGGCGCGGTTGTAAAGTCCGGTAGTGGTGCCGTCTTCAGCGGCGTGAATGTCGAAAACGCGGCTTACCCGGAAGGCACCTGTGCCGAGGCCGGTGCGATTGCCGCAATGATTGCGGCAGGTGAAACGAAAGTGACCGAAGTGTATGTCGTGGCGGATGCGCCGCGCCCGGTTCCGCCGTGTGGCGGATGCCGCCAGAAGCTGTCCGAGTTCGCGGTGGGCGATGTGCCAGTGACACTGGCGACGACTGAGGGCACGGAATACCACACGACTGTCGCGGATCTTCTGCCGGGGGCATTCGTCACCGCAGACATGGAGCGGGCCTGACGCCATGGATCCCAAACGCATATTGGGCAAGCTGCGGCGCGGCGAGACGCTCGATGATGCGGATATGTCGGCCTTTGCGAACGGGCTTGCTTCTGGCGAGGTATCGGATGCTCAGGGCGCGGCCTTTGCGATGGCTGTGTGCAAGGCAGGGTTGAGCGCCGGCGTAACGGCGTCACTGACCCGCGCCATGCGCGATAGCGGCCATGTGTTGCGTTGGGATCTGCCTGGGCCGGTGCTGGACAAGCATTCGACAGGGGGGCTGGGCGATGCTACATCGCTGGTGATTGCGCCCATGCTTGCCGCGCTGGGGGCCTATGCGCCGTTCCTATCTGGCCGAGGGCTTGGACATACGGGCGGTACGCTGGACAAGCTGGAAGCTATTGCGGGCGTTTCAACCGACATGTCGGAAGAGACGCTGCGCCGGATGGTCACGCAGATCGGCTGTGCCATTGTCGGGGCCAGTGCAGAAATCGCGCCAGCTGATCAAAGGCTTTACGCGCTGCGCGATCACACCTCGACCGTCGATAGTCAGGAACTGATCACTGCATCAATCCTGTCCAAGAAACTGGCCACGGGTGCGGATGCGATGGTGTTGGATGTCAAGGGTGGTACCGGTGCGTTTATGAAATCACGTGAAGATGCTTCGGCGTTGGCCCGTTCCTTGGTGGAGGTCGCCAATGCGGCGGGCACGCCCACCCGCGCACTGATCACCGACATGAATCAACCCTTGGCACCTGCTGTCGGCAATGCGGTCGAGATCGCCGAGGTGCTGAATGTCCTGACCGATCCGCAACCGCAATCACGTCTTTGCCAACTCAGCTTGGTGCTGTGCGGCGAATTGATGGTGTTGGGCGGTATGTCCGACACCGCGGAAGCGGGGGCAAGACGTGCGCTTGACACCTTGCACAGTGGGCATGCAGCCGAGAAGTTTGCCGAGATGGTGCATGGGCTTGGCGGCCCAACTGATGTCGTCGAACGGTCCAGCGCGTATCTGCCTGCTGCCGGGGTGGTCCGTCCGGTTTATCCTGATAGCGCCGGCGTGGTGGCAGCTATCGACGGGACCGCTTTAGGTCAGATCGTGCTGGAACTGGGCGGGGGGCGTCGCAAGCCCGCTGATGCGATCAATCCGGCCGTGGGGCTGACCGACGTGGCGAGTTTGGGGCAGGGGGTGGGCACCGATGTGCCGCTTGCAATGGTCCATGCTGCGGATGAGGCAGGGTTCGAACGCACGGTGCAAGCCCTTAAATCCGCCTTTCACGTTGCGGAGAAGGGCAGTGCCCCATCGCTCATTCATGACAGGGTACCTTGATGGCTAGAGCATTTCTCATCGTTCTTGACTCCGTCGGTTGCGGGGGCGCCCCCGATGCCGCGGAGTTCGGTGATGAAGGCGCGAACACACTTGGCCACATCGCCCAATCCTGTGCGGCTGGTGAGGCGGAAACGGGTCGCCATGGCCCCTTGTCCTTGACCACGATGGCCCGCATGGGGCTGGGCGAGTCGATGCGTCTCGCCGTTGATCCCGCACCTGGCGGGCTGGACACATGGCCGGAACCGACCCAAAAAGGCGCGTTCTGGGCGGTGGCGCGGGAACATTCGCAGGGAAAGGACACACCGTCGGGACATTGGGAACTGGCAGGCGTGCCTGTTCCATGGGACTGGCATTACTTTCCGAAAGCCGAGCCCGCCTTCCCGGCTGACTTGGTCGAAGAGGTTTGCAAGACAGCCGACGTCGATGGGGTTTTGGGCAATTGCCACGCATCGGGAACCGAGATTGTTTCGCGGCTGGGCGCCGAGCATCTTCGCACCGGTTGGCCGATCTGCTACACATCGACCGACAGCGTCTTTCAGATCGCTGCGCATGAAGATGCCTTCGGGTTGGATCGTCTCTTGCGCCTCTGCGAAGACCTCGCTCCTACATTGCACAAGATGAAGGTTGGGCGTGTCATCGCGCGGCCCTTCGTTGGCAATGAGACTGAAGGATTTACCCGCACAACCAACCGCCGCGATTACGCCATTGCGCCACCGAAGCCGACGCTGTGTGACTGGGCGCAGGCGGATGGGCGAAAGGTTCATGCAATCGGCAAGATCAAGGATATCTTCTCGGGACAAGGTATCACCGATGTGCGCAAGGGCGATGATGCGACACTGATGGAGCATCTGCTTGATGTCCTCGATACCTCTGAAGACGGCAGTCTTATTTTCGCGAATTTCGTGGAATTCGACAGCCTTTATGGTCACCGACGCGACGTGTCGGGATATGCAGCGGCGCTGGAGTGGTTCGACGCGCATGTGCCCCAGTTGGTCAGCAAGATGCGATCTGACGATTTGCTGTTAATAACAGCCGACCACGGCAATGATCCGACCTGGCGCGGGACGGACCACACACGCGAACAGGTACCGGTCATTGGCTGCATTGCGGGGCGGGATATGCTGGGGTATCGCGGGCAGCGAAATTTCGTGGATGTTGCTGCATCTGTTGCAGCGCATCTCGGACTTAGCAACACCGGCCCCGGAGACAGCTTTCTGTGACTGATCTGAACCGCATCGAACTGCATCTGCACCTGGAGGGCGCAGCCCCGCCATCCTTCATTGGCGGGCTGGCCAAAGAAAAGAAGGTTGATATTGCGCGGGCTTTTGACGTGCAGGGCGGATATGCTTTTGGTGACTTCGCCCAGTTCCTGAAGGTGTATGAGGTGGCAACATCGGTACTGTCCACCCCGGAAGACTATTACCGCCTGACGCTCGCGGTTCTGGAGGAACAGGCGGAGCAAGGCATCCTCTACACAGAAACATTCCTTGCTCCGGATTTCTGCGGAAAGGGCGATGTGTCAGCTTGGCGGGAGTATCTGGCAGCGATGCAGGAAGCCGCGGACCAAGCAGAGGCGCAATTCGGAACCATCTTGCGTGGGATCGTGACGGCTGTGCGCCATTTCGGGCCCGATCAGGCGAAAGACACGGCTCTTTGCGCTGCTGAAACCGCTGGGGACTGGATCGTGGGCTTTGGGTTGGCCGGTGACGAACGTATGGGGCAAAAGCGTGATTTTGCATGGAGCTTCGATCTGGCACGCGAAGCCGGTTTGCGGCTGACCGCTCATGCGGGAGAATGGGGCGGTCCGGCATCCGTTCGAGATGCGCTGGACCATCTGCGTGTGGAACGCATCGGACACGGGGTACAGGCGATTGACGACCCTGCGCTGGTTGAACGGCTGGTTGAAGACGGCATTACGCTAGAGGTCTGCCCGGGATCCAACGTGGCCCTTGGCGTATATGGCGCATGGAATGGCCATCCGATCCAGAAGCTACGCGATGCCGGCGTTAAGGTGACCGTATCAACCGACGATCCACCATTTTTCCATACGAGCATGACGGATGAGTACGACCATCTGGCAGAGACATTCGGGTGGCAGGATGACGATTTCCGCGCCATAAACATGACTGCGGCGCAATCTGCGTTTTGCGATGCTGTGACGCGAGAGAGACTGATCAAGAAGCTGGAGCCGACAGATGACTGAAACTGCGACTGACATTCCGCATCTGACGGTGGTGACGCACCCCTTGGTGCAGCACAAGCTGACGATCATGCGCGAGAAGGACACTTCGACCAAGAGCTTCCGCCAACTGCTGCGCGAGATCAGTCAGCTTTTGGCCTATGAGGCGACGCGCAATCTGCCGATGACCGCCAAACGCATTGAAACACCGCTTGTCGAAATGGACGCGCCGGTGCTGGATGGCAAGAAGCTTGCTTTGATTTCCATCCTGCGCGCGGGAAACGGGTTGCTTGATGGCGTTTTGGAATTGGTTCCAGCGGCGCGCGTGGGGTTTGTCGGGCTGTACCGTGACGAAGTAACGCTTCAGCCGGTTCAGTACTATTTCAAAGTGCCCACGGAGCTTGAAGACCGTTTGGTCATTGCCGTTGATCCGATGCTGGCAACGGGCAATTCTTCCGTTGCCGCGATTGACTTGCTGAAGGAAGCTGGTGCGAAGAACATTCGGTTCATGTCGCTTCTGGCGTCGCCTGAAGGCGTCGGGCGGATGAAGGAAGCGCATCCTGACGTGCCGATCATCACCGCCGCGCTGGATGAAGGGCTGACCGACAAGGGTTACATAATTCCTGGGCTTGGTGATGCCGGTGACCGGATGTTCGGCACAAAGTGAATAGCAACCGCTGATGACGCTGAAAGTGTTCCTGAACGCAGCTATTCTTGCGACCGGCATGGCGCAGGCTTCGTTCGCATCGTGCGACCCGGTAGAAATCCAGATCGGTGAACAGTCGGTGTTGGCGCAGCGCACGGATGACGCCTGCGTGACCAGCGACATGACCGCCGCGATTGCACGAACGCCTTCGGGCACGGTGCGTGCGCCCGTTTTTTCAGAACCAGGGGTGTATATTCAGGTGGCTGCTTTTGGATTGCCGCGTAATGCCGACAAGACTATTGCCAAGCTAGCCGTCAAAGGATTCGGCGTGTGGCGTCAGGAATTCCGCACGCGGCAAGCAACAGTTGGATATTATCTACATTGGTCCGTTTGCGAACGAGGAAGACGCACGCGAAGCTCTTCGTAGAACGCGGGTGATGGGCTTCCCCGACGCCTTCCTGCGGTATCAGAACTAGGCGCTACTCCTCGCAAACTCCTTGTAACCGCAACCAGTCGGAATCGCTCATCAGCGGCTCCGGCGTGCCAGCCGGAAAGGGATCTGCCTCGATAAGCGCCAAGGTGGTCTCGCCGCTGTCGTCGAGTGCGTATGCGTATGGGCGGCTCGAAATGCCAACGCTTTCCAGCAGGCCAATCGTTGTGTCTGTGGTCAGGGTAGAGGTGTCGCGGATCAGGAAGTCATCGGCATAGTCGGCGACTTTCTTGTCAGGTAACGCACCTGTTGTCAGAAGCGATAGTGCAGCACCCATCCCCATCTGTGTCATCAGCTTTACCATCGGATCGCTTTGGCGGGCTTCTTCTGCTTCTACCAGTAATGCACTGGCGAGAGCATCTGCTTCGGTGTGCTTCGTAATCAGATCGGCTCTTGCCAACAGCGTTTGTCCCGGCAGATGTGTCGCCAGTGCCGGTCCGCTAGGGACGATGACGACTTTCCATTGCTCACCTGAAAACAACCGATTCAGCAGGTTGGCAAGTGTCGCGCGACCTTCTCGTCCCGCGCAAGCCTGTCCCGTCACCTTTTCAAGTTCGGACAACATCTTCTGCCCGATGGCCGCGCGTGTGGGGTCAGGCAGCGCTTGCGCTGTGTGGCGGGTCACGGCATCGGGAAGCCACACAACTCCGACCGCGATGCAGGCCAAGGCAATTGCGGCGAATGCGATCTTGCGCAACGTGCCGCTCGGCCTGCCGCTGCGCTTAACGGCGTGCCGCACGGTTTCAATTGCGTCGATCATCGTCGGGTCGTCGATTTCAAGGATTTCTTCGCTGCCCGGTGCGGGCGTGAAGATTGCGGGATCCGATTTGCTGTTGGATCTCTCGACTGCGGGGAGCGACCAGTGCGCAAGCACCGTTTCCGCCGAATCGCGAATGATCAGCGTTGCATCGCCCAGTGAGACGAAGACGTTCTTGCGTTGTGCCTGTGCCGATTCACGCCACACGCCGGGCGCTTCAAGCCGCTCGTATTGGGTTAACGCCGTCATTGACGGGCCTGCCTCTTATTCTTGGTTCTTGCGTCGAACGTAGTGCAGGCGTGAGCCCCTGACAATGCGACCCTTGACCTTATGGCAGTGGTTGGTGCCAATGCGCTGATGAGTAAGGCATTCACAAATGCGCGAGTCAACCAGCCGCTGTCCGCCGCGGGTCTGATCCTGACGGCCATGGCTCTAATGGGGCTGATCGACAACTACGTGGTGATCATCGCGGAAACTACGGGGCTTTGGCAGTTCCAGGTGATCCGGTCAGCTATGGCATTGTGCATGCTGATGGCAGTGGCGCGCTGGCGCGGGTGGCGTTTGAGGCCACGTAAATGGACGCCGGTGATTGCACGCACCGCTATTCAGTCAACCGCATTGATCATCTACTTTGCCGCGCTGGCGATTATGCCGATATCACAGGCCGTCGCAGGTTTGTTCACTGCGCCACTTTTTGTCGTGCTGCTCTCTGTTGTGGTCTATCGGCATCCACTGGACCTTATCCGAGCGGTCGCGGTGATTTGCGGCTTCGTCGGCGTCATCCTGGTGCTCCGCCCGGAAACTGGCGGTTCCGACTGGTTCAGCATCTTGCCGATACTTGCGGGGCTGTTCTATGCGCTCACGGCAGTGGCCACCAGGGAGTGGTGCTCAGACGAAAATGCGCTGACGCTGCTCTTCGGCTTCTTTACCGGGATGGGATTGTACGGAGTGATCGGATTGGGGGTATTGTCGACCTTCCCCGTGATCGCGCCCGAAGGCGCGGCAGGTTTCTCGTTTCGAATGTGGGGGGTGATGTCAGGTGAGGCGTGGCTGTGGACCTTCGCTCAAGCGGTCGGATCGCTCATTGCCGTGGGGTGCATCACACGGGCATACCAATTGGGCGAAGCGTCCTATGTTACCGTCTTTGAATACGCGCTGCTGGTTTTCGCGGTGTTTTGGGGCTGGGCACTGTTCGGGGACCGGATTGATACGTTAGGGGCGCTCGGGATCGTGGTTATCATTCTGTCGGGCACCGTGATCACCTTGCGCGGATCGCCCGATCAAAAGGAATAGGGGCCGCGCGAAACGGCCCCGTGCAAATCAGGCAGCGTCGGCACGCTGACCATCAAGGCGATCGTAAAAGCCTTCGCCATTCTCTGCCAGCTCACGCAGCAGGGCAGGGGCTTCGAACCGCTTTCCGTAGGCTTCGGTTAGCGTGTCGCAGCGTTCCACCGCCCAAGCCGCACCGACCATGTCGAGCCAGCTGAGCACACCACCCGACCACGGCGCGAAGCCCCAGCCAAGGATGCTTGCCACGTCGCCTTCGCGGATGTCCATCAGCACGCCGTCTTCCAGCGCACGCACGGCTTCGAGCGCCTGCGCGAACAGAAGGCGTTGCTGGACTTCCTGCAGATCAGGTTGTTCGTCCGCGACTGGAAACTGATCGATCAGGCCGTCCCACAGACCCTGACGCTTGCCTTTTTCGTCATACGCGTAGAAGCCGGCATTCGCCTTGCGGCCCAAACGACCCTGTTCCTCCATCCAGAAGATGACTTCGTCCACCTCACCATCGGGGTAGGCATCCCCCATCGCCGCGCGGGTGGCGCGGGCGATCTTTGCGCCCAGATCGATCGAGGTCTCATCCGTCAACTGCAGAGGGCCAAGCGGCATGCCAACCATCTTGGCGGCGTTCTCGATCAGGGCAGGCGTCACGCCCTCGCGCACCATCCGCAACCCTTCATTTATGTAGGGGATGATGCAGCGGTTGGCATAGAAGAAGCGCGCATCGTTAACAACGATCGGCGTCTTGCGGATCTGGCGAACGAAGTCGAGCGCCTTGGCCACGGCCACATCACCCGTTTGCTTGCCCTTGATGATCTCGACGAGAAGCATCTTGTCGACTGGGCTGAAGAAATGGATACCGATGAATTGCTCGGGGCGCTTGCTGGCTTTCGCCAGATCGGTAATCGGCAACGTCGAGGTATTGGTCGCAAAGATCGCGTCGTCGCCCAGAATCGCCTCGGCCTTCGCCGTGACCTCGGCCTTGACCTTCGGGTCTTCGAAAACGGCCTCGACGATCAGATCGCAGCCCTTGAGCGCGTCGTAATCGGTCGTCGGCAGGATGCGGGACAGTACTTCGTCTTTCTTCTCGGGTGTGACCTTCTTGCGGCTGATACCCTTGTCCAGGATGCTCTCGGCATGGGCCTTGCCCTTGTCTGCGGCGTCCTGCTTGGCGTCGATCAGCGCGACCTCGATCCCCGCATTGGCGGCGACATAAGCGATGCCCGCGCCCATCATGCCCGCGCCCAGGATGCCCAGTTTCCGGACTTTCTGATCAGGCACATCGGGACGGTTCGCGCCTTTTTCCAGCGCTTCCTTGTTGATGAACAGCGACCGGATCATATTCGACGACGACGGGTTCATCAGCACATTGGTGAACCAGCGGGCCTCGATCTTCAGCGCCGTGTCGAATGGCACCAGCGCACCTTCATAAACCGCTGACAGAAGCGCCTTGGCTGCCGGGTAGACGCCTTTCGTGTTGCCGTTGACCATGGCCGAAGCACCCACGAAGGTCATGAACCCGGTCGGGTGATAGGGCGCGCCGCCGGGAAACTTGTAACCCTTCTGGTCCCATGGCTTCACGATATCCGCATCTTTGGCGGACAGGACCCATGCCTTCGCGCTGGCAAGCAGTTCGTCGGCAGGGACGACTTCATCCACGATCCCGCTCGACTTTGCCTTCTTCGGGTCGAGCAGCTTGCCCTCCAGAAGAATAGGCGCGGCAGCCATTGCGCCCAGCTTGCGGCTGATGCGCGTCGTGCCGCCCGCGCCGGGGAAGATCCCGACCTTGATCTCTGGTAAACCGATCTTGGCCTTGGGGTTGTCGGCGGCAAAGATGCGGTGGCACGACAGCGGAATTTCCAGACCGATACCAAGCGCCGTGCCGGGCAGGGCGGCCGCGATCGGTTTACCGCCCTTGTTGGTCTTGGGGTCCATGCCGGCGCGTTCGATTTTGCGAAGGATCGCGTGGATCTGCATGATTCCGTCGAACAGTCCACGCGCGGGGTCGTCGCCCGCGTCTTCCTTCATGCGTGCGATGATGTTCAGGTCCATACCGCCGGCGAAGCTGTCCTTCGCGGATGTGATGACCACACCCTTCACCGCCTCATCGGCCAGCGCCTTATCGACCATCCCGTCAAGCTCGACAAACCCTTCGCGGGACATCACGTTCATGGACTTGTTCTTGACGTCCCAGGCGATGACTGCAACGCCATCGGCGTCCAACTCATAGGTAAAGTCGGTCATTGAGAACCTCCGAAGTTTTCTGGGCCGAGGATCATTCGTCGTCTCTCGGCGGATAGGGGGTGCCGTCGAGGCGGGTGAACTGGCCCTTGCCCTCGCGGCGCACGGACAGCAGATCGCAGCCCGGATAATGACAGGTCTCGTCGGGCAGGCGGCTGCCCACGATCAGGTAGCGCACGGGCGTATCACCATCGTTGCGGATGGTGTGGCCGACGCCTTCGTCAGCGGGCCACCCGCAGGCGTCGCCCGGGTGAAGCACATGGTGTTCATCCGCTTCGGTGACGGTCAGAACGCCCTCCAGCACGTAAAGAAATTCATCCTCATTTTCGTGCCAGTGCTTGAGCGAGCCGCGCATGCCGGGGTCGAGCCGTTCGACGTAGACGCCGAACTGGGTCAGCCCTGCCGTGGCGCCCAAAGGCACACCATGCACCCCGTCGCTGCCCGCGCCGTAAGGTTCGGGGTAGCGGGACGGGAATGCCTTTTCCGCGATGCTGCCCTTGCGCAGGATCATGGTTCAGACCCGCTCGATGATCGTGGCGGCACCCATGCCGGAAGCAATGCACAGCGTGGCCAGACCGACTTCCTTGTCAGAGCGTTCCAGCTCATCCAGCAGCGTGCCGATGATGATCGCGCCGGTCGCGCCCAGCGGGTGGCCCATCGCGATGGAGCCGCCGTTGACGTTGACCTTGGCGGGATCCGCATCGAAGGCCTGTTGGAACCGCAGGACAACGGATGCAAAGGCTTCGTTTACCTCGAACAGGTCGATGTCGGAAATCGCCATGCCGCTTTCGCGCAGGATCTTCTGGGTGGCGGGCACGGGACCGGTCAGCATTATGGTCGGGTCGGTGCCGATCTTTGCCGTTGCACGGATGCGCGCGCGTGGCGTCAGTCCGTATTCCTCGCCGAACTCCTTGTTGCCGATCAGCACAGCGGCGGACCCGTCCACGATGCCCGAGCTGTTGCCCGCGTGGTGGATGTGGTTGATCCGTTCCAGATGCGGGTATTTCATCAGCGCGATGCTATCAAACCCGGGCATGGTTTCACCCATGTCCTTGAACGACGCCTTCAGCGCACCCAGAGCCTGCATGTCGGTGCCGGGGCGCATGTATTCGTCGTGGTCAAGGATGGTCAGGCCGTTCTGGTCCTTGATCTCGATGATAGACTTGGCAAAGCGGTTGTCGTCCCAAGCGGACTTGGCGCGCTTTTGCGATTCAACCGCCAGCGCGTCGGCATCGTCGCGGGAAAATCCGTACTCCGTCGCGATGATGTCGGCAGAGATGCCTTGCGGGACGAAATAGGTGTCCATTGCCAGCGTCGGGTCGACAGCAATTGCTGCCCCGTCAGATCCCATCGGCACGCGTCCCATCATTTCCACGCCGCCAGCGACATAGGCGCGTCCTGCGCCACCTTTAACCTGGTTGGCCGCGAGGTTCACCGCTTCCATACCCGAGGCGCAGAAACGGTTGATCGCCAGACCCGGCACGGATTCGTCGAAATCAGATGCCAGCACGGCGGTCCGCGCAAGACAGCCACCCTGTTCGCCCACCTGCGTGACATTGCCCCAGATCACGTCTTCGATTGCCGTGGTGTCGAGATTGTTACGCTCCTTGATCGCGTTCAGAACCTGAGCGGACAGCCGCACCGAAGTGACTTCATGCAGGCTCCCGTCCTTGCGGCCCTTGCCGCGCGGGCTGCGCACTGCGTCATAGATATATGCGTCGGTCATGTAGTCCTCGCTTGTCTTACGCTCGGTCGGCTGGCGAGCCGGGCATCAAATCGTAGGGGTGTTTCCAACCGGGTTGGTCCGCGATGCGATCAAGCCAGCGGTCGATATGGGGCCAGTCCTTGCGGTCGAAGCTGAATGGTTCGGGGTAATAGAGATACCCGCAGCAGGACAGGTCGGCGATGGTCGGGCCGTTGCCTACGATCCAGTCGCGCCCGTCGAGATGGCCGTTGAGAACGGCGAGGGCGGTTCCAAGGCGCCCTTGCATCCAGTCTATGACGGGTTGAGGGCGCTTTCCTTCCGGCAGAAAGTTCATCAGGAACCGTAGAGCGCCAGCCTGAGACGACATCTTGTGATTGTCCCATAAAACCCAGCGCAGCACTTCCTTGCGTTCTGCGGGGGTGTCGCCGCCCAGCTTTCCGGTTTTATCGGCGATGTGGAACTGTATTGCACCGGATTGGCTGAGCGTCTCGTCACCATCGATCAATACAGGGACTTCGCCCATTTCATTGATTGCGCGGAATTCGGGTGTGCGGGCCTCGCCGTTGAAGAAATCGACATAGACCGGTTCCCAGTCGACACTCGCCAGTTGCATTGTCAGCGCCGCCTTATAGGCGTTGCCGGATTCGCCAAAGCAGTAGAGCTTGATCGCCATATCCCCTCCCGTCTTTATGCGCGTGGCTGAGCGCATGTTCCATTTTGACAGTTGGGGAATGTCTAGCCGTGTTTCGAGTGATGCGCAGGTGAAACGTTGCGTCGCGAATTTGGATCGGTCGATTTGCGCTCGACTGGTCGGCGCGAGGCGGGGCCAATCGGGGGAGGCCGTAGAAGTAGGAAGACAATCGCGATAGCCAGAATTCAGAAGGTGTTTGATTTCTACAAACTGGAGCCCCTCATCCTTCGCGACACGACTGCCCCGATGATCACGGCGAACTGAAGAATTCCCTCATTTGTTACGCTCCCTATGGTTGGCAGAAGGCGTAAGGTGGCGCGGAGAAAAGATAAGAAAAACCCCGGCGCGAGGCCGGGGTCTAGAAAACTCAGAATTGGCCGACAGCCAGATCCATCACAGGTTCAGCGCCGCTCTCGATGCGCTTGAGGTGCATTGACGTGGCTGGCAATTGGCGTGCCATGTAGTAGCGCCCCGTCGCCAGTTTGGCCTGCAGGAACTCTACGTCGCTGTCGCCTGCATCCAGACGCTCCTGTGCGGCCTTTGCCATGCGCGCCCACATAAGACCAAGGCAGACATGCCCGAACAGGTGCATGAAGTCATAGCTTCCCGACAGCGCGTTGTTGGGGTTTTTCATACCGTTCTGCATGAAATACATGCCCGCCGCCTGAAGGTCCTTCGATGCGGCTTTCAGCGGCTCCAGGAAGTCCTTGGCCAGCACTTCATTGTCGGCATTGTCCTTGATGAAGTCCTTCACCAGATCGAAGAAGGCCATCACGGTCTTGCCGCCATTCTGTCCCAGCTTGCGGCCAACCAGATCCAGCGACTGAATCCCGTTCGTGCCTTCATAGATCATCGTAATGCGCGCATCGCGGACGAACTGTTCCAGACCCCATTCCCTGGTGAAGCCAGAGCCGCCAAGCGTCTGCTGAGCCAACACCGTCGTTTCGAACCCTTTGTCGGTCAGGAAGCCCTTGATGACGGGGGTCAGCAACGAGATCAGCGCCTCGGCATCCTTGTCGTCCTTGCGGTGGGCGGCGTCGATCAGGCTGGCACCCCAGAAGGTGAATGCGCGTGCGCCTTCGACGAATGACTTCTGATGCATCAGGTTCCGGCGGACATCCGGGTGAACGATGATGGGATCGGCCGGACCTTCCGGGTTCTTCGTGCCGGTGACGTCACGCCCCTGAAGGCGGTCCTTTGCAAAACCCAGCGCGTTTTCATAGGCAACTGCACCTTGCGCATAGCCTTGCAAACCGACGCCCAGACGCGCTTCGTTCATCATCGTGAACATCGCGCGCATGCCTTTGTGTTCTTCGCCGATTAGGAAACCCGTCGCGCCGTCATAGTTCATGACGCAGGTCGCGTTGCCATGGATGCCCATCTTGGATTCCAGCCCGCCGCAGGACACGGCGTTGCGATCACCAAGCGAGCCGTCTTCGTTCACCATGAATTTGGGAACGATGAACAGGGAAATGCCCTTGATACCATCCGGGCCGCCGGGAATTTTGGCCAGAACAAGATGGATTATGTTCTCGCTCATGTCGTGCTCACCGGCGGAGATCCAGATTTTGGAGCCGGTGATCTTGAAACTGCCATCGTCCTGAGGTTCTGCCTTGGTGCGAATCAGACCCAGATCCGTGCCACATTGCGGCTCGGTCAGGTTCATGGTGCCGGACCAGATCCCGTCGATCATGTTGGGCAAATAGGTGGCCTTCTGTTCGTCCGAGCCGTGCGCGTGTATCGCCGAATAGGCGCCATGTGTCAGGCCTTGATACATGTTGAAGGCCATATTGGCGGATACGAACATCTCACCGGTCGCGCATTGCAGCAGGTAGGGCATGCCCTGGCCGCCATATTCCGGATCGGCATCGAGCCCCATCCAACCGCCTTCGCGCATCTTGTCATAGGCTTCTTTGAAACCCTTTGGTGTGCGAACCACATCGTTTTCCAACGTGCAGCCTTCTTCATCGCCCACGTTGTTCAAGGGAGCAAGAACTTCGGTGGACAGTTTCCCGGCTTCTTCGAGTACGGCTGCAGTGAACTCGCGGTCGAGCTCGTCATAGCCGGGAATGTCCGACTGCGCGATATTGAGAACATCGTGCAGCACGAACTGCATGTCTTTCGTTGGTGCCGTATAGGTCGGCATTCAGTTCTCTCCCTGTATAGGCCGACCACGTTATGCGGTCGGGCGGTCATTTTTTCATGCGGCTTTTGAACCCGTAAGTTCTGCGTGTTGGTCTTTCGTCCATTTGAGCAGATTGTTGAGCTCGTCGATCGCTTTGCCCAAATCTTCGCGTTCAGCCTTGAGGCCTTCGAGACGCGCAGCGCCCAACTTGTTGAAAGCTTCAAGTTGCGTCGCTCCGGTCTTGTCGGCGTCGTACAGATCCAGAAGCTGGCGGATTTCTTCCAGGCTGAACCCAAAACGCTTGCCGCGCAGAATCAGCTTCAGCCGACCGCGGTCAGCTTTCGTAAACAGGCGTTTTTGACCAATGCGAACTGGCGCCAGGAGCTCTTTGGCTTCGTAGAAACGAAGCGTCCGGGCCGTTACCTGAAATTCGTCGCACATCTCGCGGATGGTCATGGTTTTCTCAGTCATATCAACTTGTCCTCACGTAACACATTTGTAACGAACGCAGCGGAAGTGAGGACTTCGCCATCACGTTACAAGATGTATGCATGCGAATAGAAACGGAACGTGGCGTCATATAATGGACCACGAAATGTTACGGAAGGAAAAATTTTGAAGGCGAAATAATCTTTCCGCATGACTCGGCGGAAATTTTCTGAGTCTTTTAATTGCTGATCGATTCGGCGGTTGCGTCCCTCAGGTCGCGCAGCGCGTCGATCGTTTCTTCAAGGTGCTTGCGTTCATCGGCAAGCTCGATCAGCTTTCTATCTGCCAGTTCGATCCACGCTTCCATTTGGGCGCGGTTGCCGCTCTCTTCATAGATCAGCAGCCACTGACGGATTTCTTCAAGGCTGAAACCAAACCGGCGACCCCGGAGAATCAAGGTCATCCGCGCGACCTCACGGGGGGTGTAGTATCGACTGCGGCCTTCCTTCTCGGGTTGCAACAGTTCGATATACTCGTAATGGCGCAGCGTTCTAGGCGTGACATCGAATTTCGCGCACATTTCCTTGAAGGTCAGTATGGGCTGCTCGTCTGACATGGGGCCTCCTTGAATTATGAGCAGTTTAAGCGGCTGATCGCAAAGGTGCAATTGCCTTAACGTCAATCGGCGGGCGGCATCCTCTGGACTGTCACCTGCCGAGCAGAGATAAGGGGCGCGTCTGATCAGGAGGCCCCATGTCGCGTGACAAAGCCGAATTGGCGAAAGAGTTCATTTCTGCATTGCCCTATGCGCGGGCCCTGGGGCTAGAATTGGTCGCCCTGCATGATGGTGTGGCCGAGTTGGTGATGCCCTATGCCGAGCATTTGATCGGTGACCCGCAACGCGGCGTGATTTCCGGCGGCGCGGTGACGGCAATGATGGACACGGCAGGCGGCGTGGCAGTCCTGGCGCATCCGGAGGCGGGCGACACCACGGCAACGCTGGATTTGCGGATCGACTACATGCGCGGGGCGGAGCCGGGACAATCGATCAGGGCGCGTGCGGAGTGCTATCATGTGACACGTTCCGTTGCGTTCGTGCGGGCAAGTGCTTGGGATGACGACGCGAACCGGCCCATCGCCAGTGCAGCAGGTGCTTTTACCGTTGGACGAAAGAGCCAGTCATGAGCTTCAAACAGCCCGAACCCGTTCAGGTCGTCAAAGAGCGGCGCGATGCGGCACTGCACGCCCTCGTGTCCCGTATCCCCTTCACTACCTTTCTGGGTGTTCAGATTGAACGGAAGGGAGACGAACTGACATCCGTTTTGCCGTTCGACGAAAAGCTGATCGGCAATCCAGAACTGCCGGCGCTGCACGGGGGCGCGACTGCGGGCTTTCTTGAAGTCACGGCGATCATTCAACTGTGCTGGTCAGTGATGTGGGAAGATATGGAAAACTCCGGATGCGTCCCGCAAACGGAGCAGCCCGGATTTCAGATACGCGTCCCCAAGACCATCGACTTCACGGTGGATTACTTGCGCAGCGGCTTGCCGCGTGATGCCTATGCGCGCGCAAGGGTGAACCGGTCGGGACGGCGCTATGCGTCGGTGCATGTCGAGGGCTGGCAGGACAATCAGACGCGGCCATTTGCGCAGGCGACCGGGCATTTCCTGATGCCCCCGCGCGATGGTTGATGTAGCCGCTGGTCAGCCGCTGACCCATCGCCGCGTTCTGAAGATCGCGGTGCCGATCGTGGTCTCTGGTGCGACTGTTCCAATCCTCGGCGCAGTTGATACCGGTGTCGTGGGTCAGTTGGGTGATCCGGTGCCGATTGGTGCGGTCGGGATCGGCGCCGTTATCCTGACGGCGATCTACTGGATTTTCGGTTTCCTGCGCATGGGCACGACGGGCATGACTGCGCAAGCACAGGGGGCGGCAGATCACGAGGAGGTTTCTGCACTTCTGGTCCGCGCGCTAATGATCGCCTTCGGTGCCGGGGTTCTTTTGATCGTTGCGCAAAGCCTGTTGTTCACGGGCGCCTTCTTGATTTCTCCTGCCAGTGCGGAGGTTGAGGCATCTGCCCGCGACTATATGCAGCTGCGTATTTTCTCGGCGCCGGCCGCTATTGCGATTTTCGGCGTCACGGGCTGGCTGATCGCCTTGGAACGCACCCGGGCTGTGCTTGCGGTCCAGCTTTGGATGAACGGCATGAACATCGCACTGGATTTGTGGTTCGTGCTAGGTCTCGACATGGGTGTTCGCGGCGTTGCCTTCGCGACATTCTTGTCGGAATGGTCGGGCCTCGTCGTCGGGTTGTGGTTCTGCCGTGACGGGCTGCGCGGCGGTGCCTGGCGCAACTGGGCACGTGTTCTGGATCGCGAGCGGCTGGTTCGCATGGCGGTGATGAATATCGACATCCTGATCCGGTCGGTGCTTCTGCTCACGATCATGCTGAGCTTTGTATTTCTGGCCGCCGATTTCGGGGATGTGCCGCTTGCGGCCAACCAGATCCTGCTGCAATTCATCAACATCACGGCCTACGCCCTGGATGGCTTCGCCTTTGCGGCTGAGGCGTTGATCGGCCAGGCCTTGGGCGCACGGTCGCTGCATGCGCTGCGCAGGGCGGCGGTGATGACCAGCATCTGGGGCGCGGTCATCGCTGTTTGTCTCGCGCTGACATTCGGAATGGCAGGACCCGCGATTATCGATCTCATGACGACTGCACCCGAGGTGCGGCTGGAGGCACGCGAATACTTGCCCTACATGATCTTGACGCCGTTGCTTGGCCTGCCGTCATGGATGCTGGACGGATTCTTCATTGGTGCGACGCGGACCAGGGACATGCGCAACATGATGATCGTAACGATACTCATCTATGTTGTCGCAGTTGCGATACTCGTGCCCCTGTTTCAGAATCACGGGCTGTGGATGGCCTTTCTAGTTAGCTATGTTGCCCGCGCCACGACACTGGCCGCGAAGTATCCGGCGCTGGAGCGGGGCGTCGCGCAGAATTAGCCGGACACTTGCAGCCACTTGTTCCGATCCGTGCCAACGGCTTCAGCGACTGTGGCGAACCCATCACGCTCAAGCAAGCTGTCCAAGCCGCGCGCGATCTCGGCGGCTAGTGACAAGCCGCGATAGACCATTGCGGAATATAGCTGGATGGCGCTCGCACCGGCTTTGATCTTGGTATAGGCGTGTTCGGCGCTTGAAATCCCGCCTACACCGATCAGTGGCAACTTGTTCTCTGTCAGTTGCGACATGCGGGCCAGGATGCGTGTTGACGGCTCGAACAACGGTGCGCCGGACAATCCGCCCTTTTCTTGCGCGTGGCGACTGGTCAGCCCGTCGCGTGACAGTGTCGTATTGGTGGCGATGATGCCGTCTATGCTGCTGGACAGCGCGACTTCCGCGATATCGGCCAATTCCCCGTCAGTAAGATCAGGCGCGATCTTCAGAAAGACGGGGATCGGGCGCGTCAGTTTGGCGCGCGCATTCACGACGCCGGTCAACAACGCCCAGAGAGCGGCCCGACCCTGAAGATTGCGCAGGTTTTCCGTGTTGGGAGACGACACGTTGACAGTAACGAAATCGACATGCGCCGCACAGCCGTTCAGAACGCTTACGAAATCGGCGGCACGGTCTTCGCTGTCCTTGTTGGCCCCCAGGTTCAGCCCGATCACTGCGTCTTCGGGTCTGCTTGCGAGCCTATGTGCGATAACATCTGCCCCGTCATTGTTGAATCCGAAGCGGTTGATCACGGCCCGATCCTTGGCCAGGCGAAACAGGCGCGGCTTGGGATTGCCCGTTTGTGGCCGCGGCGTCGCTGCGCCTACTTCGATGAAGCCGAAGCCCGCGCGCGCCAACGGATGCAGAACCTCTGCGTTCTTGTCGAACCCAGCAGCCAAACCGACCGGATTGGGCAGCTCCAACCCCGCGATTTCTGTGCGTAGCCGGTCGGAGGTGACGGGTCCGGACAGTTGCGCCAGCCCTGAACTGAGCGCCTTCAAAGCCAGTTTGTGTGCGACTTCCGGATCGAGCTGACGCAGCATCGCCAGCCCTGTGCTTTCAAGGAAATTCGTCATTCAATACCTTCGGGCAATTCATGGCCGTTCGGGCCCAGGGAAATCTGGTGGGCCTCTATAATCTCGGATCGGCTTAAAGACCGGTAAAGATGTGGAAACAGGGCGCCCCCGCGCGATGGTTCCCATCTCAGCGCGTCCGACAGATCGTCTGTATCGAGAACAGCAAGTACTAGGTCCTTTTCATCGGAGAAGTGCTTGTCGAGCGTTCCCCGAAGTTGTGCAGCAGTCGAGATATGGATGAAGCCATCGCGCAGATCGTCTGGCGATCCGGTGGTTTGGCCTTCGGTGTCAAGCACATCCCATTCCCGTGCGCGGAATATCTTGTAGATCAGCATGCCATGCCATTGCCCCGCACGGGTCACGGGGTCAAGCGTTCTGTCGTCTGGCAACGTGGAGCTTGCGCAACGGCTGACCGCGCGGCAGTCTGTGGCAAGTAGTTCAACAGGAGAGTGATACGAATGACCCGGAGCTTGACCTTGGTATCCGTCGCAGCGTTGTTTGCTGGCGCTGCGCATGCCGATTACAACCTGACCATCCTGCACACCAATGACTTCCATTCGCGATTGGAGCCGATCACCAAATACGACAACACCTGCGCGGCAGAGGACAACGAAGCAGGCGAATGCTTCGGCGGCTCCGCGCGCCTGGTATCTGCCGTGGCCGCTGCCCGCGAGAGAGCGGAGAACTCCCTTCTCGTGGACGGTGGCGATCAATTCCAGGGAACTTTGTTCTACACCTATTACAAGGGCAAAGCCGCTGCCGAGATGATGAACAAGCTCGGCTACGACGCGATGACGGTTGGAAACCACGAATTCGATGATGGGCCGGAAGTGCTGCGTGGCTTTATGGATGCAGTAGAGTTCCCCGTTCTGATGTCGAATGCCGATGTGTCAGGCGAACCGCATCTGGCAGACGTCCTGATGAAATCCACTGTGATGGAGTTAGGCGGCGAAAAGATCGGCCTGATCGGGTTGACCACCGAAGACACGCCAGAGATCGCCAGCCCCGGACCGAACGTCATTTTTACCGACAGCGCCGAAGCCGTGCAGGGCGAAGTCGACAAGCTGACGGACGAGGGCATCAACAAGATCGTGGTGTTGAGTCATTCGGGCTACGAGGTGGACAAGCAGGTTGCCGAGAACACCACGGGTGTTGACGTGATCGTTGGGGGTCACTCCAACACTTACCTCAGCAACAGTTCCGAGGATGCCGAAGGACCGTATCCGACGATGATCGGCGACACGGCGATTGTTCAGGCCTATGCTTATGGCAAGTTCCTGGGCGAATTGAACCTGGTCTTCGACGATGAGGGTAATCTCGTGTCGGCCGAAGGTGAGCCGCTGATAATGGATGCCGCTGTCGCGGAGGACGGTGCGACCAAGGACCGGATCGCCGAGCTCGCGCAGCCCCTTGATGAAATCCGCAACAAGGTGGTCGCGCAGACCGCTGGACCGGTTGAAGGCGACCGCAGCTTCTGTCGTGCAGAGGAATGCCAGATGGGCAATCTCGTGGCCGATGCAATGCTGGATCGCGTAAGGGATCAGGGCGTGTCCATCGCCATCCAGAACGGTGGTGGGCTGCGTGCATCCATCGATGAGGGCGAGGTGACGATGGGCGAAGTGCTGACCGTGCTTCCGTTCCAGAACACCCTGTCAACATTCGAGGTCGATGGCGCGACGATCGTCGAGGCGCTTGAAAACGGTGTCAGCCAACTGGAAGAGGGTGGCGGTCGTTTCGCCCAAGTGGCAGGTCTGAAATACACCTTTGATCCGGCAGCCGAAATCGGAAGCCGCGTGTCGGACGTGATGGTCATGAACGGTGACGACTGGGCACCGATCGATCCGGCCGCGACTTATGGCGTTGTGTCGAACAACTTTGTGCGCAACGGTGGCGACGGGTTCTCGATGTTCACGGATGCGGTCAACGCGTATGACTTCGGGCCGGATGTGGCCGATGTTGTCGCGGAATACATGATCGGTCTGGGTGGTGCTTATGAGCCGTACACCGACGGTCGCATCATGAAGAAGTAGAAACCTCGCGATGGTTGGGTCTGGCGACGCCAGACCCAATTGTAATCATTTGGGGAACAGGAAGTTTACGTTCACCCGGGCGCCCCAGCCCTCAGGGCCGTTCTCTGGAGCTTCTGCCCAATAACGCACGCCCGCACCCACCTGCACCATATTGCCGCCAAGGTTCAGCACCTTGTTGAAGCCGGTGTTGATGGGGACGCTCCATTGTTCCGCTTCCCAGTCATAGGTGGATTCCGTGTTCAGGAAGAAGCTCGTCCCGTTTGCCCAAGTGTAGTTGACAAACGGTTGCAGGAAGGTCGATGAGATGTCGTTGCGGTCATCGTCGCCCGCATAGGACCAGATATGGTTGGTCAGCCCGCCAAAGGTCCATGGACCTTGCTGCTTCAGGACCACCGCACTCAGACCGGCGCCCCATTTTTCGCCGCCGATATCCCGGTCGGTTGCTGTCGGCCACAAGAAGACAGGACCAACGCCCCAGGTCATTCCGCCCGGCCCAGCCGCTTTTGGAGACAGGAAAAAGGTTTGCACGGTGTCACCAATGCCGCTTTGTTCGCCTTGACCCGGGAACGCGTTATCCTGGTAGACGAAGGGCACGATGGTGCGAACGATCAGATTCCAGTTGTCGTTAAGCGAAAACGGTGTAACCGGTTGCACATTCACGATCAGCCTGTCCGCGTCCTCTGGTCCGATGCCCGTGTCGTAGTTGAACTGAAACGGGACCGACGTCAGATCCGACACGGGATTGGCAGATTGGGCAGCCAGATCCGCCGCTTTGGAAGAACCACCACCGTCTTGAGCGACCGCGCCGCTGCACAGGGTGGCTAGGACGGTGCCCAGAAATGCCGTGCGTGCGATGAGGTTGGGCATGAGACGATCCCTATCGTGACTTGTTCAGGAGGCTTATTACTTTACCTAAAGTAAGCATTGTGAGTCGTGAAGCTGTACCGATGAAAAGCCAAGACATTGATGGAGAGTATGACAAACGAGTAGCCCCGCATGACGCGGGGCTTATGGGGTATGGCCTACCAGTGGCCCGTGTTTTCCATGCTGACCCAAGGTTCTTGCGGCTCCAGTGAATCGCCTTCTTGGAGCAGTTCGATCGACACGTTGTCAGGTGATCGCACGAAAGCCATATGTCCGTCGCGCGGCGGACGGTTGATGACCACGCCGTTGTCCTGAAGCGTCTGACACATCTCGTAAATGTTCTCGACGCGATAGGCGAGGTGGCCGAAATGACGGCTGTCGGACGGCAGCCCTTCGTCACCGTCCCAGTTGTAGGTCAACTCGACCGGGCATTCTTCCTGTCCCGGGGGTGCAAGGAACACCAGCGTGAACCGGCCCTTGTCGTTGTCTATGCGGCGCGTTTCTTCAAGGCCGAGCAGCTTGTAGAAGGCGATGGATTTGTCCAGATCCTTTACGCGGACCATGGTGTGCAGATATCTGACTTTCATGGGACTCTCCTCTGTGTGGGTTGTGCAGACGCGACCACAAGCTGCGCTTAACGTCAAGCGGGCAGAGGCGAGGTATTCGCCGTGTGGCCCCCGATCTTGTAGTGTTGAACCGGGCGTTGGGGTATATATGGTGTCCGCATATCAGCCCGAATCGAAAGAGGTCCGCATGCCCCTGTCCCCCGAGCAGCTTGAACAGATCGACGCACAGCGCAGCCAGACGCAGCAGACGCTGCGGGTCGTCAGCGCGGGGATGGAAAGCCACCTGTATAAGGCGCATGAGGTGCTGGACCACGGGTTCGTGCGCGTTGTGGACTACATGGGTGACGATGGCGCCATCGTTCAGGCGGCGCGTGTCAGCTATGGCGCGGGGACCAAGAAAGCCCGCAACGACGAGGGGTTGATCCGCTACCTGATGCGCCATTGGCATTCGACTCCATTCGAGATGTGCGAGATCAAACTGCATGTGAAACTGCCTGTTTTCGTCGCGCGCCAGTGGATCCGCCATCGGACGGCCAACGTCAACGAGTACTCCGCACGATATTCGATTCTGGACCGGGAATTCTATATCCCCGCGCCGGAACATCTGGCTGCCCAGTCCACGGTGAACAACCAGGGACGCGGCGATGTGCTGACAGGGGATGAGGCACAACGGGTACTCGACATCCTGCGCAGCGACGCAGGACGCGCCTATGATCATTATGAGCAGATGCTCAACCAGGAAGGACAGGAAGGGCTGGCCCGTGAACTGGCCCGCATGAACCTGCCCGCAAACATCTACACCCAGTGGTATTGGAAGGTGGACCTGCATAACTTGTTCCACTTCCTGCGCCTTCGTGCGGACGCGCATGCACAGTACGAAATCCGGGCGTATGCCGACGTGATGTGCAAGATCGTGGCCGATTGGGTGCCTGCAGCCTATTCCGCGTTTGAGGACTACCGTATGGGCGGCGCGAATTTTTCGGCGAAAGGGCTCGACTGCATCCGCCGCATGATCGCAGGCGAGGAAGTTACACAGGAAGGTTCTGGCATGAGCAAGGGCGAGTGGCGCGAATTCGAGGCGGCGCTGAAAGGCTGAAAAGCAAAGGGGACGCCAGATCAAGCGTCCCCCTCAAAAAGCGTCAATGTCGGGCGCCTAGCCCATCAGCTGCAGTTCCGAAGCCGAAGCGCGACCGTCTCGGCCTTCACGCAGCTCGTAGGAAATTTTCTGATTATCCGCCAACCCTGTCAGCCCAGCACGTTCAACGGCCGAGATATGTACGAAAACGTCTTTTCCGCCTTCATCCGGGGCGATGAACCCGTAACCCTTCGTCGTATTGAACCACTTCACGGTGCCTGTAGGCATCGCGTCTCTCCTTGTCTTACTCACTTTACCGTCCGCAGAATGCGACGGGACGGTGTGCCGCGCTCTCCTGTGATCGACCCGCAAACGAAGCAACCGAAGGAAAGATGAAGCCCACGACGCAAGGAAAACACGGATTCGCGCAAAAACAAGAATTGTTTGCCTCGATTCGGGACAAAGTCATAAAATTTCTCACAAATGGGTGAAGTGATGCTCAAACTCTATGGTTTAAAAACCTGTGACACCTGCCGGAAGGCACTAAAAGCGCTGGAAGCGGGCGGAAAACCGGTTGAATTCATTGATGTGCGGAAGACCCCTCCTTCCGCAGAGCTTCTGGCGCAATGGCTGGACCAGGTTGGCGATAAGCTGCTGAATACGAAGTCCACGACTTGGCGCGGGCTGGATCAGGTCGATCGTGATCGCCCGGTGGTTGAGCTGCTGGCCGAGCAGCCCACCCTTATTAAACGTCCTGTGATCGAGGGCGCTGGTAAGGTAACAGTCGGGTGGACAAAAGAGGTCCAGGCGATCTACCTGGACTGATGGTGGTAAGGGGCGAGCACGCGATCAAGCGACAACGCCCCGCCACCCTGCACGACTAATACCAATAGGACGAAGGTCCAGAAGGTACGCTGATCGGCGATCAGCGACGACGGGTCGCGGTCAAACCACATGCCGATGTCGGGCCGCGTCAATCCGTGGCCGTAGATGTCGGTCAGGCTTTGGACTGCAATGAACCCGATCATCCCAAGTGCCGCGATCCGCGTCAGCAGGCCGATGACGATCAGAAGTGGCAAGACGAACTCTCCATAGGTGCCGGCCAGAACGACCGGATAACTCCACCACGACAGTTGGCCGGGGTCGTACCCGACAGTCTCCATCGCGCGGGGGAAAATCTGGACATAGGCGCCGGATGATAGGCGAAAAAGCCCGAAGAACCCGTCACCGAGCTTCGTCATGGCTGAGGCCCAAAAATAGATCAACAGGGTTCCGGCGAAAACGAGCCGGGCAAGCGGGGGCAGAAGCGGGTTAAGGCCTTTGCCTACCCTTGAAGAATACATCTGAAGTTGATGAATATCATGACTCATTGAGCACAGCTTCCCTGTTCGAGGCGATGGATACAGCCGCCTGCCAGAAGTTTCGTAAGCAGGCTGCCAAGTGTATCAGGCGATCGGCCTTCGATGGCGGCACCCAATGTCAGCCCGCGCTTCAGAGCACCCGCAAGTGTGGCTTCTGCATCGGTCAGCATGTCCAGTTCAGGGTCGAACCGGGGGCGTGAGATAAGGATGTTCTCGGGTTGTGTGCCGGATTTGATCGGTGCGGTTGAAGTGTTCATGTGCCAAATGCTCAGTACAGGATAGCGCGACTTGAGGATGTGGCAACTTGGCGCGAACCGGACCCTACTTGCCATCAACTCATCCGGCGACAATTCCGATAACATCGACGCGTCAATCGGTGCGCTGTCGGCAGCGTGATAGGCAACGCGGCGAGTATATTCCAAACGCGCCATATCTGGCGGATAGGGCAGGGCGTGCGCTGGCGGGAACTCTTCGAGAAACTCCGATAAGCTATCGCCATACAAGAACATCAGCGGCGATGACGGTGGATGAGACCGCAGATAAGCTCCCGCCATGGCACGGAAAAACTGTTCTCCCACCAGTTTGCGGGTGACGGGAAAGCCGGACTCCAATGCTTCGGTTAAGCTGACTGCCACGTTGTTGCGATAGATCGCAAACCTTTTGGGAGCGGGGAACCCGTCGAAATCCACGAGCCCTTCCGGCGCTACCTGTTCGGGTGCAAGGAGAGCAGACGCAAATTCCTCCCGGCGATCCATCAGGCCGCCCGATCCACGACGTTAGCCAAACACTGGTTGGCCCGGGCGGCTTCGGCTTCCAAGTCCGCCCAGCAGGGTACATTGTTATCCCATTCAATCAGTGTCGGTTTTGCCCCCGCTCGCTGCAGTGTATGTCTATATAATGCCCAAACCGGGTCGGCGACTTCTCGTCCGTGGCTGTCTATCAATAGCGGATGCCCTCGGTCGTCTTTATCTTCGTCATGTCCACCCAGATGGATTTCTCCTACATGATCCAGCGGAAAAGCCTTGATGTAGTCATACGGGTCGGTCGCAAGGTTGCGTGCCGAGATGAACACATTGTTGACGTCCAACAGCAATCCGCAACCTGTGCGTTCTACCAGCGCTCGAAGAAATTCGACTTCGCCCATCTCGCTTTCAGCGAAGGCAAGGTAGCTCGAGGGATTTTCCAGCAGCATCTGACGCCCGAGCGAGTCCTGCACCTGGTTGATATGCGCGCAAACGTGATCAAGGGTTTCGGCCGTATATGGCAGTGGCAGCAGATCGTTCAGATAATGGGTCTCATGGGTGGACCACGCCAAATGCTCCGAGAACGAAGCGGGTCGTAGCCAATCAACGAGTTTGCGCAATCGCGTCAGATGGTCGAGGTCCAACGGGGCCGTTCCGCCGATGGACAGTCCGACGCCGTGAACCGAAATTGGCATCCGGTCGGCCAGCGCGTGAAGCTGCGCGATCGGGCGTCCACCGTCACCCATGTAGTTTTCTGCGTGGATTTCCACCCACCTGACGCTTCTTGCGTCCGACATGATATCGTCGAAATGCTTCGCCTTGAAGCCGACACCCGGAGCGTGTGGTAAGTTGATCTGGACTTGGCTCATCTGGGACTCCCTCATCGCAGAAAGGCACCCCGCTGTGGCGGGATGCCTTGTTCAGTTAAGCGGGCAAATCGCGATCCAGAGCTTCCAGCGATCCCTCGCGTGGCGTTCCGTCTGCCATGTCAGGAAGGTCGATCTCGGTGCAGGTGCCGTCCGCAACCAGCGCCCAAGCGTTCCCCTGATAATCGACGGTTGAAGTGCCTGCACAAGTTGTTCCAGGCCCGGCGGCACAATCGTTTTCGCCTGCCAAGGAAACCCCATAGCACTTCTCCTCTGCCTGTGCGGCTCCGCTTGTCGCAGCCAGTCCGGAGATGGCGGTGGCGACAGCACCCGCAATGGCAAGTGACTTATGTGTTTTCGACATATTTCAGGCCCTATCAGTTGCTCGCCGTCGTTCTTGACGACACGGAAAGGGTAGGTGTTGCAGGCGCTGACGTTCCAATCACAGCCTTGTGGGTCACACGCCTGTTAGATTGAGCGGGAACTTCAGTTGGTGCGGGAACCTTCAAGCTTCTGGAAGCTTTGCGAAAACAAAAAAGGTCCGGCACTTGCCGGACCTTTTGTTTCAAAAGATTGCCCCGATTATTACAGAAGATCCGGAGGGGTTACCTCGACGACCAAGCTTTCTGTGATCTCTTCGAGCGTTTCTGTCTTGGTCTGCTTCTCGCCCAGACGTCGGATCGACACGGTGCGCTCTTCGACTTCGCGCTTGCCACAGGCCAGAATGACCGGGACCTTTCCTAGCGAATGTTCACGGACCTTGTAGTTGATCTTCTCGTTGCGGGTGTCCGCCTCTGCGCGGATACCCTTTTGGCGGAGGGTTGCCACAACTTCGTTGACGTAATCATCGGCTTCCGAGGTGATGGATGCGACTACCACTTGACGCGGTGCAATCCACATCGGCAGCTTGCCGGCATGGCTTTCGATCAGGATGCCGATGAAGCGTTCGAAACTGCCCAGAACAGCGCGGTGCAGCATGTAAGGGCGATGTTTTGCGCCATCCGCGCCGATGTAGTTTGCATCCAGCCGTTCAGGCAGGTTGGGATCGACTTGAAGCGTGCCGCATTGCCAATCCCGCCCGATTGCGTCGGTCAGAACGAATTCCAGTTTTGGTCCGTAGAACGCGCCTTCACCTGGGTTCAGTTCAAATTCGTAACCTGCGGTCTCGCAGGCGTTTTTCAGCGCTGCTTCAACGACGTCCCAGCTGTCGTCAGACCCGATCCGTTTTTCGGGGCGGTCCGAGAACTTGATTTTCCAGTCGGTGAAGCCAAGATCGGCATAGATCCCAGCCAGAAACTCGATGAACTTCTTCGTTTCGGCCTCGATCTGATCCTCGGTGCAGAAAATGTGAGCGTCGTCCTGTGTGAAACCGCGCACGCGCATGATTCCGTGCAGCGCGCCTGATGGCTCATACCGGTTGCAGGACCCGAACTCGGCCATGCGCAGGGGCAGGTCACGATAGGATTTCAGCCCTTGATTGAACACCTGCACATGGCACGGGCAGTTCATTGGCTTCAACGCGTTGACTGCCTTTTCGCGGGCATGTTCTTCATCCACTTCGACGATGAACATGTGCTCTTGATACTTGTCCCAGTGGCCAGATGCTTCCCACAACTTGCGATCCACGACCTGCGGAGTGTTGACTTCGACGTATCCATCGCGGCGCTGCTGACGACGCATGTAGTCTTGGAGCGTGGTGTAGATCGTCCAGCCGTTGGGGTGCCAAAAAACCTGACCGGGGGCCTCTTCCTGCATATGGAAAAGCGCCATTTCGCGGCCCAGGCGCCGGTGGTCGCGTTTCTCGGCTTCTTCAAGGAAGTTGAGGTACTTCTTAAGGTCTTCCTTGTTGCGGAAGGCGACACCGTAGATCCGTTGGAGTTGTTCACGATTGCTGTCACCGCGCCAGTAAGCACCGGCGACGCGCATAAGTTTGAAGGCATCGGCCGGAACCTGACCCGTATTCTGCAAATGTGGGCCGCGGCACAGGTCCTGCCAGTCACCGTGCCAATACATCCGGAGCGGCTCGTCACCCGGAATGGCGTCGATCAGCTCGACCTTGAAGGGCTCGTTGCTGTCCTTGTAGTGCTGAACGGCACGGTCACGATCCCAGACCTCGGTGCGCACACCTTCGCGAAGATTGATGATCTCCTTCATCTTCTTTTCGATGGCCCCCAAATCGTCGGGGGTGAAGGGTTCCGCGCGGTCAAAATCGTAATACCAGCCGTTGTCGATGACGGGGCCGATGGTGACCTTCACGTCCGGCCATATCTCCTGGACCGCGCGCGCCATTATATGGGCCAGGTCATGCCGGATCAGTTCCAGCGCAGGGGCCTCGTCCTTCATGGTGTTGATCGCGATGGAGGCGCTTTCCTTGATCGGCCATTGCAGGTCGAAATGTTTTCCGTTCACCTGTGCAGAGATCGCCTTTTTTGCCAGCGAGTTGGAAATGGAGGCTGCGATTTCGGCGGGCGTAATACCACTGTCGTATTCACGAACATTGCCGTCGGGAAAGGTAAGGGAGATTTGGCTCATGTCTGAGTTCCTCGTCGGTTTGGCGCCCACGGAACGCCCGGTTGCGTAACAGGATCAGAACGAATCTGCCCGCACTTTACGACAGTGCGATGAACAGATGTTGCGTCGTTTCCAATCGGGTGGGCTAATAGCGCACTCTGCGCAGGTCATACAAGGCATGAAGACCAAGGAAGGCGCAGCTTAACTATTGACCAATGCGCGGCTCGGTGCCGGACAGCAGGCGTTTGATATTGGGCCTGTGACGCAGGAAAACCAGTGCTGCGAGGCAAATCAGAAGGACCACTGTCGTTTTTGCCAGGAAGAGCGCTGTGCACGGTGCGAGAGCCGCCGCAATCAAAGCGGATAACGACGAGATCCGCGACAGTTTCGCGACGGCCAGCCAGATCAGGCAGGCGATTACGCCGACAGGCCATGCAAGGGCGAGAAGAGTTCCAAGGAAGGTGGCGACCCCCTTGCCGCCCTTGAACCCAAGCCAGACCGGGTAGCAATGACCGAGAAACGCGGCAAAGCCCGCAACCTGTGCGGCGTCTTCACCAAGCGCCACGCGTGCCACCAACACCGCTACCGCCCCTTTGCCTGCATCCATTACAAGCGTCAAGAATGCGGCCAGCTTGTTTCCCGTGCGCAGCACATTGGTTGCGCCGATGTTGCCTGATCCGATTTGGCGCAAGTCACCAAGGCCAAATAGACGCGCAATGACGATGCCGAAAGGAACGGCGCCAAGCAGATAGGCAGCAATGGCTACGGCGACGAACGCCGGGACGGAAGTGGTGATTGCAGGGATCATGCGCCGAACACCTGTTTTCCCGCGACCCAAGTGCCACGCACGCGCCCTTGCATGCGTTGGCCGTCATAGGGTGTGTTCTTCGATTTGGACTGCAGCTTGAAGCGATCCATGACGAAGGGTGTGTCGGGGTCGAACAGAACCAGGTCGGCAGGTGCGCCTTTGGACAGACGACCGCCGGGCAGTCCCAACCGCTTTGCGGGGTTGAACGACATCGCGCGGAACAGCGTTGGCAGATCCAGATGTTCCGAATGATACAGCCTTAGCGCTGCGGGCAGCAAAGTTTCCAACCCGACAGCCCCGCTCGCGGCTTCTTCGTAGGGCAGGCGCTTGCTCTCCTCGTCTTGAGGCGTGTGCATGGAACTGACGATGTCGATCACTCCGGTTCGAACCGCTTCTATCATGGCGAGACGATCTTCTTCCGACCGCAGAGGTGGCTTCAGCTTGAAGAAAGTGCGGTAGCCTTCCACGTCAAACTCGTTCAGCGTGAGGTGGTGGATCGAAATCCCGGCGGTTACATCCAGCCCGTCGGCCTTAGCACGGGTCAGTGTCGGCAGCGCAGTCGCGGTCGTAACCTGATCAGCGTGGTAACGCACACCGGACATCTCGACCAACGCTATGTCGCGTTCCAGCCCCATACGTTCAGCCATCGCTGACACCGACGGCAAGCCGCGCAGAGAGGCAAATTTGCCGCTTGTCACTGAAGCCCCGGAACTCAACCCCGGTTCCTGCGGATGTCCGATGACCAATGCACCAAGACTGCGTGCATAGGTCAGGCAGCGCGACATCACCTTGGTATCCGTGATCACATGATCGCCATCCGTGAACCCGACCGCGCCGGCATCCAGCAAAAAGCCGACCTCGACCATCTCGCGTCCGTTGCGTCCGCGGGTCAGCGCGGCGAGCGGGGCGATGTTGATAGATGTGGCTTCGGCCCCGCGACGGATGAAGAATTCCAGCGTTTCGGGGTTGTCTATCGCGGGCATGGTGTCGGGGCGGGTTACGATCGTAGTGACGCCACCAGCCGCCGCTGCCAGTCCGGCCGTTCGAAAACTTTCCTTGTGCCGCTCCCCCGGTTCGCCGATCTTCACGCCGGTATCGATGATGCCGGGCGCTAGGCACTTTCCGTCGCAATCAATCCGTTCGCCCTTGTCAGGGCAGGGTGTATCACGGTCGATGATGTGGCCGTTCTCAACCAGCAAACTGCCAATATCGTCCATCCGGCTTTCCGGGTCGATCAGGCGGGCGTTGTCGAAATAGAGGGTCATGCTTGTCCTCTTTGTACTTTGCGCATCAGGTCATAGACGTGGCGCGGATCATCGATGCGCTTGAAACCGACCTTTTGAGAACTGCCGCTGCCGAAACTGCGACCGAAAAAGACAGCCCCGGGAACGCCGTCTTCAAGGGTCAGCGTGGTGTCGGCTGTGACGTCGAAGCTGTTCAAGCGGCGCTTGCCGAATGTGTCCGTCGCGATGATCGCCCGGCTGTCTGTCAGAGTGTACCAGCTGCGCGACCTTTCCCATGCGTCGCGAACCACATAGCCAAAGGCACGTTGCAGGCCGAGAAACACGAAGAGCATCCCAAAGACGAAGAAGATTATCGAAACGAAGGGATCACCGCTGGTCACGGTTGCTGCCCCCATCATCCAGCTTAATGCGAAGATGACTATGATGAAGCCGAAAACGCTGCGCTTGGGGTTGACGTCGCTCCATACGAGCCTTCCATCGGGCCGCCCCTGCCAAAGGATACGCTCACCCGGTTGCAGGATTCCCGTCCAATCACCGGAGAGTTCCGTCGGGATCACACCATGACTCCGGTTGTTTCTGCCCGCAGGTTGCGTGCGAGCAGATCCATCATGGCCATACGAACGGCGACCCCCATTTCCACCTGTTCCTGAATGACCGAACGGTTGATGTCGTCAGCCAGTGTCCCGTCGATCTCGACCCCGCGGTTCATCGGGCCGGGATGCATGACAATTGCGTCTTCCTTGGCGTAGCGCAGTTTTTCGGCATCAAGCCCGAAGCGGTGGTAGTACTCGCGCTCTGACGGGATGAAGGCGCCGTCCATTCGCTCTTTCTGTAGACGCAGCATCATGACGACGTCGCAATCCTTCAGGCCTTCGCGCATGTCGTCATAGACCTCGACGCCCCAATCCTGCACACCTGATGGCATCAGCGTGGGCGGTCCGATCAGGCGGATGCGGTTCTCCATCTTGTGCAACAGCAGGATGTTGGATCGTGCCACGCGGCTATGAGCGATGTCGCCGCAAATGGCGATGTTCAGCCGGTGCAGCCTGCCTTTCGCTCGCCGAATGGTCAGCGCGTCGAGCAGGGCCTGCGTCGGATGCTCGTGCCGCCCGTCGCCTGCGTTCAGTACGGCGCAATTGACTTTCTGGGCCAGCAGATCCACAGCGCCCGAATGCGGGTGGCGTACGACCAGCAAATCGGGGTGCATGGCATTGAGCGTCAGGGCCGTGTCGATCAGCGTCTCGCCCTTCTTGATCGAACTGGCCTGCATCGCCATGTTCATCACATCCGCCCCCAAACGCTTACCGGCCAACTCGAAGCTGGCCTGCGTGCGAGTGGAATTCTCGAAGAACATGTTGATCTGCGTTAGCCCGGCCAGCGCGTCCGAATGCTTCATCGCACGACGGTTCAGATCAACATATTGATCGGAAAGGTCGAGAATGGTTCGGATTTCTTCAGGGTGGAGCGGTTCGATCCCCAGAAGATGCTTGCCGCGAAACGTCATGTTCGGCCCCATTTCCGTGTTTGCGCGGGTTATAGGCAGGACGGCCTCGCGTCACAAGCGTTGCGTGAGCCATTTACCTTGATCAACGCGACGCGTAACAATCGGCACATGATGGCCATGCCCGACCCCAACGACATCAAGGCACTGCTGGACTGGCAGGCGGAACTAGGCGCCGACGAACCGCTGGGTGAGGTGCCCGCGAACCGCTACGTTGCGGATCCTGGTCATCAGAAGGCCGAGGTCGCGCCACAGGCGACGCAGTCTGCCATCGCGACCGATCCGGTAAGTGTGGCCGCCGAGATGGCCCGAGAATCCGCGAGTTTAGAAGACCTGCGGCAGACGATGGGCGAATACCGACACTGCGATCTGTATAAAGGTGCACGCAATCTGGTATTTTGCGATGGGCAACCCCAGGCGCGCGTGATGATCCTTGGTGAAGCACCCGGTCGCGAGGAGGATGTTCAGGGTAAGCCGTTCGTCGGTCGTGCGGGGCAGCTGCTCGACAAGATGCTGGGTGCAATAGGGATGGATCGCGCCAGCCCGGACCCGCAAAGCGCCGTCTATATCACCAATGTCCTGCCCTGGCGCCCCCCACAAAACCGTGAACCCACACCTGACGAAATGGCGATGATGCTGCCTTTCGTGAAGCGGCACATCGAACTTGTCGATCCCGATGTGCTGGTGCTTATGGGCAACGTATCGTGTCAGGCGATGCTTGGGCGCAAGGGAATCACGCGTCTACGCGGCAATTGGCAAGAGGTGTCGGGCCGACCGTGCCTACCTATGTTTCATCCCGCCTATCTGTTGCGCAACCCACATGCCAAGCGCGAGGCATGGGCAGACCTGTTGGAACTCAAGGCGCGGTTGCTGGCTGAATAGTGACCTTCGATGCATGCAAAGGTGGAGTTAGGGTATGAGTTCAACCGAACGGGGCTTCATTCCGGTCCGCATCGCCGTTTTGACGGTGTCCGACAGCCGCTCCATGGCGGATGACAGATCGGGTCAGGTGCTGGTTGATCGTATTGCGTTGGCAGGGCACGAACTGGCAGACCGCAAGATATTGCGCGATGAACGAGTCGGAATTGCAGCCCAACTCCGTATGTGGTCCGAAGATCCGGGTGTCGACGTGGTGATCTCGACTGGCGGCACCGGCTTGACCGGCCGGGACGTGACGGTCGAGGCCCATCGCGATGTCTATGAGAAAGAAATCGAGGCCTTCGGGACAGTCTTCGCCATTGTCTCGATGAAGAAGATAGGAACCTCCGCTGTTCAAAGCCGTGCAACAGGGGGGGTTGCCAATGGAACCTACCTGTTTGCACTGCCGGGAAGTCCCGGCGCCTGCAAGGACGCCTGGGATGAAATTCTGGTCAATCAGCTCGATTACCGACACATGCCATGCAATTTCGTGGAAATTTTACCGCGTCTGGCCGAAAACCGGCGACGGAAATGACGATAGCGTGCGTGTAATCCTTACAACTTGGTGAAACCCGGCCCCTGCGCTAAATTGGGTCATCTATTCGGAGTGCCTGCCAGCCATGCAATTTCTTCGGCGTAGCCTCGTTGGTATCTGGCTGATTGCCTTGACAGTAGCGGGGATCGGATGGGCCGCAGTAACGGTCTATGACGCGGTGAAGGTCGCCATCGCACCGCGTGCGCCGATGCGTGCGCCCAATGAAACAGTGCTGACCGTCAACGTGGTGCCCGTCGAAAGCGGAATACTGACACCGGTGCTCGAAACCTATGGCGAGATTCGCAGCCGTCGTACGCTGGAAGTGCGGGCAACCGCCTCGGGCCGCGTACTGGAATTGTCGGATCAGTTCGAGGAAGGTGGCCGTGTTGAGGAAGGGGATCTACTGATGCGGATCGATCCCGCCGCCGCCGAAGCCGATCTGGCCATCGCGCAGGCCGATGTCAGCGAGGCGGATGCCGAGTTATCCCAAGCACGGTTCGGACTGGAATTGGCGCAGGCGGATCTGGAGGCCGCGCAGGAACAGGCGGATTTGCGTGCTCAAGCGCTTGAACGGCAGTTCAGCTTGCAGGAACGTGGGGTCGGTAGCGCAGCTGCCGTGGAGGACGCCGCCCTTGCGGATGCGGCTGCGCGTCAGTCGGTCGTTTCACGCAGGCAGTCTTTAGCAGCAGCAGAAGCACGCATCGAGCTGGCGGAAACCACCCTCAACCGGATGCGCGTCAACGTTACGGAAGCCCAGCGGATGCTTGCTGACACGGAACTTCGCGCGGGCTTCACTGGCCGATTGAGTGAGGTCAATGTGGTCGAGGGTGGGCTGGTCAGCGAAAACGAGATGCTGGCGCAACTGGTCGATCCGGATGCGCTGGAAGTGGCGGTCAGGCTGTCCACCGCTCAATACGCGCGCCTGCTCGACGAGCAGGCATCGCTGATGTCGATGGAAGTTGCGGTCAGCATGGAGGTCGCTGGGTTAGATCTGTCCACGAAAGGACAGGTGGAGCGCGAAAGCGCCGTTGTCGGCGAGGGCCAGACAGGGCGCCAGGTTTTTGTGCGCATTGATGCGACAGCGGGGTTCCGGCCGGGCGATTTCGTGACGGTCAGGATCAGCGAGCCGGAACTCGACAATGTAGCCCGCCTTCCGGCCCGCGCTGTGGATGGGAATAGCAACGTGCTTGTTCTTGACGATGAGAATCGTCTTCTCGCTGCCAAGGCGGATGTCTTGCGCAGGCAAGGCAATGACGTGCTCGTGCGGGTGAACGACGCGATTGAAGGGCGGCGGGTCGTGGCCGAACAGACGCCGCTTTTAGGCTCGGGTATCCGTGTGAGACCTGTTCAGCCGCTGTCTGATACTGATGAAGTTACAGTGCCGCAGATAGACGAAATGATCACGCTCGCACCCGAGCAACGCCAGAAGCTAATCGACTTCGTCCAGTCCAGTGCACGTATGCCCGAAGATGTCCGTCAACGCGTATTGGCGCAGCTCGAACAGGAGCAAGTTCCGGCAAGTGTCATCCAGCGCCTCGAGAGCCGAATGGGAAGCTAACGGATGGATATCCCGACCGGTAAGGGCCTTCTGGGCTATTTCACACAGCATCGGACTGCGTCGAACCTGCTTTTGATCGTTCTCGTGATCCTCGGACTCGCGGCGGCGCCGCAGATGCGCGCGCAGTATTTTCCTGACATCGTAACCGACGACATCAGGGTTAGCGTAGCTTGGGATGGTGCAGGGCCGGAGGATGTGGACCGCGCGCTGATCGGCCCTATGCTGCCTGTGCTGCAGGCGGTCGAGGGTGTGCAGGAAACAGAAACCCGTGCGACGGAAGGCTCGGCCCGCATCGAGTTGGAGTTTGAGCCGGGCTGGGATATGGCGCGCGCGCAGCAGGATGTGGAAACCGCGCTCGATACCGTCACCGATCTTCCCGAAGACGCAGACGCACCATCGGTCGCGCGCCGGGCATGGCGGGACAGTGTTACCGATGTGGTCATTTCCGGGCCGGCGGGTGTAGATCAACTCGCTCGCTTCGCCGATGAGTTTGTAGCGGAGTTGTTCGATGCGGGGGTGACGCGGACAACCATTCAAGGGGTTGCGGACCCGGAGACCGAAGTTATCGTCCAGACCCGCGACATGATCCGCTACGACGTCACGATGAGCGACATCGCGGACGCGATTGCATCGGCAGCGGAAAGCAATCCGGCGGGCGAAATCGAATCCGCAAATGCACGGCTGCGCAGCGGGGTAGCGCGCCGTTCGGCAGACGAGATCGAGGCCATCGTTCTACGTACCTATGCGGACGGCTCGTCGTTGACGGTAGGTGATGTAGCGCAAATCAACCCGACCAGCGTGGATCGTGACCGCGCCTATTACGTTGGCGACAATCCGGCTGTCGCTATCAATGTCGCGCGTTCGGCCACCGGCGATGCCATCAAGTTGCAGCGCGCCGTGGAAGACGTCGCCGACAAGTTTCAGCAGACGCTGCCCCCCGACGTCACCGTGGACCTGATCCGGACGCGGGCAGAACAAATTTCGGCGCGACTGAACATTCTGATCGAGAATGGCCTGCAAGGGCTGGTTCTCGTGCTCGGGCTGTTGTTCCTGTTCCTGAATGCCCGCATCGCATTCTGGGTCGCGGCGGGTATTCCGGTGTCTATGCTGACGGCCATCGCGATCATGTATGGGTTTGGCATATCCCTGAACATGATTTCGCTCTTCGGGCTGATCATAACATTGGGCATCGTCGTAGATGACGCGATCGTTGTGGGCGAGCATGCCGATTTCCGGGCAAGACGTTTGGGCGAACCGGCACCGGTGGCTGCCGAACGTGCGGCGCGGCACATGGCCTTGCCAGTGGTTTGCGCGACCCTGACAACCGTGATCGCATTCTTTGGTCTGACCGTGATCGAGGGGGGCTTCGGTGCGATGATCAAGGACATACCTGTCACCGTGATCGCGGTGCTGCTGGCGTCCTTGGTCGAATGTTTCCTGATCCTGCCCAACCACCTGAAGCACGCGGTCGCACACACCGCCAAGGAGCACTGGTACGATTGGCCGAGCAGGCAGGTCAATCGCGGCTTCCGCTGGTTCCGCGACAATGTGTTCCGCCGGTTTATCGAACTGGTGCTTGCCATGCGTTACCCTGTCATCGCCGGTGCGATGGTGGTTCTTGCGTCGCAGGCGGCGTTGTTCATCAAGGGCGATGTGCAATGGCGGTTTTTCGATTCGCCGGAACAAGGGTCGATCTCCGGAAACTTCGCGATGGCCCCGGGTGCCACCCGTGAAGACAGCATCGCGCAGATGCGGGAGCTGCAACGCGCGGCTGAAGCGGTGGCGGCACGATATGAGGAAGAGTTTGGGCTGAATCCGCTGACCTACATGTTGACGCAGATCGGCGGGACGTCGGGTCGCGGGCTGGCGGGTGAAGACACGAAAGAAGCGTTCCAGCTGGGCTCCGTTGCCATCGAACTGATTGACGCTGACCTGCGCCCCTACTCGTCCTTCGCTTTTGTCGAGGCGCTGCAACAGGAGGCTCGCAATCATCCATTGGCTGAAACGGTAAGCTTCCGCGGCTGGCGGTCCGGGCCGGGTGGTGATGCGCTCGATGTCAAGCTCTACGGTGCCAGCAGTGAACGGCTCAAGGACGCGGCTGAAGGGCTGAAGTCAGCGCTGGCCGGGTTCCCGGAAGTGTCGGCTTTGGAAGACAGCATGGCCTATGACAAGGAAGAGTTCATCGTCGAGCTATCCCCACAAGGCCAACTTCTGGGGTTCACGATTGACGAGGTGGGGCGAGAACTGCGCTATCGGTTGAACGGGGTCGAAGCTGTCACCTATCCGGATGGCACGCGAACGGGCCGCATACTGGTCGATCTGCCGGATGAGGAAAAGACGGCCGATTTCCTCGAACAAGCGATGCTGCGCGCACCGTCGGGGCAATACGTGCCGCTTGCCGATCTGGTAACTGTGGAGCGCGAAAGCGGCTTTTCCACAATTCGCCGGGAAAACGGGCTGCGGGTGATCACGGTGACCGGCGATATATCCGATGATGATCCGCAACGTGCGAACGAAATCCTGACCACCATGCGTGATACGATCTTGCCACGGATCGAAAGCGAGTATCAGGTCGGCTGGCAACTGGGTGGTTTGTCGGAACAAGAACGTGACTTCCTTTCTGATGCCTCGCGCGGTTTGACGCTTTGCATGTTGGGAATATTCCTGACACTCGCGTGGATGTTTTCCAGTTGGACGCGGCCATTGGCAATTATGGCGATTATCCCGTTCGGTTGTGTCGGTGCGATCTGGGGCCATTACGCTTGGGGCCTGCCAATGTCGATGTTCAGCATTGTCGGGCTGATAGGGATGACCGGGATAATCGTGAACGACTCGATAGTCTTGATTGCTACGGTTGATGAATATGCGAAAAATCGGCCATTACGCGCCGCCGTGCGTGATGCTGTCTGTGATCGCCTGCGGCCAGTGATGTTGACAACAATGACAACGGTGCTGGGCTTGGGTCCGCTGATGTACGAAAGTTCACAACAGGCGCAGTTTCTGAAACCCACCGTGGTCACTCTGGTCTATGGGCTTGCCTTCGGAATGTTGCTGGTGCTGATTGCTGTGCCCGCGATGTTGATCGTCGGGCGAGACATGGCACAAAGTCTGCGTGCGGCGCGGCGGTCGCTCGGGGCAGGTCGTCGTGCCGGACCAGCCTTTGGTGCCTCTGCCACGCTTGCTGTGCTGATAGGGCTTTGGTTTGCTGCTACGCTGGGTTCGCAATTGACGGTCGGCCAGATGCTTATCTCGACACTATTTCCCGAAGTGGCACTTGCTGGCGGGAATTCTTTCGCGTTTGCTTGGTTCGCGGCAGGTGCGACATTGCTGACGGCGGTGGTTCTGGGTGCCGGAGCGGTCTGGGTCGTGCGTGAAAACAGATCAGTCTGAACTGCCGGTGCATCCGTAGGTTTCAATGGCTTGGCCGTCCCCCAGAACGGTAATCCGCAACTTGGATCGGTCGAGGCCGAAGGGCTTGGCGCCTGGGGGGACAAGCTCCGTTTCGACGGTAAGCGTATCGCCTGTCCGATGGTTGGTAGAATCGGATACCCAGATGTCTTTGTCGGGCATTTCGATCACACCCACCTCATTACCACCCAGCGGGGGCATCTGCAGATCTACGCGCAGCTTCAGCCCATCTCGGATCGGTTCCGCCGTGCAGGTGGTCGAACGAAGTCCATGCGCTGCACCGGGTTTTGGCATGTCTGCGAGCGCCTCACGAATTGCCTGAACCTCAGCGGGAGTTGCCTGTTCTGTGTCGAGTGTCCGCGTAAGTTTCACGTCGACGGGCACGCAGATGCTTTCGCATACGCCAAGCAATGCCTCGGCATGCACATTCACGGGGCGGGACGGGTCTACCATTGTCAGTTCAATGGGAAAGACCACTTCATGGGAGTATCCGATCGTGCGCATATCGCGCGTTTCATACACGTTTGGCCGTGGCCATCGGATGCGTGCGGAGGCGATATTGCCCGATCCTGCCCAGGAAATTTGCGGGGGTATTCCGGCATCTCCGGGGGCCCGCCAATAGGTCTTCCACCCCGGTGCCAGCGTCAGCCGCAGCCCTGCGATCATGGTGTTAGGGTCGGATTTCCAACCCGGAATGATACTGGCAGAGGTCAGCCCGTGATCCTGGGCAGGCGCCAAGGCGGGCATGGTGATGAGGCCCAAGGTGGCCAGAATTCGGGACAAGCGCGATATCATGCGCGCAATCTGAGTGAATCCGCCGCTGGAAGGAAGTCACATTCCAGCGACCCTGTGTGATATGTTGCGCATTCGCTTGCACTCGGCTCCGGGCTTTGATCATGTGAAGCTATGGACCCTCAGGAAGACATCATGAATCTGACCGGCAAGTTGTTGATTGCTATGCCGGGCATGGGTGATCCACGCTTTGAAAAGAGCGTGATATATATGTGCGATCACACCGGCGACGGGGCGATGGGGCTTATCGTCAACAAGCCTGCAACGGATATCGGCTTTGCTGATCTGTTGGGACAGTTAGGGATCGAGCGTGGCGACTCATGGCGAGAACCTCGGATCTATTTTGGAGGGCCGGTCGAACATGCACGCGGATTTGTTCTGCATTCTAGTGAATATCGATCTGCGCAGGGCGAAAATGCCACGCTGCGCGTGGACGATTCGTTTTCCATGACCGCGACGTTGGACATTCTCAGCGATATTGCGCAGGGGGCGGGGCCGGCTGAATGCATGCTCGCGCTGGGATATTCCGGTTGGGGTCCCGGACAGCTGGAAGCCGAGATTGGTGAAAATGGCTGGCTGATGGCCGAGGCGTCACCGGAAATCGTGTTTGCGCGAGACAACGGCCTCAAATGGAGCGCGGCGCTGAAGACGCTGGGGATCGATCCGCTTCTCTTGTCGTCGGCGGCCGGTCACGCCTGATCGTCACGCGGCGCGGCGGCGCGGCGTAGTCGGTCGTTGATCGCGCGTCCCAGACCTGTGTCGGGAACTGGGGCAACGGCTATCGGACTGCCCAACCTGTCCAGCTCGTGCATCGCCTTGAACAAATTGGCCGCTGCTTCGACCAGATCACCCTTTGCGGACAGGTTGAGATGGGCTTGCGGGCATGTGCCGAAACCAAGATATAACTCGCCGTCATAGGCCTCATATGCGTTCAGTCGCAGGGCTGCCTTGGGCGCGTAATGCGATAGTAGCTGTCCGGGTGATTTGGGGGTTGTAGAATTCTCCACCCCCGTGGCAACCGTCCCGATCAGGTTTTCGATCACCTCCCTTGGCAGCCCGCCTTCACGAAGTAGGGCAGGCTGGCCCGTCAGGTCAAGGATGGTCGATTCGACGCCCACCATGCAGGCACCTCCGTCGATGATCGCGTCGATTTTTCCCTCCAGCCCGGCCAAGACATGCTGCGCAGTTGTGGGGCTGATCCGACCGGAGGGGTTGGCGGAGGGTGCGGCGACGGGGCCGTCAAACTCGGTCAGCAGTTTATTCGCGACCACGCCTGCAGGCACCCTCAGCGCGAGACTGTCCAAGCCAGCGGTCACAAGCGGCGAGATCCCGGCGTTGCGCTTCAGTGGCAATACCAAGGTCAGCGGGCCTGGCCAGAAATGCTTGGCGATCTCAAGGGCAGCGGGGCTGAACTCGGCAAAGCGCCGTGCGGTCGCCAGGTCCGGGACATGCGCAATCAGCGGGTTGAAACTCGGACGGCCCTTCGCTTCGTAAATACGCGCGACAGCGGTGTCGTTGCGGGCATCGGCACCAAGGCCGTAAACCGTTTCGGTGGGCAGGGCGACGAGCCCGCCGTCACGCAGAATTTGCGCGGCGGTGGCTAGGCTGTCCGAGTCGCTGTCGAGTAGACGGGTTTCCATGTTTGCCTTGTGACGCGGCGTTTAGGTTGCGGGGCGAGTCGGGCGATATACCCTGCCACGGATCAATATGCGTCATAGCTCCACATCATGGTGGTGCCAAGGCGCCATCAGGGAGTCGTACATGCCTTTCACCGCGCCAGTATCCGAGTTTCAGTTCCTGCTTGGGCATGTCGTCGGCTTTCCCGAACTTGCGAAGACCGACAGGTTCGCGGATGCGACAACCGACACCGTGGATGCGATTCTGACCGAGGCTGGGCGTCTAAGCGATCAGGTCATGGCACCGCTCCAGCGCAACGGTGATCTGACGCCCGCCGTGTTGGAAAACGGTGCGGTGCGGACCTCACCGGGTTTTGCGGATGGCTATAAGGCCATTGCGGAAGGTGGTTGGGTCGGAATTTCGGCTGATCCCGAATTCGGGGGTATGGGGCTTCCCCTGACACTGGCGACCGCTGTGAATGACATGATGTCCGCTGCTTGCCTGTCGCTGCAACTGAACCCGCTTCTGAGCCAGGGCCAGATTGAGGCCTTGGAAAAGCACGGTGATGACGCGATGAAGGCGCTCTATCTGCCCAAGCTGACCTCCGGCGTGTGGACGGGCACGATGAACCTGACAGAGCCGCAGGCGGGCACTGATGTCGGTGCATTGAAAACGCGCGCAGTGGATAACGGCGACGGGACTTTCGCGATTACCGGTCAGAAGATTTTCATTTCCTGGGCCGATCACGACATGGCCGACAATGTCTGCCACATGGTGCTTGCGCGCTTGCCTGATGCTCCGGCGGGGACAAAAGGCATCAGCCTGTTCATGGTTCCCAAGCTGTTGCCGAACGACGACGGTTCACTGGGTCAGGACAATGGCATTCGGGTCGTTAGCCTTGAACATAAAATGGGTCTGCATGGCTCGCCGACTGCTGTGCTGGAATTCGACGGTGCGACGGGCTGGATGGTAGGAGCGCCTAATACCGGCATGGCGGCGATGTTCACCATGATGAACAATGCGCGTCTGGGTGTCGGTGTTCAGGGGATCGGTGCGGCGGAAGGAGCCTACCAGCATGCTCTGAGCTATGCGCTGGAACGTCAGCAGGGGCGCACGCCTACCGGCAAGCCCGCGATCGCCGATCACGCCGATGTGCGCCGCATGCTGCTGGGTATGAAGGCTGATATATTTGCCGCGCGGTCAATCGCGTTGTCCTGTGCTGTCGCAATAGACATGGCGCAGGCAGGGCAAGGCGACGACTGGGCGGCGCGTGCGGCTTTGCTGACACCTATTGCCAAGGCGTTCGGAACGGATGTTGGCATCGAAGTGTCCAGTACCGGTGTGCAGGTACATGGTGGAATGGGCTTCATCGAGGAAACGGGGGCAACTCAGTATAGCCGTGATGTGCGAGTTACCGCCATCTATGAAGGCACGAACGGGATTCAGGCCATGGATTTGGTCGGGCGTAAACTGTCTGATGGTGGCGAGGCCGCCGAGCGCCTGATTCACGAGGTGCAGGACGACGTTGAAAAAGCCCGCACAGCGCTGCCGGATTTGGCACGCGCGGTTTGGGAAGCCGCTGAAAACCTGCGCGAGGCGACCGAATGGATGCTTACCTGCTCGGATATGAATGATCGCTTTGCCGGAGCTGTGCCCTATTTGCGCGCCTTCGCTCGGGTGCTTGGTGCGCATTTCCACCTGAAAGCAGCGCTTGCGGCCGATGCAAAAGGCCCACGTCTTGCGGTCGCACGCTTCTATATCGAACGGCTTCTTCCCGAGCACACTGGCCTGCTGGCGCATGCGGGTGTAGGTGCGAAAGGACTTTATGCCATCGACCTGGAAGATTTGTGACCGACCACGTACCGACCGACAAGATTCGTTATCCCATCGAGGAACTGCCAGCGGCAGGTGAAGCGATACAGATCGCGCCCGGCATCCTGTGGATGCGCCTGCCGCTTCCGATGGCGCTGGACCATGTGAATGTCTATGCGCTGGAGGATGAAGACGGCTGGACCATCATCGACACGGGTCTGAATACCCCGATCCTGCGCGACCTGTGGCGGGTCCTGCTGGATGGTCCGCTGTCCGCCAAGCCAGTGCGCCGGGTGCTCGTGACACATTACCACCCCGACCATGTCGGGCTTGCGGGTTGGTTTCAGTCCGAGTTGAAAGCCGAGCTTTGGATCACTCGGACAAGTTGGCTGTTCGCGCGGATGCTGCAGCTGGATGAGCAGGTGCACCCGGTATCCGAGGTTGTCGAATTCTGGCGCCGCGCGGGTATGCCGGCTCAGATGATCGAAAAGCGCCGCTCGGAACGGCCATTCAACTTCGCAGATGCAGTCGCGCCATTGCCCGTGGGCTTTCGGCGGTTGATCGAGGGAGAGTCGATCCGCCTGGCCGATCGGTGCTGGCGCATCCACATGGGTCATGGCCACGCGCCGGAACACGCGACACTTTGGAGCGAGGATGACCACTTGATCATCGGCGGGGATCAGTTCCTACCGCGTATTTCGCCGAATGTGGGTGTGTATCCAACCGAGCCCGAGGCCGATCCACTGAAGGGCTGGCTGAATAGCTGTCGTGCCTTCTCAGGTCTCGCGACCGAAGATCGATTGGTGTTGCCCGGCCACAATCGCCCATTCTACGGATTGCCCTTCCGGCTGCGCCAGTTGATCGAGAATCACACCGCCTCGCTTGACCGGCTGGTCGAGTTTTTGCGCGCCCCCCGCGTCGTGACCGATTGCTTCGTCGTTCTTTTTCGCAGGCCTATTTCTGATGGCGAATACGGTCTGGCAATGGGCGAGGCGCTGGCCAACCTGAACCATTTGCTGGCTCAAGGTCGCGTGACGCGCAGCTTGCGTGAGAATGGCGCATGGGTGTGGCAGGCGGTTTGACGACGCATTATCGTGTCGTGACAGGGGCAGGAAAATTCGCTAACAGACCTTCAAACGGAATTCGAGGGAAGCAGGCATGGCCGACTACAAGCATGGGGAAATGAACATCGAAGCTCAGGAAAAGACCTATGAAAGCTTCGTCAAGATCGTGGCTTATAGCGCGGTCGCAATTCTGGTATTTCTTGTCTTTCTCTATCTCGTGAACGGCTGATTCATCCGGTCACGAGAACCGAGGTTCCGATGTTTGCATTGATCCGGGCGCGCGGTGCCCTTCTGGCTCTGGCTGCAACACTTGCGTTGTCCGCGTGTGGTGAAAGCATCTATGCGCCTGACGAGGTGGTGGAGCAGTATCGCTACAGCAGCGGCGGTCAGCCTAGCATCGCGCTCGTCACGAATATCAACAACCGCACGAATGGCGGCGCGCATTCCGCGCTGATCATCGACGGGCCGGAGCGGGTGGTTTTCAACCCGTTCGGTACCTGGAGCCATCCCCGGTCGCCCGAACGCAATGACGTCCATTTCGGCTTCACGCCCGATATGGAAGACTGGTTCATCGACTACCATGCACGTGAAACCTACCGCGTCGTGATTCAACGAGTGAGTGTCTCGCCTCAGACAGCGGCCATCGCGCTGGAGCGGGCCAAGGCGTACGGCGCGGTCGGGCCAGCGCGCTGCACGATTGCGACGTCAAGCGTTCTGCATGGACTGCCGGGGTTCGAAAGCTTCCCCATAGTGCTGCACCCCAGCAAGGCGATGAACAACTTCGCGCAGGTTCCGGGTGTCCAGACCAGTATTTATGTCGATGATAGCCCCGACAACTGGTCGGATCTGAAGGGCAAATACCCGACAGGAGCGGAAATCAAGGCGGTGCCTGAGCAGCATATGGCACGGGCAATTCCGAAATCGGAGCTGCCGCCGGAAGAGTAATTAGCCGAGCAAATACATCATCGCGTAGAGCGTGACGAGCCCTGCGCCAATGGATGCCAGCACGTTCTTCGTCCAGATGCCCACGATGATTGTTGCGCTCGCGGCGGCCAAGCGGGCGGGATCGGGTTGTCCATCCGTCGCAGCAGGCCAGAGTACCATGGGTGCGGCCATGCCGGGCAGGACGGCAACCGGCGTGTAGCGCAACATCTTGAGTACCCAGCCGGGCAGTTCCCGGTCGCCGATCAAACCGAGAAACGAGAAACGGATAAGGAATGTCCCGATTCCCAGCAACACTATGATCGTCCAGATAAATGCGGGCGACTGCGTCATTTGCGGGCCTCCATTCGGGTTTCCACCAACGCGCCGACAGCCATCGCGCAGCCTGCTGCGACCAGAAGTCCTGTGCCGACAGGCATCCAGCTTAAGGCAAGCGCGACGACGATAGAGGTCAGCGCGGCGGCGACATGAGCGAATGTCTTGAGCATCGGCGCGAACAGCGCGATGAACGTGATTGGTAGCGCGAAGTCGAGCGCGAATTCCGGCGGAATGCTGGATCCGATAACCGCGCCGAGAAATGTCATCGCATACCACAAGGCGCAGATTGGCAGGATGCAGCCGAAGTAGAAGGCGTAGCGCTCTGCGGTGGTCATGTCGGGCCGTCTTTCATATTCGACCGCGCATACCGCATAGGATTGATCGACAAGGAAATAGGCGACGATCGCGCGTTTCCATAGCGGGGCATCGCCCAGATGGGGCGTAATGGAGGCCGAATACATCGCCATACGCAGGTTCACTGCAAGCGAAGTGGCCAAGATGAAAAACGCAGGCGCATTGTCGGTCATCAACTGAACAGCGGCGAATTGCGATGCGCCTGCGATGACCAGAAAGCTGAAGCCCATCGTCTGGGTTAGGTTCAGGCCGGCCTCAGTTGCGACGACGCCAAACAGCATCGAAAAAGGTACGATTACGAGTATGAAAGGCGCGCCGCCTTTCATGCCTCGGATGAATTCGGATTTCATGGTGGTTGTCGGCATTACTTCGTCCTACTGTGCCACCAAAGGGCCATAGAAGAAGCAGAGCGGAGTTGCAATTGTCGGGCGTGCTCGATTCAACATCTGATTATCTGATTGCGCCGGACCCGGATCGCTCGGGTCTGACACGCAAGGTGAAGGGCTCCGACCAAACGGGTGCGGAGGTGTCGATTTCGGTTGTCGAGGAACGACCGCTCACCATCTACCTCAACAGCCGCGAAATCGTGACCGCGATGACAATTGGCGATTATCCGGAGTATCTGGCGCTTGGTTTCTTGCGTAACCAACGGATGTTGACGAATGCCGACGAGGTGACCGGCGTCGAGTATGACGACGATCTGGAGGTCGTGGTCGTCCGAACACGCACGGAAACGAATCATGAGGCCAAACTCGCCAAGAAAACCCGCACATCAGGCTGCGCAGTCGGGACGGTGTTCGGGGACATGATGGATGGGCTGGATGATCTGACCTTGCCGGTCGCTTCAGTCCGCATGTCGGAACTCTACGCTTTGGCGAGTCGCATCAACCGCACTCCGAGCCTCTATCTAACCGCGGGTGCAATTCACGGGACGGTGTTGTGTCAGGGAAATAGACCCTTGGTCTATATGGAGGATGTCGGACGCCACAACGCGGTCGACAAGATCGCGGGATGGATGCTGTCTGAAAACGTGGGGCCAGCGGATAAGCTGCTTTACACTACGGGGCGGCTGACATCGGAGATGGTGATCAAGACGGCGTTGATGGGCATCCCAGTGCTCGCGTCCCGGTCAGGCTTTACGGCATGGGGCGTGGATATCGCACAGCAGGTTGGTCTGACACTGATTGGGCGGCTTCGGGGCAATCGGTTCGTTTGTCTGTCTGGTCGGGAACGAATTTTGCGCGACGTGGACCCGACGACCGTTCCGTTCGAGAGTGTAAAGCACAGACGCAAAGGAGCCGCGGAATGAAAGCACCGTTGGGGGTGATCCTTGCAGGAGGTCTCGCACGCCGCATGGGAGGTCGGGACAAAGGGCTCTTGTCTCTTGGCGGGCGCCCGATCCTCTCCCATGTAATCGATCGTCTTTCGCCTCAGGTGACCGATTTGGTGTTGAACGCCAACGGAGACCCCGCGCGGTTTGCGTCCTTTGGTTTGCCTGTCGTCGCGGACACGACGACGGGGTTTCCCGGCCCGCTGGCAGGGGTTCTAGCAGGTATGGAACGGGCAGCCGAGGCGGGTCTGGATCACATCGTTACAGTCGCTGCAGACACGCCTTTCTTTCCTTGCGATCTGGTACCGCGGCTGCAGTTGGGGGCCGAAGCTTCGGGCTTGCCGTTGTCGCAGGCGGCGACAGTGACCGAGGCCGCTACGCCGAGGATTCACCCGACCTTCGGACTGTGGCCTGTCGTGTTGCGTGACGATCTGCGTGAGTGCCTTCAGTCCGGAATGCGCAAAATTGTTCTTTGGACCGAAAGGCACGGATGCGCACCGGTTCTGTTCCCTCGTGTGGGGTTTGATCCGTTCTTCAATGTCAATACACCTGATGATCTGGACCGCGCCGAGGAACTTATAACGGAGCACACTTCGTGAGGCTCTATGGTGTGACCGGCTGGAAAGACGCGGGGAAGACCGGCCTGATGGAACGGCTCACCGCAGAAATCACCTCGCGGGGTTTCACAGTGTCGACAATCAAGCATGCGCATCACGATTTTAACGTCGATCAGCCGGGCAAGGACAGCTATCGTCACCGTGCAGCAGGGGCAACCGAAGTGCTCGTGTCCTCCGCAGATCGCTGGGCGCTGATGCACGAGCTGCGGGGGCGCGAGGAGCTTCCTCTTGAATTATTACTGTCCAAGTTGTCACCAGTCGATCTGGTTCTGATCGAAGGGTATAAACGCGACCGGCATCCCAAGATCGAAGTCTGGCGGTCTGAAACCAACCATGCCTTGATCGCGCCGGGAGATCCAACCGTCCGCGCGATCGCGAGCGACATCTCCGTCCCGGACTTGAATGTACCTCGCTTTCATATCGACGACACAGTTGCCGTGGCGGATTTCATTATATCAGAACTGCGCTTATGACATCCGACCGCTTACCCGATGACTGCTTTGCGTTGCCGCCTGGCGTCGATTGGACTCCCGTGGACGTGGCGTTGCGAGGCCTGCGTGACCGCTTGGAATGCGTTGTTTCGGTGGAGCGGCGGCCTGTCGATCAAGCCTTGGGTTGTCGTGCCGCCGCTGATCACCATGCGCGCCGCGCGAACCCACCTACAGCGAACTCGGCGGTGGACGGGTATGGGTTTGCGTTCGATAGCGTGCGCGCCTTTCCGGCGACCTTGCCTTTGATCCAGGGGCGGTCCGCTGCAGGATCACCGTTGTCAGAGGCGGTTCCCGCAGGCCATGCTGTTCGAATCCTGACCGGTGCACCGATACCAGCAGGCGTCGATACAGTTGTTCTGCAAGAAGATGTAAGCATCGAAGGCGGCACGCTTTCGCTGCCGGGTTCCATCAAGTGCGGTGCGAACACGCGCAAGGCCGGCGAGGATGTCTGCGTAGGGCAGGTCGCGCTTGGTGCGAGCCGACAGATCACCGCTGCAGATATCGCGCTGACGACCGCGCTGGGGATTGACGGTCTCGACGTCTACAGACCGCTTCGCGTTGGCATCTTGTCAACTGGAGATGAACTGGTTCCAGCAGGATATTTGGCGCCGGATAATGCGGAAATCTACGACGCCAACCGCCCGATGCTGTTATCGCTTGCCCGGCGATGGTCGCATGAAGCCGTGGATCTCGGACATGTGCGGGATGATCGTGGCGCCTTGCGCCGGTGTTTGGATGAGGCCGCACGATCGGTAGATGTAATTCTGACGACCGGTGGCGCGTCGGCAGGTGATGAAGATCACGTGTCTAGCCTGTTGCGGGAAGAAGGGACGCTCAACCACTGGCGCATCGCGATCAAGCCGGGACGCCCTCTTGCGTTGGCCATGTGGAAAGGCGCGCCTGTCTTCGGCTTGCCCGGAAATCCGGTGGCAGCATTCGTCTGCGCGCTTCTGTTCGCGCGACCATCGCTTGAGGTGATGGCTGGCGGGGTTTGGCTTGAACCGCAGTCCTTCGATATCCCGGCGGCTTTTGAGAAACGCAAAAAGGTCGGACGCCAGGAATACCTGCGCGCGCGCGTCAGAAATGGTCGTGCGGAGGTGTTTCCGTCAGAAGGCTCCGGACGTATTTCGGGTCTCAGCTGGGCCGAAGGTCTCGTTAAACTGGATGACGGCGCGCGGAGCATTGCACCGGGCGATCCGGTGAGCTTCATTCCCTTCGGCAGTTTCGGTCTATAGCGCTCAGGCGAAAATCCCTGACACACGCCCGAGCAGCATGAAGGCGCGGGCCGTGCGGGTGTCAGAAAGTCGCGCGAGGGTCGCATCATCCATGTCCGGTTCGACTTCGCATAGCATCTGGTCGAACCGCCGCAGGAAATGGTGCGCGGCATCACGAAAAACGGGATCCTCACGCATTCGCGTTGAACAAATGGCGAGGCTTGAGCGGTCACGAATACCGCCGACCGCTCCGATTGAGCCGCCGCGTTCGCCTTGGGCAAAACGTCGCCACAACTCAGGTCTTGCTCGTTCCGGCGTCAGGTCGTCCATGTAGATCCCGTCTTGGGACAGAAGTGTCAGCACATCCTGCGACGCTTGGACAAGCTGTCCGGTTTTGTGGTGTTTCAGCGCTCGACGCAGCGCACGGAAGCCCTCGGTGTCGTCCTGACTCTCTGGGAAATGCAGGGCGGCAACGAGATCAGGGTGAGGCAGCGGAGGCACGACCGGCGATTCTTCAGCAGCAAATTGCATGGTCGCTTGCGGTGCCAGTGTTCCGTTGTCGCGCGTGCTGGCAAAAGTGACGGGCGGTGCTGCAGCGGGCTGCGGGCCCGGCTGATCGACGTTCTCTTTTAGCGCTCGGGCACGCTGTTCTTCATGGAGCCGGGCAAGATCAACGCGAAGAGCCGACGCTTCAGCGCGCAGTGCGGCTGCTTGCTTGGCTGTCTGCACCGCGAAGAAGATCAGCCCTAGTGGAACCGCGATTGTCAACAGAACGCCGAGCCACGATCCGCCTGCCTTAAGAACCAACAAGAACAGCAGGCACAATGCGATCCATACCGCGGCAACGCTCACACCGATCAGCGTGATACGGCGACCTGTCTTATACTGAGACAAATGGCGGGCTGTATCGTCCATCTGCGCCCCTGCTGGTCTGCTCAGCCATATGTGATCGAGAGAATCTCGTAGCTCTTTTCGCCGCCGGGTGTGCGCACCTCGACGCTGTCACCTTCTTCCTTGCCGATCAGAGCACGGGCAAGCGGCGATTTGACGTTCAGCTTGCCTTTCTCGACATCGGCTTCGGGTTCGCCCACGATCTGATACGTCTTTTCTTCATCGGTGTCTTCGTCGACCAGCTTGACCGTGGCGCCGAATTTGATCGAGCCGGACATCTTCGATGTATCGATTACGTCCGCCCGCCCGAGAATCGCTTCGAGTTCCTTGATGCGGCCCTCTATGAAGCTCTGCTTTTCGCGTGCTGCATGGTACTCGGCGTTTTCCGACAGGTCGCCGTGTTCGCGCGCTTCGGAAATCGCAGAGATGACAGCGGGTCGCTCCACCGACTTGAGTTGTTTCAGTTCTTTATCGAGCGCAGTGTGCCCCGCGCGTGTCAAAGGTATCTTATCCATGGGTCTCTTCGTCCTGCCCGTCACTCCGTCCCAATAGGGCGGAACGCCTTGGTATTGCGGCACCTCATCAAACCGTCGCGACGATTGCAAGCGATCTTTGCTTGCGACATCTCGTCCGGCGGCAATCTGTGCATGACGCTGTAACGTGGTGTCGGAATTGACCCTATGCAAGGGGGCGGGGTAGTCATGCCGGAAAGTTAAGTCCGGTCAGGCCGGTCCACCCACAGGCACCGCCAATGGTGTGCAGGAGGCAGAAGATATGAACGACACTCCGACGCGCGAGTCGATGGAATACGACGTAGTCATCGTGGGCGCGGGCCCTGCGGGTCTGTCCGCGGCAATCCGGCTCAAGCAGCTTGATGCGGAACTGGAGGTCGTCGTTCTGGAAAAGGGCTCCGAGGTCGGTGCGCATATCCTGTCCGGCGCCGTTCTGGACCCTTGCGGGCTTGATGCGCTGATCCCCGATTGGCGCGAGAAGGATGCCCCGATCACGGTGCCGGTCAAGAAGGACAACTTCTATCTTCTGGGCGAGGCGGGCCATGTGCGCCTGCCAAACTTGGCCATGCCCCCGCTGATGAATAACCACGGCAACTACATCGTTTCGATGGGCAATGTCTGCCGCTGGATGGCCGAGCAGGCCGAGGCTCTGGGCGTAGAGATATTCCCGGGTATGGCCTGCTCCGAACTCGTCTATGGCGAAAACGGTGAAGTCGCGGGTGTTGTCGCGGGTGAATTCGGCAAGGAAGCCGACGGATCGCATGGCCCAAGCTATGAGCCTGGCATGGAGCTTCGCGGCAAGTACGTATTTCTCTCCGAAGGGGTTCGCGGGTCGCTCAGCAAACAGGTGATCGAGAAATACGACCTGTCTGCCGGTCATGAGCCGCAGAAATTCGGCCTTGGTATGAAGGAAATCTGGGAGATCGACCCCGCCAAACACCGCGCAGGCACGGTCACACATACGATGGGCTGGCCCTTGGGAAAAAATGCAGGTGGTGGGTCGTTCATCTATCATCTGGACAACAACCAAGTCTATGTCGGCTTTGTCGTGCACCTGAACTACAAGAACCCGCATCTTTACCCCTACATGGAGTTCCAGCGCTTCAAGCATCACCCTATGGTTGCGGCGCTGCTGAAGGGTGGCAAGCGCGTGGCATACGGTGCGCGCGCGATCAGCGAAGGCGGTTGGCAATCGATCCCGAAAACGGCCTTCCCGGGCGGCGCCTTGCTTGGCTGCTCAGCAGGGCTGGTCAACGTCCCGCGGATCAAGGGAAACCACAATGCGATGCTGTCCGGTAAGGCGGCGGCGGAAGCTGCAGTTGAGGCCATCAAGACCGGGCGTTCGGGCGATACGCTGGAGTCTTATGATGCTGAACTGCGGTCCGGTCCCATCGCCAGGGACCTCAAGCCGGTGCGGAACGTGAAGCCCCTTTGGTCAAAGCTGGGTCTGACGGCATCCCTCGGGCTTGGTGGCTTCGACATGTGGACGAACACATTCGGGTTTTCGCTGCTGGGCACCCTCAAGCACGGCAAAACGGATGCCGAATCCACGGGCGAGGCCAAGGATTATCCGAAGATCGACTACCCCAAGCCCGATGGGATGCTCAGTTTCGATCGCCTGACGAATGTGAGTTTTTCTTTCACCAACCACGAAGAGAGCCAGCCTGCGCATCTTAAGCTGAAGGATTCGACCATTCCCGTCACGGTCAACCTGCCGAAATATGCTGGGCCGTCTGCGCGGTATTGTCCTGCCGGGGTTTATGAGTTCGTCCAGGAAGATGGCGCAGAGCCACGCTTCGTCATCAATTTCCAGAACTGTGTGCACTGTAAGACTTGTGACATCAAAGACCCGACGCAAAACATTGTCTGGACCACGCCGCAGGGCGGGGATGGGCCGAACTATCCCAACATGTGACGCGATCACATCACTGTGACGGCGCATGGCGTGCGGGAACATGTCGCGCAGCCCCGCATTGATTGCCTTACCGGGATGAGAGGTCTAGGCTTGTCGGGTAATAGTCGCGGGGAGAATTGGAATTGCGTCTGTCTGTACTTGTAATGGCCATGTGCGCCGCGACCGCGACCAGCGCGTTTGCTTTCGGTAATTCCGGATCTTATCTGGCGGCGCGGCATGCGGGCTTTACGGGCGATTTCGAAAAGGCGGCGCAGTATTTCGCTCAGGCCCTGACGCTTGATTCTGGTAATCCAGATCTTCTGGAAAACACGGTCGGTTCCAATGTCAGCCTGGGGCGCATTGATGATGCCTATCCCGTTGCCGAGCGGATGCTGGGTGCAGGATTCAACAGTCAGGTCTCTGAGATGGTCGTCGTAGCGCGACATGCGCATCTAGGCGAGTTTCAGGAAATTCTGGCCAAGCTGGATGAGGGCAAGTCGATTGGGCCGCTTCTGGACGGGCTGCTACGGGCTTGGGCACTGCTTGGCTCGGGCGATGCGACAGCGGCGTTGGTGGCGTTTGACGATGTATCCACGCAGCAAGGGTTGGAGTCTTTCGGGCTGTATCACAAGGCGCTGGCGCTTGCGTCCGTGGGCGATTTCGAAGGTGCCGACACAATCTTGTCCGGCCGCGGCGGAACAACGCTGAACGTGACCCGCAGAGGCGTTGCGACCCATGTTCAGGTGCTCAGCCAGCTTGATCGCGAAGAAGAGGCGATCGAGTTGATCCGCGCCGCCTTCGGATCGACTCCGGCGCCTTATTTTGAGCGTCTTCTGGCGAGACTCGATGCAGGCGAAAAAATTGCGTACGACATCGCGACGACGCCGACGGAGGGTATCGCGGAGGTGTTTTTTGGTGTCTCGGGTGCGCTGATCTCGGAAGCTCCTGCAACATACACGCTGCTCTACAGCCGGTTTGCAGAATACCTGAACCCGAAGCATATCGACGCCGTTTTGCTGAGCGCATCATTCCTCGAGGAGTTGGAGCAGTACGGGCTGGCGACGGAGGCCTACAACAAGGTGCCGCCGGATAACCCCGAATTCGTGGTTGCTGAAACGGGTCGGGCAGAGGCGCTGATCGCCAGCGACAAACCCGACGCTGCGATCGAAGTCCTGACCCAACTGGCCAAGACCAACCCTGATTTGTTGCTTGCACAGGTTACGTTGGCGGATACGCTGCGTCGTCTGGATCGTTTCGAGGAAGCCGCGCCGGTCTACGATCGCGCGATAGAGATGATTGGCACGCCGGAGCCTCAGCATTGGATCGTCTATTTTTCGCGTGGAATCGTGCGCGAACGTACCGATCGCTGGGATGAATCTGAAGCGGATTTGCGCAAGGCGTTGGAATTGAACCCCGACCAACCTCAGGTGCTGAACTATCTTGGTTATAGTCTTGTTGAGGAACATACCGATCTGGACGAGGCGCTGGAGATGATCGAAAAGGCCGTCGAGGCGCGGCCCGAAGACGGCTACATCATCGACTCGCTTGGTTGGGCGCAGTTCAGGCTTGGCCGGTATGAGGAGGCTGTGACCCATCTGGAAGATGCCGTCCAGTACGAGTCCATTGACCCGATCATCAACGACCATCTCGGCGATGCGTATTGGGCGGTAGGGCGCAAGCTGGAGGCGCAATTCCAGTGGCGGCGTGCCTTGTCCTTCGATCCGGAGGAAGAGGAGGCAGATCGCATCCGTCGCAAGCTGGAAGTCGGTCTGGATAAAGTGCTTGAAGAGGAAGGGGCAAAGCCAATTGCCGTCGCTCGCGAAGGTTGAGGTTTTTGCTCCCGCCAAGATCAATCTGACGCTTCACGTTACGGGGCAACGGGCGGACGGGTATCACCTGCTCGACAGTCTTGTCGCATTCGCGGGGGTTGGGGATCGCGTGATTGTCGAACCCGGAGAAGGGTTTTCAATCTTAGGCTCCTTCTCGAACGACCTGTCTGTCACTGATGACAATCTCGTTCTTCGGGCGCGAAATTTGTTTGGCGACCGGGAACGGGTCAAGATTGAACTTCACAAATCCCTGCCGATCGCATCAGGTATTGGCGGCGGGTCGGCTGATGCAGCGGCCACTCTGAGGGCGATAAGCGATCTAACTGGCATAGCCCTTCCGTCTAATAAGGCGATCCTGTCGTTGGGGGCTGATGTGCCGGTTTGTCTTGCCGGGCGGTCATGCCGGATGCGGGGAATCGGCGAGTGGCTTGATCCGGTTGCGAGGCTGCCGGAGGCGTGGTTTGTCTTGGTCAATCCGGGTTTATCGGTTCCAACGCCGGCTGTGTTTCGTGCTCTCGAAGATCGTAATGGTGTCCCAATGCCTGATGAGCTGCCGCGATGGACCTCGGTGAATGAGTTGGCTGAGTGGCTTGCCGGGCAGCGCAACGATCTGCAACGCCCCGCGATAAAGATTCAACCCGCGATTGAGACCGTTTTGCAGGCGCTGCAAGAAACCGATGGCTGCCTGATTTCCCGAATGTCTGGCTCCGGTGCAACTTGCTTTGGTCTGTTTGCAGATGCGGCACAGGCCAATCGAGCGGCTGCAGACATCGCGAAGGGGCGCCCGGATTGGTGGATTGCGCCTGCGCCGATTCTGTCGGGCGCTAGCTGACCCGCGCGACGACGAAATCGGCGAGATCAATCAACACATCTTTAATGTCGGTTGCCGGGAGCGGAGCCAGCGCGGATTTGGCTTTTGTAGCCCAATCCAGTGCTTCTACGCGTGTCTCTTCCAATGTGTTGTGTTTCGCCAACAGATGGCACGCATGCTCTAGGTCGTCGTCACCCTGCTTGCCGATTTCGATCACGCGCCGCCAGAACGCGCGCTCTTGATCGTCGGCCTGTGCGACGGCCTTGATCACGGGCAAGGTCAGCTTTCGTTCACGGAAGTCATCACCGATATTCTTGCCGGTTGCGCTGGTTGAGCCACCATAGTCCAGCAGATCGTCAACGATCTGGAAGGCGATCCCCAATGCGTCGCCATAGGCGCGCAGTGCGGTGATATGCTCCGGCTGCGCATCGGCGATCACGGCTCCAGATTCGGTTGCGGCGGAGAACAAGGCGGCCGTCTTGCCGCGAATGACTTTAAGGTAAACGTCTTCATTCGTTGCCAGATTGCGGGAGGCTGTTAATTGCAGCACCTCGCCTTCGGCGATCGTGGCCGAGGCGTTGGAGAGAATTTCCAGCACTCGCAACGATCCGGGTTCCACCATCAACTGGAACGCGCGCGCAAACAGATAATCTCCCACCAGCACGGACGACTTGTTGTCCCAAAGCAGGTTGGCGGTCGGTCGGCCACGCCGTTTGTCGCTTTCGTCCACGACGTCGTCGTGTAGGAGCGTCGCGGTATGGATAAACTCCACTGTTGCGGCAAGATGTACGTGATAGGGGCCATCATAGCCGCATAATTTGGCGGAGGCGAGGGTCAGCATCGGACGCAGCCGCTTGCCGCCAGCATCCACCAGATGCGCCGTAATTTCTGGGATGCGCGGGGCGTTTTCCGACACCATCCGTTCATGGATCAGCCGGTCAACGGCGGCCATCTCGGTTTCGAGCATGGCACCCAGCGCTTCGTGGGGTTTGACGGCAGCGGTATCCAAACTCATCACGGTTCCGTCAGTTCTCTCGACAAGGTGGCTCACTTGCCTTTAGGTCGTTGCAAATGAGGGAACTTTTACGAACCAATGACCCCACTGTGTTGGCCTATGCATCCGCGCTCCTTCAGGGCGAGGGTATAGACTGCTTTCCACTGGACGTCCATATGAGTGCGATGGAAGGATCGATTGGTGTGTTGCCGCGGCGGCTGATGGTCCGCGAACAAGATTTGCAAAGGGCCAGGGCGATCATGACGGATCTGGGTATCGAACTTCAGGACAACGAATAATGATCCCGGAGATCAGCCGGGACAAATTTCTCGACGGCAGGCTTCTGATTGACCAGCCCAAGCAAGGCTATCGCGCGGGAATCGATCCGGTGCTTCTTGCGGCTGCGGTTCCGGCGGTTTCGGGACAGACTGTGCTGGAACTCGGATGTGGCGTCGGTACAGCCAGCCTGTGTCTGTCGGCGCGTGTTCGAGATCTGACACTGACGGGGGTGGAGATCCAACCTGACTACGCAGAACTTGCCCGAGCAAATGCACGCCGGGCGAAGGTTCTGCTGCAGGTGCTTGAAACCGACATTCGGGCACTGCCAATGGCGGTGCGGCAAAAAAACTTTGATCACGTCTTCGCCAATCCGCCTTACTATTTGCGTGAGCAGGGAACGACGGCCCAAGATGAAGGGCGTGAGCAAGCCTTGGGGGAGGGCGCGCCACTCTCCGATTGGGTCGATGTGGCAGTCAAGCGATTAGCACCCGGCGGTTGCCTGACCATGATTCAGAATGCAGACCGGCTTCCCGAAATGCTGGCCGCGGCCTTCGGGCGGCTTGGCGCGGTCGAGGTCTTGCCGCTGGTTTCACGTTCAGGGCGCAGTGCAGGTCGCATCATTCTGCGGGGGCGGAAAGGACGCCGCACGCCGTTTCGATTGCTTTCGCCACTGGTTCTTCACCAGGGGGCCACACATTTCTCGGATGCCGACTCCTACCGGCCAGAGATCGACGCGGTTCTGCGCGGGGGCGCGTGCCTTCCGGGGTTCGAATCGTGAATAAAAATTCAGTGTAATGTCACATTGGCGAAACATTGCTCTGCATTCGGCTTTTCCGTGACACGACTCAGATTCTGTGGTCCCATGATCGGGCTCAATCAGACAGAGGAGAGACGTGATGTCCGTAAGTGCGCATCTTCAGGAACTCAGAAGAAAGCACCAGAATCTCTCGAACCAGGTCGAAGAAGCTCAGCGCAGTCCGGGGGTGGATGACCTCCACATCGCGACGCTGAAGAAGCAGAAGCTTCATATTAAGGAAGAAATCACACGCCTTTCGGAAGCACGTAGCTAACCAGCGCAAAACCGAATATCCAGGACGGTGTAACCGGGCCGCTTAGGCCCGGTTTGTTTTGGCTAGATGACGTATTGGCCACCATTTGCCGAGATTGTAGAACCGGTAATAAAGCCTGCATCGTCGGAGGCTAGGAAAACCACGATTCTCGCGATCTCGTCAGGTTCCCCGAGGCGTCCCACCGGAATCTGGGGGATGATCTTGCTATTGAGGATGTCGTCGTCGATCGCGCGGACCATTTCCGTTCCGATGTAGCCGGGGCAAATGGCATTCACGGTGATGCCTTTGAATGCGCCTTCCTGTGCCAGTGCCTTTGTGAAACCCAGATCACCGGCTTTAGCAGCGGAATAATTGGCCTGCCCCATCTGCCCCTTCTGCCCATTGATCGACGAAATGTTGATGATGCGCCCGAATTTGCGGTCACGCATCCCCGACCAGACAGGATGGGTCATGTTGAACATGCCTGACAGGTTGGTGTCGATCACGTCGCGCCACTGCTCGGGCTTCATCTTGTGGAACATGGCGTCGCGGGTAATTCCTGCATTGTTTACGAGAATCTCCACGGGTCCGAGCTCCGCCTCGACGCTCCCAATTCCGTCGATGCAGGCGTCATAATCAGCGACAGACCATTTGTAGGTCGGGATTCCCGTTTCATCGGTGAACTTTGCCGCGGCGTCGTCATTGCCCGCGTAATTTGCAGCGACGGAGTAGCCTGCTTTCTTCAGGGCGGTGCTGATCGCTGCTCCGATGCCGCGTGTTCCGCCTGTCACCAGCGCTACTTTGCCCATGGTGTCCTCCCTTCAATTGACTTAAATTCCAATGGTTGCGCTCCGCCTTTACCGGAGGAGCACGTTATTAAATCAGGGGCGCTCAAGACACATCGCGACGCCCATGCCGCCACCGATGCACAAGGTCGCCAAGCCCTTCTTGGCGTCGCGGCGTTTCATCTCGAACAACAGGGTATTCAGCACGCGGCAGCCAGAAGCACCGATGGGGTGCCCGATCGCGATCGCGCCGCCATTCACGTTCACGATTTCCGAATCCCAGCCCATGTCCTTGTTTACAGCGCAGGCCTGTGCGGCGAAGGCCTCGTTAGCTTCGATCAGATCCAGATCGCCCACGGCCCAGCCCGCTTTTTCCAGCGCCTTGCGCGAGGCGTAGATGGGGCCGACGCCCATGATCGAGGGGTCCAACCCGACGGTGGCGTAGGAGGCGATACGGGCCAGAGGTTCCAGCCCCCGCTTTTCCGCCTCATCAGCCTTCATCAACAGCACCGCAGCGGCTCCATCATTCAGACCGGATGCGTTTGCGGCCGTGACGGATCCATCCTTCGCAAACGCCGGACGCAGCTTTTGCATGGCCTCGATGTTCGCGCCGTGACGGATGTATTCGTCTTTATCGACGACGATATCACCTTTGCGGGTCTTGATCGTGAAAGGTACGATTTCATCATCAAATTTGCCAGCATTCTGTGCAGCTTCGGCCTTGTTCTGGCTGGCGACAGCGAATTCGTCCTGCTGATCGCGGCTGATTTGCCATTTTTCTGCAACGTTCTCTGCCGTTTGACCCATATGGTAGCCATTGAATGCATCCCACAAACCATCCCGGATCATCGTGTCGATGTATTGCAGGTCTCCCATTTTCTGGCCTTGACGGAGCGAAGCAGCATGGGGCGCGAGGCTCATGTTTTCCTGACCGCCTGCGGCGACGACAGTCGCGTCGCCCAGCAGTATATGCTGGGCACCCAACGCGACCGCACGCAGACCGGAGCCGCACACCTGATTGATACCCCAAGCCGCACTTTCCTGCGGCAGCCCGGCGTTGATATGTGCCTGACGTGCCGGGTTCTGTCCTTGGGCAGCGGTCAGAACTTGTCCGAGGATTGTCTCGGACACTTCGGACTTGTCTATGCCAGCGCGTTCTACGACTGCCTCGAGAACGGTCTTGCCAAGATCATGTGCGGGGGTGTTGGCGAAGCTGCCGAGAAAGCTGCCGACGGCGGTTCTGGCAGCGGAGACGATGACAACATCGGTCATAGGCGGATCCTTTCCGGTTCATCCCAAAGTCCCCCACAGCTTTGCGCGAGATTCGCGGAATGTATAGGGTTCGCCCGCTACAGATTTCTCGTGGTTGCAGTGTTGCTGATATCGTTAGGTCAAGTGAGCAGACTTTTGCCCAATCAGGCGCCGCCGAGCATGGCGGCAATGATCGCTTTGGCGGATTCGCCATTCCATTCCGCGTCGCCCTGCATGCGGGCGATCTCGTTGCCGTCCGGGTCCAGAAGCACGGTGATGGGCAGACCCAGAACGGCCATTTCACGGGCGACCTTCTGTTTCGGGTCCCGGTAGATGGTCAGGTTCTCCAAGCCTTCGTCTTCCACAAAGCGGCGGATCGCGGCCGGTGCGTTCGGACCGGTTGCAAGGGCCACAACCTCAAAATCATCGCCGCCGAATTCAGCTTCCAGTTCATCCAGCATCGGCATTTCTGTTCGGCATGGTGCACACCATGTTGCCCAAAAGTTCAGCAGTACATACTTACCGCGAAAATCTTCGAGGGACGCCGGATCGTCCTGCATCGTGACGAACTTGGCGTTCGAGCTGTCTTTCGCCTCGTTGTGGAAGACCAGTTTTTTCATGTCACCTTTGCGTAGGCCTTCCAAAGCCGGGATATCCTGTGCAGTCGCGGCTGAAGCGAAAGCGGCTGTGAAGGCGAGAAGGGCAAGAATGGGTCGCATGATTACTCCGGTCACTGACGCACACCATGTCGCAACGGCTTGCAATCGGGTCAAGGCCCGCAGGCGGCACTAGCGCGGATGTGAAGATTTGCAGCAGTGCAAGGGGCTGCGTATAGAGCGTGGCAGACCAATCGATTCTGAGCGAGGCAAGAATGAGCGACAAGTCCAGCAATGCAATGTGGGGTGGCCGCTTCTCGGCAGGGCCGGATGCGATTATGGAAGCTATCAATGCCTCGATAGGGTTCGACAAGCGCCTCTATGCCCAGGATATTGAGGGTTCGAAGGCACATGCCACGATGCTGGCGGTGCAGGGCATTCTGACAGAAGATGACGCCGATGCGATCCGTGCCGGGCTGGACAAGGTTCGGGCAGAGATCGAGGCTGGTGATTTCCCGTTCTCCGCCGCGTTGGAAGACATCCACATGAATACGGAATCGCGGCTGAAGGACATCATCGGGGAACCTGCCGGTCGTCTGCATACGGCTCGGTCACGCAACGATCAGGTGGCCACCGACTTCCGTCTGTGGGTTCGTGATCAGTGCGATGCGGCTATTACAGGGTTGGAAGCACTGATACGCGCGTTGCTCGGGCAGGCAGAGGCCGGTGCCGATTGGGTCATGCCCGGCTTTACCCATTTGCAGACAGCCCAGCCCGTGACATGGGGCCATCACATGATGGCCTATGTCGAAATGTTCGCTCGCGACAAGTCGCGCTTCGAGGACGCCCGCACCCGAATGAACGAATCGCCCTTGGGTGCCGCGGCGTTGGCGGGGACCTCCTTCCCGATTGACCGCCATGCAACGGCGACGGCTCTTGGCTTCGACCGTCCTGCTGCCAACTCTCTGGATGCGGTCAGCGACCGCGATTTTGCCTTGGAGTTCCTTTCGGCCTCCTCGATCTGTGCGGTTCACCTGTCGCGGATGGCAGAAGAGTTGGTCATCTGGTCGTCTGCGCAGTTCCGCTTCGTGGTGCTGTCGGATCGATTCTCCACCGGGTCATCGATCATGCCGCAGAAGAAGAACCCCGATGCCGCCGAGCTGATCCGTGCGAAAATCGGACGCATCCTTGGCGCGACGGTGGCGCTGTTCACCGTGATGAAGGGTCTGCCGCTCGCCTATTCCAAGGACATGCAGGAAGACAAGGAACAGGTCTTTGACGCTGCCGACAACCTGCTTCTGTCCCTTGCAGCCATGGAAGGTATGGTCAGGGACATGGCCGCGAACCGACCCGCGCTGGAAGCGGCGGCGGCGTCCGGCTTCTCGACCGCGACCGATCTGGCGGATTGGCTCGTGCGTGAACTGAACCTGCCGTTCCGCGATGCCCATCATGTGACGGGCACATTGGTTGCGATGGCTGAAGAACGCCGTATCGACCTCCCCGACCTGTCGCTGGAGGACATGCAGTCGGTGCATCCACAGATAAATGAGGGTGTATTTGACGTGCTTGGTGTGCATAATTCTGTCGCGAGCCGCATGAGCTACGGCGGCACCGCGCCAGAGCAAGTGCGAAAACAGATTGCCCGCTGGAAGGAAAAGCTTGGATGACACGCCTCGTCGTCGCCCTCAGTTTGCTTACGGTACTGGCCGCTTGTGAGAATGCCTCGCCAAGTGCGGGTGTGTCGGTTGGATCAGGTGGGCCGGGCGGTTATGTGGGGGTTGATGGCGAGCGGGTTGATGCGGGTGTCGGCACCGGTGGGGCATATGCCGACGTCGATGTCATCGATACGCGGAATGTGGATGTGAGCGTGGGCACCGGAGGTCCATCGGCCTCGGTCAGGCTTGGACACAGCCCCGCCAAAGTGCGCGTTGGGCGCCACGGATTGCGACTGGGAATATGATGACGAAACTTGCCGGATTGAGTGGACTGATCTTTGTCCTTGCTTCTTGTGGGATCGACGGCCCGCCAGTGAGGCCGGAGCCTGAGCAGTCGCCGCAACGCGGGGTTACAGTTACGGGTGACGCACGTATGGGCGTTACGGGCAGGCTGTGAAAGGAAACAGGATGTATCGTGTAGCGCTTGCGGTTATTGGCCTGACAGTCTTGGCGGCATGCCAACCCTCGCAGCCCCAAACGCGCGCGCCTGTTGAGATCGTCGATCCAATCTATGATCTGCAACCGGCTGAAACCGTCCCCGAGCCGATCTGATCTGGGGTAAGGACCTGAAGTATCTTGGCGGTGTCGACCTTGCGCTTCCACCTGCGGTCTGTGATGGACAGCCTCCGGCGAGCGGTAATACATGGGATGATCTTCCTGTCTGATTAGATTGCGAGCCCGATGCGGTTGTCGTGAACCGCCATGATCGACCTGACCGCCCAATCCCGGTCAGGTCGCCCGATTGATTATGATCACTGCCCGCATTTGCCTGATGGCCCGCGCGATGGCGATGGGCTGTATGCCGGGTGGCAGTGATCTCGGGTGCGACGCAAATTGCATATTCCTGCCGCCGTGATATGTCGCGGCGCAAGTTGAATCGAGGCGAGGGCACGGCATGGATCATTTTCTTTACAAAGGTGGTATTCTTCACGCCGAAGATGTCTCCATCCCGGACATTGCCGCGCAGGCCGGGACGCCATTCTATTGTTATTCCAGCGCGACACTTTTGCGGCATTTCCGGTTGTTTGACGACGCTCTGGAAGGAACGCCGCATCTGGTGTGCTTTGCGGTGAAGTCGAATTCCAACCAAGCGGTGTTGCGTCTTCTGGCGCAGGCGGGCGCAGGGATGGACGTGGTTTCGGCAGGCGAGTATGCGCGGGCGCGTGCCGCTGGTGTTCCCGGTGATCGCATTGTCTTTTCCGGTGTTGGAAAGACGCGTGAAGAAATGCGTGTGGCGCTTGAAGGGGGTATCCGCCAGTTCAACGTTGAATCGGAACCCGAGATGCAGGCGCTCAGTGAAGTTGCCTGCAGCCTTGGCGTGGTTGCACCGATCGCTATACGTGTGAATCCGGACGTAGATGCGCGCACGCATGCCAAGATCGCGACAGGCAAATCCGAGAACAAGTTTGGTATCCCGATCGCGCGCGCGAAGGAAGTCTATGCACAAGCTGCCGCGCTTCCCGGTCTGGATGTGGTCGGGATCGACGTGCATATCGGCAGCCAGTTGGTTGAGTTGGAACCGTTTGAACTGGCTTATCGCAAGGTGGCCGAACTGACCCATGCCTTGCGCGCGGATGGACATGACATCCGGCGGCTGGACCTTGGCGGTGGGCTGGGCATTCCGTATACCCGCTCAAACGAGGCGCCCCCGTTGCCCAGGGAGTACGGTGACCTGATCAAGCGCACGGTCGGTGATCTGGGCTGCGAGATCGAGATTGAGCCGGGCCGCCTGATCTCCGGGAATGCGGGGGCTGCTGGTCAGTCGGGTGATCTATGTGAAATCGGGCGAGGGGCGCAATTTCCTGATCCTGGATGCCGCGATGAACGATCTGCTGCGTCCTGCGATGTACGACGCCTGGCACGATGTGGTCGCGGTGAAGGAGCCGGCTGCGGGGGTCGATTATGCCCCAATGGATCTGGTGGGGCCGGTATGTGAGACGGGCGATACCTTCGCCAAGCAACGACCGATGCCGCCGCTGGTCGCCGATGACCTGGTCGCTTTCCGGTCTGCGGGGGCTTACGGCGCGGTGATGGCATCGGAATACAATACGCGCCCCCTGATTCCGGAGGTGCTGGTTCAGGGTTCCGATTGGGGTATCGTCCGCGATCGCCCGAGTTTCGAGGATATCATTGCCCGTGACATCGTGCCTGATTGGGTGGAATCTGACCGGTAACTTCCCCGTGAGACGCTGTGTGGGGGTATCTACAGGTTCTTATCCAAGTTAGGATTGCAAGGATGGTGCCGGGTGAACCGGCATAGCACTAAGGCGACCGGATGCCCGAATTGCCGCTTAATGACGATGCCGCGCGAAGGCTGCGGTGGCCCCTCAGACTGACAGGTCTGGGGCTGGTCTTCGAGCGGTTTGCACTTGCATTCTGGCCAGTCTGGACTGTGGTATTCGTAGCGCTCGCTGCGCTGTTTCTGGGGCTTCAGGACATTGCGCCGATTGAAGCGGTCTGGCTGGCCACGGTCGCCACGGTCACCGCGACGGCGTATTTTCTGTTGCGCGGCTGCTGGCGGTTTCGTTGGCCGAAGCGTGCCGAAGTTATGGAGCGGCTGGACGAGACGCTGCAGGGGCGCCCCCTTGCGGCGCTGTCGGATCGTCAGGCTATCGGCACGGGCGACCGCCAGTCTGAATATCTTTGGCAAACGCATCAACAGCGGATGCGGGAACGGCTGTCGGGGGTACGTCCCGTCTGGCCGCGCGAGGTTCTGACACGTAATGACCCTTACGGGTTTCGGTTTGTTGCGTTAACCGTTCTGGCGGTCGGCCTGCTGTTTGGCTCCGTGTGGCGCGCGGAGAGTATTCTCGACATGACACCGGGCGAGCCGGAAGCCGTGGTAGCCGGTCCAAGTTGGGAAGGGTGGATCGAGCCACCGGCATATACCGGCAAGCCGAGCCTCTATCTGAATGAGTTGAACGTGGACAGCCTGTCGGTGCCACAGGGCAGCCTGGTCACGTTGCGGCTGTATGGCGAGGCAGGCACGTTGACGGTAGTGCAGACTGTGTCTGAAGTCGCCGGCGCGTATGACGATGCAACCGTGGCACATGAATTCGCGGTGCAGAAATCGGGTAACATCCAGATCGAGGGTGAGGGCGGGCACAGTTGGCAAATCGCCATGCTGCCCGACGCGCCACCGAGTGTAACAATTGCGGGTTCGGCAACCCGCGAAGCTGCCGGCGAAATGGCTTTGCCATTCGAGGCGGGAGATGACTACGGCGTGGTGGCCGGCAGCGCGGTGATCGAACTGGATCTGGATGCCGCCGATCGGCGTTACGGGCTTGAGATTGATCCCGAGCCGCGCGAGGCGATCACCGTCGATCTTCCCATGCCATTCACCGGCAGCAGAACCGAATTCAACGAACGACTGACGGCGGATTTCTCACAGCACGCTTGGGCGAATCTACCGGTCGTTGTCACGCTTGAAGTTACGGACGCGATGGGAAACACGGGGCGCAGCGAGGTAGAAGGGTTGGCCGAGCTACCCGCGCGTCGCTTTTTTGATCCGTTGGCTAAAGCGGTGATAGAACAGCGGCGTGATCTGCTGTGGAACCGTGAAAACGCGATCCGAGTGTCGCAAATGCTACGCGCGGTGTCACATGAGCCGGATGGGGTGTTCCGTTCGGCGACGGATTACATGCGGTTGCGTTTCATCACACGTCGGCTGGAAGCATACCATCAGGCGGGCCTGACGGATGAACGCGTAGACGAGATGTCTCAGGCGTTATGGGATCTGGCCTTGAGCATCGAGGAAGGTGATCTTTCGGATGCGCTGAAACGCATGCGGCGTGCGCAGGAACGGCTTTCCGAAGCGATGCGAGATGGCGCCAGCCCGCCTGAGATCGCAGAGTTGATGCAGGAATTGCGCGAAGCAACGCAGGACTATCTGCGGCAGCTTGCGGAACAACAGCCGGAGGATGGTACGGAGTTCTCGCAGAACGAGAACACGCAAACCATGAACTCCGACCAGTTGCAGGAAATGTTCGACCGCCTTCAACAATTGATGGAGGAAGGTCGGATGGCCGAGGCCCAGCAATTGCTCGATATGCTGTCCCAGATGATGGAAAACATGCAGATCGCACGTGGTCAGCAAGGACAGGGCCAACAGGGAGAAGGTCAGCAGGCCATGCAGGGGCTGATGGATACCCTGCGCCAGCAACAGGGGCTGTCGGACGATTCCTTCGGTCGATTGCAGGACCAATACAATCCGCAAGGGGATGGCTCGCAGCCCAACGGGCAGGATCTGGCCGACCACCAACAGGCCTTGCGGGATCTTCTGGAACAGCAGCGACAAGCGCTCGAAGGTCTGGGAGAGACGGGGGAAGGGGCCGGAGAGGCGCTGGACCGGGCCGGGCGCGCGATGGAACAGGCGGAAGAGGCGTTGCGGGGCGATGATTTGGCGGGCTCTCTCGACAGCCAGTCAGATGCGATGGAAGCGCTACGTGATGGGGTGCAGGAACTGGGGCGTGAACTGGCGCAACAGCAGCAACCGGGTCAGGGGCAGCAGGGTAACCAATTGGGGCAAACCACACCCGCGCCGGAACTCGATCCATTGGGCCGGCAGATCGGACCAAACCAGCGTTTCGGGACCAATGAAGCGCTGGATGACGAGGATGTCTATCGCCGTGCGCGTGATCTTCTTGACGAGATTCGGCGCAGGTCCGGCGAGCAGACGCGGCCCGGTTACGAACTGGATTACCTGCGGCGTTTGCTGGATCGATTTTGAGCGTTAGCCATCGGCGCCGATCAGCCGGCTCTGAACTTGCTCAAATGACGCAAGCGCCTTACGCGCATGTTCGGAAATCGCGGATTGCAGCGTTTCGCCATGCTCGGAAATGACGCTCAGGAACGGGTCCGCCTGCGGGGCATGCCCTGCGATCAACGGTGCGCCAAGGTAGAGCGCCAGTGCGATTAGACAGGCCAGCACCGGTATCGCGAAGCCGATCCGGAAGTCGCGGCGTTCCTTGCGTTCGCGGATAATGGCCAACTCCTGCTTGCTTACCGCAACCGGCAAACCGGGGTCGGATCTGCGGTGTAACCTTGGCGTTACTGGCTCTATCGGTCGTTCGGGTGCCTCGATGACCGAACCCGGATCGCTTTCTTCCCCGGTGTTCCACTCCCGGCTGTCTCTGGCGCGTTCTGCTGCCTTGAGCCGTTCCAGCCTGTCGCGGACGCTCTCCTTGGGACGTGGGGGAATGACCAAGCCCAGATCCGGCTGCGTTTCCAACGGGGCAGGTGGGCTTGACTTGCGCGCCTGTGCTTCACGTGCGGCTTCTTCGCGCAGCACCTCCAGCACTTCCGGATCGACTTCGCGCTGGACATGCGTGGATTCTTGCATCTGTGGAGTGTCGACCGGGGGCGGCGGGGTCGAACGCGGCGGAACAACCGCATGGGTCAGTTGATACCAACTATGGGCACAGGCCGAACACTGCACTTCGCGCCCGCGACCTGAAATCGCGGCTGCGGGGATGTCGTATGCGGCCTCGCATTGCGGGCAGATGATGCGGATCGTATCGGTCAAACTTGGCCCTGAACTGCTCGCCTCGTTGTGCCACGAGCCTGTAGGTTTTTACAGCGGAGAGTTGCTGCGGACAATCTGCATTGTTGCAACGCCCGCGTGGCTGCGGCACAAGCGGCGCAGAAAATATAACAAGAACCGGAGCAGTCACGAGGTGATCGAGCTTGACCGTGTGGCCATGCGCTACGGCGATAACGAGTTGTTTTACGACGCGTCCTTGTCTCTGACGCCGGGCAGCTTTCATTTTCTGACCGGACCTTCCGGCGCGGGTAAAACCACGCTGATCCGTCTGTGTTATGGCGACCTGCTGCCCACGGGCGGCAATGTACGACTGTTCGGCGATCCGACAGTCACACTGGGTCGCGATGCATTGGCGCATGCGCGGCGCAGGATCGGCGTGGTGCATCAGGACGGGCAGTTCCTCGATCATCTGAGTGTAGAGGACAATGTCGCGCTCCCATTGATCGTATCGGGGCAACTCAACGCGGCGCGCCGGTCGGAGGTGCGGGATCTGCTCGGATGGGTCGGTCTGTCCTCGCGTAGGAACGCGCGACCGCAGGAGTTGTCGGGCGGCGAAAAGCAGCGTGCGGCGTTGGCGCGGGCGCTGATCCTGTCGCCGGATGTCATCTTGGCCGATGAACCGACGGGCAATGTGGATTGGGAAATGTCAGTCAGGTTGCTGAAACTGCTACTGGAGTTGAACCGGCTGGGCAAGGCAGTGCTGCTGGCGACACATGATCTTTCCTTGATCCGATCGGTTCGCGGGACGGTGCAGGCGAGGGTTCTGCGCTTGTCGGATAGGCGTCTGGGTGCCGGAGGTGCCGATATATGAAGCGACTTCTTCAGCAACTTCCAGGTCGCAACGGTGTCGTGCCAACAAGCGGTTTTTCGGCGCGTCTGACCGTTTTTGCGGCGGCAGCGATGACCTTTCTGGCGGTGTTCGTCCTGGGGTTGGCACAAGTGGCCAATGGCATTGCGGATCGATGGCAAAGCGAGTTGGTCGATAGTGCCACCTTGCGCGTGGCTGCACCTGCGGACGAACTTGACTCGCAGACCGATGCGGCGCTGGAAATACTGCGTATGACGCCGGGGATTACCTCGGCTGAACTGGTTACGGCCGAGGATCAAATCGCATTGCTCGAGCCCTGGTTCGGAGCGCATGTTCCCCTTGCGCAGCTTGACCTGCCGCGCCTGATCGCGATCAGGCGGGACTCCAGTGGCTTCGATCCTGAGGGTCTGCGCCTGCGGCTGCAGGCGGAAGTGCCAGGCGCGGTGCTGGATGACCATGAGCGATGGCGCACTCCATTGTTGGCGGCGGCGGAGCGTCTGACCAACATTGCCAATTTGTCGCTTCTGTTGATCGCGACCACGATGGCCGTCATCGTCGCGCTTGCCGCGCAGAGCGCGCTTGCGGCCAATGATCGGCTGATTGGTGTACTGCGTGTGGTTGGCGCGACGGATGGGTATATCACTCGTGTCTTTACGACGCGCTTTACCCTGCGGGCCATGTGTGGTGCCGCTGCGGGTGCGATCGTCGGAAAGCTGTTGCTGACGCTTGTGCCGGTGCTGCCGCGTTCGGGGCTGATGTCGGGAACTGCCGCAACCCTTTCCTGGCCGTGGTTGATTGCGCTTCCTGCTATGGTTGCCGTGCTTGCCTATGTTACCACGTGGTGGGCGGCGAACAGGACATTGAAAGGGCTGACATGATCCGCATGGGGTGGCGCTGGCTTCGGTCGCTCGTTTTCAACATCCAGATGTATCTGGCGATGGCGTTGCTTGCGGTGATTTACACCCCTTGGGCGATCTTTGACCGTAGGGGTGCTTATGCCGGTATCCATACCTATTGTCGTTGGGTCCGGTTTAGCGCGCGTTGGCTGGTGGGTCTGCGATCGGAAATTCGAGGAGACGTGCCAACGGACGAGGTGCTGATCGCGTCGAAGCATGAGAGCTTTTTCGATATCATCATGATCTGTTCGGTTGTGCCGCGCCCGAAATTCATCATGAAGAAACAACTGCGTTGGGCACCGATCCTTGGCTGGTACGCGATGCGGATCGGTTGCGTGCCGGTAGATCGCGGCAAGCGCGGACAGGCAGTGGCCAGAATGCTTGATGATGTCGCGCATGGAGATGCCCCACCGGGACAGTTGATCATTTATCCCCAAGGCACCCGTGTCGCGCCGGGGACAAAGGTGCCTTACAAGGTCGGGGCCGGGGTTCTTTACAAGCAACTCATGCAGCCCTGCATACCTGCGGCGACGAATGTGGGAGTTTTCTGGCCGCGTCAGCGTATCAGGCGTGACCCGGGACTGGCTGTCGTCGAGTTCCTTCCGCCCGTCGCGCCGGGCAAGCGGGTCGAGGAGTTTATGCAGACCCTCGAGACGGATATCGAAGCACGTTCAGCGCAACTGCGCCGCGAGGCCGGATTCGAAGTGTAGGGAGACAACCATGGAATTCATCGACGGAATCGCGGATTTGGAAGCGCTTTACGGCGTGCCTCAAGAGACATCGACCGCCAAGGTCGCAGCTCAGCTGACGCCGGAATACCGCCGCTGGATCGAAGCCAGCCGTTTCTGTGTGCTCACGACCGTCGGGCCGGAAGGAACCGATGCCTCGCCGCGCGGGGACGACAATCCGGTCGTGCGCATTCAGGATGGAAAGACCCTTCTCCTGCCCGATTGGCGGGGCAATAACCGGATCGACAGCCTGCGCAATATCGTGCGCGATCCGCGTGTATCGCTGATGTTCATGGTGCCGGGGTCGAACAATGTTATTCGTGTGAATGGTCGTGCGAAGCTGACAGCGGACGAGGCCTTGATCGATAGCTTCGCGCGAAGGGCGGGCCGACCGCGAACCGTGGCCGTCATCGAGATCGGCGAGGTCTATTTCCAATGTGCGCGGGCCATCGTCCGGTCGCGGCTATGGGGGGATCACGCCCATCACGACTTGCCGAGCCCCGGAGACATGTTGGCCGCGCTCACCGACGGGCGCGTGGGTGGTGAGTCGTATGATCGCGAATGGCCGGAGCGCGCGGCAAACTCGATGTGGTGATTTGGGCGTCGTGGTCCTGGGAGTGTTGCGCTGGAAACATGACGCGAAGGTCAGCCCATATATTCGCCGTCGCGTAACCGCGTAGTGACGTGGCGTCGGGTCTGAAATCGTCGCCGATCCACGTTGACCTAAGGAAAATTCTGGCTACATGCAGCCTAACATCGCCACGCGTATCGGCGAGTTGGTCGGACTGGAGAGTGGTCATGAAGATCCGTAGAGCATGTAAGCAACTGGCTGCTGTAATCGTTGCCAGTGTTTCTTTTGGCGGGGCGTCTTTTGCCGCGACGTTGAATGAGGCGGATCTGGCGTCTAGGCAAGTGTCGTCCGATTGGTCGAGGCCGTCGGAGATCGTCGACGGTTATGATCAGTTTATCGGTTATGGATACGGTCATGGTAACGAGTATCTGTATTTTTCGGGCCTCAGGGCGGGTGCCCAGCAGGTGAAGCTGACCTTGGCACTGCCTGAAGGTGTCAATGACCAATGGTCCACCATGAACCTGAATTACAAGACGACACCGTTTCAGTATTCGGGCTTCGAGGGCGCGACGCCGGGGCAGTTCCAGTTGAACCCGAATACCACGCGCGAGACCAGCTACACTATCTCGCTGGGTGATGAATTTTCCGGGGCCCTGTATCTTGCTTTACACTTCAACAACGGCCCGATGACCTATTTCATCGAAGCGCCGGGTAATACCGGGTTCCAGCCCCAGCCTCCGACCACACCGGTTCCCCTTCCTGCCGGCGTCCTGCTTCTGGGCAGTGCGGTTGCTGGTCTGGGCGGCGCAACTGCGCTGAAGCGCTGCAAGTCAAAGCGTAACCAGTAACCAGTTTTATAATGGAGCATATTCTCTCCTCCCTCATACCCCTGCCTTTGGCGGGGGTATTTTTTTGTTGTCCGCAACAGGGTGCTGATATGATGTGGTCGCGGTTTTGTGTTCTAGTGGCAACTGCGCCACAAATCGGCGAGGCTGGAGCAGGTTTATTTTGATCATATTATCTGGAAGGTTTTTCCTTTCCAAAGCGCTGGTTTGTTAGGTAGATGGTTCTGACTGCTCAGGGAGATGCGCAAAATGATCAAAACACCATATTTGTTGTTCTTGGGGGATGCTCCTGATTCATTGGCGGCGAAAGTTGCACAGGGCATCAAGGATTGGCGGCCGGACAACGCGATTGGCCAATTCCGTTTGCCGGGCTGCAAAGCGGATCTGGGTCTGACCGATATGACGCTGGGCGAGGCGCGGGCCGCTGGTGCGGAAACACTGGTTATCGGTGTCGCCAACCGTGGAGGCGTAATTTCCGCGGCGTGGCTGGATGTGCTGGTCGAGGCACTGGAGAAGGGCTTCGATGTGGCAAGCGGGCTGCATAACCTGCTGCGCGACGAGCCTCGGCTGGTCGAAGCCGCGCAGCGCACGGGGCGGACCTTGCATGACGTTCGTGTGCCGCCGCCCGGCGTTAAATATCCGATTGCCAATGGCGAGCCGCGTAAGGGCAAGCGGGTTCTGGCCGTCGGAACCGATTGTTCTGTTGGCAAGATGTATACGGCGCTGGCGCTCGATGCGTCGATGCGGGAGCGTGGCCTAAAGTCAACCTTTCGCGCGACCGGGCAGACCGGCATTCTGATCACAGGTGAAGGTATACCGCTGGATGCGGTGGTCGCTGACTTCATGGCGGGCTCGGTAGAATGGCTGACGCCTGACAACGACCCGGACCACTGGGACATCATCGAAGGGCAGGGCAGCCTGTTCCACGTGTCCTACTCTGGTGTGACTATGGCGCTGGTGCATGGCGGTCAGGCGGATGCGCTGATCCTGTGCGACGAACCGACGCGTGATCACATGCGCGGCTTGCCGGGTTACAAGCTGCCGTCCCTGGAGCAGCTTCGCGACACGGCGTTGCCCTTGGCACAGGTGGCCAATCCGGATTGCAAGGTGGTCGGCGTTTCGGTGAACACGCAGCATCTGGATGAGCAGGCCGCCGTAGATCACTTGAAAGCTGTTGAGGACCGCATGGGTCTGCCAACGGTTGATCCGTTCCGGCAGGGGGCTGACCGTCTGGCTGCGGCGCTTGAGGCGCTTTGATGCGCGTCGAGGTCAGGAAAGAGAGCTTCCGGCTGGCGGAGGTGTTCACCATCTCGCGCGGCTCCAAGACCAGCGCGGACGTGGTGACGGTGTCCATAGAGGACGGGGGCGTGATCGGCTGGGGTGAATGTGTGCCCTATGCGCGCTATGACGAGACGCTCGATTCCGTTGCGAATCAGATCCGTGGCTTGCCCGAGCGGTTTGATCGCCAAATGTTGCAGGGGCTTTTGCAGTCCGGGGCAGCGCGGAACGCGGTGGATTGCGCGTTGTGGGATCTGGAGGCGAAAAAGGCTGGCAAGCCTGTCTGGGAATTGGCCGGTTTGTCCCCGCCGGGACCGGAAATTACCGCTTTCACATTGTCGCTGGATACGCCCGAAAAGATGCGTGCGGCAGCGGCGAAACACGCGCATCGGCCACTTCTGAAGATCAAGCTGGGGACGCCGGATGACATGGTTCGGCTGGAGGCTGTCCGCGCCGGGGCGCCAGAGCCGGCCATCATCGTGGATGCGAATGAGGGCTGGAATGCCAAGGTTTATCAGGACCTTGCGCCGCATCTGGTGCGCCTTGGCGTCAAGCTGGTGGAGCAGCCATTGCCCGCAGGCGATGACGATGCGTTGATCGGCATGGACCGGCCTGTGCCGGTCTGTGCGGATGAAAGCTGCCATGACCGGGCGTCGCTTTCAAAGCTCAAGGGCAAGTATGATGTGATTAACATCAAGCTCGACAAAACCGGGGGGCTGACCGAGGCGATTGCCTTGAGAGATCAAGCAGTTGAGCAGGGATTCGAGATCATGGTCGGCTGCATGGTGGGCACGTCTCTGGCCATGGCACCGGCGCTTCTGGTGGCACAAGGGGCGATGGTGACGGATCTTGATGGGCCGCTTTTGCTGGCCGAAGACCGCGAAACTCCGCTTCTGTTCGACACGCAGGGCGTGCATCCGGCTGACCCCGCTTTGTGGGGGTGATCCCTGTGCACCGCGCGTACACCGGCCGTACACTGGCTGCGCGCGGTGCTGTAAGCGGGCGGTAACCTGTACGCGGCAGACTGGCCAGCAGATACACAGGAGACCGCCATGCCATCCGCGACGCCGCCCGCCCATCGACTGCCGATCCGGCATGGCCGGTCCCGCGCCGCGCGCAACGCGATGGAACGGTTGATCATCGACGCCTATACCGAGGAGGTCACGCGCGGCGATGGCAGCTATGATCTGCGTGACGTGATCCCGGAGGCCTGGGACCGGCTGGAGCGCGACGTTGATCTGCCCGAAGCCAAGACGCGGGTGACGATCCGGTTGGATCAGTCGGTCGCGAAGTTCTTCCGTGCCCATGGTCCGGGCTACCAGGCACTGATCAACCGTGTGCTTGCAACCTACGCCCATATGAAGATCGCCGAAGTGGAGCTGGGCGAGCGGCGGGTGGAGGCGTACCTGCGAGCAGCACGGAACGATCTCTTACGGGGTAGTAATGGGATTGGAGAAGGGGGGTAGATATGGACGGTTTGCCGTGTGTATCTGCCGCAGTGTTAAGCTGCCCGAATTCTTCGGCGCATGCGGCGTGACGTAACAGATTAGAGCCCTTAACTCTCGGCAACGGCACCACATATCATGCAGTGCCGTTTCAAAGCAGAGATCCTCTTGAGTACGACCAAGACCGCGGGACCGTGTGTCCCTTTATGCTTTCCGAGATTTGCGAACCAAGCTGAATGCTGCCAACCCGCCAACCAGCAACGGGAAGCCTGCAGGGATTGGAACAGGTGTGGGTGGCTCACCCAAGGGCGGGATAAGGTCTGCTTTGATGCTTCCTTCAGGATTCGTTGTGGATTGTGCCCGCGCTGCGAATTGCGAGAACGGGTTCATGTCCAGAGAGCCTGGAGCAGTGAGGTCGAAAACGACGGTCTTCACGTAATTGTCCCCGCCGCCACCCTGCTGTCCAATGCGAAGGATGTAGTCAAAGCTGCTGGCGCTACCAGATCCGTTGAAATTGCATCCCGCTCCGCAATCGGATTGGCTGCCGGTGTTATCGCCGAAAAGCGCAAGACTTGGTGAGATCGGCGTATCGTCTGCTCTGGTGGCGCTTACCAGCGAGAAATCCGTCTGCGCCAGCGATATCCCAGAATAGTTGAAGCCGAGTGCCAAGAAATCTGCCGTTCCCACGGTGGTGGACATGCTAAACCGATATGTTCCCGGAGAGGCGTCGTCATCAACAATAAGTTGCAACTTTGGTGTTGTATGGGTGTTTGAGTAGGTCACCGTTGCGGCGCTCGCAGACGCTGCCGCCCACGATGCTGCTAACGACAAGGCTGCTATGGTTTTGAGCTTGGATTCCATACGGAATCTCCCTGTAACAATATACAATTAAAGAACTTTTGCTTTTACGGTAGCGGCAGAGTAAAGAAATACCACATCTGCCTGATTATCAGCATACTCTGACGGGGGGGTAACATCAATATTTAGTTGTCATAATCAGGGAATGTGCTCTGATCTCGGATCGCGCTCGAATAGGCGGTTGACGACTGAATGTAGGGAACTTTCTGCCTTTGTGTAGCATAGATTTTGCGTGGTTGCGGGGGCTGTCCAGAGTGCGGCGAGTGGCTTGCATAGACGCCACCCCCGGCATCCGCTACAGCTTGCCTCGCGCAGCACCTAAGGGAGATATCCATGAGTCGCACAGTCTATGTCAACGGGTCCTACTTGCCGGAAGAGGAAGCCACCGTATCCGTGTTCGATCGAGGGTTCCTGTTCGCGGATGGGGTGTACGAGGTGACGTCGGTGCTCGACGGGCAACTCATCGACTTTGACGGGCATGCGAAGCGGCTGGAGCGGTCATTGGGCGAACTGGACATGGACAGCCCCGTGTCGATGGACGAGCTGCGCGATATCCACCGCGAACTGGTGCGGCGCAATGATCTGCGAGAAGGCGGGGTGTATCTGCAGATCACGCGCGGGGCGGCGGATCGCGATTTCCTGTTCCCCGAAGGTGCGGAGCCGACCATCGTGCTGTTCACGCAGGCGATGAACCTGACGAATTCCCCCAAGGCGGAGAAGGGTCTGAAAGTCATTTCCATCCCCGATATCCGCTGGGGCCGCCGCGACATCAAGACGGTTCAGCTTCTGGCGCCTTCGCTGGGCAAGATGGAGGCCAAGAAGGCCGGGTGCGACGATGCGTGGATGATCGAGGACGGGTTCGTGACCGAGGGGACATCGAACAATGCCTATATCGTGAAGGGTGGCACGATCATCACCCGTGATCTGAGCAACGCGATCCTGCACGGGATCACCCGCGCGGCCGTGCTGCGGTTTGCGCGTGAGGCGCAGATGAAGGTCGAAGAGCGGTCGTTCACCATTGACGAGGCCAAGGATGCGGATGAGGCGTTCATCACCTCTGCCACGACCTTCGTGACGCCCGTGGTTGAGATCGACGGGCAACAGATCGGCGAGGGTGTACCGGGGACGGTAGCCAAGCGCCTGCGTGAAATTTACCTTGAGGAAAGTCGTAAGCTCGCAGACTGACCGGAGAATCTTATGCGTCCCATCCCGAAGGCACTGACAATCGTTTCGCGTGTTCTGATCCTCGGGGTGGCCATCTTGTTGCCCGTGGCTGCGATTGCGCAAGAGCACGGCTGGAAAGATTTGCTCATAGACGAGCAGGACGGGCATCTGGATATGTCCAACCTGCTTGCGCGCGGCGGTTTCATCCCGATGCCGATCATTATTACCGAGCCAGCCGTTGATGGCGGGTTCGGATTGTCGGCCTATTTCGTGGGCAACCCGGAGCCGGGCAGCGGTCTGCCGCCCACGCGGACCATCGCGGGCGGGGCCGTAACCGGGAATGGATCGTCGGGCGGCGGGTTCATGCGCTCGGGCGCGCTGGGCGGTGGAAAGTTCCTTTACAGTTTCGCGGCGGGCGCTGGCTTGTCGGTGATGGATTTCTACCCTGGCAATCGTGACTTCGCGCTGACCTATAACAACGACATTCGGTTCGTTGCGCTGCGCGCCCGATACAAATTCGGGGATAGCGGGTTTTCTGCGGGGCCGTCCTTTCGGTATCGCAGCAATGACGTGCGGGCGGATGCGGGCGACAGGTTTCCGGGTATCGAGGATGTGCTGGGACGCGAGATCGTGTTGCCTTCGCTTGGGCTTGAGGCGCATTTCGACAATCGCGACAATCCGATCACGCCGACCGACGGCTTCAACGTCGTGGCGGAGGCGCAAAGCTATGACGGTGCTTGGGGCAGTGACCGCGATTTTTCCAGCGCCTCCTTGTTTGGCGCGTGGTTTGGCACGCAGGCTGATTGGACGCTGGGGATCATGGGGAACGCGGCGGTCACCTCGGGTGATGCGCCATTCTTCATGGAGCCGGATATCAATATCCGGGGGCTGGCGCGGAACCGCTATCGTGGCGAGCGGGCACTTTCGACAGAGTTGGAAATCCGCAAGCAGGTAACGCCACGCTGGGCGGTTCTGGGCTTTGCGGGTTATGGCGAGACATTCGGCGGTGGCGATTCCGACAGTGATGCGAAGACCTATGGCGGCGGTGTGCGTTATCGGATCGCGCGGAAAATCGGGCTGGATGTCGGGCTGGATTATGCCCGCGGGCCGGAACAGGATGTGTTCTACATCCAGTTCGGCCATGCTTGGGGGCGCCAGATGGACTGACGCCGGGGCGCGTCAGTGGTTTTCTGCGAACTTGGCCTTCGCGTCGGAGTTGGCTTCGGTCTGGTACTTGTCGCGCCAGTCGTCATAGGGCATGCCATAGACGATTTCGCGGGCCTGTGCCTTGTCCATGTCGATGCCTGTCTCTTTGGCGGCTTCCTGATACCAGCGGCTGAGGCAATTGCGGCAGAAGCCTGCGAGGTTCATCATGTCGATGTTTTGCACATCTGTCCGTTCGCGCAGATGATCGCGCAGGGCGCGGAAGGCGGCGGCTTCAAGTTCGGTACGGGTTTGGTCGTCCATGGGTATCTCCTTTGCGGCCATTAAAGTTTGCTTGGTGGCGATCTGCAACAGGGGACGTCATTCGGCAGTTTGTCATTCCGGCGTCACCTGTTTTACGCTAGGCAAAAGGTCAGACGATTGGCGCAGTTGTGTCTGGTGCCAAAATCGTACATATCGCGGATGATACCGCTAACATTCCGGGGGAGACCGATGAAGCGCAGCCGAAATACCAAGATCGTGGCCACTTTAGGGCCGGCCTCGAATGATTACGAGACGATCCGCGCGCTGGCCGAAGCCGGGGCGGATGTCTTCCGGTTGAACATGAGCCATGGCAGTCATGACGAAATCCGCGAACGTCACAAGATCATCCGCCAGGTGGAGCGGGACCTGGGCTCGCCCATTGCGATCCTAGCGGATTTGCAGGGGCCGAAGCTGCGGTGTGGCGAATTCAAGGACGGTCCGCTGGAATTGCAAGACGGGCAGGATTTCCGTTTTGACCTGGATGATACGCCGGGTGACGCGACGCGCGTGCAACTGCCCCACAAGGAAATTTTCGCGGCGCTTGAGCCAGGGTCCAGCTTGCTGGTGAATGACGGCAAGATCCGCATGAAGGTCAAGGAATGCGGGTCCGATTACGCGCTGTGCACCGTGATGGCGGGGGGCGAGATTTCCAACCGCAAGGGCGTGAACGTGCCTGATGCGGTACTGCCGCTGGCCGCGCTGTCGAAGAAAGACCGTAATGACCTGGAATTTGTCTGCACATTGGGTGTGGATTGGCTGGCGCTGTCCTTCGTCCAGCGCCCCGACGATGTACGCGAGGCGCGTGATCTGGCCGATGGGCGCGCCGCGATCCTGTCGAAGATCGAAAAGCCTGCTGCGGTTGCTGCATTTAACGAAATTCTGGCCGTATCCGACGGGATCATGGTGGCGCGGGGCGATCTTGGCGTTGAATTGCCGGTGCAGAACGTGCCGCCCATCCAGAAGCGTCTGATCCGCCTGTGTCGCCGTGCGGCCAAGCCGGTGATCGTGGCGACGCAGATGCTGGAAAGCATGATCGAAAGTCCGATGCCCACGCGTGCGGAAGTGTCCGACGTCGCGACCGCCATTTACGAGGGCGCGGATGCGGTGATGCTGTCGGCGGAATCGGCAGCGGGCAGCTATCCGGTCGAGGCTGTCACGACGATGAACAACGTGGCCTACGAGGTGGAAAGCGATCCCACCTATCGCGAAGTCATCGAAGCCAGCCGTGTGGTGCCGCGCGAAACCATCGCTGACGGGATCGTGTCTGCGGCGCGTGAACTGGCCGAGACGATCGACGTGAAAGCGATCTGTTGCTTCACCCACTCGGGCACGACGGCGACGCTGGTGTCGCGCGAACGGCCGCGCGTGCCGATCATCGCGCTGACGCCATTTACGGGCACGGCGCGGCGGCTGAGCCTGTACTGGGGCATCAATTGTAATGTCACGGCTGAGGTCGCGCGCTTCAAGATGGCCGTTGTCAACGCGGCGCGTGCGGCACGGGACATGGAACTGGCGGAAGAGGGCGATCAGATTGTCGTCACCGCCGGTATCCCGTTCAACCAACCCGGCACGACAAACATCTTGCGGGTTGCGCCCTGCGAGGAACGGCTGATTTTCTCGACCGATCCTGAATAACAGGTTTTTGCTTGAAACCCCGGGAGGTCGCGCGTATATGCGCGGCTTCTACCCGCGTGGCCGGTTTGAGAGGCATGCCGAGTCGCGCGTTCACCGCCCATCAAGAGGAGCCGGAAATGCCCAAGATGAAGACCAAGTCGAGCGCCAAGAAGCGCTTCAAGGTAACGGCGTCGGGCCGTGTCGTTGCTGGCCAGGCAGGCAAGCGCCACGGCATGATCAAACGCACCAAGAAATTCATCCGCGACGCCCGTGGCACGACCACGCTGTCGAAGCCTGACGAGAAAATCGTCAAGCAGTACATGCCGTATTCGCGCTAAGGAGGTCCTGACATGGCACGAGTCAAAGGTGGGACCGTTACCCACGCCCGTCACCGCAAGGTAATCAAGGCCGCCAAAGGTTACTATGGCAGCCGTTCGCGCAACTTCCGCACGGCGACGCAAGCCGTCGACAAGGCGAACCAGTACGCGACCCGCGACCGCAAGAACCGCAAGCGCAATTTCCGCGCACTGTGGATTCAGCGTATCAACGCGGCTGTCCGCAGCCACGACGAAGCGCTGACCTATTCGCGTTTCATCAACGGTCTGTCGCTGGCCGGTATCGAAGTGGACCGCAAGGTTCTGGCCGACCTGGCCGTCAACGAGCCCGAAGCGTTTGGTGCGATCGTGACCAAGGCAAAAGCCGCCCTGGCCTGATCGGCTGCGCCTGATCGATTTTGAAAGCCGCCGGGCCATGGGTCCGGCGGCTTTTTTGTGCGTGTTGGCAGGGATCACGCGTCTTGCAATCAAAAGGCCGAGTGGGTAGCAGACCTGCGGTAGTATGAAGGGGCCGGAAATGAGTGACCTGCGCGACAAGTATCTTGCGGCGATTGCAGATGCCTCGGACGAGGCGTCGCTGGAAAACCTGCGGGTGCAGGCGGTGGGCAAGAAGGGCGAGATCAGCCTGAAGATGCGCGAGCTGGGCAAGATGACACCCGAGGAGCGCCAGACCGCTGGCCCCAAGCTGAACGCGCTGAAGGACGAGATCAATTCGGCCCTGTCTGCCAAGAAGGAAGCCTTGGGCGATGCCGCGCTGAATGAACGTCTGCGCGCCGAATGGCTGGACGTGACGCTGCCCGGTCGCCCGAAGCGGGTAGGGTCCATCCACCCGGTCAGCCAGGTGATGGAAGAGGTCACCGCGATTTTCGCCGATATGGGCTTTGCCGTGGCCGAGGGGCCGCAGGTGGAAACCGACTGGTACAATTTCGACGCGCTGAACATCCCCGGCCATCATCCGGCGCGGGCGGAAATGGATACGTTCTACATGCACCGCGCGGAAGGCGACAACCGCCCGCCGCATGTGCTGCGCACGCATACATCGCCGGTGCAGATCCGGTCGATGCAGGATCAGGGCGCGCCCATCCGCGTCATCGCGCCGGGCCGTGTGTACCGCGCCGATTACGACCAGACGCATACGCCCATGTTCCACCAGATCGAAGGTCTTGCGATTGATCGCGACATTTCGATGGCCAACCTGAAATGGGTGCTGGAAGAGTTCTTCACCGCCTATTTCGGCACGAAGGTCAAAACCCGCTTCCGCGCCTCGCATTTCCCGTTCACGGAACCGTCCGCCGAGGTGGACATCCAGTGCTCCTGGGAAGGTGGCACGCTGAAAGTGGGCGAGGGCGATGGCTGGCTTGAAGTGCTGGGGTCGGGCATGGTGCATCCGAAGGTACTTGAGGCCGCAAAGGTGGATCCGGCTGAATGGCAGGGCTTTGCCTTTGGCATGGGCATCGACCGGATCGCGATGCTGAAATACGGCATCCCCGATCTGCGTGCGTTCTTCGATTCCGACCTTCGCTGGCTGCGCCATTACGGGTTCGCGGCGCTGGACACACCGACGCTGCACGGGGGCGTCAACAGCTAAGCGGAGGACGTCATGGCGCGCCTGTTCGAGCGGGACCATCGCGACAGTTCGGAGAAATCACGCCGCCTCTATGCGGCGTATGAGATCCTGTACACCGGCGTGGATTTCGGCGCGGCGCTGACCTTCATCATCGGGTCGTTCATGTTCCTGTCGGAAGAATGGCAGACCGTGGGCACGTATTTCTTCATCGTGGGGTCCTTCCTGTTCGCGGCCAAACCGACCATCCGACTGGTCCGGGAGATCCGGTTGGCACGGATGGGAGACGTCGAGGATCTGGCGGAGAGGTTGGGGAAGTGAGCGTTGCGGCTATTCCTGATGCCTTATGAAGTGAACCCACTCGACTGGGTGACGGCAATTGCCGCGTCAGGAACGATGGTGATTACGGGGCTGGCGCTACTGTTTGCCCGAGCTCAACTCTCGCAATGGCGAGATGAACTGAAAGTGCGCCGAGCTTCGGAGGCTGCCTTGGAACTCATCCTCGCAGCGGAGAAAGTTTCGGAGGGCCTCAAATGGGTGAGGGCGTCTTTTGTTGAACGGCAGGTGGATGAAGCTTCGGGTGAACTTTCAGAATACCAACGTCGTTTCGAACAGGTCCATGAGTTATCAAAGGAGTTCGCAGATCTGCGCATCAATCAAATTCGCGCTAGATATGTGCTGAGTTGCCCTAAACTTGATGCGGCTGTAGAGGAGTTGTTCCAAATCCGGATCAAGATAATTGTTGCGCTTAAACTGATCTACCAGACGCGGTTCGGCTGTGAGGAAAAAGGTTTTTCAGATGATGACGTCAGGCTTCGCCAAGATATCTTTGGTTCTTACGGAAAGTACGACCAGCTAGGACTACGACAAGAAGCCGCAATGTTAAAAATTCACGATTTGGCGGGACCGTACGCCAAGCTAGAGGTAAGGTAAGTTATAATGAAATTCACCCTCTCCTGGCTGGAAGACCATCTCGAAACCGAGGCGAGCCTCGACGAGATTCTCTATGCGCTCACGGACCTTGGCCTTGAGGTCGAGGGCGTGGAAAATCCGGGCGACAAGCTGCGGGATTTCACGCTCGGTTACGTAAAGAAGGCCGAAAAGCACCCCGACGCGGACCGGTTGCGCGTGTGTGTGGTCGACACGGATGAGGGCGAGAAGCAGATCATCTGTGGTGCGCCCAATGCCCGCGAAGGTATCACCGTCGTCGTGGCCAAACCCGGCACTTATGTGCCCGGCATCGACACCACGATTCAGGTGGGCAAAATCCGGGGCGTCGAGAGCTTCGGCATGATGGCGTCCGAGCGCGAGATGGAACTGTCGGACGAGCATGACGGGATCATCGAGTTGCCGTCGGGCGAGGTCGGGCAGCGCTTTGTCGACTGGCTGGCGGTGAATGATCCGGCCAAGGTTGATCCGGTGATCGAGATCGCGATCACGCCGAACCGCCCCGATGCGCTTGGCGTGCAGGGGATTGCGCGGGATCTGGCGGCGCGTGGGCTGGGGACGCTCAAGACACCCGAGACGGTGCCGGTGGCCGGTGCGTTCTCGTGCCCTGTCTCGGTGACGATTGACGAGGACACGCTGGATGGCTGCCCGCTGTTCACAGGGCGTCTGATCCGTGGCGTGAAGAACGGGCCTAGCCCGCAGTGGTTGCAGGACCGGCTGAAGGCGATCGGGCTGCGGCCGATTTCGGCGCTTGTCGATATCACCAACTTCTTCACCTATGACCGCAACCGTCCGCTGCATGTTTTCGACACCGACAAGATGACCGGCGGGCTGCGTATTCACCGTGCGCAGGGCGGCGAGACGCTGCAGGCGCTGGATGAAAAGGAATATACTTTCCAGCCGGGCATGATGGTGATTTCCGACGACAAGGGGCCGGAAAGCATCGCGGGCATCATGGGCGGCGAGGAAACGGGCGTAACCGAAGACACGGTCAATGTGTTCGTGGAAAGCGCGTTCTGGGATTTCGTGCAGATCGCGACGACGGGGCGGGCGCTGAAGATCAACTCGGATGCGCGGTACCGGTTCGAGCGCGGCGTTGACCCGGAATTCACGCTTGAAGGGCTGGAACTGGCCACGCAGATGGTGCTGGACCTGTGCGGCGGCGAGGCGTCCGAGGTCGTGGTTGCGGGTGCCGTGCCGGATCATGCGCGGGCCTACAAGCTTGACACCGACCGCGTGCAATCGCTGGTGGGCATGGAAATCGCGCCGGAAACACAGCGCGCATCGCTTGAGGCGTTGGGCTTTGTGATGGATGGCGACATGGCGTCGGTGCCAAGCTGGCGTCCCGATGTGCAGGGCGAGGCCGATCTGGTCGAGGAGGTTGCGCGGATCGCGTCGCTGACGCAGCTTGAGGCAAAGCCGATGCCGCGCATGCAGCCCGGTGTGCCGAAGCCAATCCTGACGCCCATCCAGAAGCGCGAGCGCATGGCGCGGCGCACGCTGGCGGCGCTGGGATACAATGAATGCGTGACCTACAGCTTTATCGACAAGGCCGCGGCCACGCTGTTCGGCGGTGGCGATGACGCGACGATGCTGGAGAACCCGATCTCGTCCGAGATGAGCCATATGCGTCCGGCGCTGTTGCCTGGCCTGTTGCAGGCGGCGGCGCGCAACCAGGCGCGTGGCTTTGCCGATATGGCGCTGTTCGAATTGGGGGCCGTGTTCTCGGGTGGCGAACCGGGCGAGCAGGGGCTTGTGGCCAGCGGTATCCTTGTAGGCGCAACCGCGCCGCGGGATGTGCATGGCACGCGCCGGGCCGTCGATGTGTTCGATGCCAAGGCGGATATGGAGGCGGTATTGTCTGCCATCGGTGCGCCCGCCAAGACGATGGTGCTGCGCGATGTTCCGGACTGGCTCCATCCGGGGCGGTCGGGTCGTGTTGGGCTTGGCCCGAAGAAGACGATTGCCACATTTGGCGAGGTGCATCCCAAAACGCTGAAGGCGCTGGATGTGAAAGGCCCGGTGGTGGCCTTTACGGTGATGCTGGAAGAGGTGCCCTTCCCGCGGGCGGCATCGGCGTCGCGCGGTGCGCTCGAGCTGAGCGATCTGCAGGCGGTCGAGCGTGACTTTGCCTTCGTCGTGGACAAGGATGTCGAGGCGCTGGCGCTGGTGAATGCGGCGCAAGGTGCCGACAAGGTTCTGATCGACGAGGTGCGTGTCTTTGACGAGTTCTCGGGCGAGAAGGCCGAGGTGCAGATGGGCGAGGGCAAGAAATCCCTTGCCGTCACGGTGCGCTTGCAGCCCAAGGACAAGACCCTGACCGAGAAGGACATCGAGGCGGTCAGCGCCAAGATCGTCGAGAAGGTCGGTAAAGCCACCGGCGGCACGCTGCGGGGCTGAGGACCATCTGAGAGTGCAATTGACGCCTCCGTGATCACACGGGGGCGTTTTCACGAGGAGGACCAAGATGACGTTGAAGGTTTACCTGTCGGGCGAGATCCACACCGATTGGCGTGAGCGGATTACCGGGGGCGCGAAGGGGTTGGATGTCAGTTTCAACAGCCCTGTCACGGATCACGATGCGAGCGATGATTGCGGTGTGGCGATCATGGGGGCCGAGGACAGCAAGTTCTGGCATGACCACAAGGGCGCGAAGCTGAACGCGATCCGCACGCGCAAGGGGATCGAGGACGCAGATGTCGTCGTCGTGCGTTTCGGCGAGAAATACAAACAGTGGAACGCGGCGTTCGATGCGGGCTATGCGGCCGCACTTGGCAAGTCGCTGATCGTGCTGCACGGCGCGGAACATCAGCATGCGCTGAAGGAAGTGGACGCAGCCGCGCTGGCGGTGGCCGAACAGCCCGAACAGGTGGTGCAGATTCTGCGCTACGTGTTGGAAGGCACGTTGCCGGGATAAGCGGAATGCCCGGCCAGTGGCCGGGCGTTACCGTCAGTCACGGGGCGGGATGTTCAGCCCCTGTTGAACGGCGGGGCGTTCAAGGAAACGGTCAAGATAGGCGGTCACGTTCTTGAAGCTGTCCCATTCAACGACGTCCTTCGCGCCGTAGAAATCCAGCCCGCGCAGCCATGGGGCGATGGCAATGTCGGCGATGGAATAGTCCCCGGCGATCCAGTCCTGATCTTCGAGGACACCGTCCATGACGCCGAGCAGGCGCTTGGTTTCATTGATATAGCGTTCGCGGGGGCGGGGGTCTTCGATTTCCGCGCCCTTGAATTTGTAGAAGAAGCCAAGCTGGCCGAACATCGGGCCGACGCCGCCCATCTGGAACATCAGCCATGACAGAACGCGCGCCCGTTCGGCGGGGGCGGCGGGCAGCAGCTTGCCCGTCTTTTCCCCCAGATAGATCAGGATTGCGCCGGATTCGAACACTTCGACGGGGCGACCATCCGGTCCTTTGGGGTCGATCAGGGCAGGGATCTTGCCGTTGGGGTTCAGCGACGTGAACGCGGCGCTTTTTACGTCTTCGTCGGCCAAGGTCACCTTATGTGCTTCATAGGGCAAGGCGAGTTCTTCCAGCGCAATGGAGGCTTTTACACCGTTTGGCGTCGCGAAAGAGTAGAGTTGAATCTTTGCCGGATCGGCTGCGGGCCAGCGCTTGGCAATCGGGAATTGGGACAGGTCGGTCATTCGAAACCCCTTGTTTGGACCGGGCCAGCCAATGTCTTGCCTGACCGCTTTGAGACGTGCGTCGCGTCAGTCGTGACGCAACGATGCGCGAAGGGCAAGCCAGGTAGCTGTGCCGACGCGCATACGGCGTCGGCACAGTTGGGGGTTTACACGCCGCTTTGGATGACCTGACCCGGGTGGTTTTCCGCCCAGTCACGCAGAAATTCTGACATCTCCTGATTGCCAGCTGCGTCGATATCATGGCGGAGCAGGGCCACACCGTGTTCGAGGGCGAGGCGTGCGCAGGTGATATGGTCCCGCTCTGCACGTCTTTCGCAGTTCTCCGACCCGTGGATGATGGTGCCGAGCAACGTGCCGCCATAGTTGTTCACATGGCTTAGGTCAGGTCGCAGAGACAGCAGATAGGTCATGACCTCCGGCCGCCCCTGCCAGCCGGCGGATTGCACCGGCGTAACACCCATCGCGTCGGGGCGATCATATTCCAGCCCCAGTGCGACCAGTTGTTTCATGTGCTCCAGCTTGCCGGGCAGATGACTCAGCTCGCCGATCAGGTTGCCATAGATGTGCGGGAGGGGTGCCGGATCGACATAGACACCTTCGTTGGCTTCGCCGCGCGCGGCTTTGACCAGAAGCCGTTCGACTTCCGACAGCGTGGTGTCGCCACCAGCTTGGGCGATTTCGTCCGCCACCGCATCGTTGCCGTAAACCCGGGCCAGCGCGTAGGGCGTGACACCGAAGAAGCTGGCAGACGGGTTCGCGCCGGCGTCGATCAGAAGCCGTGCGATGGCGCCGTCACACATACGTCGTGCCGCTTGGTGAAGGGCGGCGATCACATGTTCGGGTTGTCCAGATGGATGAACGCTGACGCCTTCATTGGCGTTGGCACCTGCAGCCAGCAACAACCGTACGGCCTGCGCATCATTGTAATCGAGCGCATGCAGCAGGGCGTTGGTTCCCTTGGGGTCGGCCCCATGTTCAATCAGTAATTTCAGGCCGTCGTGATGCCCAAGCTCCGTCGCGTGATAAAGCGATTCATTGTCGTTAGGGTTCGCCCCATGTTCGAGCAGCCATTTGGCCAGTGGCATGTTGTTGGTATGCCCAATCGCGCCATAAAGTGCGGACAGCTTGTGATCGCTGCCATCGCTTTCCGGCATCCCGTCATTGATGTCAGCGCCATGTGCGAGCAGCAGCTCTGCAATGGCGATCATGTCCGCTTCTTTTTCCGGATGGGCGTGAATATAGCGCGAAAAGGCCAGATGCAGGATTGGCGTGCGCGGTCCGGCGGCGCGAGTGGCGAGGTCCGGGTCAGCCTGCAACGCCCGGCGCACTGCGCCCAGATCGTATAGCGCGACCTGAAGGCCAAACAGCCCATCGGCCAGATCAGGGGTTTCTGCAAGCAGCTGTTCAACAGCCCAGTTGCGCCCGTGATACAAAGCAACCTTCAGCCGTTGTTGCTTGTCCGCGCGATCCAGCCCCACGGTTTCGGCGGCGAATTTCAGCCTTGGCCATGATGCAAATTGCGCTTCACGGGCGATCACATGCAGAAAATCAGCATGTTTCAGCGCGAACCCGTCATTTCTTGGGGCATGGGCGCGGATGCGCTGGCGCGCGACAGGATCGCCCGCATCATAGGCTTTTTTCAGGGTCTTCGCCTGACGGCGTAAATTGTCCAGTGATGTCATCGGTTTTACCTCAATCCACCCGACGCTCCGCCAATTCGGGTATGAGAAAAACCGTATGGGTGTTCTCGTAGATCATGAGAGGTGCCGATATCAGCTGTCCGCGGAGCCGGTGGCCCCCTCTGCAGGGCCGCGATCTTCCTAGCGCAGTGCTGGACGTCGGGCAAGCGCGGCCTTAGGTTGAGCGGGATCGAATCCGAGGGAGCAGTCGCGCGTGGCGGAACAATCCGGCTATCAGGTTCTGGCAAGAAAATACCGGCCCGAAACATTTGCCGATCTCGTGGGGCAGGACGCGATGGTCAGGACGCTGAAAAACGCGTTCAAGGCGGACCGGATCGCGCAGGCCTTCATCATGACGGGCATTCGTGGAACGGGTAAGACCACGACCGCTCGGATCATCGCGAAGGGCATGAACTGCACGGGGTCGGATGGTCAGGGCGGGCCGACGACGGAACCTTGTGGCAAATGTCCGCAATGCGTGGGAATCGCCAAAGGCACCCATGTCGATGTGATCGAGATGGACGGTGCAAGCCAGACCCGTATCGACGACATCCGTGCCAATGTGCTGGATAGCGTGACCTATGCGCCTGCGGAGTCGCGCTACAAGATTTATATCATCGATGAAGTTCACATGCTTTCCACCAGCGCATTCAACGCGTTGCTCAAGACATTGGAAGAACCGCCAGCGCATGTGAAATTCATCTTCGCCACTACTGAAATCCGCAAGGTTCCGGTCACGGTTCTGTCCCGTTGCCAGCGGTTCGACCTGCGCCGGATTGAACCCGAAGACATGCTGGCCCTGCTGCGCCGCATCGCGGATACCGAAAAAGCCGAGATCGCGGACGACGCGCTGGCCCTGATCACGCGTGCCGCCGAGGGGTCTGCCCGCGACGCAACCAGTCTTCTGGATCAGGCGATATCCCACGGTGCAGGCGAAACGACGGCTGAACAGGTGCGGTCCATGCTGGGACTTGCGGATCGGGGGCGTATCCTGGACCTGTTCGACCTCATCATGCAGGGCAAGGCGGGCGACGCGTTGAACGAGTTGTCAGCGCAGTATTCTGACGGGGCTGACCCGCTGTCGATTCTGCGCGATCTGGCCGAGGTCGCGCATTGGCTTTCGGTGATGAAGGTCACTCCGGCGGCTGCCGATGACCCGACGCTTTCGCCCGACGCGCGCGAGCGGGGCCGGGATATGGCAGATCGGCTGTCATTGCGCCTTTTGGGGCGGATGTGGCAGATGTTGCTGAAGTCGATCGAAGAGGTGTCCGTCGCGCCGAACGGGATGATGGCCGCTGAAATGGCGATCATCCGCATGACTCATGTGGCCGACCTGCCGCCGCCCGAGGAGTTGATCCGCAAGTTGCAGAACGGTGGCACGGTGACCGCTGGCGCTGCCCCTGCTGCCGCGCCGGCGCCAACCGCGCCACAACAGCCCCGCGCCCAAATCACGCGCGCACCAACCACCGCGTCCGGCGCGGCCACCGCCCCACGGATGGAAGAGGCCAACCCGCTGGCCCATTACGCGCAGTTCGATCAGGTGGTGGAACTGATCAGATCCAACCGTGACGTGAAGCTGCTGATCGAGGTGGAAACCTGTCTGCGGCTTGTCTCCTACTCACCCGGCCGGATCAGCTTCGCGCCCACCGATGATGCGCCGTCAGATCTTGCGCAGCGTCTTGGGTCGCGGCTTCAAGCCTGGACAGGCGCGCGTTGGGCTGTGTCCGTCGAAGCGAAAAGCGACGCGGCCACTATCTCGGAAACCCGTGACGCTGCGGAACTGGCACTGAAACAGGAAGCGGCGAAACACCCGATGGTTGCGGCTGTCTTCAAGGCCTTCCCCGGCGCGAAAATCTCGCATATTCGGACACCTGAAGACATTCAGGCCAAGGCGGCGGAGGACGCGCTGCCCGAGGTTGAGGATGATTGGGATCCGTTCGAGGACGATTAGAAAGGAATTCGTATGTTCAAGGGACTTGGCGGTCTGGGCGACATGGGCAAGATGATGAAAGCTGCCCAGGAAATGCAGACCAAGATGGGCGAATTGCAAGAACAACTTGCCTCCATCACCGTCGAGGGAGAAAGCGGCGCGGGTATGGTCAAGGCGACCGCCACAGCGAAAGGCGAATTGACCGCGTTGAACATCGACCCGTCGATTTTCAATGCCGATGACAAGGAAATGGTGGAAGACCTGATCCTCGCTGCGATCAAGGATGCTCAGAGCAAGGCCCGTGATCGTTCCGAGGAAGAGACCCGGAAGCTGACCGAAGGGTTGGGCCTGCCCGCCGGAATGAATCTGCCGTTCTGATCCGGCTTAGACCTGTATGAAAACCGCGCCCCCATCCGTTGAGGCTTTGATTGACCTGATGGCTCGCTTGCCGGGGTTGGGGCCGCGTTCTGCGCGTCGCGCGGTGCTTCACCTGATCCGCAAGCGGGCATTGCAGTTGCAACCGCTTGCCGATGCCATGGCAGACGTCGCTGCTACGGCGCGTGAGTGCCTCAATTGCGGAAATATAGCGACGTCGGATCTGTGTCCGATCTGCGAAAACGAAGAACGGGCAGACGGCACCATCTGTGTGGTCGAGGACGTGGCCGATCTTTGGGCGATGGAGCGCACGGGCGGGTTTAAAGGACGATACCATGTGCTTGGCGGGACGTTGTCGGCGCTGGATGCCGTGGGGCCGGAAGATCTGCGCCTGCCGCAGCTCGCCGATCGGGTGACGAGCGAGGAGGTCCGTGAAGTAATCCTTGCGCTGAATGCCACCGTCGACGGGCAGACGACAGCCCACTACATCGCGGAGATGCTGGAAGGTCGTGTCTCTGTCACTTCGCTGGCGCAGGGTGTGCCAATCGGCGGCGAGTTGGACTATCTCGATGATGGCACGATTTCCGCGGCTTTGCGGGCGCGCAAGGCACTTTGACCGGCGTCCTCCACCAATCCGAATAGGTCACAAAAAAGGCGCGGACAATGCCGCGCCTTTGGAATGGATCGGGATCGACGGCTTAATTGTCGTCTTCGTCGTCATCCGAACTGTTCGGCAGGTTGAAGAAGCTGTCCGCATCGATCTTTTCTTCTTCCGCGCGCTTGGGTGCTTCATCGTCGCTCAGACTGAAGGTTTCCAGGCCAGCGATTGCAGACGGGATCTTCGGTTCGGCTTCCATGCTCAGGGATTGCTCCGTCGAAACCAGCTTGCGGCGCTCGTCATCCGACATTACCTCGCCTTCGCGGGCTTTGCGAGCAGCGGCCTTCTGGACGGCGGCATCCAGTTCTGATTGCTTGCACAGACCCAGAGCAACCGGATCTATCGGCTGCATGTTCTGGATGTTCCAATGGGTGCGCTCGCGGATCGACTGGATCGTCGGCTTGGTGGTACCGACCAGCTTGGCGATCTGGCTGTCTGCCAGTTCCGGGTGGAACTTGACCAGCCACAGAATCGAGTTCGGACGGTCCTGACGCTTCGACAGCGGCGTGTAGCGAGGGCCACGGCGCTTTTCTTCGCCGGTTGCCGCGGCGTAGTGCTTCAGCCGCAGCTTATGCAGCGGATTGTTTTCGGCCTTTTCGATCTCGGACTGATCGAGTTGGTTGTTGGCGACGGGATCGAACCCTTTGACGCCGGCGGCCACATCGCCATCCGCGATGCCCTGCACTTCAAGTTCGTGGAAACCGCAGAATTCCGCGATCTGCTTGAAGCTCAACGTCGTGTTGTCCACCAGCCAGACGGCAGTGGCCTTGGCCATGATCGGCTTGTCCAGCATGTTACTTCTCCTTCTTTCCATCGCCCTGCCGTAGCCGGGCGTCGAATTCTGTCCCCCAAGGGATAAACGCAACTCTCCCGTGCCGGGAAAACGGCTGCACCGGGCTGGTGCATTTCCTCGTTTTGGGGGAGGTTGGGCCGTATATAGGCGTTTCAGCGGGCGGAGGAAAGGGAAAATGCGGATAGGGGCTTTGGCCGCGTTGCTAGCGACGTTAGGGGTTTCTGGCGTAGGGGCCGACTCGGCGGGCGAATTTGACTACTATGTCATGTCTTTATCGTGGTCTCCGAATTGGTGTGTGCTCGAAGGTGATCATCGGGATGCAGAGCAGTGCGACCCGAAGCATGACTTTGGATGGACGCTACACGGGCTGTGGCCACAATACGAACAGGGCTACCCCTCCGATTGCCCCACTGCGGCGCGCAACCCGTCCCGCCGGGAAACCGGCGCGATGGCGGATATCATGGGATCTGGAGGTTTGGCGTGGTATCAATGGAAGAAGCATGGGCGCTGTTCCGGGCTGTCGGCGCAGGACTATTTCGCGTTGTCACGGCAGGCCTATGAGAGCGTGGAGCGTCCGGCGGTATTGCGTGGCTTGGGCAAGCCCGTCACATTGCCAGCCTCGGTGGTCGAAGACGCTTTTATCGACGCCAATCCGGACCTGTCGCCCGACATGCTGACCGTGACATGTCGATCTGCCCATATCCAGGAGGTTCGCATCTGCCTGACCCGCGATCTGGAGCCGCGCGCTTGCAGCATGGACATCCGGCGTGACTGTAGCTTGTCGGGTGCGATGCTGGAGCCCATACGCTAATGTGAGGACTTTGTTCGAATTTTCTGTTGCCAAGGCTTGTCGAAAGCGGGTCTGCTGGAACAAAGGACAGGCTCTATGGAACCGGACGCAGAGAGCACGCTAGAGGTTGCGACCGAAACCGCCCAGACGCTGCTGCAACGGGCGGAGGGGCTGATTTACAGCCTGATGCAGCCGTGGAGCGCCTACCAGATCGCGATCATCCTCGGCACGCTGGTCGTGGCGCAGGTGCTGAAGCTGTGGCTGGCACCGCGCTTTCACAACTGGATTCGTGATCGCGAGGGCTGGCCGCGCTGGCGTTTCCGCGTGGCGATCCTGATTCACCAGAGATTACGTGGGTTGATCTTCACGGTGCTGATCTGGGCTGCTGTCCTGATCATGCGCGAGGTCACTTGGCCAAGCCGGTCTTACTTCATAGCCATTGTTGCCAATCTCGCGCTGGCGTGGATGTTTGTGGCCTTTGCGTCCCGACTGATTGCGAACCGGGCGCTGCGGCGTGTCGTGAGCTATGGGGCGTGGATTTGGATGACGCTGCGCATCCTCAACCTAGACCGTGAAGCGGAGGCAGTGCTCGATAGTGCGGCGCTGCATTTCGGTGAAACGCGCATCTCGATCTGGCTGGTGCTTCAGGGCCTGGTGATCATCGGGGTGATGTTCGCGGTAGCGCGGTTTCTGTCGCGTTATAGTTCGGAACGGATACAGGCAAATCGGGACATGTCGCCGTCCATGCGGGTGCTGGTTGTCAAGTTCGTCCAGATACTGCTGTTTGGGGCTACGGTCTTCCTCGGGCTACGCGCGGTTGGTGTTGATCTGACAGGTCTGGCGGTTCTGTCCGGGGCCATCGGCGTCGGGCTGGGCTTCGGTCTGCAAAAAGTGGTGTCAAACCTGGTGTCCGGTGTCATCATCTTGCTGGACAAGTCGATCAAGCCTGGGGATGTGATATCACTTGGCGACACTTTCGGCTGGATCAATTCGCTCAGTGCGCGTTACGTGTCCGTGGTCACGCGTGACGGGCGCGAATACCTGATCCCGAACGAGGACCTGATCACCGGGCAGGTGGTGAACTGGTCGCATTCCGATGAGTTTGTTCGCCTCGATATCAACTTCGGCACGGGCTATAACGATGATCCGCATTTGGTGCGCAAGGTCGCGATCGAGGCGGCCCAATCGGTTGATCGCGTGCTCAAACATCGCCGGGCCGTGTGTCACATCGTGGGATTCGGGGATAGTTCTGTCGACTATCTGCTTCGGTTCTGGATCCGCGATCCCACCGTCGGGCTGACCAATGTGAGGGGCAATGTGTATCTTGCCCTGTGGGACGCGTTTCAGGAACATGGTATTTCCATCCCGTTCCCGCAGCGCGAGGTCAGGGTTCTTGAAGGCAGCGAGTTGACTGCAAAGTTTGACAGGCTAGGGCATGAAAGCAGCTGACGCGATACTGGAAACAGCGATCTATTGCGATGATCTGGAGGCCGCGGAACGCTTCTACACCGACGTGTTCGGGCTGGAGGTCGTCCGCAAACTGGAGGGCAAGTTCGTCTTCTTCCGTTGCGGTGCGCAAATGCTTCTGGTGTTCGACCCGGTGCAGTCCGCGCGACCCGATTCAGACAACCCGATCCCGCGCCATGGGGCGACCGGGGCAGGGCATATCTGCTTCGATGCCGATACACCGGAAACCGTTGAGCAGTGGCGCAACAGGTTCGAAGCCCACGGAATCGAGATCGAGGCCGACCACATCTGGGATGGTACGGGTGTGCGCTCGATCTATATCCGCGATCCGGGCGGCAATTCCATCGAAGTCGCTGATCGCAAGCTTTGGGGATTTGCATGACCTTGGCAGGTCTGAATCCCGTGCTTGTCGATCGGATAAATCGGGAACTTCTAATCGAAACTCCGCTGAAGCCGGTGGATTTATGCATTGTATTCGGGACCCGCAATGGGGAAGAGGCGTTCGCTGACGAGGTGGCCAGACTTTGGCGGCGCCGGCTTTTCCGGTCGCTCCTGATCACGGGGGGACCGACGCAAGGTGTTTCCCGAAGCGAAGCGACGATACTGCATGACCTCATCCGCGAGCGCGGTGTACCGGTCGAAGATGCCATGCTTGAGCATCACGCCACGAACACCGGTGAAAACGTCATCTATTCGCTGCCGGTCATTGAGCAGAGGCTTGGCCTTGCAACTGTGCGGTCCGTGATCGCCGTCGGCAAGTTCTGGACGTCGGCACGCTATCTCATGACCCTGCAACGACATTGGCCGTCGGTCACGAAGATGTTGGCTTCGGTGCATTTTCATCCCGTCCCACGCGACTGTTGGATGCAGCACGATCTGGTGCGCGAAAAGGTTGTGGAGGAGTGGCACAAGCTTGCCCGATACAAGGCGCTCGGCTACATTGCGGATCTCGACCCAGCGACCTGTACTTGGCGATAAAGCCGGGTCAGGCGACCTTCAGGACAATCTTCCCGATATGTTGGGAACTTTCCATCCGAGCGTGGGCATTTGCGGCATCAGCCAGTGCGAAGGTGGAATCGATCACGGGGCGCAGCTTTCCAGCGGTAATCAGGGGCCACACCTTGACTTCCAGAGATTGGGCGATACGGGCCTTGGCCAGGTCCGACTGTGGCCGCAGCGTTGAGCCCGTGACCGTCAGCCGCCGTAACATGATCTGCGCGAAGTTGATCTCGGCCATCGGTCCTTGGAGAAAGGCGATCTGCACCAGTCTGCCATCGTCGTTTAGTGCCTTGATGTTGCGTGGGATGTAGTCCCCACCGACCATGTCAAGGATCACGTCGGCTCCGCCTTCATCTCGCATAAGCTTGACGAAATCGTCGGTGCGGTAGTCGATCGCCCGTTCGGCGCCAAGTTTTTCACAGGCGGCGCATTTCTCGGGGCTGCCAGCGGTGACGAATATGCGCGCGCCGAAAGCGTTTGCCATCTGAATGGCCGTTGTGCCGATGCCGGAACTGCCGCCATGGACCAGCAGCCGCTCGCCTGTGGTTAGCTGTGCGCGGTCGAACAGGTTCGACCAGACAGTGAAGCAGGTCTCTGGCAGGCAGGCCGCCTCCCTCATCGGCAGGCCATCCGGTACCGGTAACGCGTGATCGGCGTGAGTGGCGGCGTATTCGGCGTAACCGCCGCCGGGCAGAAGGGCGCAGACCTTGTCGCCCTTCTGCCAACGACTGACGCCCGGCCCCACAGCGACAACTTCGCCCGACGCTTCCAGACCCGGTATATCGGATGCGCCTTTCGGAGGCGCATAAAGTCCCGCACGTTGCAGAGCATCGGGACGGTTAACGCCCGCATAGGCCACGCGAATGACAATTTGCCCCGCTGCAGGCTTAGGCTCCGAACGATCTCGGAGTTGTAGAGCCTCCGGCCCGCCGGCCTGTGTGATTTCAATCGCTCGCATTCATACGCCCCGGCTGCCCTGTTGCGCGATGCGGAGCCTTGATTGTCCCGAAAACCCGTTCCGCTGCGCCGGCCAAAGCCCCCATGCCCGGCAGCGCCTTGACGCGTGCCTTGGCCTTTTCGAACTGCATCACATTATCGATCCGGCGATCAAGGAAATCCCATGTGCGTTCATTCCCGTCGCTATCATCCCCGAGCCAGTAGAGTAGAGTAGAGCCGTAGACGCCGCTCAGCGTCGCGCGCTTGGTGTACCAGTTCACGTCATCCGATCTGTCGCCGAGCGTGCGCCAGATCAGATCGACGCTATCCCACACCGCCTTTGTTCCGTCGGGTGCCAACGTGGGCAGGGAAAACAGCGTAACAGCACGACGCACCGCTTCCTTGTTGTCGATCACCTGAAGCCGCAGTTTAACAGCCAGAGCCACGCGGTCGCGGAACCTCATTTCCGGCAAATCGGTCTGCTCTAATTCCTGCACCATCCGCGCATCGCATCGCTTATGGTAGTGCAGCGCCAGATCCGTTGCGCCGCGTGGGCAGTGGGCGTGAGCAACGACAGGTTTGATGCCGACGTCAGTCACGGCAGCATCGAAACTGGCCTTGCCCCAACCATCAAAAACGACATGCGGCAAGATCGCGTCCAGAAGGTTGTCTTTCACAGAAGGCGTCATGTGTGCCATCGAAACCCCTTTCCTTTCTCCCTATATGGACAAGAACAACACGCTTTGCTATACCGACCGCTCCTGCAGAAATCGAAACTCTAGCTTAGGAAGGTGGTGACACCACAATGCAGGTCAGTGTTCGCGACAACAATGTCGATCAGGCGCTTCGTGCCCTGAAGAAAAAATTGCAGCGCGAGGGCGTGTTCCGTGAAATGAAGCTTCGGCAACATTTCGAGAAGCCGTCCGAGAAGAAAGCGCGCGAGAAGGCCGAGGCGATTCGCCGGGCTCGCAAACTGGCGCGTAAGAAAGCGCAACGCGAAGGGCTGCTCTAAGAGCGTCTTGAACACAATTGGCGGGCTTGCCCGTTCACCACGAACCCCCGGGCAGATGCGCGGGGGTTTTGTGTATTGGGAGCATGCTTGCCGCGTGTTTGCGGATTTGGCCCACGAACACATTCAATAGCATCAATATATGGAGAAGGTGAGAGGCTGGACAACGACCCAAGCGGGACTCGTTACGGCTGCTTCCTTCCGGACCTGACCGGGTTGGCGAGGCGCTCGCCCGCGCCAACCTCTCAAGGCCCATATAGGAAAACTGCAGGGCACATGCAAGCTGACTAGGTTTATAGATGTAGCCGTAGGTCGATCAGATTTCCGGGACGTTCGCCCAAGGGTTCCAGCGCGGGGTGTTTCAATTGTGTCAGATGGTGTCCTGCGCCGACCTCACAGGTCACCTTGGCCGTGGTCCCGTGCATTGGCTTGAACGACCAGGTGGCCAATGTCGGCGGATCGATCTTGGGGTTGAGCAGGATATAGTCACGAAGCACGTCACGCGTTGTTCTAGAGCTGGTCCAGACAGGGACCGCGTCTCGCAACACGCTGAACCCGCTTCCTCCGCCGGCGCGATGGTTGGTCGTGATGACATGAAAACGATCAAGGGTCTGCACATCGCGCCCGGCCAACTGCAAGCGATCTATAGCGGGCACGGGTTGGGACAGGTCGAAGCGATAGGTCAGTCCAAACAGAACATCGAAGTTGTAGGCGGGTTCGACCGGATTGAGCAGCGGTGCATCTTGGGCGCTTGAGGGGACATGCTGGAACGCGCGCGCGACGCGATTCAACCAATCACGAATGTGTTGGCCAGTCAGTTCGAGCACGCACAACGTGTTCGGGTAAGGCAGCAGGTCGATCAAATGGCGGTGGCGAACGGTTCCAATGGGAATGTCTGTGACATGGCCGCCGTTCGGCACTGCGCGCGCCTGGTGGGGGGCGACTGCGCAAAGTAGCGGGATATCTGGTTCCAGCACCTGGGTTGCATGACAGCGTACAAAGCCAAATTGCGAGTCGGCGATCAAGCGCAAGGCTGGCGCATCCTGAATTCGCGCAAAATGGAGATGCAGTGCGGTTTCGGTGATGCCAAGCGGCTCTTCTATGTAGGCTCTCGCGGCATGATGGGCACCCCTGGTGGCACGTAGCACGTAGCGGTTCGGCCGGCTGCGCGGTGGTATCGGCCTGCGCTGGCTCGTGTGCCCGGCTACTTTCCATCCGGCGTTTGAGTGCACCAACTGCAGATCGATTACCCCTATTTCTCGACCATGTGCAGCAGGCATGATCGTGGGAATACCGTGAAGCGTGCCGTCGGCGTGATTGATAGTGGAGTCATCGCTGGTTTGATTTTCTTGCGGAAACAGTGAATGGGTGTGTCCGGCGATGATGGCATCAACGCCATGCATCGTGGCGAGTTGCAGCGCACTGTTGTTGGCCGAGCGACCCAGCGGTCCAGGTTCGATTCCGGCGTGGCAAAGAGCCACGACGATATCCGCACCTTCTGCTCGAAGCAGCCTGACATTTGACGTGATCGCATCGCTTATGTCGCTGGAAGTTACTTTGCCCTGCAGGTGCAAACGATCCCAATCCATGATCTCGGGAGGGGTGCCACCCACGACGCCGATACGAATGGGCCGCTCTCGACCGTCACCACACGGCAGATCGCGATCGAGAATAGTGTAGGGTCGAAAGTAGTTCTGGCCAGTGCCGACTGTTGTCACATTTGCACAGACGAGCGGGAAGTGCGCCTGCTTGATGGCGCGATCCAGAAGAGGCAACCCATAGTTGAAATCATGGTTCCCAACAGTGCCCGCATCGTAGCCGATCGCATTCATCGCTGCGATAACGGGGTGCATTGTGCCGGCCTCGGCGGCGGCGTCTGCCAACACCGTGCCTTGTAGAAAATCCCCGTTATCGAGCAAAAGCGAATTTGTCGCCTCGCGCTTCAGGTGATCGATGAGGGTCGCGAGATGCGCGAGTCCTTGTCGGTGCAAGCTTCGTCCGGTTTCATAGTCGAATGGCCACACCTGTGCATGCAGGTCGGTTGTAGCCAAGAGTCGCAGCGTTGCGCTTGCGTCGGCCTGTGGCAAAATTCTCGTTCTCTCCGTGTTGCGCCATTAACCTCTGCGGATATAGGCATAATATCAAAGGATATTCTACCATAAGTTGTGGCGGTCTCGATTTGCTTCTTCCCACTGGCTATGCCAATCACTGGGCAGCAGGTAGATCGGCGGAGGGCTGGATGGATAAGGTGACGTTTGCGCGTGCAGGGTTCGACTGTGCGGCTCATCTGCGTGCCAAACCGCCTGTGCTTGCAGATCTTTGGCATGCTGCAGACGCAAAGGTTCTGCCCCTGTCCGGCGGATTGTTGCCATGCGACGATACGGCAGGGTTGCGCTGGTCGCCTAGCACGGATCACGTGGACAGATTCGATGCAGCGCTGTTCCTCGGCATATCGGACGCTGGCCCGCGATTTGCGCTGGAGGTTGATGACCCCGCCTGTGCGGCGGATTTGCGCGATGTCATGGCGCGGCTTTCGCCTTCGGACGCCTCTTTGGCCGCGACGGCGCGTTCTTTGTTCGAGTGGCATCGCAGGCACGGGTTTTGCGCCAATTGCGGCGTGCGTAGTGATATTGCGAATGGCGGATGGACACGCATTTGTCCGACATGCGGGGCCGAACATTATCCGCGTACCGACCCGGTGGTCATCATGTTGGTGACCCATGGCAATTCGGTGCTGGTCGGACGGTCTCCCGGATGGCCGGACGGAATGTATTCTTTGCTTGCGGGGTTCGTGGAACCTGGCGAGACGGTCGAAGACGCCGTAAGGCGCGAGGTATTCGAGGAAAGCGGCGTGCGCGTCGGGCCGGTGAAGTATCTTGTCAGTCAACCATGGCCTTTCCCTTCTTCGCTCATGCTGGGTTGCGCGGCTGTGGCCGAAAGCACAGGGATTACCCTGGATCCCGTGGAACTAGAGGACGCATGCTGGATCACGCGCGAGGACATGATGAGTATCGTCCACGGAGGGCATGCTACGATGCGGTTGGGTCGGAAAGGGGCTGTTGCGCGCTATATCGTCGAAAAGTGGCTCGCGGATGAATTGGAAGGCATTCCGACGTGAAATTGACCGCTTCTGCCGAGATTGATGCCTCCGCTGAGATCGCTTTCGCTCGTATGTCGGATTTCGACGGCTTCCTTGGTGTCCTTACTGACCAGGGCACTTTCCTTCAGCGTCGCAACGCACCAGACCCGATCACGGTCGGAACGACGTGGTCAGGACAGCTCGATATCCGTGGGGCGGTGCGTGACATTGACGTCGAGTTGACGGGACTGGAGCGACCGCGCTTCTATGAACTGGCCGCGCATGGTGGCGGGCTTCAGGCGACGATGCGTGTCGATGTGATCGCCGAGGGTGCCGACGCAAGTCGGGCGCTCGTAGCCATTGATTTGACGCCTGTTTCGCTGGCGGGTCGCATAGTTTTGCAATCAGTAAAGGTGATGCACCGCAAGCTTGAAAAACGCCTGCGCAGCCGTTTGCGGCGATTTGCGCGATACATCACTGAATGATTACTCGTGGCGTCGCGGATCGGCGGGATAGGTGCCGAGAACCGTCAGGCTCGAGGTAAAATATTCGAGTTCTTCCAGTGCTCGCCCGACGTGCGGATCTTCCGGATGCCCTTCAATATCCGCGTAGAATTGTGTTGCGGTGAACGAGCCGTCGACCATGTAGCTTTCAAGCTTGGTCATGTTCACGCCGTTCGTCGCAAACCCGCCCATGGCCTTGTAAAGCGCGGCGGGAATGTTGCGTACCTGAAAGACGAAAGTGGTCATCATGTTGCCAGACCGGCGGGCCAGTTCGACTTTGGGTGACATCACCAGAAAGCGGGTCGTGTTGTGCCCGTGGTCCTCGATGTCGCGCGCGATAACCTCCAGCCCGTGGGTCTGGGCGGCAAGCTCGCTGGCCAATACAGCATAGCTATTGTCACCACTTCTCGCCAGATCGGCAGCGGCCCCGGCGCTGTCTGCTGCGCTTTCTGCGCGGATGCCGTGCTCCTTTAGGAATCGGCGTGCTTGCGGCAGCAGAACGAGATGCGCGCGAACGCGGTTAATGTCTTCAAGCCGCGTGCCAGGTAGGGCCATCAGGCAGATACGAACCCGTACGAAGAACTCGTCTATGATATGTAATCCGGATTCGGGCAGCAGACGGTGGATGTCGGCGACGCGTCCATAGGTGGAATTCTCGATGGGCAGCATTGCAAGATCGGCGCCACCGCCATGCACGGCGTCAATGACTTCCTCGAATGTGTCGCACGGAAGGGGATCGAAACCGGGCCGCGCATTCACGCATGCTTCGTGTGAATAAGAACCGAGCGCCCCCTGAAATGCGATGACCGGCATATGTCGTCTCCCGATTGGCGCGGATTTTCCGCAACTTTTTGCCCTTCACGATCAAAAGGGCGATTAGTCGCGCCTCTTACTCCTTGCAGGCAGCGAGTGGAACCCGCTACATAGCCCCCAACTTTGACTTAGGGACGACGCGATGTTTGACACCATGACGTTTACCAAGGTGCTTGGCGGTTTCTGCGGCGCGCTGCTCGTGTTTCTGCTGGGTGGCTGGTTGGCCGAGTCGCTGTACCATACCGGTGGCGGCCACGGCGAAGCACATGAACAGGCCTACTCGATTGATACGGGTGCCGAAGAAGCCAGTGGTGAGCCGGCCGAGGAAATCGACTTTGATGCATTGTTGGCAGAAGCCGATCCCGCGAAGGGTGAAAGCGTTTTTCGTAAATGCCAAGCCTGTCACAAGCTGGACGGCACCGACGGCACGGGGCCGCATCTGAATGGCGTGGTTGATCGTGCGAAGGCATATGTTGATGGGTTTGCCTACTCGGACGCCCTGATGGCAATGTCCGAGGAAAGCTGGACCCCCGAGAATCTCAGCCATTTCATCGAGAATCCCCGCGGTTACGCGCCGGGCACGAAGATGAGCTTCGCCGGGATCAAGAAACCGGAAGATCGTGCTGATCTGATCGCATATCTGCAAACGACCGGCGGCTGATTGCCCGGAACTTCGGCACAGTTTCAGGCCACCCCAGGCGGGTGGCCTTTTTCGTTTGTATCCCGCTCACGTCAGCTCACAGAACAGCAATCGCGGCTTGCAAGACCACAGGGTCAGCCGTTAGCTTCACTCCACCGATTTGAATGTTCCCGTGACATGCAGGAGTTGCAGATGCCGTCATCCCGCGCCGTGATCGATCATCCAGAAGGAGGCCGCTGGCGCCATCCTTGGAGACGACAATTGGCCGGAGTCCTCACCGCCGCAATCATGTTGATGCCGGTGAATGCGGCTGCGCAGGAAAACATCATCAAATCGCATGGCATCGCGACCTATGGAGATTTGAAATACCCGGCCGATTTCGAGCACCTTGATTACGTTAATCCCGATGCGCCGAAGGGTGGCGAGATATCGATCTGGGCGGACGGAACCTTTGATTCACTGAACCCCTACACGACCAAGGGCCGAGCAGGAGCGCTTGGAAACATCTTCTTCGAGTCGTTGCTCGAAGGAACGGCGGATGAGACGGGGTCGTATTATGGGCTGCTCGCCGAGTCGCTGGAATATCCCGAAAGCCAGGATTGGGTGATTTTCAACATCCGCCCCGAAGCGCGGTTTTCAGATGGAACACCCGTGACTGCGGAAGACGTGAAGTTCAGCCATGATCTGTTCATCGAGCAGGGGTTGCCGTCGTATCGCGAAGCCGTGAAGCAATTGGTGAAGGAAGCGGTCGTTTTGGACGAACGCCGCGTGCAGTTCATCTTTCAGGATGATGTCCCGCGCAAGAACCTAATCTTGCAGGTTGGCGGAACGCCTGTGTTTTCAAAGAAGTGGTTCGAGGAAACAGGATCCAAGCTGGATGAAACGCGGCTGGAGCCAGCTGTCGGTTCTTCGCCGTACCTGCTTGAGTCCGTCGATGTAAATCGCCGCATCGTCTACAAGCGAAACCCGGATTACTGGGGCTGGGACCTTCCGATCAATCAGGGACGCCACAATTACGACCGCATTCGTGTCGAGTATTTCGCCGACAGCAATGCCGCATTCGAGGCCTTCAAGCGGGGCGAATATACCTTCCGTATCGAGTCGGAGGCCGAGGCCAACACCTGGACCCAAAGCTACAATTTTTCCGCCGTGCGCCAGAGGCATGTGATCAAGGAAGAATTGCCCGACGGTAACATCCCCGCCGCGCTTGGCTTTGTTTTCAACATGCGCCGCGATGTGTTCAAGGACCCGAAGGTTCGCGAGGCCCTGGGGCTGATGTACAACTTCGAATGGTCCAACAAGACTCTGTTCCAAGGGCTCTACGCCCGGCAGGACAGCTTTTGGGAAGGCAGCCAGTTGGAAGCGAAAGGGCCGCCAACAGAGGGTGAACTGGAATTGCTGGAGCCACTCGCCGCCGATCTTCCCGATGGTATTTTGACCGAAGATGCCGTGACTTTCCCTGAAAATGATCCGGGTGTGGCCTTGCCGTCGCGCCGTGTGATGCGTCAGGCGCTGGGGCTTCTTGCTGATGCAGGCTGGGAAGCCGGGCAGGACGGCAAGCTGCGCAATGCGGAGGGCGAGACGCTGCAATTCGAGATCATGGGCCGCAATCCGCTGCTGGATCGCGTCGTTAATCCATATGTCGAGAACCTCAAACAGCTTGGCGTCGATGTGACCTATAATCGTATCGATCCATCGCAATATACTTTCCGCCGTCGAGCCTTCGACTTCGACATGGTGATCTATCCCTATACGATGGGGCCGGAGCCAGGCATCGGGTTGGGACAGCCTTTCGGATCAGAAGACGCCGATCATTCGGTGTTCAATCCCGCAGGTGTTGCCAATCCGGCGATCGATACGCTGATCGAAACCATCGTCGATGCCCAAACACGCGAAGATCTTGTCCCTTCCGTTCGGGCACTTGATCGGTCGCTGCGTGCCATGCATTTCTGGGTGCCCATGTGGTACAAGGACAAGTACTGGGTCGCCTATTTCGACATGTATGAGCATCCCGAGACCCTTCCGAAATACGCTCTGGGCTATCTCGACTTCTGGTGGTGGAACGAGGAAAAGGCCCGGAAGCTTAGGGACGAAGGGGCGCTATAAGGCATGGGAGCCTATATTCTACGGCGGCTGGCCCTGATCATTCCTACCTTGATCGGGATCATGCTGATCAACTTCACGCTGGTCCAATTCGTGCCGGGTGGTCCCATCGAACAGGTCATTGCCCGTATTGAAGGGCAGGGAGATGTGTTCCAGGGGATATCCGGCGCTGGTGCGGAGCGCGTTGAAAACATCGGCGGCGGTAGTGAAAAGTACATGGGGGCACGTGGTCTGCCGCCGGAATTTATCGAGGAACTTGAACGCGAATTCGGGTTCGACAAGCCGCCGGTGCAACGTTTCCTGTCGATGCTGTGGAACTACGCGCGCTTCGATTTCGGCGAAAGCTATTTCCGGTCCATATCCGTTGTCGATCTGGTGCTGGAGAAGATGCCAGTGTCGATCAGTCTCGGGCTATGGTCGACGCTGATCGCCTATCTGGTGTCCATCCCGTTAGGCATCCGCAAGGCGGTGAAAGACGGCAGCAAATTCGACACTTGGACGTCGGGCATGATCATCGTCGGCTACGCCATTCCCGGGTTCCTGTTTGCCATTCTGCTGCTGGTGCTTTTCGCGGGCGGGTCATATTTTCAGTGGTTCCCGCTTCGAGGCCTGACGTCAGACAATTTCGACCAGCTCTCTCCTTTGGGCAAAGTGGCGGATTACTTCTGGCATATCGCGCTGCCCGTGCTGGCATCAACTATTTCGGCCTTTGCGACGCTGACCCTTCTGACCAAGAACAGCTTTCTGGACGAGATCAAGAAACAGTACGTCATGACAGCGCGCGCGAAGGGTCTGACCGAGCGCAAGGTGCTCTATGGCCATGTCTTCCGCAACGCCATGTTGATCGTGATCGCGGGCTTCCCGGCAGTGTTCGTCAGCGTGTTCTTTGGTGGATCGCTGATAATCGAAACGATCTTCTCGCTCGACGGGCTGGGTCGGCTGGGCTTCGAGGCTGCAGTTAGTCGTGACTATCCGGTTATTTTCGGCACGCTCTATGTATTTGGCTTGATTGGTTTGGTCATGGGGCTGATTTCTGACCTGATGTATGTGTGGATTGATCCGCGCATCGATTTCGAGACGCGGGAGACCTGATATGACCGTCTCTGACGCCAGTTTGGCCCCGTCGCCCGTTCGCAAGGCGCGACTGTCACCGCTCAACCAACGGCGCTGGCGCAATTTCCGTGCCAACGGTCGCGCTTATTGGTCGCTGATCGTCTTCGCGATCCTGTTTGTTGTGACGCTGTTTGCGGAGTTCATAGCCAATGACAAACCGCTTCTGGTCAGCTACCAGGGAGACCTGCGCGCGCCCATCTTCAACTTTTATGCCGAGACCGACTTCGGCGGCGATTTCCGGACCGAGGCCGCCTATAGCGACATCGAGGTCCAGTGTCTGATCATTTCGGGCGGGTTGGAAAGCTGTTTCGACGATCCCGAAGGTGTTATCGCACAGGCCGAAACGGGCGTCGTGGATGGGCAGGACATCCAGAAAGGGTGGCTGCTCTGGCCACTGGTTCCTTACAGCTATGACACGATCAACGACATTGACGGCACTGCACCGTCCGCGCCGGACGCGAAGCACTGGCTGGGCACCGACGATACGGCGCGTGATGTGCTGGCGCGGGTGATTTATGGCTTCCGGCTGTCGGTATTGTTTGCCCTTGTGGTGACCGCGTTGACATCGGTGATCGGTATTACTGCGGGGGCAGTGCAGGGCTATTTTGGCGGCTGGGTCGATCTGACATTCCAGCGGATTATCGAGCTGTGGGGCGCCACGCCGAGCCTTTACATCATCATTATCATCGCGGCGGTGTTCCAGATGAATTTCTGGCTGCTGGTCTTCCTGATGACACTGTTCGGCTGGACAGCGCTGGTGGGTGTTGTCCGCGCCGAATTCCTGCGCGCGCGCAATTTCGAGTATGTCCGCGCAGCTCGGGCCTTGGGCGTGTCCAACCTCACCATCATGCGCCGGCATGTGCTGCCCAATGCGATGGTCGCCACCCTGACGATGCTGCCGTTTGTCATTACCGGAACGCTCGGTTCACTGGCCGCGCTGGACTTTCTGGGCTTCGGTCTGCCGTCATCGGCGCCTTCTCTTGGCGAGATGACCTTGCAGGCCAAGCAGAACCTTCAGGCGCCGTGGCTCGGCTTCACGGCCTTCTTTACCTTCGCCATCATGCTGTCGCTGCTTGTCTTCATCTTTGAGGGCGTGCGTGATGCCTTCGATCCCCGAAAGACGTTTTCATGAGTTCAGTTCTGACGGTCGAAAACCTGTCGGTCTCTTTCACCCAGGACGGCAAGGAAATCCCTGCGGTCAAAGGCGTCTCCTTCGAGGTGGGCAAGGGTGAAACGGTCGCCTTGGTGGGAGAGAGTGGTTCGGGAAAATCAGTAACCGCCCTGTCCACCGTGGCACTGTTGCCCGAAAGCGCGAAGCTCGCCGGTTCGGTCCGCTACGAAGGGCGCGAGATGGTCGGCGCCGATCAACAGACATTGCTCGATATTCGAGGCAATGACATCAGCTTCATCTTTCAAGAGCCGATGACCTCGCTGAACCCGCTGCACACGATCGAGAAGCAGGTCAGCGAAAGCCTTGCCCTGCATCAGGGCTTGACCGGTGATGCGGCGCACAAGCGCATTCTCGAGCTTCTGGACCGAGTGGGCATCCGCGACGCCGAAAGTCGTCTGAAGGCTTATCCACACCAGCTCTCCGGTGGTCAGCGGCAGCGCGTGATGATCGCCATGGCGCTCGCCAATGGCCCCGACCTCCTGATCGCCGACGAGCCGACCACGGCGCTCGATGTAACCATTCAGGCCCAGATCCTGGAACTGCTTGCTGAGCTCAAGGAGGCAGAGGGGATGAGCATGCTGTTCATCACTCATGATCTGGGGATCGTACGGCGCTTTGCCGACCGTGTTTGCGTGATGAAGAATGGTGAAATCGTCGAGACAGGGGAAACCAACGCGATCTTCGACAACCCGCAACATGACTATACGAAACGCCTGCTGGCCGCCGAGCCGACCGGACGACCCGAACCTGTACAGCAGGACGCCAATGAAATCGCGTCCTGTGACGGGCTTCGGGTTTGGTTTCCGATTACCAAGGGGTTCTTGCGCAGGACGGTCGACCACGTGCGCGCGGTGAACGACGCGACGCTTGCCGTGCGGCAGGGTGAAACCGTCGGGATCGTCGGGGAAAGCGGATCGGGGAAGACCACATTAGCGCTGGCGCTGATGCGGCTCGTGTCGTCTGATGGACCCATAGTGTTCATGGGGCGCAACATCCAGGGATTGAAGTCACGGCAGTTGCGCGGGATCCGGCGTGACATGCAGATCGTGTTTCAAGACCCGTTCGGATCGCTCAGTCCGCGTATGACGGTTGGCGAGATCATCGCAGAAGGTTTGGGCGTTCACGGGACCAATTCCGGTGAAAGCAAGGATGCGCTGGTGGCGGAAATCCTGGCCGAAGTCGGTTTGGACCCGTCCATGTCCCACCGTTACCCGCATGAGTTTTCCGGCGGTCAGCGGCAGCGGATCGCGATCGCTCGGGCAATGATCTTGCGCCCGAAACTCGTGGTGCTGGATGAGCCGACTTCCGCGCTCGATATGACAGTTCAGGTGCAGATCGTAGAGCTGCTGCGACGCTTGCAGAGAAAACACGGGCTCGCCTATCTGTTCATTAGTCATGATCTGCGGGTGGTCCGGGCGCTCAGCCACAAGGTCATCGTGATGAAGCAGGGCGATATCGTGGAGGCGGGTGAGGGCGAACAGGTCTTTCGCGATCCACAGTCGGACTATACGAAGAAGCTGCTCGCCGCCGCGTTCAACCTTAGCGCCGAAGTCTCTGCTTAATGCGCCATCAGGACCGGCACGGTGGTCGAGGTCAGAAGATCGCGGGTCGCACCACCTAGGATCGCTTGCCGGAATCGTGAGTGCCCGTAAGCGCCCGCAACCAGAAGCGTGGCATTGGTGTCATTCACATGTTGCATCAGGACATCGGCGACACGCGGCGTGGTCTTCGGTAGCAGCGCGATCTCGGCCTTGACCCCGTGACGATCCAACATGGTGGACAGGGCGTGGCCCGGTCCTGTCTGTTCCGGTGCGTGCTTGGGTGGGTCAATGATCGCGATGCTGGTGCGCTCCGTAGCCTTTAGGGCGGGCAGGGCGGCGCGGACGGCATTCAGCGCTTCGGCACCTTCATTCCAGCCGATCACCGCGCGTTTGCCGAAATCCTCTGGAATGCCATCATCAGGAAGAACCAGAACAGGCGCGTTTCCTGAAAATAGCGCCGCTTCCAGAATCGGTTCGTGTTCCGGCGTCGCGGTGTCGCCATAGGGTTTGGGCAATACCACCAAATCAGCATAGCGCGCATATTGCGCGACCAGATCGTTCAACGCACCATACTGCGCGACGATCCCATGGGTGGACCAACGGATCGTGCTGCCGGCCAGAAGCTTCTTGGCTTGCGCCTCGACCTCTTTGGCGCGCCCACGGGCTTGTTCGATGGAGTTTTGCTGAACGATCGCATCCGCGCCAGCAAAGTAGTAGCCAATCTGCACGATGTCGATGCCGAGGCAGAGTACCTCGAGATGAGCGTCGAGCGACGCGGCCAACTTGCTCGCTGCTGCGATGCGCCGTTCACCTGTTTCGGGAGAGTTGAGGATTGTAAGCAGCGTTTTGTAGGCCATGATCATCCTTCCCTGTATTTATATCAAACATACGGCGACGCGAGGCATTTCCAAAGAAAAAACGAGTTCTTAGACTAAATGTCTCAGGGGATGAAGCGGATGCTGACTTTTGGCAGACCGGCGATCTCGACGGTGCAGCTTTGACCGGGCCGGATGGAGCCAACCCCTGCCGGTGTGCCCGTGTAGATCAGATCGCCCGGTGCCAGTTCAACCAGCGCCGACAGTTCAGATATCAGTTCGGGTATCGACCAGACCATGTCCGAAATGTTTCCGTCTTGCCGCAGCTTTCCGTCTACTTTTGTTCTAATGGGGCCATCAGACAGCAGTCCCGTTTGAGCGATTGGGCAAAGCTCGCCGCATACCGCAGAGTTGTCGAAACCCTTCGCCATATCCCATGGACGGGACAGGGATTTCGCGGTGGCTTGCAGGTCGCGGCGCGTCAGGTCGTTCCCGGCGGCGAAGCCCCAAATATGGCCAGGTGCATCTTCTACCGCGATCCGGGTGCCCGGCTTTCCGATCGCAACGACGAGTTCCGCTTCGAAGTGCAGGTCGTCGGTGGCAGGTGGGAAGGGCAGGCATGCGCCGCTTTCAACCAGCGCGTCCGCCGGCTTGGAGAAGAAAAAGGGCGGCTCGCGGTCCGGGTCATGCCCCATCTCTCTCGCGTGCTCGGCGTAGTTGCGCCCGACGCAAAAAATGCGCCTGACGGGGAAGCGAAGATGACTGCCGTAAACGGGAAGGCTAGGCCGGTCATGCGGCTCGAAAACATACTCGGTCATATGCTGGGCGCTTCAGGGGCCGAAGGCAGAACAGGTCTGCTCACGGGCAGATAGTCTTTGACAGGCCAAGGATGCCGTGTGCTCATCCAGCCCCACGAAGTTTGCTTCATAACCAGTCTTGCCTTTGACGACCTTGCGCAGCGCACTGTCCAGCGTTTCGATCTCGACCAAGGCAGTTTTCAATAATACACGTTCGGCTTCGTATTGGCTGTTATAGGTGCCGACATTGATACCCCAATGCCGCCCGCCAGAGGTTGATACGCGCGGAACCATGACTTCCGTAACTGGGGCAGGGGAAGCTTCGGCGGTCTGAACATCTGCAGAAGAGAAACGGATTTCTGTCGGCCGGGGCAGGGGTTGCGGCGACACCGTCGCGGCAACGGCGGAGGTTGCAACCGGCGCGCGCGCGGGGATGGCATCGACATCTGCGGTGGAGGCCTGCAATGCGGCTTGTTCGATTTCGTCCGGTCGCGGAACGGGGATCGTCATCTGCTCTGCCGTCACGGCTACTTCGGCGGCGGCGATATCCTTCACCACAGCGGCCGTTACGCCCTCTACAGCAGCGGCGCGGACGGTTTCTTCGACTGCGGCCTGCAATGCTGCCACTTGAGCCGGAGATTGCTGGACAGGGCGAGGCAATGGGCGCGCGCTGGTCTTGACCGCGGCGATTTGTACGACGGCGGCCTGACCATTGCCAAAATAGGCCGGTTTGCGCGGCTTGTTGACAGCGACGCGACGGGGTGCACGCGAGAAGCCCATATCCAACAACTCTGCCACGCGTTTGTTTCGCGCGGCGCTGGATGTGCCGCCGAACATGGTCGCGATGATACGCACATTGCCGCGCTCCGCGGATGCGACGAGGTTCGATCCCGCCGCGCTGGTGTAACCGGTTTTGATGCCGTCCGCGCCGCGGTAAGCGTCCAGGAGGCGGCGGTTTGTGTTGGCCACGGTCCGGATTCCTGCATCTGCGGAGCGGCGTGAGAACAGGTTATAATATTGCGGGTAATCATAGAAGATGTGACGGCCCAGCGTGGTCATGTCCCTCGCGGTAGACAAATGTCCGGCTGCCGTCAGGCCATGCGCATTCTTGAAGCTGGTGTTGGTCATCCCCAAAGAACGGGCGGTGCGCGTCATACGCTGGGCAAACGCGGTTTCACTTCCGGAGATCGCTTCGCCAATCGCGGTGGCTGCGTCATTGGCTGATTTGACCGCAGAGGCCCGGATCAGGTAGCGCAGGGCGATTTTTTGGCCGGCCTTGAGATACAGTTTGCTCGGGGGTTCTGCAGCAGCGTTCTTGGAAACCGTCACGATGGAATCCAGAGAAATCTCTCCATGTTCGATCGCCTGGAACGCGACATAGAGCGTCATCATCTTGGTCAGTGACGCCGGATGCAGCCGGGTGTCGGCATTCCGCGAATGTAGCACCTCGCCTGTTCGGGCGTCGACGACCATTGCGGCATACGGGGCTGCGTTCACAACGCCCGCCGAAACGATCAAGATAAACAGAAACGCCCGGCACAGGGCACGTTGCCAACGCCACTTCATGATGAACCTGCCTACGGTCTGCTCGTTGCCGATGTTTCGGTCAACTTCCTTGCCTATGAATTAATGTTACCACAGCGCACAAAAAAAAATACAGAGATTCGCAGAAAAGATTTTGGGCCTGTCTGACATGACCTTACGGGGCATATTTCGAGTGCTTTTCGTTGCGGCAGGCTATATCTGTGACCTGACTTGTTGCAAAATGACAGCAATCTGGGACAGATCTTCGATCTCTGCAAAGCGGATATGGCCCGTAGGTGGCTCTGCATGTTCAAGCGCCCAACTGTCCCCATGCGGCACGAACACTCCCCATCCGCCTGCCTCGATGGGCGGCAGAACATCAGATTTCATGGAGTTTCCGATCATCATCGCCCGCTCCGCGCCATCGCCGTGACGGGTGAAGATATCGTGATAGACTGCCGCCGTTTTGTTGCTGACGATTTCTACGGCATCGAACATATCACCAAGTCCGGAGGCGGCAAGCTTACGTTCCTGATCCAGCAGATCGCCCTTGGTAATCAAAACGACACGATGGTCTTCGGCCGCGACTTCAACAGCTGTGCGAGCGTGCGGCAGCAGCTCCACTGGGTGTTCCAGCATCTCGTGCCCCGCTTCAATGATCTGCCGCAGGATACGGGCCGGAACACGGTCGCTGGTCACATCCATTGCAGTTTCGATCATCGACAGAACGAATCCCTTGATCCCGAAGCCGTAGCGCCCGAGGTTGCGCCGCTCTGCATCGAGCAGGCGGTCATAGAGATGATTCGGCTCGGCATAGTCGCGCAGAATATCTAGAAAGCGCGCCTCGGTCAGCTTGAAGAACTGCTCATTATGCCAAAGCGTGTCATCGGCATCAAAGCCGATCGTGGTAATATGTTGCTTCATTCATTCATCGCCTCTGACACGGGTCGTATCGGAGACGCCCCTTTTCTATCAGCCTCGTCTCATTATATTAGTCGCGCGGAAGCAATCATATCCTGTAACCGGAGATACCTGTTTTGGCGCTTTATCCGCTGATCATGTCCGACGATCCTGACGACGCAGATGGCGATGCCGGTCTTGCTACCAAGACGCGTACGCGCACGCAGCGCCCGCCACTTTACAAGATTCTCATTTTGAACGACGACTATACCCCCATGGAATTTGTTGTTCATGTACTGGAGCGTTTCTTCGGTCTTTCGCATGCGCAGGCTTTCGAGTTGATGCTGACGGTGCACAAGAAGGGTCTTGCCGTTGTCGGTGTGTTTTCCTTCGAGATTGCAGAGACCAAGGTGGCCCAGGTGATGGATTTTGCGCGCCAGCATCAGCATCCGCTGCAATGCACCATGGAAAAGGAGTAGGCCGTTCGCGGCTACCTGATGTTCAATCGTCGTATGTCGCTGTTGCTGGAGGACGGCCGGATCGTACCGCCGCCTCATAGCCTCGTGGTCAATCCCGGCTCGGACACCGATCTTTCCCTGTTTCCTAAGGACGGATTGACCGCCGTTGAAGACACGCAGCCCGTATATGACCGTTTGGTGGCTGAGGGTGTTTCGGCAGTTCCCAGCTTTACCCAGCTCGAGGGCCGTTCAGCATTTGTTGCTCTGCGCCTGCCACGCTCGCGCGATGCCGCGCGCGTCGCTATTGCGAATGCGGTGGCCCTGGTTGAGCCGGGAGCGCTGGTCTTGATTGATGGGCAGAAAACTGACGGCGTCGATTCCATCTATAAGGAGATCCGCAAACGAGTGCCTGTTCTGGATACGCTGACCAAGGCGCATGGCCGCAGTTTCTGGTTCGAAGCGACTGACGCATTTGCAGATTGGGCGGAACACGGGCGCGAATGGACGAAGGTAGGCGGCTACGTGACGGCGCCAGGCGTCTTTTCGGCCGATGGTATCGACCCGGGATCGGATCTTCTGGCCGATGCTCTGCCGGACGATGTGTCGGGGTACGGTGCCGATCTGGGGGCTGGATGGGGCTATCTGTCAGCGAAATTATTGCGCTCTCGCGGTGTCGCAAAACTGGACTTGGTGGAAGCCAGCCATTTGGCGCTGTCGGCGGCTCGGTTGAATGTCACGGATGAACGCGCTGCATTCCATTGGGCGGATGCGACCTCATGGACAGCCTCCGGTCGGTTGGATTTTGTCGTGACCAACCCGCCATTCCACACCGGACGCAAAGCGGAGCCGGAGCTTGGCAAGGCATTCATCCGCAGCGCCGCCAAGCTGTTAAAACCTTCGGGACGGCTGTTTCTTGTGGCGAACCGGCACCTTCCCTACGAGGCGATTTTGAGTGAACGCTTCGGAAAGGTTGACGAAATCTCCGGGAATGGGTCATTCAAGGTCATCCGAGCGTCAAAACCGGGCGCATGAACCGAGCAAAGAGACCAGGACGAGGATCATGATTTCATGACATTTTCGGTCGAAGGTAAATCCGTGATCGTGACCGGAGCCGCCAACGGAATCGGCCTGGCCATTGGCCGGCACTTCGTGAATGCCGGTGCGAAAGTGATGTTCGCGGATATGGATGAAAATGGTCTTCGTGAAGAACTGGGCGAGTCGGGTGACGATGACAACGCGCGATGGTTTGCCGGGGATCTGCGAGAGCGGCTGACGCTGGCCAACCTGATGTCTGCCACGATTGATGCGTTTGACCGTGTCGATATCCTGGTGAATGCCAGTCGCCAGTTTGCCCGGTCCGACGAAGCCATGACCTCGGAAGAAGAGATCGACGAATGCTTGCAGCAGAACATGATGACGAGCCTTCGGCTGTCCAAGCTGGCGGCCAAACGAATGATTGCCCAGGCTGAGGACTCGGGCGGTGACGATAAGGCAGTTGGTTCGATCATCAACCTTTCGTCTATTGCGGCCCGCTGTACGCATCCGCAGCTTATGGCGTTTTCCGTGGCGACTGCTGCGCTGGACCAGATGACGCGGTCCTTGGCTGTCTCACTGGCATCCAACCGTATTCGGGTAAATGCCGTGGCATTTGGCTCCGTGATGTCGGCCAGCTTGCAAGCCGCTCTTCGCGAGCATAAAGATTTTCGCGACGATATCGTGGCCCATACACCTTTGTCGCGGATTGCGAACCCGTCAGAGGTCGCCGAGGTCGTGCATTTTCTGGCCTCGCCCGCCGCTGGTTTTATGACGGGTCAGATACTGACGGTGGATGGAGGCAGAACGCTTCTTGATCCGGTCGGCGCGCCTGCGCACTGATCAACTGGGATAGCGCGCCTGGCAGGATGCGATTCGTGGCGCGGCGGCATTCTGAAGTTCCGCCTGCTTGCGTTTCAACTCGGCCAGTTCTCGTTGTTTTTGCTCGGCATCAATTGGTACCGCACGGCGGATCGTATCGGTGCCCGTATCGCCACAAAAGCGGATCGTACCGGAATAGCCGGTGCAGTAGCCTACACCGATGGAAACCGGGTTCAACTCGGTCTCATAGGTGTAGCCGCGGGCAAGATCGCGTTCGGTTTCCTGGATTAACCGGTTGACCGTGCGCAGGTCATAGGTGCCTTGCCGTAGGCAACGGTCCTGCGGTGTGGCGCATGCGCCGAGAACCAGCAAAGAGATCGCGCATATGATTCTGACCATACTGCGACCCTATGCCCATCCGTATGGGGTGGCAATTCACAGCTGTGTTGGTCTATGCGCAGTGACGGATGTGACTGTGTGGGAAAGGATGCCTCATGCAACAGGAACTTGCCCCAGAAAGACAACGAGCGTCGGACTGGTTCCGAACCCTGCGCGACCAGATCGTGGCGGCGTTCGAGCACCTTGAGGACGGCCAGACCGATGGCCCATTGTCCGACCAACCGGCCGGCCGTTTCGAGGTGACGCGGACCAAGCGCGGCAGCGACAACGGCGAAGAAGCCGGTGGTGGTTTGATGTCGGTGATGCGCGGCGGGCGGGTTTTCGAAAAGGTTGGCGTCAATGTGTCCACGGTCTTTGGCGATTTATCCCCACAGGCGAGGGTCGCCATGGCCGCCCGACGGGATCTGCCGAACCTGGCGGATGACCCGCGTTTCTGGGCGTCGGGAATATCGCTGGTTGCGCATATGCAGAATCCGCATGTTCCGGCAGTGCATATGAATACGCGGATGTTCTGGACCCCGCATGGATGGTGGTTCGGGGGTGGTGCGGATCTGAATCCGTGCATCGAGTACAACGAGGACACAGCGTCGTTCCACGTGCAGATGCAGGCAGCTTGCGACTCTCATGATCCGAGCTACTACGACCGCTTCAAGGCGTGGGCGGACGAATACTTCTACATCAAGCACCGCAAGCGGGCGCGTGGTGTCGGTGGGATATTCTACGATGATTTGAACACGGGTGATTGGGCGGCAGATTTCGCATTCACAAAAGCGGTCGGCGAAGCATTTCTGCCAGCCTACTTGCCCTGCGTCGATCGGCGCCGTCTGACACCATGGGATGAAGCAGACAAGGACGCGCAGTTGGTCTATCGGGGCCTCTATGCGGAATATAATCTAGTCTATGACCGTGGCACGAAATTCGGACTGGAGACCAGCCATGACCCCGACGCCGTTCTAATGAGCCTCCCTCCGCTGGCAAAATGGCGTTGATAGATGCCGTTGTTTAGCGCCAAATCCTCAGGTGGGTGCGACAGATTTATTGCCGGTTAACTGTTCAATTCCACCGACCAGAACCGGGATGCTGTAGTTGGGTTTTGAAATGGTAGAAAACTCTGATGCTCTTTTGCTGGACAGGAATTGGCAGCACTTGGAAAGACCGGAATCCGTATCTCGGTCCGTTGTTGTAGTGAGGCCGTAGCGATTTTGTTCAAGGGCACTTCTGGTGAAATCGTGGTCTAGGACGGGCTGGCGCTCCTCGGGGCCATGGCGCGTGGCTTCTTCGAGGAAACACGTGTGACGACGAATCCTGCGGTCCCGCTCCGTCGCTACTGCTCTTGGGGCTTGTAGTATGGAGATTGCCGGAGGGTGCCGCTGCAAACAATGAAGCACAATCGGGATAGGGCGAACGATGATCGCCCTGTCCATATTAGCTGCCCCCGCGCAGCGTTTCGATCATCAGCGCGACATTGTCGGGATCGGCATCGGGCGTGATACCGTGACCCAAATTGAAGATGTGCGGTCCGGCGGAAAATGCTTCGCGGATCCGGTGCACTTCGTCTACGAGCGCCTGACCGCCCGTGACCATATGCTGCGGCGCGAGATTGCCCTGAACACAGCAGTCCTTTTGCACGTTCTCTGCCGCCCAAGCCGCATCCACGGAATTGTCGAGCGCGACACAATCGGCGCCCGTTGCTTTCGCAAAACCGACATAACGATCCCGCGCTTCGCGGGGAAATGCGATGACAGGTGTGTCGGGATGTTTGGCCTTCAATTCACGGATGATCCGTTTGGCGGGGGCGAGCGCGTAAAGATCAAAGTCGTCGCCCGTCAGTGATCCGGCCCAACTGTCGAACAGCTTGACGACCTCGGCCCCGGACTCGATCTGCGCGGAGAGATATTCGATTGTCGCGGCAGTAATGCGATCCATAAGCAGATCGAACAACGGACGGTTTTCTTCCTTAAGACGGTGCGCGGGGGCTTGATCCGGTGTGCCGCGACCGGCGATCATATAAGTGGCAACGGTCCAGGGCGCGCCGGCGAAGCCGATCAGGGCGGTCTCGTTCGGAAGTTCCCGCGACAGGATACGAATGGTTTCATAGACGGGCGAGAGATGTTCGTGGACGCTGTCCGAGGGTTTGAGAACATCGAAATCGGCTTGAGCGTCAATCGTGGACAGACGCGGGCCTTCACCCGTGACGAACCATAGATCCGCGCCCAATGCCTGCGGGATGAGCAAGATGTCCGCGAAAAGAATGGCGGCATCAAATCCGAAACGGCGAATGGGCTGAAGAGTGACTTCGGCTGCGAGTTCCGGGGTGTAGCATAGCGACAGAAAGTCGCCTGCCTTTGCGCGGGTGGCGCGGTATTCAGGCAAGTAGCGGCCCGCCTGACGCATCATCCAGATCGGGGGAACGTCCTGAACCTGACCTTGAAGGCTGGCGAGCAGTTTTTTGGTTTCGGCCATCTGCGTCCTCGTCTATTGCGGGGGCGTCCTCACCCCCTCGCGGGCGGCTTGTCAACTACCGCAAACGGAGCAGGAACACCATGCGACGCAGTATGCCAACACCTACGTCACCGCTGAAAATCGGCACACGGGGCTCTCCGCTGGCTGTTGCGCAGGCCGAAGAGACACGGGATCGGATCGCCGCTGCATTCGACCTGCCGTCCGAGGCGTTCGAAATCGTTGTCATCAAGACAACGGGTGACCGCGTGCTGGACCGGGCGTTGAAGGAAATCGGTGGCAAGGGACTGTTCACCAAGGAAATCGAAGAGGCACTGACCGCTGGCGAGATCGACATTGCGGTTCATTCGATGAAGGATATGCCGGTCCAGCAACCCGAAGGACTGCTGCTTGACTGCTACCTGCCACGCGAAGACGTGCGTGACGCCTTTATTTCGCTTGAATACAAGGGCATTTCAGATCTACCGCATGGTGTGACAGTCGGATCATCCAGCTTGCGCCGCCGCGCGCAGTTGGCATATCGGCGACCTGATCTGAACCTCGTGGAATTTCGTGGCAATGTTCAGACCCGTTTGAAGAAACTCCAGGACGGTATAGCGGTTGCGACGTTTCTGGCGGTGGCAGGGTTGAATCGGCTTGGTCGCGCTGATCTGGCTGCCAGCGCAATCGACACCGATGAGATGCTTCCTGCCGTGGCGCAGGGCGCGATCGGTGTTGAGCGCCGCGTGGACGACACCGTTGTCGCTGAGTTTCTGGCCGCGATCCACGATGATCAAACAGGACAGCGTTTGGCGGCGGAGCGGGCGTATCTGGCTGCGCTGGACGGATCCTGCGAAACCCCTATCGCCGGTCTCGCGGACCTGAACGGAGGCACGTTGATGCTGCGAGGAGAAATCCTGCGGCCGGACGGGAGCGAAGCCATCGCCGATCACCTTAGTGGCCCGATCGAAGATGGCGCACGAATTGGTGAAGAACTTGCGAAGATGCTGCTGTCACGTGCACCGGACGGGTTTCTGGATTGGTGCAGTAGCAGCTAGCCAGCGTCACATAAGTGCAATCAACGCGCTATAGTGGTGCCATGCCGAATGGCGGTTGAAGACGAGGTAGGACGATGGATGGATTGGATGGCGAGCAGGGTGCTCGTGATTGGCTGAAAGCCGAACTGGACGATACGCTTGATGAGGAGATCGAGCAGGATCTGGGTGAACATGAGCTTCACCTGAAGATTCGTGATATCTACCGCAAGTCCCATCCGCCAACCATTCCACGGGCGGACTATTATCGCGCACTTCTGGCTTTGCAGGCGGAACTGATAAAGCTTCAGGACTGGGTCAAGCATAACAACGAGAAGGTTGTCGTGATTTTCGAGGGTCGCGATTCAGCAGGGAAAGGCGGTGTAATCAAACGCATCACTCAACGTCTTGACCCACGTATGTGCCGCGTTGTGGCGTTGCCTGCACCCTCGGACCGTGAAAAAAGCCAATGGTATTTCCAGCGCTACGTGCCGCATTTGCCCGCCGGGGGCGAGATCGTCCTGCTTGATCGCAGCTGGTACAACCGCTCTGGCGTGGAACGTGTCATGGGTTTCGCCAGCGATGATCAGGTGGAAGAATTTTTCCACGACGTGCCGGAATTCGAACGCATGCTGGTCCGCTCGGGTATTCGACTGGTGAAGTACTGGTTCTCGATCACCGACGAGGAACAGCAGATGCGCTTCCTTATGCGCATCCACGACCCTTTGAAACAGTGGAAGCTCAGCCCGATGGATTTGCAATCGCGTATCCGCTGGGAAGACTACACCAAGGCGAAGGAGGAAACCTTCGCTCGGACGAACATCCCGGAAGCGCCGTGGTACATCGTCGAAGCCAACGACAAGAAACGTGCGCGATTGAACTGCATCGATCACCTTTTGTCGCTTATCCCTTACGACGAGGTGCCACACGACGAAGTGACCCTGCCGGATCGAGTGTTCAATCCGAACTATGAACGGAAAACGCTGCCGCCCGAACTATACGTGCCGGAAAAGTACTGAAATCCCCGGCCCCTGCTGGGGCCGGAGCAAGCAGTGGTCTAGTCGCGCGGTTCTGCGGCCAGGCCTTTGACGATGGCCCAGCAGGCGAGCAGCAGCAGGATCGCGAAGGGAAAGCCGGTCGAGACTGCCATTGCCTGTAGTGCGCCCAGCCCACCGCCGAGCAGCAATGCGATCGCGACCAGCCCCTCGAAGATCGCCCAGAACACGCGTTGAGGAACCGGCGCATTCACCTTGCCGCCTGCGGTTATGGTGTCGATCACCAGCGAGCCGGAGTCCGACGAGGTGACGAAGAACACGATTACAAGCAGAATGCCGATGAAGGATGTTATCTGTGTCAGCGGCAGTTCTGCGAGCATGTAGAACAGTTTCAGTTCCAGGGACGCTTCCTGTACCGCCGTGTATCCATCGTTAACGATCTGGTGGATCGCGGTTCCGCCGAAAGCGGTCATCCACAAGACCGATACCAGCGACGGGATCAGCAGCACGCAGATGAGAAACTCTCGCACCGTACGGCCACGGCTGACACGGGCGATGAACATACCCACGAAAGGCGACCAACTGATCCACCACGCCCAGTAGAAGGCCGTCCAGCCTTGGCGGAAGTTGTCGTCATCGCGCCCGAACGGGTTCGACAGGGCTGGCAGGTCCTTGGCATAGCTCCACAGATTGCTGAAAAAGCCGCCCAGAATGGCCAAAGTCGGCCCAACTATAATCACGAAGAACAGCAACAGAACGGCAAGCGTCATGTTGATCTCCGACAGGCGTTTGACGCCTGCATCCAGCCCCGCCAGCACCGAGATCAGCGCAACGCCCGTGATCGCGAGGATCAATATGACTTTCGATTCACCGTTGTTGGGAATACCGAACAGGAAGTTCAGACCTGCATTGGCCTGCTCCGCGCCAAAGCCAAGTGATGTCGCAAGACCGAACAGGGTGGCGAATACAGCGAGGATGTCGATCACATGGCCTGTCCAGCCCCAGACCTTGTCGCCGAAGATCGGGTAGAAGATCGACCGGACCGTCAGAGGCAGTCCTTTGTTGTAGCTGAAAATTGCCAGGGCCAGCGCCACGACGGCGTAGATCGCCCACGGGTGCAGCCCCCAATGGAAAATCGTCGCGGCCATGCCAAGTTTTTCAGCGGCGATTTCATCCCCTGCGGCACCCTGAAGCGGTGCCCAATCCGTTCTCACACCGTTTTCGACAACGGGTCCACCAAAGGCGGTACTATAGTGCGAGATGGGTTCCGATACGCCGTAGAACATAAGCCCGATGCCCATCCCGGCGGCGAACAACATGGCGAACCATCCGGTATAGCTGTAGTCGGGTGTGGCATCCGGCCCGCCGATACGGATTCTCCCGTAAGGAAGGACGATCAGCGCAAGGCACAGGAGGACAAAAACATTTGCGGTGGCGAGGAAAAACCAATCCAACTTCGCTGTTAGCGTGTCGCGCAGCGTATCGAACATGGGCCCAACACTGTTCTGGAAGGCCAGCGTCAGTACCACGAACCCGATGATCGTGACGCCTGAAATGGCGAAAACCGGATTGTGGATGTCCAAGCCGATGGGGCCAACGGATGTTTCGATGTTATCTTGGCCGATCTCGTAGTCCGTTTCGATGACCTCGGTCGGGCCTTCGGGTTCGGGAATTGGCGGCTCGACTTCTTCTTCGGTCGTGTTCATGGAAACTCCTTCTGCACACTATCTAACGATCAAGACTGAAACGTGGGCGCGTGTCGCAACCCGCCCCCCGTGAGACGGCCACAAATGATCGGAGAGTTTGGGTATATGTGATGCCATAACCACCAGATCAGCGGCGTTTTCATCGATGGCCTCCAGCAGTTGGTCGTTCAGATCCACAGCGGGGTCATGACTGACGTAAGTTTTTGCTGATGCAGTATGTCCGTGCTTTTCTGATTGGCTTTTCGCGAAATCGTTAAGCTTGGCCTCGAACTCGGTCGGTGTACGTGCTTGTTGGCTGGGGAGCGCCGAGATAACCGCAACATAGATAACCGGAGCGTCATACCGCCCAGCTAGATCGGCAGCGACATCCAGCGATTTCTCCAGTTGACCTAAATGGCCCAGATCGACGGGGACCATGATTTTCTTGAACATTCCGCCTCACAGATTTGGCTTGTTCCGATAGTCGAAGCGCGGGATTTTTTGCGATTTGCGCACCACTTCCCCGAGCAGGCTAACAAACTCTACAAAAAAAACAACAATTTGCGAGACCACAGAGGAGCTGAGGGCCAAAGTCATCGAAGATCACCACTCTCACGACGGAGCATGATTCGATTACATCAGGGCATTTTACAGCGCATCTCCCGAAAGATTCGTGCACGGTTGGGGCCAACCGTTGGTTGGCTGCTGAACCTAGCCACGGGTCGGTCACCTTAGCGTTTCAGAGAAATAGACTGTTTGAAACCGAGATATGTTGCCCTAAGGTTAAACAATCCCTAGGGTTAAACAATAACGTGATCGTTCTCAGGAACCAGCCATGGATGCCAAACCTGTCAGCGCGAACGAGGAACGCAGGGTTTTCATCCTGCTTGCTGTCATTCTTGCACCTGTATTGGCTGTCGCGATCGTTGGTGGATACGGCTTTATCGTCTGGCTTTACCAGATGATCTATGGCCCGCCCGGCCCTCCGACAGGGTAGGGGCCGGAATATGCCAGCTGCCGCCAGCACCTCAGCCCCGGTACACATTTCCAGTTTGCTTGTCCGTTGTCGGCCGGATCGGATTGACATGGTCATAAATGCAATCTGCCGCATACCGTCTGCCGAAATTGCGCTGCAAGACCGATCCGGTAAGATCGTCATTACGCTTGAAACCTCCAGCGAGGGTGAAGTTGCCGATGCGATGACCCGCATCCAACTTCTGGACGGTGTCGCAAGCGCTGCACTCGTCTTTCATCAGATGGACGACCCCCCAGACAATCAAGGAGCTGCCCTATGACTGGTGTCACCCGAAGAGACGTCATCAAGGCGCAAGCCGTGGCTGCCGCTGCCGCTGCCGCGGGGCTACCGGTGCCCGCTTCGGCCCAGAACCTTGTCACCGACTCGGCGGTGACGGACCTCAAGTGGTCCAAAGCGCCCTGCCGGTTTTGCGGGACAGGATGTTCGGTGATGGTGGCGACCAAGGCAGGCCGTGTTGTCGCCACGCATGGCGATGCCGAGTCCCCGGTGAATCGCGGTCTGAACTGCGTGAAGGGCTATTTCCTGTCGAAGATCATGTATGGAGGCGATCGTCTGGCCACGCCACTTCTGCGAATGCGTGATGGTGAGTATCACAAGGACGGCGACTTCATGCCCGTCAGCTGGGATGAAGCCTTCGACATAATGGCTCAGAAGTGGAAGACGACGTTGGCCGCGAAAGGGCCACAAGCCATCGGCATGTTCGGGTCCGGCCAGTGGACCATCCACGAGGGCTATGCCGCATCCAAGTTGATGAAGGCGGGCTTCCGGTCGAACAACATTGACCCGAATGCGCGGCACTGCATGGCTTCGGCGGTGACGGGCTTCATGCGCACTTTCGGGATCGATGAACCGATGGGCTGCTACGACGATTTCGAGAATGCGGATGCCTTCGTGCTGTGGGGCTCCAACATGGCGGAGATGCACCCGATCCTGTGGACACGTATCTCCGATCGTCGCTTTAGCCATCCGCACGTGAAAGTCGCGGTGATGTCCACATTCACCCATCGCAGCTTCGATCTGGCGGACATTCCGATCATCTTTGAGCCGCAGACCGATCTGGTGATCCTGAACTATATCGCGAACTACATCATACAGAATGGCGCAGTTAACGAGGCTTTCGTCAACGAGCACGTCAATTTCAAGCGCGGTCGCACCAACATCGGATATGGGCTGCGTCCCGAGCACCCGTTGCAGCAGGCGGCCGAACATGCCGACGACGCCAACGATTCCGATCCTATAACATTCGAGGAATTCGCCGAGTTCGTGTCCGAATATACGCTCGAAAAAACGGCAGAGATGTCCGGCGTCGAGGAGAGCCGGCTCGAAGAACTCGCGAAGCTCTATGCAGATCCGGATACCAAGGTGATGTCGCTCTGGACCATGGGGTTCAACCAGCACACCCGCGGAACCTGGGTCAACAACATGGTCTACAACATCCATCTGCTGACCGGGAAGATTTCCGAACCGGGCAATTCGCCCTTTTCCTTGACGGGCCAGCCCTCGGCTTGCGGCACCGCGCGTGAGGTTGGGACTTTCGCCCACCGTCTGCCCGCCGACATGGTGGTGACCAATCCCGAACACCGCGCCCATGCCGAAGAGCTATGGAAACTGCCGGAAGGCACCGTGCCGGATTGGGTTGGCGCGCATGCCGTGCAACAGAACCGCGATCTGAAAGACGGCAAGATCAATTGCTACTGGGTGCAGGTGAACAACAATATGCAGGCAGCGGCGAACCTTATGAACGAAGGTTTGCCGGGGTATCGCAATCCGGACAACTTCATCGTTGTGTCCGATGCCTACCCGACAGTCACTTGTGAAGCTGCTGACTTGATCCTTCCAGCAGCCATGTGGGTCGAGAAGGAAGGCGCTTATGGTAACGCCGAACGCCGAACACAGGTCTGGCACCAGCTAGTGAAGCCACCGGAAGGCGCACGGTCCGATTTGTGGCAATTGATTGAGTTTTCCAAGCGCTTCACTACGGATGAAGTCTGGCCTGCAGAGTTGCTTGACGCAAACCCCGACTACAAAGGGAAGACACTATACGATGTGCTGTATGCCAATGGGCAGGTAGATGCGTTTGGCATGGATGAAGTCAATCCCGACTACGACAATGACGATGCAGAAAGCTTCGGCTTCTATGTCCAGAAGGGGCTGTTCGAGGAATACGCCAGCTTTGGGCGCGGCCACGGGCACGATTTGGCTCCTTACGAGCGCTACCACGAGGTGCGCGGCCTGCGCTGGCCGGTTGTCGATGGCGAAGAAACGCTTTGGCGGTTCAACGGTGACTACGACCCTTATGTAACCGAGGGAAAGAAATTCGAATTCTACGGCAATGCGGACGGCCGCGCGAACATCTTCGCGCAACCTTATGAACCGCCCGCCGAGAGTCCGGACGACGACTTCCCCTTTTGGCTGGCCACGGGGCGCGTGCTCGAGCACTGGCATTCCGGGTCGATGACCCAAAGGGTGCCCGAACTGTATCGCGCCGTTCCGGACGCGCTTTGCTACATGCATCCGGACGATGCGGTCGAATTGGGCGTCAGGCGAGGGACGGAGGTGACGATCATATCCCGGCGCGGCGAGATGCGAACGCGGGTTGAGACGCGCGGGCGGAACAAGCCTCCACGCGGGCTGATCTTCGTGCCATGGTTCGATGCGCGGCAGTTGATCAACAAGGTGACGCTGGACGCCACCGACCCGATTTCCAAGCAGACGGACTTCAAGAAGTGTGCCGTCCGGATCGAAGCGGTGTGAGGTGCGCCATGTCCCCTTTGAAGTCATTCATTGCCGGTGCGGTTCTGCTGACCGCCAGCCAGAGCTTTGCCCAAGACGGTATCGCCACCCTACGCAATGGGGTGCCGCTCGATCAGGATGCGCAGGCCGCGCAAATCCCCGAGGTCGTCAATTCAGATGTACGCCAGGTGCGCAATTACCCCGAGCAGCCGCCTGTCATTCCGCACCAGATCGACAATTACCAGATCGACATCAACGCCAACAAATGCTTGACCTGCCATAGCCGTACGGCCGTCGAAATATCTCAGGCTCCGATGGTTTCGATTACGCATTTCATGAACCGCGAGGGGCAGTTTCTCGCGACCGTTACGCCGCGGCGATACTTCTGCACACAATGCCATGTCGTCCAGCATGATGCTCGGCCGCTGGTCGAGAACGGCTTCGTCGATGTCGATACGGTGCTGGAGTATGTTCAGCAGCAGGAAGGAAATAACTGATGTGGCGGCTGCTCAAGCGCATATGGCACATTGTGAGCCGCCCTGCCGTGCATCTGAGCCTTGGCTTTTTGACGCTCGGCGGGTTCATTATGGGGGTCATTTTCTGGGGTGCCTTCAATACCGCCCTTGAGTTGACCAATACCGAGACCTTCTGCACCAGCTGTCATGAAATGCGTGACAACGTGTTTCAGGAACTCAAGCCCACGATCCACTATACCAACCGTTCCGGGGTTCGTGCCACATGCCCGGATTGCCATGTGCCACATGAATGGACGCACAAGATCGCGCGGAAGATGCAGGCGTCGAAAGAAGTCTGGGGCAAGATCTTCGGCACCATCAACACGCGGGAAAAGTTTCTGGAGAAGCGGATCGAGTTGGCTCAGCATGAATGGGCGCGGTTAAAGGCGAACGACTCGCTTGAATGTCGCAACTGCCATTCGGCGGAATCGATGGATATCACGCGGCAAAGCAACCGTGCAGCCGACGCCCATCAGCGCTTTCTTTTCACTGGTGAACGTACCTGCATAGACTGTCACAAGGGGATCGCGCACCATTTGCCGGATATGTCGCAGGCAGGCTTGCCCTCCCATACTGAGAACACAAACGATATCGCGGTGCTGACGCGCGAGTTCCTGGATCAGTCAACACCTTGACGTGCGGGTCCGGTAGAGCCTGACCCCAATGACCGGCTTTAGTGTGCGTCTCGTACTTCTTGCCACTCTGCCGGTTGGAAACTGTACGCACGGTTTCGTCGTCGTCTGAAAATAGTTTCTGAACGTCGAAGCGCAGAAGACCACTAATGCGTGTCAAGCGCCCTGAGAAACACATCCTTCTCAACATTGCCGCCACTTGCCACAGCAATCACCGTGTCGGCGGCAAAGCTGTCGGTTTTGAACAGCGCGGCGGCCAGCGCCACAGCGCCGCCTGGTTCCAGCGTGATTTTCAGATGTTGCGCGGCGAGTGACATAGCATGCAGCGCATCGTCGTCGGAAACCACCAGTCCCTTGCCGCAGTGCTCCGCGATGATCGGGAAGGTCAGTTCACCGGGGGCAGGGGTCAGAATGGCGTCGCAAATGCTGCCGCTGGCTCTCTCGTTTTTCTGGATATGGCCTGCGGCCAGTGAACGGGCAACATCATCGAAGCCCACAGGTTCCACTGTTCTGACAATGAAGTCGGGCTGCTTTTCGGCCAGCGCGAGTGCCACGCCAGATGTCAGCCCACCTCCGCCACAACATACGGTGACCTCAGCATTTTCGATCCCCAGGTCGGAGGCCTGCTGTGCAATTTCCAGCCCGACCGTCGCCTGGCCGCTTATCACATCCGGGTCGTCATAGGGCTTGACGAGATGCAGACCCCGTTCCTTGGCGAGTTGCAGGCCGATTTCTTCGCGGCTTTGCGCGACACGGTCATACAGCACGACCTCCGCGCCATATGCCTTCGTTGCCGCGACCTTAACCTGTGGCGCATCCGAAGGCATGACGATAACTGCTGTCATACCGGCTTCCCGCGCCGCACGAGCGACACCTTGCGCGTGATTGCCCGACGAATAGGCGAGAATGCCTCCGGTCCAGCCAGAGCCCTGCAATCGCGTGATTGCGGCCTTCGCGCCGCGGTATTTGAACGATCCCGTATGCTGAAGACATTCCGCCTTCACGAATACCCGTCGCTGTGCGATGCGGTCGATTACGGGCGAATTCAGCAGCGGTGTGACGCGGATATGTCCCGATAGGCGCTCGGCCGCGCCAGAGATCAGTTCTGGTGTCATGTCAGTCTTTCGATAAAATCCCGCAACAGTTCTTGTGATTGCGGTTCATTCAGAAATGGCACATGCCCGCGATCAGGGATCTCCGCAACATGTAAATCTGGCCGTCTGCGCCGCATTTCCGCCAATGTGTCTTCCGAGAGAATGATGGAGTTTTCACCGCGAAGAACAGCCACAGGCTTACCCGCCAACGCGTCGAACGCGTCCCATGCCGTTGACGCCTGTGGAATGGCGCGAGCCTGATCGGCGAAGGCGTCCGACAGTCGCCTGTCGTAGCGAATGGTCAGCCCGTCCGGTCCTTGCTGCCAAAGACTATGTGAGAAGGCTCTCCAATCCTCTTCCGACACATTCTTGAATGCGGGCGCCATCATCGTGGGCAGCGCGGCTGCGGCTTCTTCATGGTTTTTTAGACCGGGGTCACGTCCGATATAGGCAGCGATTTCGGCCAGCCCCTTGGTTTCGATTTCGGGCCCGATATCGTTGAAACAAACACCTGTCAGGCGATCCGGTGCGAGCTTGGCGATATGCAGCGCGATCAGTCCGCCGCGTGACGTTCCGAGGATAGCGACTTCCGGTATCCTCAGGTGATCGAGTAACTCCAGTGCGTCGCGGGTTTCGTCTTCTATGGAATAGCTGTGGTAGTCGGGTGCGTGGTCCGAAATGCCTCGTCCGCGCGGATCCAGTCGTACGATACGTGCTTCGTCCGCGAAACGGGATGCCACGGACCGGAAGTCATCCATGTTTCGGGTTAGTCCGGGCAGGCAGAGCAGGGCAGGGCCATCTCCGCCGCTGTCGCGATAGGCCAGCCGCAGCCCATCGTGTGTAGTAAAGTAGCGAGCGGGCGTCGGGTCAGAGAATTTCAGGATATCTGGCAACGCGGATAGTGATGTCACAACAGCGTCGGGTCGTCCGGGCAGTCGCTCGATCGGCAGCCCGGCGCGGTTGATCCAGACTGTATGAAACCCGTAAGATGCTGCGCCCGCGATGTCCCAACCATTTGAAGACACGAACAATATCTCGTTGGCCTGTCGACCGAAAAGCGAGACAGGAATGTCATAGACTTTAGATGAGGGTTTGAAGATGCCAACGGACTCAGCAGACAAAACGTCATCCAAGAGGCTGAACAATCCTGCGCCATGCACAGCATCGGCCAGCATTTCGGGCGAACCGTTCGAAAGGATTGCCGTCTCGTATCCCTGTGACTTCAGGCGCGCGAGTGTGTCTTGCACGTCGGGATAGGCGCTAAGGCCGCGGTAAAGCGCCAATAGCTGTGACCGAAGCCCGGATTGCCCTGACAGCCCTTGATGATCCAACGCCCAGTCCAGCGCGTCTTGGGTCAATTGCCAGAAATCGGAGTGTTCCGCTGTGAGAGACCGAAGCCAACTGTATTGCAATTGCCTGTCGCGCCAATCTCGCGACAGGGCGGGCCAGATGTCCGGCGACAGAGGCGAATTCGGTTCAGCCGCAATGTTTCTTGCCGCGGAATCCACGTCGAACAGCGTGCCATAAGCGTCGAAAATGATGGTCTTTATCGGCATCGGCCACCTCCACGGGGAAGGTGGCATGGATTGGCTGCAGGGAGAAGACGCAAAAACTGTTGAACTAAGGTTACAAGTTTTCCGGCTGGGCCATACCAAGCACATGGTAGCCGCCATCGACGTGGACGATCTCGCCGGTCGTTGACGCGCCGTAGTCGGATGCCAGATACACCGCCGTTCCACCCACCGCTTCGAGTGTCGCATTGGACCGCAGCGGCGCGTTCAATTCGGTCGCGCGATAGGTCTTGCGCGCACCACCGATAGCCGCCCCCGCCAAGGTTTTCATTGGGCCAGGGGAAATGGCGTTCACTCGGATGCCCTCCGGACCAAGGTCATTGGCCAGATACCGCACGGCCGATTCCAGCGCTGCTTTAGCAACACCCATAACGTTGTAGTAGGGAGTGACCTTGTTTGATCCCTGATAGGTCAAGGTCAGGATCGTGCCACCTTCATTCATAAGCGGGCGCGCCCGGCGCGACAGATCGATCAGCGAATAACACGAGATGCACAGAGAGTTGCGGAAGTTTTCGCGACTGGTGTTGACGAACCGACCCGACAGTTCCGATTTGTCGGAGAACGCGATGGCGTGGACCAGAAAGTCGAACTTTCCCCACCGCTCCTTGATGTGCTGGAAAGCAGCGTCGAGTTGTTCGTCATTCATGACATCGACGTCGATCAGAAAATCGGACCCAATTGATTCCACAAGCGGTTGAACCCGCTTGCCGAAAGTTTCGCCCTGATAGGTGAAAGCCAGTTCTGCGCCCTCGGCGGCCATGGCCTTTGCTATCCCCCAAGCAATGGATCGCTCATTGGCAACCCCCATGACGAGTCCACGCTTGCCGGTCAACAAATCAGCCATGTTCTTCTTATCCGTTGTACTTGCTCATGACGAGGGTCGCGTTCGTGCCGCCGAAACCGAAGCTGTTGGACAGCACGGTATCGAGCTCGGCATTGTCCCTCCGCTCTGTCACGATTTCATCCGCACGTAGCGCAGGGTCAAGCTCTGTCACGTTGGCTGATGCGGCAATGAAGCTATTTTGCATCATCAGAAGGCTGTAAATCGCTTCATGCACGCCGGTAGCACCCAACGAATGGCCAGTCAGCGATTTGGTCGACGAGATTGGCGGATGGTCCTCGCCAAAGACGTTTCGAATGGCCTCGACCTCGGTTACGTCGCCTGCTGGCGTGGACGTGCCATGCGAGTTGATGTAGTTCACCTGCCGGTCGCCAAGATCCTTGATTGCCAGCTTCATCGACCGCTCGCCGCCTTCGCCGGACGGGGCAACCATGTCGTAGCCATCGGATGTTGCGCCGTAACCGGTCACTTCCGCGTAAATCTTTGCGCCACGCGCCTTGGCGTGTTCCAGTTCTTCAAGAACGACAACGCCACCACCCCCGCCGATGACAAAGCCATCGCGGGTCGAGTCGTAAGGACGCGAGGCTGTCGTCGGCGTGTCGTTGTATTTCGACGACATTGCGCCCATCGCGTCGAACAGGCAGGACAGGGTCCAGTCCACTTCTTCGCCACCGCCAGCGAAGACGATGTCTTGCTTGTTCATCTGTATCTGCTCAACGCCATTGCCGATACAATGAGCGGACGTCGAACAAGCCGAAGTGATCGAGTAGTTGATCCCTTTGATCTTGAACGGCGTGGCCAGACATGCGGAGTTGGTGGATGACATGCAACGCGTGACCATGAATGGGCCCATGCGCTTCGGCGCGCCTTTCCCTTTCACGATCTGGTGGGCGGTGAAGAAGTTCGACGTGCTCGGTCCGCCCGAGCCCATGATCAGGCCGGAGCGTTCATTGGACACGTCGCTTTCTTCCAGCCCCGAGTCCGCGATGGCTTGTTCCATCGCGATGAAGTTATAGGCCGCACCGGGCCCCATGAAACGTAGCTGACGCTTGTCGATATGTTCGGCAAGATCGATTTTCGGAATGCCGTGAACCTGACAACGGAAACCGTTTTCTGCGTATTCCTCGGCGAATGAGATGCCCGATGTGCCGTTCTTCAGGCTTTCGGTGACTTCGCTTGCATTGTTGCCGATAGGGGATACAATCCCCAACCCGGTGATGACGACGCGGCGCATAGACGCTCTCCCTTAGTCGTAACGCGTGGTATCAGTCGTCTGTTGCCAGACCGACCTTCATATCCTTGACCTGATAGATGGTTTCACCGTCAGCCTCTACGCGACCATTGGCAACACCCATCTTGAGCCGGCGGTCGATGACACGCGTGAAGTCCACGTAATAGGTGATCATTTTGCGGTCGGGTTTGACCATGCCGGTCAGCTTGACCTCACCGACACCCAAGGCCATCCCGCGCCCCTTCATGCCACGCCATCCCAGATTGAATCCCGTCAGCTGCCATAGTCCGTCGAGGCCCAGACAACCAGGCATGATCGGGTTTCCGGGGAAGTGGCACTCGAAAAACCACAGATCCGGTTTGATGTCGAACTCGGCGATAACATGGCCTTTTCCGAATTCGCCACCATCGGCACTGACGTCGGTGATCCGGTCCATCATCAGCATGGGCGGTTCAGGAAGCTGGGCGTTGCCGGGGCCGAAAAGTTCCCCTCGGGCGCATTTCAGCAGCCCTTCTTTGTCGAATGATGTCGGAAATTCGGTCATTTAGACCCGCCCTTCGCTTCGTTATCTTTCAAATCCCGCCCCCATTAGCACCGAGCTTCGCTGCGTGGCAAGCATAGCAGGCGCGGCATGTCGTCAGGCAAAGCGGGAAACCGTTTGAAACTTGCCCTCTCGCGCCTTTATATATTCTGAGGCAAGCGAATATGAAGTGAGCGAATGGCTGTTTCTGCCGAAGAACTTGGAACCGACTGGCTGGCAAAGGGTGGATTGCGCCCGACAAAGCAGCGTGTGTTGCTGGCGTCACTGCTGATCGGGGACGGCAAGGATCGCCATGTCACGGCCGAAAGTCTATATTCGGCGGCCGCGGATGAGGGAGAAAAGGTATCCCTTGCGACAGTCTACAACACACTCCGCGCATTCTGTGATGCGGGATTGATGCAGGAAGTAACGGTCGAAGGCACGCGGTCCTATTTTGATACGCGAATGGACGACCACCCGCATTTCTTCTGGGAAGATGAAGGACATCTGACAGATGCGCCTGCGTCTCAGCTGAAAATCCGGCAACTGCCCGACGCACCCGAGGGAACCGAGATTTCCAAGGTAGACGTCGTTATTCGGTTGAAGCGGAAGTAGGCGATCACTGAACTATCATTGCGGCTTGTGCGCTGCTCATGTAGAAGCGCGCTGATTTTCCGTTTATCCAACCCGAAGGCCGCGCCATGTCCGAGGCGAAGAAACTTTTCATCAAGACCTATGGCTGTCAGATGAACGTCTATGACAGCGAACGCATGGCGGAGGCTCTGGGCGGGTCCGGCTATGTCACGACCGACACGGCTGATGATGCGGACATGATTCTTCTGAACACCTGCCACATTCGCGAAAAGGCCGCCGAAAAGGTCTATTCCGAACTGGGGCGTTTCAAGGGGTTGAAAGCGGCCAAGCCGGATCTGAAGATCGGTGTCGCGGGTTGTGTTGCTCAGGCCGAAGGCGAAGAAATCATGCGCCGTCAGCCGATGGTCGATCTGGTTGTCGGTCCGCAAAGCTACCACCGTTTGCCGGACATGGAGGCGAAAGCAGGTGCAGGGCAGAAGGCACTGGACACCGATTTTCCGGAAGAGGACAAGTTCGAGCACCTCAAGGCTCGCCCGAAAGCGAAACGGGCCCCAGCCGCGTTTCTGACCGTTCAGGAAGGGTGCGACAAGTTCTGTGCGTTCTGCGTGGTGCCCTATACTCGCGGCGCAGAGGTCAGCCGCCCTGCGGACCGGGTGTTGACCGAGGCGCGTGATTTGGTCGATCGCGGTGTGCGTGAAATCACTTTGCTGGGCCAGAACGTGAATGCCTATCACGGTGCGTCTTCAGACGGTGATTGGGGTTTGGCGCGACTGATCCGAGAACTGGCGAAGATCGACGATCTGAAGCGCATCCGTTTTACGACCTCGCACCCCAACGACATGGAAGAGGATCTGATCGCTGCACATGGCGATTGCGAGAAGCTGATGCCTTACCTGCACCTGCCTGTGCAGTCCGGGTCCGATCGCATTCTTAAGGCCATGAACCGCAAGCATACCGCCGAGAGCTATATCCGTCTGGTCGAGCGCATTCGTGCAGCACGGCCGGACCTGCTGCTGTCGGGTGACTTCATCGTGGGCTTTCCCGGAGAAACGGATCAGGATTTCGAGGACACGATGTCGCTGGTGCGCGAAGTCGGTTATGGACAGGCCTATTCGTTCAAATACTCGACCCGTCCGGGGACGCCAGCGGCAGAAAAGCCGCAGATAGACCCTGATGTGGCGTCAGAGCGGCTTCATCGGCTGCAGGAGTTGCTGACGCAGCAACAACACGCCGCTCAGGACGCGATGGTTGGACGTGAGGTCGGTGTGATGATCGAACGCAAAGGGCGGCTCGATGGTCAGATGGTGGGCAAGTCGGACCATCTGCACGCAGTTCACCTGCAAGCGCCCGCCGATAACGTCGGCCAGATCCTGCGCGTCAAGATCACCGAAAGCGCTCCCAATTCCCTTGCAGGAACGCTCGTGGCGTGATCCCCATTCTGGCGATCATGTAACATTTCGTTTTCCCTGCTTGCTTTGGGCCGCGTGAGTTTGCACAGTTGAATCACGGCTCGAACCAAGGAGAGTTATTTGGCCATAAGTGCGTTGACCCCGCCGCCCACGACGGACGCTCCGTCCGAAGTTTTTCTTGAGTTTCCCGACAACCGGCTGCTGATAGATCTTTGCGGAGAATTCGACCGCAATCTCGCTCAGGTGGAAAATGCGCTCGGACTGCAGATCCTGCGCCGTGGCAACAACCTGGCACTTGTGGGAGAGCCTGAGGCGCAGACGAAGGGCGCCGAGGTTCTTCAGGCCCTGTACACACGTCTTGAAGCGGGCCGCGCCGTGACACCGGGCGACATTGACGGCGCGCTTCGGCTGCAAAGCGCTGCTGCCGCGCAGGATGGCGTTGGCGATCAGCTTGAGATGTTCAAGCGTGGCGAATACGAGATTCGGACCCGGAAGAAAACGGTTGAGCCGCGCACCGACGCCCAAAAGGCCTATGTGGAGGCGCTGTTCAAGAACGAGTTGTCTTTTGGCATTGGCCCTGCTGGCACGGGGAAAACTTACCTGGCTGTGGCGGCGGGTGTGTCCATGTTCATAAATGGCAATGTCGAGAAGATCATTCTCAGCCGACCTGCAGTTGAAGCTGGAGAGCGGCTTGGCTTCCTGCCCGGGGATATGAAGGACAAGGTCGACCCGTACATGCAGCCGCTTTACGATGCGCTGAACGATTTCCTTCCGGGCAAGCAGGTTGCCAAGCTCATGGAAGAGAAGAAGATCGAGATCGCACCGCTTGCCTTCATGCGTGGTCGGACGCTTTCGAACGCGTTTGTCGTGCTGGATGAGGCCCAGAACGCCACTACCATGCAGATGAAGATGTTCCTGACCCGTTTGGGCGAGGGATCACGCATGGTGATCACGGGCGACCGCAGCCAGGTCGACTTGCCGCGCGGCGTCAAGAGCGGCTTGCGTGACGCCGAAAGTCTGCTGAAACAGATCAAAGGCATCTCGTTTTCTTATTTCACGGCGGCCGATGTCGTAAGGCACCCCCTTGTCGCGAGGATCATCGAGGCCTATGACGCCGCAGATGGGCAAGCTGACTGACGTCGAAATCGAATATGCTGCGTGGCGGGATTATGACCTTGCGGGTCTGGCGGAGATGGCTGCCCGGGCGGTTCTTGGTTATCTGAACCTGAATACCGAGGAATTTTCCGTAAGTGTTCTGGGTTGCAATGATGAACGTATCCGGGAACTGAACGCGGGCTTTCGTGAAAAGGACAAGGCAACGAATGTCTTGTCCTGGCCATCCGCCGAGCGCGGGGCAGACGAAGTCGGAGGCGATCCTCTGCCGCCCGAAACCGATTTCCCGGGCGAGCCTTGCGAGTTGGGCGACATCGCCATATCCCTCGACACCTGTCTGCGTGAAGCGGCTGCAGGTGGATTGCCTGCAAGAGATCACATTTGTCATCTTCTTGTGCATGGCGTGTTGCATCTTCTGGGGTATGATCACGAAAATGACGCGGATGCTCACCTTATGGAAAGTATTGAGATTGCAATACTTGCAAAATTGGGCATCCCCGACCCATATTGACGGGGCGACGCAAGAAGTCGTGACTATGGAATGAGGACAATGAACGACGCCGAAGGGTCGTCTAGTGCAGCGCATAGCGCGCTGGCTAACGAAGAAGAAAGACAAACCGGATTCATGGAACGGCTGTTTAATTGGTCCGGCGGAAAACCCGATAGCGATTCCGACGAGGGCGAACAGCAAGACGCGACTGATACACGTGTTTTTGCTGTACCGGGTCTGGGTAATCTCAGAAAAATGCGTGTGGAAGATGTTGCCGTGCCAAAGGGCGATATCGTTGCCGTGCCGGTCGAGACGACGCTGGAAGAACTGGTGGCGGAGTTCCGCGAAAACGGGTTCACGCGTCTGCCTGTCTATGAGGGCACACTGGATATGCCGCTGGGTATGGTCCACCTGAAGGATGTGGCGTTGAAATATGGCTTCAACGGTGGCGGGAAGGAATTCGATCTTCGGTCACTTCTGCGCCCGCTCCTTTATGCCCCTCCTTCGATGACGCTGGCCGTGCTCATGCAGAAGATGCAGTCGCAGCGCATGCATATGGCGCTGGTGATTGATGAATACGGTGGCACCGATGGGCTTGTTACGATCGAGGATCTGATTGAGCAGGTCGTGGGTGAAATCGAAGACGAACACGACGTGGATGAGGATGTTCTCTGGACGCGTGAAGGGACCAATAGCTGTATCGCGCTGGCCAAGACGCCGGTTGAAGACTTCGAAAAGGAATTCGGCGTCTCCTTTGACGGGCTGGACGTGGAGGAGGATATCGACACGCTTGGCGGACTCGTTTTCCTGCTGTCGGGCCATGTTCCAACGCGCGGCGAGGTTGTGCGACATGACAACGGCACCGAGTTCGAGGTGATTGACGCAGACCCACGCCGTATCAAGCGTCTTCGGGTCAGGCTGGCCACCGACAGCACGAATGCCAACTGACGCGACCGTGAGGCTTGGAGACGCGTTGAAATCTGTCCGTAGGCGTATGCTGGCGGGCGCGTTTTCGGGTGCGGTCGCAGCGTTGGGGCACGCGCCCTTCTCCGTCCCCCTCGCGACCGTCATTGCGCTGGCTTGTGCTGTCGCGTTGCTTGCGCGGGCTGACGACCTTAGGTCGGCTGCATGGTTGGGGTGGGCGACTGGCTGCGGTTACTTCGGTGTCGCGCTGCATTGGATTATCGAGCCCTTCCTCGTCGATGTCGCTCGCCACGGCTGGATGGCGCCCTTCGCCTTGGTATTCATGTCCGGTGGTCTTGCGCTGTTCTGGGCAGGTGCGTTTGCGACAGCACGCTGGCTGGCGGGATCTTCGGGCAGTGCCTTACGCCTCGCGCTTTCGCCAGCAGTTTGCCTTGCGGCAGCTGAAACCGCGCGCTCTTTCGTTCTAACAGGGTTTCCCTGGGCGCTGCCAGCATATGTCTGGACTGAAACCTCGCTCCGGCTGCTCGTGGCGTGGATCGGTCCATTTGGGCTGACCTTCGCGACGCTGGCTGTTGTGTCTGCCTTGTCCCTTTCATTGATTGGCACGCGGCACATGTGGCGGCTCGTGGCGGCGGGCTTCGCGATGGCACTGCTTTTTGCGGCCTATGGTTGGACCTCAGTTCTCGAAAGGACGATGCAAACCAATCCCAGCGGGAAGACGGTTCGCATCGTGCAGCCCAATGAACCTCAGAACGAGAAATGGCTGCCGGAGAACGTCCAGCGGTTCTGGCTGCGCAAACTGGAGCTGACCGAGGGTGACGGGCCGGTGGATCTGGTGATATGGCCCGAAGTATCTTTGCCATATCTGTTGGAGCGCGACGAGGGCGGGCTCTCTCAGATCGGCCAAGCCGCTGGGGGGGCGGCGGTGATCCTCGGTGCGCAGAGGCTTGATGGGAACGATCGGCTGTTGAACAGCTTGGTGATGCTCGATCACGACGGTGAACCGGTGCATATCTATGACAAGCAACACCTCGTACCGTTTGGCGAATACTTTCCAGGTGGTGAACTCGCCCGGCGTCTGGGGTTGGAAGGGCTTGCGACGAATGTGCTTGGAGGTTTCTCCGCCGGAGTGGGGCCACGGCTGCGCGATGCATCAAAGATGGGCTTGGGCAGCTATGTCCCGATGATCTGCTACGAGACGATTTTTCCGCGCTACGCGAGATCAGATGAAGGCCGCGCGGATTGGCTCGTGCAACTGACCAATGACGCTTGGTTCGGAAATTTCGCGGGTCCGCAACAACATCTTCAGCAGGCACGGATGCGTGCGATCGAGCAGGGATTACCCCTTATACGCGCGGCGAATACGGGGATTTCCGCCCTGATTGATCCGCAAGGGCGTATCGTTGCGCGTCTGGATCTGAATGAAACGGGTGCACTGGAGGCTGGACTGCCTGCGTCCTCCGGCCCCACGTTCTATGCTCGGGTGGGGGATTGGCCTGTTTGGGGCTTGATGCTGCTGTGTCTGTCGGGCCTGGCGCTAACCCGCGAACGCTTTGGTCATTGATCTTTATCCCCATTGCAGGTAGCTCGTGTCGATGGGCTGTCACAACGGCTTCCTGGCGTGGCAGCAAAACATTCAATGGAGCACCCCCTGTTATGGCGCGTAAGAACTACGCCTTTACGTCCGAGTCGGTGTCGGAAGGTCATCCCGACAAAGTTTGCGACCGGATCTCCGATGCGATTCTCGATGCTTTTCTGGAAGCTGATCCCGAGGCCCGCGTTGCCTGTGAAACCTTTGCGACGACCAATCGCGTGATCATCGGCGGCGAGGTCGGGATCAACGATCCGAAGCTGCTTGAGGAAACGACCGCCAGGGTCGAAGACATCACGCGCAGCTGTATTCGCGACATCGGCTATGAGCAGGACAAATTCCACTGGAACACGGTGAATATCGACAACTTCCTGCACGAACAGTCCAACCACATCTGGCAGGGTGTTGGCGGGACGGAAAACCGAGAAGAGGGCGCGGGCGATCAAGGGATCATGTTCGGCTATGCTGTCAACGAGACACCGGAACTGATGCCAGCCCCGATCTGTTACGCCCATGCGGTTCTGAAACGGCTTGCCGAGGCCCGCAAGGGCGGCGAGGCGAGGGTTTTGGGACCGGACGCCAAATCGCAATTGACCGTGCGCTACGAAAACGGGGCGCCTGTTGAGGTCAGTTCCATCGTTCTGTCCACTCAGCATCTCGACGAGACGCTGGAATCAAACGATGTGCGGGCGATTGTCGAGCCCTATGTGCGCGAAGAACTGCCCGATGGTTGGATCACCGACAAGACGGAATGGTGGGTCAATCCAACGGGGAAGTTCGTGATTGGTGGTCCGGACGGCGACGCCGGACTGACCGGCCGCAAGATCATCGTGGATACCTATGGGGGATCGGCACCGCATGGTGGAGGTGCGTTTTCCGGAAAGGATCCGACCAAGGTGGACCGTTCGGCTGCCTACGCCGCACGGTATCTGGCGAAGAACGTGGTCGCGTCCGGACTGGCGCATCGCTGCACGATCCAGCTTAGCTATGCGATTGGTGTGGCTAAACCGCTGTCGATTTATGCCGATACGCATGGCACGGGCGAGGTGGACGAGGCACGGATCGAGCAGGCGGTCGCGCAGGTTATGGACCTGACACCCAAAGGTATTCGTACCCATCTGGGACTGAACAGACCGATTTTTGAACGCACCGCCGCTTATGGTCATTTCGGACGCGTCCCTGAAGCGGATGGCGGCTTCAGCTGGGAGCGTACCGATCTGACCGAGGCGCTACGCAAGGCGGTCTAGCGCAACTTTCCTGTCGGCATGACGCCGGCAGGTGAAACAGCCCTTGACCTTTTCGGGTTGTCCTTTCATCCAGCGTTGCATGACTGAACGGACAGCCCCCACTGGCGCCCCGTGGCGCAATTTCTATGGTAGGCGCAAGGGCAAGGGCCTTCGCGACAGCCAGCGGGAATATCTCGACGAAGATCTGATAACCCTGTCGCCCGGACCCGTGGGATGGGACGTGAACCCCGACCGAACCGCTTTGGACTTGACCAAGTTGTTCGCGGACAAACCTGTTTGGCTGGAAATCGGTTTCGGCGGTGGCGAGCATATGGTTCACCAGGCCGCGAACAACCCCGACATCGGCATCATCGGCTGCGAACCCTATATCAATGGCGTCGCGATGCTGCTGGGCAAGATCCGACAGGCAGCCGTGGAAAACCTTGCTGTCCACCCCGGTGATGTGCGCGACTTGTTGGATGTGTTGCCAGATGGCAGCCTGTCCCGTGCCTTCCTGCTTTACCCCGATCCGTGGCCCAAGAAGCGCCATCATCGCCGTCGTTTCGTGACCCCCGAGTTCCTGGACCCGTTGGCGCGCAAGCTCAGGGCGGGCGCGATCTTCCGTGTGGCGACCGACATCCCCGACTATGTTCGCCAGACACTTGAGCAGATGATGTCGCGTCCGGATTTCGAGTGGCTGGCTGAAGGCCCCTATGACTGGCGCGAGCCATGGGGAGATTGGATTTCCACCCGATATGAGCAAAAGGCGCTCCGCGAAGGGCGGGTGCCGCATTATCTGACTTTCCGCAAGCTTTGACGCTCGCGCCAAAATTCGAGGAACCGCCGATGTCATCACACGGACCCGCCCGCCCGTTGACCGCCAAACGCTCTGGCCCGCTGAAAGGTGAAGCGCATGTGCCGGGCGACAAATCGATTTCGCATCGGTCACTGATCCTTGGGGCACTTTCCGTGGGCACGACCGAGATCACGGGGCTTCTGGAAGGGCAGGATGTTCTGGATACGGCCAAGGCGATGCGGGCTTTTGGCGCAACCGTCACGCGTTCGGATGATGGCGTGTGGACGGTCCAAGGCGTCGGCGTCGGTGGCTTTGCGGAGCCTGAGAACGTGATCGACTGTGGTAATTCCGGAACTGGCGTCCGGCTGATCATGGGTGCCATGTCGACCAGCCCGATCACGGCGACTTTCACGGGTGATGCGTCGCTGAACGGTCGCCCGATGGGCCGGATCACCGATCCTATTTCGCTTTTCGGCGCGCAGTCCTATGGACGACAGGGAGGGCGCCTGCCGATGACGATCGTGGGGGCGGCAGAACCCGTTCCCGTGCGCTACGCGGTTCCCATGCCTTCGGCACAGGTTAAGTCGGCGGTATTGTTCGCGGGTCTGAACGCGCCGGGGCAGACAGTTGTGATCGAGAAAGAGGCGACACGCGACCATACCGAACGTATGTTGACCGGGTTCGGTGCACAGGTGTCGGCTGAGGAGACCTCCGAAGGGCGCGTGATTACCCTGCATGGACAACCGGAGTTGAAGCCGCAAACCATTGCTGTGCCACGTGACCCCAGCTCGGCCGCCTTTCCCGTGGCCGCGGCGTTGATCGTTGAAGGGTCAGACGTGCTCGTGCCAAATATCGGCCTGAACCCGACCCGTGCTGGCCTTTTTACAACGCTGCGTGAGATGGGTGCCGACCTGACATTCGAGAACGAGCGCCTTGAGGGTGGCGAGCCCGTCGCGGATCTGCGCGTGCGGTTCTCGACACTGAAAGGCATCGAGGTGCCGCCGGAACGCGCACCCAGTATGATCGACGAATACCCGATCCTGTCGGTGGTCGCGGCGAACGCGGAAGGCAAAACCGTCATGCGCGGTGTCAAGGAGTTGCGTGTCAAGGAAAGCGACCGGATCGACGCAATGGCGCGAGGGCTGGAAGCTTGCGGTGTCACGATCGAAGAAGACGAGGACACGTTGATCGTTCACGGCATGGGGCCGGGTGGCGTGCCGGGTGGCGCAACCACAGAAGCACGATTGGATCACCGCATCGCCATGTCGTTCCTGTGCCTCGGGATGGCTGCGAAGAACCCCGTGAAAGTAGATGACGTGGGACCGATTGCCACGTCTTTCCCTATCTTCGAGACACTGATGGGGGATCTGGGTGCCCAGTTCCAGCGGGATAACGCATGATTTTTACCGTTGCGATAGACGGACCTGCGGCGGCAGGTAAGGGAACCATCGCCAAGGCGTTGGCCGCGCATTTTGGGTTCGCGCATCTGGATACCGGCTTGCTTTACCGCGCGACGGGTCGTCGGGTGATGGATGGAGAGGCCCCGGTTGCCGCCGCTGAAAACCTCGCGGCGGATGATCTTGCGCGCACCGATCTGCGGACTGGCGACGTCGGGAAGGCTGCGTCCGAGGTCGCGGCGGTTCCAGAGGTTCGTGCTGCGCTTTTGCAGTTCCAGAAGGCCTTTGCCCGCCGCGAAGGCGGTGCAGTACTGGACGGTCGTGATATTGGAACGGTGATCTGTCCGAAGGCCGAAGTAAAGTTGTTTGTGACAGCATCGGATGAGCGCCGCGCCCAACGACGGCATCGGGAACTGGTTCAGGCTGATCCATCACTGACTGTGGATCAGGTTTTGGCTGACCTGAAAGAACGTGACGCTCGTGATGCGGCTCGTGACGCCGCGCCGATGAAGGCGGCAGACGATGCACTCTTGCTTGACACGACAGATTTAGCTATAGACGCCGCTGTCGCACAGGCGGTCGAAGCTGTGGGCAAGGCGCTGGAGCAGGGTCGGGGATAACCACCGGCCCTTGTTTGTTTGTTGCACTGTTCCCATATCGCCCGATCAGACCAATCGTTTAAGACCGGCGGAGACAACCGCCCGGCCAGCATATAGAAACCGAAGGAAACTGAAGACCTGATGGCTCAGAACACATCTATGGAGGAATTCGAAGCCCTCCTGAACGAAAGCTTCGAACTTGAGACGCCGGAAGAAGGTTCCGTTGTCAAAGGCCGCGTCATCGCCGTAGAGGCAGGACAGGCCATCATCGACGTAGGCTACAAGATGGAAGGCCGCGTTGATCTTAAAGAATTCGCAAATCCCGGCGAAGCCCCTGAAATCGAAGTTGGCGACGAGGTGGAAGTCTACCTGCGTCAGGTCGAAAACGCGCGTGGCGAGGCTGTCATCAGCCGTGAAATGGCCCGCCGTGAGGCAGCCTGGGATCGTCTGGAAAAGGCATATGCCGACGAGCAACGCGTCGAAGGCGCGATCTTCGGTCGTGTCAAAGGCGGTTTCACCGTCGATCTGGGTGGTGCCGTGGCGTTCCTGCCGGGTTCCCAGGTCGATGTGCGCCCTGTGCGCGACGCCGGCCCGCTGATGGGTCTGAAGCAGCCGTTCCAGATCCTGAAAATGGACCGCCGCCGTGGCAACATCGTTGTATCGCGTCGTGCGATCCTCGAAGAATCGCGTGCCGAACAGCGTGCTGAAGTCATCGCCAAGCTGTCCGAAGGCGACGCAGTTGACGGTGTCGTCAAGAACATCACCGAATACGGCGCATTCGTCGATCTCGGCGGTGTTGACGGCCTGCTGCACGTCACCGACATGGCATGGCGCCGTGTGAACCACCCGTCCGAGATCCTGTCGATCGGCGAAACCGTCAAGGTTCAGGTCATCAAGATCAACAAGGAAACGCACCGCATCAGCCTCGGCATGAAGCAGCTGCAGGACGATCCTTGGGATTCGGTCGAAGCCAAGTTCCCGCTGGAATCGGTCCACACAGGCCGCGTCACGAACATCACCGACTATGGTGCGTTCGTCGAACTGGAGCCGGGCGTCGAAGGTCTGGTCCACGTCTCCGAGATGTCCTGGACGAAGAAGAACGTCCATCCCGGCAAGATCGTTTCGACCTCTCAGGAAGTCGAAGTCATGGTTCTGGAAATCGACACAGCGAAACGCCGCGTCAGCCTTGGTCTGAAGCAGACCATGCGCAACCCGTGGGAGCTGTTCGAAGAAAAGCATCCTGTTGGTTCGACCGTCGAAGGCGAAGTCAAGAACATCACCGAGTTCGGTCTGTTCATCGGTCTCGACGACGATATCGATGGCATGGTTCACCTGTCCGACCTGACATGGGAAGGCCGTGGCGAAGATGTGATCGGCGACTACCACAAGGGCGACGTTGTCAAAGCTCTGGTCACCGAAATCGACACCGACAAGGAACGCATCTCGCTGTCCATCAAGGCACTTGGCGATGATCCGTTCCAGGAAGCTGTGTCCGGCGTCAAGCGTGGCTCCATCATCACTGTCGAAGTCACGGCGATCGAAGATGGCGGCATCGAGGTCGAGTATGAGGGTATGAAATCCTTCATCCGCCGTTCCGATCTGTCCCGTGATCGTGCTGAACAGCGCCCCGAGCGTTTCGGTGTAGGCGACAAGGTTGACGTCCGCGTGACCAATGTGGATTCCAAAACTCGCCGTCTGGGTCTGTCGATCAAGGCGCGCGAAATCGCCGAGGAAAAAGAAGCCGTCGAACAGTACGGTTCTTCCGACAGCGGCGCGTCGCTGGGCGACATTCTGGGTGCAGCGCTCAAGGGCGACAACTGATCCCAGTTGGAAATTATCGAAAGACAAGGCGTCGCTGGGAAACCTGCGGCGCCTTTTTACTTTACGAATCAGCATGCCCCGAGCAGCATTGCGTTCCCACTATCGTTTGCTTATTTAAGCCAAGACTGGCTCAGGGGTTGCACAAATCAGTGATTTGGCTTCATTTCTTGTGGATAGCGAATGGAAAACCCTTCGCACAGTTTGTGTTAGTCATGTAACTTAGTACCAGCCCACCAATAGCGGGATGGAGCCAAGGAGGTCGCAGATATGATCCGGTCCGAGCTAATCCAAAAGATTGCGGACGAGAATCCTCACCTCTATCAGCGTGATGTCGAACGGATCGTCAACACGATCTTCGAGGAGGTCATCGAAGCCATGGCACGAGGTGATCGCGTCGAGCTACGTGGTTTCGGCGCGTTCTCGGTCAAGAAGCGCGATGCGCGGACAGGTCGGAACCCGCGAACGGGTGAGTCGGTTGAAGTGGACGAAAAGCACGTACCGTTCTTCAAGACCGGTAAGCTGCTTCGCGACAGGCTGAACGGAAAAGCGGACTAGTCTATGCGCTACATAAAATGGGCATTTCTTGCGCTTCTGGCGCTATGCCTGATCACTGTGGGCTTCGCCAATCGCGAAGTCGTCAATCTTCAGCTCCTGCCGGAAGATATCGCTGTTTTTGCGGGGATAAGCGCAGGGGTCTCGATGCCGCTTTACCTAATCGTTTTCGCCAGCGTGATTGCCGGTTTGCTGATCGGCTTCGTCTGGGAGTGGCTGCGAGAGCATAAGCACCGTTCGGTTGCGAGCAGCAGCCGCAAGGAAAAGGCCGCGCTGGAAAGCGAATTGCGCGAGTTGAAGACGGGATCGCGCGATACCAATGACGACGTGCTTGCGCTACTTGAGACGCCGAAGTCCGCACGGTAACAAGTGACATGACACAGAAAACCCGCGTTAAGATCTGCGGTCTGTCCAGGTCGGACGACATAGCAGCTGCCGCGGCCAAAGCGGGGGCAGCTTATGTCGGATTCGCATATTTTCCGAAATCGCCCCGTCATGTGTCATTGGATCGGGCGGCACAATTGGCTGCGGATGTTCCTGTCGGTATCGCCAAGGTGATGTTTGCCGTTGATCCGGATGATGATCTGATTGACGACATCGCCCAGACTGTGCCGCTCGACATGCTCCAGCTCCACGGGTCTGAAACTCCGGAACGGGTGGCAGAAATCAGATCACGTATCGGTTTGCCTGTTATGAAGGTTATTGGCGTGGCATCCGCGGAGGATCTGGTTCCCCTGTCCGCGTACGAGACGGTGGCGGATCAGTTGTTGATTGATGCCAAAGCTCCGAAGAATGCTGAGTTGCCGGGTGGAAATGGGGTTACCTTCGATTGGGACCTGCTGGCCGGTCGTGCATGGTCCAGGCCGTGGATGTTGGCCGGCGGGCTGAACTCGGAAAACGTGGCTGAAGCAATACGGCGCACCGGCGCGCGGCAGGTTGACGTGTCTTCTGGCGTAGAAAATGCGCCGGGGGTCAAGGATGCGGCGCTGATCAAGGCGTTCGTAGCGGCGGCGCAGGGCTGAGGCTTGGACGCTACGGGCCGGCGACGCACATAATCGCGCATTGATCTTTCCGGCCGCATTCGGCACACCCTCAACCAGATAGTATGAGGGATGCCATGACACGGATCGACCGCAAATTTGCCGCGCTGAAGGCTGACGGAAAGAAGGCCTTCGTTGCCTATGTCATGGCTGGCGATCCGGATTATGCAACGTCGCTGGAGGTCGTGTGTGGACTGCCTGCCGCTGGTGTGGACATCATTGAACTCGGCATGCCGTTTACCGATCCGATGGCAGATGGCTCGACCATTCAGCTGGCAGGGCAGCGCGCGCTGGAGGGGGGGCAGACGCTGGAAAAAACCCTGCAGATGGCGCGGGAGTTTCGCAAACAGGACGACGAGACACCGATCGTTATGATGGGATACTACAATCCGATCTATAACCGTGGCGTCGATACCTTTCTGGTGGATGCGCGTGATGCGGGTATCGACGGGTTGATCATCGTGGACCTACCGCCCGAAGAAGATGACGAGTTGTGTATCCCGGCACAGAAGATGGGTTTGAACTTTATCCGGCTTGCGACGCCGACAACGGATGACGCGCGTCTGCCGACCGTTTTGCAGAACACCAGCGGCTTCGTTTATTACGTGTCGATCACGGGGATCACGGGAGCAGCGTCTGCGCAGGCACAGGATGTGGGGCCAGAGGTTGCGCGGATCAAGACGAAGACGGACCTTCCGGTGATTGTGGGCTTCGGCATCAAGACGCCAGACAATGCCCGCGACATCGCCAGTGTCGCGGATGGAGCGGTGGTCGGCTCTGCGATCGTCAAGCTGATCGAAGAAGGTCGATCCAGCGCCGATATCCTGTCTTTTGTGGCTGGACTTGCGGCAGGCGCGCATAGCGTGATCTGATCGACGACAGACGAGTTTGAACAGACGGAAGGCGCAATGAAGCTATTTGTCGGACTGGGAAATCCGGGCGCGAAATACGCGATGAATCGGCATAATATCGGGTTCATGGCGCTTGATCGTATTGCAGGTGATCACGGGTTTGCGCCTTGGCGCGGCAAGTTTCAGGGGGCGCTGACCGAAGGGCGGCTCGGGTCTGACAAGGTTTTGCTGCTGAAGCCCGAAACCTTCATGAACCTGTCGGGCCAATCGGTGGGCGAAGCGATGCGGTTCTATAAACTGACGCCTGACGACGTGACCGTGTTTCATGATGAACTGGACCTGGCGCCAGGAAAACTGCGCCTGAAAACCGGCGGAGGTCATGCGGGGCATAACGGGCTGCGGTCGATCCATCAGCATGTCGGAGAAGACTATCATCGTGTGCGGTTGGGCATCGGGCATCCGGGCCACAAGGATCGCGTGTCCGGATATGTGCTCAGCGATTTTTCGAAGGCTGATCAGGACTGGCTGGACGATCTTCTGCGCGGGTTGTCCGACGGCGCGCCGCATCTGGCGGATGGGGATAGCAGCCGCTTCATGAATGCGGTTGCTACGCGGCGGTCGCCAACACCAGCCCAGTCCAGACCGGCTCAGGAGCAGCCCAAGGTGAAGGAACAGGCGCCCGCGTCGGAAGACAGTCGATCACCCTTGCAGAAGCTGGTCGACCGCTTCAAGTAGCTGCAGAACGGAGGATGGTGATGTCACCCGAAGCATCTGTAAACGTGTTGGGAACGGCGCTGGAAAGCTGTTCGACCAATCCTGTGACCGGGTTCTACCGGAATGGTTGCTGCGATACGGGGGCCGAGGATCAGGGCAGCCACACAGTTTGCGCGATCATGACCAATGAATTTCTGGCCTTTTCCAAGTATGTTGGAAATGATCTGAGTACCCCACGGCCCGAGTTCGGATTTGCGGGGTTGAAGGCTGGTGATCGCTGGTGCCTTTGCGCGGGGCGTTTCCTGCAAGCCTATGACGAAGGGTTGGCACCCAAGGTTCGGCTGGAAGCGACACACCGTAAGGCGCTTGAGATTGTTTCGTTGGAGGCGCTGACAGCCTGTGCGGTGCGCTAGTTCGACAGGGTGGCCGTGATAATGACCGGCTCGATCTGGTGGTCCTTCAACGCGGCGACATAATTTTCGAACTTCTCTTTCGCATTGTCGCCGGTCAGCAGGTGCAGGCCCAGCGGGGGCGGTGCGTCCTGATCTTCTTGTGCGGCGAACAGGTCGTCAAAATAGCCGATTGCGAAGTCGCGCAGGTTCTGCTCCGATGCGATGGTGAAGCCTTGCTGGCGCAAGTGATAGGCTGTTTCATCCGCCGAGATCAGAAAGCTGGTATCCGAGGTTTCCGCCCATGGCACGGGATAGCGCATACCAGCGGTTTGTCCCTTCATCACGTCGAACAGCCCGACCGTCCCGCCGTGATGTAGCACCCGTGCGATTTCGGAATACATCTTCGGGCGGTCTTCGATATTCATGGCTACGTGCAAGGACACGGCGAAATCGAAGCTGTCATCCGCTACAGGCAGTTCTGTGGCGCTGCCTTGCTGGAAATGGCATTTGTCGTTGAGGCCGGTGCGGCGTGACAGGTCGGTGGCAATTTCCACGAAGCCCGGTGTCAGGTCTACTCCGGTGACGTCTGCGCCCGTCTGGCTGGCAATGCAGCGCGCGGTGCCACCAAGCCCGCTTCCGATGTCCAGGACGTTGTGGGTTGGACTGATCCGCAGATGGTCCAACAGCTTCAGTGTGGCGATGCGGCCAGCTGTGTGAAATTCATCGACCGGGGCGAGATCTTCAATCGAAAGGGGGCCGTCCGGATCATGTCCGGCGGCGCGAAGGCCGTCGAGAATGGCTTGAAGGACGCCGCCGCGATCATAATGCGCGGTGATCTGTTCTGGTGAAACGGGCATGATGCACTCTCCGCAACCGAGGACACGCGCTCAGTTTAGCAGATTGCGCCGCGATTCCCGAATCCCGGATGCGTATCAGAGATCGACGCCAAGCGCTTTTGCTACCGTGAAGATGTCCTTGTCGCCGCGGCCACACATATTCATGCAGATGATGTGGTCCTTCGGCAGGTCCGGTGCGATCTTCATCACATGGGCCAGCGCGTGGCTCGGCTCCAGCGCGGGGATGATACCTTCCAGAGAACAGGACAGCTGGAAGGCTTCCAGTGCTTCCTTGTCGGTGATCGCGACATATTCGGCGCGGCCGATTTCGTGCAGCCAAGCATGTTCGGGACCGATCCCCGGATAGTCGAGACCCGCCGAGATGGAGAACCCTTCGAGGATCTGCCCGTCGTCATCCTGCAACAGATAGGTGCGGTTGCCGTGCAGAACGCCCGGACGCCCGCCGGTCAGACTGGCGCAGTGTTCCATCTTCTCGTTGACGCCCTTGCCGCCGGCTTCGACGCCGATGATGCGAACTTCCTTGTCGTCCAGAAACGGAAAGAACAGCCCCATGGCGTTCGAGCCACCGCCGATGGCGGCGATTACGGTGTCGGGCAGGCGACCTTCTGCCTTCTGCATCTGTTCCTTGGCTTCCTTGCCGATGATAGCCTGAAAGTCACGGACCATTGCAGGGTAGGGGTGCGGGCCAGCGACCGTACCGATGCAGTAGAACGTGTCGCGTACGTTGGTCACCCAGTCACGCAGCGCATCGTTCATCGCATCCTTCAGCGTGCCGCGCCCCGAGGTGACGGGAACGACTTCGGCGCCCAGCAGCTTCATGCGGAAGACGTTGGGGGATTGGCGTTCCACGTCATGCGCGCCCATGTACACAACGCATTTGAGACCGAACTTCGCGCAAACGGTTGCCGTGGCCACGCCGTGCTGGCCCGCGCCGGTTTCGGCGATGATGCGGGTTTTGCCCATGCGCCGTGCCAGAAGGATCTGGCCCAGCACGTTGTTGATCTTGTGCGCGCCTGTATGGTTCAGTTCGTCGCGCTTGAGATAGACCTTGGCACCGCCCAGATGTTCCGTCAGTCGTTCCGCGAAATAGAGCGGCGAGGGGCGTCCGACGTAATGGGTCCACAGATCGTCCATCTCGGCCCAGAAACTTTCATCGGTCTTGGCATACTCGTATTGCTGTTCCAGTTCCAGGATCAGCGGCATCAGCGTTTCCGACACGAAGCGCCCGCCGAAATCTCCGAACCGGCCCTTTTCGTCGGGGCCTGTCATGAAGCTGTTGATGAGATCTTCGGCCATGATGCAGTCCTTCATTGTCGCTTGGACACAGGGATTAAATCCGATGGGGTCCGCCGTAAAGCGGCAGTTCGCTTTATACTGCCGATGCCGCCGCTTTAAGGGCATCGGGCAGCACGTCTGCGAAGATGTCGAGTTCCTCATCCGGTCCGGTGGAGACACGGATGCAGCGGTCGAGTGGTGCGACGCCTGGCATCCGCACGAAAACGCCCCGATCGAGCAGGGCCGCGACGACCGCGCGAGCGAAATCACCCATCCCTGCCGCAATCGATGGTCACGAAGCTGGTGGCAGAAGGCAGGTGTCAGGCCATTGTCCCGCGCGATCTTGGCAATGCGGGTCTTGGCGTGTTCGATTCGGTCCAGAACCTCGTTCAGCCAGTCCGTGTCGCGCAACGCCTCCAGCGCGGCGATCTGCGACAGGCGGCCTACGCCGAAATGGTTGCGTATCTTGTCGAAGGCGCGGATCAGATCGGCATGGCCGATGGCATAGCCCACGCGCATTCCCGCCAATCCGTGTGGTTTGGAAAAGGTTCGCATGCGGATGACACGCGGGTCGCTTACGTCGATTGCTGGCGCTGTGCCGTCGGGGGCAAGGTCGATATAGGCCTCGTCCAGCAGCATGACGCAACCGTCGGGGACGGCCTCGATCATCTGTTGCACGCGATCGGATGAATGCAGGCTTCCCATCGGGTTGTTGGGGTTAGACAGGTAGACGATCTTCGCGTCCGTTTCGCGCGCGGCGGCGATCAGTGCGTCAGGGTCTTCGTGGTCACCCTTGAACGGCACCTGTGTCAGCGCGCCACCCTGCGAGGCCACATGGTAGTTGAAGGTGGGGTAGGCACCGAGAGACGTCACGACCGGATCGTTCGGACCAACCAGAAGGCGCACGAATGTGCCCAGCAGGCCATCTATGCCTTCACCAACGACAATGTTTTTGCGGTCTACGCCGTGATGTTCGGCCAGTGCGCCGATAAGGTCGTGGGTCGTTGAATCGCCATACATCCAAACATCGGGCGCGGCTGCGCGGATGGCGGCTGTTACCCGCGGGGACGGGCCGAAACCGCTTTCATTCGCACCGAGGCGCGCTTTGAAGTCGGCGCCGCGTTCGCGTTGAAGCTGTTCGGGGCCAATGAAAGGAACGGATGCGGGTAGCGCCTCGACTGTCTTAGTATATCGGGGTCCGTGCATGTCGTTCCTTTCAGTTTCTGCTTCAGGCCAGCTCGGCGAGGCGATCCAGGGCGAGCTTGAGTTTGCCCGCTTCCTCTTCGCCTTGGGCCAGGCGTTCGCGGTTTTCTTCGACCACCTCGGTGGGGGCGGATGCGAGGAATTTTTCGTTGCCCAGGCGCCCGCGAAGGCCGTTCAGTTCCTTGTCGAGCTTTTGCAGCGTCTTTTCAAGGCGGGCTTTTTCTTCTTCTACATCAATGGCATCCGCGAGCGGTAAGGCAAAGACACCGCCTTCGACAGGGATGGTCACCGCGCCTTTGGGCAGGGCGTCGACGGTGTCGATGGTTTCGATCCGTGCGAGGCGTTTGATCAAGGCATCCGAGCGGTCCAGCGCGGCTTGCCCGGCAGCATCCAGCTCGATCTGGAGAAGTTGCAGTTTCAGCCCCGCGGGAACATGCATCTGGGCGCGGACAGAGCGGATTTGTTCAATTAAATCAATGACCCAGTTCATTTCCCGGTCGGCCTGCGAGTCTACCAGGTCGCCCGTTGTATAGTCGGGCCAATCGGCGTGGATCAGCATCTTTTCGCGGGTGCCGGTCAGGCCCCATAGCTCTTCGGTGATGAAGGGCATGATGGGGTGCAGAAGGATCAGGCACTGGTCGATGACCCACGCCATGGTATGACGTGTTTCTTCAACGATTGCAGGATCTTCGCTAGCGAACAGCGGCTTGGCAAATTCGACATACCAGTCGCAGACCTTGCCCCAGACAAAGGTATAAAGGGCGTTGGCAGCGTCGTTGAAGCGGTAGGCGGACAGCGCCGCGTCGACCTCTTCGCGGACCTTGGCGGTTTCGCCGATGATCCATTTATTGGCGGTCTGGGTCTGTGCACCGGGCGTACACTGCGCGTGCACCGATTGTGCACCGGATTCGAAAACTCCGTTCATTTCCGCAAAGCGGACGGCGTTCCACAGCTTGGTGCCAAAATTGCGGTAACCGGCGATGCGCTGGGTGCTGAGTTTCAGGTCGCGCCCCATCGCGGCCATCGCGGTCAGGGTGAAGCGGACCGCGTCGGCACCGTATTCGTCGATCAGTTCGAGCGGGTCCAGAACATTGCCCAGGGACTTGGACATTTTCTTGCCCTTCTCGTCGCGGACGAGGGCGTGAACATAGACGGTGTCGAACGGTTTCTGACCGACCACGGCGTATTGCATCATCATCATCCGGGCGACCCAGAAGAAGATGATGTCGAATCCGGTGACGAGCGTGCTGGTCGGGAAGTATTTTTCTAACTCCGGCGTCTGTTCGGGCCAACCGAGCGTGCCGATGGGCCACAGGCCGGAAGAGAACCATGTATCCAGCACATCGGGGTCACGCCAGATCGGATAGACCAGATGGGTCGGGTCTTGGCTGAGGTTATAATCGGCCAGCGATTGCGACAGGGTTTCGATGGCTTCGTGACGGTCCGCGACCTCGACGATCCGTGCGGCGTAAAGCGGCGCGGGCAGGATGTTCAGATCCTTGCGGAATTTCTCGGCCACGGTGTCGAGATCCGGCGCGCAGTGTGGCGTCGGGTCAGCGTGGTTGAAGCTGCCTTCGCGGAGCAGGCGGAACAGTTCGACCTCGTCGAGTTCGTTATTGCCTTCGTCGTCCTTGAAGCCCGTGGGCCAGACGTCGAGACCGTACCAGACGGGGATCTGGTGACCCCACCAGAGCTGGCGGGAAATGCACCAGGGCTCGATGTTTTCCAGCCAGTTGAAATAGACCTTTTCGTCGCGTTCGGGCAGGATCTTTGTCTCACCGTTACGCACGGCGTCGATTGCCGGGCCGACGATCCGGTCGGTGTCGACGAACCACTGGTCGGTCAGCATCGGTTCGATCACGACTTTGGAGCGGTCGCCGAAGGGCTGCATGATCGGCTTGTTTTCGACATAAGGAACCCAGCCATCGCCTTCAGGGGCGTAGCAGACCTTGCCGTCGGAGTCGTCGGGTTCAACTTGAACCATGACAGCCAGACCTTCGGCGTTGATGTCGGCAACGACCTTCTTGCGCGCCTCGAAACGATCAAGGCCGCGGTATTCCTCGGGGACGAGGTTGATTTCGGTCGCGTCGCTCGGGGTTTCTTCATCGCCCTTGGCGATAGCGGTCGCGCGGGTGGCGGCTTCGGCATAGGGCAGGCCGTCGGCGCGCATATGGCCTTTGGTGTCCATCAGCGAATAGAGCGGGATGCCGTTGCGCTTGGCGACGCCGTAGTCGTTGAAATCATGTGCGCCGGTGATCTTGACCGCGCCCGAGCCGAAGTCGGGGTCAGGGTAATCGTCGGTGATAATCGGGATCAGGCGGCGGTGTTCTTTGGGGCCGACGGGAATTTCGCACAGCTTGCCGACGATGGGGGCGTAGCGTTCATCCTTCGGGTTCACGGCAACCGCGCCATCGCCCAGCATGGTTTCGGGGCGTGTCGTGGCAATCGAGATATAGTCGCGGGTTTCGCGCAGGGTGACGTTGCCGTCTTCGTCTTTCTCGACATATTCATAGGTTTCGCCACCCGCGAGCGGGTATTTGAAATGCCACATATGTCCGGGCGTCTCGATGTTTTCAACTTCGAGGTCGGAAATGGCAGTTTCAAAGCGCGGGTCCCAATTGACCAGACGTTTGCCGCGATAGATCAGGCCTTTCTCGTACATGTCGACGAAGACCTTGATGACGGCATCGTGGAAGTTGCCTTCTTCGCCTGCGGGTGCGTTGGGTGCCCCCGACATGGTGAAGGCTTCGCGCGACCAGTCGCAGGATGCACCAAGGCGCTTCAACTGCCCGATGATGGTACCGCGGGATTTGATTTTCTGTTCCCAGACACGCTCCAGAAACTTATCCCGCCCCATTTCGCGGCGCGTGGGTTCGCCGTTGGCGGCCATTTCCCGTTCGGTCACCATTTGGGTGGCGATGCCTGCATGGTCGGTTCCGGGCTGCCAGAGCGTGTCGAAGCCGCGCATTCGGTGCCAGCGGATCAGGATGTCCTGCAGCGTGTTGTTAAAGGCATGCCCCATATGCAGCGAGCCCGTGACATTGGGAGGCGGGATCAATACGGAAAAGCTGTCGGTGCCGGGTTTGGCATTTGCGCCGGCCTTGAAGGCGCCAGCCTGTTCCCATGCGGCGTAAAGGCGGTCTTCCGCCTTGCTCGCGTCAAAAGTCTTTTCCATCGCCATTGTCCGGCCCTCGATACATGCGTGTCTGGCCGATCAGATAACGAATGCGGCGGGGAAGTCCAAGGGCTGCGTGGCGTCGGCTGTGCTGCGGGGAAATGCGCTTGTCAGCCGTGAGGTGGTCGGATTTAAGCGGGACCATGCTAGACTGCCCGAATTCGATGTGATCCATGAACCGACTGGTCCGATTTGTCCGACGCCTGCTTGGGCCCCTGACGCATGTTGCGGAACAACCGCACAAGGTGCTGGGCGCGCGCGATCATGTGGTTCTGATGGATGGTACGACCTCGACGCTGGAACCGGGGTTCGAGACCAATATCGGGCTGATCCGCAATCTGTTGATGCAACTGCCAGCGGCGGAGCGTCCGGTGATCTATTATCGGCCGGGATTGCAATGGGGCGAGGTATGGCGCGAACGGCTGAATGTGCTGACGGGCCACGGGGTCAATGACCAGATCCGCGAGACCTATGGTGCGCTGGCGGCACGGTATCGTCCGGGGGACCGGATTTTCCTGTTCGGCTATTCGCGGGGGGCGTTTGCGGTCCGGTCGCTGGCGGGGATCATCAATTTGCTTGGGCTGCTGGATCCGGTGCATGCGACAGAGAGTAATCTCCGTGATTTGTATCGCCATTATGTCAACGATCCGACATCTGACGCTGCGCGTGCCTTCGTGGAACGCACCTGCCAGCCGGGGGTGCAGATCGAGATGGTGGGCGTGTTCGATACCGTGAAGGCGTTGGGCTGGCGTCTGCCCGGTATCTGGCGGTTGACGGAGAAGCGATACGCCTTTCACAGTTCGCATCTTGGAGCGACGGCGAAGCACGGATTTCACGCGCTGGCCAGGGACGAGACGCGCGAGGCCTATGCGCCGGTGATGTGGACGACGCAGGACGATTATGCTGGCCATGTGGAACAGGTCTGGTTTCGCGGCAATCACGGCGATATTGGCGGACATATCGATGGGATGACGGCCACGCGCCCCCTGTCGAACATCCCGCTGGTGTGGATGCTGGAACAAGCGGAAGGCGCGGGGCTGTCGCTGCCCGATGGATGGCGGGCGCAGTTCCCGCGAGATGCGGGGGCGCCCTCCATCGGGTATCCGGGGCCGTGGGACAAGCTGTTCGTGCTGCGCCGTGCGCGGGTGATCGGGGCCGATCCGTCGGAGCGGCTGCACGAAACCGCGCGGTGATCAGGCCACGCGTTCGAGCGATTTCTTCGGCGTGATGCCCAGTTGGGCGCAGATCTGCTTGGTCAGTTCGGGCTTGTTCAGCGTGTAGAAATGCAGGTCGTCCACGCCGCCGTCCAGCAGCTTCCGGCACAGGTCGACGCAAAGCTCGGCGGACACTTCGGCGGTGCGGCCGTCGTCTTCGGCCTTGGTCATGGCCTCATCGAACCAGGCTGGGATGGGGGTTCCACAGGCGGTGGCGAATTTGCGCACGCCTTTCCAGCTTTCAATGGGGATGATGCCGGGGATGATCGGCGCGTCGATACCCTCGGACGCACAGGCGTCACGGAAGCGGAAATAGGTGTCGGGTTCGAAAAAGAACTGGGTGATCGCGGAATGCGCCCCGGCCTGGAACTTGCGCTTGAGCCAGCGGACATCGGCGGACGGGTCGCCCCTGGCTTCGGGATGCGGATCGGGATAGGCGCCGACGCGCAGGTTGAACTTGCCGGTGTCGGCCAGCGCCTCGATCAATTCGCAGCTGTTGGCGAAGCCTTCGGGGTGGGGGGTGAACCCGCCCGAGCCCTTCGGGGGATCGCCACGCAGTGCCACCAATTCGGTGATGCCCGCATCGGAATAGGCCTTCACGATCTCCATGGTTTCATCGCGGCTCGCGTCCACACAGGTCAGGTGTGCGGCGACATTGAGCCCGTAGTTCTTTTCAATCGTGGTGACGGCTTCATGCGTCAGCTTGCGGGTGGTGCCGCCTGCGCCATAGGTCACGGAGACGAAGGACGGGTCCAGAGGCGCAAGCGCCCGCACGGTTTCCCACAGCTTGAAAGACGCATCCAGCGACTTCGGCGGAAAGAATTCGAAAGAAACGCGCGGTTGCGACATGAGATCACCCTTTTGGAACGGCGCAGATATGGCATTGATGCTCAGGTGAAACAAATTCATAATCTTCAAGATGAACATGAGTTGGACCACATATGCATCTTGAGTTCCGACACCTGCGCACGGTCAAGGCCATCCATGACGCGGGCGGTCTGGCCCGCGCAGCCGATGTGTTGAACATAACGCAATCGGCGCTGTCTCACCAGATCAAGGGTCTGGAAGAGCAGGCGGGCGTGGAGTTGTTCATCCGTAAGTCCAAGCCGATGAAGCTGTCGCCCGCGGGGATGAAGCTGTTGCGGCTGGCCGAAAAGATCCTGCCCGAGGTTGCCGCGCTGGAAGAGGAACTGAAAGGCGTCCGGTCTGGCCGGTCGGGGCGCCTGCATATCGCCATTGAATGCCATGCCTGTTTCGAGTGGCTGTTTCCCGTGCTGGAGGAGTTCCGCAAATCCTGGCCTGATGTGGATGTCGATATCCGTCCGGGGCTGGCCTTTGGTGCGATCCCCGCGCTGCAGAAAGAAGAACTCGATCTCGTGGTGTCATCCGATCCCGAGGATCTGGACGGGGTGACGTTTTCACCGCTGTTTGACTATGAGCCGGTTTTCGTGGCCTCGCGCCAGCATCCGCTGGCCAGAAAGCCCTATGTCGAGGCGGAGGATTTCATCGGCCAGACCCTGATCACCTACCCGGTGGAAGAGGCGCGGCTGGATGTGTTTTCGCAGCTTCTGCACCCGGCGGGCGTGCGCCCGGCGGCTGTACGGCGGGTAGAATTGACGGCGGTGATCCTGCTGTTGGTGGCATCCAACCGAGGCGTGGCGGTGCTGCCTGACTGGGTGGTGCGCGAGGTGCGCTACAATTCGGATTACGTGACGCTGCCATTGACCAAGGTGGGCGTCACACGGCGTCTTTACGCGGCGATGCGGACCGCCGATATGTCGAAGCCGTATATGGAAGATATCGTCGAACTGGCGCGCACGGAGCCGTTGAAGCTGCAAGCCGCGCCCGATCCCGAAAAGTGACGTAGCGCGGGAGGGCCGCAAAGCCTTGGCATCGCGGGACTTGCCAAGTATACGCGCCCCCGTAGTTTCAGGAGCATCCGATGCAGGGCAGCGCAAATATCAATGTCATGATCAAGGCCGCACGCAAGGCGGGCCGGTCGCTGGTCAAGGACTTTCGTGAGGTCGAGAACCTTCAGGCCACGATGAAAGGGCCGGGGGATTTCGTGTCGCGCGCCGATATTGCGGCGGAGAAAATCCTGAAGGAAGAATTGCTTGGCGCGCGGCCGAATTACGGTTGGCTGGCCGAGGAAAGCGGCAAGGAAATCGAGGGCGCTGATCCGACACGCCGCTGGATCGTGGACCCGCTGGACGGAACCACCAACTTCCTGCACGGCATGCCGCATTGGGCAATCTCGATCGCGCTGGAACATAAGGGCGAGATCGTCGCGGGCGTCGTGTTCGATCCGGCCAAGGACGAGATGTTCTACGCCGAAAAAGGCGCGGGTGCGTGGCTGAATAACAGCCAGCGTCTGCGCGTGTCGGGCCGCAACCGGATGATCGAGGCGGTATTCGCCACGGGGCTGCCCTTTGGCGGGCGTGCCGATCTGCCGGCGACGCTGCAGGATCTGGCGCGTATCCTGCCGCAAACAGCGGGCGTGCGGCGCTGGGGCGCAGCGGCGCTGGATCTCGCCTATGTGGCTGCGGGCCGCTATGACGGGTTCTGGGAACGCGGCCTCAATTCCTGGGACATGGCGGCGGGTCTTTTGATCGTGAAGGAAGCCGGTGGTCTGCTGGCGCCCGTGCGCGAAGGCCGCGATATCATGGATGACCGCGCGGTGATCTGTGCGAACGAGCCCCTGTTCGATCAGCTCGTGAAGCTCGTCCGCGACGAATAATTACCTGTCGGACGGGTGGTTCACGCCGTCCGCCCACGGCACTTCCCCAAGATCACGCGGGTTGACGCCCTCGATCGCGCCCGCATTCACGCCGTACTGGTTCGGGTTGGACCGGCGGCGATGGTGCGTGTAGATCCCGCATGTGGCGCAGAAGTAATGTTCTGCCGCCTTCGTGCCCCATTGGTACAGGCTGAGCGCCTCGGCGCCCTTGATCACTTCGAGATCGGGCAGGGCGACGGATACGGCGATGGCTCCGCGGCGGCGGCAATAGCTGCAGTCGCAGCGTCGCGCGTCGGAGAAATCATCGTTTGCGAGCCTGATACGAAGCTCGACCGCGCCGCAATGGCAGGTCAGGCGTCTGTGGGATGGCATTAGCGTTTCCTTCTGACGGTTGGGATGCTGGTGCGGGACATGCGGTAGCGTGCCTCCGGGTGCTCTGGATGGCCATGGGTGCGGCGCCAGAAGGCGGGGCCGCCCTTGGACAGCCACAGGGGCAGGATCAGGACTGCGCCCGCGACGAAGCCGCCGATATGCGCCCAATAGGCGACGCCGCCTTCGCCTGTCATGGATCCCGCGCCATTGAACAGTTGCAGGGCAAACCAGATGCCCAGCGTTACCCATGCGGGCATCGGGAAGATCTTGAAGAAGATGATGATGATCAGGGTGACATCGACGCGGGCGCGCGGAAACATCAGAAGATAGCCCCCCATGACGCCGGCGATGGCACCCGATGCGCCCACGAGCGGCACAGTAGACAAGGGGGACGTCATCACCTGCGCGAGACCCGCCGCGATACCGCAAGCCATGTAGAAGGCCAGATAGAGCGTGTGGCCGAGCTGGTCTTCCAGATTGTCGCCGAAGATGAACAAGAACAGCATGTTGCCCAGCAGGTGCATCCAACCCCCATGCAGGAACATCGAGGTGATCATCCCGGTCAGGCCGTCGCCTTGCGTGATCCGCGCGGGAATGATGGCGTAGTTCCAGAAGAACTGGCCCAGAAGTTGCGGGTTCTGGAAGATCGATTGATAGCCCAGAAACACCACGACGTTGATCATGATCAGCGCGTAATTGACAAAGGGTGTCGAATTGGAAGGGTTGTGGTCCCTGATGGGGAACATGGTGCACCTTTACGTCTGGCGTTTGATGACTGCGTAGCCCAATCGCGCGGAAGGGTCACCCGAAAGCGGTATTGCCGTCTTTACACGCGGTGTCACATGAGTATTGTCCGCGCACCTGCTGCGGCCCGCGTGGTGGAATGGTAGACACTGGGGACTTAAAATCCCTTGCCTTTACGGCGTACCGGTTCGAGTCCGGTCGCGGGTACCACTGGAATGTTCCTTCGTCATCGTCGGTCTGAAAACTTGATCCATCTGATCTGTCGATTGGCGATCAGTCGTCGGGATTCTGTCGTGCGGCAGTGGGTCGTTGATCATGAAACACCACGATCTCAACTGCTTGGCAGGAGAAAATGGTGGGCGACCCTGGAATCGAACCAGGCGTGGGTCTCCCCGGCGGAGTTACAGTCCGCTGCCGCACCTTGCAGCACGTCGCCCTGACGTGGGGCGTGGAATATCCGTAGCGTTCTGGGGCGTCAACCAGAAAAATCCTTGTCAGACGCAAGGGCATGTATCATTGTCCCGACCTCTTGGAACCAAGGATATTTCCGTGAACAAAAAGCCGAAATGGGTCATCGAAAAAGAACAGTTGCGGCGCGTGGCGGCGAAGGAAACGGTATGGCTGTTCGGCCTGCACGCGGTGCGCGATGCGCTGCTTAATCCAGCACGTGAAAAGAAGCAGCTGATTTTGACGCGCAATGCGGCCGATCGGCTGGGCGATGCGGTCGAGCAGGGTGGCATAGAGCCGGAGATCGTCGATGCGCGCAAGTTCTCTGCGCCGCTTGATCCGGGATCGGTGCATCAGGGTGCCGCGCTGGAGGTCAAGCCGCTGGATTGGGGCAGTGTAGGTGACCGATGCGTGCCCCAAGGCGATGCTGCGCCTCTTGTGGTGCTTCTGGACCGCGTGACCGACCCGCATAACGTGGGAGCGATTTTGCGGTCGGCCGAGGTATTCGGGGCATGCGCGGTGATCGCGACACAACGCCACGCGGCGCCCGAAACGGGGGCTTTGGCGAAAACGGCCTCTGGTGCTTTGGAACGGCAACCCTATCTGAGGGTGAAGAATTTGGCGACGAGCATGGGGGAACTTCGCGATATGGGCTATGTCCTGCTCGGGCTGGACGGAACGGCCGAGGTCAGCGTCGATAATGCCGTGATCGGTCATGCGGCGCGCCCGGTTGCACTCGTGATGGGCGCTGAGGGGCCGGGACTGCGCGAGAAGACGAAGGAAACCTGCGACATGCTGGTGAAGATTCCATTCGCGCGTGAATTCGGATCGTTGAACGTATCTAACGCGGCTGCGGTTGCGCTATACGCGACCGCGCAGCGCCAGGGTGGCCATGCCGCATAACACGAAGATCGCGACATGCTGCTACTGCGGAACGCGTGCCGCGCTGGTGCTGACGGGGCGGACGCAGCATGAGTTGGCGTGCAGCGCCTGTGGTGCGCCGCTGAGCAACCTGAAGGCCATTCGCAGAGATGTGGTCGAACGCGCCGCGCGCCCGGATACGCCGGGTCATCCAAGACCTCTAAAAAAAGCCAGAACGACGAAGAAAAAGAAAAGCAAGAAGAAGACCTTGACCCGTCGCTTCCTGTCGGAGGCATTCGATTTGATCGACGAGATCATAGATTAAGGCTGATCACACTGTGGTGACCGCACTTTCATCGGAGCAAGCTGTGATTATCTCGATTGCATGAGGGCAGAAATGGAACAGCTGCTCTCCTGTATTGTCCCTCGTTCCTCAACTCTGGCGCCCGGACCTCGTCCGGGCGTTTTTTAAGGGAAGCGACTGATGGACGAAACCGACCGGCAAATCGAAACTATTCTGCGTCGCACGAAAGTCATTGCCTTGGTGGGCGCGTCAGCGAAACCGGAACGCCCGAGCCACTATGTCGGGGAATTCCTGCGGTCCAAAGGCTATCGTGTGATCGGCATCAATCCCGGGCTTGCGGGGCAGGAGCTTTATGGCGAGATCGTCTATGCGAGTCTGTCCGATATTCCCGCCAGCATCCCGGTCGACATGGTCGATATCTTTCGGCGATCCGAGCAGGTCGGGCCTGTCGTGGACGAGGCGTTGGAGGTGCTGCCGGGCCTGCACACCATCTGGATGCAGATCGGCGTCACCAATGAAGAAGCTGCTGAACGCGCGCAGGCCAAGGGAATCGATGTCGTCCAGAACCGTTGCCCGAAGGCGGAATACCCGCGGCTGATCGGTTAGCGGGCGGCTTTTTCTTCGATCCCGGAAATTCCGCTGCGGCGCTTGAGTTCGGCGAGAACCTCGTCGAACGGCACATCCCGCGCGGCAAGCATCACGAGCATGTGGTAGAGCGTGTCGGCGCATTCATAGACCAGCTCGTCGCGATCACCCTTGGTGCAGGCGATGATGGCCTCGATGGCTTCTTCTCCGAACTTCTCGGCGCATTTCTCCGGGCCGCGCGACAATAGTTTTGCGGTCCATGAACTGTCGGGGTTCGCGCCTTTGCGGGCGTCGATCGTCTGGGCGAGGTCAGCGAGAATATTCATTCCATCCTCATCGGGATTCCGGCATTGGCCATGTGCTGCTTGGCTTCACCGATCGTGTGGTCGCCGAAGTGGAAGATGGACGCGGCGAGCACGGCGCTTGCGTGGCCCTCTTTTACCCCTTCGACGAGATGGTCCAGACTGCCCACGCCACCCGATGCGATGACGGGAACGGACACGGCATCCGTGATTGCGCGGGTCAGTGGGATGTTGAACCCCGCGCGCGTCCCGTCGCGGTCCATCGAGGTCAGTAATATCTCGCCTGCGCCCTTTTTCGTGACCGTGCGGGCAAATTCCACCGCGTCGATACCGGTCGGTTTCCGGCCGCCATGGGTGAAGATTTCCCAGCGACCGGACTCCACGGTCTTCGCGTCGATGGCGACGACGATGCACTGGCTGCCGAAGCGGTCTGCGGCGCGTGCCACCACGTCGGGATCGGCTACGGCGGCGGAGTTGAAGCTGACCTTGTCGGCACCCGCCAGCAGCAGGTTGCGCACGTCATCGGCGGTCCGCACGCCCCCGCCGATTGTCAGGGGCATGAAGCAGTGTTCCGCGGTGCGCCGGGCCAGATCGTACATCGTGCCGCGATTTTCATGCGTGGCGTTGATATCCAGAAAACAAAGTTCATCTGCACCTGCGGCATCATAGGCCTTGGCTGCCTCGACCGGGTCGCCTGCGTCGATCAGATCGACGAAGTTCACGCCCTTGACGACGCGTCCGTCCTTGACGTCCAGACAGGGGATGATGCGGGTCTTGAGCATGGTCTGCGTCCTTCGGGCTTGCGGCCCACTGTTAGCCTTGCTTGCGTGCGAGGGAAAGCCCCTGCTCAGGTGCGCTTGCGGGTCAGGGATCTGATCCAGCCGAAAATCGTCATACCGGCGCCGATCAGGAACAGGCCGCCGGTGAAGAAGAACAGCCAGAACGCCACGCCCATCGAATACAGCAGATCGCCCCAGTCATGACCAAGGATCACGCAAGGATGCGCGTTACCTTCATCCAGACGACATCCGAAACTGCCCGCTATCATGGCGGCGGTGAAGGCTGATATCAGGGGCGCGAGTCCCGCCAGCAGGAAGAGAGCGGTGACGATCCAGTAGCGGCGCGACATCGGTCAGCGCAGGACCTTCAGCGCCTCGGCCAGATCCAGCGCGCCGTCATAGATCGCGCGACCGGAAATCGCCCCGTTCAACGGGGCGTCGCAGTCGCGCAGCGCGATCAGGTCATCGAGGCTGCTGACGCCCCCCGATGCGATGACGGGGACGTTCACCGCGTTGGCCAGTGCCGCCGTGGCGCTGATGTTGGGGCCACCCATCGCGCCGTCGCGTTCGATGTCGGTGTAGATGATCGCGGCAATGCCCGCATCCTCGAACTTCTGCGCAAGGTCGGTCACGAGGTAATGCGTTTCCTCGGCCCAGCCCCGTGTTGCAATCTTGCCATTGCGGGCATCGAGACCCACGGCAACCTGTCCGGGGAAGGCTTTGGCGGCCTCAACCACCAGATCGGGGTTTTCGACGGCGACGGTGCCGAGGATCACGCGGCGGATGCCTTTCTTGAGCCAGGTCTCGATAGTGGCCATGTCGCGGATACCGCCGCCAAGCTGGGCAGGGATATCGGTGGCATCCAGAATGCGTTCGACCGCGCCACCATTGACCGGCTGGCCTTCGAATGCGCCGTTCAGATCGACCAGGTGCAGCCATTCGCAGCCCGCATCCTGAAACGCGCGCGCCTGTGCGGCGGGGTCGTCGTTGAAGACCGTGGCCTTGTCCATCTCACCCTTCAGGAGCCGAACGCAATTGCCGTCTTTCAAATCGATCGCGGGGTATAGGATCATCTGTCATCATCCGTCTGAAATCTGTGCCGCTCTGTCGCATGTCCGGCGCGCCAAGCCAAGACTGCCGGGCAATAAGATAGAACCCGACGTTACTGTTGAACGTAACCAGAATACGCGCGCTAGCTGCACGGAGAGGAGGACATATATGAGAAATGCTATCTACATGGCGGCGACGCTGACGTTGATCGCCGGTGCTGCTGCTGCAGATGATGTCGAAGGCATCTGGCAGACACAGCCTGACGACAACGGAAGATTCGCACATATCGAAGTGGCCCCTTGCGGCGCGAAACTGTGTGGTACCATTCGCACGGCGTTTGATGGCCAAGGTCAGCCCATCGCGTCGGAGACCATCGGCAAGCCGATCATCTGGGACATGGTGCCCAAGGGGGACGGGATATATGGCGACGGGAAGGTTTATGCGCCTGATCGCGACAAGACCTATAATTCCAAGATGGAACTCGCCGGGGATCGCTTGGAGGTATCGGGCTGCGTCATCGCGATCTGTCGCAGCCAGACATGGGTGCGTGTGCGGTGATCAGGGCGTCCAGGTCAGGAAATTCGCGATCATCCTCAGGCCCGCCGACTGGCTCTTTTCCGGGTGGAACTGCATGCCAATCACTGGTCCCTTGGCGATGATGGCCGTGATGTCGGTGCCATAATCCACATGGGCGATCCGGTCGGCCGGGTCGTCCACGCGGAAATGGTAGGAGTGCACGAAATAGGCATGTGCGCCTTGCTCCACACCATCCAGAATCGCGTGGGGGTTGTCGAACGCCAGTTCGTTCCAGCCCATATGCGGGACCTTCATGGATGCGTCATCGGGTTCGATCTTCACGACTTCGCCGCCGATCCAGTCGAAGCCGGGCGTATCGCGGTATTCGCGGCCCCATGTCGCCAGAAGTTGCATGCCCACGCAGATGCCCAGGAACGGCACGCCACGCTTATGCACGGCTTCATTCATGGCCTCGAACAGCCCGTCATAGCTGGCAAGCCCTTCACGACAGGCGGGAAAGGCGCCGTCACCCGGCAGAACAATCCGGTCGGCGCGGGCCACATCGTCGGGGGACGAGGTGACGATCACGTCACCCGCATCCGTTTCCGCCGCCATGCGCTGAAAGGCCTTCTGCGCCGAGTGCAGGTTCCCCGACTGGTAATCCACGATAACGGTCGTCATGGTCACAGCGAACCTTTCGTGGACGGGATCGCGTCTGATTTGCGGGGGTCGACCTCCAGCGCGTCGCGCAATGCGCGCGCGACCGCCTTGAAAGCCGCTTCCGCAATGTGGTGGCTGTTCACACCGTGCAGTGCATCGACATGCAGGGTGATGCCGCCATGGGTGCTGAGGGCCTGAAAGAACTCGCGCACCAATTCAGTGTCGAACGCGCCGATTTTCTGCGTCGGGATATCCACGTTCCAGATCAGGAAAGGCCGTGCCGACAGATCGAGCGCCGTCCGCACCAGCGCATCATCCATCGGCAACAGGCAGGCCCCATAGCGTCGGATGCCGCGCTTGTCACCCATGGCCTGCACCAGTGCCTGACCGATCGCGATGCCGGTGTCCTCGACCGTGTGGTGATCATCGATATGCAGATCGCCCGTCGCACGGATCGTCATGTCGATCAGCGCGTGGCGGGCAAGCTGGTCCAGCATGTGATCAAAGAAACCGACACCGGTCTGATTGTCATAAGTGCCGGTGCCGTCGAGATTGATCTCGACCGAGATGTCGGTTTCGGCCGTCTTGCGGGTAACGGTGGCGGTGCGCATGAGCTTCGTCCTATCAACTGACCCGCGCGGTATAGACGGGGCAGGGGCGCTTTCCAATAGCGGGCTTGTGGCTCAGTCGCGCGGCTTGTCCAATTGCCACATGAGATTCGCCTCTATTGCTGGCCATTCGGAGGCGATGATCGAATAGACGGCCGTGTCGCGCGTGGTGCCGTTGGGCGAAATCTGGTGCGAGCGCAGAATCCCGTCGAGTTTCGCGCCCAACCGTTCGATCGCGCGGCGGCTTTGCTGGTTCAGGAAATGGGTCCGAAATTCCACGGCAATACAATCCAGCGTCTCGAACGCATGGCGCAACAGCAGTAGCTTGCATTCCGTGTTCAGCGGGCTGCGTTGCACGGATTTGCGATACCAGGTCGATCCGATCTCGACCCGACGGTTGGGCGCGTCGATGTTCATATAGGTGGTCATCCCGACAGGCTCGCCCGTCGTCTTGGACATGATCGTGAAGGGCTGCATCGAACCTGTTTCGCGCAGGGCAAGCCGACGCTCGATTTCCGCCCGCATGCCTTCCGGGGATGGCACAAGCGTGTACCACAGGCGGTGCAGTTCGCCGTCAGCGGCTGCGATCTTCAATGCGTCTTCATGAGTACGATCAAGAGGTACGACAGCGACGTGTTCGCCTTCCACGCTGAACGCCGGGGGCCAAGGTTCCATCTGATTCTCCCATTCATGCAACCGCAGAAACGCTGGCCTATTGATCCCGCAACGGCAACCAAGGAAGAATGGAAAGATGTCTGGAAAAGAACTTCCTGGAGCGGGCGAGGCGATTCGAACGCCCGACCCTAACCTTGGCAAGGTTATGCTCTACCCCTGAGCTACGCCCGCAACCGGAAAGTTTTGACCTAATGGAGCGGGCGAGGCGATTCGAACGCCCGACCCTAACCTTGGCAAGGTTATGCTCTACCCCTGAGCTACGCCCGCATCATTAGGTGAGCGCGTATCTAGTCGGAGCGCCGGACGGGTGCAAGGGGGAAATCGGCAAAAATGGCAAAATTCTCAGTCGGGATCGCGGCTGAATTCAATCAGATCCCAACGATTGCCGAACGGGTCGTTGAAGACGGCAACCTTGCCGTAGGGGGCGCTACGCGGGGCTTCCTCGAAGGTGATCCCGGCGGCCAGCATGGCTCGGTGATCCCTGTCGAAGTCATCTGTTTCAAGGAACAGCCAGACGCGACCCCCGCCTTGACGTCCGATTGAATCGCGCTGATCCCCGATAGCGCGGGCCAGCAAGAACTGAGTTTGCGCGCCTTCTGGCGCCACACGAACCCAGCGCTTGCCATCGCCCAGATCGGTGTCTTCGAGCAGGTCGAAGCCGAGCTGTCCCACGAAGAAGTCGATCCCTGCATCGTAATCGGGCACGAGGATCGCGACCATGGCGAGATGGCGATTGCTCATTCCAGTTCGACCAACAGGTCCTTGGCGTCGATCTGCGCGCCGGGGGTGACGTGGACCGCCTTGATCGTCGCGTCGCGTTCAGCGTGCAGTCCCGTTTCCATCTTCATTGCCTCGATGGTCAGCAGCAGATCCCCCGCTTTCACCTTGGCACCCGCCTGCGCGGCAACGCTGGCGACGACGCCGGGCATGGGCGCGCCGATATGGTTCGGGTTGCCAGCTTCAGCCTTGGGTCGCGCGGCGGTGGCGCCCGTGCTGTGACGGTCCTTCACACGAATGACGCGGGGCTGGCCGTTCAGTTCGAAGAAGACCTTAACATCACCCTCTTCATTGGTTTCGCTGATGGCCTGGCACACGATTTCCAAGGTCTTGCCCGGATCGATTTCAACGGATGTCTCGTCGCCCGGTTCCATGCCGTAGAAATAGACGGGCGTGGGCAGGGTGCGGACGGGGCCGTAATCCTTGTGACGCCCTTTGTAGTCGAGGAACACCTTGGGATACATCAGGTAGCCGTTGAGGTCTTCGTCGCTGACGTCCAGCCCTTCGAGTTGTTTGGACAGCTCCTTGCGCGTCTTTTCCAGATCGACGGGGTCGAGGTGTTTGCCCGGACGGTCGGTGGACGGCTTCTCGCCCTTCAGTATCTTCTTGCTGAGCGCATCGGGCCAGCCACCCGGCGGTTGGCCCAGATTGCCGCGGAACATGTCGATGACGGAATCGGGGAAGCTCAGATCGGTTTTCGGGTCTTCGACCTGTTCCCGTGTCAGCCCCTGGCTGACCATCATCAGCGCCATGTCACCCACGACTTTCGATGATGGTGTGACCTTCACGATATCGCCAAACATCTGGTTCACGTCCTGGTAGGTCTTGGCGACCTCGTGCCAGCGTTCTTCCAGACCCAATGATCGTGCTTGCGCCTTGAGGTTGGTGAACTGGCCACCGGGCATTTCGTGCAGGTAGACCTCGGATGCAGGGGCTTCGAGACCGGATTCGAACGCCGTATACTGGGTGCGCACGGCCTCCCAATAGTTGGAAATCTCGCGGATCGCTTCGATGTCCAGCCCCGTGTCGCGGTCGGAATGGCGCATGGCTTCAACGATGGACCCAAGGCAGGGCTGGGACGTGCCGCCAGAGAACGCGTCCATCGCCGCATCCACCGCATGCACCCCCGCATCGGCGGCTGCCAGAACCGTGGCGGCGGAGATGCCGCTGGTGTCATGCGTGTGGAAATGGATGGGCAGGCCGACCTCGTCCTTCAGCGCGGTGATCAGCTGCCTTGCTGCACCCGGTTTCAGCAGCCCCGCCATGTCTTTCAGGCCAAGGACATGAGCACCCGCGTCGCGCAGTGATTTGCCCATCTCGACATAGTATTTCAGGTTGTATTTCGCGCGGTCGGGATCATGGATGTCGCCGGTGTAACAGATGGTGCCTTCGCAGACCTTTCCGGCCTCGACCACCGCATCCATCGCGACGCGCATGTTTTCGACCCAGTTCAGGCTGTCGAAGACGCGAAACACATCGACGCCGCTTTCCGCCGCCTGTTTGACGAAGCTTTCGACCACATTGTCAGGGTAGTTTGTGTAACCTACACCGTTCGAGGCGCGCAGCAGCATCTGCGTCATAAGGTTGGGCATCCTCGCGCGCAGATCGCGCAGGCGTTTCCACGGGTCTTCCTGCAAGAAGCGGTACGCCACGTCGAACGTAGCACCGCCCCAGCATTCGACGGAGAATAGTTGCGACAGGTTCGCGGCATAGGCGGGCGCGACGAGCAGCATATCCACCGACCGCATCCGCGTGGCCAGCAGTGACTGGTGCCCATCGCGCATCGTGGTGTCGGTCAGCAGCAGACGCTTCTGATCCTTCATCCAGTCGGCAACGGCCTGCGGGCCCTTCTCATCAAGGATCTGGCGGGTGCCGTCGGGTATGTCCTTCCCGCGCACATTCGGTGCACGCGGCGGGCGGGCATCGGCGGGGGGCTTCGGGCGGCCGGTGGTTTCAGGATGCCCGTTGACCGATATGTCCGCGATATAGGTCAACAGCTTGGTAGCGCGGTCGCGACGGGCCTTGAAGTCGAACAGTTCCGGCGTCTGGTCGATAAACTTCGTGTGGTATTCGTTCGACAGGAATGTCGGATGTTGCAGCAGGTTTTCGACAAAGGCGATGTTGGTGGACACGCCACGCACGCGGAACTCCCGCAGCGCGCGGTCGAGGCGCGCAATCGCCGCTTCGGGCGTGGGGGCCCATGCGGTGATCTTGGTCAGAAGGCTGTCATAGTACCGCGTGATGACCGCACCGGCATAGGCCGTGCCCCCATCCAGCCGGATGCCCATGCCACTGGCCGACCGGTAGGCCGTGATGCGTCCGTAATCGGGAATGAAGTTGTTCTGCGGGTCTTCCGTTGTCACGCGACACTGGATCGCATGGCCCTTCAGCGTGACGTCATACTGGCTGGCGATCCCGGTGGCTTCGGTCAGCGACTTGCCTTCCGCGATCAGGATCTGCGCGCGCACGATGTCGATGCCCGTGACTTCCTCGGTCACCGTGTGCTCGACCTGCACGCGCGGATTCACCTCGATGAAGTAGAACTCGCCCGTTTCCATATCCATCAGGAATTCGACGGTGCCGGCGCATTCGTAATTCACCGCCTCGGCGACCTTGCGGCCCAGCTTGCACAGTTGTTCACGCTGTGCGCTGGACAGGTAGGGGGCGGGCGCGCGCTCGACCACCTTCTGGTTGCGACGCTGCACAGAACAGTCGCGTTCCCACAGGTGATAGATATTGCCCTGCGTGTCGCCCAGGATCTGGACCTCGACATGGCGGGCGCGCTGGATCATCTTTTCCAGATAGCCTTCGCCATTGCCGAAAGCGGCTTCGGCTTCGCGGCGACCTTCCTTGACCTTCTCCTCAAGCTCGTCTTCGGACATGATCGGTCGCATCCCGCGCCCGCCGCCGCCCCAGCTGGCCTTGAGCATCAGAGGGTAGCCGATTTCGGCCGCCTGCTTGCGGATCTTGTCCATGTCGTCGCCCAGCACCTCGGTGGCGGGGATCACGGGCACACCCGCCTTGATCGCCACCTGACGCGCTGACGCCTTGTCGCCAAGCGCACGCATGGTTTCGGCCTTGGGGCCGATGAAGACGATGCCGTTCTTCGCGCAGGCCTCGACCAGTTCGGGATTTTCTGACAGCAGGCCATAGCCCGGATGTACGGCATCGGCGCCGGAGTCCTTGGCCACGCGGATGATTTCGTCAATCGACAGGTAAGCCGCGACCGGCCCCAGACCTTCACCGATCAGATAGGCCTCGTCCGCCTTGAACCGGTGCAGGTTCAGCTTGTCCTCTGCGGCATAAACCGCGACCGTTCGTTTCCCGAGTTCATTCGCCGCCCGCATGATCCGGATGGCGATCTCGCCGCGGTTGGCGATCAAAATCTTGTTGAACTCGGTCATATATCGGCTCTCCCTTGAACTGTTGCACGCTAACGCCGCGCTACAGCAATGTATGCTGCACTGCGTCAACGTGGTTTGCAAGGGGCCGCATGTTCCCTAAAGGAAACCAGTTTAACGCTTGATCGGCACACCGTATAGTTCCAGCCGATGGCCGGTCAGCCGATAGCCGAGTTTCCGGGCGATACGTTCCTGCAACTGTTCGATTTCTTCGTCCACGAACTCGATCACCTCGCCTGTCTTCAAGTCGATCAGATGATCATGGTGGTCGCGCCCCGCCGTTTCGTAGCGGGCGCGCCCGTCGCCGAATTCGCGCTTTTCCAGAATGCCGGATTCCTCGAACAGCTTCACCGTGCGGTAGATCGTGGCGATGGAGATGTTCTCATCCAGCTTTACCGCGCGTTGATGAAGTTCTTCCACATCCGGATGGTCGGTCGCGTCTTCAAGCACCTGCGCAATGATCCGGCGTTGCTCGGTCAGGCGCAAACCGTGAGATTCGCAGCGTTCCAGAATGGTTCTTCGCATGGCGGGCTCGTTCTACACTCGTTCAATGGGATTACCCCATCGACGTGTGTGCGGCTACCCCGTTTCCGGCAGTGTCATCCTGCCTTGCATGACCGTGACCGCTGTGCCGGAGATGGAGACGAGCGAAACGCCGCCCTCTTGCGTTTCGGCATAGGCGAAGATCGTGCTGGGTCGACCCATCTGCGCGCCTTGCCGAATTTCCAGATCGACGGGTGCTTCGGTGACATCACAGAGAAGTGCGGCCAAAGCTGCCGCCGCGCTGCCGGTCGCAGGATCTTCGGGGATGCCGCTGAAAGGTGCGAACATCCGCGCGGCGATGCCGCCGTCCCCTTGATTGGAATACACGTATAGCGCCAGCGGTTCTTCGTCGGGGCCAAAACGCCGCTGCGCATCCCGCAAGGCCTGTTGATCGATGCGGATGCGTGCGAGATCGGCTTCGCTGTCCAGTTCGATCACGCAAAAGGGTAGGCCTTTGGATACGATGATCGGCGCATGCCCATCCGTTCGAACGGTTGACGTGGGCAGGCCAAGGCATTTTCCGACGAGATCAACCGGAAGCTCATCAAGATATTCGAAAGGTGCCAGCGTCGTAAAGCTTGCCGACCACAGATCGTCCTCGTTCGCCACGGCGCACTCAATCGGTCCGACGTTTTCATCCAGAACGAGATAATCCGATATCGATTGCCCGAAAACGGAGCCTTGTTGCGCAAGGCAGATGGCGGTGCCAACGGTCGGATGCCCGGCGAAGGGCAGTTCGTTCTTCGGATCGAATATACGTAGCCGAGCCGTTGCATCGTCGCTTTCAGGCGGCAAAACGAAGGCGGTTTCGGAAAAGTTGAATTCGCGGGCGATACGCTGCATCTCGCCCGTGTTCAACCCGCGCGCGTCGGGCAGAACGGCCAATGGGTTGCCGCCAAAGACCTGGTCAGTGAACACGTCCAATACGAAATAGTCGAAATGTCTCATGGGGTCAGGCAGGCTTTCCGTAGTGTCTGGCAACCCTGCCGACCGTAAGGCCTTGAACGAGGATCGAGAAGACGACAATCACATAGGTTGCGGTCAGTATTTCGGGCTTCCATTCGGAATTGGGTAGCGACAGCGCAAGTGCGATGGATATCCCGCCTTTCAGCCCGCCCCATGTCATGATCGGGATGACACCGGGGACGAAGTCATGCGCCCGGCGCATCGCAAGAACGGGAACTGCAACAGCGGCCAGTCGCGCCAGCAAGGCCATGGCAATCGCCGCGATACTCGCCAGGAGCATGTCACCCGAGAAGGTTACGAAGAACAATTCGAATCCGATCATCATGAAGAGCAACGCATTCAGGATCGCATCGACCATCTTCCAGAACCCGTCCACGGCTTCGCGGGTTTGCTTGCTCATGGCAAAAGTCGAGCCGTGTTCACCGATCAGAAGGCCGGCAGTCACGGCTGCAATGGGCGCAGACACACCGATGGCATCGGCGAGCGCATAGCCGCCGAAGGCCAGTCCGAGCGTCAACAGCACCTCCACCGGATAGTCGTCGAAGCTGCGCATGATGCGGAAGGTGATCCAGCCGAGAACCAGCCCGAGGAGTGCGCCCCCCAGTGCTTCACGAAAGAACAGGACGAACGGTCCCCATGCGCCGTCGGCGTGATGTTCACCGAGTGTTGGAAAGGCCAGCCCGACCAATACCAGAAACAGCACATACCCCACGCCGTCATTGAACAGGCTCTCGCCGGCGATCTGGGTCTCAAGCGTTGGGTCAAGATCGGATTCACGCAGCACCCCAAGCACGGCGACGGGGTCGGTGGGTGACACGATCGCGCCGAACACCAGCGCGACGATCAAAGGCATCCCGAAGATCGCGACCGCGCCCATCCCGAACAGCACAGTCGATATACCGACACCGATCGTCGCCATGACCAGCACGACCACCCATTGCTTGCGCAGGTCCGACACGTTCACATGCAACGCACCGGCAAACAGCAACAGTCCCAACATGCCTTCCAGCAAGGCCTCGGAAAAATGCAGCTCATTGACCAGCGTGCGAATGCTGTCCGCGATCCCGAGGCCCGGAATGGCCAGATCGATCAGCAAGACGCCAATGGAGGCGATCAGTGAAACGGCCAGAATACCGATGGAGGCGGGCAGTTTCAGAAAGATCGAATTGACTGCGCCGAACAGTCCGGCAAGCACAACCACCAGCGATGCAATCTGTAATGTATTCATCGGCCTACCCGTTGCGACTGCTTCTTCGTAGCATCGGCGGGCGGGTGATCAAAGCGGTTTCGGGTCTAGGTGCCGCAGAAGGTTCGTTGGACTTCCTCTTCGGGGGCGGGTGGTTGGCGCAAGTCTTCGGGCGCATCCGGATCAAACGGATTAATCACTGCACCGAGGAGCCGCTCGAAAGGATCGTAATTGCCTGCGATTGCCGTAGTGATCATTTCCTCGATCCGATGATTGCGTGGAATAACGACCGGATTCGCGCGTTCCATCATCTTGGCGTCCGCTTTGCCGCCCTGTTGGTCCAACCGGGATTGGTAGGCCGTCATCCAACTGTCCATCGCAGCTTGTGCTTCGGAGCTATCGACGGGCCGCCTGTCTGTAAGCGCGCGGAAGAAGTTGGTGAAATCGACGCCAGCGCCTTGCATCGCGCTTTGTAATCCATGGATCAGCGCCTTGTCGCCATCGTCAGGGTCAGTCAGCCCCAGTTTTGCCCGGAACACCGCCAGCCACTTTTGGGTGAAGATATCAGGAAATGCGTGAATGGCTTTTGTCGCACGCTTCACGGCGATGTCTTTGTCCTCGTCAATCAGCGGCAACAGGCAGGTCGCAAACTGCGCAAGGTTCCACATCGCGATGTCGGGCTGTTGATCATAGGCGTAGCGCCCGAACTGGTCGATGGAACTGAAGACCTTGTTTGCTTCGAAACGATCCATGAATGCGCAGGGGCCGTAATCGATGGTTTCTCCGCCGATATGACAGTTGTCAGTGTTCATAACCCCGTGAATGAAGCCGATGCCGAGCCATCTGGCGACCAGATCCGCCTGCGCATCGATTACCGCGCCCAGCAATTCCAGCGCGGAGTCGACATGAGGGTAATGTCGCGCGATCACATGGTCTGTCAAAACCTGTATCGCCTCCACATCGCCGCGCGCGGCAAAGAACTGGAAAGTGCCCACGCGGATATGGCTGGAGGCCACGCGCGTCAGGATCGCGCCGGGCAAGGTTGTTTCGCGGAAAACCTGCTCGCCCGTTTCAACGGCCGCCAGCGCCCGCGTCGTGGGGATACCCATCGCGTGCATCGCCTCGCTGACGACGTATTCGCGCAACACCGGACCGAGCCACGCACGCCCGTCGCCCATCCGGGAAAACGGCGTAGGACCGGAGCCTTTCAATTGGATGTCGCGCCGGTGGCCGTTCTGGTCGATAATCTCGCCAAGCAGCAGGGCACGACCGTCGCCAAGCTGAGGACTCCAACCGCCGAACTGGTGCCCGGCATAGGCCTGCGCCAGCGGTTCGGCACCCTCGGGATTCAAATTGCCGGAGAAGACCTGCGCCAGTTCGCTGTCCGTCGCTTCCTCACGGTTCAACCCCAATTCATCAGCCAGCGCAGCGTTGAAACGGATCAGCTTGGGTGCAGCCACTGCAACCGGGTTTTGCCGGACATAGAATCTCTCGGGCAGGCGGGCGTAGCTGTTGTCGAAGGGGATATTCAGGGGCATGGCAGGACTTTCGCTTTGGGCTTAACCTAAGTGCGCAAAGCGGGCCGTGCCAGCCCCCATGGCTTACAAGCGTGCGACCCGTTCCGTCAGCAAGGCGAAGAACGCATCCGCATCCACATCGCCCATGAAGGTCGCGTTGGGCTCGCGATCCGTGACCCCCCACCAATCGGCCACGGTCATGCCGCGTGTCAGTTCGCTGGTGATCTCGATTTCGACGTTGATATAGCGGCCCGAAAACAGGTCAGGCCGGATCAGATACGCAATGACGCAAGGATCATGGAGGGGCGCGCCGGGGGTGCTGTATTTCTCCTTGTCGAACCGCTCAAAGAAATTGGTCCACTCGACAACAGCATGGCCGACCTTGGTGTCCATGTCTCGGAAACCCTGAATATGTTCTTGCGTGGTCAGCGCCTTATGCGTCACATCAAGCGGCATGACCGTGATCGGTGCTCCGCATTTGAACACGATGTCTGCCGCTTCCGGATCTACATAGATGTTGAATTCAGCCGTGGGGGTCACATTGCCGACCTCGAAGTAAGCCCCGCCCATCAGGACGATTTCCTGAATGCGATCCGCAATGTCCGGCGCTTTCTGAAGAGCCAGCGCGATATTCGTCAACGGGCCCAGGGGACACAACGTGATAGTGTCTGATGCCTCGTTGCGCAGGGTGTCGATGATGAAATCGACGGCGTGCTGATCTCGCACCGGCATAGTCGGGTCAGGCAAGGTCGGACCATTGAGACCCGTTTCCCCATGCACGTGTTCAGCTGTGACCAGCTTGTGCTTGAGGGGGGCGTCAGCGCCTTTGAAGATCGGTGTGTTTGCCTTCCCCGCCAACTCGCAGATGATCTGCGCGTTTTTTGTGGTCAGTGGCAAGGGCACATTGCCAGCGACGGTCGTCAGGCCGAGCAGATCAATATCTTCGGGCGAGGCCAGCGCCAGCAGGATTGCGACAGCATCGTCCTGACCTGGATCGGTATCGATGATGATTTTGCGTGGCGACATGACGGCTCCTCGTTACCAAATTCGCGCAGAAATGCAGACATGCGGTAAAACGGCGCGGGTGTCGAGAGGGGTATCAAGGGCGGCTTCGCATACGCCAAGCTTTGCTGGCTGGCGTCAGGCCACATCCGGGGATCGGGCTGCCTTTTCAATGCGTTTGGCGTCATTCCAAAGCGCATCCATTTCCTCAAGGTCCGATTCGTTCGGCGATTTCCCGCGTTCCGACAATGCCGCCTCGATACTGCGAAAGCGCCTGGTGAACTTGGCATTCGCCGCCCGTAACGCTTCTTCGGGATCGACCTTCAGATGTCGTGCCAGATTGGCCATCACGAACAGCAGATCTCCGAATTCTTCCGTCACATGCTCATGGGACTGCAACGCTTTCGCCTCGACAAGTTCTTGGGTCTCTTCGCGGATCTTGTCGAGTACCTGTTCCGTTTCGGCCCAGTCGAACCCCACCCGCGCCGCACGCTTTTGCAGTTTCACCGCGCGTGTCAGGGCTGGCAGGTTCAGGGCGACATCGTCCAGTACCCCGTGCTGCGCGCGTCCTGCGCGTTCCTGTGCCTTGATCGTTTCCCAATCCACGGTCTGCTGCGCCGCGCTTTTGTTGCGGCTTTCATCACCGAAGACATGGGGGTGCCGCGCAACCATCTTGTCACCGATGGTATTGGCGATGCTGTCGAAGTCGAATAGCCCTCGTTCCTTGCCAATCTGCGCATGATACACCGATTGCAGCAACAGATCGCCCAACTCCTTCTCCAGTTCCGGCCAGTCCTGCCGTTCGATAGCATCGGCGACTTCGTAAGCTTCCTCGATGGTGTAGGGAGCGATGCTGGCGGAGTCCTGTTCTATGTCCCAGGGGCAGCCATGGTCAGGATCCCGAAGCGCACGCATGATTTCCAGCAGGCGTGGCATTCCGCCGTTCGGGTCAAAGATCAGGGCTTCGTCGAAATGTGACATGGTTGGTCCGGTATTTCCTGTGTTTGGTCCGAATAACCCAGATGAACGAGGCGATGTCCACCCGAAGCGGCTTGCATTGGCACTGAATCCGGCAAAGTTTATACGTACCCTCAACGGAGATCTGCCATGCAAATCCTGATCAACACCGCAATCATCATTGCTGTTCTGGTTGCCGCTTTCGGGCTATGGGTGCGCGTGGCACCGAGCAACGAGGCACGCTGGCATGTCGATCCGCTCCGCGTTGAGGGATGGAGCAAGGCCCAAGGCTATCTGGTCCGCCCAAACAATGGGGACGCCGCGACGCCTGTCTTTAACGAAGACGCGGAAGGCGTATTGATGGCATTTGACCAGATCGCGATGTCCACGCCGCGTGTCATACATCTTGCCGGATCCGTTGATACCGGGATGCTGACCTACGAGATCCGGTCGCTGGTGTGGGGTTTCCCCGATTACCTGACCGTGCATGCTGTGCCGGACGATGGCGGCACGTCGCTGGCGATCTGGTCGCGCGCGCGTTACGGAAAGTCGGATATGGGCGTAAATCGCAAGCGGGTGGAGGATTGGCTCTCGCAGATGCCATCTTGACCACGACCCCGTTCTCGGCAACACCCCGCACATGGTTCCTTATGAAAAACTAGCCCAGATCACGCAACGTTTCGAGTTTCTCGAAGCCAAAATGGCGCAAGGTGCATCTGGCGATGAAATCGCGACACTGGCGCGCGAGTATTCCGAACTCAAGCCCGTGGTCACCGAAATTCGGTCCTACCGTCAGCTTCTGGATGACATTGCCGAAGCCGAGGCGATGCTCGCCGATCCGGAAATGCGCGAACTGGCGGAAGAGGAACTGCCGGGCATGAAAGCGCGGCTTCCCGAATTGGAACAGTCTCTGCGCGTGGCATTGCTGCCCAAGGATGCCGCCGATGCGCGACCCGCGATCATCGAAATTCGCCCAGGTACGGGCGGCGAGGAAGCGGCGCTGTTCGCCGGTGATCTGCTGCGCATGTATCAGCGTTACGCCGAGGCGCGAGGCTGGAAATTCGATATCCTTGAGTTTTCCGAAACCGAACTGGGCGGGGTGAAGGAAGTCGTTGCCAATATTCGCGGTGACGGTGTTTTCGCGCGGCTCAAATACGAATCCGGTGTACACCGTGTCCAGCGGGTTCCAACGACGGAATCGGGCGGTCGGGTGCATACTTCTGCCGCCACCGTCGCGGTACTGCCCGAAGCAGAGGATGTCGATATCCATATCGACCCGTCAGATTTGCGCATCGACACGATGCGCGCCAGCGGTGCAGGCGGTCAGCACGTCAACACCACGGATTCAGCCGTCCGGATCACTCATGTTCCTACCGGGATCGTTGTGACCAGCTCGGAAAAATCCCAGCACCAGAACCGTGCCATCGCGATGCAGGTGTTGAAGACGCGCCTTTATGACATGGAACGTCAGCGCGCGGACGCCGAACGCGCCGCCAGTCGAAAAAGCCAGGTGGGATCCGGCGATCGATCCGAGCGGATACGTACCTATAACTTTCCGCAAGGACGCGTATCTGATCACCGCATCGGAATGACGTTATATCGGTTGGATCAGGTCATGCAGGGCGACCTGGACGAATTTGTCGACGCGCTGACTGCCGATGATCAGGCGGCTCTGCTCGCCGAGATGGAGGCATGACCGGCAACCAACTGCTGGTCGCCGCAATCCAGCGCCTGAAAGCCGCCGGCATACCGGACCCATCGCGTGACGCACGTGTTCTTCTCGCCCATGCTTTGAAACAGCCGCGGGAACGGTTGGTATTGTTTCTTGCAGAACCAATGACGGATGAGCAGGCTGACCGGTTTCATGGTTACATTGAGGCGCGGCTGGGGCGTCGTCCTGTCTCACATATCCTTGGATATCGTGAATTCTTTGGGCACCGATTTGAGGTTGGTCCTCAGGTGCTCGATCCACGACCGGAAACCGAGATACTGGTTGAGGCTGCGTTAGAACGCCCCTTCGGGAATGTCTTGGATTTAGGTTTAGGAAGTGGATGTATCCTTTTGACATTGCTAAATGAAAGAACGTCCACTTCCGGCGTCGGGGTCGATGTTTCAAATGAAGCGCTTTCTATTGCGCGCCGTAACGCGGATGCGCTGGGCGTCGGGCATCGCGCTGATCTGCGACAATCCGACTGGTGGCAGAATGTCGAGGGGCGTTTCGATCTGATCGTGTCGAATCCGCCTTACATCAGCGATTCTGAAATGGCGGATCTGGAACCGGAGCTTGTGCAATGGGAACCGCGCGAAGCGTTGACGCCGGGAGGGGACGGATTGGATGCTTATCGCAAGATCATTGGCGGCGCGGCGGCCCACGCGATGCCCGGCGCTCGGCTGCTGCTGGAAATCGGTGCCTCGCAGGGACAGGCGGTTTCTGCACTTGCGCGGGCTGCAGGTCTTGAAAACCTGCGGATCATTCCCGATCTCGACGGGAGAGACAGAGTCGTCTATGCTGAATTCAGGCGATAGAATGTAGGCGCTGAAATCGTGCCGTGTTCGTCGTTCTATAATGAAATACAGCAATAGACACTTTTTTGCTTGTTTCCCGCCAAGGAGCGTGGTTTACACGTCGGCGTTGGGTAGGATGTGCCGCAGGGCGCTCCCCGATACCAAGCCAGACATTACCCAGTCAGAAGATTCGACCGAATAACCGGTCAGATGGCGGGATATAGAAAATAGACAAGGCTGAGCACCAGTATAAGATGAGATCATCCAAGTCACGCTCGCGGTCCAAACAGAACCGGAACCGCTCGATGGGCAATATCGTGAACCGTGTTTTTGACAGCTCCGGTCCGGAGGGTAAGGTTCGCGGGACGCCGCAGCAAATCATTGACAAGTACACGCAGCTTGCGCGCGATGCGCAGTTGTCGAATGACCGTGTCGCTACCGAGAACTTCCAACAGCATGCCGAGCACTACACGCGCTTGCTGAGCGAGGCTCAGAAAGAGCAGGAAGCGCGGCGCGAACAGCATCAGCAACAGCAGGAACAGCAGAATCGCCAGCGCGAACGCGAGGACACGCGGCAGGATCAGCAGTCCGACGACGCCAGGCCGTCAGAGGCGCGGCAGAACGACGACAGCAACCAGCCTGACGTCGCGAAATCGCAACCGCGAGCCGAGGCTTCGGCTGAAAACAAACAGGCGAAGTCTACCGACGTGCTAGAAGTCGCGCCGGCCGCCGATGAAGGTGGACTGGTTGAAACGCCGGAAGGCAAGCCCGAGCCGAAGGCGAAGAAACCGCGCGCGCCGCGCAAGCCCCGTGCGCCGCGCAAGAAACCGCAAGCGGATCAGGCTGATCTCGGGTTGGATTCAACGCCATCCGACAACGGCTCGACCGATGGTGGCGATGGCGAAAAGCAAGCCGCCGAATAATGCAATTGGCTGAAAGGCTGTCCTAGCCTTTCAGCGCCCGCGCCAAGGCGCACCATTCTTCCAAAGACACTTGTTCCGCCCGCGTCGTTGGGGCGATGCCCGTGGCAGTCAGAACATCCTCGATATCCGCGCGGACTCCCTTCAGCGAGGCGCGCAGCATCTTGCGGCGCTGGTTGAATCCTGCTGCGACGACCTTTGACAAGATATCGGCATCTGCCGGAAAGCGCGGCTCGGCCAAGGCTTCCAGATGCACGACTGCTGAGCTGACCTTCGGAGGCGGCGTAAAGGCCTGCGGCGGCAAGTCCATGACAATGCGGGCATCGGCCCGCCACTGCGCCAGAATCGCGAGACGACCATATGTCTTGCTACCTGGTGATGCCACGATCCGCTGGGCGACTTCTTTTTGGAACATCAGGGTCAGGCTGCTCCAGAAGGGGGGCCATTCGGGCGGTGTCAGCCAGCGCACCAGAAGTTCCGTCCCCACGTTGTAGGGCAGGTTGGCCGCGATTCGGATCGGGGCAGTCAGGCGGTCGGTCGGATTGATTTCCAGCGCGTCGCCTTCGACGATGTCCAGCCGACCGGGATAGGCGGCGGCGATCTGTTCCAGCGCAGGGATGCAGCGGCGATCTTTCTCGATGCACAGAACCTTGCGCGCGCCTTCGGCCAGAAGACCACGGGTCAGACCACCCGGACCGGGGCCTATTTCCAGAACATCCGAATTTTCCAGGTCTCCAGCCTTCCGCGCGATCTTGGCGGTCAGGTTCAAATCCAGAAGGAAGTTCTGACCCAGGGACTTTCGTGCGCTAAGGCCGTGATTTGCGATGACTTCGCGCAGGGGTGGCAGAGTGTCGATCGCGCTCATGCCCGACGAGCCCGTGCCATCCTGTCGGCCATTTTCAACGCCGCGATCAGGCTGGAGGGCGAGGCGATTCCACGACCTGCGATGTCGAATGCCGTGCCATGATCCGGTGAGGTCCGAATGAAGGGCAGGCCAAGGGTGACATTGACGCCCTGATCGAAATCAAGTGTCTTGATCGGGATCAGCGCCTGATCGTGATACATCGCAACGGCGACGTCATACCCGTCACGCGCTTTGGCGTGGAACATCGTGTCGGCGGGCAACGGCCCGAAAATGGCCATGCCTTCATGGCGCAGCTTGTCGATCACAGGACGGATCATCCTGTCGTCCTCAGTGCCCATTGCGCCACCTTCGCCCGCATGCGGGTTTAGCCCCGAAACTGCGACGCGTGGAGAGGCAATGCCAAAATCACGCCGCAATGCGTCGTGGGTGATGCGAAGCGTATCGGTCAGCAATTCAGACGTAAGGGCCGCTGGCACCTCGGATAGCGGGATATGGATGGTGGCGGGCACCACCTTCAGCGCGTCACAGGCCAGCATCATCACAACGCGATCTACACCTGCCAATGCTGCCAGATACTCGGTGTGACCCGGGTAGGCAAAACCGGCACCATCCTTCAACGCCTTCTTGTTGATCGGATTGGTCACGACGGCGGAAGCCATACCGGACTGCACCAGGGACGCCGCGCGGGCGATCACGTCGATCACGGCCTTGGCGTTGGCAGGTGAAGGTTTGCCTGAGATGGCCGGATCGGGAAATGCGAAAGGCAGAACGGGCAGGGCGGAGGGCGCGACCGTTGTTGCCTCGGACGGGTGGGATATGGCTTTTACCGGAACGTTGGCCGGAAGATGTGATGGGTCGCCGATCAGGAAAAAGGGTAAGCGTCCGCGCAGGTCATCCCATGCCTTCGCTGCGATTTCTGGCCCGACGCCGGCGGGCTCGCCACAAGTGAGTGCGAGCGGGGCGGGCATCAGTATCGCTCGATGAATGCGTCGGCTTCCAACTCGGCCAGGTAGCCTTCGGCGTAATCGTTCAGGCGGCGCAGGAAAAGCTGTTGACCGACTTCATCGCGGGTCAGGTCAATGTCGCCGCTTGCGTCCCGGCTGCACAGCATGGCGATGGATGCGGGCGTTCCAGCCGCAGTCGCGGGCAGGATCGTCATTTCGCCAGGATCCAGACGACCGACAATGGCCCGCAGATCGGAAGGCAGTTGCGATTGCGGGCGGCTTTCATTGATCAGCCGGTTCGGATCGCTGTTGGGGAAGAGACCGAACAGATCGACGCAATTATCGGCCAGTGCCGTCAGGCGAGCGCGTTCGGTTGCCAGATCGGTGCCTGCAGGAAAGAAGATGCGCGAATATTCGATGGTTGGGTTGGCGGCCTGCGACGGGGTCGAGTCCTGCAATCCGCGAAACTGGAACAGTGCGATCGCTTCGCCAAGCGGGATGGGGTCCGTCACCTCTCCCGGTGCCATTGTCAGGAAGACAGGCCCAATCTGGGGCGGCAGGTCGGATAACGGCATCCAGTCGAGACGTCCACCATTTTCACGGGTCGGCGCAGCGGAGAAGTTGCGGGCCGCGTTTTCAAATTCGGAAAAGCTGGTCATCTGTGAAATGGCTTCGGCACGCTGCTGGCTTTGTTCAGCGATCTGCGGGGCGAGCGGCAGAATGATTTCCGACAGCAGCACGCGGGCGCTGCTTTGACCCGTGCCCAGCGACATGGCGCGGTCGATCTCCGCGTCACTCGGACGTGCGCGGGAGGCAAATTGCGTTCGCACAAGATCGCCCCAGGCAAGTTGGACACGCAGGAAGTCGCGGATGGTTTCCGATGCGATGCCGGATTCTCCGAGCGCTTGCAGGAACTCGGTGCCGGACAGGTTGGCGCGACCTGCGAAGTCCTCAACCGCGAGATCGACTTCCTGTTCGGTCGGCTCGATGCCGGCTTGTGTGGCGGCCGCGATCTTCAGGCGGTCTGCGATCAGGATGTCTGCCACCTCGTTGCGTGACGTTCCGGGCTGGCGCAGAAGTGTCATCAGGCGCTGGCGCTGTGCGATCTCGAAATTTGTCACCACGGAGTCATTGACCTTCACCGCGGGATTGAACTGACCCTGGGCAGCCACGGGTAAAGCTAGGCAAGCCGCGCAAAGGGTCGCTGCGATGGTTTGGATGCCGCGACGCATCAGCGTGTGTGTTGTCGTTGTCATGCCCGAATTAACCTCGTGCGCTGCAAGTTCGGCGGCTGACCCGCCTGTCATCATCTCCGAACCCTGCCAGCGTTACAGACAGGCCGTAGCTGGTTGTGGGTTCGGTTTCCTCGGTATTTCTAAATCGTTGTAGCATCGAAAGATCAACCCTGACACACTCGTTCGTGTAGGACAGACCAAATTCGGCCCGGTTGGTACGCGCGGCCTGGAAGTCCCGCCGCAGATCGGTCCAGATGTTCCAGCGATCCGTGATGTCGTAATCGGCTTCCAGCGCCAGTTCGTTCAGATCCGTGGTCAGGTCAAGCGCGGTATCCGCGCGTTGCCACAGGTAACTGGAAGCCAGCCGCAAACTGTCGGAACGCCAACTGACGGTGGTTTCGTTCAGGGTGAATTCCATCGCGCTATCGATCAATGACAGGCTGCGGACCTTCATGTTGTCGCCAAGATCCAGATCGGCCTGAAGCAACCAGTCCGATTCGCTGCCCGAAAGACCTGTCGCCAGTGGGAACTGTTCCGGCTTGGCAAAGCGATAGACCTTCCCCGCCGTAACCCCCAGCGACCATCCGTTGGGATCGATACGGCGCCACGTCATGGCGAGCGTGGCGCGGGTGCCTTCCTCATATCGGTCAAGACCCGGGAAGCGGTTCAACGCGAAAAGGTTGCCGGTGTCGAACGATGTCAGGCGGCTGTCGTCATTCGGGGAATCGATGGGATCCGTACGCGTATAGGCAAGCTGCGCGACCGGTTCCAACTGGTAACTGACGCCCGTGGCTGTCCATTTCGCCAGAGGATAGCTGACCTCTGCCGCCATGATCGGGGTGATCCCAGTTTGATATTCAGGGTAATTGCTGTCTTGTCCAATATACTTGAAATCGCCATGGGCTATCAAATCCGCGCCGTAGCGCAGGCCGGTTGGTGTCGTCCAGTCGCGGGTCCATTTTCCTACTGCACGAATCTGGGCCATGTCACGCCCTGCCACATCCACGGAGGAGGGGCGCTGATGGCTGTGGCCGATCAGGCTGAGATCCAGCCAACCGCCGACGGACGTGGGGTTCATCCGGCGGTCAATGCGAAAGTCGGTGATAAAGGTGGGCAGCGTGTCGTTGTCTTCATTTTCGCGCAGTGATCGGAAATGGTTGATTTCGGCGTCAACGCGTTCATGTTCGCGCGTGCGCAGCAAGGAGAGATTGCTTTGCAGCCGGTCGGCGCTCGAATAGTCGTAATCCTGAAGATACTGATCATCCCGCGCCGTTTCCAGGCTGAATCTCAGATCATAATCGCGCGGCAGATCGAAGCTGCCGGACCCGAACAGATAGGTTCGAAGTTGTCCATCTTCGATGGAATCCCGGCTGACTGCGCCTTCGAATTCGATTTCGCCCGTGCGAAACGCCTGCCGGTAGCGCATTTCCAGAGTGCGGGTGTAGTCGGTCGAGAAATAGGGCGTGAAGGTGATGTCGGCATGATCGCCTAAAGTCAGGAAGAAGGGTAATTTCAGGCCCCAACCCAGATCATCCGTGGTTCGAACGCTCGGTGCCAGCACGCCGGACAGGCGCGTGTTGGTGGGGTCGGGGAAGCGCATATAGGGTGAATATGCAATCGGAAGCCCCGCGACGCGGAACTGCGCGTCGTAGAAATAGAGCCGCTTGCGTTCCTCGTCGTGGATCACCCGGCGTGCGCGGATTTCCCACAAAGGCGTTTCAGAGGTGGAGCAAACCGAGCAACTTGACGCAACGACGCGCTTGAGATCGGTAAATCGACCTTCGGTGCGGGCCAGTTCCGCGCCCGCGACCTGAAGGTGTTGATCCAGAATAAGGCGCGCGCCACGGGCGATGCCGTCAGTCAGGTCGGTGGACAGTTCTGCCGTATCCGCCAATACGACCGCATCCGATCCGTCCCGCAGAATGATTGGGCCTTCAACATCGATCCGACCACTGTCGCGATCATAGGCGATGCGCGATGCGCTGATTGACCTGCCGCCGGAAAAAACCGTGACATCGCCTTCTGCGATGAGGCGGTCATCCCCCTCGACTCGCATGACGTCAGCCATGATCGAGGTCGGGAATTCTTCGTCGGCCACCTGTGCTGAAGCGGTGCTGACCAAAGCAAGCACAGCGATAAGTATCGAGAGAAATGGCTTGATATGGCGCAGTGAAGTCTTCATCCGTCCTCGAATTGCAACAACAGGGAAAGAGCCAAGCAGATGCAGGCGACCGGTGGCCCCCAAACTGCGATGAAGATCGGGATCTGTCCTGTTTCAGCCATGGTGGCGGCAAGGCGGCTTACGAAATAGACCGCAAATCCAGAACCTACAGCTGCCAGTACCATCAGCCCGGTGCGCCCGAAGCGCGTGTGACGCAGTGTGAACACCGCGCCGATGAATACCATGGCCGCGAATAGCAAGGGACGGGCCAATTCGGACTGGAACCAGACGCGGTGGAGGCGGGCGGAAAAGCCGGCTTGCTCCAGGTGGCCGATGAAAGCGGGCAGCTCCCAGATCGGTATTGCTTCCGGTCGGGCAAAGCTGTCGCGGATCTGATCGCGCGTCAGCTCTGACGGAATGTCCAGACTGTCAAGGGACTCGGCCATCTCTTCGGGGTTCTGGATGGCAAGATCCCAGCGTTTTACGTCCTCCAGCCGCCAAGCGCCATCGGTCAGTATGGCGCGCACGGCGTTGGCGCGATAGGTTGGCTTGCCGTTCCCCTCAAAGCCATAGAATGTGACCGTCGACAATTCGGTTCCATCTGAATTTGCACGCTCTGCATGGATCGCGGTTTGTCGGTCGTTCGATCCTTGCCGAAGCCACAGCCCGTCGCGCCCGACGGAGATCACGCGTTCAGAGCCGTGGATACGGTTGGTTTCCGTATCATACCGGATCGACAGGCTTGCGACGACGGGATTGCCGACAGCAACAACGAGCCCGCCAATCAGAGCAGCGGTGAAAAGCGGGGACAGAACGGACCGGATGGCAGAACGCCCGGCCGCGCGCGTGACCACTAGCTCGCTGGTGCGTGCCAGCGTGATAAACAGCGTGACCGTTGCCAGCAGCACCACGAGGGTCAACACCTCGTACAAAGTGATCGGTAGGTGCAAAAGCGTCAGATAGGCCAGCGTGGTGAACGATACACTTTCCCCGTCGAAACGGCGGATATGTTCCACCAGATCCACGAGCCACATGAAGGTTGCGAATGCGGCGAGGATGCCAAGCCATGTGAACAGGAATTTGCGGGCGAAGTAGAAATGCAGGGTCATCCGGCGCTCCTTCGGCGAAGACGCGCAGGTAAATTGCTGTTTGCTATGAACAATAGAGCAAGGCAGATGACGACCGCCAATAGGCTAGACAGATACACCAGGGGCCATAATGCCGGATCACGTGAGGCGGCATCGATGCTGGAATTGTCGATCAGCTTAACGATAACCACAAGAAAGACTGCCGCCGCGATCTGTTTCCATAGCCCAAAGCGGCTGAAACCGCCGATCATCAGCGCTGCATATCCCAAGAAAGCCGCACCGCCCGCTAGAAGGGCTTGGGTTACGCGCAGATGTGCTTCGCGTTGCAGGTAGTCTGCGCTGCGTCTTGTGCGTTGGGCCAGTTCCGCATCGGGTGTTAGCAACTGCAAGGTACTTAGCCCCTGCGGATTTACGCGGTCGCTGGTGCTTTGCTGGATCAGGCTGTCTATGGCCACCGTGAAATCATCAAAGCGCGTGATCGACAAGCGTTCGCCGTTGGGTTCCAGCGTTTGTGCCATTCCCTGGAACATCACAAGATTGGTCGATTCCGCATCGCGTACAAGCAGAGCTTGATCCGCCATATAGGTCGTTTGACGGTCCGGGTCACGGATGTCGGACATCAGCAGATCCTCGATCGTGCCTTCGGGCGTGATGTCGCGCACATAGACCGTGACGCCGCTGGTGGGGCTTTCGAAGCTGCCGGGAACGAGGATGCGGGCGGATAATGCCTGTGCCAGTTCGGCTTCCCGCGAGTCCAAACGACGGACAGTCGATGGCACCAGAAGATGTGCCAGCACAATGATCAGCACAACGATCAGCAGGCTGAACGTTGCGAAGGGTCTGGCGAGGCGGAATACGCTGAAGCCGGTGGCCTGCACAACGACCAATTCGCTGTCCGAATAGAGCTTGTTCGTTACATAGACCGTCGCCACGAATGCCGAGATGGGCAGGACAAGAAGCATCAGGCTGGGCAGACTCAGCAGCATCAGTTCAAACACGAAGATACCCGATTGCCCTTCGGATATGTATTGCGTCAGCATCAACACGGCTTGATTGACCCAGTAGATGCCCACCAGAATCAACGAAAAAAACCCGAAGGCAAAGACAAGCTGAGACAGGATATATCTGTCGATTCTGCCCAAGGTGGCTCCCCGTTGATGCGTTCTGATCTTCTAACCCAGCTTCGATGCTAGTGAAACTGTTCTATGGTCAAAGCCGGGGCGCTTGACTAGGGTCGCGGAAAATTTCCGAAGAGGACCGACATGACCGACCCCGTCTCTATCCGTGTAACTGCCGTATCCCTTGATGACATCGCGCTGGCAGAAGGCCGCGTGGTTGTGTTCGTGGGAGAGGATGGCAAGCTCGATCAGTTGTCGCGGCGGGTGAACCGACTGACCAGGGGAACGCTGGAGCGGCTGGTGGGGAGCGAGCGATTTGAAAAGCTGAAAGTCGCCGACAGCGTCAGCCTTGAATACCCGGCAGGTATGACCGCGACGGCCATTCAGGTCGTCAAGTTGGACCGCAAACCGTCGGTCCTGGATGCTCGAAAAGCGGGCGCGGGAATCGGAAAGGTCGCAGGTTCGGAAGACGTGCTTGTTCTGGCTGGAAATCTGGGAAACCCGGCTGCCGTGGCCAGTGGGATCGCGTTGCGCAAGTATGACTTCAGCGCACACAAGACCAGGAACGGCGAAGCGAACACGGTCGATGTTACCATGATGCTGTCCAAGCCGGATGTGGCCGAGGCTGGTATCGAGGATGCGCTCGATTCGGCGCGGGCGGTCTTCTTTACCCGCGATCTGACGAATGAGCCGTCCAACGTGCTGACGACATCCGAATTTGCCGATCGTCTTTCGGCGATGTCGGAGATAGGGCTCGAGGTTGAGGTGCTGGAAGAAGACGATCTCGAGAAACTGGGGATGCGGACACTGCTGGCTGTAGGGCAAGGCTCGGAAAGCCCCTCCAAGGTTGTCGTGATGCGCTGGAACGGCGGCGGCGATGACGCACCGCTTGCCCTGATTGGCAAGGGCGTCGTTTTCGACACCGGCGGCATCAGCATAAAGCCCGCTTTGAACATGGAAGACATGACCATGGATATGGGAGGTGCTGGTGTCGTTGCAGGCGTGATGCGCGGTTTGGCCCTGCGTAAAGCCAAGGCCAATGTCGTGGGCATTGTCGGGCTGGTCGAAAACATGCCCGACGGCAAGGCGCAGCGCCCCGGCGATGTGGTGCGCTCCATGAAGGGCGATACGGTTGAGGTGATCAATACCGACGCCGAAGGCCGGCTCGTTCTGGCCGATCTGCTGTGGTATGCACAGGACCGTTTCAGGCCGTCCGGCATGGTCGATCTTGCGACGCTCACTGGTGCGGTAATCATCGCGCTTGGCCACGAAAAGGCAGGCGTTTTTGCCAATGATGATGAATTCGCCGACACTTTCCTGAAAGCGGCCAGGATGGAAGGCGAGGGTGCGTGGCATCTGCCGCTCGATCCGGCCTATGACGAAGCGCTGAAAAGTCGTGTTGCCGATATCAAGAACACTGGCGGTCGCGCTGCGGGATCGATTACGGCGGCGCAGTTCCTGCAGAATTTCGTGAAATCTGACACGCCGTGGATTCATCTGGATATCGCCGGGGTTGCCAGCGTCGGGACCGAGACCACTTATGCGCCAAAAGGTGCAACGGGTTGGGGGGTTCGCGCGCTGGATCGGATGATCCGCAATAAGTTCGAGAACTAAAAGCCACGCGCAGCGTTGAGTCTTCTCATAAAGGAGGAATGCCATGCTTATTCCGGCTACACGCTATAAGGACTGCGACGCTGCGCTGAGTTATCTGACCGGTGTTCTGGGGTTCAAGGAACACGCTGTTCACCGCGACGCTGACGGCAAGATCGTCCATGCCCAACTGACCGAGGGTGGTGACATCTTCATGTTCGGTCCGCCGGGCGGAGGCGCATTCGACCCGCTCATGATTGCGCCGAAGGAGGCGGGTGGCCGCTGCACGACGTCGGTCTATGTGGTCGTCACGGATATTGAGAACCGCTACAAGGCCGTCACCGAGGCGGGCGCGGAAATTGTTATTCCGCTTGAGGCGCAAGATTATGGCGGGCAAAGCTTCACGCTGCGCGACCCCGAAGGCCATATATGGACCTTCGGCGATTATGACCCGACCAAGGAGAGTTGATGAACGACGTCCTGTTCTATCACCTGACCGAAACCCCGCTGGAGGCCACCCTGCCGATCCTGCTGCGCAAGTCGCTTGATGCTGGTTGGCGGGTCGAGATCCGGGGCGGGTCTGTAGAGCGGCTTGACTGGTTGGATCAAAAATTATGGCTGACGGGGGATGCGGACTTCCTGCCGCATGGGCTGGCCGGGGGGGCACATGATGCGCTTCAGCCAATCTTGCTGACGACAGCGGATGCGGTGTCGCCGGCCACGGATTGCCTGATGGTGGTGGACGGTGCGGGATTTGACCCGGCAGAGATGTCAGGGCTTAAGCGTGCCTGCGTGATGTTCGACGGCAGCGATGACGACGCTGTTCAGAAAGCGCGCGGGCAGTGGAAATCCGTGACGGATGCCGGGCTGACCGCGCAATACTGGGCTCAGGATGGCGGACGCTGGATCAAGAAGACCGAAAGCCGGCCAAGCTAGCGCGCCAGTGTCAAGGTGCCGTTGCTGAACGTCATGGTCGAGAATCGCGACAGGTAGCTCATCCCCAACAATGATCCGGGCATCTCGCCTTCGCTGACCTGTGCGCCGACCTCTTGGTCGGCGAAGGGACCTAACTGCACGTCATCCAATGTAACGCGAGCTGTCCGAACCGTCCCGTTCGCTGTTCTGGCGATCCCGGTATAGGCAAGTTGGTCCGCATTGATTCCGATCTTGGCCGCGTCATCTTCGCTCAGGACCATATCGGTTGCGCCGGTATCGACCATGAGCGTCAGGCGGGTGCCGTTCAGTTCCAGCGGCACGTAGTAATGCCCGTCGCTTGCCTGCCTGATCTGGACTTCACCGCTATCTGTCACCACGGTGCTGGATGGGCGCAATGCTGGCCCGATATCTCCCCAAAGGCCGTATAGGGCGACCGCCCCCAGAAAGATCAACCCCCAAATGGCGGCCTGCTGCGCAACCTGTCCCATGCGTTGACGGTTCTGGACGAAAAAATAGACCGCGATGACGCTGCCCAGAAGCACAAGGTAGATCACCCGGCCGAGCTCATCTGTGCTCATGGCTCAAACCCCGCTCACGACGCCCAGTGATTGCAGCCCATCCAGCACGAACTGCACGGCCAGTGCTGCCAGCAGCATGCCGAACAGGCGCGTTACCACGAGGATACCAGTGCGGCCCAAAGCACGCTCGATCGGGCCTGCGACCATGAACAAGGCCAGCATCACACCGATCACGGATGCCATAACCACATGGACCTCCAACGTCCTGATAAGCGTTGCATCCGATGACGTGGTCAACAGGATCATCGAGGCCATCGCGCCGGGGCCAGCGATCAGCGGCGTGGCTAGCGGAAAGACGGACGGGTCATGCGCTTCGTTCATGCGACCTTCGCGGCGCTCTGTTCGTTTCTCGAACAGCATGTCCACCGCGATCAGGAACAGCAGCAATCCGCCCGCGATCCGGAAGGCAGGCAGAGAGATGCCAAGCGCATCCAGCAAAGCGGTCCCGAACAAGCCAAACGCCAGAAGGATCGAAAAGCCGATGAAACAGGCACGGATCGCCACAGACCGACGATGTGCATCGTCCATGCCCTGCGTTAATGCAATGAACATCGGTGTCAGGCCGATCGGGTCGATGACCACGAACAGCGTGACGAATGCGGTGACGGCGTACGCCAGATCCATTGCTATCCTTCCGCTCGTTCAAGCTTTTCCTGCGCCGACATCCACAGGTCCTCGGCCTTGTCCAGCCCGTTCATCACTTCGGCGTATTTCTTTTGCCAGACCTCGACCTCTTGTCCGCGGCCTTCCTCGTAGAGTGACGGATCGGCCAGCTTCTGTGCAAGCTTGTCGCGCATGTCGTTCAGTTTTTCCAGCCGGTCCTCGCATTTGCGCACTTCGGACCTGAGCGCCAGAATCTGATCGCGCGAGGCGCGTTTGGCCTTGGGCTCCTCAGCGGGCTTCTTTGCGGGCTTGTCGCTGGTCAGTAACATCTTGCGATAGGCTTCGAGATCATCCTCGAATGGGCTCACCGAGCCATCCTTGACCAGCCATAACCGGTCCGCGACGAGGCTGAGAAGGTGCATGTCGTGGCTGACCAGAATGACTGCGCCGGAATAGGCGGCAAGCGCTTCGACCAGCCCTTCGCGGCTTTCCATGTCGAGGTGGTTCGTAGGCTCGTCGAGGATCAGCATATGGGGTGCGTCCAGCGTCGCCAGCAGCAGCGACAGCCGTGCCTTCTGACCTCCGGATAAGCGTCCGACCTCCGTGTCCGCCTGATCCGCCGTCAGCCCGAAACCGGCCAACCGCGCGCGCAGCTTGCCGGGCAACTCGTTCGGGCGTTCGCGTCGCAAGTGCTGTAACGGCGTTTCGTCGACATGCAACTCGTCCACCTGATGCTGGGCGAAGTAGCCGATCCGCAGCTTGGATGATTTGGTCATCTTGCCCGACAGTGCGGGCAGGCGGTCCGAAAGCAATTTTGCGAGCGTGGACTTGCCTTGACCGTTCTTGCCCAGCAGTGCGATCCGGTCATCCTGATCGATCCGCAATGACAGCTTCTTCAGCACGGCCTGACCGTTATAACCCACGGATGTGTCTTCCATCGTGATGATGGGGGGTGACAGCTCTTCGGGTTCGGGGAATGTGAAAACCTGCCGCGCGAGGTCTTCGGGCGCGGTAATGACTTCCATCTTGGACAGCATCTTCAGGCGAGACTGCGCCTGTTTCGCCTTGTCGGCCTTGTAGCGGAAGCGGTCCACATAGCTTTGAAGATGCGCCCGGCGGGCGTCCTGCTTCTTCGCCATCGCTGCTTGAACCGCGCGCTGTTCGGCGCGCTGGCGGGCAAACTGGTCATAGGGGCCTTGGTAGAACCCGAGCTTGCGGTTCTCCAGATGCAGGATTCCGTTGACTGCGCGGTTGAGAAGCCCGCGATCGTGGCTGATGATCAGAACGGTATGCGGATAGCGGGCAAGATAGCTTTCCAGCCACAGCGCGCCTTCGAGATCCAGGTAGTTGGTCGGTTCGTCCAGCAGCAGCAGATCGGGCTGCGCAAACAGAACCGCCGCCAGCGCAACACGCATCCGCCAACCGCCTGAGAAGGCAGAGCAAGGCATCGCGTGCTGTTCATCATCAAATCCCAGACCTTTGAGAATCGACGAGGCCCGAGCCTCTGCTGACCACGCATCAATATCGGTCAAGCGCGTCTGGATTTCCGCGATACGGGTGGCGTCCTTGCTCGTCTCGGATTCGGCCATCAACGCGGCACGTTCGGTGTCTGCGGCCAGCACCGTATCAAGCAGGGATGTACCGGATGCCGGCACTTCCTGCGCCACACCACCGATACGCGCACGTTGCGGCACGGATATGAACCCGCTTTCCAGGGCCAACTCACCCCGGATCAGGCGGAACAGGGTTGTCTTGCCTGCGCCGTTTCGACCGATCAACCCCACCTTGTGGCCCGTCGGGATGATTGCACTTGCGTCCTCGAACAGGGGACGACCTTCTACGGCATAGTTTATTTCGCTAATCGTCAGCATGCCTTGCCATGCCGCACGCAGCGTCGGTCGTCAATCGAGCTTTTCAACTCGGCCTGCCCGTGCTAGCAGACCGGCGGTTTCAGGCGGGCAGGGGGTCCGCCGCAAGCAAATGAGGCAAGTCAATGGCCACCGAACGCACGCTGTCGATCATCAAGCCCGACGCGACCCGCCGCAACCTGACCGGCAAGATCAACGCAAAGTTTGAAGAAGCAGGTCTGCGCATCGTCGCGCAGAAGCGCATCCAGCTGACCAAAGAGCAGGCTGGCGTATTCTATGCTGTGCACAAAGAGCGCCCATTCTACGACGAACTGTGCGAATTCATGGCTTCCGAGCCGGTTGTTGTGCAGGTGCTGGAAGGCGAAGGCGCAATCGCGAAGAACCGCGAAGTCATGGGCGCCACCAACCCTGCCGATGCGGCCCCGGGCACCATTCGTGCCGAGTTCGCGGAATCGGTCGGCGAAAACTCCGTCCACGGTTCCGATGCCGCTGAAACGGCGGCTGTCGAAATCGCTTACTTCTTCTCTGGCCTCGAAATCGCAGGCTAAGAGCTATCGGCGCTCGATCACGCCGATTTCATTCAGGGCCGCTTCCAGTTGGGAGCGGCCTTTTATGTCAGGGTCCGATGCCACACGCGTCTTGATCGCATCGAACCGCTCACGCAGCGCGTCCTTTTCCTTGCCCTTGCAGTCGTTCCAAGGGCGGCCCTGCAACCCCATCTCGATCACATAGTAGCCTATGAAATGTGGCCGTGATCCGGCGCGCAACAGTTGCTCGTACGCGGCATCGGTTCCCAGTTCGCGCAGTTGCTCGGCCGAGCGAATACCAACACGCGCGAAAGCCGCCTCCATGGCGGGTCCAAGATTTCTGATTTTGGAAATAGGTTGGGACATTGCGGGCTCCGGAGTGATCCTAGCCCGCAATCGGTTCCGTGGGAAAGCCTGAAATCAGCTCTTGGATTTGCGCTTGCGAACGGCTCCGAAGGCGCCAATCCCTGCGACCAGGAAAAGTGCGGAGGCGGGCAGGGGCACTGCCGTGGTGGGCGTCGTCAGCTCCGGGTTGTCGACGAAGAATTCGATCACGCCCGTCTTGTCTTCTTCGGTAGACGCATACATCGCGCTTGCGCGAACGCCATCCGGAAGTGTGAGAATCCGCATCGAATCCGGGCAGCCGCGCGTGCACCCGCCGTTGTTTGTTGTGTCTACTCCAACCTCGATGCGCCCGAAGCCTTCAAAGTCGAGCCAGGTTGAAAATTCAACTCCCGCTCCCCAATTGATGGCGTTGTCGTGGAAAAGTTGACCAACGCGATCACCTACGCGCTCTGCCTTCATATAAATTCTGGACGGGCCGTCATAACCTTGACCCCACTCGTGAATAGTCGCCGCAGCAGCGGACGACGCGCTCTGAATCAAGACGAGCGCAAGCACTAGCCGTTTCATCATAGTTCCAATCAGTTTTGAATAATTGTGGAGATGTGATCAGGGCAACAGACCGCCCGACACAACGTTCCTAACGGCGTAAAATGCCGCTACTTCCAGACGATGTCATGGTAAGCTCTCCTTTGGGCGCTTGGCCCGTACACAACAAAAAACACGTCGCACAACACAGCGGCAACACTTCGATTCATACAGATGTAATATAAAATTACAACAGCTACCTCTGAGTAAAGTTAAGCTGTCGGTGACATCGATGTTATCGTGAGAGCACAAAAAAAAGGGCCCCCGTAGGAGCCCAGTTGTCGCAAATCAGGTTTCGTCTTCCGTACTGCTCGTTTGGTTTGATGCCTGTTCCCTGATTTGCGTCAGGGGCGAGCGCACCCGCCCCGGATCTCGTTGTTCAGCTACAGCCCGAGGTGGCCCCGCAGGTGTTACATTTCATACAGGTCCCGTTGCGCACCAGCGTGTAATTGCCGCAGTCGCCGCACGGGTCGCCCTCATACCCCTGCATCTTTGCCTTGGCGCGGGCATCCATGCTGACGGTCGTCGAAATGGCCGTGCCACTTTCGAAGGATTGTACCTCGACGGAGGCCTGATCAACCGCCGTTGCCTGCCCACCTTGCAATACAACCAGATCCTGCGGCATCCGTTTGCGCAGATAGCCGGTAGAGGAGATCTGTTTCAGCACCTCCAATGACCGCGACGCGGCCGCGCGGGTTTCGACCTGTGCATCCTTGCCTTCATCTTCTCCGCCGCCAAGCTCATCGAATGACGTCCCTTCGGGCTTGATATGGGCCAGATCGGTGCGGTCCAGGTAGCTGACTGCCAATTCGCGGAAGATATAATCGAGAATAGACGTGGCATTCTTGATGCTGTCATTACCCTGCACCATGCCCGCCGGTTCGAATTTGGTGAATGTGAAGGCTTCCACGAATTCTTCCAGCGGCACACCGTATTGAAGGCCCACGGACACGGCTATCGCAAAGTTGTTCATCATCGCGCGGAAGCCGGCACCTTCCTTGTGCATGTCGATGAATATTTCGCCGAGCTTGCCGTCTTCATATTCGCCGGTCCGAAGATAGACCTTGTGACCGCCCACGATGGCCTTCTGCGTGTATCCCTTGCGGCGTTCGGGAAGCTTTTCGCGTTCTGACCGGATGATTTCCTTCACGATCACCTTCTCGATGACCTTTTCGGCAAGAACTGCGGCCTTTTCCTGAACCGATCCGGTGGCGAGTATCTCTTCCGCCTCCTCGTCATCCTCGACGAGCGCAGATGCCAGTGGCTGACTCAGCTTTGACCCGTCCCGGTACAGGGCATTGGCCTTCACCCCGAGCGACCACGACAGTTCATAGGCCTGCTGGCAGTCCTCGATGGTCGCGTCATTGGGCATGTTGATCGTCTTGGAAATCGCGCCGGCGATGAAGCTCTGCGCCGCCGCCATCATCCGGATATGGCTGTCCACGCCGAGGTACCGTTTGCCCCGCTTGCCGCAGGGGTTGGCACAATCAAAGACATGATAATGCTTGGGATCGAGATGCGGCGCGCCTTCCAGCGTCATGGTTCCGCAGACATGGTCGTTCGCGGCCTCGACCTGCGCCTTGCTGAAGCCCAGATGCGCCAGCAGGTCAAAGGTCGGGTCCGCCATTTTTTCGGCCGGAATGCCAAGAACATCAGTGCAGAACTCCGCGCCCAGCGTCCATTGGTTGAACACAAAGCGGATGTCGAATGCCGAAGGCAGTGCCGCTTCGACCCTGTCAATTTCCCGCTGTCCGAAACCGTGGCCGATCAGGGACGTATGGTTCACGCCCGGTGCATCGCCCAGAGTGCCATGTCCGACTGCGTAGGAAACGATTTCCTCGATCTCCGCCGGGCCGTAGCCCAGATTATCCAGGGCGGCAGGAACCGAACGGTTGATGATCTTGAAATAACCGCCACCGGCGAGCTTCTTGAATTTTACAAGCGCGAAATCCGGCTCGATGCCCGTTGTGTCGCAATCCATCACCAGACCGATGGTGCCGGTTGGTGCAATCACCGTCGTCTGCGCGTTGCGGTAACCATGCTTTTCGCCCAGTTCCAGCGCCTCGTCCCAGCTTTGCATGGCCAGCGCGACCAGTTTCGGATCGGGGCAGTTGGTATGGTCCAGTGCCACCGGCTTCACCGCCAATCGATCATAGCCCGATTTCTTGCCTTTGGCTGCCACCCGGTGATTGCGGATGACCCGCAGCATGTGTTCGGCATTGTTTGGATAGCCGGGAAATGCGCCCAACTCCCCGGCCATCTCGGCCGATGTCGCATAGGCCACGCCGGTCATGATTGCGGTCAGGGCACCGCACATCGCGCGTCCCTCGGCGGAATCGTAGCCCAGCCCCATATTCATCAGGAGCCCGCCAATATTGGCGTAGCCCAGCCCCAGTGTACGATAGTCATAGCTGCGCTGTGCGATTTCGCGGCTCGGGAACTGCGCCATTAGAACCGAGATTTCCAGCGTGATCGTCCAAAGCCGCGTGGTGTGGACGTAGTCCTCTGCCTGAAACGCTCCGTCTTTGAAAAAGGTCAGCAGGTTCATCGACGCCAGGTTGCAGGCGGTGTTGTCGAGGAACATGTATTCCGAGCAGGGGTTCGACCCGCGGATCTCGCCATCTTCCGGGCAGGTGTGCCAGGCGTTTACAGTGTCGTGGAACTGGATGCCGGGATCGGCACAGGCCCAGGCGGCATGGCCGATCTTGTCCCATAGATCTCGCGCCTTGACCGTTTTCGCCACTTTCCCATCGGTGCGGCGGATCAGTTCCCAGTCGGTGTCATCCTTGACGGCCTTCAGGAACGTATCGGTCACCCTGATGGAGTTGTTGGAGTTCTGCCCGGAAACCGAACTGTAGGCGTCTGAGTCCCAGTCGGTGTCATAGGTGGGAAACTCGATCGAAGCATAGCCTTGCTTGGCGTAGTCCAGCACACGCTTGATGTAGGTTTCCGGAATGGCGACCTTCTTGGCACTCTTTACTGCGGCTTTCAGCCCGGGATTTGCTTTCGGGTCCGTCGCAGCTGCCTCCGCGCCGTCCCATTCGCGGATCGCGGCAAAGATGCCATTGAGCTTTTCTTCATGCATCTTCGATCCGGCAACGAGGCTCGCCACCTTCTGCTCTTCGATGACCTTCCAGTCGATGAACTGTTCGATATCGGGATGGTCCGCATCGACGATAACCATCTTGGCCGCGCGACGGGTGGTGCCGCCCGACTTTATTGCTCCGGCAGCGCGGTCCCCGATTTTGAGAAAGCCCATCAGACCGGAGGATTTTCCGCCGCCCGAAAGCGATTCCCCCTCGCCACGCAGCGATGAGAAATTCGTGCCGGTGCCGGAGCCATACTTGAACAGCCGCGCCTCGCGCACCCACAGGTCCATGATGCCACCATCGTTGACCAGATCATCATCAACTGACTGGATGAAGCAGGCATGCGGCTGCGGATGCTCATAGGCCGATTTGGATTTCACCAGTTTGCCGGTCGCGAAATCGACATAGTGGTGACCTTGGCTTGGCCCGTCGATGCCATAGGCCCAGTGCAGCCCGGTATTGAACCACTGCGGGCTGTTGGGCGCTGCGCGCTGGGTCGCCAACATGTAGCGCATCTCATCGAAATAGGCACGCGCATCGCTTTCTTTGGTGAAATAGCCGCCTTTCCAGCCCCAATAGGTCCACGCCCCGGCCAGCCTGTCGAAAACCTGCTGTGCCGACGTTTCTCCACCGAAACGGTCCGCCTCCGGCAAGTCCTTGAGCGCGTCGGTGTCGGGAACGGAGCGCCACAGGAACTCCGGCACGTTCTTTTCCGTAACCTTTTTCAGCCGCGCGGCCACGCCCGCTTTGCGGAAGTATTTCTGGGCCAATACGTCCGACGCGACCTGGCTCCAACTCGATGGAACTTCTACTCCGTCCAACCGGAAGACAATCGTGCCATCGGGGTTGCGGATTTCGGACGAGGTGGTTTTGAAATCCAGCGTTTCATAAGCGCCGCCATCTTCCGAGGTGAATTTCCGTTCGATCCGCATCTGCCTGTTTCCCTTGACTGGCCCTTAGCTGCGCAGACACCTCACCCCACCACGAAGAACACCTTCGCGTTGCGCCCTGTTAGACCCTGTGAATTCCAACTCTTAACCACCATATATGGTGGTCACTGAACTTGTTCCTACAACAGAGCGCAGCAATGGCCGTTGCGTCAACGGAAAAAATCGCAATTTGTGGTGGTTTTTGATGTTGACGCCTACGAAATGTAGGGTCAAAGCGAAAAACGACTCGCTTCTTTAAAAATATCTGAAGGAGATGCCGGTGTTCTCGGCGCGCGAACTTAGCGCAAGGTGATCTCGTTAGACCGCATCATGCCCAGAACGACTCGGGTGCGTTCATCCAGAAGGTCCAGATCAAGGTAACGATCGGACAGGCGTTGCGTCTGGTTGCGCAGATAAGCCACCTGATCGGCCAGTTGGTCGCGCTCCTCCTCCAACTGCGCGAGATCGGCGTCGATGCTCATGCGTTCAAGCACGCCAAGATCACCTCTAATGGCCGCGAAGGAAAAGTAGAACGCGAGCGCAAGCGTCAACGTGAAGTAGACCAGAAAACCAAATCCGCCTGATTTTTTCACGTCACTTCACGCCTCTGCTTTGCTGGCTGTTGCGACTATAGTCGCACCAACCGATACATAAGTGAATCCCGCTGCAACAGTAGGGCGGGCCGACTGTCGCAACTCGGTCACGGTCCTATCAGGCCTTGCCGCGGTAGATATCGACCAGCTTGCCAAGCATATCGAGCGCATCTGCACGCGGACGCTGGAAGCTATTGCGTCCTATGATGGATCCGTTGCCACCGCCTTCATAGATGGCGCGCGCGTCGTCATAGACACTGTCGGACCCCTTCTTCGCGCCGCCCGAGAAAATCACGATCCGGCGACCATCAAAGGCGGACTGCATGCAGTGACGCACGCGCGCAGCTTGAGTGGCCACATCGATTCCCTGGGCCTCATAGACCTTCTTTGCCTCGCCGAGCGACAGATGATCCGTGGAGAGCTTGATCTTTATGATATGCGCCCCAAGAAGCGCCGCGATCTGTGCAGCATAGGCGGCGATGTCGATGGCGGTTTCGCCGTCTTTATCCAGCGCTTCGCCGCGGGGATAGGACCAGATGACGGTGGCGATACCCTTGGACGCGGCCTCGCGGCGCATCTCACGGATTTCCTCAAACATATCGAGCGCCATGTCCGATCCCGGATAGATCGTGAATCCTACAGCCGAACAGCCAAGTCGCAGCGCGTCGTCGACGGATGCGGTGACAGCCTGGTTCTTGCCTGCGGTGCCGGACATCAGGGAATTGGCGGAATTGGCTTTCAGGATCGTCGGAATCTGTCCCGCAAAGGTGTCTGCGCCCGCCTCCAGCATTCCCAGGGGCGCTGCATAGGCATTCAGTCCTGCATCAATTGCCAAACGGTAATGGTAGTGTGGGTCATAGCCACCCGGGTTGGCCGCAAAGCTGCGGGCGGGGCCATGTTCGAACCCCTGATCGACGGGCAGGATGATCATTTTGCCTGTACCAGCGAGCTTGCCGTGCATCAGCATGCCGTGCAGCTTTGCTTTCACACCCGGCGTTTCGCCTTCATAGTTTTTCAGGATGTTCTGAACGATACGTGTCGTTTTCATGTGCCGCCTTTCAAGCTGTTTACCGCGTGGTAAAACCAACACAGACAGACGACAACACTGTGAACGCTAACGTCGCGCGATTGTCACGACGTTAGCGCTAAAAGGCGGTTTTTACTGCGACAATGCCGCGACGCCCGGCAAAGTCTTGCCTTCCATCCATTCAAGGAATGCGCCTCCAGCCGTGGAAACATAGGTAAAGTGATCGGCCGCGCCAGCCGCGTTTAGCGCCGCAACCGTATCACCGCCACCCGCAACGGAGGTCAGCTTACCGTCCTGCGTCAGCTTTGCCACGGTCTGCGCCGCTGCTTTGGTTGCGGCATCGAATGGTGGGATTTCAAAGGCACCAAAGGGGCCGTTCCAGACCACGGTTTTCGAACCTGCCAGCTTGTTTTCAACCAGCGCTACCGTTTCCGGCCCAGCATCGAGTATCATCGCGTCCGTCGGGCATTGATCGACTGGCAGGGTCTCATTGGCCGCGCCGGCCTTGAACTCGCGCGCAACCACGATGTCCTTGGGCAGGATGATCTCGCAGCCTTTTGCCGCGGCCTTTTCGACGATATTCTTGGCCGTGGTTGCCATGTCCTTTTCGGCCAGCGAGGTGCCGATTTCTATGCCATTGGCAAACAGGAATGTGTTGGCCATGCCGCCGCCGATCACCAGCGTATCAACCTTGTCGATGAGGTTGTGGAGCAATTCCAGCTTGGTCGATACTTTGGCACCACCAACGACAGCGAGCACCGGACGTTCGGGATTTCCCAGGGCCGCATCCAGAGCTTCGAGCTCTGCCTGCATAAGACGGCCGGCGCAGGACGGCAGCTTGTGCGCGATCGCTTCTGTCGAGGCATGAGCGCGATGCGCCGCAGAAAACGCATCATTGCAGTAGATGTCACCCAGCTCGGCTATTTGCGCGGCGAAATTGGCGTCGTTGGCTTCTTCTTCGGCGTGAAAGCGCGTGTTTTCGAGCAGCAGCACCGTCCCTGGCGACAAGGCATCGACGGCTGCTTGTGCCGCGACGCCAACACAGTCTTCGGCAAAAGTTACCGGCACGCCCAGATGATCCTCCAGTGCTGGTTGGACGTGGCGCAAGGACATGTCTGGCACGGGCTTGCCTTTCGGGCGGCCGAAATGCGCCAGCAGCACCGGCTTTCCGCCCTGTGCGATGATGGTCTTGACCGTGGGAACGATCCGTTCGATCCGCGTCGCATCCGTCACGGCACCGTCCGCCATGGGCACGTTGATGTCCACCCGCGTCAGTACGGTTTTGCCGTTCAGATCGAGATCGTCGAGTGTCTTCCAGCCCATGTTTCTTCCTTCCGGTAAGGTTCCGTCGCGTGTTTGCACCGCAGATTCCCGCCGTGGTCAACGAGTTTCTGGCATTGACCCTTCCGTTTTGACGGCACTCGCCATAGGGTCCGCGCAAACTCGGATTGAAGGAGAATAGCATGGCCGAGATCAAAGATCCGGAGAACACGATCATCGTCGAACTGAAAGATGGTCGTGTCGTGATCGAACTGCTGCCCGATGTGGCCCCCAAGCACAGCGAACGCATGAAGGAACTGGCACGTTCCGGTGCCTATGACAATGTGGCGTTCCACCGTGTGATCGACGGTTTCATGGCGCAGACGGGTGATGTCGAACATGGCAACATGGAAAACGACTTCAATATCCGCATGGCCGGGACAGGCGGTTCCGATCTTCCTGACCTGCCCGCAGAATTTTCCAAGCTGCCCCATGATCGCGGCACTCTTGGTGCGGCACGCTCGGCCAATCCGAACAGCGCGAACTCGCAATTTTTCATCAACTTCAACGACAACCATTTCCTGAATGGGCAATACACAGTTTATGGTCGTGTCATCGAGGGGATGGAACATGTTGATGCGATCATCCGTGGCGAGCCGCCTGCGGAGCCCGATCGCATGATCAGCATGAAGGTGGCCGCCGATGCGTAAGGCGCTCCTTGCAACAGCGTTGACCCTCGCGGCGGCACCGGCTTTCGCGACGGGTCTTGACATCGTGGTCGAAGGGCAGGCCAACGGGACGGTTCATATCGACCTGCTCGAGGACGTCGCCCCGCAGCATATCGCGCAGATCACTGCGCTGGCAGAAGAGGGCGCTTATGACGGCGTCGTCTTCCATCGCGTGATCGACGGGTTTATGGCCCAGACGGGTGACGTGGAATTTGGCGATGCGACGGATGAAACCTTCGACATGCGTCGCGCGGGGACCGGTGGGTCGGATCACGGCAATCTGGACGCCGAATTCTCCGACGAGACGTTCGAGCGTGGTGTTGTCGGCATGGCGCGAGCGCAGAGCCCGAACAGCGCGAACTCTCAGTTCTTCATCATGTTCGCGCCTGCACCGCATCTGGACGGTCAATACACTGTCATCGGTCGCGTGACCGAAGGCATGGACGTTGTCGATCAGATCAAACGCGGCACGGGTGGCAATGGCGCGGTGACCGGCGATCCCGATCGCATGGCTTCTGTTTCCGTAACAGACTAATCCGCGCGCCTAACAGGTCAGCCTTCGCGCGGCGCTAGGCTGGCCTGAACCTTCTTCGTCAGACCGTTGCGCACGATGTCGTAAGACACGGCGAGCCGGTGGCGAAGCTCATCTTCCGTGGTCGTCCAAGGCAGCTTGATCCAGCTTCGATGGAAATAGGGTGCGCGTTCACCCACGCCTGCATCAATCAGCATCGTTGCGGTCTCGATATCCGGTGTCTTGACGGATACTCCGTCATTCATCGCGCCGATACAGGCAAACATCTTGCCTCCTACCTTCCATGCATCATGCCCGCCACCCCATGGGTCGGAGACCTCCGCTCCGGGAAATGTGGCGCAAATTGCGTTTACGGCCTCTCTGCTCATGACAGTCCTGCCTTGGCGACCCCGGAAGGGTCAGGGTCGCCGCAGGATAACGCGTCAGGATGCCAGCGTCACCAGCGCATGACGTTTCTTGCCGGCGCTCAGCTTGATCGGCGCGGCCAGAGCGCCTGCGTCGATCATAAGGCCGGCGTCCGTGATTGGCGCATCGTCGAGGCGCGCGCCATTGTCCGCGATCAGGCGCTTGGCTTCCTTGCCGGTCCTGGCAAGGCCCGACCGAACGATCAGCTGTACGATGGAAATGCCATCTCCCAGTTCATCGCCGGACAGTGTCAACGTCGGCAGGTCATCGCCCACGCCGCCTTTCTCGAAAACCTCGCGCGCGGTGGCTTCGGCCGCGGCTGCGGCGTCTGCTCCGTGCAGAAGCGTGGTCACCTCGTTGGCCAGACGGATCTTGGCCTCGTTGATTTCCGACCCTTCCAGCGCGCCGAGACGTTCACATTCATCGACCGGAAGCTCGGTGTAGAGCTTCAGGAAGCGGCCTACATCCGCATCAGTGGTGTTGCGCCAGAACTGCCAGAAGTCGTAGGTCGCAAGCAGATCGCCGTTCAGCCAGATCGCGCCGCCCTGGCTCTTGCCCATCTTGCGACCGTCCGAGGTGGTCAAGAGCGGCGAGGTCAGGCCATAGATCTCACGATCCAGCACGCGACGGGTCAGGTCGATCCCGTTGACGATGTTGCCCCATTGGTCCGAGCCGCCCATCTGCAACATGCAGCCATAGCGGCGGTTGAGTTCCAGGAAGTCGTAGGCCTGAAGGATCATGTAATTGAATTCGAGGAAGGACAGGGACTGTTCCCGATCCAGCCGCGACTTGACGCTTTCGAATGACAACATGCGGTTGACGCTGAAATGCCGGCCGATATCGCGCAGGAATTCCAGGTAGTTCAGCCCGTCCAGCCATTCGGCATTGTCAAGCATCAGCGCGTCTGACGGCCCGTCGCCATAGGACAGGTAGCTGGCGAAAACCTTGCGCATCCCGTCGATATTCGCTGCGATCTGGTCAGGGCCGAGCAGTGGCCGTTCATCGGAACGGAAGCTCGGATCACCCACTTTCGTCGTGCCGCCGCCCATCAGCGTAATCGGCTTGTGGCCGGTCTTTTGCAACCAGCGCAGCATCATGATGTTCAGCAGATGTCCGACATGCAGCGACGCCGCCGTGGCGTCATAGCCGATATAGGTCGGCACCACCCCGGCCATCAGCGCGTCGTCCAACCCTTGCAGGTCAGTGCAGTCCGCCAGATAGCCGCGTTCGATCATTATGTTGAGGAACTCGGATTTCGGGTGGTAGGTCATGGTTACATATCCGTATTTGAACGTGCGCAGCTTATAGGGGGTCGGGGCATGAAGGGAAAGACTGCATGGGAAGATCGCGCGGTCTGGGTCGCCGGCACGATGTCAGGCACGTCGCTGGACGGGGTCGATGTGGCAATGCTCCTGACCGATGGCGTCGAGGTTCTGGACTTCGGGGCGCACGCCTATCGTCCCTATAGCGCGGAGGAACAAAAGGTTCTGCGCGCCGCGCTGAACCGGTGGCAAGGGGATCCAGGCACCGACGAAGCCGCGCGCATCGTGGAACAGGCCCATGTCGAAGTGTTGCGAGAGCTTCAGGGAGCGGAGCTGGTCGGATTTCATGGCCAGACATTGGCTCATGAGCCGCGCGGGCAGGGTACGTATCAGGCAGGCAACGGGCAGGCGCTGGCAACTGCGCTGCGATTGCCGGTGGTGTGGGACTTCCGGACCGCGGACGTGCATGCGGGAGGCGAGGGGGCACCGCTGGCCCCTGTCTATCATTTCGCGCTGGCGCGGTGGGTCGGGGTGACGGAGCCCGTCGTTTTTCTCAATCTCGGTGGTGTGGGAAATTTGACCTATGTCGACCCCAACGCAGTCGATCCTTTCGCATCGGACGCTATGTTGGCTTTCGACACCGGGCCCGCCAACGCACCGCTGAACGATCTGATGATGGCCCGCTTCGGCAGACCCTTCGACGAAGGCGGCGAGGTGTCGGGCAGCGGTCAAGTATCTTCCGATGCGCTCAAGCGCTTCATCGCGAACCCGTATTTCTGCCGTATTCCGCCCAAGAGCCTGGACCGTAATGATTTCGCAGAACTTGTCGAGGACGTCAGTCCGCTGGATGACACGGATGCGGCGGCAACACTGGTCGAGGCGGCAGCTCTGGGTGTGGCGAATGCAGTGCGGTGGTGCCCAAGGCCGCCTGCGCAGATTCTGGTTGCGGGCGGGGGGCGCAAGAACCCGCGGATGATGCGCCGCATCGCTGAATTGTCCGGGTGTATTGTCGAGCCCGTCGAGACGGTGGGACTGAACGGCGACATGCTGGAAGCGCAGGCTTTTGCCTATATGGCGATGCGCAATGTGCGTGAACTGGCGATCAGCGGGCCGGATACCACCGGCGCGCCGGGGGCTTTGACGGGGGGGCGGCTGAGCTACCCGCGTTGAGTGTCAGTCAGTGGCTACCGATATAGAGGGCAAAGGCGAAAAGGCAGACTGCGACGCCCAGAAACTTTGCCAGATAAGCTGTGCTGGGTTCGGCCGGGTTCAGGCGACTCCAGATCTCTTCGATAGAGCCTTTGATGGCACTCATGCGGGTTACCTCCAATATCAATAGTGACAGATGCGCGGCCATCGACGAGCAGGTCGGTGTTTCGCGTAGCCCGGACGCGGGCGGTATGTCTTGGATGAGCATGAGGTATAGTCAGGCGCGCTGACCTTCAATCACCTGAGGGCAAGGAAACTGTATGTGCCCTAACGTTACTTTCGAAGTGACCGTATGTCGAATATTGAACGCCCGAGCGCACACCCGGGCGTTTGGATGATTACTTGCTGCCCAGCAACTCGCGAACCTTGGCAGCCGTTGCCTGAGCCGTTATGCCGAACTGCTCATACAGCACCTCGGCCGGTGCGGAGGCGCCGAAGCCGTCCATGCCCACAAAGGCCGCTTTGCCGGACTTGCCACGCTCACCCAGCAACCACTGATCCCAGCCCTGGCGGACACCGGCCTCGATCGCAACGCGAACGGGGCCTGCTGGCAGGACGCGGCGGCGATAGGTTTCGGGCTGCTGCTCGAACAACTCCATGCAGGGCATGGACACCACGCGGGTGCCGATACCCTCAGCCTGAAGGATATCACGAGCCTCCAGTGCGACGGAAACCTCGGTGCCGGTCGCGATCAGAATGGCCTGACGCTTGCCCTCGGCTTCTGCCAGCACATAGGCGCCTTGCGCGACGAGGTTCTTCGTCTTGTAGTCCTTACGCACGGCGGGCACCCCTTGACGCGACAGCGCCAGTACGGATGGCTTGGATTTCTGCTCCAGCGCGACTTCCCAGGCTTCAGCCGTTTCCGTGGCGTCGGCCGGGCGGAAGGTCAGGCTGTTCGGCGTCGCCCGCAGCATGGCCAGGTGCTCGACCGGTTGGTGGGTGGGGCCGTCTTCGCCAAGCCCGATGGAATCATGCGTCATGACGTAGGTGACAGGGATTCCCATCAGCGCGGACAGGCGCATGGCCGGGCGGGCATAGTCGGTGAAGCACATGAAGGTGCCGCCATAGGGACGGATACCGCCATGCAACGCCATGCCGTTCATCGCTGCAGCCATACCATGTTCACGGATGCCGTAATGTATATAGCGGCCGTTGCGGTTGTCGATGTCATGGATACCCAGATCAGCCGTCTTCGTGTTGTTCGACCCGGTCAGGTCAGCCGAGCCGCCAACGGTTTCGGGCATGATCTCGTTGATAACTTCGAGCGCCATTTCGCTGGCCTTGCGGGTCGCGACCTTGGGCTTGCTTTCGACATACTGACGCTTCAGTGCCTTGATCGCGGCGGGCAGCTTCTTCGGCAGGTCGCGGCCGAGAATGCGGGTAAACTCCGCCTGCTTGGTGACCGAAAGACCGGCAAAGCGGGCGCACCATTCTTCCTGAGCACCGGCTCCTTTCCGGCCGATCTCTTCCCATTGAGACTTGATGTTGGCGGGAACCTCGTAAGGGCCATACTTCCAGCCATAGGCAGCTTTTGTGTCGGCAACGACTTGCGGGTCCGTGAGTGCACCGTGTCCTTTGGCCGTATCCTGCGCCGCCGAGCCGAGCGCGATATGCGTCTTGCAGGCGATCATGGAGGGTTTGGTGGATTTTTTCGCTGCGTCGATGGCACGGTCGATGTCTTCCGGATCATGTCCGTCGCAGTCGAACACCGACCAGCCAGACGCACGGAAGCGATCAATCTGGTCCGTCTTGTCGGCAATGCTGACTTCGCCGTCGATGGTAATGTTGTTGTTGTCCCAGAACACGATCAGCTTGGACAGCTTCTGGCGGCCTGCCAGCGCGATCGCTTCCTGGCTGACACCTTCCATCAGACACCCGTCGCCCGCGATCACATAGGTGAAGTGATCGACGATCTTCTTGCCGTAGCGCGCACGCAGGATTTCTTCGGCCAGCGCGAAGCCCACCGAGTTCGCGATTCCCTGGCCCAGCGGGCCGGTGGTCGTCTCGATGCCTTCGGCATGGCCGTATTCCGGGTGACCGGCCGTCCGCGCGCCCCATTGGCGGAAATTCTTGATTTCCTCGATGGGCATCTGCGCGTACCCCGTCAGGTGAAGCAGAGAATAGAGTAACATCGACCCGTGACCGGCTGACAGAATGAACCGGTCGCGGTCGGGCCAGTTAGGGTTGGCCGCGTCGAATTTCAGGTGCTTTTCGAACAGCACTGTTGCCACGTCAGCCATGCCCATCGGCATCCCGGAGTGACCCGAATTGGCGCCCGCAACGGCGTCGAGGGTCAGCGCGCGGATCGCGGCGGCTTTCATCCAATGGTCGGGGTTGCGGTCGCGCAGGGCTTCAAGGTTCACGGGACAGGCTCCTGAATGGCGCGGCACGGGGCGTGCCGTAGCGATAAATTGGCTTCTCTGAGCGCCTGCTTTAGCAACTCGCGCCCGAAGATCAAGGTCAAGCTACCGGCAAGGGCTCGCCTGCGCAGGAATTGCGTTGCGCAAGGCACGGTTTGCGCGGTTCATATCCTTGGGTTACATAAGTTGCAACGCGGCGCATTCTGCATAGGGTGCTGTCCGACAAGAACAGGCAGTCGGGGGACGACAGGCGATGAGCGAACTCACCGAAATGGAGCAGCGACTAATCGGTGCGCTGGAACGGATGCGCAATGCGTTTTCGCAGCAGCAGGGCGCGTTGCAACAGGCACATGCGCGCGCGGATGCGGCAGAACAGGAGCGGGACGCGTTCGCGCAGTCAACGCCTGTCGGCGATGTACCTGCCGCTCCGGATGCCGATGCCGAGGCGCTGAAAACCGAATTGTCGGTGACGCTGGAAGCGCTGGAAAGTGCGCAGGCGGAAAACGAACGGCTCGCCGGAGAATTGCACGATCTGCGTTCCGCACCAGCGCCAATGGTTGAAGCGCCGGTGGTCGAATCCACAACAGCCGATCCGGTGTCGCGCGGCGAGGTCGAGGATTTGCAGGCCCGCATTGGCGAATTGGAACTGACCTTGCACAAGCTCAAGCAGGTGAACGGTCAGCTGCGTCAGAACAACCGTGCGTTGCGCGACGCATGCGAGGCGGGTATTTCGGACGCCGATCTCATTAATGACGGATTGAAGCAGGAACTCGCGGCGCTGGAGGCCGCGCGTCAGGCGGACCGGGCTGAACTGGAAAGCATCCTGTCATCACTGAAGCCGCTGGTGGAGGACACACAACATGCCTGAGGTGAATATTTCAATCGGTGGCCGCGAGTTCGAAGTCGCGTGTCAGGAAGGTGAGAAGAAGTTTCTCGAGGCCGCTGCAGCCATGCTTGACGCGGAAGCAGCGACACTTTCCGATCAGATGGGGCGCATGCCAGAATCGCGCATGTTGCTGATGTCCGGCCTGATGCTGGCCGACCGCATGGCTGGCGTGGATGAACAAATCAGGACGTTGCAAGAAAAGGTGGCGTCACAGGAAGCCCTGATTGAGGAACTCAATGCACGGCCTGCGCAGAAGGTCGAAGTTCCGGTTATTCCGTCGACGGTGAAAGACAGTATCGCCGAACTTGCCGCCCGCGCGGAATCGCTGGCGGAGGCGATGGAAGAGGCGATTCAGCAGGATAGCTAGCAACTGTACTTGTCTGGCAGGTCGAGCGGGCCATTCCTGGCGAACTTTGCACAGCGTATTCGCGATTGTGACGAGCTTGTGGGCGACAATTGCGGTGTCGCCCACAAGCTTCATCAGGGACGAACCACAGACGCCACCCCTGCCGGCTGGTGGGCTCGAAGCACACAATGCGCCGGCCGACCGCACCTGCTCGGCAAGACGGTTGCGTGCTATCCCGGTATCGGGCAGCCGCAGCCTCTGGCGTTCCGGTAGACAGTGAACATCCGGCCAGTCGCGGCTGACATCTATGCCAATGATCTGATCATGTGATGCCTCGCTCGTGCTCTCTGCCTTCTGCGCTGCGGTCCTGGGCGGCCGCATTCAACTGTTCGAGACGATGAAGAGAGACGGTGCTGGTTCGCCAGGAAACATGGCCGACGTCACAAGGCTCGGACGCCATATACCGCCCCGTCAGCGACCTCTGCGAAGGCACCTGACAGCAACAGCATAGCAAAGTAGAGATACAGAAGGCTCAGGACAGATTGATTTCGACCGGGTAGTGCGATTCACCGTTTGGCAAACGAGCGGCGACATGCCCGATCTCTTCCGGCTGAGCGAGGCCCGGATGGCGCGCTGTTTTCCCAAAGCTCGGCGAAGTTGCAAGCCATCTGTGACAGTCAGGGACGCGCGATCAGCCTGCCGAACCTCAAGTGGTTGCTGGGTGATCGTGGCTGCCCCAAGGCCTTCTTCGCAGCCATCGCTCTCGCAGCAAAAGTCATATGCTGGTTATCTGTTCTGAGCTTGGCACCCGCCATGGCCTTCTGGCTGTCTTCGCCAATCACCGATCCGGCTATGTTTGTATCTCGCGCCGGCGGTCTCGGAATCGATGATCACGACCTACATCTTCAACGGGATTGTATGATTGCTGAGAGAATGGCCGTGCCTAAGTTTTTGGTGGGAGCGCGGTATCCGACAAGATGGGTTCGACGTGGCCGTTCTTTCAAGCGGCGATAGCAGCAAATGGAAAACTGCCTCGGCGCCCCCTTCGCCAAGGCAGTTTCATGTCCGACAATCCGGAGTACGTCACGCCGGGGTGCCGCCTGTTTCGCTGCCGGGGCTTAAACCCGATCCGCGTCAATTGGACTTACGTGACAATATCCTGCGGACGATGACGAAGAACACCGGCACGAACAGCACACCCAGAATCGTGGCGGAGAGCGTCCCACCAAGCACGCCGGAGCCGATAGCATTCCGCCCGCCTCGACCCGCACCGGAGCTCAGTACAAGTGGCAGAACGCCGAGAGAGAATGCCATCGAGGTCATGATGATCGGACGGAAACGCTGGCGGGAGGCCTCGACCACGGCATGAAGCAGCGGCTCGCCTGCATCCTGGCGGTCACGAGCGAATTCGACGATCAGGATGGCGTTCTTGCCGGTAAGCCCGACCACGGTGAGCAGCGCAACCTGGAAGAACACACCATTGTCGAAGCCGCCCAGCCAAGCACCGCATAGCGCACCCAGAATACCGATGGGCATGGCAAGCATAACGGCAAAGGGGATGCCCCAGTTCTCGTACAGTGCTGCAAGGCACAGGAAGACCGCGGCCAGTGACAGCGCGTAGAGAAGGGGCGCTTGATTGCCCGACTCGCGCTCTTCGAGTGACAGACCGGTCCATGCCACCGCAAAACCGGGAGGAAGCTGTTCTGCGAGGCGCTCGATTTCCGCCATGGCTTCACCGGATGACACACCCGGAGCGGGGCTGCCCTGAATCTGCATGGAGGGCACACCGTTGTAGCGTGCCAGACCCTGCGGCCCGAAGGTCCATTCACCCGTCGCGAAATTCGAGAAGGGGACCAATCCGCCGCTGGCGTTCCTGACGCGCCAGCGTTCGATGTCTTCAGGCGTAGCGCGAGCGTCGGCGTCACCTTGAACATAGACCTTCTTGATGCGCCCACGGTCGAGGAAGTCGTTCACATAAGACCCGGCCCAAGCGACGTTCAGAAGCTGCCCGACATCAGACGGTGACACACCCATTGCACCGGCCGCACGCCAGTCGATGTTCAGATTGTACTGGGACGCGTCTTCCAGCCCGTTGGGGCGCGCGGACGCGATCAGCGGGCTTTGCGCCGCCATTCCCAGAAGCATGTTACGCGCTTCCAGAAGCTCTTCATGTGTTTGACCGTTGCGGGCCTGCAGGTAAAAGTCGAAGCCGCTGACATTGCCCAACTCGATCACGGCGGGGGGAACGATTGGAAAAACCAGCGCATCCTGTATTTGGCTCAGCGCGCCATAGGCACGCCCGGCCACTGCCTGAACGCTCTGATCGGGGCGTTTGCGTTCCTCCCAATCCTTCAGCTTGACGAAGGCCAGACCCATATTCTGTCCCTGACCGGCGAAACTGAAGCCGACCACACCGAACATGGATTCGACGTTCTCGGCCTCGGCATTCAGGAAGTAGTCCTCCACCTGTTCGACCACATCTTGCGTGCGCTCGGCGGTCGCACCGGTCGGCCCCTGGATCAGTGTCATCAGGATGCCCTGATCTTCTTCGGGTAGGAAGCCGGTTGGCGTCTTGACGAACATCCAGCCCATCGCAACGACCATCATCAGATAGATCAGGAAGACCCGGACAGGACGGCGCACCATCCAGCCGACGCCGTTACCATAGCGCCCCAGCGTGGCGTCAAAGGCACGGTTGAACCAGCCGAAGAAACCGCGCGTCTTGTCATGATGCGCGTCGGGGCTTTTCAGAAGCGTCGCACATAGCGCTGGCGTCAGTGTCAGGGCAACGACGACCGACAGTGCCATGGCCGATACAATGGTGATCGAAAACTGTTGATAGATCACGCCGGTGGAGCCACCGAAGAACGCCATCGGCACGAACACCGCTGACAGAACCAACGCGATGCCGATCAGCGCACCGGTGATCTGTCCCATGGATTTGCGGGTGGCTTCCAGCGGTGGCAGGCCTTCCTCTTCCATGATCCGCTCGACGTTCTCCACTACCACGATGGCGTCATCGACCAGCAGACCAATGGCCAACACCATTGCCAGCATGGTCAGTGTGTTGATGGTGAACCCCATTACCGCAAGGATTCCGAATGTTCCAAGAAGCACGACCGGGACAGCGAGCGTCGGGATCAACGTGGCGCGGAAGTTCTGCAGGAACAGGAACATAACGAAGAAGACGAGGACGATCGCCTCGATCAGCGTTTTGACCACTTCGTGGATCGAGATTTCGACGAAGGGTGTCGTGTCATAGGGAATGACGTATGACACACCTTCGGGGAAGAACTCCGCGTATTCGTCCAGCCGTTCCTTGACGCGTTCCGCCGTGTCCAGCGCGTTCGCGCCCGTGGCCAACTGGATCGCCATACCAGCCGAAGACTGGCGGTTGTAACGGGCAATGGCGCTATAGCTTTCGGCGCCGATTTCGACACGCGCCACGTCTTGCAGAAGCACCAAACCGCCATCGGTTTCGGCGCGCAGAACGATCTGTTCGAAATCCTCGGGTGTACTGAGCAGCGACTGCGCCGTGATCGTGGCGTTCAGCTGCTGGCCTTCCATCGCGGGAAGATCACCGAAGGAACCGGCAGAAATCTGTGCGTTCTGAGCTGACACAGCATTGACGACATCTGACGGTGTCAACTGGTAGGCCGCCAGTTTGGACGGGTCCAGCCAGATGCGCATGGCGTATTGCGCGCCGAACATCTGTACACCGCCGACACCTTCGATCCGGCTGAACTCGTCTTGCATGTTGGAGACGATGTAGTCGGCCAGATCGGTGTCATCCATGTCCTCGGACTCCGAGATCAGACTGACCACCATGAGGAAGCTCGACGTCGATTTGTTGACGCTGATACCGAGCCGTTGAACGATCTCGGGCAGAAGTGACGTCGCTTGGGACAGCTTGTTCTGCACCTGCACCTGCGCGATGTCGGCGTCCGTACCTGTTTCGAAGGTGAGCGTGACAGAAGCCGTGCCGGCCGATGTCGAGTTGGAATTGATGTATCTCAGCCCATCCAGACCCGTCATCTGCTGTTCGATCACCTGTGTGACCGTGTTGGCGACAGTATCTGCCGATGCGCCGGGATAAGCCGCGTTGATGCTAACCGACGGGGGAGCGATCTGAGGATATTGGGCGACGGGAAGAGTGCGGATTGCAAGCACCCCGATCCCCATGATGATGATGGATATCACCCATGCAAAGACGGGCCGGTCGATGAAAAAACGTGCCATTGGTCAGGGGACTCCGGCTCAGTTCTGTGCTGCGGAGGCGTCGGTCGTTTCGGCCCCGCGTTCCTGTGGGGCGACGGTCGCGCCCACCGCGATCTTCTGAAAACCCGCGACGATCAGGCGGTCGCCGTCTTCCAGCCCTTCGGTGACGATCCAGTGGTTGCCACTGTCGCGCAGGACGGTCAGCATGCGCTGTTCGACCACGTTCTCGTCATTGACGACCAGCGCTGTCGGCTGGCCGCGGCGATCGCGAGTAATACCTTCTTGCGGCGCCAGAATGACATTCTCGACGACGCCCTGGGGCATTTCGACTTGAACATACATGCCGGGCAGAAGAAGCCGGTCGGGGTTGTCGAATTCCAGACGTAGGACGACAACGCCGGTCAACTCATCCACATGCGGCTCTGCAGCGGTCAACTGGCCTGTTTGCTCGTAAGGTGCGCCATCGGCGAGGATCAACTCCACCGTGCGGTCAGCATCGCCCAGTTCCTGGTCCGTGTGCCCGCGACGCCAGCGAATGATGTCGGCAGCCGATTGGGTCACGTCGACATAAACCGGATCAAGCTGACGGATCGTTGCCAGCGGTTCGGCTTGACCGGCGGTGACCAGCGCACCTTGCGTGGTCAGCGATCGCCCGAGTGATCCGGTCAGCTGCGCACGTATTGTCGTCCGGTCCAGATTGATGCGGGCCGTTTGCAGTTGTGCCTGCGCCAGTTGCAGCCCTGCCGATGCCGCGTCGCGGGCGGCAATGGCGTCATCATAGGACTGCGCACTCGTCACATTCCGGTCCAGCAGCGTGGCGAAGCGTTCCGCTTCTTTGGTTGTGGCGTCCAGATTGGCCTGCGCCTGAGCAACAGAGGCTTCGGCCTGTGCCAATTCAGCTTCATAGGTCGCGTCGTCGATCTTGTATAACGGGTCGCCGAATTCGACATCCGCACCTTCGTCGAACAGACGTTCCTGAATGATTCCGTTGACCTGCGGGCGGACCTCGGCCACGGCAGACGCGACAACGCGGCCGGGCAGGGTCGTCGTCAGCGTCGTGTCCTCGGCCTGCAGTGTCACAACTGTGACGGGCGTTGGCGGCGGGGCGTCTTGCGCGATGGCGACGCCGCAGGATATACCTACTATCGTGGCAGCGAGTGTGAGTTTGGCCGTATTGAGTGTCATGCGGTTTGCTCCACCATCAAGAGATTAGCCCTGCGGCTCGTAATTGAACTGAACGGTTTAATACCTTCGCGAAAATCGGCTGACAAGCGCGCGGGCACCGCTAATTATGTGCGCAGAACGCGTAGCGAATTTATTCAGTTGTGCAAAAATGCACGGGTGGTCAGTCGGACGCGCTCTTCAGACGTGATTGTCGGCGAAACGCATGCAGCCGGTCAATGCGGCATAGTCATCATCTACCAGAAAGACCTGAAACGCTGCATTGAATTGACGAAACCGCCCCTTGTCGAGGAAACCTTCGGCAAAACCGTGATCGGCGAGAAGGTTCTCGACCGCGCGGGCCATGCCTCCGATCAGGTAGATCCCTCCGCGTGGCAGGTGAACAAGCGCCAGATCCCCCGCGACACGCCCGAGGATGTGGCAGAACATGTCGATGCTTCTGCGTGCGGTTTCCGCGCCAGGCTCTCGGAGTTCCGACAAGATGGCCTTGCCGTCACGAGGTGCTTCTTCACCGGAATAGAACTGGTAGATTGCGGGCAAACCGCGCCCGGACAGGACCTCTTCGACTGAGGCGAACCCTTCGCAGCGCTCGGCGACCCAACGGCTGAGAGCATAGCTGTCTTCATCCCAGACCGGCAAAGAGATGTGCCCGCATTCCGACGGCACCACGGAACGCGCACCGGGACGACCATGAACGGGCGCTGCGTTGAAGCCCGTGCCTACGCCGATCACCAGTCGCGATCCATCGGGATCAAGCGGCCGGCCATCGCTGGTCAGAAGCGGCTGCCATGTCACGTCGTCAAGCGCGTGGCCTTGTGCCTCCAGGTCGTTGATGACATAGCCCTGCGCCGCTCCGGTGGCCTTTTTCAGCAAGGCTGCGTCAATCGCCCAATCAAGATTGGTCAGACGACCGACGCCGTCTTCGACGGGACCTGCGACCGCGACACAAGCTGTGGTAAGGTTGTCCAGGCCCAGATCGCTGACCTGCTTGCGCAGGACGTCATCCAACCCGTGAAAATCGGCGTTGCGAAAGCGTCTTACACTGTCGGCGCGGATTGCCTGGCCGTCAAACACGGCCACACGGGTATTCGTGCCGCCCACATCCGCAACAAGGCAAGTCGCATTCGCGTTCATAGACTTCCTCCCCTTGGCCGGCCTCCCCGCCGTACCGTGATCCTCGTGGTTGCTTACGGGAAATAGCGCGACGGGGCAGGGGATGTCGATATGAAAATTTCGACGCTCGAATTAAAAGCTGCAGTGAAGCTAGTTCTCGGGGAAATAGCAGGCGGCGCGATGCACCTTGCCTTCCAGCTCCGGGCGGGTCTGGCGGCACTTGTCCTGCACCTTCCAGCAACGTGGTGCGAAAGCACAGCCCTGCGGCACGTTGATGGGCGAGGGAAGTTCGCCTTTCAGCTTGATCCGCTGCTTTTGGCCGCGTGGGTCCGCCATCGGCGTCGCCGAAAGCAGAGCCTTGGTGTAGGGGTGCTTCGGTGCGTTGAACAGATCGTCTTTCGATGCGATCTCGACAGGTCGGCCCAGATACATGACGATCACGTCATCGGCCATGTGACGCACGACCGACAGATCATGCGAGATGAACAGATAGGCCAAATTCAGCCGGTCCTGCAGATCGACCAACAGGTTCAGGATCTGGCTCTGGATCGACAGGTCGAGCGCCGATACGGGCTCATCGAGCACCAGCACCTTGGGTTCCAGCATCAGCGCACGTGCAACCGCGATCCGCTGGCGCTGGCCACCCGAGAACATATGCGGGTATCGCTCGAAATGCTCGGGGCGCAGGCCCACCAGCTTCAGCATCTCGCGCGCCTTCTTTTCCCGTTCCGCGGCGGGAATGTCGGGGCGGTTGATCTTCAGCGGCTCTTCGAGGATCGCACCAATGCGGTGCCGTGGGTTCAGCGACCCATAGGGGTTCTGGAACACGATCTGCACGGATTGACGCAGTGAAGCCCAGTTTTCCGGTAGGGCAGGCTTGCCATCGATGGTCAACTCCCCGCCGCTTGGCGGCTCGATCAGCGTGACCACACGGGCGAGAGTGGATTTTCCGCAGCCCGATTCACCCACGATGGCCAGCGTCTGGCCCGGGCGAAGCTCGAAGGACGCCTCGGACAACGCGCGCACGATCTGGGGTTTGCCGAATACACCGCCGCCGGTTTCATAGTGGCGGGACAGCTTGTTGGCGACGACGACGGGTTCGCTCATGCCTCAAGCTCCTCTTTGACGTTCAGCGGATAGTGACACAGGGCGCGGCCCATCGCGTCTGGTTGCACCGGCGGCTTGATCGCACGGCATTTGTCATCCGCAAAAGCGCAGCGCGGCGAGAACAGGCACCCTTGCGGGCGGTCGTACTGGCCGGGAACCACACCCGGAATGGTTGGCAGATGCCGCTCGGTCGCGCGTTCGGGCAGCGCGGCCAGCAAAGCGGCGGTGTAAGGGTGGTGAGGCGTTTCGAACAGGTCGACTACCGGCTGTTCTTCGACCTTCTGACCCGCATATTGCACGCTGACACGTTCCGCCGTTTCGGCCACAACGCCCATGTCATGGGTAATCAGGATCAGCCCCATGCCGGTCTCTTTCTGCAGATCCGTCAGTAGATCAAGGATCTGCGCCTGAATGGTCACATCGAGCGCAGTGGTGGGCTCGTCCGCGATTAGCAACCTTGGCTTGCAGGCGATGGCCATGGCAATCATCACGCGCTGGTTCATCCCGCCCGACAACTGGTGCGGAAAGACATTCAGTCGCTTTTCAGGTTCTGGGATGCCGACCATGTCGAGCAGCTCGATCGCGCGAGCATGACGCTGCTTGCGGCCCATCCCCATATGCTGGCGCAGCGCTTCCTTGATCTGGAAGCCTACCGTGAAGCAAGGGTTCAGCGATGACATTGGCTCCTGAAAGATCATCGCCATATCCTTGCCGATGAGCTTGCGTCGTTCCTTGGCGCTGATCTTTCGCAAGTCCCGGCCCATGAAGGACATCTCGTCCGCAGTGATCGTCGCCGTCCATGGCAGCAGCCCCATCATGGCCAGCATCGAGACGGATTTGCCCGAACCGGACTCGCCCACGATGGCCATGATCTCGCCGTCATCAACGGAGACATCGACGCCGTCGACCGCGCGGAACTTGCCAGAGGTGGTCGCGAAATCGACCGAGAGGTTTCGAATATCAAGCAGGGCCATGGCTCAGCTTCTCTTCAGTTTGGGGTCAAGCGCGTCGCGCAGACCGTCGCCCATCAGGTTGATGGCGAGCACGGTGATCAGGATCGCGAGACCGGGGAAGGTAACCACCCACCAGGCGCGCAGGATGAATTCGCGGGCCTCGGCCAGCATGGTGCCCCATTCCGGGGTCGGCGGCTGAGCACCCATCCCCAGAAAGCCAAGCGCGGCGGCATCGAGGATTGCGGTCGAAAAGCTCAGCGCCGCTTGCACGATGATAGGCGCCAGGCAGTTGGGCAGCACGGTGATGAACATCAGGCGCCACAGCCCCGCACCGGCGACCTTGGCCGATACCACGTAGTCCTTGGTGCGCTCGGAAATGACCGAAGCGCGCGTCAGGCGCACGTAATGAGGTTGCAAGACAATCGCGATGGCAATCATCGCGTTCAGCAGCGACGGGCCAAGAACGGCAACCAGAACCAGCGCCAGAAGAAGCGATGGGAAGGCCAGGATGATATCCATGACCCGCATGATGATCGTGTCCAGCCATTTGGGTGCAAAGCCCGACAGCAGACCGATCAGGATGCCGCCGGTCGCGGCTATGACGACAACCACGATCCCGACAAAGAACGAGAACCGCGCACCATGCAACAGGCGAGATAGCATGTCACGCCCAAGCGCATCGGTGCCCAATGGGAACTCCCAAGTGCCGCCTTCCTGCCAGAACGGCGGCTGCAACAAGTGCTCACGAAACTGCTGTGCCGGATCATGAGGGGCGATGACGCCCGCAAAAATCGCGACGGTGACGAAGGCCGCGAAGGCCCACAGCCCGAAGACGGCACCGCGGTTCTCGCGGTAGTAATGCCAGAATTCGCGCAGGCGACCGGGGCGTTCGGTGGACAGGTCGTTTTCGACCTCTGTTGAAAGTGCGGAATCCATCAGCGTTTCCTGATCTTCGGATTGATAAGACCGTAGAGCATATCGACGGTGAGGTTCACGATCATCACGACCACGGCGATCATCAGCAGACCGCCCTGAACGACCGGGTAATCACGACGGAAGATCGAATCGACCATCCATTTGCCGATGCCTGGCCAGCTGAAGATCGTCTCGGTCAGGATAGCGCCAGCCAGAAGCGTGCCGACCGACAACCCGATAACGGTAATTACCGGGATCAGCGCATTACGCAGCGCATGCAGACCGTTGACACGCAGCGGCGACAGGCCCTTGGAGCGCGCGGTGCGGATGTAGTCCTCGCTCAATACTTCGAGCATCGCGGAACGTGTCTGGCGTGCAATCACGGCCAACGGGATCGTTGCCAGCACGATGGTCGGCAGGATCAGGTGACTGACGGCAGACCCGAATGCGCCTTTCTGCCCCGAAAGAAGCGAGTCGATGAGCATGAAACCCGTCTTCGCGTCGAAGAAATAGAGCAGATCGATCCGGCCTGAAACGGGCGTCCAGCCCAGATTGCCTGAAAAGACGATGATCAGCAGCAACGCCCACCAGAAAATCGGCATCGAATAGCCGACAAGTGCGGTGGACATTAACGCGCGATCGAAGAACTTTCCGCGGTTCACGGCCGCAATAACACCGGCCGGAAGGCCAAGGATAACGGCCAGTATGATCGCGCAAAGCGACAGTTCCAGCGTGGCGGGGAAAAGCGCGAAGAACTCGTCCCAGACGGGTTTCTTGGTCACGAAGGACTGCCCCAGATCGCCTTGCAGCACACCTGTCAGGTAGTCCCAGTATTGCACCCAGATAGGTTTATCGAAGCCAAACTGCTGGACAAGCTCGTTGTAGCGATCCTGGCTCAGTCCGCGCTCGCCGGCCATGACCACGATCGGGTCGCCGGGCAGAAGGCGGATGAACGAGAACGAGATCAAAGTCACCCCGAAAAAGGTCGGGATGAAGGTCAGCAGGCGAGAGAGAATGAATTTCAGCATTAGCCCACAATCATCAGGTCTTTGGGGAACTGCGTCAGCGACCGGCAGCCGGTTTCCGTGACAAGGATATCATCCTCGATGCGAATTCCGAAGTTGCCGAGCTGATAGAGCCCCGGTTCATTGGTGAAGACGGCGCCGGCGGCCAGCGCCTCGTGGTTGCCCCGCATGATGTAGGGGGCTTCGTGCACGTCGCGTCCCAGCCCGTGACCCGTCTTGGTGCGGATGCGGTCGGCGTAGGGCGATGCTTCCAGAACAGCCGTCACGGCGTCGTCGATGTCATGCGCGGTAACGCCTGCGCGCGTGATCTCATGGCCCTTAAGGTTTGCGCGCAGCACGGTGTCGTAAACGGCGCGCGCCTCGTCGGAAGCTTCCTTGACAAACACGGTGCGGGTGATGTCGGCGGCAAAGCCGTCCTTACGGGCGCCGAAATCGAACAGCAGCGCGTCACCCGGCTGGAGGCGGTAATCTGCGCGGGCATGGGCGTGGGGGCGGGCGGAGTTGTCGCCCGCGGCAACAATCGGACCGAACGCCTGATCGTCCGCGCCATTCGCGAACAGTGCCATCACGAGGATCTGCTCGACTTCCTTTTCGGTCATGCCCACGCGAACACGATCGAGCGTTTGCTGCAATGCGACTTCTGAAATGCGGATTGCGCGTTCAAGGGCCGCAACTTCGTCGTCTGTCTTGCAGATGCGCAAACCGGAAATCGCTTTCTCGGCATCGTCGATCCGCAGGTCGGGATAGGCTTTCATCAGCGCATGATGAACGAAGACTCGCATGATCTGGCCCTCAACCGCCAGAGTCGACAGGGTCATGTGCTTGGCGAGCGCATCGAAGGCATGCTGGTAGCCGTCCTGATCGCGCCAATCGAAAACCTTGCCTTCAAAGCCGACAAGGGCGAAGGAACCAAGTTCCAGGTTGGGCACGATGGCGGCGGGATCTCCCTCGGCGGGGATCACGACCAGCATCGGGCGTTCATGGCTGTGGAAGTCCTGCCCGAGCAGCCGAACGAAATTCGGGCCGGGAACGAGGGCGATAGCATCGACGTCTAGCTGACGTGCGAGTGCCTGGTATTGAGCATGGCTGGCTGGCATTTGCGGGCGCTTATATAAGAGAAGCGGGGCCTTCAAGCCCCGCTCCGTTACGTCATTCTATTCAGCCAGGCTGACATCCGTGAAAATGTGGCTTCCCAGCGGATGGACCTTGTAGCCCTGAACCTCTGGCCGCATCGGCATATAGACAACCGAATGCGCGATGGTCGCCCAGGGGGCCTGCTCCTTGAAGATGACCTGCGCCTCTTCATAGAGCTGCGTACGTTCTTCCCTGTCGCTGCTGACCTTGGCCTTCTGGATCACCGACTCGAAGGGTTCGTAGCACCACTGCGCACGGTTCGAGTTGGTCACACCGTCGCAGCCCAGCAGAACAGCCAGGAAGTTGTCCGGATCGCCGTTGTCGCCCGTCCAGCCCAACAGAACGGCACCGTCGCGGTCCAGATCGCTGGAACGGCTCAGGTATTCGCCCCATTCGTAGGACACGATCTCGACGTCCACGCCGACCTCGGCGAAGTCGTTCTGCAGCAGTTCCGCCATCCGGCGCGCGTTCGGGTTGTAGGGGCGCTGAACCGGCATTGCCCAGATCTTCATGGACAGGTCGGTCACGCCCTCTTCCTCCAGCATGGCCTTGGCCGCTTCGGGATCATAGGGATCATCCTCGATCGCGTCGTTGTAGGACCACATGGTCGGGGGGATCGGGTTCTTGGCGATCTCACCGGAGCCCTGGAAGACAACGTCAATGATGCCCTGCTTGTCGATGGCCATGTTCAACGCCTTGCGCACCTTCGGATTGTCGAAGGGTTCCATCGTCGTGTTGTAGGCCAGGTAGCCCACGTTCAGACCTTCCTGCTCGGCAACTACGATGTCTTCGTTCGATTTCATCGCTTCGATATCGGCCGGGTTCGGGTAAGGCATGATGTGGCATTCGCCAGCCTGCAACTTCTGGTAGCGCACGGATGCATCAGGCGTGATCGCAAAGATCAGGTTCTCGATCGCGGGGGCGCCGCGGAAGTAGTCCGGGTTCCCTGCATAACGGATCACGGCATCCTTCTGGTAAGCCACGAAGGAGAACGGTCCCGTGCCGATAGGCGCTTGGTTCAACTGCTCTGGCGTGCCGGCTTCCAGCATCGCGTCGGCATATTCCGCGCTCAGGATGGACGCGAAATCCATGGCCATGTTGGCAACGAACGGCGCTTCGGGACGATTCAGGACGAATTTGACAGTGTAGTCATCCACCTTGTCGATCGACTTGATCAGGTCGGGCATGGACATACTGTTGAAGTATTCCCACGTGCCGCCCGATACGCCGTGATAAGGGTGATCCTCGATGCGCTGACGTTCAAAGGTGAAAATCACGTCATCGGCGTTGAAATCACGGGTCGGCGTGAACGCGTCGCTGGAATGAAACTTGACGCCTTCGCGCAGATGGAAGGTGTACTCCAGACCATCCTCGGACACGTCCCAGCTTTCTGCGAGGCCGGGCTGGATTTCGGTCGAACCGGTGATGAATTCAACCAGACGGCTGTAAACCGTCTGTGCGGATGCGTCGAAGGTCGTGCCAGCGGTGTAAAGTGCCGGGTCGAAGCCTTCGGGCGAGCCTTCCGAGCAATAGACCAGATTCTGCGCGGACGCCGCGCCAGCCGCAAGCGACACCAGCAAAGCGGTGGTCGCTGCCAGTTTTGTTTTCAGCATGTTGCTCTCCCTGTAAGTGGAGCGTTGATATTGTGCGAATACCGCCCGCAGGTGATCTGCGTCACGTTATCCGTTGGCGGTCCGGCGCTGATGCCGAACACCCAATACGCGAACCTTGACACGGCTTTGTGATCGGGGCAAGTGGCACGAATTTCGTGACCAAAGGTAAATAACTGATATCAACCCGTAAATTGTTCCGTTTGCAAATTTAGTGGGCGGGCATATCGGTTGCCACTAAACGATGTCAGCGGGAAAAGCGCTCAATGCGTGACGGGTGCAAGCGACGATCTGCCGCGTGCGGTGCGCCTTTCCTTTTCATTGGTGGCGTCTGGGATTATCCAATCGGCAAACGCGCATTGTGTCGGAAGGTGCCATGGCCACGATTGTCTTCGATCTTGACGGAACGCTTGCGGACACCTCCGGCGACTTGATTGCCGCAGCCAACGCCGTGCTTTCGGGTTTGGGTAACGCAGGATTGCTATGTTTTCAGCAAGACCGCGAAACAGCTTTTCACGGTGGCCGTGCGATGCTGACGCTCGGTTACCAGCGGCTCGGTTTGGATCCCGATAGCGACACGCGCAACGTCCATTACGATGCGCTTCTCAACGCATATGGCGCAGCGATGGATGTCCATACACAGCTTTTTCCGGGCGTTGAAGCGTCGCTCGACCGACTTCTGGCGGCAGGGCACAGATTGGCCGTTTGCACCAACAAGATGTCGGGCCACGCGGAAACGCTGCTCGGCCTGCTGGGAATTGCGGATCGTTTCGGTGCGGTCGTGGGGGCTGACACGCTTCCGGTCCGCAAGCCGGATCCGGCGCCCTATGTCGAAGCCGTGGCCCGCGCAGGCGGGACGGGGCAGCCAAGCCTGCTGATCGGCGACACGGACACCGACCTGAAAACCGCGCGCGCAGCCGGCGTTCCTTGTGTGCTTGTCACTTTCGGACCGGCGGGCGAGCGGGTAGGTGCATTGGAACCAGACGCGCTGCTGAATCATTACGATGCGCTGCCGGACCTGGTGGGGCGACTTCTGTCCGTCAAAGCCGAGCGATAGGCCGGACATGTCCACAGCTTTGTGTTTTACTGGCAGCTTTACCGCGCAGCTTCCTATTCCCGACGCGGGTATCGCCGGTGCAGAGACGCTGATGTGCAGCGGCGCGTTACATCGCTATGACCGCGCGGATAGCGAGGTGTCGGGATTGGAGCGCGATTTTGCCAACTATCTCGGCGCACACTATTGCTTGGCAGTCGCGTCCGGTGGCAGTGCGATGACAGTGGCCCTGCGTGCCGCGGGCGTCGAGCAGGGTGATCGGGTGCTGACCAATAGCTTTACGCTGGCTCCGGTTCCGGGTTCCATCGCGGCAGCCGGTGCTTTCCCTGTATTCGTCGAGACGACCGAAGACCTGACGATTGATCTGGATGATCTTGCGGCGAAGCTGGGGCAGGCGAAGGTGCTGCTATTGTCGCATATGCGCGGGCACATCTGCGACATGACGCGACTGATGCAGCTTTGCGATGCACATGACGTGACGGTGATCGAGGATTGCGCGCACACCATGGGTGCCACCTGGGAAGGCACTCCCAGCGGTCGCTTCGGCGCGATGGCGTGCTATTCCACGCAAAGCTACAAGCACATCAATTCCGGGGAAGGGGGGCTCCTCGTCAGCGACGACGCCGGGTTGATGGCACGCGCGATACTTCTGTCGGGATCGTATATGCTGTACGACCGACATGGAGCGTCCCCAACTCCTGACGCGTTTGAGGGGCTGTGGCCGGATATCCCGAACATGTCCTGTCGGATGGACAATTTGCGCGCCGCAATCCTGCGCCCGCAAATCGACCTGCTGGACCGGCGTTGTGAGGATTGGACTGTACGATACCGCGTGATTGAAGAGGCTCTGCGCCCTGCCGCTGTGTCACTGATCCCGCGCAATGATCGTGAGGGTTTCGTTGGCTCCAGCATCCAGTTCCGACTGCCGGATTGGTCCTCGGAACGCATTGCCGATCTGGTTTCGCGCTGTGGCGATCGTGGCGTGGTTCTCAAGTGGTTCGGCGCGGATCGACCGTCGGGATTCACATCGCGTGTAGATCATTGGCGTTACGCCGAAAGTGACGGAATGCCGCGCAGCCGCGATATCCTTCGGTCACTGCTCGATATGCGTATCTCGTTGACCTTCTCCGAGGAGGACTGTCGCCTCATTGCACAGATCATCCTTGAAGAGGTGGAGCGCGGCTGATCACAGCATCTTCAAGGCCAATTCGAGCGTTTCGTGCGTGCGGCGTTCCCAGCCACGCCCGAAGGTCTTCCACGTGCTGAGCGAGCGGTAGAAGTCCATCCGCGCATCTGTGAAGGTCCGGATCAGATGCTCGGGGTCGATACGTTTGGCAGCTCCGATAGTAATCGGTCCGATCTGCCCGTCCTGTTCGACGAACACCGTCTTTTGCAGCACCTTCGCCGCGCGGGTCACACCGGCATTCACGCCAAAGTCGAATACGACCAGATCGATCCCTTCCGGCAGCGCGTCGCAATTCAGCGCATTCCAGTAATTTGCGCGGTAGATCTGTTTGACCTCGTCGAGTTCCAGGTTCTTCACATCCTGCTTGGTCACCGAAGCGTTGCGCCAATTCGCAAGCGTCTTGTGCGTTATCCCGAAATTCGTGGCCCCACCCGGATCGTCGGGATGATCGACATAGCCGCCCTCGTGCCTGAGGATCACATCAACGCAGTTGTGAAACTGCCGCGTGTCCTTCTGCTTCTGCGCAGGAGAGCCCCCCGCGGAGAAGGCGGCGGCAGGCGGCGGCTGACTGACTTTCTCGATCAGGGCAGCGGTCTGGCGTTCCTGCGCCTCAAGAACGCGGCTGGCGTTGCGCGTCGACTGTTGCTGAATGGCGACGGCTGATTGCTGTGCTAAGCTGGCCGCGACATCCTTGCGCCGCGATCCGTCGGAAGATCCCAGCCAGAAGCTGACGACAGTTGCAAAGCCCGCTGTTAGCGCACCAACGGCGATATTCACGATCTGCATGACGGCTGGGTTGCTGCTTTCGTCCACGTCCAACCCGACGATGATGAGGTAGAGAAGCGTCGCAAAGAAGCCGACCGTCACGATTACGGATACCACGACGGGCCCCCAAGCGAATGGGCTTCTGTCCTCAGCAAGGCTTTTCAGCATCCCACGCGCGTCTTGCTTGTCCTCCAGTTCCGTCTTGAAGCTTTCGATCTCCAGCTTCAACTCGTCAACCTGCGCCTGACGTGCAGCCATCTGCGCCTCAACCTGCTTGGCCTCGGCAGCGGCCTCGATCTCGGCCAACCGAACACGCAATTCCGTTGATAGCTGAGGGTCTTGGGCGAGCCGTGCAGCTTCAGTCGGGTCGTCGGTGCCCAGAACCTCCTTGACCACATTCACGATCAAATCCTGCGTGCCGGGTCGGGCGTCCTTCGTCAGGCGTTTGGCGAGATCGGGCAGGAGCGAAACAGCGATTCCAACGAGAGGACTCATAATAATCTCCTAAAATATTTCCGGATTGTCCCGTGCAATTGCCCTTGCGTCAAGTTAGGGTTTCCGGAATGGTGGTTGCCCAGCGGATGTGCCCGCCAGATCTGCCGCAAAGGCCTTAACCATACCTGACTGCGGCGCACGGTCGCAGCTTCGGTAGGGAACGGAAGCGGGCAATTTACGATTCCGGGCAGGATTATTTATGAGTTTTTTTCTCATGAATTTTGACGCAACATGCCGATATTGCGTCGGTTGACCGTCCCCAAGCTCGGCGTTACTAGACCGCTAGCCAACTGAGAGCGCACAGGCGCCAGTAAGGAGCTACCAGTGGAAGAATTACTCCGCGAATATCTGCCGATCCTAGTCTTTTTGGGGGTGGCCGTCGGACTGGGACTCGCCCTGATTCTCGCTGCGGTCGTGCTGGCAGTGCGCAACCCTGACCCGGAAAAGGTCAGTGCCTATGAATGCGGCTTCAACGCGTTCGATGACGCCCGGATGAAGTTCGACGTCCGGTTCTATCTGGTGTCCATCCTGTTCATTATCTTTGACCTTGAAATTGCGTTCCTTTTCCCTTGGGCCGTGGCCTTCAAGGGGCTCAGCGACGTCGCATTCTGGTCCATGATGGTGTTCTTGGGCGTACTCACGATAGGCTTTGCCTATGAATGGAAGAAGGGGGCGCTGGAATGGGAGTAAGCACGTCGATCAATACGGCCGGTCCGGACCGCGAAGTGGCGACTCAGCAGCTTAACCGAGAGCTTCAGGACAAGGGCTTTCTTCTGACCTCTGCGGAGGATGTCATCAATTGGGCGCGCACCGGATCGCTCCACTGGATGACATTTGGTCTGGCCTGCTGCGCGGTCGAGATGATGCAGACCTCAATGCCGCGCTATGACCTCGAACGCTTCGGCACGGCGCCTCGCGCATCCCCGCGTCAATCGGACCTGATGATCGTTGCCGGCACGCTGACCAACAAGATGGCCCCGGCGCTGCGCAAGGTTTATGACCAGATGCCGGAGCCGCGCTACGTGATCTCGATGGGATCCTGCGCCAACGGCGGTGGATACTATCACTACAGCTATTCGGTCGTGCGCGGCTGTGACCGCATCGTGCCCGTGGACATCTACGTGCCCGGCTGCCCGCCGACGGCAGAGGCGCTGCTCTATGGAATCTTGCAGCTTCAACGCCGTATTCGACGCACCGGTACAATCGCACGCTGAGGGGTCGCCCCAATACGCAAGGAAACGAGCATATGTCAGAACAGCTTCAGGACCTAGCCAGCCATATCGAGATTGTGCGCCCCGACTGTGTTCTGTCCACCGAAGTCGTGTTCGGGGAATTGAACGTCAATGTCACGCCCACCTCGCTGTTGGGGTTTGTCGAGTTCCTGAAAACCGACGCTACTTGCCGGTTCTCGACGCTGGTGGACATCACGGCAGTTGATTACCCGTCCCGCGAACGTCGCTTCGACGTGGTCTATCACTTCCTGTCGATGTACCAGAACCAGCGCATTCGCGTCCGCGTCGCGGTGCGCGAAGAAGAAACGCTGCCCTCGATTGTCGATGTTTACCCAGCTGCAAACTGGTTCGAACGAGAAGTCTTCGACATGTTCGGCATCCTCTTTGGAAACCATCCTGATCTACGCCGTATCCTGACGGATTACGGCTTCCGTGGGTATCCGTTGCGCAAGGATTTTCCGACCACGGGTTACACCGAAGTGCGCTATGACGAAGAACAGAAACGCGTGGTCTATGAGCCGGTCAGCCTCGTGCAGGAATACCGGCAATTCGATTTCATGTCGCCATGGGAAGGGGCTAACTACGTCCTGCCCGGTGACGAAAAGAAAGACGCCTGAGCGCGCGCTGAACGCGCATGTCTACGCCCCCTTCGGGGCGGACGAAACGAGATGAGGTCGCACGATGGACGGCGGTAAATTTGGGGATACGTTGACGGGCGAACAGAAGATTCGCAACTTCAACATCAATTTCGGCCCGCAGCACCCTGCGGCCCACGGCGTGCTGCGCATGGTGCTGGAGCTCGACGGTGAGATCGTCGAACGCTGCGATCCGCATATCGGGCTGCTGCATCGCGGCACCGAGAAGCTGATGGAAAGCCGCACCTATCTGCAGAACCTGCCCTATTTCGATCGCCTCGACTATGTAGCGCCGATGAACCAGGAACATGCATGGTGCCTGGCGATCGAGAAGCTGACCGGCACCGTCGTTCCGCGTCGCGCCAGCCTGATCCGGGTTCTGTTCTCGGAAATCGGTCGCATCCTGAACCATTTGCTGAACGTCACCACGCAAGCGATGGATGTGGGCGCGCTGACTCCGCCGCTGTGGGGGTTCGAGCAGCGCGAAGATTTGATGATCTTCTATGAGCGCGCCTGTGGCGCCCGCCTGCACGCCGCCTATTTCCGTCCGGGAGGGGTGCATCGGGACCTGCCGCCCGATTTGATCGACGACATCGACAAATGGGCCGACCAGTTCCCGGCTGCGCTCGACGATATTGACGAACTGTTGACCGAGAACCGTATCTTCAAGCAGCGCAACGCAGATATCGGCATCGTCACCGAACAGGATATTCTCGACTGGGGGTTCTCGGGCGTGATGGTGCGCGGCTCCGGCTTGGCTTGGGATCTGCGCCGCTCGCAGCCCTATGAATGCTACGACGAATTCGACTTCCAGATTCCCGTCGGTCACAATGGCGACTGCTATGACCGCTACCTCGTGCGGATGCAGGAGATGCGGGAAAGCAACAAGATCATCAAGCAGTGCATCGCAAAGCTTCGCAACGAACCGGGCGATGTGCTGGCGCGGGGCAAACTGGCGCCGCCGACGCGCAGCGAGATGAAGACCTCGATGGAAGCGCTGATCCATCACTTCAAGCTGTACACCGAAGGGTTCCACGTTCCTGCGGGTGAGGTCTACGCCGCTGTCGAGGCTCCGAAAGGGGAATTCGGCGTCTATCTGGTTGCCGATGGCACCAACCGTCCGTATCGCGCCAAGCTGCGCGCGCCTGGTTATCTGCACCTGCAAGCGATGGATTACGTCGCGAGGGGTCACCAGCTTGCCGATGTGGCGGCCCTGATCGGCACCATGGATATCGTGTTTGGCGAGGTGGACAGATGACCGCTTCCCGGATCCAGCGCGGCCTGTCCGCCCACAGAACGACTAACGGAGCCTGCTGATGCTGCGTCGCCTTCATCTAGAACAGCCTGAGAGCTTCGAGTTCACTCCGGACAACCGGAAATGGGCCGAGGCCCAGATGACCAAATACCCCGAGGGCCGACAGGCCAGCGCGATTATCGCGCTGCTGTGGCGCGCGCAGGAACAGGAAGGATGGCTGACCCGCCCAGCGATAGAACATGTCGCGGATATGCTGGGCTTGGCTTATATCCGTGCGCTCGAAGTTGCGACTTTCTACTTCATGTTCCAGTTGCAACCTGTTGGTTCTGTTGCGCATTTCCAGATCTGTGGTACGACGACCTGCATGATTTGCGGCGCGGAGGACCTGATGGAGGTCTGCAAGCAGAAGATCGCACCCAAGGCCCATCAGTTGTCTGACGATGGCAAGTTCAGCTGGGAAGAGGTCGAATGCCTGGGAGCCTGTGCAAACGCCCCGATGGCCCAGATTGGCAAGGATTATTACGAGGATCTGACGGCTGACGGGCTGTCCCTGCTGATCGACGACATGGCGGCGGGCAAGGTGCCGACACCCGGTCCTCAGAATGGGCGCTATGCGTCGGAACCTGCCAACGGCCTGACCAGCCTCGAAGAATACAGCAAGAACAGGGCGGAGGATAATGCCTCCGTGGCGCTGGCCAAGTCCATCGGCGACACGTTGAAGCGTATCGATGGCTCCGAAGTTCCGATCACGACACCCTGGTTGGGTGCGCAGGATCGCGGCGAAGTCGAGAAAGGCTCCGGCAAGGACAATGCTGATCGGGCCGAAGGACAGCCGGTTGACGAAACGGGCGTCACCAAGCAGGAAGCGCCCGCCCTCAAGAAGGGCACACCGGCAACGGAAGAAGTGGCAGACTCTAGGAACCGTCCCGAGGGTCTCGAAGCGCCACGTGAAGGTTCTGCCGATGATTTGAAGAAAATCAAAGGGGTAGGGCCAAAACTTGAAGCTCTTCTGAACCGTCTTGGCTTCTACCACTTCGACCAGATTGCGAGATGGAACGCCGATGAAATCGCGTGGGTCGATGAGAACCTCGAAGGCTTCAAGGGGCGCGTCAGCCGTGATGAGTGGGTCGTGCAGGCCAAGACCCTTGCGGCAGGCGGCGAGACGGAGTTCTCGAAAAAGGTCGACGAGGGTGACATTTACTAGATGACGCTGAGCATGAGCAGAGAGCAGGACATAGCACTGTCGAAGAAGGCGCGTATGGTCGCAATCGTCGTGGCTGCGACGATGCTTCTTTGGATGGGTGCCCAGGTTCTCGGGGCGCAGCTGGGCTTGCCTGCGCGCTTTGTCTTTCTGTTCGACTTCGTGGCGCTCGCGGCCTTTTTCTGGTCGCTCGTGGTAATTTATCAGATCTGGCGTGCGCGCCGGTCCGGTGACGGACGAAATTAGGGGTGAATGGTATGCTGAAGGATCAGGATCGTATCTTTACCAATCTCTACGGGATGCATGACCGGACCCTCGCGGGTGCAAAGGCGCGCGGACATTGGGATGGCACTGCGGACATCATCGGCAAGGGACGCGACTGGATCGTCGATCAGATGAAAGCCAGCGGCCTGCGCGGTCGCGGCGGGGCGGGTTTCCCGACGGGGTTGAAGTGGTCCTTCATGCCGAAGGAAAGCGACGGTCGCCCGCATTACCTGGTTGTCAACGCCGATGAATCCGAGCCAGCGACCTGCAAGGACCGTGAGATCATGCGCCACGATCCACACACGCTGATCGAAGGGTGTTTGATCGCCTCGTTCGCGATGGGTGCGCATGCGGCCTATATCTACATCCGGGGCGAATACATCCGCGAGCGCGAGGCGCTGCAAGCAGCGATTGATGAAGCCTATGATGCCGGACTTCTGGGCAAGAACGCGGCCAGATCCGGTTGGGATTTCGACCTGTATCTGGCCCACGGCGCGGGCGCCTATATCTGCGGCGAAGAAACGGCCCTGATCGAAAGCCTTGAAGGTAAGAAAGGCATGCCCCGCATGAAGCCGCCATTCCCAGCGGGCGCGGGCCTCTACGGTTGCCCGACGACCGTGAATAACGTCGAATCCATCGCTGTTGCGCCGACGATCCTGCGTCGCGGTCCGGATTGGTTCGCAAGCTTCGGTCGCCCGAACAACGCGGGCACCAAGCTGTTCGCGATCACCGGGCATGTGAATACGCCCTGTGTATTTGAGGAATCGATGTCCATGTCGGTGCGCGAATTGATCGAGGTCCATGGCGGCGGTGTCCGTGGCGGATGGGACAACCTGAAAGCGATCATTCCGGGCGGGGCGTCCTGTCCGGTGCTTCCGGCATCCTCGCTAGATGACGCGATCATGGATTTCGACTGGATGCGCGAAAACAAGTCGTCTTTCGGCACCGGTTGCATGATCGTGATGGATCAGTCCACCGACGTCATCAAAGCGGTGTGGCGTCTCGCTAAGTTCTTCAAGCATGAAAGTTGCGGTCAGTGCACGCCGTGCCGCGAGGGCACCGGCTGGATGATGCGGGTCATGGAACGTCTGGTCACGGGCGAGGCAGAGGTCGAGGAAATCGACATGCTGCTTGATGTGACCAAGCAGGTCGAAGGTCACACGATCTGTGCGCTCGGCGATGCGGCGGCCTGGCCGATCCAGGGGCTGATCCGGCATTTCCGCGACGAGATCGAAGACCGCATCAAGCACAAGCGAACCGGCCGCGTGTCGGCAGTGGCGGCTGAATGACATGAGGCAGCCCGACGGATATCATCTGGCGGAACTGAACATCGCGCGACTGGTCGCGCCGGTGGATGACCCGCGCGTGGCCGAGTTCATGGATGCGCTAGATCGCGTGAACGGCATCGCCGAACGCAGCCCCGGTTTTGTCTGGCGGCTGACGGGCGACGGCGACAACGCCACCGATGTTCCGATTGCTGCCGAAGATCCGCAGCTTATTCCGAACCTTTCGGTGTGGTCCGAAGTGCCGGCCTTCGAGCATTTCGTTTGGAACACGCTGCACCGGAAGTTCTATGAGCGTCGCGCCGAATGGTTCGAGGTTCTGGACAAAATGCATTTCGTCATGTGGTGGGTGCCCGCGGGCACCGTGCCCAGCCTGTCCGACGCGATGGAGCGGCTGACGCATTTGAACACGCATGGCGACTCGGATTATGCCTTTGGCTGGTCCCATCTGAAAGACGCACAGTTGTGGCGATCCCATAACTGCGCCCAAATCGCGGCGGAGTGAATTTATGGCTGACCTGCGCAAGATCATCATCGATGGCAAAGAGATCGAAGTCGATCCGGCCATGACCCTCATTCAGGCCTGCGAAGAAGTGGGCATCGAGATCCCGCGTTTTTGCTATCACGAGCGCCTGTCGATCGCCGGCAACTGCCGCATGTGCCTGGTCGAGGTCGTGGGCGGTCCGCCCAAGCCCGCCGCCAGCTGTGCGATGCAGGTCAAAGATCTACGCCCCGGGCCGGAAGGCGCTCCGCCAGAGGTCCGCACGAACAGCCCGATGGTCAAGAAGGCGCGGGAAGGGGTGATGGAATTCCTGCTTATCAATCACCCGCTCGACTGCCCGATCTGCGACCAGGGCGGCGAATGCGACCTGCAGGATCAGGCGATGGCTTACGGCGTGGATTTCTCGCGCTACCGCGAACCCAAGCGTGCGAGCGACGATCTGGATCTCGGCCCGCTGGTCGAAACCCATATGACGCGCTGCATTTCCTGCACCCGCTGCGTGCGCTTCACGACCGAGGTCGCAGGCATCACGCAAATGGGTCAGACCGGTCGTGGCGAAGATGCGGAAATCACCGCCTATCTGGGCGAGACGCTTGACAGCAACATGCAGGGGAACATCATCGATCTGTGCCCGGTCGGCGCGCTGGTCAGCAAGCCCTATGCCTTTACCGCGCGTCCCTGGGAACTGACCAAGACGGAATCCATCGATGTGATGGATGCACTGGGGTCGAACATCCGTGTCGATACCAAGGGGCGCGAAGTGATGCGTTTCCTGCCGCGCAACCATGACGGCGTGAACGAGGAATGGATTTCCGACAAGACGCGTTTCGTGTGGGACGGGTTGCGGCGCCAGCGGTTGGACAAGCCCTATGTGCGTGAAAACGGCAAGCTGCGCCCGGCAAGCTGGGGCGAGGCGCTGGCCAAGGCTGCCGAGGCCATGAAGGGCAAGAAGGTCGCCGGTCTGGTCGGTGATCTGGCTCCTGTCGAAGCGGCCTATGCGCTGAGGGAACTTATCGAGGGGCAGGGCGGATCGGTTGAATGCCGCACGGACGGGGCCAAGCTGCCCGCCAGGAACCGTTCAGCCTATGTCGGAACGGCGACGATCGAGGATATCGACAGCGCGCGTCATGTGATGATCGTTGGCAGCAACCCGGCGGTCGAAGCACCGGTGCTGAACGCGCGTATCCGCAAGGCGTGGATCAACGGCGCGAATGTCGGTCTGGTCGGTGAGGCGGTCGATCTGACCTATGACTATACCCATGTCGGCACGGATGCGGCGGCGCTTGCGGGCACGCTCGATCTGGAATTCGGCAAGGTTCTGGAAGAACCCTCCATCGTCATCGTTGGGCAGGGCGCGCTGCAGGGCGCAAATGGCGAAGCGGTCCTGTCGAACGCGATGGAACTGGTGAACCGCACGAAATCGGGGCTGCTGATCCTCCATACCGCCGCAGGGCGCGTCGGTGCGATGGATGTCGGGGCCGTCACCGAAGGCGGGATTGAGGCCGCACTGGACGGGGCAGAGGTGATCTACAACCTTGGTGCTGACGAGATCGAGATCAAGGACGGGGCGTTCGTCATCTACCAAGGCAGCCATGGCGATCGCGGCGCACACCGTGCCGATGTGATCCTGCCGGGTGCGACCTATACCGAGGAAGCCGGGCTGTTCGTAAACACGGAAGGGCGCCCGCAATTGGCGCTGCGTGCGAACTTCCCGCCGGGGCAGGCGAAGGAAAACTGGGCGATTCTGCGGGCCTTGTCGGCCGAACTTGGGGCCACGCTGCCTTTCGACAGCTTGGCGCAGCTGCGTCAAAAGCTGGTCAAGGCAGTGCCGCATCTGGCGAAAGTAGATCAGGTGCCGGAAAACCAGTGGCAACCGCTGGCTCTGCAGGACGCGGTGTCGGAGGTGCTGCGCAACCCGATCAGGGACTTCTACCTGAGCAACCCGATTGCGCGGGCATCGGCCCTGATGGCGGAACTGAGCGCGAACGCGAAATCGCGGCGCGAACAGCCGATTGCAGCCGAATGATCCGGCGCGGTGCGACCCAATGGTGCCTCGGGGAGGAACTTCCCGGAGCATCGACGAAAATGACTGGAATTGCGGCGCGATATGCTGGTAATCCGCACGCGCCAGAGCGAATTTGCCCGGACCAGCCGGGCAGCACAGGAACGACCCGGAGAGTGATTAGCCATGGCTGAGTTTTTCCAGACAAATACCGGGATATTCCTGATCATTCTTGCTCAGGTCCTGTTGCTTGTCGTGCTTTTGCTGATGAGCCTGGCTTTCCTGCTGTATTTCGACCGGAAGGTTTGGGGCGCCGTGCAGCTTCGCAAAGGTCCTAACGTTGTCGGGCCGTTCGGGTTGCTTCAAAGTTTCGCGGATTTCTTCAAATACGCGTTGAAAGAAATCGTCGTGCCAGCGGGCGCCGACAAGATCGTCTTCTTCATCGCGCCGATGTTGTCCTTCGTTCTGGCGATGATGCTTTGGGCGGTGATGCCGTTCAATGACGGCTGGGTGATCGCGGATGTCAACGTGGCGATCCTGTATGTCTTCGCAATCTCGTCACTCGAAGTTTACGGCGTCATCATGGGTGGTTGGGCGTCCAACTCGAAATATCCGTTCCTCGGGTCGCTGCGGTCTGCCGCGCAGATGATTTCCTATGAAGTGTCCATCGGTTTGATCATCATCGGCGTGATCATCTCCACCGGATCTCTGAACCTGAGCGACATCGTTCGGGCGCAAGATGGTGGGCTGGGCTTCCTGAACTGGTACTGGCTGCCGCATCTTCCGATGGTCGTGCTGTTCTTCATCTCGGCCCTTGCCGAGACGAACCGTCCGCCATTCGATTTGCCCGAAGCGGAATCGGAACTCGTTGCCGGTTACCAGGTCGAATATTCCTCGACACCCTTCCTGCTGTTCATGATCGGTGAATACGCTGCTATCGTCTTCATGTGCGCGATCATTTCGGTGCTGTTCTTCGGCGGCTGGCTGTCGCCGGTGCCGGGTCTGCCGGATGGTATCCTGTGGATGGTCGCGAAGATGTTCCTGATCTTCTTCCTGTTCTCGATGGTTAAAGCCATCGTGCCGCGTTACCGCTATGACCAGCTGATGCGTCTGGGTTGGAAGGTGTTCCTGCCGTTTTCACTGGGCTGGGTCGTACTGGTGGCCTTCCTTGCAAAATTCGAACTCTTCGGCGGCGCCTATGCCCGCTGGATGATCGGAGGCTGATATGACAGCAATCGACTGGAACCGCGCGGGCAAGTATTTCCTGCTGGTGGATTTCCTGAAAGGAATGAAGCTTGGGTTGAAATACTTCTTCAAGCCCAAGGCCACGCTGAACTATCCGCATGAAAAGGGGCCGCTGAGCCCGCGTTTTCGCGGTGAACATGCACTGCGCCGTTATCCCAATGGCGAAGAACGCTGCATTGCCTGCAAGCTGTGCGAGGCGATCTGCCCCGCTCAGGCAATCACCATCGACGCAGAACCGCGCGAAGATGGCAGCCGCCGCACGACGCGCTATGACATCGACATGACCAAATGCATCTATTGCGGTTTCTGTCAGGAAGCCTGCCCGGTAGATGCCATTGTCGAAGGTCCAAATTTCGAGTTCTCGACTGAAACTCGCGAGGAACTGTTCTACGACAAGGACAAGCTTCTGGCGAATGGGGATCGTTGGGAGGCCGAAATCGCCCGCAACCTCGAACTGGACGCGCCGTACCGATGACTGAGATGCGTTTGGCCAATACGAAACGGAAGGACAGCGAATGACGATCGCAAGTCTTGCTTTCTATCTTTTTGCGATCTGCGTCGTGATGGGTGGGTTGTTCACGGTGCTGGCCCGAAACCCGGTGCATTCCGTGCTGTGGCTGATCCTGACCTTCCTGTCGGCGGCCGGGCTGTTCGTCCTGCTGGGCGCGGAGTTCATCGCGATGCTGCTGGTGATCGTTTATGTCGGCGCGGTTGCGGTGCTGTTCCTGTTTGTCGTGATGATGCTGGATGTGGATTTCGCCGAACTGAAGGCCGAGATGGCAAAATACATGCCGCTGGCGCTATTGATCGGCGTGGTGATCCTGATGGAACTGGCCGTTGCGCTGGGATCCTGGGATTTCTCCAACAATGCCGAAATGTTGCGCGCCAATGTCACACCCGATCCGGCGGAGGTTCATAACACGGCTGCGTTGGGCGCGCTGATCTATGACCAATACCTGCTGTTATTCCAACTGGCGGGCCTGATCCTTCTGGTAGCCATGATCGGAGCCATCGTGCTAACGCTGCGCCACCGCAAGAACATCAAGCGCCAGGACATCGTCGCGCAGATCCTGCGGGACCCGAAAACCGCGATGAGTGTGCACGACGTCAAGCCGGGGCAGGGGCTGGGTAACTGACGACAAAGCAAAGGATGCAACCAATGCCGGGAGAGGGGACGTGAAGAACAGACACTACCATCCGGCCATGACGGGGCTTCATGCGTCCCACCATCAGGGGATGATGTGATGAACGCGGGAAGCTGGACAGCGGTCGCCATCGGTATTGCCGTGGCGGTGTTGGTCGCAAACGGATTTTTCAACGGGTAGCGATTGCCCGGAGGGACATGTGATGATCGGACTAGAACACTATCTGTCGGTAGCGGCGGCGCTATTCGTCATCGGGATTTTCGGGCTCTTCCTGAACCGGAAAAACATCATCATCATCCTGATGTCGATCGAGCTGATCCTGCTTTCGGTCAATATCAATCTCGTCGCGTTTTCCAGCTATCTCGGTGATCTGACCGGACAGATATTCACGCTGTTCGTGCTGACTGTGGCGGCTGCCGAGGCGGCGATCGGGCTGGCGATCCTTGTCTGCTTCTTCCGCAACCGTGGCACCATCGCGGTTGAAGACGTCAACAACATGAAAGGCTGATCCGCGATGGAGACGATCATTCTCTTTGCCCCGCTCGTGGGCGCGCTCATCTGCGGTTTCGGCTGGAAATTCATCGGCGAGAAGGCGGCGATGTGCACGGCGACAGGGCTGCTGTTCCTGAGCTGTATCCTGTCGTGGCTCGTGTTCCTGACCTTCGAAGGTGAAACGCAGATCGTCGATCTGTTCCGCTGGATCGAAAGCGGCAGCCTGTCCACGACCTGGGGAATCCGGCTCGACCGCCTGACAGCGATCATGCTGATCGTCGTGACGACGGTGTCGAGCCTCGTGCATCTCTACAGTTTTGGCTACATGGATCACGACCCGCAATTCAAGGAAGGGGAAAGCTACAAGCCGCGCTTCTTCGCGTATCTGTCCTTCTTTACCTTCGCCATGCTTGCGCTGGTTACATCGAACAACCTCGCGCAGATGTTCTTCGGCTGGGAAGGCGTGGGCGTCGCGTCCTACCTGTTGATCGGGTTCTACTATCGCAAACCGTCCGCAGGTGCCGCGGCGATGAAAGCCTTCATCGTGAACCGCGTCGGCGATTTCGGCTTCGCTTTGGGCATCTTCGCGCTGTTTTTCCTCGTCGACAGCATCGACATGGATGTGGTCTTCGGCGCTGCGCCCGAATTGGCGCAGACGCAGATCAGTTTCCTTTGGCGCGAATGGAACGCGGCGGAACTTTGTGCTTTCCTTCTGTTCATAGGTGCGATGGGCAAATCGGCGCAGCTGTTCCTGCACACCTGGTTGCCCGACGCAATGGAGGGCCCGACCCCGGTATCCGCGCTGATCCACGCTGCCACCATGGTGACAGCGGGCGTGTTCCTTGTTTGTCGCATGTCGCCGCTGATGGAGTTTGCACCGAACGCGACGACCTTTGTGACCTTCATCGGTGCATCGACCGCGTTCTTTGCCGCAACCATTGGTCTGGTTCAGAACGACATCAAGCGCGTCATCGCCTATTCGACCTGTTCGCAGCTGGGCTACATGTTCGTGGCTGCGGGGGTAGGGGCCTATGGCCCGGCGATGTTCCACCTGTTCACGCATGCATTCTTCAAGGCGATGCTGTTTCTCGGCGCCGGTTCCGTCATTCACGCGATGCACCACGAACAGGACATGCGTCATTATGGTGGGCTGCGGAAGAAGATCCCCTACACCTTCTGGGCCATGATGATCGGCACGCTGGCGATCACGGGTGTCGGTATCCCGCTGACGCATATCGGTTTCGCCGGATTCCTGTCGAAAGATGCCATCATTGAAAGCGCCTGGGCCGGCGCGAACGGCATGTCGACCTATGCCTTCTGGATGCTGGTCATTGCCGCCGCCTTCACGAGCTTCTACAGCTGGCGGCTGATCTTCCTGACCTTCTTCGGCAAGCCACGCGGTGACAAGCACACGCATGACCACGCGCATGAAAGCCCGATGGTGATGGTTGCGCCGCTTGGCGTTCTGGCGCTTGGTGCGATCTTCTCGGGCATGATCTGGTACGGGTCGTTCTTCGGCGATCACCACAAGGTGACTGAATTCTTCTCGATCCCGCATATCGCTGCGGAAGGGGCGCTTGGCGAGGACGCTGGTCACGCGACAGGGGCGGCAGAGACAGAGGATCATGGCGAGGCGGCGGAACACGCGGTCGGCGCGGTACATGGGCCGGTCGAGTTCGGCGCGATCTTCCTGGGGCCAGAGAACACTGTCCTGGACGACGCGCACCACGCGCCTGTGTGGGTCAAGGTATCGCCCTTCATAGCGATGCTGCTGGGGCTGAGCCTTGCCTTCGTGATGTATATCCGCCGTCCCGATCTGCCCGGACGTCTGGCGGAGACGAACAAGCCGCTCTACCTGTTCCTGCTGAACAAGTGGTATTTCGACGAGATCTACGACGCGGTGTTCGTGCAGCCCGCGCAGGCCATTGGCCGGTTCTTCTGGAAGAAGGGTGACACGGCAACCATCGACGGGACCATCAACGGGATCGCCATGGGTATCGTGCCGTTCTTCACGCGCCTCGCGGGCCGGCTGCAATCGGGCTACATCTTCAACTACGCGTTCGCGATGGTCGTTGGCGTCGTGATCCTGATCACCTGGATGGCACTGTCCGGGGGGGCAAACTAATGAACAACCTACTGTCCATCATTACGTTCCTTCCGGCGATTGCGGCGCTGATCCTTGCCCTGTTTCTTCGCGGTGACAATGAGGCGGCGCAGCGCAACGCGAAATGGGTGGCGCTTGCGGCGACGCTACTGACCTTCCTGCTGTCGATCTTCGTCATCACCGGGTTCGATCCGAGCAACACCGGTTTCCAGTTCGTCGAGGAAAAAGACTGGATCCTCGGCCTGAAATACAAGATGGGCGTGGACGGGATTTCGGTCCTGTTCGTGATGCTGACCACCTTCCTGATGCCGATCACGATCGGCGCCTGCTGGACGGTCACGCATCGTGTGAAGGAATACATGATCGCCTTCCTTCTGCTGGAAACGCTGATGCTCGGCGTGTTCTGCGCGCTGGATCTGGTGCTGTTCTACCTGTTCTTCGAAGGTGGCCTGATCCCGATGTTCCTGATCATCGGCATATGGGGCGGCAAGAACCGCATTTATGCGAGCTTCAAGTTCTTCCTCTATACCTTCCTTGGCTCCGTCCTGATGCTGGTCGCAATGGTTGGCATGTATATCGATGCGGGCACCACCGACATTCCGACGCTGCTGAACCACCAGTTCGCCAGCGGCACGATGAACCTGTTCGGCTTCCAGATCATAGGCGGCCTGCAGACGCTGATGTGGCTGGCCTTCTTCGCCTCCTTCGCGGTGAAGATGCCGATGTGGCCGGTGCACACCTGGTTGCCCGATGCGCATGTTCAGGCCCCGACGGCGGGTTCCGTCATTCTGGCCGCGATCCTGCTGAAAATGGGTGGCTATGGCTTCCTTCGGTTCTCGTTGCCGATGTTCCCGGTCGCTTCCGACCTGATGGCGCCTCTGGTTTTATGGATGTCCGCGATCGCGATTGTCTATACCTCGCTCGTGGCGATGGTGCAGGAGGATATGAAGAAGCTGATCGCCTATTCATCCGTCGCCCATATGGGTTACGTGACCATGGGCATTTTTGCGGCGAACCAGCAGGGCGTCGACGGGGCGATCTTCCAGATGATCAGCCACGGCTTCGTGTCCGGCGCGCTCTTCCTTTGTGTCGGCGTCATCTATGACCGGATGCACACCCGCGAGATCGACGCCTATGGCGGTCTGGTCAACCGGATGCCTGCCTATGCGCTGATCTTCATGTTGTTCACCATGGCGAATGTGGGCTTGCCGGGCACGTCGGGATTCGTCGGCGAATTCCTGACGCTGATGGGTATCTTCCAGGTCAACACCTGGGTCGCGGTCGTGGCGACATCCGGCGTGATCTTCTCGGCCTGCTATGCGCTGTGGCTGTATCGCCGGGTCGTGTTCGGCGAGTTAATCAAGGAAAGCCTGAAGTCGATCACCGACATGGATCGCCGTGAACGCGCGCTGTTCGCGCCGCTGGTCGTCATGACGCTGTTGCTTGGGGTCTATCCGAGCCTGATCACCGATATGATTGGTCCGTCGGTCGAAAATCTCGTTTCGAACTATCACACTGCCGTTCTGGAACAGGCGCCTGCCGCCGTCCAGGTCGCGACGCAGCACTAGGAGGGGTAGATGACATCTGCCGATATCTCGATCATCCTGCCCGAGATCGTCATTGCGATCTTCGCCATGGCCGCCTTGGTGTTCGCGGTCTACACCGGCAAGGATAAAACTGCGCCGATGCTGGTCTGGGCGACGGGTGCATTGTTCGTCCTGATCGCGTTCTGGATTGCCGTGTCCGGCGGCGGGTCGCGCGTAGGCTTCAACGGCATGTTCATCGATGACGCGTTCGCGCGGTTTTCCAAATGCATCATCCTGCTGTCGGCCGCGATTGTCCTGGTGATGAGCCAGCAATACATGGAACGGCGCGGGTTGCTGCGTTTCGAATATCCCGTGCTGGTGGCGCTTGCGACCGTTGGCATGATGGTGATGGTTTCGGCGGGCAACCTGATGTCGCTTTACATGGGGTTGGAGCTCCAGTCACTGGCGCTTTATGTCGTTGCGTCGTTGCGTCGCGACAGCGTCCGGTCCACGGAAGCGGGGTTGAAATACTTCGTTCTCGGGTCGCTGAGTTCAGGCATGCTGCTTTACGGTGCCTCGCTGATTTACGGATTCTCCGGTACGACCAGCTTTGATGGGATTATCTCGGCCGCCGTGGACGGGGGCATCTCGCTTGGGCTGCTGTTCGGCCTAGTCTTTGTCTTTACCGGGCTGGCCTTCAAGATATCTGCTGTGCCGTTCCACATGTGGACGCCCGATGTCTATGAAGGTGCACCGACACCGGTGACGGCGTTTTTCGCAACGGCCCCGAAAGTTGCGGCGATGAGCCTGTTCGCGCGTGTCGCCTTTGACGCTTTCGGCGGCATCGTCGACCAGTGGCAGCAGATCATCGCGTTGCTGAGCGTACTGTCCATGTTCCTCGGGTCTATCGCGGCCATCGGCCAGACCAACATCAAGCGACTTATGGCTTACTCCTCCATCGCGCATATGGGTTATGCTCTTATGGGGCTGGCGGCTGGGAACGAGTTGGGCGTTCAGGCCATGCTGGTCTATATCGCGATTTACGTCACCATGAATCTCGGGGCATTTGCGTTCATCCTGTCGATGCAACGCGACGGGCAACCCGTGACCGATATTGCCTCGCTGAACATGTACTCGCGAAGCGAGCCCTTAAAGGCCGTGTCGGTCCTGATCCTGATGTTCTCCCTTGCGGGCGTCCCACCGCTTCTGGGCTTTTTCGGCAAGTTTTATGTGCTGACCGCAGCCTATGAGGCAGGGCTCGTCTGGCTCGCCGTTGCCGGTGTGCTCGCGTCGGTGATCGGCGCATTCTACTACCTGCGGATCGTGTTCTACATGTATTTCGGTCAGGAAGGCGCGCCGCTAAAAACAGATCCCTCACCCATCCTGTGGACGGTACTGGTCGGGTCGGCGGTGATCATGGTCCTGGGTATCGTGAACATGTTCGGTGTCGAGGCCATCGCTGCCGGAGCGGCTGCGTCCCTTGTTCAGTAACGCGGTTGGCTGGCCAGCCGGTTATGACCGGCGGGTTCTGCCCGAAGTTGATAGCACCATGGCCGAGGCTGCCCGCATCGCGGACAGTCTTTTGCGTCCTACGTGGGTGCTCGCACTGAAGCAGACGCAGGGGCGCGCTCGACGCGGGCGGGCATGGACAGATCCTGCGGGCAACTTTGCGGGCACGCTGATCATGCAGCCGTCGGAGACGGTAGAGATCGTAGCGCAACGCAGCTTCGTGGCGTCACTGGCGCTGTTCGATGCCTTTGCGCTGGTGACGGGACGACCGCAGGCTTTCTCCCTGAAATGGCCCAATGATGTGCTGCTTCATGGAGAAAAGGTCGCTGGTATCTTGCTCGAAGGCAATGGTGGCGGGCGCAATCCGCGCCACCTGTTCATCGGCGTCGGCGTGAACCTTCTGAGCGCGCCGGGGGCAGAGCAAGTGGAGCAGGGAGCGCAAGCGCCAACATCGCTGTTTTCGGCGACGGGTGTTCGGATCACACCTGAGGAATTTCTTGATGTGCTTGGTCCGGCCTATGCGCGCCGCGAAGCGCAGTTCGCGGTGGGCGGCTTCGAGGCGATACGCGATGAATGGTTGTCGCTGGCAGCCCGTCGCGGCGAAGTCGTCACCGCGCGCCGCATGACGGACAGTGTCAACGGAACCTTCGAGACTGTAGATGCCACCGGTGCTATCGTGCTCCAAACGGCAAAAGGGCGTGTCGCCGTGTCGGCCGCCGAGATCTTCTTCTGAGAGGCTCAGCATGCTTCTGGCGATTGACTGCGGGAACACCAACACCGTTTTTGCAATCTGGGACGGGAACAAGTTCCTTGCGACCTTCCGGACTTCGACCGAACATCAGCGCACGGCAGATCAATACTATGTCTGGTTTTCAACGCTGATGGAGCACCACAAAATTCCCATCCGCATCGACGAGGTCATCATTTCTTCGACCGTACCGCGTGTCGTATTCAACTTGCGGGTGTTTTCGGATCGGTATTTCGACACACGGCCATTGGTCGTGGGCAAGCCCGAATGTCTGTTGCCGACACCGCCGCGGGTCGATGAAGGCACACAGGTCGGGCCTGACCGGCTGGTTAATACTGCGGGTGCATTCGACCGTCATGGCGGGGATCTTATCGTCGTGGACTTCGGCACGGCGACGACCTTTGATGTGGTGGACGTTGACGGCGCCTATGTCGGTGGCGCGATCGCACCGGGGGTCAATCTCAGCCTGGAGGCGCTGCATATGGCCGCCGCCGCGCTGCCGCATGTTGATGTCACCAAGCCGCAGCGCGTGATCGGCACCAATACGGTGACCTGCATGCAATCGGGTGTCTTCTGGGGTTATGTCGGGCTGGTTCGCGGCATTTGCGATCGGATCAGGGGCGAGCGCGGGCAGGAAATGCGAATTGTGGGCACGGGCGGGCTTGCCCCCTTGTTTGCGCAGGGTGACATGTTATTCGACCGGATCGAAGATGATCTGACAATGCACGGGCTGACCGTGATCCACAAATTCAACAAGGAAAAGGGCGGGCAATGACCAGCGAACGCTTGATCTATCTGCCGCTCGGCGGTGCCGGTGAAATCGGCATGAACTGCTATGTCTATGGCTACGGGCCGAAGGACAACGAGCGCTACATTCTGGTTGATCTGGGCGTGACATTCCCGGACATGGACACGACGCCGGGCGTCGATCTGATCTTTGCTGATATCGACTGGATCGCCGAACGCGCTGATCGACTGGAGGCTGTCTTCATCACTCATGCGCATGAGGACCATGTCGGTGCGCTGGGGCATCTTTGGCGGCGTCTTAATGTGCCGGTTTACGCCCGCGCGTTTACTGCCAACATAGCGAAGCGAAAGATGGAAGAGCAGGGGTTGGACGAGGATGAGGTGAAGATCGTCCAGCCTTGGCCCGAGCAGGTTCAGACGGGACCGTTCCGCGTGAGTTTCATACCGCTGTCGCACTCGATTCCCGAAAGTTCGGCGCTGGTGATCGACACGCCTGCTGGGCGGGTTGTGCATACGGGCGACTTCAAGCTGGACGAAACGCCTGTGGTGGGTGAACCCTTTGATCGTGCCGTGTGGGCGGACATGGCATCGGGCGGAGTATTGGCGCTTGTCTGCGACAGCACGAATGTGTTCGCGGCGCATCCTGGGCGCTCAGAATCCGTTGTGGGGCCGGATATCCGCAAGCTGGTGGCTGATGCCCCGGGTATGGTAGTTGCGACGACCTTCGCCTCCAACATTGCGCGCCTGAAAACGCTGGCTGAAGCGGGGCAGGCGGCAGGGCGCTCCGTGGTTCTGCTTGGCAGGGCAATGCGACGCATGGTGACGGCTGCCGTGGAAAGCGGTGTTCTGTCCGATTTTCCCACGACCGTGCCACCCGAGGATGCCGCCGACATTCCGCGAGAAAACGTCATGCTTCTGGTGACCGGATCGCAGGGTGAACGCCGCGCGGCCTCGGCGCAACTGGCTCGCGGCAAGTATCTTGGCATGAAGATGAAAGAGGGCGATCTGTTCCTTTTCTCGTCCAAGACCATTCCCGGCAATGAAAAGCCGGTCAGCCGCATCATGAATGCTTTCAGCGAGATGGGCGTCAATGTCGTGGATGACTCAGGTGGGCTATATCACGTATCCGGTCATGCCAATCGGCCCGATCTGATCGAGATGCACAACATCGTGAAACCGCAGATCGTGGTGCCGATGCATGGTGAACACCGTCATTTGCGCGAGCATACGCAGCTTGCCATCACCAATGGCTACCAGGGTGCGCTTGCCCCGAACGGAACGATGATCGAACTGAGCAAGCAGGGCGCAAAGACTGTCGAATTCGTTGAAACCGGGCGGACCTATCTTGATGGCAGCGTGCAGATTGGCGCGCTGGATGGCGTCGTGCGTGATCGTATCCGCATGGCGTTGAACGGCCATGTCGTCATCACGCTGATCATCGACGAGAACGACGAACCGCTTGGAGAGCCGTGGTGCGAGATCATGGGTTTGCCAGAGCGCGGCACCTCACATGCACCTTTGGTCGAGGTGCTGGAGGCCGATCTTGATCAGTTCTTGGGCCGCGCCGATGACGATCTGTTGGTCGATGATGACAAGTTGACAGAAGGGCTGCGTCGCGTTGCACGCAACACAGCCAATGCTGAAATTGGGCGTAAGCCGGAAGTAACTGTCGTGATCAGCCGCTTGGCGGCCTGATCACCGGTCGCCTTGCGCGGGCCTAGCTCGCGCGGCGTTCCTCAAAGCTCATCGCTATGAAGCTGGGCAGGTGATCGCCCATGCCCACGACGCGATTGTCACCTGAGTCGCTACTCTTGGTGTCACGGCGCGATTTGCGCTGAGAAGTCTTGCGTTCGGGTTTGGCGGCCTGTTCGGGCGCGTCTTCTTTTTTCTTGCGGGGGTGTGGCGGTTCTGCGGTGTAGTCGATCTCGAGCCGCGGAATGTCCTTCTCAACGAGCGACTCGATGGCAGCAAGCAGCTTCTCGTCGCTCGGTGTGCTGATCATCAGCGCGGTACCTTTTCGGCCGGCGCGTCCCGTACGGCCGATGCGGTGGACATAATCCTCGGCATGTCCCGGGACGTCGTAGTTGAAGACATGGCTGACACTCGGCACATCAAGGCCACGCGCGGCCACGTCGGAGGCGCAAAGAAAACGCAGATTACCGTCGCGGAATCCCTGCAGTACTTCCGTGCGCTTGCTCTGGTCCAGGTCGCCATGGATCGGGGCCGCGTCATAGCCGTATTTTTGCAGACTCTTGGCAACGATATCGACGTCCGTCTTACGGTTGCAGAAGACGATCGCGTTTGTGCAGGCCGCACCTTCCTTTTCGATCAGGTAGCGCAGAAGGCCACGTTTCTCCTTGGCGGTTCTGTCCTTGCGTGTCGGTTTGTAGATCGCGACGCCTTGGTTGATCGTGTCGGATGTCGTGGCCTGACGTGCGACCTCGATCCGTTCCGGGTTGGACAGGAAGGTATTGGTGATGCGCTCGATTTCGGGCGCCATGGTGGCAGAGAAGAACAGCGTCTGGCGTGTGAACGGTGTGAGCGAGAATATGCGCTCGATATCGGGGATAAAGCCCATATCCAGCATGCGGTCGGCTTCATCGACGACCATAACCTGCACACCGGTCAATAATAGCTTGCCGCGCTCGAAATGGTCCAGAAGACGCCCGGGGGTTGCGATCAACACATCCACGCCCTTGTCGATCAGTGCGTCCTGCTCCTTGAAGGAGACACCGCCAATCAGCAGAGCCTTGGTCAGCTTCATGTGCTTCGTGTAGGTGTCGAAGTTTTCAGCGACCTGTGCGGCCAGTTCCCGTGTGGGGGCCAGCACCAGCGAGCGCGGCATGCGCGCACGGGCGCGACCCTTGGCGAGGAGCGTGAGCATCGGCAACACGAAGGACGCGGTCTTCCCGGTTCCTGTTTGCGCGATGCCAAGCACATCGCGACCTTCCAGCGCGGGCGGAATAGCGCCTGCCTGAATCGGTGTCGGTACTTCGTAACCGGCGTCGGAAATGGCTTTGAGGACGCGAGCGTCCAGTTTCAGGTCTGTAAACTTTGTCATTACTGGTCCGTTTCGGCGGGGGTCGGTCCCGCACTTGGGCAAATTTGCGGAGATTGTCCGCAATTCTTGCGCGGACACGTCGTATCGGGGCTTATGGTGCGAATATAGGATAGCACGCACGGCTTCCTAGCGAAACTGGGTGATATCGTCAACAAATCGCGTTCTTTGACGCTAGGGAACATGTTGAAATGGAGCAACGTTTCACCGTTCCGGCTTATACCGGCGGCGTGTCACTGTAGCTGAAGTATTTGAAATCATCCGCGTATAGTTTTTGAATCAGCGCAATCTCGGCGTCTGAAAACCCGCTGTCACGCTGCGACATCGCCCGATTGGTATGCCCGATCAGATCAGGTCGGGGCACGCCGGATGTTTCGAGCCGGTCGCAGATGCCGGACCATCCATCGGGCAGGTCTTCGGATTTCAGGACGGTCAAGCGGCCGGTTGCCAACGGCTTGCTTAGCAGGTCAGCCTGCGGGATGAAGTGATCGTTCAACAGCTTTCGGGGCCATCGTGCGCAGGCCTTGAGAAAGGTTTCGAAGCTGTCATCGGCGGTCATGCCCATTGCACGCAAGGCTTTAAGCTGCACCTTCCGGTCCAGAACCTTGTCGCGATAGGCGCTGAGAATTCGGGTAAAAGGGTTGCGGACGATCGTGAAGAAGAACCAATCCTCGGTCAGACGCGGTTCTATCTCGCTCCATTTATGGATGGGCAAGCGCGTGTCTTTATGCACATCGCCAACGGACGCACCGTCGATGCCGACACTCGGGGCCAGCGCGCGCCGTGCGGATGAATTCGCGGCTTTCGGGACGGGGACGTACAATGCGCGCGCCTGTTCAATCAGCATCACTTTCGGATCTGTTGCCGTCTTGCCTTGCACACGGAACTTCCAATGCTCGCGCAGCAGATTAGACCAGTGTTTGGGGTAGTCCATTGCGCGGGCCTCTTGTCATGATCCAGCCATGGAGATCGCATAGCCTGATGGAACGCGGATGCGTTTCGCGTGTTGTGCCATGGAATTACATCATTCGAAAGGGAGAGCATCATGCCTGTCACAAGCGGTTCAGCGAAATGGAGCGGCGGCCTGAAAGATGGCAAGGGTATCGTATCTACCAAGTCGGGCGCGATCAGCGATCAGCCCTACGGGTTCAAGACGCGGTTCGAGGGCGAACCGGGGACGAACCCGGAAGAGATGATAGGTGCGGCCCATGCCGGATGTTTTTCCATGGCGCTGTCGATGATCCTTGGTCAGAAGGATCTCGTAGCGGATGAAATCGCAACCACGGCCAAGGTCACGCTAGATCAGGTGGGCGAAGGTTTCGAGATCACCAAGATCCACCTGGATGTCACGGCAAAGATCTCTGGCGCGACCGAAGATGATTTCGCCGAAGCGGCACAGACGGCCAAGGAAAACTGCCCCGTGTCGAAAGTGTTGAACGCTGAAATCACCATGGACGCCAGGCTGGCGTGAGCGATCAGGCGCGGATATCGGGACGGTAGCCCGCCTTCAATACCGCAACGGTCGGGGCAGGGGTCAGCACCACGGCCCGACCAGCTGGAACGGGTTTCGGCGCGCCGTAGCCCGGCCCAATGAACGGTACGAAATGCCTGGCCCGAATGACGCCGACCGTTTCGCCATGCGCGATGAATACGCCGGTGGGCAGGCTTTCGATGTCAGCTTCATGGATAATTTGCCGACGGGTGCGCGACTGGACACGGGCGTGGTGCAGGGTTCGGTCCATTTTATCGGCTGAAGGTTTATTGCCGAAAGCGACGGCCCAACATTCCAGAAACCGATTGTAGGCGCCACGACGGCATTCGGCACAAGGTCGATGGCCCGCGGAAAGCGCGACTGCTTCGTCGTAGAAGAATAATTCTGTGTAGCGCTGCGGGGCCATGACCTCACGCCGCCGGTTCTTGAAATCCAGGCGGCAAATGATCCAGTGCGGGTGCGTCCAGCGGGCAGTGCGGAGCGTTCGGTCATCGGAGTGCAGGATGCCCCGATTGCCCATGACTGTCCCGCGCACAGGGTCCGCGACGATCTCTCCCGTCGGCAAAACCCTGTTTTGCAGCGTCACACCATCATTTCCTTTGTCGCGCTGAGCTTAAGCTCGGGATAGTCACGCTCCACCCGGTCGATGTCCCATTGCAGACGCGTCAGATAGACAGTGTCACCGTCGTTGTCGGTCGCGATGTGGCCCTTGTTGACGTTGGTGAACTTGTCGACTTCGGCCTTGGGGCCGTGGACCCAGCGGGCGGAGGTGAACTGGGAGGGCTCGAACCGCACGGGCAGGCCGTATTCCAATTCGATCCGGCTGGCGAGTACCTCGAATTGCAGCGCACCCACGACGCCCACGATGAAACCCGACCCGATCATCGGTTTGAATACCTTGGCGGCGCCTTCCTCGGCGAACTGCATCAGCGCCTTTTCCAGATGTTTCGCCTTCATCGGATCACCCGCACGCACGCCTTGAAGCAACTCGGGTGCAAAGGAGGGGATGCCCGTGACGCGCAGCGCCTCGCCCTCGGTCAGCGTATCGCCGATGCGAAGCTGGCCGTGGTTCGGGATACCGATGATGTCGCCGGCCCAAGCCTCTTCGGCCAGTTCGCGGTCGGAGGCCAGGAACAGCACAGGGTTCGAGATCGCCATCGGCTTTTTCGACCGCACATGCGTCAGTTTCATGCCGCGCTTGAAATGCCCCGATGCCATACGCAGGAAAGCCACGCGGTCGCGGTGCTTTGGGTCCATATTGGCCTGAACCTTAAAGACGAACCCCGCAACCTTCTTTTCATCCGGTGCGATCTGGCGCGGCTCGGCCGATTGCGGCTGCGGCTCGGGGCCGTAGGTCGCGATGCCGTCCATCAGTTCCTTCACACCGAAGCTGTTGATCGCGGAGCCAAACCAGATCGGCGTCATCGTCCCGTCCAGCACAGCCTGCGGGTCGAGTGTGGGCAGCAATTCGCGCGCCATCTCGATCTCTTCTTTCAACTGTTCAAGCTGTGCTTCGGGGATGTGTTCGGCCAGCTTGGGATCGTCTAGCCCGTCGATACGGATGCTTTCGGCGATCTTGTTGCGGTCGGCGCGGTCCATCAGTTCAAGCCGGTCGCGCAGCAGGTCGTAACACCCTAGGAAATCGCGTCCCATGCCGATGGGCCAGCTCGCGGGGGTCACGTCGATGGCCAGGTTTTCCTGGATCTCGTCGATGATATCGAAGGTGTCGCGGCTTTCGCGGTCCATCTTGTTGCAGAAGGTCAGGATCGGCAGGTCGCGCAGGCGGCAGACCTCGAACAGCTTTTGGGTCTGGCTTTCCACACCCTTCGCGCCGTCGATGACCATGATCGCCGCATCCACCGCTGTCAGCGTGCGGTAGGTATCTTCCGAAAAGTCCGAGTGGCCCGGCGTGTCCACGAGATTGAACCGATGCGCGCCGAAGTCGAACGACATCGCAGAGGCCGAAACCGAAATCCCGCGATCCTGTTCCATCTTCATGAAGTCCGACCGTGTACGCCGTGCCTCGCCCTTGGCCCGTACCTGTCCAGCCATCTGGATCGCGCCACCGTAGAGCAGGAACTTTTCGGTCAGCGTGGTCTTGCCCGCATCGGGATGCGAGATGATGGCGAAGGTCCGGCGCCGTGCGATTTCGGGCGGCAGGTCGGGGGCGTTTGAGCTGCGATCTAACATGAAGCGGCATATAGCGTCGCTTGGAAGACGGCGCAATCTGGGACGTGGCGCGACAGGTTCGGAGGCTCTGGGCAGCCCGGGGCGGCTGTGCTAGCTCAAAGCTGGTTAGAATAAGGGAGTGTTCGATGGATCTGGGAATCAAAGGCAAGCGCGCGCTGGTTACGGCAAGTTCCAAGGGGCTCGGTCGGGGCTGCGCCGAAGCACTGGCCGCTGCGGGGGTCGATCTGGTTCTGAACGCGCGTGGTGCTGACGCGTTGGAGCAAACTGCGAGCTCGATCCGGGATGCTTATGGCGTTGCGGTCACGGCGGTTGCGACCGATATCACGACAGCCGAAGGGCAAAAACTGGTTTTGGATGCTGCGGGTTCGATTGACATTCTCGTGACGAACGCTGGAGGCCCACCGCCGGGCCTGTGGTCCGATTGGGAACGCGACGATTTCATCAAGGCGCTTGATGCGAACATGCTGACACCTATCGCGCTGATGAAGGCTTCACTGCCGGGCATGATGGACAAGGGTTGGGGGCGTGTCGTGAACATCACCAGTCAGTCCGTCAAAGCGCCAATTCCGCAGTTGGGGCTGAGCAACGCCGCGCGCACCGGTTTGACCGGATATGTTGCCGGCACCGCAAGGCAGGTTGCGGAAAAAGGCGTTACAATCAATAATATGCTGCCGGGAATTCACGCAACCGATCGCGCGGTTTCGCTCGATGGTGGCGCGGCGCAGGCTCAGGGCATTTCGGTTGAAGAGGCCAAGACGCAGCGTGAAGCAACCATTCCGGCCCGCCGCTATGGCACGCCGGAAGAATTCGGTGCGATGTGTGCCTTCCTGTGTTCGATCCATTCGGGCTTTATCGTCGGGCAGAACATCTTGCTTGATGGCGGCGCCACCAACGCAACCATCTGATGAACACGCTGCGGGGGCGGTTGGTACGGTCCCCGCAGACATACTGGCAGCAAGGTAAAGTCACGATTTCTCGGATACGGGGTTTTGGGGATTTGATTCCGCTCTTATGTTCATTACTAGTTTTGCATCGTATGTATGGTGACCTGCGGGACGCCAAGGGAGAATGAAGAATGCTTAACAATATCGGGCTGCCGGGCCTTCTGTTGATCGCGGTTGTCGTGCTGGTGCTGTTCGGGCGCGGCAAGATCTCGTCGCTGATGGGTGAAGTCGGCAAAGGCATCACCGCATTCAAGAAGGGCGTGAAGGAAGGCGGCCAGGAAATCGAAGACGATTCCGTGCAGCCGCGAGACGTCACACCGGAAGCCGAGAAGGACAAAGCCTGATCTTCGGCGCAAGGACGGCTGAACCATGTTAGACATCGGCTGGAGCGAACTGCTCGTCATCGGGGTCGTCGCGTTGATCGTCGTCGGACCGAAGGATCTGCCTTTGATGTTCCGCAAGCTTGGGCAATTTACCGGGCAGGCGAAGGCGATGGCGCGGGAATTTACCTCGGCCATGGATCGTGCCGCCGATGAGGCGGGCGTGAAGGATGTCCAGAAGGATCTGCGTAACCTGTCCAACCCGCGCAAGCTGGGGCTCGACGCGTTCAAGGACGCAACTGACGAATTCAAGAACTGGCATCCGGAAGACGACGGGCCAAAGGACAAGAAGCCACAAGGCACAGAGACGCAGAAGCTGTCTGAAGAACGCGCCGAGATGTCGCGCAAGATCAACGAGGCGGCTGCGATCCGTGCGACCGAGCGCAAGGAACGCGAAGCGGCGGAAGCTGCGCTGCATCAGGCCGAGCCGCCCGTCACCGATGTGGATGACAAGACCGCATGAAAGACGACGAAATCGAAGACTCCTCCGCCCCGCTGATCGAGCACTTGGCGGAGTTGCGGACCAGATTGATCTGGTCCGTGGTGGCGTTTGCAGTCGGCATGGTGCTGTGTTTTACCGTGGCCGAACCCCTACTGAACTTCATATCTCAGCCGATCGCCGATGTCCTGCGCGCGCGGGGGGAAGACCCACGGCTTATTTTTACCGCGCCGCAGGAAAAATTCTTCGTCCTGATCCGGATTTCGATGATAGGCGGTCTGGCCCTGTCGTTCCCGGTGATCGCCTATCAGATGTGGCGGTTCATCGCGCCAGGGCTCTACAGATCCGAAAAGAACGCGTTTCTGCCTTTCATCATCGCATCGCCAGCGTTGTTCTTGGTTGGTGCCGCTTTCGCACATTTCATCGTGACGCCGCTTGCGATGAATTTCTTCATCGGGTTTTCGGATGCGATCCCCGCGCTTGCCAGCCTAGTCGCAGGTGAAGGGAATTTCGAACAATCCGCCGATAGCGCGGAGCTTCAGACAGTGTTCCTGGGGTCGGTCCGCGAGTCGCTCGACCTGTCACTGAAGTTTATCATCGCCTTTGGCCTGTGCTTTCAGTTGCCGGTTCTCCTCACGCTTATGGGTAAGGCCGGGCTTGTTTCCGCGCGCGGCCTGAAGGACGTGCGCAAATACGCGATCGTCGGCATCCTGACGCTCGCCGCGCTTGTGACGCCACCAGATGTCATAACGCAGGTGATCCTGTTCGTTGTGGTTTACGGGCTCTATGAGATCTCGATCCAGCTTGTCGCGCGTGTGGAACGCAAACGCGAAGCCGAGCTGCGCGCGCAGGGGCTGTGGGTCGATGATGATGACGAAGATGACGAGGCAACCGAGGCGGAGACAAAGGCATGACCGACCAGACGCTGCTGCGGATTGCCGAAGCGCTGGAACGCATGAGCCCACAGCCCGCAACTTCCCCTGATCTGAGCGTGGCGGATGCCTTTGTCTGGCATGCGTCGCCCGACGTTCTGGCACCGGTGGAAAAGGTAAACAGGGTCGATGTCTCGCTTCTGGTCGGGATCAACCGCGCCCGCGATATCCTGCGTGATAACACGCTGCAATTTGCCAAGGGGCTTGCCGCCAACAATGCGCTTCTCTGGGGCGCGCGGGGGATGGGCAAGTCGTCTCTGGTCAAGGCGATACATGCCGAAATCGTCCGGCAGGGACATCCGTTGAAGATCGTGGAAGTACAGCGCGAAGATCTGCCATCCATCGGGCGTCTGCTGACCATTCTGCGCGCGTCGAATGCAAGATTCGTGCTGTTCTGCGACGACCTGTCCTTCAGCCATGACGATCAGCACTACAAGAGTCTCAAGGCTGTTCTGGACGGCGGCATCGAAGGCCGACCGGAAAACGTCGTGTTCTACGCGACGTCGAACCGCCGCCACCTGATGCCGCGCGACATGATCGAAAACGAACGTTCCAGCGCGATCAGCCCGTCAGAGGCGACCGAGGAAAAAGTCTCCCTGTCAGACCGCTTTGGGCTGTGGTTGGGTTTCCACCCCTGCAGCCAGGACGAGTATCTCGACATGATCCGGGGGTATTGCGCGGAATACGGGATCGACATCGACGAGGAAACGCTTTGGGCTGAAGCCATCGAATGGCAGGCAACGCGTGGGGCACGGTCGGGTCGGGTGGCTTGGCAATACTTCACCGATCTGGCAGGTCGTCGCGGGGTAAGGATCGCGACGCAGTAATCCGCTCATGCTTTGGTAGCGTCCGGCCCGGTCGACGACGCCAGGCGCCGATGGCAGTACGCACGATGACGAGATGAAGCAGGGCCACATAAGGCAGAAGCGAAGCATAGAGCGTCCGTACAGAATGACACGACCCCTCCAAGCTGCTTTGCCATGGGCGCTATCCAGCGTAACGTCTTCTAAAGAACTTACTCGGCCAAGCAGCACTTCGGGCGCGTGGTCCCAGGCCCAATCAATCGCCGGGGCAGGCGGGGCTTGTTGGATGATGCACGCTATCTCGATCTGCCGCATTCTGGGATAGTGGCGGTGCTGACGAGTTTTCAAGCTGGACTCTTCGAACCAGAATCTGACCACAGACAGGGCTGCCACAAGACAGAGCGGCGCAGCGCGTTCGAAATGCCTGCGCGAGCGTTGCCATACTGAACGCGACGAACCAGCCCTTCAGCACGAGGACGCGTTCATCGCACTCGGACATCAGGCCCAAAAGGGCGAAGTATTCATCCTTCACCAGGCCTGAGCAGAATTCCTCAGGCGTGATGGCTGGTTTTCAACGATCAGTTCGTCAGATACGGCATCGGATCGACGGCTTCGAAGCCTTTGCGTACTTCGAAATGAAGCGTGCTGTTATTACCCGAACTGACCTTGCCGATGGTTTGGCCGCGCGAGACGGAGTCACCCTTCTTGACGGTAATTCCATCGAGATTTGCGTAGACCGTCAACAGATTGTCGCTGTGGCGCAGGACGAGGATCGGGACCTGATCGGTGTCGCGCGTGATCGCAGCCACGGTGCCGCCATCGGCCGCGCGTACATTGGTGCCGGGATTGGCGGCAAAGTCCAGCCCTTCATTTTTCTTCGGTTCATAGCCCCGAATGATACGGCCACCCACCGGTTGCAGCAATCTGGCGCTGTCGGATGCAGCTGTCTGCTGACCGCTCAGATCCGCAACGGGTTGTGTCTTCTGCGCCGTGGCTTCGCTGGCTGGCGCAGGGTTCTCTGCCGGTTGCGGAGCATCGGCACTTGGTGGAACGGGAGTAGGGGTTCCTTGGCCGGGTGTCGTGTCGCTGTTGACAGCCGGGGCGGGGCCCGCCGCTGTCGGAATCAGCAAAACCTGACCTTCGCGCACCGAAAGGCTGGAATCCAGCCCGTTCCACTGGGCCAATGCCTGCGGCGAAACGTTGTAGCTGCGGGCAATGGAGTAGGCGGTTTCGCCAGACGCGACGCGGTGGCGGACGGGCTCTGTGCTACTGGGTGTCGTGGGTGAAGCCGTGGTCGTTCCGGTGCCGCTCGCGCGATTCAGCGCGTCACCGGCAAGCGTTTCCACGCTTACGCTTCCGCTGTTGAGCGTGTTTGATCCGGGCGCTTCGGCCACGCGGGTGGGCAGCAGGACCAGTTCGCCTGATCGCAGCGCGGCATCAACCGGCAGGCCGTTTGTACGGGCCAGATCATTGCCGGAGATACCCAGACGCCCGGCGATGCCGTTGACCGTATCGCCCGGACGCGCGACAGCGACCTGGTAGTTCGGGTATGATATGACGCCTCGCGCGTCGGGTTCGGGCCGCGCCGTTGTCGGGACGGCGGGCTGGCCGGAAGGCGATAGCGTATCAAGCGATCCATAACCGGGGACGGAAACATTCGCGCATCCGGCGAGCGCCAGAAACGCCACGCAAGCGGTCCCGGAAAGGAGGCGGACGGTGGGGCGGGACTGTGTCATCGGCTCGTTCCTCATGCAGCGCCCGTTCTTTGCGGGCTGCCAGTGTCTTACCCGTCACCCAACCCCTCTAGCAAGGGGACGAAGCGAACCGGGCAAAGCTCTTCGTATTCCATGCCGTCGGCGGTTTTCGTGGCCTTGATCAGGGTTTGCACGGTATCCGACTGCCCGACAGGTATGACCATGATACCCCCCTCGCGCAATTGCGCCAAGAGCGGGCTGGGCGGGTCTTCGGCGGCGGCGGTCACGAGGATGCGATCAAAGGGCGCCTGACTGGGCAGACCGTGCGATCCGTCGCTCGTAAAAACAGTGATGTTGTGCAGGTCCAACTCGGTGAACAGTGTCTCCGCGCGTTCGGCCAGGCGGCGGTGCCGATCCACTGTATAGACGCGGCGGGCCAGATGGCTCAGGATCGCGGCCTGATAGCCCGAGCCGGTGCCGACTTCGAGTATCGTGTCGCGCGGACCGACCTTCAGCGCTTGCGTCATCAAGCCAACAATGGAGGGCTGGCTGATCGTCTGACCGCACGAAATGGGCAGGGGCATGTCGTCATAGGCGCGGGCTTCGAACGTGCCACGGAGAAACTGGCGCCTGTCCACCCTTTCCATCGCGTTGAGCACACGATCATCGGTAACGCCTTTGGATCGCAGCCTGAAGACGAACTGCATCTTCTGCTCTGCCGAGTCCATCAGGCCAGACGCTCCTTCAGGTCGTCGATCAGATCATGGGCGGTCAGGTCGGCGCGTAGTGGTGTGACGGACACATAGCCCGCCAGATTGTCGCCCACATCGGTGCCTTCGCCGGTGTCGATCTGTTGGTCGCCTCCGCGCACCCACATGAAGCGGCGACCGGATGGCGAAAGCTGCGGTTCAACCGAAAACCCGGTGTTCTCGCGCAAACCTTGAATGGAAACACGCGTGCCCTTCACATTTGTGGCTGCAACGGGCGGGAAGTTCACATTGTAGAAGACGCGGTAGCCGCTTTGCACCCAGATACCCTTGTCCAGCAATGTGCGGACCGTTTGTGCTCCGTAAGCTGCGGCGGCCTCGAACGGGTCGTCAAGCTCAGCGGTGTTCGGGCCCATGAATTGCGACATAGCGATCGACGGAACGCCTTGCAGTGCGGCTTCCATCGCTCCGCCGATGGTGCCGGAATAGACTACGTTTTCGCCCGCGTTGTTGCCACGGTTCACACCAGAAAGAACCAGGTCCGGCTTGGCGTCAGACATCACGTCGAACAGTCCGGCCAGAACACAGTCGGCGGGTGACCCTTCGGCAGCGTACCGGCGTTCGCTGAGTTCCGCGAGCATTGTCGGATGCGTATAGGAAATGCAGTGGGCAACGCCCGATTGCTCGAAGGCGGGGGCAACGGTCCACACCTCGCCTTCATCGCCCGCGATTTCGGTGGCGATGGCATGAAGGGTCTTCAACCCCGGCGCGTTGATGCCGTCGTCATTGGTAATGAGAATACGCATGAAATGCTCCGCTAGACCACGGCTTCGTGATTAGTCGAGCATCGCTTGCGGGTAAACCCGCCTGCATCTCATAGATGGGGGTGTGACACCCGCGCGACAGCGATGTCAGTCTTGATCCAGAATTTCCGCGCAGATGCGTTTGGCTTCGTCCATCGGATGGACCAGACTGTCACGCTCCTCGCCAGGATAGAAGCGCGCGCGCGTTGCCGTTGGCATCGGGGCAGGTTGCGCAATATGCACCTTTGGGCCGTGCTTTTCAGATTCTGCCTGCCAATAGCGTGCCAGAGCGATTTGAGCCGCCTTGGTCGCGCCGTAAGATCCGAAGAACTTGCCGGCGATCCCGGTGTCGTCGAAGAAGAGCGCCTTGCTATCTGTCCGCGCTTGCAACAGCGGTGCGACATAGACGATCAGGCGGCGTGTTGCATCGAGATTGATCGACGTGCTCTTGTCCCAGTCCTTTTGGTCAATGGACGTGGCAGGCGACAGCGGTGCGGCGTGAACGGCGGCATGCACCCACAGATCGATTCCGCCCCAACGCTCATGTGCCGATCGGCACAGATGCTGCATCGCGTTATCATTTGTGATGTCCATCGGCGCCAACGTCGCCGATCCACCTGCTGCCTTGATCCGGTCGTCGAGTTCTTCCAGAGCGCCCGATGTCCGCGCCAGCGCCAGAACGTGATAGCCTCGAGTGGCTAGTTGTTCTGCCATTGCAGCGCCCAGCCCGCGCGAGGCACCTGTGACCAATGCGATTTTATCTGTCGGTGTCATGGTTCCCAATTGACGCCAAGCGGGCTGAAACACAAGAGCGCGCGCTTGACTTTCATGTCGCAGGCGCGAAAAACGAGTGGAACGATACTCTCAGGGAAGGACCCGCGATGAACCGCGAAACCGTATTGAGACAGGCAATTTTGCCCTCCGACTCGCTGATGGGAAAAATTGGGCTGGTGGCTGCAGGCACATTCCTGGTCGCGATGGGCGCCCAGGTTGAAGTGCCGATGTTGCCGGTGCCGATGTCGCTTCAGACGCTGGCGATTTCCGTCATCGGTTTGACATATGGGGCGCGCCTCGCCGCGATCACGCTGATGGTCTATCTGGCGCAGGGTGCGGCTGGCATGCCTGTCTTTTCGGGTGGCGATGCAGGTGCAGCACATCTTTTCGGTCCCACCGCCGGCTATTTGTGGGGCTTTGTTGGCATGGCCTGGATGACAGGCTGGATGGCTGAGAATGGCTTCGGTCGTGGTGGTCTGCGCATGTTCCTGGCTGCTTTCATTCCCGCAACGCTTCTGTTTGTTCCGGGCGCTGCATGGATCTGGGCCGCGACACCGCTTGATCTGACTGGTGCGATTCAGGCCGGGGTGCTGCCATTCTTGGTTGGTGATGTCGTCAAGTCCACGCTTGCAGCCGTCGCGCTGGCAGGCGGATGGGCTGCGTTCGGCGGTCGCAAGACACGCTGACCGGACACTCGTCTCCACAGTTTAAAGGCCGCCCTTGGGCGGCCTTTATCGTATCAAGGGTTTGTTAAGCTGACCGATTCGCCATCCGGGTTCAGTACTTGTGCAATCGCTCCATCTTCGGTGATCAGACATTGCCAGGAAGCGTTTTCCTCACCCACGGACACCATCACATTCGTGCCCGCGGTCGTTTCCTCGGATCCCAGAAGCGTTACACTGCCGAAGTTGGTCTCCGCAGCCACCGCCGACAGGCAACTCGTTTCAGCGGGGGTGGCGTCACTGTAAATTTCTACAGACTCCTCGCAGGCGGCGAGGCCAAGTAGACCGGATGCCGCAAAAGCGGCTTTGACCAGATATGACACGGTGTTCTCCCTTTCCTTGTCTCGATGCGGGGCCAACGCGCAGCGCGCCGCAAAGTTTCCACGAGCGTCGAGGTCGTGGCGGTTGTCGCGTGAAAGGCGCAAGTCGGGATTCCTTTGCTTGATCTTGGGTCCATCTATCCGGACATTCATGCGAAAATCAGTGCGTGAGGCATAGACATGGCAGATGCAGCCAGATTCTGGGATCGGTTCGCGGAACGTTACGCGCGTTCTCCCGTGTCGGATGAAGAGACCTATCAGGCAAAGCTGGCAAAGACGCAGGCGCTGATGCGGCCAGAGATGGAGGTTTTTGAGTTCGGCTGTGGCACCGGTTCCACCGCGTTGAAGCATGCTTCGCACGTGGCCCACATCGTCTCAACCGATGTCTCGCCGAAGATGATAGAAATCGCCCGCCTCAAAGCCACCGAACAGGGGATTCAGAACGTCACCTTCAGGCGGCAGGATTTCGACGCCATGATCGTGGACGAGGGGTGCTTCGACATGGTGCTGGGCCTGAACATCCTGCACCTTCTGCCAGAATGGCGCCAAGCAATCCGGACGAGCTTTCGCATGCTGCGACCGGGTGGCTACTTTGTGACCAGCACGGCATGTCTGCGCGATTCGATGGCATTCTTGCGCCCTGTGGTTCCTCTTGGGCGTGCTGTCGGGCTGCTGCCATCCGTTGTTTTCTTCACGCAAGACGACTACGACAGGAGACTTTGGGAAGTAGGGTTCGAGATCACTGAAAGCTGGCTGCCAGGGCCACGCAAGGCGTTGTTCACCATAGCGCGCAAGCCCGATTAGGGCGTGGCGTGCAGCTCTTCCAGCGCGGCCTCGCAAAGTCCCAGTTTCAGCCATTCGCAACCGTTACATAGGCCCGACAGATCGCCCGGGAGCACGCGCTCGCGGATGCGTGATTTTGCCTGCGCCCAGGTAAGCCGGTCCCCGATCTTCAGGCCGAGCGCGTCAAGATGTGCCCTGTCCAAACCCTCGATCTTCGTTTGTTTTGTGCAAAGCATCCCGCGCCGCTTGGGGCAGGGACCGCAGATATCATCGGCGGCGGGCGCTACCTCAATCACGGTTTCGTCGCCGTCTGATTTCAGGCCATCGGTGACAATGGCAGTCATATTAGCGATGAAATCGTCGGAGTAGCCCTTTCCGACATAGCCCAGGGCGCAAAGAAAATGGTGAGGCCGGAACCGAACCGTCACTCGGCTGCTTTCAACTCGAATCCGCGCGCCACCATATCCGCCGGGCGCACCGGATAGTCTCCGGAGAAGCAGGCATCGCAGTATTGCGGGGTATTGGGGTCGCGACCCTTTGCTTCGCCCACCGCGCGGTAAAGACCATCCAGAGAGATAAACCGCAGGCTGTCCACGCCGAGATGCTCGCACATTTCGTCTTCGCTCATGGACGAAGCCAGCAGCTTGTCCCGCTCCGGCGTATCCACGCCGTAAAAGCATGGCCATGACGTCGGCGGGCTGGCGATACGAAAATGCACCTCTGTCGCGCCCGCATCGAGAATCATTTCCTTGATCTTGCGGCTTGTCGTTCCACGCACAACGCTGTCATCGACCAGAACAACCCGTTTGCCTTTGATGAGGGCACGGTTGACGTTCAGCTTCAGCCGGACACCCATGTTGCGAATCTGTTCGGTCGGTTCGATGAAGGTACGCCCGACATATTGGTTGCGCACGATCCCAAGCGCGAAGGGGATGCCGCTTTCCGCCGAATACCCGATCGCTGCCGGCGTGCCACTGTCCGGCACCGGGCAGACGATGTCCGCGTCTACGGGGGTTTCGCGGGCCAGCTCCACACCGATCTGGCGACGGGTTTCGTAAACCGAGGTGCCGCCGAGGATCGAATCCGGGCGCGAGAAATAGACGTGCTCGAAGATGCAGAAGCGCGACTTGGCTTGCGCAAAGGGGCGATGGCTTTCGACCCCTTCGCGGGTGATAACGACCATTTCACCGGGTTCGATTTCGCGAACGAAATCAGCACCGATGATGTCGAGCGCACAGGTTTCCGACGCCAAGGCCCAGCCGTCACCGATCTTGCCCAGAACCAGCGGGCGCACGCCCAGGGGATCGCGCACGCCGATCAGCTTCGTGCGGGTCATGGCAACCACGGAAAACGCGCCTTCGACACGCCGCAGCGCGTCTTTCATGCGTTCGGGGATGTTCTTTTGCAGTGACCGCGCCATCAGGTGGATGATGCATTCGCTGTCGGATGATGACTGGAAGATCGATCCGCGCTCGATCAACTCGCGGCGCAGTTCGTCGGCATTGGTGATGTTGCCGTTATGAGCGATGGCGGCGCCGCCCATCGAGAATTCACCGAAAAAGGGTTGCACATCGCGGATCGCGGTCTGCCCCTTGTTGCCGGAAGTGGAGTAGCGCACATGCCCGATGGCCAGTTGGCCAGGCAGCGTCTCCATCACTTTCTGCGACGTGAAGTTATCGCGGACATAACCAAAGCGCCGGACCGAGTTGAATCCGCTATCCGGCGAATAGGCAACGATGCCACCCGCTTCCTGACCACGGTGCTGCAGCGCATGCAGCCCCAAGGCAGTAAAGTTGGCGGCTTCAGCAACACCGATGGTGCCGAAGATTCCGCATTCTTCTTTCAGCTTGTCGTCGTCAAAGGGGTGGCTTGGACAAGCACTGCCGTTGTCGTCCTGTCCGATGGCGGTCAGGGCGGGTTTTGGGTCGCGCGTCACAGCGATGGCTCCGAATCCGGTAAGGCTACTACTACGACAGTCACATAGTCGCATTGCACCGGCATGTCACGAAACGATCACAAATTGTGAAGCTATTGCTCCGTTGTGGGTTCAACGGGGGCCGGTTCCGCCGATTCCACGGGCGCACCGCAGCTTCCAACCAGTTCCTCGTAGCGGCCCAGGACCCAGCCTGGCGCGTCTTCAGGGATCTTGTCGTCGAGATTTTCCTGAAAGCCCGCGAAGATCGCGGCCGTGCGGCTGTTTTCGACCATCGGCGAGGTTTGGGTGACGACGACGCGGTCATAGACGATCAGTGCAACGACAACCAAAAGGATGCCGCGCAGCGCGCCGAACAGGAACCCCAACCCTTGATCAACGCCACCCAGTGCAGATCGTTGAACGACGGTCGAGAACAGCGGAGTGAATACGGACACTACGATCAGTGCCAGCGCAAAAACTGCCGAAAACGCCGCGATGATTGAAAGTTCGCAGCTGTCTCGCAGGAAATCACCCACATAAGGGATTTCCTTGACCAACGGCTCCACATTCGGTGCGAAGAGGAAGGCGAGAATCGCGGCGGCAACCCAGCCCGCGATCGCCATCAGTTCGCGCACCAAGCCGCGCGAATAGGCCAGAAGCGCCGAGATCACGATGACCGCAGCCACCACCCCGTCAACAATCGTGAAACCTTCCATGCCTGTTCCTTTTCGCCTTTATCCGGCGCCGAACACGTCGCCGACAAAGGCGGTGAGGTCGGCCAATTCTTTTACTGCCATGTCTGCGCTTACACCGGTTTTGCTGCCAGCGGGCAGGATCGCATTGGAAAAACCAAGTTTTCGCGCCTCTTTCAACCTGTTTTCGGTCTGAGCGACAGGACGTAGTGCAGAAGAGAGACTAATTTCACCAAAGACTACCGTATGTGGCGGTAGAGCGGTATCTTCTCGCGCCGACAGCAGGGCCGCAGCGACGGCCAGATCTGCTGCGGGTTCCGACACCCGCAGGCCGCCCGCGACGTTCAGATAGACATCGAGGCCGGTGAACGGGATGCCGCAGCGGGCCTCCAGCACCGCCAGGACCATGCCCAACCGTCCGCTGTCCCAGCCCACCACGGACCGCCTGGGTTGTCCTAATGGCGAGGGGGCGACCAAGGCCTGCATTTCGCACAGCACGGGTCGCGTGCCTTCAATCCCTGCAAAAACGGCGGCGCCGGGCACGGGTTCGCCCCGATCCGACAGGAACAGCGCTGATGGATTGCCGACTTGAGCAAGTCCCGCACCGGTCATCTCGAAAACGCCGATCTCGTCTGCGGGTCCGAACCGGTTTTTCACTGCCCGCAAGATGCGGAACTGGTGACCCCGTTCGCCTTCAAAGTAGAGGACGGTATCGACCATGTGTTCGACCACGCGGGGACCGGCTATCTGGCCTTCCTTGGTGACATGACCCACCAATACGACCGAGATGCCCTTGCGCTTGGCGAAGCTTACCAGCTCATGTGCGGCGGCGCGGACCTGCGCGACAGACCCCGGCGCGCTGTCCACGGTGTCGAGCCACATGGTCTGGATCGAATCGATGACGACGAGGGCGGGGTTCTCGGCCTCAACCGTCGTCAGGATATCGCGCAGGTTGGTATCGGACGCCAGTTTGACGTTCGCATCGGCCAGCCCCAGCCGCTGCGCGCGCATCCTGACCTGTGCCGTGGCTTCTTCACCCGAGATATAGATCACGTCGAGCCCCCGCCGGGCGAACGCCGCTGCTGCTTGCAGAAGCAGGGTGGACTTACCGATGCCCGGATCGCCGCCCACCAGCGTGGCCGAAGCAGGAACCAAGCCGCCGCCAAGGACGCGGTCCAGTTCGTCCACGCGGCTTCGGGTCCGTTCGGGCGGGTCTTCTGGTGTGGCCAGATCCATCAACGGCACCTTCGCACCGCGCTTCATCCCCAGCGATCTGCCGGAGGAAGGCGCTGCCAACGGTTTTTCTTCAGCGATGGTGTTCCAAGCGCCGCAGGCGTCGCAGCGGCCCGACCATTTGCCGTAACCCGCGCCGCAAGATGTGCATGTGAAAGAAAGGGTTTTTGCCATGCCTGTGCGTAGCCTCAGCCTGCGGTGATCGACAAGGGCTATCGTGCCTTGGGGCTGAGATAGCTCAACATGAGCGAGGCGATGACGCAGCCGGTAAACAGCCAAAGCCCCCATGCGGGCTCTACGCGACCGACGCCCACGCCTTTAGCGATGACCACGTAAAGCGCGATCAGGAAGATGTCCGCGAAGGCCAGACGTCCGAGAAACCTGATGACAGGCCGGAAGCGGTCCGTGAGATAGCCGAACTGTATCCCCGCCAGCCCGAGCGTCTTGAGGTAGGGCGCGACAATGGCCAGCAGGATGACGAGCGAGGCGAGCCACGGATCGCTTTCCCACAGCACACCGATCCCGGAAAGGACCGAAATCTCCGACATACCGAAGAAGGGCAACAAACCCGCCCGCATCAACGGCGCGCCCCATGCCACCGGAAATGCGACGAGCAGCAACAGGTTCGCGATGCGGGTGAGGTGTTTCACCGGACCGCTTCGATGGGGCCTTCGGCACTGCCCGAGATGAACTGCGTCAGATAGGGATCGCCCGAATCGTCCATCTGCGCGACGGGACCGGTCCAGCGGATCTTGCCCGCATGTAGCATCGCGACCTTGTCCGCAATCGCGCGCACAGATGTCATGTCATGGGTGATCGTCATTGCCGTTGCGCCCATTTCCACCACGATTTCCCGGATCAGATCGTTGATGACGCCGGACATGATCGGATCAAGCCCGGTCGTTGGTTCATCGAAGAAGATGATCTCCGGTTCCGCCGCAATCGCGCGGGCCAGACCGACGCGCTTTTGCATGCCGCCGGACAATTCCGCCGGGAACTGGTCAGCGACGGATGCTTTCAGCCCCACGCGGCGCAGTTTTTCGATAGCGATGTCGCGTGCTTCATCCTTGGGGCGTTTCAAAGTCCCGTGGCGTAGCCGGAAGGCGACGTTTTCCCAGACCTTCAGACTGTCAAACAACGCGCCGCCCTGAAACAGCATGCCGAACCGCGCCAGAAACGCATCGCGTTCAGCCTTTTCCACATCCACCCCGTCGACCTTGATCATGCCGTTATCTGGTTTGATAAGGCCGAGGATACATTTCAGCAGCACCGACTTTCCTGTGCCGGAACCACCAATGATCACCATGCTTTCGCCCCGCGCAATATCTAGGTCGATGCCACGCAGAACTTCGTTGGACCCGAAGGCCTTCTGGACGCTGGATAGGTTGATCATGACGAGAAAAATGCCTCGGTGAGCAGGTAGTTGGTGGCAAGGATCAGGACCGACGCCGCGACGACAGCGGCTTTCGTTGCCGCACCCACACCTTGTGCACCGCGGCCCGAATTCATGCCGAAGTAGCAGCCCATAAGCGCCACGACGAAGCCGAAGACCGCGCCTTTCACAAGGCCTGACGCGACGTCCCAGAACTCAAGATAATTCCATGTGTTGGTCAGGTAGGCGGCCTCGTTGAAGCCCAGCCTGTTGATGCCGACCAGGTAGCCGCCCATGATCCCGATCACATCGCCCACACCCACCAGCACGGGCACGGCGAGCGTGGCGGCAACGACGCGTGGTACCGTCAGGTATTTCATCGGGTTCGTCGACAGGGTGGTCAGGGCATCAATTTGTTCAGTCACCTTCATGGTGCCGAGTTCTGCTGCGATGGACGATGCGACTCGCGCGGCGACCATCAGGCCGCCCAGAACAGGACCCAGCTCCCGCGTCATGCCGATGGCGACGATGGACGGAACAAAAGTTTCCGCGCTGAAGCGAGAGCCGCCTGCGTAGATCTGCAAGGCCAGCGCGCCGCCGGTGAACAGCGCGGTCATACCGACGACGGGAAGGCTCAACCATCCGATGGTGACGAGCGCCTGAAGGAACTCGCGCCAGTAAAATGGTGGGGTCAAAGCATGCCGGATCGTGCTGCCGGCGAAGAAGGACACGCGCCCGATGGCGGCCAACGCCTCCAGCGTGCCACGTCCGACCCAGGCGATAGGGGCAAGGGCTGCGCTCATGCGTATTCTCCGGTGTAGACCCTCTCGTAGCGGCTGCGCAGAGAGGTCAGGATTTCATATCCGATGGTTCCAGCGGCGTCGGCCACATCGTCAACGGTCTGGTTGTGCCCCAAAAGTTCGAACCATGTTGGGTCATTATCCAGATGGGTGATGTCGACGGTCAGCAGGTCCATCGACACGCGGCCAGCCAGCGGGCAGGCGACATCATCGGCAAACAGGCGGGCGCGGTTCGACATGGCGCGGATCAGCCCGTCAGCATATCCGGCTGCCACCGTTGCGATACGGGCAGGCTTATCAGTGTGCCAGGTCACCCCGTAGCCCACTGCTTCGCCCGCTTCCAGATCACGGCATTGGATCACGGGCAGCTTCAGATGCGCGACTGGCTTGGCATCCATGAAGGGCGCGCCACCGTAGAGCCCGACCCCCGGTCGGGTTAGCTCGAAACGATAGTCCGGTCCCAGCAGGATGCCCCCCGTCGCCGACAGGGATCGCGGCACACCGGCGTCATCCGTCATGTCCCGAAAAGCGCGAAGCTGCTTTGCGTTCATCTCGTGGTCCGGCTCATCCGCGCAGGCAAGGTGCGACATGATCAGGTCGGGGTCGCGGGCCAGAACGTCGCCGCGAACAGCGGCCCAGTCAGCGGCTTCCATACCCAAACGGTTCATGCCGCTATCAAGCTGTATGCCGAACGGCGCAGCGGGCAAGGCATCGAACTGGCGTTTGACCTGTTCGGGTGAATTCAGCATGGGCGTCAGTTCGAAGTCGCGCAGAAGCGCAGCGTCGCCGGCCATGTGGCCCGAAAAGACCGAAACGGGGATGCCTTCGCCAATCGCCTGCCGGACCCGCGCTCCTTCTTCCGCCAGAGCTACGAAGAAATGCCGTGCTCCGGCCTGGGCCAATGCAACGGCAACGCGCCCGGAATCCAGCCCGTATCCATCGGCTTTCACGACGGCACCCGCCATCGCATTGCCTGAATGCCTGTCGAGCGCTCGCCAGTTGTCGCAAAGCGCATCAAGGTCGATTGTTAGTTTCGCTCGTGCCATGAAAAAGCCTTGTGACAGCATCGCCGGAAAGGTCAAGAGAGCCGGTTGTCACGCTTTCGCTGGACAGACGGGGCAAGGACGGTGTATCGGGTCCACATGGGTATGAACGCATTCATAGACATTTGCATTACTCGCTGACATCGTCAGGCGGGCAGCCCCTTCTTTTCAAACCCACCCCAGTCGGATAAGCCCGCCGCGACGCGCGACGGAGAAGAACATGGCCGACATCCAGCTATACAACAGCAAGACACGGACAACCGAACGGTTCGACCCGATCGACCGGAACAATGTCCGCATGTATGTCTGTGGCCCGACCGTCTATGATCGCGCGCATCTGGGCAATGCCCGGCCGGTCGTCGTGTTCGATGTGCTTTTCCGGTTGTTGCGACATGTCTACGGCGAAGACCATGTGACCTATGTGCGCAACTTCACCGACGTCGATGACAAGATCAACGCGCGGGCTAGGGAAAGCGGGCGCGACATCAGCGAGATCACGAGCGAAACGACGCAGTGGTTCCTCGATGACATGCGCGCGCTCGGTGCGCTCGATCCGACCCAGATGCCACGTGCCACGGGCTTCATCCCGCAGATGATCGAGATGATCGAACGCTTGATTGCGAAGGGCCACGCCTATGAAGCCGAAGGTCATGTGCTGTTCGATGTAAAAAGCTACACCGATTACGGCAAGCTGTCGGGGCGTTCGCTTGACGACATGATTGCAGGTGCGCGGGTCGAGGTCGCGCCATACAAGCGTGACCCGATGGATTTCGTGCTGTGGAAGCCCTCGACCGACGACCTGCCGGGCTGGGACAGCCCATGGGGGCGGGGGCGTCCGGGCTGGCATATCGAATGCTCTGCCATGTCCTATGACCTGCTGGGCGACAGCTTCGACATTCATGGTGGCGGCAACGACCTGACCTTTCCGCACCACGAGAACGAGATCGCCCAAAGCTGCTGCGCCCATCCCGAAGGCCAGTTCGCGCGGTTCTGGATGCATAACGAGATGCTTCAGGTCGAAGGCAAGAAGATGTCGAAATCGCTCGGCAATTTCTTCACCGTCCGCGACTTGCTGGACCAGGGTATTCCGGGCGAGGTGATCCGGTTTATCTTCCTGTCGACCCATTACCGCAAGCCGATGGACTGGACGGAGAAGAAGGCGGAAGAGGCACGGGATACGCTTTGGAAATGGCGAAAGGCAACTGAGGGTGCTGTGACCGCTTTTCGTCCGGACCGGGAAGTTGTAGAGGCGCTGGCACGCGACCTGAACACGCCGCTGGCGCTGTCGATCCTGCATCAGCGCTTCAAGGAGGCCAAATCTGGCGAAGACATAAATCGCTTCCGCTCGACACTGGATTTCCTCGGATTCGGTAAGGAATGGCCAAGCGGCGTTACGGTTGCCGTAGAAAAGGCATATGGCCATGCGGCAAAGATGCAAGAGATCGCAGATCAGATTGAAGCCGCGCGTTCTGCGAAGGATTTTGCTACGTCGGATCGACTTCGCGACGCTCTGATTGCTGCTGGGGTCGAGGTGAAGATCACCAAGGAAGGCGTTATAGCGGAGGCGGGCCCGGCATTCGACCCTGCCAAGCTGGAGGCACTGAAATGACCGAACGCCTCTACATCTTCGACACCACGCTTCGCGACGGGCAGCAGACGCAAGGGGTGCAGTTCTCCACCCCGGAAAAGACCAAGATTGCTGAAGTCTTGGATCGACTTGGCGTTGATTACATCGAAGGGGGCTGGCCGGGCGCGAATCCGACCGACAGTGAATTCTTCGATAGCCGCCCCCAGACCCGCGCGACCTTTACCGCATTCGGCATGACCAAGCGCGCCGGGCGGTCGGCGGAAAATGACGATGTTTTGGCGGGTGTGCTGAACGCGGGCACGCCAGCCGTTTGCCTGGTTGGCAAGACGCATGATTTCCACGTCACCAAGGCGTTGGGAATCGGCTTGGACGAGAACCTCGGCAACATCGCTCAATCGGTCGCGCATCTCGTGGCGCAGGGGCGCGAGGCGTTGTTTGACGCGGAACATTTCTTCGATGGCTACAAGGCCAACCCGGACTATGCGCTGAAATGCCTGCATGCGGCGTTTGAAGCCGGTGCGCGCTGGATCGTGCTGTGCGACACCAATGGCGGCACGCTGCCGGCCGAGATCGGTGCGATCACCCGCGCCGTGATTGACAGCGGAATTCCGGGTGGCCATCTAGGCATCCACACCCATGACGATACGGGCAATGCGGTCGCGAACACGCTAGCAGCGGTGGATGCGGGAGCGCGGCAGGTACAAGGCACGCTGAACGGGTTGGGCGAGCGTTGCGGCAATGCCAATCTGACGACGCTGATCCCGACGCTGCTGCTGAAGGAGCCTTACGCATCCACCTTCGAGATCGGGGTCAGCCATGACGCGCTGGCGGGGCTGACACGGGCCTCGCGGATGCTTGATGATATCCTGAACCGCGTGCCGTTGAAGTCGCTGCCCTATGTCGGATCGTCGGCGTTTGCGCATAAGGCGGGGCTGCATGCCTCGGCTATCCTGAAAGACCCGTCGACCTATGAACATGTCGATCCGTCGGTGGTGGGCAACAGCCGCATCGTGCCCATGTCCAACCAGGCCGGTCAGTCCAATCTGCGCCGTCGGCTGTCGGAGGCGGGGCTGGAGGTTGCTCCCGGTGATCCCGCGCTTGCCCGTATTCTGGACACGGTGAAGGAACGCGAGGCGCAGGGCTATTCCTACGACACGGCGCAAGCCAGCTTCGAGTTGGTCGCCCGGGAAGAGCTTGGCCAGAAGCCCGACTTCTTCGAGGTCAAGCGCTACAAGGTCACGGTCGAGCGGCGCAAGAACAAGTACAACAAGATGGTCAGCCTGTCGGAAGCGGTCATTGTCGTGAAGATCGGTGATGAGAAGCTGCTCTCCGTCTCGGAAAGCATGGACGAACAGGGTGGCGACCGTGGACCCGTGAATGCATTGTCCAAGGCGCTGGCGAAGGATCTGGGGCCGTATCAGGACTATATCGAGGATCTGCGGCTCGTGGACTTCAAGGTGCGCATCACCGATGGTGGCACCGAGGCCGTCACGCGCGTCATCATCGACAGCGAAGACGGGCAGGGGCGGCGCTGGTCTACCGTGGGCGTCTCTGCCAATATAATTGACGCGGCCTTCGATGCGCTGCTTGATGCGATTACGTGGAAGCTGATCCGCGACGGGGCAAAACCCGTCTCCAAGGTTGTGCCTTTGCAGGGCGCGGATATCCGGTGAGCCTGCAAGCTTGCGCCAACCTGCTGCAAAAGGGTGATCCCGACCGGTTTCGTGTGGCCATGGCCGCGCCGGTCGAGGCCCGCAAGATCCTGCTGCCGCTCTTTGCGTTCAATCTGGAGATCTCCCGCGCCCCATGGGTCACGCAGGAACCGCAGATCGCCGAGATACGCCTGCAATGGTGGCGCGACTCGCTGGATCAGATTGCTGGCGGCGGTCCTGTGCGTATGCATGAGGTTGTCACACCGATGTCGAAGGTGCTGGATGCAGAGGGCGCAGCAGTTCTCGACAAGCTGATCGCTGCGCGGCGTTGGGACGTCTATACCGATCCGTTCGAAGACCAGACGCATTTCGACGACTACATCACTGCGACGTCTGGGCACCTGATGTGGGTCGCCGCACGGGCGCTTGGCGCTGCGAAAAGCGATCCGGTTTACAAGCTGGCATGGGGTTCCGGTGTGGCCGCACTGCTGATGGCGATTCCCGATCTTGAAGCGCGCGGTCGCAAGCCCTTGGTCGACGGGCGCCCGGAGGCTGTGCGCGATTTGGCTGAACGGGCCATGGCCAACATGCGTGACGCGCGCGCGCAACGCAGAGAGGTGCCGAGTTCCGCCGCTCCGGCGTTGATGACGGCTTGGCGTGCAAGCGACGTACTGAAACGAGCCGCGAAACATCCGCATTCTGTCAAAGATGGTTTGCTGGACAGCTCCGACGCCCGCAAGAAAGCGCTGCTTATTTGGCGTAGCATGACGAAACGTTGGTAACCGCTACCGCCGTTCTTTCGGCAGGAAGCGCAGCCAGATCAGAGACGCTCCCGCCAGTGTCAGCAACGGCACCATCGCCAGATTGACCGACGTCCAGCCTTGTACGACGCTGCCGCCTGAGCAGTTCATCAGCCCGCCAGATGCAAGTGACGCCAGCGTGACGCAGCCAAATACCAACGCGTCGTTCATGCCCTGAACGCGTCCGCGTTCCTCCGGTGAATGCGCCGCCGACAGCATTGCAGTCGCCCCGATGAAGCCGAAATTCCAGCCGATCCCCAGCAGGACAAGCGCCACGAAGAAGTTGTCCAACTCGACCCCTTGTAACGCGACTACGCCCGCGCCAGCCAAAACCATCAGCCCAACCGTGACGATGCGCTCTGCTCCGAAACGGGCGATCAGATGGCCGGTGAAGAAGCTCGGCGCGAACATGGCGAGGACATGGCCCGTGACAATATCGGCGGCGTTGCCTTCGGTGAAACCGCAGCCAACCACGGCCAGCGGCGTCGACGTCATCACGAGGTTCATCAGCGCATAGGACACCATCGCACAGATGATGGCGACGGCGATGCGGGGCGTTTTCAGCAGGTCAAGCCGCGTGCGCCCCGATGGCGCTCCATCCCCGGGTGTGGGCGGCTTTGGAATGTCGAGCGCCAGAAACAGCATCATCCCAAGCAGGTTGATCCCCATTGCAACCAGATAGGTCCCCAGAAATGGCACGACGAACATCATGCTCGTGACCTTTACCAGTTGCGGGCCGAGTATGGCGGACACCAGACCGCCGGCCATCACGTAGCTGATCGCCTTGGGGCGAAAGCTGTCGCTTGCCGTGTCCGCCGCGGCGAAGCGGTAAAAGCCCTGCGCCGACATATAGATACCGGTCAAGTAGGATCCGATCAGAAACAGTGCGAAGGATGACTGTATCAACCCGATCATTCCGATCAACGATCCCAGCATCCCGCCGCCTGCACCGATCAGGAACCCTGCGCGGCGACCGATCTTCTGCATCAGGCTGCTCAGCCATGGCGCGGTCGTCATGGACCCGAAGACGATCATCGAAATCGGCAGCGTCGCGAGACAGGGGGTCGGAGCCAGCATCTGGCCCGCGAGGCCACCGACCACGAAGATCATTGTGATCTGGCTGCCCAACACGGCTTGCGCTGCGACCAGAATGGCCACATTGCGCTTGGCGCGGTCGGGTGCGCTGCTGATGGTGTCGTTGATGTTACTCATATCAACCGCTTAACGCGTGTCAGAGGTAAACGGAAGATGCGTTGCCTCCAGGTTGCGGCTGTGGTGTGGTGCCATCGGCAAGGACAGGATGAGGTATGGACGAGCGGATCATCATGACACCCGGTTGCGTCGCGGAGGGTGCCGAATGGCTGGCGCGACGAGAGCCGCGCTTCGCGGAAGCGCTGGAGCAGACTGGTCCGCTTCCGTTGCGCCGCAACAGGGATGGGTTCGAACCGCTTCTGAGCGCGATCGTCAGCCAGCAGGTCTCTGTCGCCGCAGCAGATGCCATCTGGGGGCGGTTGAAAGCAGCCAAGCTGACAGGCCCGCGCAAGATCATGTGGGCCAGCGAGGAAGAACTGCGCGCCTGTGGTCTGTCACGCCAGAAGGTTCGTTATGCCAAAGCGCTGGCCGAGGCTCGGCTCCAATACGCCGCGATGCGCGAAGCAGCCTGTGAAGAGGTCATTGCAAGCCTTGTCGAAGTGCCGGGCATCGGGCGTTGGACGGCAGAAATTTACGCGATGTTTTCTCTGGGGCGTGCCGATGTGTTTGCCCCGGCCGATCTGGCCCTGCAGGAATCGGCACGAATTCTGTTTGGGCTGGACGCGCGACCTACTGAGAAGCAACTGCGACTCATGGCGGAAGACTGGTCGCCCTGGCGTGCTGTTGCGGCGCGGCTGCTATGGGCCTACTACCGCGTGGCAAAGGACAGAGAGGGTATCAGATGACGCGTATTCTGGAATACGGGCGCACACCGGCACAATCGGGACAAACCAAATCTGTTGTCGTGTTCCTGCATGGCTACGGGGCAAACGGTGCCGACCTGCTGGGCCTGTCCGAGCCGTTGGCACCGCATCTGCCGGATACCGTTTTCATCGCGCCCGACGCGCCTGAACAAAGCGCCGCCAATCCGATGGGATTTCAGTGGTTTCCCATTCCCTGGATTGACGGGTCCAGTGAAGAGGTCGCACAGCAGGGGATGCTGGCTGCCGCCGATGATCTGAATGCGTTTCTTGACGGTATTATTGAAGAAGAGGGCATAAGCCCTTCCCAACTGGTGCTTTTCGGGTTCTCTCAGGGCACCATGATTAGCCTGCATGTCGCGCCACGTCGTACGGATCCTGTTGCCGGCGTTGTTGGTTTCTCCGGTCGCTTGCTCGCTCCGGAATTGCTGGAAGACGAGGTTGTGAGCAAGCCGCCAGTGCTTCTCGTCCACGGTGATCAGGATGATGTCGTGCCGCCGCAATCCCTTCCCGAAGCAGCGAATGCGCTGACCGCGGCAGGTTTCGATGTCTATGCCCATGTCATGAAAGGCACTGCACATGGCATTGCGCCGGACGGGTTGAACGTGGCGCTGGCCTTCATGCGGGATCGACTGGGCTTGGATAACTGATCGCAGCGTCATATCCTCGTCACAGATCTGCTGTAACTCTGCGCGCGACGGCATCCACATTTGCGGGCTTGCGCGAGGTTAACCGCGATATATAGTGGAAGCAACAGCCGGGGCGGGTCGTCGCGTCCTGGGGTCGAATCGGGCAGACAGGGCAGGGTCGGAGTCGCTGAAGTGAACGTGGAATTCAGAACCAGTTTCGTCAGGGAGCCAAACAGTCTCAGGCACCATCCGGCGCTTGTGCTGAATGCGGATTACCGACCGCTATCCTATTATCCGCTTTCGCTTTGGCCGTGGCAGGAAGCGATCAAGGCGGCTTTCCTGGACCGGGTGAACATCATCGCCGAGTATGACGAAGTTGTCCGAAGCCCGAGTACCGTAATTCGAATACCGTCGGTCGTCGTTCTGAAAGATTACGTAAAACCTCAAAAGCGCGTGGCCTTCACGCGCTTTAATTTATTTCTAAGGGACGAATTTTCCTGCCAGTACTGCGGCTCCAAGGGCGATCTTACCTTCGATCATGTGATCCCGCGCGCACGTGGCGGCATCACAAGCTGGGAGAACGTCGTTGCAGCCTGTGGTCGGTGCAATCTGAAAAAGGGTTCCAAGACGCTGCGCCAGTCGGGGATGCACTTGCGAAAGGTGCCGGGACAGCCCAGTTCCGAACAACTGCGCAATATGGGTCGGAAGTTTCCGCCCAACTACCTGCACGACAGCTGGATCGACTTCCTTTATTGGGACGCCGAACTGGATCATTGATTCGGGACGCCGCTTTGCTCCGGTCATTCACCTGTGAAAATCTGCGGCCAACATGGCGCAGCCCGTTGTGAAATTGCGTCTTCGTGATAGTAGTTAGCGCAAACATTTCGCCGCGCTCGCCCTTGAGGCGGCGGGTTCAGACAGGACGGTAGCCTATGGTTTCACGGATCATTCCCGTTGATACATTCGATCTGGTCATTTTCGGCGGCACGGGGGATCTGGCACGACGCAAGATTCTGCCGGGTCTTTTCCGGCGCTACCGCTCTGGCCAGATGCCTGAAGCCGCACGGATCATCGGGGTCGCGCGATCCGACATGGCGGCGGATGATTTCCGGCAGCAGATCGGCCAGGCGCTGGAGGAGTTTGTCGAGGAAGGCAAACGTTCCGCCAACGACATCGCGGGCTTTCTGGCGCATCTGGATTATGTCCGTGTAGACGCCAAAGGCACAGATGGCTGGGGTGAATTGAAAGGCAAGCTGCGGGATGAGGCGGTGCGCGCCTTCTATTTCTCGGTGGCGCCCGGTCTGTTCGGGGACATCGCGCGGGGGCTGCACAAGCACGGGCTTGCGCATGATGAAACGCGGATCGTGGTAGAGAAACCCTTCGGTCACGATCTGGAATCGGCGAAAGAACTCAATGCGGGGCTTGCCAAGTATTTTGACGAGCATCAGGTCTACCGCATCGATCACTATCTCGGAAAAGAAACGGTTCAGAACCTGATGGCCGTCCGGTTCGGCAACATCCTGTTTGAACCGTTGTGGAACGCGCAGTTCATCGACCATGTACAGATCACCGTCGCTGAAACTGTGGGCGTTGGTGGGCGCGGCAGCTACTATGACAAATCCGGTGCGATGCGCGACATGATCCAGAATCACCTGATGCAGTTGCTGTGCCTGATCGCGATGGAGCCGCCGTCGAAATTCGATCCCGACGCGGTGCGCGATGAGAAGCTGAAGGTCATTCGGGCGCTGGAACCTGTCGCCAAGAACGATGTCGTTCGGGGGCAATATGTCGGCAATGATGCGGTTGCGGACTACATCGATGACGTGGAGAACCCGGACAGCGCGACGGAAAGCTTTATCGCGCTAAAATTGCATCTGGCGAACTGGCGTTGGGCGGGAACGCCGTTCTATGTCCGCACAGGAAAACGTCTTCGCGCGCGGATGTCGGAAATCGTGATCCGCTTCAAGGAAACGCCGCATTCCATTTTCGGGGCGGACTCTGGCAGCAAGGCCAATGAACTGGCAATCCGTCTGCAACCGAACGAGGGCATGGACCTTCGGGTCACGATCAAGGAACCGGGACCGGGGGGTATGCGTCTTGTCGATGTGCCGCTGGACATGACCTTCGCCGAAGCGTTGGGGCCGGAGGCCAGCGAGGTTCCCGATGCCTATGAGCGTCTCATCATGGATGTGATCCGCGGCAATCAGACCCTGTTCATGCGCGGGGATGAGGTTGAAGCGGCCTGGGCATGGGCCGATCCGGTGATTGCGGCTTGGGAAGACAACAATGACAAGCCGCGCGCCTATGATGCTGGATCGTCGGGGCCGGAGGATTCACTGGCGCTGCTGCATCGCGACGGACGACGCTGGCGGGAGATCAAGGTATGAAATTCAAAGAATACCCCGACAGGGACATGATGATGATCGATTTGGCCAATGCGTTGGCAGGTGAATTGAATCAGGCGCTGTCCGGTCATGATGCGGTCAGTTTTGCAGTTCCGGGCGGCACGACGCCCGGTCCGGTCTTCGATACGCTGGCTGCCGTTGATCTGGACTGGGACCGGGTCACGGTCATGCTGACAGATGAACGCTGGGTGCCCGAGGATTCGAAGCGCTCCAACACGAAACTGGTGAAGGAGCGCTTGCTGACCGACAAGGCCGCCGCAGCACAGTTTCTGCCATTTTATACCGGCGAGAATAGCGCCGACGATGCAATGGCCGATCTGGCCGATCGGGTCGCTCCGCATCTGCCCCTGTCCGTCTGTCTGCTGGGGATGGGGGCGGATATGCACACGGCGTCCCTTTTTCCGGGCGCTGACCGCTTGGGCGAGGCGCTGGCGGCTGACGCGCCCCATGTCCTGCCGATGCGCGCAGACGGTGCGCCGGAGCCGCGCATTACGCTGACGGCGCCCGTGTTGCGTGGTGCGATGTCACTGCACGTCGTCATCACTGGTGCCGAGAAACGCAAAGCGTTGGAACGCGCCCGCGAGTTGGATGATCCGGCGCAAGCACCTGTTTGCGTGGTGCTAAAAGACGCAACAGTACACTGGGCGGAGTAATATGGACGACATCTGGGGAAAGCTCGCCGCGCATCGCGAGGCGACAATGGAAATTTCCTTGCTATCTCGGTTTGAGCAGGACACGGACCGTGCCGCCCGGTTTTCGGCGAAACTGGGCGAGATGCTGTTCGACTATTCCAAGACCAGTCTCGATGATCAGGCGCTGGCGCATTTGATCGAACTTGCAGACGCGGCCGGTGTCGCGCTGAAGCGCGATGCCATGTTTGCCGGGGAGAAGATCAACGAAACGGAGGGCAGGGCCGTTCTGCATACGGCGCTGCGCAACCTGGATACTTCGGTTACTGTTGACGGCGAAGATGTCATGCCGGAAGTGCGCGACACGCTTACGCGGATGGAGGCGTTTTCGAATGATGTTCGCACGGGCGCCTTTGCGGGCCAGGGTGGCAAAATCACGGATGTTGTGAACATTGGCATTGGCGGGTCGGATCTGGGTCCGGCTATGGCGGCGATTGCGCTATCCCCATATCACGACGGGCCAAGGCTGCATTTCGTGTCGAATGTCGATGGTGCGCAGATCGCCGAAACACTGGCTGACCTGGATCCGACAACGACGCTGGTCATCGTGGCGTCCAAGACCTTTACCACTATCGAGACGATGACCAACGCGAAGACAGCGCGGGACTGGATGGCAAAAGCCGTTACAGACCCGGCGGCGCAATTTGCCGCCGTTTCTACCGCGCAGGATAAGACGGCCGCGTTTGGCATCTCACCAGAGCGGGTGTTCGGCTTCGCTGATTGGGTTGGCGGGCGCTATTCGATGTGGGGACCCATTGGTCTGAGCCTGATGATCGGCATCGGTATCGAAAATTTCCGCGCGTTTTTGCAAGGCGGTGCCGAGATGGACCAGCATTTCCGCGACGCGGAGTTTTCTGAAAACCTGCCCGTCCTGCTGGCTCTGGCAGGTATCTGGCACCACCAGATTTGCGGGTATGGCACACGCGCTGTGCTGCCCTATGACCAGCGACTATCCCGTTTGCCCGCCTATCTTCAGCAGCTTGAAATGGAGAGCAATGGCAAGTCGGTCGCGATGGATGGCACGACGCTAGGCATGCAGTCGGGCCCGATTGTGTGGGGCGAGCCGGGCACCAATGGCCAGCACGCGTTCTACCAACTGATTCATCAGGGCACGGCAGTCGTGCCGTGCGAATTTCTGGTGGCAGCGGAAGGTCATGAACCGGATCTGGTACATCAGCACCAGCTTCTTGTTGCGAACTGTCTCGCGCAGTCCGAGGCGCTGATGCGTGGCCGGTCGCTGGGCGAGGCCCGCAAACTGATGGCTGACAAGGGTTTTGAGGGTGCGGAATTGGAGCGCCAGTCGCGGCATCGTGTCTTTGCCGGAAACCGTCCCTCGACAACGCTGGCCTACCCCAAGCTGACGCCCGCGATGCTGGGACGGATCATCGCGCTGTATGAGCACCGTGTCTTCGTGGAAGGCGTGATACTTGGGATCAATTCCTATGACCAATGGGGCGTCGAGCTGGGCAAGGAACTGGCCACCGCGCTTGGCCCCATCGTTGCCGGGGATCAGGACACCGGCGGCAAGGATGGATCGACCGCGATGCTTGTCGATTTTGTCAAAGCAAACCGCGGCTGACTGGATGCCTCCGCCCACTGGGCGGAGGCACAAGGCTTAACCCTTCAGGATCGAACGACCTGCATAGATCGCTGTTTCACCCAGAATCTCTTCAATACGGATAAGCTGGTTGTACTTCGCGAGACGATCGGAACGCGACAGCGAGCCGGTCTTGATCTGACCGCAATTCGTGGCAACGGCAAGGTCTGCGATGGTGGCGTCCTCGGTCTCGCCCGAACGGTGCGACATGACATTTGTGTAACGCGCGCGGTGGGCCATATCCACGGCTTTCAGCGTTTCGGACAGCGTACCGATCTGGTTGACTTTCACCAACATGGAGTTGGCGCAACCTTTGGCGATCCCGTCGGCGAGGCGGGCAGGGTTGGTCACGAACAGATCGTCCCCAACAAGCTGAACCTTGTCGCCAATCGCATCGGTCAGCAGCTTCCAGCCATCCCAATCATCTTCGGACATGCCGTCTTCGATGGAGATGATCGGGTAGTCGTCACACAAGGCTTTGAGGTAATCGACATTCTCGGTGGAACTGAGTGTCTTGCCTTCGCCGGAGAGAACGTAATGGCCGTCCTTGTAATATTCGGTTGCTGCGCAATCGAGTGCTAGATAGATGTCCTCGCCCGGCCTGTAACCGGCACCTTCGATTGATTTTAAAATGAAATCAAGCGCTTCACGGGTAGATTTCAACCCCGGCGCAAACCCACCTTCATCGCCGATGCCGGTGTTGTGGCCCGCGTCGGACAGTTCTTTCTTCAGGGTATGGAAGACCTCGGATCCCATGCGAACGGCTTCGCGGATGTTATCCGCCGCGACGGGCATGATCATGAATTCCTGAATGTCGATCGGGTTGTCCGCATGTTCGCCGCCATTGATGATGTTCATCATGGGAACGGGCAGGACACGCGCCTGCGTTCCGCCGACATAGCGGTAAAGCGGCTGGAGCGTGAAATCGGCGGCTGCCTTGGCAGCGGCGAGCGACACACCCAGGATCGCGTTTGCGCCCAGGCGGCCCTTGTTCGGTGTACCGTCGAGCTCGATCATGGTGGCGTCGATGGCCTCCTGTTCGGTCACGTCGAAGCCAGCCAGTTCTTCCGCGATTTCGCCATTCACGGCTGCGACCGCATCCAGAACACCCTTGCCCTTGTAGCGGGACTTGTCCCCGTCGCGTTTTTCAACTGCCTCATGTGCGCCGGTCGAAGCTCCCGATGGAACCGCTGCGCGGCCCATGGTGCCGTCTTCGAGGATAACATCCACTTCGACCGTGGGATTGCCACGGCTGTCGAGAATTTCGCGGCCGATGATGTCTATGATGGTACTCACTGCATCAGTTTCCTTCATTTGTTATATTCAGAGGTGGATGTGGATTACGTTGCTTGTGTGGCCCTGCGAAGAATGCTCGCTCTTTCGAAGATGTGCGGCGATCTATCGCCGTGCTGCATATGGAATTCGGCATTGGTGACGGAATCTCGAAATGCACGACCAGAGCGGGTGAGGCGTTCTTGAGAAGGTCTATAATGACCAGACGACGAAATCAAAGTGCTTTGACGGGGCGTGGAACGGTTGGGGAAGAAGCACTGTTCAAAAATTCTTCGAACTGGAATGTCGAGAAGAGGCGAACTGCAATCTCGTCCGCTGCTGGCGATCATATGGTCTGGTGCTGAGCGGCGGGCAGATACGTTCGATGGCTTAGATGCAATAAGCCCGCCAGAGCGTGGCTCGGCGGGCTCGAGTATAGTGATCTGTGCGCCTCTCGATTACTGGTCGAGGAAACTGCGCAATTTGCGCGACCTGCTCGGATGTTTCAGCTTGCGCAATGCCTTGGCTTCGATCTGGCGGATACGTTCGCGTGTGACTGAGAACTGCTGACCGACCTCTTCCAAGGTGTGGTCAGTGTTCATCCCGATTCCGAAACGCATTCGCAGAACGCGTTCCTCGCGCGGCGTGAGGCTGGACAGTACGCGTGTCGTCGTCTCCTTCAGGTTTTCCTGAATGGCCGAGTCGAGCGGCAAAATCGCATTCTTGTCCTCGATGAAATCGCCAAGCTGGCTGTCTTCCTCGTCGCCAATCGGCGTTTCGAGGGAGATCGGCTCCTTGGCGATCTTCATCACCTTGCGGACCTTCTCCAGCGGCATCTGGAGCTTCTCGGCCAATTCCTCGGGCGTCGGTTCGCGACCGATTTCATGCAACATCTGGCGCCCGGTGCGGACCAGCTTGTTGATCGTTTCGATCATGTGGACCGGGATACGGATCGTACGCGCCTGGTCCGCGATGGACCGCGTGATCGCCTGCCGGATCCACCAGGTCGCATAGGTCGAGAACTTGTAACCGCGGCGATACTCGAACTTGTCGACCGCTTTCATAAGGCCGATATTGCCTTCCTGAATGAGATCGAGGAATTGCAACCCGCGGTTCGTGTATTTCTTGGCAATGGAGATCACGAGGCGCAGGTTGGCCTCGACCATTTCCTTCTTGGCGGAACGGGCTTCTTTTTCGCCCTTCTGGACCTGCGCGACGATGCGGCGGAATTCAGAGATATCAAGACCGACATACTGGCCGACCTGAGCCATTTCACCGCGCAATTCTTCAACCTTCGGCAGCGAGCGATCAAACAGCGACTGCCATCCGCGACCCGGCTTTTCCATCATTCGGTCGATCCAGCTCGGGTCTAGTTCCGACCCGCGATAGGCATCGACAAAGTCCCGACGGTTGATGCGCGCCTGATCGGCCAGTTTCACCATGGAGCTGTCGATCGACATGATGCGGCGATTGATGCCGTAAAGCTGGTCGATCAGCGCCTCGATCCGGTTGTTGTGCAGGTGAAGACCGTTCACCAACACCACGATTTCGGACCGCAGCTTCTGGTAGTCGGCTTCCGCTCCCTCACCGAACGTCGAATCCTCGTTCAGCGTTGCGGATATCCGGCGGTCCTGAAAGTCGGACAGACGTTCGTAATCGGCGGCGATCTGGTCGAGCGTTTCAAGCACGCGCGGCTTCAGCGCAGCTTCCATCGCGGCCAGAGACATGTTGGCCTGCTCGTCCTCGTCGTCATCATCATCGTTGTTGCGGATCGGGTTGCCGTCGGCATCTAGCTCCGGCTGGTCAGCATTGTCCTTCTTGGGCTTGGTATCGGTTTCGGCAACGGGTTCGACGACCGGCTCGTCGGAGTCCTCGTCCATCGAATTGCCGAAGGTCGTCTCCAGATCGATCACATCGCGCAACAGAATGTCTTCGTTAAGAAGCTCGTCTCGCCACATGGTGATCGCGCGGAAGGTCAGCGGGCTTTCGCACAGCCCGAGGATCATGGTGTTGCGACCGGCTTCGATCCGCTTTGCGATGGCAATCTCGCCTTCACGCGACAGAAGCTCCACCGATCCCATTTCACGCAGATACATGCGAACAGGATCGTCTGTCCGGTCGAGCTTCTCACGTTCCGCCCCACCCAAGGAAACTTCGCGCGATGAAGAAGTGGTTGCCAGTTCTCGCGATCCCGAATCACCGGCATCGCCCGAATCATCGGCGTCCTCTTCTTCGATCACGTTGATGCCCATCTCGGACAGCATCGACATGACGTCTTCGATCTGTTCCGAGGACACCTGATCTTGCGGAAGAACCTGATTGAGCTGTTCGTAAGTGATGAAACCGCGCTCTTTGGCTTCGGAAATCATCTTTTTTACAGCAGCCTGGCTTATGTCGAGCATGGGCTCGTTTTCGTTGTCAGTATCGTCCTGCTTGTGATCGTCGGTGTCTTTGGCGGCCATATGGTGCTCCTTGCAGAGATAGGCTGATTCGTTACCGGCGCTATCCGAATCGTTTTGCGCGCATCAATGATTCGGAATTGGGTCTACCGCGTTTCTTATGCCATTTCCTCAACAAAATGGCGAATCAGCCTAACGTCCTCGCGTCCTAGAAAAATTGATATCGCGAATCAGCTCATCGAAAGCTGACCGCTCGTCACGGTTCAGTTTTGCCCCGTTGGGACTGGTGTCGTATTCGGTGTTGTCGTCCATCTGCTGCCTGTCGGCCCGGTTGCGTGCTTCGGTGGCCTGCGACAACCGCCAGACCAAGTGCTCGTCATGACCCGCATGCACGTCTTCGGACGCTTCACGAACCTCCTGCGCCAGCCCCCGCCGTGTTTCCAGTTTCGCAAGCTCTTCGGCCAGACACATCCGTGCCATCTCTGGGTTTCCGGCATGGCGTACCGCAGGTGTCACCGCCAGATGGGGCTGCGCGAAGAAGCTTTCAAGGGTTTCGCCCCCGACGATGCTTTCGACACGCTCCATAAACTCCGCGCCTGCGTCATTTGCGCAACTCAGGATCGCATCGCGCAGCCGTGCATGTGTCTCGTTGGCCAGGGCAAGTGTTTCCACGACGCCTTCGTAATGGTCCAAAACAGCGGGCGTGCGGAGAATCGTGGCAAGGATCACCGCCTCGCGCATTTCATCCTCTATCGATTCCGCCGACACGGCCAGCCGAGAGTTGCGCAGTGCAGGAGAGGGCTGAATCTTCGCCAGACGCCCGAAACCACCACGCCGACGATTGACCGGGGTACGGCGTGAGGCGGGGGCGAACAAATCCCACTTAAGCCGTTTCAGCTCTTCATCATAGTGTCGCCGCAGGTCCGGATCGCGTATGCGACCTGTCGCCTCGCGCAATGTCTTGTCCAGGGCGGCGCGGCGTTCGGGGCTGTCGAAAACCTTGTCTTCCGTTTCTCGCCGCCACAACAGACGCACCATCGGTTCCGCACGTTCCAGCAGACGACGCATCGCGCCGGCACCTTCGGCCCGCAACAGGTCATCGGGATCCTTGCCTTCAGGCATCAGGCAGAATCGCAAACTGCGTCCGGCCTCCAGCATCGGCAGCGCAAGATCCATCACCCGCATCGCTGCGCGCAGACCTGCCTTGTCACCGTCGAGGGCAATGACCGGCTCCGGCGCGATGCGCCACAAAAGCTGCAGCTGGTTCTCCGTGATCGCCGTGCCAAGTGGCGCGACGGCACCGTCAAAGCCCGCCTCGACCAGCGCGATCACATCCATATAGCCTTCAGCCACAATCAACGCGGCACCTTTGCCAGCAGCCTCACGCGCTGGCCCGTGGTTGTAAAGCGATCGCCCTTTGTCGAATAGCACCGTCTCCGGCGAATTCAGGTATTTCGCCCGCGCATTCGCCGCCATGGCACGCCCACCAAAGGCGATGCACCGACCACGCGCGTCGCGGATCGGGAAGACAATGCGATTGCGGAACCGGTCATAGGCTGGCCCACCATCATCCGGAAGCGCCGCAAGCCCTGCATCGATGATCGCCTTTTCTTCGACACCCTTTGCGGCGAGATGCTCGAACAATGCGCGGCGACCGTCGGGTGCAAAACCGATTTCGAAACGTTCAAGCGCCTTGGCTTTCAGACCCCGCCCCGTCAGGTATTCTCGTGCAGTCTGCGCCGCACCACCCTGAAGTTGCGTCCGGTAGAAACGTACCGCCATCTCCATGACATCGGCGAGCGAGGCGCGTTTCTCGGCACGCTGCTGTTCTTGCGGGTCCGCTTTGGGAACCTGCATGCCTGCTTCACGTGCAAGAATGTCGATCGCTTCCATGAAGCTTACGTTTTCGGTTTCACGCACGAAGCTGATCGCGTCACCCTTAGCGTGGCAGCCGAAGCAATAGTAGAACCCCTTGCGGTCATCTACATGGAAGGACGCGGTTTTTTCCTGATGGAACGGACAGGGCGACCACATGTCGCCCTTACCCTGGTTAGACTTTCGCGTGTCCCAAATGACTTTTCGTCCGACCACATGGGCCAGGCTGGTTCGATTGCGTAGCTCGTCAAGAAATCCGGGAGGCAGGCTCATGGGTATCAGTATCGGCGCCAAGGGTTCTGCTGTCTAGCACAAGCCGGGGGTTGCCACCAAGATCAAAAGAGTGACGAATCGTGTTGGCGTCAGGCGATGAAGGCGCTTGTCGCGTGATCCGAAGCCTGGTCGTGAAATCGGGCTGACACTTGAAAGTCAGCCCGAACTCCAAATGAACGGATTTCATCCAACAGATACAGGAAGACACGATCGAGAGGGTGCGTCGCCTCTAGCTCGCAACCTCGAGTTTTTCCGGACGAACGCCTGTCCGGTTGATCCACTCCGCAAAGCGGTCGATCCACCCGTTCAAAAAAGTTTCGGTGTCGGGATTAACAACAGCACCGGTGTCATCGAAGAGTTCAGGCTTGAACTGGAAATAAACCTCCGGCTGTGCCATGAGCGCCGTGCCAACGGCGGAGACGATGGTTTTCAGTTCGCGCTGTCCAACGGCGGCGCCAATTGCGCCGGGCGACGTGCCGATGACCGCAGCAGGCTTGTTCAGCCAGCTATTGTCACCCCAAGGCCGCGTGGCCCAGTCTATGGCGTCTTTCAGAATACCTGGATAGGAACGGTTGAATTCGGGCGTGACAAACAGCACCCCATCCGTGTCATCGATTTTCTGTTTAAGATCAAGCACTGATCTCGGCGCATCGGCCCACAATTCTTCATTGTAATGCGGCAGTTGAGACAAATCGACATAGTCAAATTCCAGCCGGTCACCGGCCAGTGTATCGATGGCCTGAGCCAGCTTGCGGTTAATTGAATCCTGCCTCAGGGAGCCGACAAGAACAGCGATTTTCGCCATTGGTTTAATCCTCGGTATCTTGGTTTATATTAGTAACAAGGGCTAGATATGATACCGGACGGCCCAGTCCAAGAAGGCACTTTTTTGTTAGAAGGTTACTTTCATGAAACCAACTCGGCATAGCCCTGAACAATGTAAGAAGGCCACAGACGTAATATCGCTGACCGGCAGCAAATGGACTGTGCTTATCGTGATGATGCTGGACATCGAAAAGAGGCGTTTTTCAGAAATGAAGCGTGATATCAGTGGTATATCGCAAAAGATGCTGACCACCACGCTGCGTGGGTTGGAGCGCGATGGGTATGTCCTGCGCACAGTTTACCCTACGGTGCCGGCCAAGGTGGAGTATGAACTGACCGATCTGGGCCGTGATCTGGCTCAGCCTCTGCGCGCGCTCGGTCAATGGGCGCTTGAAAACCACGACCGGATCATCGCTGCCCGGTTGGCCCATGATACCCGGGATAAGCCTGACGGGGTCGCTGCGGAGTAGGCTGAGTTATCAGCCGGAATTGATTTGCTAACCAAACACCTGTCGCCGCATGATGCGACGAAGCAATCTTGAGGAGACAGAGATGAAAGCGCTGATTATCTCCGCCGTCGCTGCGGGCGCCTTGGCCGGGTGCGTGGTCGAGCCTACGAAGCCACGAACAGGCATCGCCGGGGAAACCTACCGCGCGATCAATCACAATCTTGTCGTGTCGCTGGGCGGAAACCAGATGGAAGTAATTGGTGTCGGCGCGTCCGGTGCTCCGGAGTATTTTTGTGCCGCTGCTGAATATGCGCGGGTGCGATTGAACGCCAATCCGGTGGACAGAATTGTACTGGAATCCCCGCCTGGACCAAGCCGATCAGGTCATAGCGGTCGCGCAGTCGGGTTCGAGCTTGCGTCGCGCGAGGACGTTCCCGAAACAACGAGCAACATCACCTTAAGTGTCAATCGCGTCGGTGAGGCGATCTCCGTCGCGCATGGCAACAACCTTTGTGAAGAAAGAGCGATCGGCTTCTTCGACTGATGATAGCGCGTCCGGAGCAAACCGAATTTTGCGTTCGCACTCAGGGGCGTGGGTTATATGAAGTGACAGAGACTGTGGACCGGTGGGTACTACATCTTCTCAGACACCTGCTGGCTTGCTGACGCTTTTCGTGCGTCATACATCCTGCTCGTTGCTCATCCAGGAGAATGCCGATCCTGATGTTCAGTCGGATCTATTGGCGTGGCTGTGCCGTTTCGTGCCGGATGCGAACGAACCCGAGATGTCCTATCTGACGCATCGGATCGAAGGTCCTGACGACATGCCGGCGCACATCAAGGCATCGGTTCTGCCGGTCAGTCTGCAAATCCCTTTCAGTGCCGGGCGGCTGCTGCTGGGGACGTGGCAGGGAATATACCTGTTCGAACATCGAGATGCGCCACATACCCGGAAAGTCGTGGCGCATCTGGCTTGAATGTCAGCCGTCGTCCAAGATGAACGTCACCATGATGTTGACTTGGTAATGCGCAATCTGACCGTTCTCAACCGAGACCCGCTGTTCTTTCACCCATGCGCTTTGCACATTTCGCAGTGTCTGATTGGCACGCTCGACACCCTCGCGGACAGCATCGTCAAAACTGGTGGTGGAGGTGGCTGATATTTCCGTAACTCTCGCTATGCTCATCGTCTCACTCCCATTTGCTAGTGAATGTGAAACGTCGGCAATTCGGGATGGTTCCTTCCCGCGTCGGTCATATCTAGGCTGCATATCGTATGTGGAAAACTTCTCTACCCAATCGCTAGTTGTGTGCCTATAGTGGTTGCAGTAGCGGGACGATCCGCCCCATTTGGCCGATGAGAGAGGAAAGCGATGCGCTGCCCGTTTTGCGGTAATGTCGATACGCAGGTGAAAGATTCCCGTCCCGCCGAAGATCATGTGGCGATCAGGCGGCGACGGTTCTGCCCGGAATGCGGGGGCAGGTTTACAACCTATGAACGGGTTCAGCTGCGCGATCTGGTCGTCGTGAAAACCAATGGTCGTCGTGAAGATTTCGACCGGGACAAGTTGGAACGCTCGGTCCGTATTGCGCTGCAGAAGCGGCCCGTGGAACCGGAACGGATCGACAAGATGATCTCGGGCATCGTGCGGCGATTGGAATCGCTGGGTGATCAGGATGTGCCGTCCAAGACCATCGGCGAGATCGTCATGGAGACACTGGCGCGGATCGACACCGTCGCCTATGTGCGTTTTGCCAGTGTTTACAAGAACTTCCAAGCTGCGGATGATTTCGACAAATTCGTGTCTGAACTGCGTCCGGAACTGCCGACCGATACTTGAGGCATCCCATGAGCGAAGCGCGCTATATGCAGCTTGCGCTGTCACTAGGTGCGCGCGGGCTGGGTAACACATGGCCCAACCCGGCGGTCGGCTGTGTGATCGTGCGCGATGACAGGATCGTTGGGCGTGGGTGGACACAACCCGGCGGGCGTCCTCATGCGGAAGTCGTGGCGCTATCCCAAGCTGGCGCAGCCGCGAAAGGTGCGACCGCCTATGTTACGCTGGAGCCCTGTTCCCATCACGGCAAAAGCCCGCCCTGCGCAGATGCGTTGATCGCGGCTGGCATAGCAAGGGTCGTCGTGGCGTTGACTGACCCTGATCCGCGCGTCGATGGTGGGGGTCTTGCGGGATTGCGGCATGCGGGCATCGATGTTGTGACCGGTGTTTGCGAGGACGCCGCGCGACGGTCGCATTCGGGGTTTCTGTCGCGGGTTCAGCAGGGCCGCCCAATGCTGTCGCAAAAGCTTGCCAGCAGCTTCGACGGACGGATTGCAACCGGAGCGGGCGAAAGCCAATGGATTACTGGCCCCGATGCCCGCCGTGTCGTTCACGGGATGCGTGCGCGACATGATGCGGTCCTGATCGGTGGCGCCACGGCGCGGGCAGATGATCCGGAACTGACTGTGCGCGGGCAGGGGGCAGTGCGACAGCCCGTTCGCGTGGTGCTCTCGCGTGGTCTGGATTTGCCTGTCGAAAGCCGTTTGGTCCGAAACCTGGATCATGCGCAGCTGTGGCTTGTCCATGGACACACTGTCGGCGACGCGAAGGTGCAATCATGGGAGGCGCTCGGTGCCAGGTGTCTACCCGTTTTGGGGACATCAACAGGATTGGATGTCTTGGCGGTCATGAAGGCACTGGCAGAGCAGGGACTGACGCGCGTCTTCAGCGAGAGCGGCGGAACATTGACAGCGTCGTTGCTGCGCGCCGGGTTGGTCGATGAGTTGATCGGGTTCTCTGCAGGGCTCGTGATCGGTGCGGATGGACGACCATCCATCGGCGATATGTCGCTGAAGCGGCTTGCCGATGCGCCACGTTTTGACTTGCAAGAAAGTCGTGTGATTGGTGGCGACGTTATGCATCGCTGGGTGCGGCGGGCCGGCTGAGGCCGGCCCTTCCATGCTTATCTTGCCGAAACCGTCTGAACCGCGGCCACGGTGCTGAGTGACCCGAAGATCGCAGCCACAGCCTTGTTAAACTGCGTCACAGGCGCTTCGGTGACATAGATCGTATCTTCGTCACGGATGTTGAAATTACGCGCCACGAATAAGCCATCCGCCGAGGTCAGATTGAAGATATAGGCCACCTGCTGCGGCGATGTGATATTGGACAGGCCGAGCACGCGCCTTGCCACCTCGGGTGGTTCCTGCCGCAGCACGAAGATACCCGTCGGGTCCGCGGCGATGCCGGACAGGCCGCCGACCTGGGCGATGGCTTCGATGGCCGACAGTTCCTGTGTCTCGAACCGCACGCGGCTTTGTCGACCAGTGGCACCGACCGCCGTGTAGAAACGTTCGTCAGCTTCCACCAGAATGCGGTCGCCCGCGCGCAACGCGATATCGTTCGAGGGGTTGGCGTAGAGCGAGTCGAACCAGACCTTGCCGCTTTGACTGCCGCGAAGGACGGTGACTTGCGCGATTTCAGGCTCGATCGTTACGCCGCCTGCGCGGGCCAGCATCGACGACAGTCGCAGGGTAGGCCGCTGGATTGGATAGACGCCTTGCGCACTGACCTTTCCTGATACTGACACCGTTGCGCCATCGCCTGCGGAACGTGTCACGACGATCTGCGGATCAGGTGTTTGGGTTTCAAGTTTGCGTGTCAACAGGCCGCGCAATTCCTCGGGCGACTTGCCCGCTGCCAGCACGCGACCGGCATAGGGCACGAATATCATACCGCTGCTGTCAACCTGGACCCGTTCGAGTGGGACCGGCGCACCGCCCACACCCAACAATCCCTCATCCACGTTTTCCCAGATGGTCAGGCCCAACGTGTCGCCTGAATGGATGATGTCCGGCTGGATTTCTCCTGCATTTCTGAAACCGGACGAAAAGCCCATCGCGGGAGAATAGAAGGTCGCCCGAGCAACGGGCTGTGACGCTTCCACGACATAGGTGTTTCCGGCTTTCTGGACAGCCGAATCGAATATCTCGCCCTTGGTCGGGCCTGTGCGCGGTATTGCACCGCTACAGCCCGCAAGCGCAAGGATGGACAGTGCCATGACGGTGCTTCTGCCCAGCTCTCTCAAGTTTCTCACCTTCGCGTTGCCCCCTGTTCCGCGTCTGTGTTCTTGCCTATGGCAGTGTTACCCAATGACGCAGGCGCATGCCAGACTTCTTGGCAATTGAAGCGCGATGCATCCACCGATTGCAGATTTCCGCGTGTCGTTCTTGCGACTGTGGGCGTGGAGCGCTAGTCGAATGGGAGAGATCAGGGCAGCGGAGAAGCTCATGTTTACGGGAATCGTTACAGATGTCGGCGTCGTACTGGAAACCGAACAGCGTGGGGATCTGCGTATCCGCATCGGAACCCGCTATGAACCGGACGGGATCGATATGGGGGCGTCTATATGCTGTGATGGTGTTTGCCTGACAGTGGTCGATAAGGGCAAGAGCGCTCCCGAGAATGACGGGGGTTGGTTTGACGTGGAGGCCTCGGCGGAAACGCTGTCCAAAACCACGCTGGGCGGCTGGGCTCCGGGGCGACGAATCAACCTCGAGCGCGCACTGAAGGTAGGCGATGAGCTGGGCGGTCATATCGTGTCCGGCCATGTCGACGGTTTGGCCAAGGTGGTTGAAATCGTTGATGACGGTGATAGCACACGCATCACCTTTGAAGCACCCGAGGCCCTTGCGCCTTTCATCGCGTCCAAGGGGTCGGTCGCGCTGAATGGAACCTCGCTGACCGTGAATGACGTCATGGATCGGCGGTTCGGCGTGAACCTGATCCCGCACACCAAGGAAGTCACGACCTGGGGTGATATCGTCAAGGGTGATGACATCAATCTGGAGATCGATACCATGGCCCGCTATGTTGAGCGGCTACAAAGCTGGAACCGGTGGAACAAGGCATGATCGGGCATAATGGTGGCCCCACGCTGGAAAAGGGCACAAGCTGGCGCAAGCATTGCTGGGGAAAGGCTCGGCGCGATCTGCTGCCCGTCCTGCCGTTGCAGATTATTCGCCAGCGTGTGCGCCGGGCTGAAGAGCTTGGGTTGGACTACAAAACTTACGCGACGGTTCGCGCCACATCGGGATGCGATATCGTAGGTTTCCTGTTTTCTTCCAATGCGTTACATCTTGTGAAAGTCTCGCAGAAAGTTCCCCGGGAACGGGCGGAGAAGCTAGCAGCAATCCGGAACGGCGATATTCTTGTTGCCGCTCATCAGCCGCACGACCCGCTGCACATTGCCCGTCGCTTGGAAGAAGACCATGCTATCAGCCTTTGCGATATACGCGAGGCACCGCCATTCACTGATAGCTGGTCCGCCGTTCGCGACAGGATGCGCCGGACGCTGAGCGACACCAGGCTGCGCGGTGCGTCAGTCGTTCTGGTCGGTGAAACGGCATTCGAAAGGGAGTGGACGGCGGCGGGCAACTTCGCCGCCTATCTGCCGTCGGACCGCTATTTCGCGAAAACCTGACGGTCGTCGGGGCATGGCTTGTTCGTGATGGCTGGAATTTGTCGGGCCCAGCGGCTATGTGGCAGCCGACACAGGACGCAAAGGCAGACGGTATGGACACCAGCTATCACGACGCGATCTCCAGTATCGAAGAGATCATCGAGGATGCCCGCAACGGTCGGATGTTCATTCTCGTAGATCACGAAGACCGCGAGAACGAAGGCGATCTGGTGATCCCTGCGCAGATGGCAACACCGGAGGCGATCAATTTCATGGCGTCGCAGGGACGGGGGTTGATCTGCCTGACGCTTACGGGAGAACGGATTGACGCGCTGGGTTTGCCGTTGATGGCGTCGCAGAACTCGTCACGGCACGAAACCGCGTTCACCGTATCGATCGAAGCGCGCGAAGGTGTGACCACCGGAATTTCGGCGCATGACCGGGCGCGTACGGTTGCTGTGGCGATCGATCCATCCAAGACCGGCACGGATATCGCGACGCCGGGCCACATCTTCCCACTCCGCGCCCGTGATGGTGGTGTGCTGGTTCGCGCGGGCCATACAGAGGCCGCAGTCGACGTCGCGCGTCTCGCCGGGCTGAACCCATCGGGCGTGATTTGCGAAATCATGAACGAAGACGGGACCATGGCGCGGCTGCCCGATCTGGTGGCCTTCGCCCAGAGGCATAACCTGAAGATCGGCACGATCAGCGACCTGATCGCTTACCGCCGCCGCTACGACAATTTGGTGCGTGTCAGCGAAGAGCGGACCGTGCAGTCAGAATTCGGTGGCGAATGGAATCTGCGTATCTACACCGACGAAACGCAGGGGGCAGAGCACATCGCGCTGATCAAGGGTGATCTGTCGGGCGATGATCCGGTTCTGGTGCGTATGCACGCGCTGGACCCGATGCTCGATGTTATTGGGCTGGGCCAGCCCGGTCGCAGCAGTGAATTCGGCCAGGCCATGGAATTGATAGCCGATGAAGGACGGGGCGCACTTGTCCTTTTGCGCGACACCACCATGAAGTTGGTCGCGGATGATCACGTGTCGCCCCAGACGCTGCGCCAATACGGGCTGGGTGCGCAGATTCTGTCATCTTTGGGTATTTCGAAACTGGTCCTATTGACCAATTCGGTGAAGCCCAAGATCGTGGGGCTCGAGGCTTATGGTCTTGAAATCGAAGATACGCGCCCCATCCCGCTCAACCTGGTCAAGGAGTCCTGACGCATGGCATCTTCAGAACAGCATTACATCCTGCCGCGCCCGGAGTTCGACAAACCGACCAAGGTTCTGATCGTAATCTCTCCTTATTACAAAGCGATAGCAGACGATCTTCTATCGGGGGCGCGGGCTGAGCTGGACGCGGCCGGAGCCAGTCATGAGACGGTCGAAGTCCCGGGCGCACTGGAAATCCCGGCAGCGATCAGCATCGCGTATCGCCAGTCCAATTTCGACGGATTCGTTGCGCTTGGCTGTGTCGTGCGAGGCGAGACCACGCATTACGAAACGGTCTGCAACGACAGTTCGCGGGCGATCACACTTCTGGGACTGGAAGGCGCGAGTATTGGCAATGGCATCCTGACAGTGGAAAACCTGCTTCAGGCGGAAGTGCGCGCCAATCCGGACAAACAGAACAAGGGTGCGGGAGCGGCAGCGGCAGCCTTGCATTTGATCGCGCTATCACGCAAATGGGGTCGCTCGGGGCGGGAAATCGGTTTCCAGCCCGAAGGCATTCAGATCGCCGGTAAGGCGGAAGGACCGACCACAGCATGACCGACCCTGACAAGCCCGATCACAACGACGTCTTTTCCGAAGGCTCCGAGGCTCCCAAGCCGATGTCGGGTAACCAGAAACGCAAGATGCGGTCTGCGGCGCGGCTCTTTTCCGTGCAAGCACTGTTCCAAATGGAAACCACAGAGCAGACCGTCCAGGCGGTCACCCGCGAATTTGCCAATCACCGTTTCGGGGAACAGTTCGAGGATTACGAGATGGCCGAAGGCGATCTCGACCTGTTCCGCAAGATCGTCGAAGACGCGGTGAACTGGCAGGCGAAGATTGACCAGATGACCGACCGCGCACTTGTCGCGAAATGGCCGCTTGGCCGGATCGACCCAACCTTGCGTGCGCTGTTTCGTGCCGCTTGCGCGGAGTTGATCGAAAGCGATACGCCGCCCAAAGTCGTGATCGTCGAGTTCGTCAACATTGCGGGTGCATTCTTCCCAGACGGGCGAGAGCCCAAATTCGTGAATGCGGTCCTGGACCACATGGCCCGCGAGGCACGTCCGGAAGCCTTCTGAGTAAGTAATCTGGGCGTATTTGCGCCGAAATGATATTCTTCGAATCACTGTTGTGGTTCCCGCGTAGAACTGTTCCTATCGTGATGTTGAAGCCAAGGAGGAAGATTATGCCTCATCTCGTCCGTCTCTATATTCGCCAGTCACTGATCGGCTTTGGGATCTCGGCTGTGTTCGTCACGCTGCTTCTTGCTTTGAATGTAGCCAATCTCGGGCATCTGGTGCTGACGAGTGATATGGGATGGGTGGCTGGCTTTATGCTGTGGTTCTTCAACGGGATCGTGTTCGCGGGCGTTCAGTTCGCATTGGCCTTGCCGGATGGCAATGTCGTGCCACGTTCGGGCCGTAAAGAACCCGTTTGGCTGGCGGAGCCAGTGCCAGTTCGCGTAGACCGTCAGTATCGTCAATAGAGACAAGCTGGCATCCGGGGTTAAATAGGCTGCATGGCGGTGATGCCGTGGTTGAGCCGGCTGGTGGAAGGCCTAATTCAGAAATCGAAACTCTGCCGCGGCCTTCAGGGAACCGAGGGTAGGGGGTGAGCCCGAGCTGTTGCGCTGTCGTTCCGGTGATACGCCTTTCGATGGAGGGCGGGCGGATACAGGACCATGGCGCAAGCGGGTGTCCGGTGTCTGCCCGAAGAATTCTCGATCCGGCTCGTGCGACTTCAGATGCGCCATGTCATAGCGCAGGAAGCACGTCGCAAATTTACCTGAAACTGATGGGAAAGCGTGGCGGGCCCGCAGCGACCGTGGAGGCTTTCAATTCCCGAGGACCTGTATGTACAGGTGGGCGTCAGGTAACATGACCAGGGTCATATCAGAGCCAACTCCCTCGGAATTGCTTAAGGCCACCGGAATTTTGCCACAGGCACGAGAAGAGCAGCACCCGCCACCCACAGTAGGTAGGGCGAGCAGGCGCGCGGTGCAAGTGGGTTCGTGCGCTAAATTCGTCACCAGCCTTGCAAGGTGTTCGTCTTTTGTTCATTGTGCCGAAGATGGTGCAATCTGAAGGCGCATATCAGGCTGGGCAACTTCTGGCGCGTGGGGTGGCACGCTATCTCAGAAGTCTCGACTTTTCTTGCGTGCAAGAGTTTGTTCCTGCGCGTGGCTTGCGGGTGGATGTGGCGGCGTTGGGGCCGAAGGGCGAGATCTGGGTCGTGGAATGCAAATCCTGCCGCGCGGATTTTGCGGCCGACAGCAAATGGAAGGGCTACCTGGAATGGGCCGACAGGTTCTTCTGGGCCGTAGATGCCGATTTTCCCATCGGCATTTTGCCTGATGAGACCGGGCTTATCCTCGCAGATGGCTTTGGGGCCGAAATCGTCCGCTGGGGTCCGGAAACACTGTTGGCGCCTTCGCGCCGCAAGGTACAAACGCTGAAACTGGCACGCGCGGCGATGTTTCGGTTGCAGACCGCGCGTGATCCGTTGCTCAGCCCTTCTTAGATTTGCCGGGTTTCCCACCCAGTATGCGCTCGGCTGCGGCGCGGATTTCCTCGGCAATCTCGATAGCCTCGTCTGGTTCGAAATCCATCGGAATCTCGACGCCGTTGGCTTCGACGAAAATGCGCACCATATCTTGATCGGTCGGACCGATTTGCAGATTGGCGCTGATATCGCTTTCTGTGTTGATCCCCATGATCCATTCTCCTCAGATTGAGGGGCGAGTATCCAATAGCACAGGTCGCGGCAAGGTATGACAGAAGAATCGCTGGGGATTTTGTTGCGAGAGTTCGATCCCAACGGCGATACCGGGTGGGTGATCGACGTTCATCGCGCACATTATCGGGACGTGGAGGGGTTTGATGACAGCTTTGCCCCTGTGGTTGCGCGTGCCGTCGACGCCTTTGATCCGATCCGCGATCATGGCTGGATCGCATGCGCGGGGCTGGAACAGGTCGGAAGTCTGTTCATGATTCGGGAAAATGCACAGGTCGCGCGGCTGAAACTTTTCTACATTGCTGCGTCGTGCCGGGGGCAGGGGCTCGGTCGGTTGATGTTGCACAAGGCCGAACGCTCTGGACGCCGAGACGGTACAAGCCTGATGCGCGTGCGGACGTTCAAGCAACACACAGCGGCGGTGCGGCTCTATGTTCGTTCGGGTTTCGAATTGGTTGAAGAGTTTCCTGTTCATGAGTTCGGACGGCCGCTGGTAGAGCAATGCTGGGAAAAGGCGCTGGACGTTGCGTGAGTGCTCTTGCATTCGTTGAAACGCGGCGCTAAACCGCGCCTCACGTGCCGCCTTAGCTCAGTTGGTTAGAGCGCTGGATTGTGGATCCAGAGGTCCCCCGTTCAAGCCGGGGAGGCGGTACCACTTCTCAAAACCACGCTACCACACCGCAGTGATCTCATCTGTGATGGATGATCCGTGACGCGGATGGTTCGTCGGATTGCATTTTCCGGAAAGATTGGTAACTAAAGTTTACCAGTTGAAAGGGGTCTTCCATGCCGGTGATTACGACAATCGACGATCTGAAGCGTATCTATCGGCGACGGGTGCCCAAGATGTTCTATGACTACTGCGAATCCGGCAGCTGGACTGAACAGACCTTCCGTGAAAACACCTCGGACTTCGACCAGATTCGCCTGCGTCAGCGCGTTGCGGTAGATATGGACGGGCGCACGACTGCCAGCCAGATGATCGGCGACGACGTGGCGATGCCGGTTGCATTGGCTCCGGTCGGCATGACGGGCATGCAGCATGCCGATGGTGAAATTCTGGCTTGTCGCGCCGCTCAGAAGTTTGGTGTGCCTTACACCCTGTCGACGATGTCGATCTGCTCGATCGAGGATGTGGCGGAAAATGTCGAGAAACCCTTCTGGTTCCAGCTCTATGCGATAAAGGATGAAGACTATCTGCGGCGTGTGATCGAACGCGCGAAGGCGGCGAAATGCTCGGCACTGGTCATCACGTTGGATCTGCAAATCCTCGGGCAGCGTCACAAGGACCTGAAAAATGGGCTGTCTGCTCCGCCGAAGATGACGGTGCCCACCATGCTGAACCTTGCGACGAAATGGGGCTGGGGTCTGGAAATGCTTCAGACCAAGCGGCGCTTCTTCGGCAATATCGTCGGTCACGCGAAAGGGGTGTCCGATCCGTCCTCGCTGATGTCTTGGACTGCGGAGAATTTCGATCCCACCCTGAATTGGGACAAGATTGCCAAGATCAAAGAGATGTGGGGCGGCAAGGTCATCCTCAAGGGTGTGCTGGACGTAGAAGATGCCAGAATGGCTGCCAAGGTTGGCGCGGACGCAATCGTCGTGTCAAACCACGGCGGCCGCCAGTTGGACGGGGCGCTCAGTTCGATCCGTATGCTGCGCCCGATTGTGGATGAAGTTGGCGATCAGGTGGAAATTCACCTCGATAGCGGTATCCGGTCGGGGCAGGATGTTCTGAAGGCCGTCGCAATGGGGGCGAAAGGCGTCTGGATCGGGCGCGCCTATATTTATGGGCTGGGCGCGATGGGCGAGAAGGGCGTAACCAGGGCGCTTGAGGTCATTCACAAGGAACTCGACGTGTCCATGGCGCTGTGTGGGCGCAAGGATGCGAACACGCTGGACAGAGAGGTGCTGCTTGTACCGGAGGGTTTCGAAGGCCGTTGGCAGGCATGAAATAAGGGTGATTTAGTCCTTTTCTTTTCCCGGCAACCGGCCTATAGACCGCGCTTCATCGGGGCATACACCCTTGGAGGATGCCCCATAATCTAGGAGATACATCATGGCTGGTCAGATTCCTGATCTTCACGCCACGGTACGGACGGGGACAGGCAAGGGGGCCGCTCGTCAATCTCGCCGCGAAGGCAACGTACCCGGCATCGTTTACGGCGGTGGGCAAGACCCTCTGGCGATCGAAATCCCCTTCAACGTGCTGCTCAAGCGGCTCAAGGCAGGCCGCTTCCTGTCCACACTGTTCAACCTGAAGGTTGAAGGGCAGGAAGACGTGCGCGTGATCTGCCGCAATGTTCAGCGCGACGTGGTCAAGGATCTTCCGACCCACCTCGACCTGATGCGCCTGCGTCGTACGTCGAAAGTCAACCTGTTCATCCACGTCGAATTCGAGGGCGAGGAAGAATGCGTTGGCCTCAAGCGCGGTGGTGTTCTGACTGTCGTGCGGCCGGAAGTCGAACTGATCGTCACCGCGGGTGACATCCCCGAAAAGCTTGTCGTCAACCTCGAAGGCAAGAACGTCGGCGACACCATCACCATTTCGCAGATCGATCTGCCGGAAGGCGCGAAGCCGACCATCGATCGCGACTTCGTGATTGCGAACATTCAGGCTCCGTCGAGCCTGCAGTCGCAAGAAAACGCAGAAGGCGCGGAAGAAGCCGACGAAGAGGAAGTCGCAGCAGAGGAATAATCCTCGCGCGATTTTCGCAAGAGTTTGGAACGCAGGGCCTTGGCCCTGCGTTTTGCGTTCATGCGTCAAGATGTTTGACCAACAAGGTGCGCAAGCCTAACCTTGCGACAAACAACAAGGAGCCACCGCCATGCGCAATGTGATGATCGCGACCGGCCTGAGTCTGACGGCACTAGCCGGATGCACTGAGAACGCCGCCCAGATCCCGACCTCGCCACGCCCCGAATTCTTTCAGGTCTCCCAGATGCCCGACGCCTGTCGTCACGAGGCATCCGTCCGCTATGCACAGTTGCCCGGCAACATCATCATGGAACCTGCGGTGATGGATACCTCAGGCGGCTATTCTGTGCGCGGAACCTATGCCACCACCAATATGCAGCACAGCATCGGCTGCCGGTTCACTGCGAACGGTGAGTATATTGGATTGGGAAGGGTTTAGTCTGTTTCCGGCTCGAGAAACTGAGACTTCCACTCACCATAGGTGGTGGACGAGCCGGACACCAGCCAATCTGTTCGACCATTTCTACTCGTGCCGAACAAGAACACTGCTGCGGCGGTGGGGCTTGAGCATGCGACATCATCAAGGAGTCGAAAAGTAGAAGCATCGATCTTTTCGGCTCTGCCGCTCTCGAATACCTGTTGCCTGAAGGCTTGCCTTTTCTCGTCGAAGGAAACTGACTCGTTCAAACTACCCGTAGAACCCTGCAGAATGACGAATTCTCCGTCGAGTTCTTCCGCGCTTGCGTGGATGCCTTTGGATGAGTGATGAAGTTGAAAGCGAGTTGTAGATACTGATGGCAGGCCATCCATGGATGTTTGGCGAGGTTTCCTTAGGAAATCCACGCCAACAACCGGCAGGAGCAATCCCAGCTCGCCAACAAACGCGTCCATATCCGATATGTCCGCCTTGGGGAGTTTGTCGAATGGCGGATCAGTCTTGTTTAGAACGTGACACTTCTTTGCTTCTTTAAGAAGAGTAATCAAGCGGCCTTCGAGGTATCGTGCATGGGCCTTGGTTAGGTTCATGTCCTTGCTGGTCACCGCGACAAAGCTTTCCCAAAAGTCTTTGTGTTCATCTTTTGAGTGCCTATTGAGACGTTTGGATATCTCGTCGCCCTCACCTACGTAAACTGACGGAAGTTCATTTCCAGCCTCGAAACCGACGAGTAGATAGACCCCGGTTCGTTTTAGCTCGTCGAACTTTAGGGCGGTTTCGATTCGTGTGCGAGGCGCGGAAACGACCTGTCCGGTCCAATTCACTATTTCTGCGGTAAGTATGCCCGTGGCGGAACCATCTGCGAGAAAAATCCTGACGGATCGACCATGCAACATCGACTACCTCGTGAATTTCTTGTGCTTGATCCGCTTTGGCTCCAACGCGTCTGCGCCCAAGCGACGTTTCTTGTCTTCTTCATAGTCCTCGAAGTTGCCCTCGAACCATTCAACATGCGCCTCGCCCTCGAAAGCCAGGATATGCGTGCAGATACGGTCAAGGAAAAAGCGGTCGTGCGAGATGACGACGGCACAACCCGCGAAATCGACCAGCGCGTCTTCCAGCGCGCGCAGGGTTTCCACGTCCAGATCGTTGGTCGGTTCATCGAGCAGCAGCACGTTGCCGCCGGAGCGCAGCAGTTTCGCCATATGCACGCGGTTGCGTTCACCACCTGACAACAGGCCGACCTTCTTCTGCTGGTCGCCGCCCTTGAAGTTGAACGCCGATGCATAGGCGCGGCTGTTCATCTCTGCATCGCCCAGTTGGATGATCTCGTTGCCGTCGGAAATCTCTTCCCACGCCGTTTTGTTCGGGTCGAGCGCATCGCGGGACTGGTCCACATAGGACAGCTGCACCGTGTCACCATAGGTGATGCTGCCTTCATCGGGTTGTTCCTGACCAGTCAGCATCCGGAACAGCGTCGATTTACCCGCACCGTTGGGGCCGATCACGCCGACAATGCCGCCGGGGGGCAGGGAAAAATCCAGTCCCTCGATCAGTTGCTTGTCGCCCATATGCTTCTTCAGTCCTTCGACCTCGATCACCTTGCCACCAAGGCGCGGGCCGTTGGGGATGATGATCTGGGCGCGGCTCAGCTTTTCACGCTCGGACTGGTTGGCCATATCGTTGTAAGCGTTGATCCGTGCCTTGGATTTCGCTTGGCGCGCTTTCGGTGATTGGCGCATCCATTCGAGTTCGCGCTCCAGCGTCTTCTGCTTGGATTTGTCTTCGCGGGCTTCCTGCTCCAACCGCTTGGCCTTCTGTTCGAGCCAGGCGGAGTAGTTGCCTTCATACGGGATACCGCGACCGCGGTCGAGTTCCAGGATCCAGCCGGTGATGTCGTCCAGAAAGTAACGATCGTGCGTAACGCAAAGGATCGTGCCCTTGTAGTCAATCAGGTGTTGCTGCAGCCACGCGATGGTCTCCGCGTCGAGGTGGTTGGTCGGTTCGTCCAGAAGCAGCATGTCGGGCGCTTCCAGCAGCAGCTTGCACAGCGCGACGCGGCGGGCTTCACCGCCGGACAAGGTGCTGACATCGGCGTCATCGGGCGGGCAGCGCAGGGCTTCCATCGCGACGTCGATCTGGCTGTCGAGATCCCACAGGTTGTTGCTGTCGATCTCGTCTTGCAGCGCGGCCATCTCGTCGGCGGTTTCGTCCGAGTAGTTCATGGCCAGTTCGTTGAAGCGGTCCAGCTTGGCCTTCTTTTCCGCCACACCCAGCATGACGTTTTCGCGAACGTTGAGCGTTTCGTCGAGCTGCGGCTCCTGCGGCAGGTATCCGACGCGTGCGCCTTCGGCGGCCCATGCCTCGCCCGTGAAATCCTTGTCTATGCCCGCCATGATCCGCAGCAGCGTGGATTTACCGGCGCCGTTGACGCCGACGACACCGATCTTGACACCGGGCAAAAAGCTGAGGCGGATGTTTTCGAAGCACTTCTTGCCGCCGGGATAGGTCTTGGACACACCATCCATGTGATAGACGTATTGATAGGCTGCCATGGAACGCTCCGTCGTGAAACTGGGGTGGAAATTACTGCGCCGTGCTTAGTCATTTCCGATGGCAGGTTCAATCGCCAAGGCATGCAGGGTCGCTTGGAAACACCGCCGGATGGTCCGGCGGTGTTATCGGGTTGGTTCGTTTATTCGCCGAGCGCAATACCTTCGCGTCTTGGATCAGCACCGCCCGACAACCCGTCAGCGGTGATGGCGATGGCGTGCAGCCCCGATGTCAGGTCGCGGATTTCGGTCGTAAATCCCATTTCGCCCAGCTCTCCGGCCAACTCTTCCGCGCCGGTGCCTGCTTCCAAATCATATGTGCCGAATCGGTTGACCAGATGCGGCATGGCAACGGCCTGCTGCACATCCATTCCCCAGTCGAGATGCGCGATGATCGACTGCGCGACATATCCGATAATGCGTGATCCGCCGGGCGATCCGATGACGAGAACAGGTGCTTCGTCCTTCATCACGATGGTTGGGGACATAGAAGACCGAGGGCGTTTCCCCGGCTCGACGCGGTTGGCGATCGGCGTGCCTTCGTCATGTGTCGCGAAAGAGAAATCCGTGAGCTCGTTGTTCAGCAGGAACCCGCCCGGCGCCGTCACGCGCGAGCCAAACCCGTTCTCGATGGTCGTGGTCATTGACAGGGCATTGCCGTAGCTGTCCACGATGGAGATGTGACTGGTCGAGGGAAGCTCGATCGATTGGTCATCGGCCCAGTTCAGCGCATGGCTGAACTCGGGTGACCCGGCGGTGACTTCGGGAAGCGCGTCGTCGCCTTCCAACAGCTTCGCGCGTTTGGACAGATAGGCCGGATCGACAAGGCCTTCGGTCGGCACTGGCACGAAATCGCTGTCAGCCATATAGCGCCCGCGATCCGCGAAAGCCAACCGCGAGGCATCGCCGATCAACCGCCATGCGTCGGCACTGTCTGATCCCATCGACGCAAGATCGTAGTTGTCCAGCATCCCCAGGATCTGTCCCACAGTCAGGGCACCAGACGAGGGTGGCCCCATGCCGCAAATGTCATGCGCGCGGTAACTGGCACAAACTGCGGGTCGCTCCTTCACCTGATACAGGGCCAGGTCAATGGTGGACAGCACGCCGGGGTTTTTCTCGGCCCCGGTGACAGCAGCAACTATCCCTTCAGCTATGGGGCCGGAATAAAACGCGTCTGCGCCATTCTTTGCGATCGCCCGCAGGGTGTCGGCATAGGCGGGATTGGTCAGCGTGTCGCCCTCGGCAATCGGCGCGCCGCCGGGCAGAAAATAGTCGGCTGTTGCCTGATGGCGGGACAGAAAGTCGATATCCTCTGCCACAAGGCCCGCCAGGCGAGGGGAGACTTCGAAACCGTTCGAGGCCAGATCGATGCCTGCGTCGAACAGATGACCCCAATTTGCCTTACCCCATTTGCGATGTGCTGCTTCCATAAGGGCAGGCGTGCCGGGGGTGCCTACGGATCGTCCGCCGACCACGGCATCGAAGAATGCCAAGGGCGCGCCGTTTTCGTCCTGGAACAGGGTGGGGGTCGCTGCCAGCGGCGCTGTCTCGCGACCGTCCAGCGTGGTCAGCTCTCCCGTCGCGGCATCGTACCAGACCAGAAACGCACCACCTCCCAGCCCCGATGACTGCGGCTCCACCAGCCCCAGAACGGTCTGCACGGCCACCATCGCATCCGCCGCCGTGCCGCCTGTACGCAGGATTTCTGCGCCGGCCTCCACCGCCAGCGGGTTGGCGGCGGCGACCATCCAGTTTTGCGCTGTGACCGGCTCGCCGGCATTCTTTGCGTTCAGTGCGGCTTGTCCGGCCTCGGTGATGATCTGGCCGGTGCCGCTTGTGGTGGCTTCCGGGTCCACCGCGTCCGTTGCCTGTTGCGCCCATGAAACAACGGGCAATAACGCGATACTCAGGGTGCACAGAAAAGGATTGCGCCAATTCATTGCGATGCCTCCATCCATCGTTGTCCTAGGGTCACCATGCGCTGCCGGAACCAGCGCGTCTACCCCTGCGCTGCTTGTGGACCGACCGCCGTCATGATTTAGTCCAGCGCCGTGGCGGACCGGAGGTTGACGATGAAAGCAGGTATGCCGCTGGCGGGGGCGGGCCAGAAAATTGGCCTTCTGGGCGGGTCCTTCGATCCGCCTCATGCCGGGCACGTGCATTTGACCAAGGTTGCGCTGAAGCGGTTCGGCCTGGACCGGGTGTGGTGGCTGGTTTCGCCGGGAAATCCGTTGAAGTCTGAAGGGCCAGCCACGGTTCAGCGCCGCCTTTTGGCCGCCCGCCAGATCATGGACGATCCCCGCGTCGAGGTAACCGATCTGGAAAGCCGTCTGAACACCCGCTTCACAGCGGAGACCCTTGAGCAATTGCAGCGCATCTATCCGTCTGTGCGTTTCAGTTGGCTGATGGGGGGCGACAATCTGGCGAGCGTCCACAGATGGGAGCGCTGGCCAAGCATCTTCGCGACTGTGCCTGTGGGCGTTCTGGCACGACCGGGTACGCCCATCTGGGCGCGGACGGCTTATGCGGCACGTCTGTTCCGGGCCAAACGGCTGCCTTCATCGCATTCGCATCTGCTGGGTGGGGCGAGCGCGCCGTGCTGGTGCTATCTTCGCATGCCCCTGCGCGCGATTTCATCCTCCGAAATACGAGCGAAAGGTGGCTGGGTGCGGTAGCTGCCGCGCGGTTTCTCTTGCATCATCGCGCCTCTGTTGGCTTAATCTCGCCATGACAGTTTTCACGAGACGGCATGTGCTGGCAGCGATGTTGAGCGGGGCAGCAAGCCCCGTGCTTGCCAATGTCGACCTGTCGCCCTTACCCCGGAAACGCGGTGCCAAGCCCGAGCCATTGGATATCCCTGCCGCTTCGCGCAGGATCGTGGCCGAGGCAGGATTGAGCGGCCAGGTTTGCTTTGCCTTGGCCGATGCGCGAACGGGCGTGCCGATTGCTGCGCATGATGCGGATGTCGCCCTGCCGCCCGCGAGTGTCGCAAAATCCATCACTGCCGCTTACGCGCTGGATCAACTGGGGCCAGCCTATCGGTTTGATACCCGCGTGATCGCGACCGGACCAATCCGAGATGGCAACTTGCAGGGCGATCTTATCCTTGCAGGTGACGGTGCACCCGACCTGTCGAGCGATGATCTGTCTGACCTGGCCGAACAGCTTCAGGGGGCGGGGCTTCGCAAGGTGGAAGGGGACTTTCTCGTCTGGACCGGGGCGCTGCCCTATGTGCGGGCGATAGACCCAACGCAACCGGAGCATCTGGGGTATAACCCTTCAGTGTCCGGGCTGAACCTGAACTATAACCGCGTGCATTTCGAATGGCGCAGGCAGGGTGAGAATTACGGACTGACGATGGACGCGCGCACAGGCAACATCGTGCCGAAGGTCGAGCGCGTCCAAGTCTCGGTCGCGGAACGGGAATTGCCCGTCTATGTCTATTCCGAAAAAGCGGATAGGGGTGGCGAAAGCTGGACGGTGGCGCGGTCGGCGCTTGGATCAGGGGGCGCGCGGTGGCTTCCCGTCCGGCAAAGCGGGATGTATGCGGGCGAGGTATTCCGATCCATTGCCGGACGAAAAGGCATAGACCTGCCGCAGGCACGAATGTCTCTGGAGGAACCCACAGGAGCAGTTCTCGCAGCTCGTCCAAGCCCGGAGATGGCGGATATCCTGCGCGGCATGCTGCTCTATTCCACGAATCTGACGGCAGAGGTAGTCGGCTTGAGCGCGTCCAAGCGGCGCATGGGCGCGGTGCCGGATGATCTTGCGGCATCGGCCAGTGATATGACCAGATGGGCGCGACTATCTCTCGGGATGAACAATTCCCGGTTCATGGATCATTCCGGGCTTGAGGATACCTCGCGTGTTACCGCCGCAGATATGGTCGCAGCACTTGGTATTCTCGGCGTAGATGGGTCACTTCAGAGCTTGATGAAGCGTGTTGTCGTGGCCGGGGCCAATGACGGGCCGCAGAATTTCGAGGTGCGGGCCAAAACCGGCACGTTGAATTTCGTCAGTGCGTTGGCGGGGTATATTCGTCCGCAAGGTGGGCGGGATATGGTCTTTGCTATCTTCACCGCAGATCTGGACAGGCGCGCGCTGATCCCGGCGGGCGACGAAGAAAACCCCGCCGGAGCGTCTGGCTGGGCAGGCCGATCGCGGTTGCTTCAGAAAGATCTGGTGCGGTTGTGGGGCAGGGCTGCTCCCACGGCCTAGGCGTGAACGTGACGGGCGCGCGATCCGCGCTCAATGGCGGCGGCATGCAGGCGGTCGATATTCAACTCGTAACGGATCTCTTCCAGCAGGCGAAGCTCCGGCTCATAAAGATGCCCGTCGGCCGCGGCAACGTCGCAGGCCACGGCATAAGCGGTTTCATATAACCGTTCGGGCAGAGAGTCCCGGATCAGTCCGAACAGCGCGTCAAGGCCGTCTTCTTCTTCGAAAAGGTCGAAAACCGTTTGGCTGACCACCTTCAAACGATCGACGTCATACTCAGCAAAAATCGGCAGATGATTTACGATCATCTGGATTTTCACCAACTCGGCGGTACGGATGTTTTCGTCCGACGCAGACACCGCCATCATGATTGCGACGAGGGCATCCTGAGCCGTAAGCGACGGTTGCTGATCTGACACGACGAAAATCCTTATCTGGCGTAGCGTTGCAGTGCAGAATATTGACGCGGCAATGCCACCGCAATAGGTGGGACGCAACCGCAGACACGGGGTTTGCGGTAAATTGATCGAGATTTGAGACATGTCCGATATCCGCGACGCAGCGATGAGTTCCAAAGCCTGGCCCTTCGAAGAAGCGCGCCGGGTGCTCAAACGCTATGAAAAGTCGCCACCGGAAAAGGGATATGTCCTGTTCGAAACGGGCTACGGCCCTTCCGGTCTGCCTCATATCGGCACCTTCGGCGAGGTGCTGCGCACGACCATGATCCGCCGCGCCTTCGAGGTCATCAGCGACATCCCCACGAAGCTGATCTGCTTTTCCGACGATCTGGATGGCATGCGCAAAGTGCCGGGCAACGTGCCCAATCAGGATATGCTGCAAGAGCATCTGCAAATGCCTTTGACTTCCGTGCCTGATCCGTTCGAGCAATTCGAAAGCTTCGGCGATCACAACAACGCCATGCTGCGTCGTTTCCTAGACACATTCGGGTTCGACTACGAATTCTATTCCGCGACTGACTTCTACAAATCTGGCCAGTTCGACGAGGTGCTCAAGCGCGCTGTCGAGCGCTACGATGATGTTATGAAGGTCATGCTGAAATCGCTGCGTGAGGAGCGTCGTCAGACGTATTCGATTTTCCTGCCTATCCATCCGGAAACGGGGCGCGTGCTCTATGTGCCGATGAAGCATGTGGATGCGGAAAACTACACCGTTACTTTCGACGATGAAGGCGGCAAGGAATGGACGCTTCCGGTTACAGGCGGGAACGTGAAGCTGCAGTGGAAGCCTGATTTCGGCGCGCGTTGGGCTGCGCTCGGCGTGGATTTCGAGATGTATGGCAAGGACCACTCGACCAACACGCCGATCTATGACCGCATCTGTGAAATTCTTGGCGGCAAGAAGCCCGAGCATTTCACCTATGAGTTGTTCCTCGACGATAAGGGTCAGAAGATTTCCAAGTCCTCGGGCAACGGTATCTCCATCGATGAATGGCTGAGCTACGCCTCGACGGAGTCGCTGGCCTACTTCATGTTCCAGAAGCCCAAAACGGCGAAGCGGATGTATTTCGACGTCATCCCTAAAGCCGTGGACGAGTACCACCAGCAGCTCCGGGCTTACGCCGATCAGGATGAAAAGGCGCGGTTGGCCAATCCGGTCTATCACATTCATGGCCACAATGTGCCCCAGTCGAACATGGTCGTGCCGTTCGCAATGCTGCTGAACCTTGCCTCCGTTTCGGGGGCCGAAAGCAAGGAAACGCTTTGGGGCTTCATTCAGCGTTATGCACCGGAAACGAACGCCGAGTCGAACCCGGACATGGACGCGGCCGCTGGCTTCGCAGTGCGCTACTACAATGACTTCGTGAAGCCCGCGAAGGTTTATCGCGCGCCCACCGATCAGGAACGGAAAGCGCTGGAGGACTTGAAATCCCGGCTTGAGGCTTGGGATGGCGGTCTCGACGCCGAAGATCTGCAGACGATGGTGTTCGCGGTCGGCAAGGAGCATAAATTCGAGCCGCTTCGTGACTGGTTCAAGGCGCTCTACGAGGTGTTGCTGGGTGCGTCGCAGGGGCCACGGTTTGGCGGGTTCATCGCCCTTTACGGTGTGCAGGAAACGATTGCGCTGATCGACAATGCTCTGGCGGGGAAACTCGCCGCCGCCTAATCTGATCCACCTCCGTCCTTTTGGAGTATACTGAAGGACGGAGGCGACCATGAGACATCTTTTCCTTGCACTAATCTTTTCCGCGTTATCGGTGACCGCGTTGCGTGCGCAGTCGGCTGAGGAGGCGATCCCCTCGGTAATCCAGAAGCAGATCGACGCGTTCTTGACTGACGATTTGGCCGAAGCATTTTCCTACGCGTCGCCGGGCATCAAATCCATTTTCGAAACGCCCGAGAGATTTGGCGCGATGGTCCTTGATGGCTATCCGATGGTTTGGCGACCGGATGACGTCACCTTTCTGGAATTGGACGACGCTAACCGTCAGCGCGTGCTGCTTCAGGGTCAGGACGGACGGCTGCATCTGTTGGAATACGATATGATACAGACGCCGGATGGCTGGCAGATCGACGGTGTGCGCCTGCTTCAGCCGCCTCGGTTCGGTGCGTGAAACCCCAGATCCGCAGGCGTCAGGATGAACGCTTTCCCGAAGCCGCCATTCAGTGCGGCACCCGAGATGGTGAGTCGGACAAACGAAAAATCCGGAAAATCCACATAGAGCGTCGCCTTGGGCCGCACCTTCAGGTAGGTGTCGCGGATGGCGATATGTGTTGCGCTGGCGCGGTCGATGAAATCCGCATTGCAAGTCAAACTGATGCGCGGATGGGTAAGCGGGTCACCGCGTTCTCCAGGTTCACCGAGCAGCAGCGAGCAGCGTGGATCGACCCGTAAGGCCTGCGTATGTGCCGACAGGTTCGAGATCAGGGTCACTGGATGTTGGCCGCGCTCAGCCAGAACCGCCACCCGCGTCACGCTGGGATGCCCAGTGTCCGGATCGATCACGCCAAGCGCGCCGAACAGAGCGCCCGAGAGCAAGGATCGCGCCAATTCACGGGCCTCGCCATCGGTGGGGCGGATCGGGTCGGTTTTGCTCATGCGCGCACTCTAGCGGAAGCGGGTTCGATCGCAAGCGGGTCAGAAAGTAAACCACAGCCCGATGCGCGCTCCCAGTTGATTGCCGCCATGGGTTTCAACCAGCAACGCGCTCTCCAGTGCCAGCCAGTCGGTGTAGTGGCGCACCGCGGTTGGCACGATGCGCAGCTTGGGGTCTTCATGGGGGTAATGGTTTCCCTGAAACTGTACGAAATACTGCCATTTATCGTCGGGTGTCACGCCGACCGTCAAATCAGCCTTCAGGGCTGTCTCATCCGTCGTTTGGCGGATCTCTTGCCTCAGATCGAGCGCGGCCCAGCCGGGGCCGACGCGGCTGTCAAAGCCATAACCCCATGACAGCCCCGGCCGGAAGACGGTTTCCGTCTCTCCACGCTGCAATCCGAAGGTTGGGATTTCGCGGTTGCCCACTCCCAGTTCCAATGCAAACTGATGTCGCCAATCAGCAGGCCCTACTGAAACAGACGCGAAGACGATGTTGCTTTGCGTAAATCGCTCGCCCTCGGTGCCAATGTCGATGCCCAGCGTCACGCGGTCCGAGACGCCGAACTCACCGTAAATTGCTGAATAAGAAAAGGTTTCGACCTCACCTTCGGTTTCTTGCAGCCGGTCTTGATCCAATGCATCCTTGCGTGCGGTGCCTTCATAGGCGACGGACAGAAACGCATGCCCTGCGCCGCGGGGCCAGGCACCGGCGCTGGCTATGAAGGGAAGGGCGATCAAACAAGCGGCAATCGGTATGTAACGCACGGGCGGGCCTCCTGCGGTGACCCTGCCTTGTGGATGGTAAAAGGATGGTTAACGTGATCCGCGTGATGATGCTAAGCTCGGCTCAGGAGGACAGCCAATGAAGATCAGTTCGGAAACAGCACTCCAGACCGTAATCACCACCTTCGATGTCAATCCGGGAACCTGCGAGGATTTACTGGACGAGTTGCGGTCGGCCTATGATGAATTCATCTGCGATCAGCCAGGGTTCATCGCGGCGGGGTTTCACGTCAATGATGCTCACACGCGCATCGCCAACTATAGCCAGTGGCGTGACCGGGAAGACTTCATGAACATGCTTCGGTCACCCGAGATGCGCAAGCGCAACCGCCGGATCAACGCGTTGTGCAAGAGCTTCGAGCCGGTGATGTACGATCTGACCGATGTCTATGGCTGATCATTCTGCGGCGATCATCGGGGCTTTGGCAACGGCCGCTTCGTAAGGATATTGCACAAGTATCACGGCCGGGTTCGAAATGTCCTGCCGCGCCATGTCATTCGCGAATTGGCCGACGGTGCTGTGCAGCTGTTTCTCGTCGGGCAGACTGGCCGAGGCCACCACGTGAACTGGCGCATCGGCGGGAACGCCGCTTGCCAGCAGGTTGGACCGAATCTGGTCAGCCTTGCGCGTGCCCATGTAAAAGGCGGTCATACAGCCGGGCCGCATCATCGTCGCCCAATCCTCTGACGCGCTGCCATCGTGCAACGTCGCCGTCGTCAGCATCAGACGGTCACATACGCCCCGTTCGGTCAGCGAGTGACCGAGCGCCCCTGCTGCGGCACTCGCCGCTGTGATGCCGGGGACGATTTCGGTTGCCAGGCCTGCCTCATCTGCGGCACGAAGTTCCTCTTCCGCACGCCCGAAGATCGACGGGTCACCGCTTTTCAGCCGCACGACGCGCTTGCCCTCCCGCGCCGCCGCTATGACCACGCGATCGATCCGGTCCTGTGGCCACTCGCAGGCACCCACGGCCTTGCCGACGAAGACGCGTTCTGCGTCGCGGCGGGCCAGTTCCAGCACATCGGGATGCACCAACCGGTCATAGAATATGATGTCCGCTTCCTGCAGTCGTTGCACAGCGCGCAGGGTTAATAGGTCGGCGCTGCCCGGACCGGCGCCGACCAGGCTGATCATTCCCGCGTCGCGGCGTGTCCTGCCTTTTGCCAAAGCGCCCTTGATGCTGCGTGCTGCGTCACGTTCGCGGCCCAGTTTGTGCAGATTGCGTGGTGCTTCCTGGAACACCCACCTCCAGAATGCGCGGCGCTGATCATCTGGAATTGCTGCGGCGACGGCATCGCGCATGCGTCCGGCCAGCGCTGCCAGACCGCCGAGGCGCGGCTCCAGCATCGTTTCGATCTGCGTTTTGATCATCCGTCCCAGGACAGGCGCAGTGCCCTCGGTCCCGATGGCGACAACCACGGGGTCCCGATCAACGATAGAAGGCGTCAGCGCGTCACATAATTCCGGCCGGTCGACAACGTTCACAACGACACCGGCCGCCTTGGCGAGGTTATGCAGTTCGACATCTTGCGCCGCGTCGCCCGTAGCGACAAAAACCAGCGCGGCATCCCGGAAATCGTCGACGCCAGGCGGATGGCTGACGTGTTCCGCACGACCGTCATTGACGATGGCCTGCAATTCCGCCTCAAGGCAAGGGGCCAGAAAGACGATCCGTGCTTCCGTTTTCAGGATCAGGCGGGCCTTTTGCGCCGCCTGTTCGCCGCCGCCCGCGATCACAACGCGCCGGTCGGCCATTTTCAGAAACATCGGGAACGTCTTCATGGCTCGTCTCCTGTCAGGCCGCCTGAATCTGAGACCGGCTGGCCCACAGCGCCTCGGCGCGGCTTTGGGCTTTGGCCAGGGTGCTGGATTTGCCGCTGGCGAGGAGCGCAAGCGCGGCAGTTCCGGTGATCACGGACTCGGCGAAGGCATCGCTGATATCGCCATTCCACAGGCGGGCCATGTCTTCGCGGGTGAGTTCATCCGCTGAAAGGCGACGATGCTCTTCGATCAGGACCGGCGTACGGTCTCGCCACTGTTTTCCGTCTGCCAGGCCGTAGATCGAGATTTCCTTTGACGGGTGGCGTTCGAATTCACCACCGCCACCTTTGATGATCAGCGCGTTGGGTTGGCTCAGACGTTCCGCGGCGCTGATTTGAAGCTCGCGATAGGGGGGGTGAAACACGCCTTGGACGGTGCTGGCCGCCCCACCCGGGTTCTGAACGCGCAACACCGTGTTGACGGCAGACCGCAGCCCGAGAACCTTACGCAGCTTCAGCAACTCGAACCCGCGCGGATGAAAGGTTTCCAGCGGGAGATAGCTGATCCGGTGCCTGTCCATCAGTCTGCCGGCGTCGGATAGCGAAGATGCGACTGGGATATCGATAACCGGCAAGGCCTCTTGCACCGATGCGATTGCCCCTTGGTGGCTGTTCCAGCCATGCAGCAAAACGCGAACGCCCGACTGCGCCACCAGCTTTGCCGACAGCAGAAACCACGGCAAACCACGTGACCGACCCGCGGCATAGCTTGGCCAGTCCAGATCGGCGCGCGCGGCATAGCGATCATCGATCAACTCGCGGAATGCCTCGACGAAGCCTGCTATTTCGTCTGGCACTTCGCCACGGTATCGCAGTAGCATCAGAAGCGCGCCGACGGCCTCGGGCGCCGCGTCGCCCGACAGGATGATGCGCATTGCGTCGCGGGCCTCGTCGCGGGACAGGGATCTGGCGCGGGACGGACCTCGCCCCATGGCGCGGATATACGGGGTCAGTGTCATTCTGCGGCCTCCAGTCGTTGGGATTGTTCCAACAACCTGCGTAGCTCCGGCCTGCACGACCCGCAATTGGTTCCCGCACGCAGGGCGTCTCCGATGGCATCCACAGATACGAGGCGCTTTTCGTCGATCGCCGCCAGAATGGTGTTCGCGCCGACGTCGAAACAGGCACAGACCGTGGGGCCCGGATCAGGGCGATCCGCACCGGGCCAGCCCGACAGTACATCGGCCGAGGCGTCCAGGCCGGGCAGTGCGCCAAGGTAGTTCCGCGCAAGAGCAATCGGCTGAGGACCGATGAACAGCGCTGCCAGGAGTTTTCCGTCGCACAGGAACGCGATACGCGTCCCGCTACGGCGGGCATCCTCGACGACGACACGGGGCACCTCATCAAGCCCGAAGCAGTCCTGTGCCCAGTCGGTCCAATCTTCGGGAAATGTGTCTCCGGCCATTTCGCACTGCCAGCCACTTTGGGTCTTGGAGCGTGCCCAATATGCGCAATCCGGTTGAAAGCGGTTGGATGCAACGGCGAAGCCAAACCACTTCGTATCGAAACGAGAAACCTTGACCGGCGCAGCCTTGCTTTCGGGCTGGCCCGATACCGGGTCGACGCGAGAGGGGACCACGGCGTCTATCCGGCCTTCGGACGTGAACTCACCTGTCCAGTGCATGGGAGCGAACATCTCGCCCGGCCGAACGCGGTCTGTCACCAGAACGCGCAACAAAGCGCGCCCGGTCGGGTTTTGCACGGCCGCGATATCGGCAGGCTTCAAACCGTGCTGCCGGGCGTCGTCTGGATGGATTTCGAGATAGGGCTCCGCGATGTGTTTCGAAAGCCGCGCGGATTTGCCGGTGCGCGTCAGCGTGTGCCAGTGGTCGCGCACACGGCCTGTATTCAGCACCAAGGGATAAGCATCGGGTTTCGCGGGACCGGAATGCCGCACCGGGATCATCCGCGCCCTGCGGTCAGGGGTATAAAAACCACCATCGCCGAACAGGCGTGCATTGTCGACGTTGCCGACCGGCCAACGGAACGGATGAAGCGTTTCATAGTCGGTGTCGCCGATCTCCGACAGGGCCGAGATATCGAAATCCAGTCCAAAGCTGGCGGTTACGCGGGACAGTTGCGCATGTTCGCGGAACACGTCGGCGGGCTTGGCGTGGGTGAAGGCATCGCTCCAGCCCATCGCGCAGGCGACGTCGCAAATGATCCGCCAGTCGGCGCGTGCCTCACCGGGGGCGGGCAGGAAAGGTCGCTGCCGGCTGATCCGGCGCTCTGAATTGGTGACGGTGCCATCTTTTTCGCCCCAGCCGAGCGCAGGGAAAAGTACGTCAGCCAGACGGGCGGTGTCGGTCCGGGCGGTTACATCGGAAACGGCCACGAAGTCGCAAAGTTCTATCGCATCACGGACCAGATCGGCGTCCGGCATGGACACCGCCGGGTTAGTCCCTATGATCCAAAGTGCCTTTATCTTGCCATCCGCGACCGCTTGGAACAGATCAACCGCCTTGCGCCCGGGACCTTGAGCGATACGGGGGCTGTTCCAGAATTTCTTTACAGCGTCGCGATGGGTCTGGTCGTCGATGTCCAGGTGATTGGCCAACATGTTGGCCAAGCCTCCGACCTCGCGTCCACCCATCGCATTGGGTTGCCCGGTGACGCTGAACGGGCCCATGCCTGGCCGTCCAATGCGTCCGGTCGCAAGGTGACAGTTGATGATCGCGTTGACCTTGTCGGTGCCGTTCGAGGACTGGTTCACCCCTTGGCTGAAGACTGTGACCACCTTTTCCGTCCCGATCCACATGTCGCAGAACGCATTGATATCGTCGCGCGACAGGCCGGTGGCATCCGGATCAGACGCTCGTGCGGCCCCAAGCGCTGACATGAACCCGCTGACATGATCGTTGATGTAGCGCCAGTTGCAGGCCCCGCGCCGCGATATCTCGGCCAGAAGCGTGTTGAACAGTGCGACGTCGGATCCCGATTTCAGAGGCAGGTGCAGATCGGCAATGTCGCATGTAGCGGTGCGGCGCGGGTCGATGTTGACGACCCGCATTTCGGGACGTTCCGCTTTGGCCGCAACGATACGCTGATACAGCACCGGGTGGCACCAGGCGAGGTTGGATCCGACCAGCACGACCAGATCGGCCAGTTCAAGGTCTTCATAGCATCCCGGAACCGTGTCCGTGCCAAAGGCGCGGCGGTGTCCCGCCACGGTCGAGGCCATGCATAGCCGCGAATTGGTGTCGATGTTGCCCGTGCCGATGAAACCTTTCATCAGCTTGTTGGCGACGTAGTAGTCCTCGGTCAGCATCTGGCCCGAGACATAGAAAGCCACGCTTTCAGGCCCGTGCTGGGCGATGGTGGAACTGAACGCGCTTGCGGCCCGCGCAATCGCGGAGTCCCAATCGGCGCGGTGACCGTCCACGACGGGATGGAGCAGCCGGTCTTCCAACCCGATTGTTTCCAAAAGCGCAGAGCCTTTGGAACACAAGCGTCCCTTGTTCGCCGGATGATCGGGATCACCCTGCAGCGACCGCGTGCCATCCGCGCCCTGCGTGATCTTCACGCCGCAGCCCACGCCGCAATAGGGGCATGTGCTGCGGGTGGTTTTCACCGATGAAAATGGAGCACTTCCGTCCATCACGCAGCCGACCGCTTCATCAGTTCGGTTGCATCCAGATAGACGCGGCCATCCTGCACGCGCGCCGAATAGGTCGAAATCTGCCCCTCATCCGCGCCCTCAGCCTCGCCCGTTTCCAGCGAGAACACCCAGTTGTGCAAAGGGCAGGTGACCTTGTGGCCATGCACGATGCCTTCGCTCAGCGGGCCACCCTTATGCGGGCAACGGTCCGAGGTGGCAAATACCTGATCGTCGCGGGTACGAAAGACCGCCACGCACCCCATTGCCGTTTTCACGACGCGGGCACCGCGTTGCGGGATGTCGTCCAACGCGCCGATATCAACCCAGTTCATTCCGCGGCCTCCAGTGTCAGATTGGCAAGGGGCGCCATGGCATGCTGCGCGTCCGCATTGGCGCGCTCGGCCCAAGGGTCCTTCTGGTAGATGCTTTGCGACAGGTCGAACCGTTCGATCAGCATCTGGCGCTCGGCCAGATCGTCGACCACGCGCGCTTTTACCCAGTCGAGCCCGACCTTGGCGAGCCATTTGTAGGGCCGGTCCAGGTACTTCGCGTTTTCGCGGAATAGCTGGACGAACGCGACGGTCACGTCGATCGCCTCCTGCTCGGACGTGACCTTGGCCAGCGCTTCGGTTTCCTTCAAATCCATGCCGGCGGCACCGCCGACGCTGACCTCATAACCGCTATCGACACAGACGATACCGACATCCTTGCAGGTCGCTTCGGCACAGTTGCGCGGACAGCCCGACACAGCCAGCTTCACCTTGTGCGGCGTCCATGATCCCCACAGACGCTTTTCAAGCTTAACGCCAAGCCCAGTGCTGTCTTGCGTCCCGAAACGGCAGTGTTCCTTGCCGACACAGGTCTTCACCGTTCGTAGCCCCTTGGAATAAGCGTGTCCGGATACCAGCCCGGCGGCGTTCAGATCGGCCCACATGCGGGGCAGGTCTTCCTTCTTGACGCCCAGAAGGTCGATACGCTGCCCGCCAGTCACCTTCACGGTCGGGACGTTGTACTTGTCCGCCGCATCCGCAATGGCGCGCAATTCGCGTGGATTGGTCAGACCGCCCCACATGCGCGGAACGACAGAATAGGTACCATCTTTCTGGATGTTCGCGTGGTTGCGTTCATTGACGAAGCGGCTTTGCGGATCGTCGCGGTATTCCGCTGGCCAATCCGCCAGCAGGTAGAAATTCAGGGCAGGGCGGCACACATGACACCCGCAGGAAGTTTTCCAGTCAAGCTCCTGCATGACGGCGGGCATTGATTTCAGTTCCTGAGACTTGATCAGGCGGCGCACGTCCTCATGCGTCAGATCCGTACAGCCGCAGACGGGTTGTGCTGTCGGCAGGACGAAATCATCACCGAGCGTGACCGCCAGCACCTGTTCGACCAGGCCGGTACAGGTCCCGCAGGACCCCGACGCCTTGGTCACCGCGCGCATGGCGCCCAGATCGGTTGCACCATCCTGGATGGCCTGGACGATTTGCCCCTTGCACACGCCGTTACAGCCGCAAATCTCTGCCTCATCCGGCAATGCTGCAACGGCCGCCATAGGGTCCACGCTGGCCCCTCCCTGGAAGGCAGGCCCGAAGATCAGGGTGTCGCGCATTTCGGCGACATCCGTGCCGTCCTTCTGCAGGCCGAAGAACCAGCTTCCGTCCTGCGTATCGCCATACATGACGGCGCCAATCAGGCGATTTTCCTTCAGGACCAGCCGCTTGTAGACACCGCGCGATGGGTCGCGGAACACGATCTCGTCGCGGTCATCGCCATCGGCAAAATCGCCCGCGCTGAACAGATCGACACCGGTGACCTTCAGCTTGGTCGAGGTTTGCGAGCCACGATAGGCTGCGTCTTCGCCCTGCAATGTCTTTGCCGCGACCTTCGCCATCTCGTAAAGCGGTGCAACGAGGCCGTAGACGATGCCCTCATGCTGCACACATTCGCCAAATGCCAGGATGTCAGGGTCGCTGGTTACCATCTGGTCGTTGACGACGATGCCGCGCTCGACCTCCAGTTCGGCGTCCGTGGCGATGCGGGTTTCGGGTCGGATGCCCGCCGCCATGACCACGATATCGGCGTCGTAGACCGTGCCGTCCTCCAACAGCACGGCCTCGACTTTCTCCTCCCCGAGAATGGCTTTGGTCGCTGCTTCGCAATGCACGCGGATGCCGCGGCCTTCTAATTCCTTGCGCAGCAGATATCCCGCGGCGGGATCAAGCTGACGTTCCATCAAATGGCCCATCAGGTGCAGCACGGTGACCTTCATCCCGCGCATCTGCAGACCTGCCGCTGCTTCCAGCCCCAACAGACCCCCGCCGATCACCACGGCCTTGGGATTGGGCTTTTCGGCGGCATCCAGCATCTTGTGAACGTCATCCAGATCGCGATAGGCCATCACGCCCGGCAGATCCTTGCCCGGCACGGGAATGATGAACGGGGCGGATCCGGTGGCGACGATCAGCTTGTCATAGGATGTTTCGCCTTTCGCCGTCACGACGATCTTCCGGTCACGGTCGATGCGGGTCACGGTTTCACCGAAGCGGCAGGTCACGCCGTGCTCGGTATACCATTCCGCATCATGCGTGACGATTTCCTCATACGTCTTTTCGCCGGACAGAACGGGCGACAACATGATCCGGTTGTAGTTCCCGCGCGGCTCAGATCCGAACAGGGTCACGTCATAGGCATCGGGGGCGGCGTCAAAGAGGTGCTCCAGCGCACGGCCAGAGGCCATGCCGGCACCGATCACAACTAGTCTGGGGCGCATCATGCGGCCTCCTTCTTCTTGGGGCGGGCACCGTGTTCATATTCCTCAAGGAACGACAGCAGCTCCTCGCGGTAGGCGTAGTAATCCGAATGCTCCAGCAGCGCCTTGCGCGTGCGCGGGCGGGGCAGGGTGACATCCATGATCTTGCCGATGGTGGCGCGTGGGCCGTTGGTCATCATGACCACGCGGTCGGCCAGCAGGATTGCCTCATCCACATCATGGGTGACGCAAACGGCGGTGACCTTGGTGCGTGACCAGACTTCCATCAGCACCTCCTGCAATTCCCAGCGCGTCAGGCTGTCGAGCATCCCGAAGGGTTCATCGAGCAGCAGCAGCTTGGGCGACAAGGCAAAGGCCCTCGCGATACCGACGCGCTGGCGCATACCGTTCGAAAGTTCCGATGCGGGCTTGTCCATCGCGTCGGCCAGCCCGACCCGTTCCAGATAATATTCGACGACATCCTGTCGTTCCGGCTGGGTGGCCTTGGGGTAGACGCGGTCGACACCGATGGCGACGTTTTCCTTCGCCGTCAGCCACGGAAACAGCGAGGGCGACTGGAACACCACTGCGCGTTCAGGATCGGCACCTTCGACATGGCGGCCATCCAGCTTGATTGCGCCGGATGATATCTCGTTCAGCCCTGCGGTCATGGTCAGGACAGTGGACTTGCCGCAGCCGGAGTGACCGATCAGGCTGACGAACTCGCCCTGCTTCAGGTTCAGCTCGAAATTCTCTACCACGGTCAGTGGTCCCTTGGGGGTGGGGTAGACCTTGCACAGCTGCGAATATTGCAGGTACCGGTCTTCGATCGGGCTGACCGCGGCTTTGGCATAGGCCTTGGGCGCACCGTGGATGGGCGTCACATCGGGCAGAACACGGCTGTCTTCGATCTTGGCCGCGATGCCGACATCCATCAGGTACTTTGTAACCTCCGCGCGCAGTTTCTTGAACTGCGCGTCATGGTTCATCGCGGTACGATCGCGTGGGCGCGGGATGGAGACCTTGAACTCGTCTCCCAGCGTTCCGTCTGGATTGAGCGGGATGATCCGGTCGGCAAGCAGGATTGCCTCGTCCACGTCATTGGTGATCAGCACGACCGTCTTGCGGTCCTGTTCCCAGATCTGCTCGATCTCGTCCTGCAGGTTCGCGCGGGTTAGCGCGTCGAGCGCTGAAAGCGGCTCATCCAGCAACAGCATTTCGGGGTTCATTGCCAGCGCGCGTGCCACGGCCACACGTTGCCGCATACCGCCTGACAGTTCAGCCGGACGACGGTGCGTTGCGTGTGACAGCCCGACCATGCCGATATACTTGTCGATCAGTGCCTTGCGTTCCGATTTTGATTTGCCGGTGTGAACGGCATTAATGGCGAGTTCGATATTTCCTGCAACTGTCAGCCAGGGCATCAGGGAATAGGACTGAAAGACCAGGCCGCGTTCGGGCGAAGGACCGTCAATGGTCTTGCCTTTGAACGTGACGCTGCCGGTGTCTGGTGTTTCCAGCCCTGCCATCAGGTTGATCAGGGTGGATTTCCCGGTGCCGGAAAAGCCGAGGATCGCAACAAATTCGCCGTTCTCGATCTTCAGGTCGATCCCCTTGAGGATCTCGCTGCGCTCGGCACCGTCACCGAAGCCCTTGTTCACGTTGTCGAATTCAAGAATGCTCATGACGCTCACCGGTTGTTCGAGAAGGTGAACAGGGACTGCAGCGCGAACATGATCCGGTCGAGGATGAACCCGATGATCCCGATGGTCAGCACCGCGACCATGATGCGCGCCAGTGAACTCGACGACCCGTTCTGGAACTCGTCCCAGACGAATTTGCCAAGCCCGGGGTTCTGGGCCAGCATTTCAGCCGCGATCAGCACCATCCAGCCGACACCGAGCGACAGGCGCAGGCCGGTGAAAATCAGTGGCAGTGCCGAAGGCAGGACGAGCTTGGTGATCTTCGTCCGCGTATTCAGCTTCAGTACGCGCCCCACATTGACCAGGTCCCTGTCGATGGAAGCCACGCCGAGCGAAGTGTTGATCAAGGTAGGCCATAGCGAACACAACGTGACCGTCACCGCCGATACGATGAACGACTTGGCGAACAGCCCGTCATTGCTGACATAGACCGCCGAGACGATCATCGTCACGATGGGCAACCATGCGAGCGGGCTGACGGGTTTGAAAATCTGGACCAGCGGGTTCATCGCCGCATTGGCCACGGGCGACAGCCCCGCGATGATGCCGAGCGGCACGGCAACGACCGTGGCTAGCAGAAAGCCAAAGAACACGGTCTGTATCGATGTCCAGATCTGGTCGTAATAGCTGGGAGCACCGGTGAAGGGGATGTCCTTGACCTCGTCTGCACGACCGGCTTCGATCAGGCGTTGGTTGCGTTCATCCACGCGGGCTGCGAAGGCGCGTTCCTGTTCGCCCTTTTGCAGCGCGTCCTGATGCAGCCCGACGGCTTCCTCCCAGACCTTGCCGGGGCCGGGGATTGCCCCGAGCGATGTTTGCACGGTCGGGGCGAGCGTGGCCCAAAACATCAGGAATGCGGCGATGGCGACCAGGGGCACGCCCAGAAGTTTCCAGATCTCCTTGACCTGCGCCTTCGGGTTGTCGCCGACAGCGGCCCGAAGCATCGGGGTAAGCCACGAAAGCCCGAGTACCTTGAACCATTTGTCGGCCTTGTTGATGCGGGTGAACAGGCGGGCGCGTCGTTCTTCGCGCTGCGCGTCCTGAATGGTGTGTGTGTCGATTGCGGTCATGTCGTTTCCAGTTCTGGCGTTCGGCTGGGGCAGGGGGGAGGTTCAGGGTGCTGCTCGGAGCTCCGCCCCATCGCGCCTGGAAGGCTCCATCGGGGCCTTTCCAGGACGGCGCTTACCCCTGCACCTCGTTTCCGACGACGCGCTGGTCGCCCTTCAGACCGATGGGAAGGCTGTCGAGATAAGCGTTCGGCGCGCGGCCGTCATACGCGATCCCGTCGATGATATCTTCGGACGGCGTCGGCGCACGGTAGCCGTCGCTGTCCCATGGAAAGTCCGCTTCATCCGCCAGCCCTTCTTCGACCAGAAAGCGCGCAGCTTCGAGATAGATCTCCGGCTTGTAGACCGATTGTGCGATCTCGTCATACCAGCTGTCCGGCTTTGCCTCGCCGATCTGGCCCCAGCGGCGCATCTGCGTCAGGTACCACACGGCGTCCGAGTAGTAAGGGTAGGTCGCGTAATGCCGGAAGAAGACGTTGAAATCAGGTACGTCGCGCGTGTCGCCCTTTTCATACTCGAAAGTGCCGGTCATCGAGTTGGCGATCACTTCGGCGTCTGCACCGACATATTCGGGGCGCGACAGGATCTCGACGGCGGCTTCACGGTTGGCATTGTCGTTTTCATCAAGCCACATCGCCGCGCGGATCAGCGCCTTGGTGATGGCCAGCGTCGTGTTGGGGTTTTCTTCGGCGAATTCGGCGGTGATTCCAAAGACCTTTTCCGGGTTGTTCTTCCAGATTTCGAAATCGGTGATCACCGGCACACCGACCCCTTTGAAGACCGCCTGCTGGTTCCACGGTTCGCCCACGCAGTAGCCGTGGATCGTTCCGGCCTCCATCGTGGCGGGCATTTGCGGCGGCGGGGTGACCGACAACAGGACATCCGCACCGATTTGCCCCGTGGTGTCGTCCTGCCCGTAATAGCCGGGTTCCAGGCCGCCGGCGGCGAGCCAGTAGCGCAATTCGTAATTGTGGGTCGAGACAGGGAAAACCATGCCCATCTTGAACGCCTCACCCTTGGCGCGGTAGTCATCAACCACGGGCGCAAGCGCCTCTGCCGAAATCGGGTGCTGCGGGCGACCGTCATCCATGGTCGGCACGTTAGGCTTCATCATTTCCCAAACGTCATTCGATACGGTGATGCCGTTGCCGTTCAGGTCCATCGAAAAGGGCGTAACGATATGTGCCTCGGTGCCGTAGCCAATGGTCGCGGCCAGTGGCTGGCCGGCCAGCATGTGGGCGCCATCCAGCGTGCCGTCGATCACACCGTCCAGAAGCACCTTCCAGTTTGCCTGCGCTTCCAGCGTGACGAACAGGCCTTCATCGTCGAAATAGCCTTGCTCGTAAGCCACAGCGAGCGGGGCCATATCGGTCAGCTTGATGAAGCCGAAAGTGAGTATGTCTTTTTCAAGCGGCAGCATCTCGGCAAGGGCGGGGCCTGCCAGAAATGTGCTGGTGGCGAGAGTTGCAATGATCCGTTTCATGTTTGGTGCCTCGGTGCGCCCCGAAGGGCCTAGGAAAAACAAAAAAAGCCGCTGACCAACTCCACGGGTTACGCGGAGGGTCGAGCGGCTTTGCTCGGGAACCCACATCTGTGAGGGTGTGTCTGGTGACGAAACGCCCTTGCCTCGTCTGTAGTAATCATGCCTGCTGCTGCACCGCAGCGTCAATGATCACGGCAAATTGGGTTTACATTTTCTTCATCTCGACAGCGCGGTCGCTGCGCTTGCACAAAAATGCATCACATACTGGTGTCGGGATCAAAAATGCGGCCATCGAAGAATCCGTCCGGTTCTAGAATCAGACGTCCGGTTTCCGAGGCAGCGGCGAGCGGCTGCTCGACAATACCTTCGACCTTTTCCGATGCTCCGGGCAGGATCGCACCGCTGTCGCGCAATGCGTCCCGGTATATGTCGGATCGGAAAACCTGCCGCGCGATCGCCATAGCGTCGGCGACATTCAACCCGTGACGTTCGGCCAATCGCCTGCCGATCCACGCGGCCTGGCTTCGCCATGGGAATGTTGCCGCGCCAGCATGAAACCTCAGGAAGTCCGGAACCTGCCGAACCTCCCCGCGCTGCGAGACGACCAGGCGTCCGGTCAGCGCCCGGTCCACGACGATCGAGGAAACATTGAGATACTCCGCCCGGGACAGGATCTCTGCGGCGGTGGTGGAATTGTCGGAATCCGCGAGCCATCGGGCCGCGCGCCACAAGCTGCGCAGAAGCGGGCGTATCTGCGCAGAATGGACTTCGGCCCAGTCATGTCGAACCGCCAGCACCTTTTCGGGTGCGGATTTCCAGATCGCCGCCCCGGGAAGAAGAAGCTCTCCATGTCCGCGTTCGACAGTTTCCGATCCCCATGGCTCCCCCACGCAGAAGGCGTCAATTTCACCATCGGCCATCGCCTGCGCCATCAAGGGTGGGGGGACAGTCTTGATCTTCAGCCGATCCGGGGAGATCAGCCCGGAATCCGTCAGCCAGCAGAACAGCAGCTCTGCATGCATGGAAAACGGGAAGGGAACACCGATACGAAGACCGTCGGGCGTGGCCGCGACAAGCGTGCGACCTGCCTCCAGGACATTCGCGAAATCGAAGGCGAATCCGGCTGCCCGCATCCGTGTGGACAAATCGTTGGATACGCCGATGACGTCGCCATTGATGGATAGCACCGAAAGCGCGTCGACGCGTTGATGGATGCCGCCCAATCCGAGGCTCATCGCGATAGGCACCGGCGACAGCATATGGGCGGCGTCTATCGCACCGACCGCCAGCATGTCGCGAAGGGTTGACCATGACGGCGCAGGTTTCAGCGTAAGGTCCAGACCCTCTTCGTCGGCAAAGCCCAGTTCACGCGCGATGATCAAAGGGGCCGCGTCGGTCAAGGGGATGAACCCGGCGGATACCTTGCGACGGCTCATGACAGCAAGCCCGCAGCGGTCACAAGCGCATCTGCCACATCCGCGACCTTCTTGCCCTGATCCATCGCCGTCTTGCGCAACAATGCATAGGCTTGGTCTTCGCTCATCCCGCGTGCCTTCATCAAAAGGCCCTTGGCCCGGTCGATCACCTTGCGTTCTTCCAGCGCGCGTTTCGTCGCTTCCAGTTCCACGCGCATGCGCTGGAACATGTTGAACCGGGCAATCGCCGCGTCCAGAACCGGTTTGACGCGATCCGCACGGAGACCGTCGACGACATAGGCGGATACGCCAGCCTCGATTGCCGCTTTTGTCAGGCTGTCGTCGCTGCGTCCCACGAACATGGCGACGGGACGCTCCAGGGGACTTGAGGCTAGCGTCAGTTCTTCGAGCATGTCGCGTGACGGGCTGTCGATATCCACGAGCACGACATCGGGATTGCGTTCCGTAATCTTGCGCGCCAATCCCGCAGGCTCCGATATCACGGCGATGTCGTGGTCCCCGGCTTCGCGCAGGCTGTCCACGATAAAATGTGCGCGTTCGCGATCCTGTTCGACGACGACGATAGACAATCGTTCTGGCATAAACTTGAACCCTGCTTTCCGGCCAGACCATGAGCGCGCATAGCGCCAGAGCAACCTGAGAAGAACATCACAGCCTGCGCGGTTGGTCGTGATGGCATGAAGTGCGCAAACTATGAGCGACGACGTCTAAAAAAGGTGCACCTGCGGGATGGCATGGCGTGTCGGTCGACAATTGCAAAGGTACCCGGATTATCAAAAATACCGGAAAGAACCTGTCTGGACGGCGGCAATGGTCGAGCGAATGCGGGTTCTCTAAAGTCGTCGAGAACCATGCGAAGCGCAGGAGTATGCGATGCCCGATCCCAACTATTTTGCGCCCAGGGGCGGCTTGCCGGGCCAGACGGAACTACTGACCGGTCGCGCCGTATTCACGGATAGCTACGCCGTCATTCCGCAGGGAACCATGCGGGACATCGTGACTAGCTTATTACCGTTTTGGGACGAGACACGGCTGTGGGTCATCGCGCGCCCGATGACCGGGTTCTCCGAGACATTTTCGCATTACATCATGGAAGTGCAAACGGGCGGGGGCAGCGACAAACCGGAATGCGACACCGGCGCGCAGGGCGTCTTGTTCGTCGTGGAAGGCGCGGTAGAAGTAACGGTCAATGACGAAACGCATGAACTGACGCCCGGTGGTTACGCGTATCTGCCCGCCGGAAGCGGTTGGACGCTGCGCAATCGCGGCGAAGCCACCGCACGGTTCCACTGGATCAGAAAAACCTATGATGCCGTCGACGGGCTGGACAAGCCCGAGCCGCTGTTCCTCAACGAACAAGACATCGAGCCTGCCGCGATGCCGGATACGAACGGCGCTTGGGCGACCACGCGCTTCGTGGATCCGATCGATTTGCGCCACGACATGCACGTCACCATTGTCACGCTGGAACCGGGGGCGGTCATTCCGTTCCTTGAGACCCATGTGATGGAACACGGGCTCTATGTGCTGGAAGGCAAAGCCGTATATCGTCTGAACCGCGATTGGGTGGAGGTCGAGGCCGGCGACTACATGTGGCTGCGCGCCTTCTGCCCGCAGGCCTGTTATGCAGGCGGGCCGGGCAAGTTCCGTTACCTTCTGTACAAGGATGTCAACCGCCACATGCCGCTGGGTCGTGGCGGGCTGAACGCGCCCTCCGCCGGCTGATCATCCGCCAATCGCAGCCGTCAGCCGTTTTGCGGCGTCCTGAACAGCAGCCCCGAGCCGAGGCACATCGTCCCGGCTGACACGGCTTGTGGGGCCGGAGACGGAAATCCCGGCCACGGCTTCCCCGAACGCATTGAATACAGGTGCCGCCACGCAACGCATGCCCTCCGTGCGTTCTTCGTCATCCACGGCGAAGCCGTCGGCACTGGCACGTTTCAAGTCTTCCGTCAGTGTATCGGCAGCGCGGTGTGTCTTCTCGGTGAAGCTCTCCAACGGAAGTTCACCCAGAAGTTTCTCAAGGTGGGACACGTTCATCTGTGACAGCAACGCCTTGCCGATGCCGGAGGCATGCAGCGGTGACAGCGTGCCGGGCGGAAAGAAGGCGCGGATCGGAGCATGCGTTTCCACCTGACTGAGAAAGAGCACCTCGCCGCCGCGCCGGATACCCAGATTGGCGGTTTCGCCCGTGTCTTCCATCAACTCCCGCATGATCGGACGGGCGCGTTCGACAAGGCTTGTACGACGCAGAAAGGCCGACCCCACGAGAAACGCGCCGGATCCGATGCGCCAGCCTTGGGTTTCTTCGTCCAGATCGACCATATTGTGGCGCTGATACGTAACCAATATCCGATAAAGCGTCGCCGGGGACTCGCCCAGTTGCCGTGCAAGCTCAGACAGGGCAATACCTTCGCTTCGGGAAAGCGCGCGCAGAACAACTAGCGCACGGTCGAGCGACTTGATTGTGTTCTGTTCGGTCTTGTCGTGAAAGGCGCGAGGGCGTCCGCGTGTGCGCCTTTCACCACTTTCAACAGAAGTCATAAACTGCTCCACGAATAAAAGTGAAATTACATTTTATAATATGAAAAATACAAGGTATTGAAAAGGCCCGCATTCATAATTTTCGCAAGTTATGAAATCGCATTTCAAAAAAAATTGAGCCTCGGTGAATCCCGCCTTATCTTGAGCCGAACCCGTTCAGAGGAGGGAGCGATGAGCTTTCAGAATCCGGTTTTCATTCCCGGCCCGACCAATATGCCGGAATCGCTGCGCAAGGCTTGTGACATGCCGACTATCGACCATCGGTCGCCTGTCTTTGGTGAAATCCTGCGCCCTGCACGTGACGGTATCCGCAAGGTGCTGAAAGGCGGCAAGGCGGAAATCTTCATCTTCCCGTCCACTGGCACCGGCGGCTGGGAAACGGCGCTGACGAACACGCTGTCGGCCGGTGACAAGGTGCTGGCGGCGCGCAATGGCATGTTCTCGCATCGGTGGATAGATATGTGCCAACGGCATGGGCTGGATGTTCAGGTCGTGAAAACGCCTTGGGGACAGGGCCTGCCCGCCGACCGTTACGCCGAAATTCTGGCAGCGGATAAGGGGCATGAGATCAAGGTCGTCCTGGCAACGCATAACGAGACGGCGACGGGCGTTCGGTCCGACATCGCGGCCGTACGCAAGGCGCTGGATGCGGCGGATCACCCCGCGCTGCTGTTCGTCGATGGTGTCAGTTCCATCGCGTCGATGGATTTCCGTTTTGACGAATGGGGCGTCGATATCGCCGTCACCGGATCGCAAAAGGGCTTCATGCTGCCCGCAGGTCTGGCGATTGTCGGGTTCAGCGAAAAGGCGATGGCGGCTGTCGAAACGGCACAACTGCCGCGCACCTTTTTTGACATCCGCGACATGGCGAAGGGCTATGCCAACAACGCCTATCCCTATACGCCGCCAGTTGGTTTGCTAAATGGGCTTAACGAGGCGACGAAGATGCTGCTGGACGAGGGGCTGGAAAACGTCTTCGCGCGCCACCGCCGCATCGCAGATGGTGTGCGCGCGGCTGTCAATGCCTGGGGCCTGCCGATCTGTGCGGCATCGCCGGATCTGTATTCCGACACGATCACCGCGATCCGCACGCCAGACGGCTTCGATGCGACCAAGATCATCACCCACGCAGCAACCAGGTATGGCGTGGCCTTTGGCGTTGGCTTGGGCGAGGTTGCCGGTAAGGTCTTCCGCATCGGTCATCTGGGCAGCCTGACAGATGTCATGACACTCAGCGGGATTGCGACTGCCGAGATGGTCATGGCCGATCTGGGGCTGGATATCGAACTGGGCTCCGGCGTTGCAGCGGCGCAGGACAGCTATCGCAATTCCGGGCAATCCTTTCAGGTCGCAGCGGAGTAACATGCCATGAAGGATCTGGATCAGATGTATATTCCCACATTTGCAGATGTAGAGGCGGCGCATGACCGCATCGTGCCCTACATCCACCGCACACCGGTTCTGACGTCGAGCTATATCAATTCCCTTGCCGGTGCCGAGCTGTTCTTCAAATGCGAAAATTTCCAGAAGGCCGGGGCCTTCAAGGTCCGTGGCGCGTCGAACGCTGTCTTCGGTCTGGATGATGAGACGGCCAAGCGCGGCGTGGCGACCCATTCTTCGGGCAATCACGCGCTGTCGCTGTCCTACGCAGCGGGCCAGCGGGGTATTCCCTGCCATGTCGTTATGCCGCGCACCGCGCCGCAAGCAAAGAAGGACGCCGTGCGCGGTTATGGCGGTATCATCACCGAATGCGAGCCTTCCACCTCGTCGCGCGAAGAGGTCTTTGCCAAGGTGCAGGTCGAAACCGGCGCCGAATTCGTCCACCCCTATAATGATCACCGCGTCATCGCAGGGCAGGCCACCTGTTCGCGGGAACTGCTGGAGCAAACGGATGGTCTTGACGCTGTCATTGCGCCGATCGGTGGTGGTGGTATGGTATCGGGTACCTGTCTCACGCTGTCCAACATTGCCAAGGATGTCGCGATCTACGCCGCTGAACCCGAGCAGGCCGACGACGCGTATCGCAGCTTCAAGGCCGGTCACATCATCGCGGACGACGCGCCCAACACGGTTGCCGACGGGCTGAAAGTACCGCTGAAAGATCTGACTTGGCATTTCGTCAGCAACCACGTCACCGATATCCTGACCGCCAGCGAGCAGGACATCATCGATGCGATGCGACTGACCTGGCAGCGCATGAAGATCGTGATGGAGCCGTCAAGCGCGGTGCCGCTGGCGACCATTCTGAAGAACCCTGACGTATTCAAGGGCAAGCGTGTCGGTGTGATCGTCACCGGCGGCAATGTGGACCTTGCAAAACTCCCCTGGATGCAAAGCTGAGGAGGCTAAGATGAACGATATGACCAAGATTTCCGAACTCGAAGTCGGTTACGATGTCCCCGCCCAAATCGGCATGGACGAAGCTGATATTCAGACGCCGTGCCTCGTGCTCGACCTCGACGCGTTGGAGCGCAACATCAAGAAGATGGGCGACTATGCCAAGGCGCACGGGATGCGTCACCGCGTACATGGCAAGATGCACAAATCGGTGGATGTTGCGAAGCTGCAGCATGAACTGGGCGGCGCGGTTGGCGTCTGCTGTCAGAAGGTCAGCGAGGCAGAGGTCTTCGCCCGTGGTGGCATCAAGGACATTCTGGTATCGAACGAGGTGCGCGATCCGCGAAAGATCGACCGGCTGGCGCAAATCCCCAAGCTGGGCGCGCGAACCATCGTGTGCGTGGATGACGTCGACAACGTGCCCGAATTGGCTGCTGCCGTTGTGAAACACGGCACACAACTGGAATGTTTTGTCGAGATCGACTGCGGCGCAGGGCGCTGCGGTGTGACGACGACCGAAGCGGTTGTTGAAATCGCCAAGGCGATTGACGCAACACAGGGGCTGAAATTCACCGGCATCCAGGCCTATCAGGGTGCGATGCAGCACATGGACAGCTATGAGGATCGCAAGGCCAAGCTGGACGCGGCAATTGCGCAGGTCACGGACGCGGTCGAGGCGCTGAAAGCCGAAGGGCTGGAGCCGGAACTCGTCTCGGGCGGCGGCACCGGCAGCTACTATTTCGAGAGCGGGTCGGGCGTCTACAACGAGCTTCAGTGCGGCTCCTACGCGTTCATGGATGCCGACTATGGCCGCATCCTGGACAAGGACGGCAACCGCATCGACCAGGGCGAATGGGAGAACGCGTTCTTCATCCTGACCCAGGTGATGAGCCACGCCAAGGCCGACAAGGCGATCTGCGACGCGGGTCTTAAGGCGCAGTCGGTCGATAGCGGCCTGCCGTTCATCTACGGGCGTGACGACGTGGAATACATCAAGTGCTCGGATGAGCATGGGGTTATCGCGGATCCCAAGGGGGTTCTGAAAGTCGGCGAGAAGCTGAAGCTGGTTCCAGGCCATTGCGACCCGACCGCCAACGTTCACGACTGGTATGTCGGGGTACGCAACGGCAAGGTCGAAACCGTCTGGCCCGTCTCGGCCCGTGGCAAGGCCTACTGAGTTACCCGGAGGAGGGGTGGGGGCCGGCCAGTCCGGCCCCCTTTTTATGCGAGAGGACAAAGAATGATCATCGTTCCGGAAAAGGAAATCGCGGGCCTTGTAAGCGAAGAGCAGGCATTCAAGGCGGTCGAGCAGGTCTTCGCGTCGATGTCGAAGCGATCTGCCTACAACTTTCCCGTGATCCGTGAAGCCATTGGCCATGCGGACGCGCTTTACGGGTTCAAATCGGGGTTTGACCGCGAAGCCCTGAACCTTGGCCTGAAATCCGGTGGCTACTGGCCTGGCAATGCAGATAAAGGGCTGACCAACCACCAATCGACCGTTTTCCTGTTCGACGCTGACACGGGGAAGGCGCGGGCGGTTGTCGGCGGCAACCTTCTGACGGCATTGCGTACGGCGGCGGCCTCTGCGGTCTCCATCGCCCATCTGGCGCGCAAGGATGCCAAAGTGCTGGGCATGGTCGGAGCTGGCCATCAATCGACGTTCCAGATGCGCGCGGCCTTGCGGCAGCGGGACTTCGAGAAGGTCATCGGCTGGAACCTGCATCCTGAAATGTTGTCGCGTCTCGAAGACACCGCGGGGGAATTTGGTTTGCCCTTCGAGGCCGTCGATCTCGACCGCATGGGCGCGGACGCGGATGTGATCATCACGATTACTTCCAGCTTCGACGCCATCCTGAAGGCCGATCAGGTCACACCCGGCACGCATCTGGCCTGCATGGGCACCGACACCAAAGGCAAGCAGGAGGTCGATGCCGCATTGCTGGCAAAGGCAAGCGTGTTCACTGATGAGGTCGCGCAATCCGTCACCATAGGCGAGGCACAGCACGCCATTGCCGAGGGCCTGATCAATGAATCCGACATCGCCGAGATCGGCGCGGTTATCAACGCAAGCCATCCGGGCCGCACCTCCGATGACGAGATCACCCTGTTTGACGGTACTGGTGTCGGCTTACAGGATTTGGCGGTCGCGTCAGCCGTTGTTGATCTGGCAGTCGAGCGCGGAGTTGCGATAGAGGTGGACTTCTAGACATCCATAGGAGTCGCAACACATGGACCGTCCAATTCGTATCGCAATCAACGGCTTCGGGCGAATTGGCCGGTCAATCCTGCGGGCGCTCAATACCAACCGGTCGGACGCGGAGATCGAGGTCGTGTGCATCAACGACATCGCCCCGCTGGATACTTGTGCCTATCTGCTTGAATTCGACAGCGTGTTCGGTCCTTTCCCGGGTACGGTGCGCGCGGATGGCGATGCACTGGTCGTCAATGATCACCGTCTGACCTTCCATCAGACGGCGGATATTTCTTCGCTCGATCTGTCTGGTGTCGACCTGGTGCTCGAATGTACCGGGACCGCGGGCAACCGCGCTGTCGCGGAAAGGGGCCTGCGGGCGGGGGCGTCAGGTGTTCTGGTTTCCGGTCCATCCGCCACGGCGGACGTAACCGTGGTTCTCGGCGCGAACGAAAGCGTCTTGGGTGATGCCCGTATTGTCTCGAATGCGTCCTGCACGACCAATGCGCTGGCGCCTCTTTTGAAAGTTCTTGCCGATGGGCCTGGGGTCGAAACGGCGCATATGACCACGATCCATTGCTACACGGGCAGCCAGCCCATGGTTGACGCGCCGCGCGGTGATCTGGCGCGGAGCCGGGCCGGGGCGCTGTCCATGGTCCCCACGACAACGAGCGCCACCAAGCTTATCGACAAGGTGTTGCCCGAACTGACCGGGAAAATCACGGGTGCAGCTGTGCGTGTTCCGGTTGCCAGCGTGTCGGCTGTAGACCTGACCGTTCGGCTTGGGCGTACAATGGACCGGGACGCATTGAACGGCTATCTGCGCGAACACGCCAATGGCCGCGGCATCCTGGGTGTGACGGAGCGTCCGCTCGTGTCCACGGACCTCAGATCACGTCCTGAATCGCTTGTGATCGCCACTCCCGAAACCATCGTATCGGGTCAACAAGCCCGCATCTTTGGCTGGTATGACAATGAATGGGGCTTTTCCAACCGAATGATAGATGTCGCCTTGCTGATGGCTAAACGCTAGACCCTAGCGATCATGCATGCCTTTACCTTGAAGGATTTTCGGCGCTGCCTTGTCGATCCTTGATTGGCGGGTCTTCGACTGCTTGGCTTGCAGGATGTGCAGGATCCACCCGCGCCGCCGACCCGGTGTCAGATCGTCAAAGGCCTCTGCGAGATCGGGGTCGGCTTCCAATCGTTCAGTAAGTTCTTCGGGATAATCCAGGTCGTCCTTCGGGAAATCGACTTTCAGCCCTGCTTGCTCTTTCTCAATCGCCTCGCGGATGTAGGCCTTGATCGTATCGCGGTGCTCCGCGATCTGATCGAGCGATGTCAGCCTCAAGACGCGCGCTGATCGCGAATGCTCTCCGGGCGCTTGCAGGATACCTTCAGGATCCGTCAGCAGTACGCCTTTGAAGAAACCCAACCCGCAAGCGTCCTTCAACCGCCAAACGACGACCAGATTGCCGCCGTCATAGGTGTAGCAGGGCGAATTCCATTTGAAATCCTCGGTCAGTTCCGTTTCCTGAAGGAGCTTGCGCACCGCGTGCAATTCGTCGCGCCACGGGGCGTCCCTGTCGTAGAACGCATCGAGCTTGGTGGTGGAGTCGGTCATGCGAACCTCGGGTGATATGTTACGGGAAGATTTGCAGATGAGGACTGCTCTTGTCTATCCCTGCGAGCGGCCAAATGAAAAAGGCCCGCGAAGTCGCGGGCCAAGGTGTTGAGAAGGTGCAAGGATCAGGTCCGTTTCGGAAATGATCCTTTGCCATGGCCGGACATGCCGCCGGACACTTCCTCGGTTGTTTCATCCGCCAGATCATCCGGCAGGATAAGGTTCAGAACGATTGCCAGAAAGGCCGCGGGTAGCAATCCGCTGGTCATAAGGATGCGTGCCGTGTCAGGCAGGTATTGCACGGCGTCGGGTTCCAGTTGCAGGCCAAGCCCGATGGACAGCGAGATTGCGAAGATCACCATGTTGCGGCGGTTCCATTCAACGTCCGACAACATGGAGATACCTGCCGCGACGACCATTCCGAACATGACGATGACGCCGCCGCCAAGAACCTCGATGGGGACCGTGCGGATGATACCTCCGACTTTGGGAACTAGCCCGCAGATGATCAGGAAAATTGCACCGCAGGTCACAACATGGCGGCTCATTACACCGGTCATGGCGATCAGGCCGACATTCTGGCTGAAGGACGTATTGGGCAGGCCACCGAAGATGCCCGCGACTGCCGTGCCAACACCGTCGGCATAGGTGGCTCCCGCGATTTCTTCTTCGGTTGCCTCGCGTCCCGCCCCGCCCTTGGTGATCCCGGATACATCCCCGACCGTTTCGATGGCGGAGATGAAGGCCATCAGGCAGAAGCCGATGATCGCAGCCAGCGAGAACTCGATTCCATATTTGAACGGTTGCGGCAGGGCGAAGGCAGCAGCGTTGCTCCAAGACCCCGTGATGGATTCGAAGGTCAGCATCCCGACCATCAGTGCATAAACGTAACCGACGATCAGGCCCAGCAGGACCGCGGAAATCGACAACATACCCCTGGTAAAGAATTTCAACCCCAGCGTGACAATGATCACGACCAGCGCGGCTGACCAGTTCAGAAGGCTGCCGTATTCAGGTGTGCCAACGGCGGGCACACCGCCGGCGGCATACTGGATGCCGGTCTTTACAAGCGCGAGACCGATCATGGTGACAACCAGACCAGTAACCAACGGCGGTAGCGCGAACCGGATCTTGCCGATGAACATCCCCAAACATGCATGGAAGATGCCTCCGACGATGACCCCACCGAACAACGCGGCCAGGGCGTCTACGCCTTTGCCCGCGACTAGGGGGATCATGATGGGCAGGAAAGCGAAGGACGTGCCTTGAACGATGGGCAGCGCGGCACCGACCGGGCCAACCGTGAAAGTTTGCAGCAGCGTCGCAATGCCAGCGAACAGCATCGACATTTGGATCAGGTAAAGCAGTTCCGGAAAATCAGGCGAGTTTGACCCAAAGCCGAAACCGGCGGCACCCGCAATGATGATTGCGGGTGTCACGTTGGATACGAACATTGCAAGGACATGCTGGATGCCCAGCGGAATGGCCTTGTGCAAAGGCGGTGTGTAATGCGGATCGCGGAGTTGTTCCGGCGTTCCGATGGAAGTGTCTGCCATCTGGTGTCTCCCTGTAGCAGTTGGCCCTGTTCCGCTCTTTACGGCGGGTGACAGGCAGTTATTGGATCACATAAGGTTCTTCGAACCAGTGCTCTTCCAGATTGTTGCCTTCGCCGATGCGGTCGATAACGGCGAAGAGGCCGGGTTCAGACAGCGGAGTCAAAACTCCGTGCCAGACATTGCGGTGATAGTTCACCGCTTGCCCTTTTTTTGTCAGGAACGCCCGCGGTGCGCCCGGTTTTCCGGCATCGTCAGGTGCGACGATCACCAGAAACGACTCATGCGTCATCGGAATGAAGCTCTGGCAGCCCAGCGGATGACGCTCCATCATATCGAGCGTATAGGGCAGGGCGCGGGGCTTGGCGTCGAACAGGCTGATGCCGAGGCGGCCGGACGGAAAATCCAGATGCGCCTTGTCGTGGTAGCGTCCGCACATGCCCTGGTTTATGATCACGTCAGGCGGGCCGGTGACTTCCAGCACGTCTCCGAAAGGAGCGAAGGTTTCTCGGATCAGTGGTTCCGTCGCAATCACGCGTCTCATGCCAGGATGGCTTTCAGGCGGTGTTCGGCGATGCGTTCCACCTGCTTGCAGGCCTCGGCGAATTCGGTGTCGCGGTCATTGTCCACGCGGCGCTCGAACGCGGCCATGATGCTGGCCTTGTCGTGGTCGCGCACGGCGATGATGAAGGGAAATCCGAACTTTTCAGTATAGTTGTCGTTCAACCCCGTGAACTTTTCGCGTTCCGCATCTGTGAGGGCGTCCAGACCGGCAGAGGCCTGTTCAGCTGTGCTTTCGGCTGTCAGGCGTTTTGCTGCCGCAAGCTTGCCCGCAAGATCGGGGTGGGCTGTCAAAACGCCAAGCCGCTGTTCTTCGGATGCCGTGCGGAACACGCGGCACAACGCGTTGTGCACACCGATCGCCGTGTCATGCGCGGGACCAAGTTCAAGCGCCCAGGCACCTTCCGCGATCCAGGGCGAATGTTCGAAGATGCCGCCATAAGCTTCGACGAAACGATCCTTGTTCATTTGCGAAGGACGCTCAAACCGCTTAGGGGGATGCGTCTCGCGCCAGTGGTTGGCGATGTCGATCCGACGGGGAAACCACACATCGACGTGCGATTTCGCGTATTCCATGAAGCGGCGCAGCGCCTGCACGCGACCGGGACGACCGATCAGGCGACAATGCAGACCAATGCTCATCATCTTTGCTTGTCCGGCCTGACCTTCCGCATAGAGCGCGTCGAAGGCATCTTTCAGGTAGGCATAGAACTGATCGCCCGAGTTGAACCCTTGCGCGCTGGCAAAGCGCATGTCGTTGGCATCAAGCGTGTAGGGGATGATCAGCTGGTCCTTACCGTCGATATCCATCCAGTAGGGCAGATCGTCGTCGTAAGTATCAGAGATGTAATCCAGATCATGCGCCTTCGCGGCCAGCGGGATCGTGTTGACTGAGCAGCGCCCGGTGTACCAGCCATGCGGCTTGGCCCCGGTGACTTCCTCGTGCAGACGAATGGCTTCCGCGATTTGCGCGGCTTCTTCTTCTGCGGGCATGTCCTTGTGCTCGATCCATTTCAGACCATGGCTGGCGATTTCCCAATCAGCATCTTGCATGGCGCGGACCTGTTCGGGGCTGCGGGCCAAGGCCGTTGCGACACCGTAGACGGTTGCCGGGATGCCGAATTCGGTGAACAGACGATGCAGGCGCCAGAAACCGGAACGCGATCCGTACTCGTAGATGGATTCCATGTTCCAGTGGCGTTGGCCGGGCCATTGGGCTGCGCCGACGATCTCGGACAGGAAAGCCTCTGACGCGGCATCACCATGGAGGATGTTGTTTTCACCGCCTTCTTCGTAGTTGATCACGAACTGCACGGCGATCTTCGCACCGCCCGGCCATTTCGCATCCGGGGGTGTCGCGCCGTAGCCAAGCATATCTCGGGGGTATCTGTTCACTTGGGTACTCCTTTGATTGCGGTATAAAACGAAAAAATCGCACAATCTTTCAAAAAATGGCGAAAGGACTGTTACGCTTTTGACAGTTTCGCAAACAGGGCGAAGACATCAAGTTGCGCGGCAGGTTAAAGGAGAACACCATGGCCGGATATTTGACAACGCATGTTCTGGACACGGCACGGGGTTGCCCGGCCGCGGGGCTGAAGATCGAACTGTTCCGCATCGAGGGTGACAGCCGCACGCATCTGCGGACACTAGAAACCAATTCGGATGGACGTACCGACAGCCAAATCCTGCCGGAAGATGAATTCGAAACAGGGACTTACGAGCTGATCTTCCATGCCGGGACTTATCTGGACGCCTCGGGTGCGCCAAAGGAAGAGCCGCGCTTTCTCGATGTTATCCCGCTACGCTTCGGCATGTCGGAACCGGCTCATTACCACGTGCCGCTTCTGCTGTCGCCCTTCGGATACTCGACCTATCGCGGGAGCTAAAGCTCCAGTTCGCGAAGCTTTGCCCCAAGGCGCTGGACCATGTATTCCATGAACATGCGCGTCTTGGGGTCCTGATGCCGCCGGTGCGTGTACAGGCATGCCATCTGGATCGGTACCGGTGGGGTCTCTTCGGCGACTGGAACCAGCGCGCCGCTTTTCAGGTGCTGCGCGACCTCGAACACCGGCTTCAACGCTATGCCGTTGCCTGCCAGCGCCCAATCCGTCAGCACATCGCCATCATCCGATTCAAACCGTCCCGACACGTTGAACCGCTGCGGGCCGTCGGGTGTCGTGAGCCGCCACTGGAATTCGGCGGCACCCGGAAAGCGCAGGTTCAGGCATTCATGCTTGTCTCGCACCAGATCGTCGCCGGTCCTGGGCACGCCGCGCGCAGCGACATAGGACGGTGCTGCGCACAGCACGCGCTGGCAATCTGCGATCTTGCGGATACGCAGGTTCGAATCTTCCGGCACCCCCAGAAAGAACGCGACATCCAGCCCTTCTGCCGTGAGATCGACATTGCGGTCGGTCAGGCGAAGCCTGATGTCGACCAGCGGATGTTTTTCAGCAAATCCCGGAACTTCGGGGGCGATCAGTCGGCGTCCGACACCCAGCGGCGCGGCGACATGCAGCGTACCTTGCGGATTGGCGGTGACCGCCGTGACGCGTGCCTCGGCGTCTTCCACCGCATCAAGAATACTTCGCGCGCCGGTGTAGAAAATTTCACCATGTTCGGTCGGCGTCAGACTGCGCGTCGTGCGCTGAAACAGCCGAACGTTCAGATGCGCCTCAAGCTGCGATATCCTTGACGACGCTACAGCTGGTGACACACGCTGGTCACGTGCGGCGGCTGACATGCTGCCGAGCTCGTAAACGCGGACGAAGGTTCGAATGTTGTCGATATAGGACATATTTCGGCTTTTTTTGATACAGCTTGGCTTTTTATGTCAATACAATGAAAATGGAAACAGCACTAGTGTCGGTCGAAATCGGAACGAGGACTACCAATGCATGATTTCGCCATAATCTGGGACTGGGTCGCCTTCGCGGTCAGATGGCTGCATGTCATCACAGCGATTGCGTGGATCGGATCATCTTTCTACTTCGTCGCGCTCGATCTGGGCCTGCGCAAAGTACCGCATCTGCCGGCAGGGGCTTTCGGTGAGGAATGGCAGGTCCATGGGGGCGGTTTCTACCACATACAGAAATACCTGGTGGCACCGGAAAACATGCCCGATCACCTGATCTGGTTCAAATGGGAAAGCTACACCACCTGGCTGTCCGGCGCGGCGCTGCTGATGATCGTCTACTGGGTGGGGGCAGAGCTTTACCTGATCGATCCTGAAAAGGCCGATCTGGCGGTCTGGCAGGCGATCCTGATCTCTGCACTGTCGCTGTCCGTCGGTTGGTTGGTCTATGACCGGCTGTGTAAATCTGGGCTGGCGGAAAAGCCGACTTTCCTGATGATCCTGCTGTTTCTGCTGCTTGTCTGCATGTCCTATGGCTACAACCAGATCTTCACGGGGCGCGCGTCGCTGCTACATCTGGGTGCGTTCACCGCGACGATCATGACGGCCAACGTGTTCTTCATCATCATGCCCAACCAGCGCATCGTTGTGGCTGACTTGAAGGCTGGACGCACACCCGATCCGAAATACGGCAAGATCGCGAAACTGCGTTCGACGCATAACAACTACCTGACGCTTCCGGTTGTCTTCCTGATGTTGTCGAACCACTATCCGCTGGCCTTCGCGACTGATTACAGCTGGCTGATCGCAAGCCTTGTCTTCCTGATGGGCGTCACGATCCGGCACTTCTTCAACACGATGCATGCACGCAAGGGCGCGCCCGCCTGGACCTGGGCCGTGACGGCGATCCTGTTCATCATCATCGCGTGGCTATCCACGGCACCGTTGTTCACAGACTACGAGGAGGCGGAGGCCCGCCCCCTCACATCCTATGAACAAGCCTATGCAGACTCGGAGCATTTCGGAGAGGCCTATGACATCGTCATGGGCCGCTGTTCCATGTGCCATTCGCGCGAACCTGTGTGGGAAGGTATTCGTTGGGCGCCGAAAGGCGTTCTGCTGGATACCGAACAGGAGATCGCGCGCCATGCCAAGCAGATCTATCTGCAGGCTGGTGTAAGCCACGCCATGCCGCCCGCGAACATCACGGAACTGCCCGACACAGACCGCGTGAAGCTGGTAGAATGGTTCAAGAGCGTCGATTTCAGCGTGCAGCAAAGGCTCGCTTCGAACTAAAGACCTGGTTCACTCTCCCGAAGGGTTGACGATGCCACCCGTTCGTTTAATCAGCATCTCAGGCGGGCCTGTAGCTCAACGGTTAGAGCAGAGCGCTCATAACGCTTTGGTTGGGGGTTCAAATCCCTCCGGGCCTACCACCTGATTGCTGCGGACTTTCATTTGTCACAGTCGAACCTGGTGTTCCGGCTGTCCCTTGATGGACATCTCGAGGTGGAAGGTCCGCCCGGAATCGCGATGTCGTTCCAGATCTCTTTTCGACAGGCCCTGCGTTGCCGACGTGCAGAACAGCGTCTGCAATTTCTCTCCGCCGAAAGCCGGACAGGTGGTATGAGGGGCGGGGAAATCGACAGTGCTCAGGTGTTCGCCTTCCGGTGAATAGCATGCCACGCGACCCGCACCCCATTGTGCATTCCATATGTTGCCATCGGCATCGACGACCGCGCCATCCGGGTTGATCCCATCCTTTGAAAAATCGCGAAACAGGCGGGGAGCGCCCTCGGGCCAACCATCACCGCCAAGCGATTGACGCATCATCAGGCTCGTATCCGTGTCCGCGTAATAGGCGGTTCTGCCATCGGGAGCGAAGCAGATCGCATTCGTGATGCTGATATCAGGGACAATCTTGCGCAACTCGCCCTTGAAATAACGATAGATGCTGCCAGCTTTCGGTTCAGCTTTCTTGCCCATTGTGCCGATCCAGAAGCCACCAAATGGGTCCGCGCGCCCGTCATTGGATCGCGTGACGGGGTTGTCAGCTTCCAGTGGGCATAAATCGGTTACCTCGCCCGTTTCCAGATGAAACAGGAACAAACGGCGTTCAGAGGCGATCAAGAGCCGGTCATAATCCACCCAACCGGCAGCGGAAACCATTTCGTCGAACTGCCAATGGTGGTCTTCACCGTCCTTATGGTTGCTAAGCCGAGAGTTCAGGATGTCGAACCAGAACAATTCCTGCCGCTGCGGGTGCCAAAGCGGGCCTTCACCCAGATCGCTTACGCTGTCGCCAAGAATATGGGTCATGCCGAGGCCTCATCATAAGCGGCCACCAGCGTGGCGGCACGTGTTCCAACATCGGCGGCGCTCATGCCGGGGGTGTAGAGCGATGTGCCGATACCAAAGCCGTTCGCGCCTGCATTCAGCCACTCGCCGAAGTTTGTCTCGCCGACACCCCCGACAGCAAACAGTTCGGCCTCGGGCGGTAGAACTGCTTTCATCGCTTTCAGACCGGCGGGTCCGATCAGGTTACCCGGGAAAAATTTCAACCCATCCGCTCCCGCATGGAGGGCGGCGAAGGCTTCGGTTGGGGTCATTACACCGGGAAAGCTGAGCAATCCTGCGGCCTTGGTCGCCTTGATGACATCGGTGTCGCAATTTGGGGACACGACCAGTCTTCCCCCTGCATCGACCAACTGGCTGACCTGATCTGGGCGCAGCACCGTGCCCGCGCCAATCAGGGCTTTCCCGTCGAAGGCATCAGACATGCGACGAATCGATTCGAAGGGTTCAGGTGAATTCAGCGGTACTTCGATTCGATCAATTCCGGCACCGATCAGCGCAGAGGTCACGTCCAGCGCCTCGTCCGGGGTCAGGCCACGAAGAATGGCAATCAATGGGCGTGACATCAGCGTTTCTCCAGTTCGTGCTTGGCGGCGATGAGGCCGGCAAGAGTCATGTCGGTCGGGTCGGTGCGCTTGCTGTCGACACTACGTCGTGACAGCGCGCGGGCATACAGATCACATAGCCGGTCGGCGCCAATCAATGGAATAGGGCTGTCCGTGTCATGTGGCAGTCGGTTGGCAATTTCTGCCCCGATCAGCAGTCCGGACAGCCTGGCACGGGCAGAACCTTGCGTTAACCCATGCAGCAACCCTTCCGCACGAAGTGAGAACAGCTTGGCGAGGGTAGCCTCCGGGGTCTGCAGCGCCTCGTCAACGCCCAGGTCAAAAGCCGCGGCGTCCCAATCATCGGTTTGCACGGAATGCCTCAGGACGGTTGTGGTCGAGATCGCTTGGAACAGATCGCCGGTCATGCAGGTGGCAAAGCTGTGGATCTGTCCATTGGCTACGTGTGCCCATTTGGTGTGCGTGCCCGGCAAGCAAAGCTGACCGGCGAAATCCGGGTTGGACAGCAAGAAACCCGCGATCTGGGTTTCTTCTCCGCGCATGACATCAGCTGGCTGCATCTGGCAAACGCCAGGGATGAGCCAGACCGACAGACCGCTGTCCCGAGTCGGTGCAAGGGTGCAATTCGCGGCGACAGGCGGGCAGGGGGCGATGGCGTATTCGGCCTCGATCCAGCCTTGTCGAGCACCGACCATGCCGCACGCGATGCAGTTGAGGGGGCCACTTTCAGCGCGCCAAGGCGAAATCAGTTCGACTAGGCTGGCTTCGAATTCGTCAGGGCGCAGCTTTCCCATACCCTTGTCTGAGCTTGCGGTGGCCAGAGGGCGATCGTCTCTATCCATCGCCCAGCAACGAAGATGAGAGGTTCCCCAGTCAATCGCCACCCATGCGAGGCGGTCCACCGTGCCTGTCATCCCGTCACCACGAAACCGCCATCAATCACAAGCGCCTGGCCCGTCATCATGCGGCTTGTGTCGGAGGCCAGAAACAGAACGCCCTCAGCAATATCAGACGGAACAAGGTGCTCCTTGAGGCATTGACGCTCAAGATGGGCGGCGAGCGCTTCAGGACTGGCCCACTTGTCCTTCTGGCGTTCGGTCAGAACCCAGCCGGGCATCAACGCATTCACCCGAATACCGTCGGCGCCGAGTTCGCGGGCCAGGCTGCGGCTCATTCCGTTTATGCCGGCATTTGCCGTGGAATAACCGACCAGTCCGGGTGCCCCCATCATGTAAGTGATGGAACTGAAATTGACGATTGCTCCACGGCCGGCCTTCCGCATCGCGGGGGCGACCGCCTGACAGGCGAAGAAGTAAGGCTTCAGGTTAATGGACTGGCACCGGTCCCAATACTCCTCGGTCACATCCTCGACATTGTGTCGGTCGTCATTGGCCGCGTTGTTGACCAGCACGTCGATTGGTCCGTGAAAGTCGCTGGCCTGATCGATAGCCGATTGCAGGGCCGATATGTCAGTGATGTCACAGGCAATGAACTGGGGGCGGTTGCCATGCTTGGCTTCGATGTCGTCGCAAAATGCTGTCGCATCGGATCGCTGCACAAAGGCCACCTTCGCGCCCTGTGCTATGAAGGCTTCGGTCAGCGCTGCACCTATCCCTGAGCCACCTCCGGTGATGAAGACCGATTTCCCCTTAAGGTCGTGGAATGTGGCGTTGCCCATTTGCCTGTCTCTCCCGCAGCGTCTGTTTGCGGTAACAAACATCAACGCCGCGAGAGCTTCAAGCTGATTTGTCGAACAAATACTGTCCGGGTCGAGGTGCTTACTTCGCGCCTCGGGATAGGGCGGCAATCCCGGTACGGGCGACCTCGATCAGACCCAACGGGCGCATCAGATCCGCGAAGGCATCAACCTTGTCCGGTGTGCCGGTGATCTCGAAGATGAAGCTGTTGAGCGACGTATCCACGACCTTTGCACGGAAGATGTCGGCCAGGCGCAGGGCCTCGACCCGTTTCTCGCCTTCGCCCGTCACCTTGATGAGGGCCAGTTCGCGTTCAACAGACGGTCCTTCTACCGTCAGATCATGCACCTCGTAGACGGGCACCATCCGCTCCAGCTGCGCCTTGATTTGGTGAATCACTTGCGGCGTTCCGGTCGTCACGACGGTGATGCGAGACCTGTGTCCGGTGTGGTCGATTTCTGCCACGGTCAGGCTGTCGATGTTGTAGCCACGCCCGGAAAACAGCCCGATCACGCGGGCTAGAACCCCGCTTTCATTGTCGACCACGACCGCCAATGTATGCCTTTCCTGCGCATCGCTCAGATGGCTGCGCAGGTCATAGGCAGAGTGCTTGGACGTGCCTTTTTTTATTTTGAGTGCAGACATTTATTGCGTTCCCTTAAACCAGAACAGCGCCGGGAGTGCCGATGGCACCATGCGTGGAGGCTTCGCCTAGAAGCATCTTGTTGTGCGGCTCGCCCGACGGGATCATCGGGAAACAGTTCTCATGCTTCTCAACCAGGCAATCGAAGATCACCGGGCCGTCATGGTCCAGCATTTCCATGATCGCGTCATCCAGATCGGCAGGGTCATTGCAAATGATGCCCTTGGCTCCGAAAGCTTCGGCCAGCTTCACAAAATCGGGCAGGGCTTCGGACCAGCTGTGGCTGTAGCGTTCGCCATGGAGCAATTCCTGCCATTGGCGTACCATGCCGAGCCGTTCATTGTTGAGGATGAATTGTTTGACCGGCAGGCGGAACTGAACAGCCGTACCCATCTCCTGCATGTTCATCAGCCAGGACGCTTCGCCCGCAACGTTGATGACGAGCGCGTCGGGGTGTGCGACCTGAACACCGATGGAAGCAGGGAACCCGTAGCCCATGGTTCCCAGACCACCGGAGGTCATCCAGCGGTTTGGATCGTCGAAGCCAAGGAATTGCGCCGCCCACATCTGGTGCTGGCCAACCTCGGTGGTAATGTAGCGATCACGCCCCTTGGTCAGTGCTTCGAGACGTTCCAGCGCGTATTGTGGTTTGATCGTTTTTTCGGATCTTGTGTAGTCAAGACACCGGACCTTCTTCCAGTCGTTGATGCTCGCCCACCACTTCGCGATACCTTCTGCATTGGTTTTCGCGCCTCTGGATTTCCACAGGGCCAGAACCTCTTCCAGAACGGTGCCAACATCGCCGATAATCGGGATATCGGCATGGATGACCTTGTTGATGGAAGACGGATCGATGTCGATATGCGCCTTGATCGAATGCGGGCTGAAATCCTGAACCCGGCCGGTGATACGGTCGTCGAAGCGCGCCCCGACATTGATCATCAGGTCACAGCCATGCATGGCGAGGTTGGCTTCATACAGCCCGTGCATTCCCAGCATACCCAACCAGTTGTCGCCGGACGCGGGATACGCACCCAAACCCATCAGGGTGGAGGTGACGGGGAAATTCGTCGCGCCGACCAACTCGCGCAGCAGCGCACTGGCTTGCGGGCCCGAATTGATAACTCCGCCGCCGGTGTAGAAGATTGGGCGTTCGGCAGTTTCGATCAGTTCGACCAGGCGTTCGATCTGTTCCGGATCGCCTTTCACACGCGGCTGGTAATGCCCGGTCGATGCCTTTTCGGGCGAGACGTAGGTGCCCGAAGCAAACTGAACATCCTTCGGGACATCGACCAGCACGGGGCCGGGCCGACCGGACTTGGCAACGTGAAATGCCTGATGGATCGTGCCGGCCAGATCCGCCGTATCCTTCACCAGCCAGTTGTGCTTGGTGCACGGGCGCGTAATGCCAACGGTGTCCGCTTCCTGAAAGGCGTCGTTGCCGATCATGAAGGTGGGGACCTGACCCGAAAGAACTATCAAAGGGATCGAGTCGAGCAGCGCGTCGGTCAGCCCCGTAACCGCATTGGTTGCGCCGGGGCCGGAGGTTACCAGAACGACGCCGGGTTTGCCCGTCGAGCGGGCATATCCCTCGGCCGCGTGAACCGCGCCCTGTTCGTGCCGCACCAGAATGTGACGAATGTCATTCTGCTGAAAAATTGCGTCGTAAATCGGTAGGACAGCACCACCGGGATATCCGAATACGACGTCCACACCCTGATCTTTCAGGGCCTGAACCACCATCTTCGCTCCGGTCATCTTGGTCATCGTTTTGCTCCGTATTGTGATGCCATCCATGATGCAGTCATAAAAAAGCCCCCGAAGTTACTCGAGGGCGCATGCGGTCATTATGGTGTACGTTACCGACCCATGCGCCAATATCCAATTAGGACCACTACAAGAGAGTTCATAATCGAGGTTCCCCTTTACGATAGCGGGACTTTATGTGCGGCTGCGGCGAAGGTCAACCTCATGTTCGGAAATTTAATGTCGCAAAGATGCCAAGAATCGACATTTTACAAAAGAAGTGACAAATTTCCTGTAATTAAAGGAATATCTGGTGCTGTTTCGCACAATTTTGGGCTTTGGCCCGCGCCAATACGTGAATCCAGGTGAACGAAGCGGCAGAAGATGCACTTCAGAGACGCACACCCGTGCCTTGCAAAACACCATGTTCCAGTGCGTAGCGCGTCAGCCCTGCCGTGCTGCTGATACCCAGTTTGCGCTTTATGTTCTTGCGGTGGGTTTCGACCGTACGGATGGATATATCCAGCTCCGCGGCGACCTCCTTGTTCGACCGTCCCTGCGCCAGTTGCAGCAGCACGGTTTGCTCGCGCGACGTAAGTGGCTCGCGCCCATCTGCGGTTTTCGGTGCAAGCGAGGCGGTTGCGCCCGTGCACAGGTATCGGTCGCCGCGCATGACCGTGTCGATCGCGGTCTTGATCTCCTCTGTCGGGACGTCCTTCAGCACATATCCCAGCGCGCCATGTGACAGCGCCGTGCTGATGTATTCGGCCGTATCATGCATCGACAGGATAAGAATGCGCATGTCTGGGGCGCGTTCCAGGATCATCTCGGTCGCGGTCAACCCTCCGATATCGGGCATATTCAGATCCATTAGGATCACGTCTGGCCGAAGATCGGGAACGCTTTGCACCGCCTCTCGTCCCGTGGTCAGCGTGCCGACGATGTTGATATCGTCATAGGTTTCCAGAATGGCGCGGACGCCCTCGGCCACCATTGGGTGATCGTCCACAATCAATACTCTGGTGGCGGTCATGCGTTTCGTCCTGTCTTGCTTTCCGGCGTCAGCATGTGGCTCAGCGGCACACGGGCTTCAATGGTGGTTCCGTCGCGACTGCTGTCTATGCTGAATTCGCCATCAAGTTGTTCGACCCGTTCTTGCATGTTGCGCAGCCCCAATCCCGGACCATTCCGAGTGTCGCGTATCCCGCATCCATTGTCACGTATCCAAAGCGTCCCGCCATGTTTGTGCCCGTAGAGCTTGATTTCCACCTGTGTCGCGCCGGAGTGCCGTTCGACGTTTGTCAGCGCCTCTTGGGCGATTCGATAGAGTGCAATGCGGGCGTCCTTGTCGAGGCGGTTGTGAAACACCACGGTTTGAAACTGGGTTTCGATCCCGGTGCGTTTGCTGAAGTCTTCCGTCAGCGCTTGAAGGGCAGGACCGAGACCCAGATCATCCAGAATAGCCGGCCGGAGGTCGCGGCTGATGCGCCTGACCTCATGAATCGCGACATTGAGGTGGCTCACACCGCCTTGCAGGGTTGTTTCCGCGCGTGCATCTCCGCTGGACACTTGGCGCCGGGCCAGTTCCAGTGCGTAACGGATACCCACCAAGATCTGGCTGATACTGTCATGAAGTTCTCGGGCCACGCGGCTGCGTTCTTCTTCCTGCGCGTCAACGATCCGTTGCGTCAGTTGATGCTGCTTGCGATCGGCCGCACGCCGGTCGCGGATGTTCAGCCCTAAACCGGTGGAATAAACCATGAGCAACGCGCCGAGCGCGATTGCACCGATATAGATAAAGGTCCTCCGAATTCGCCGCTGGACTTCAGCACGTGTGGCCGCGACGGCCTCGATAATGTCATCGACGAAAATGCCGGTGCCGATTACCCACTGCCAGTCCTGTAACCCGATGACATAAGATACCATCTGTGCCGTTTCGCCCGTGGATGGTTTTTCCCATTCGAAGCTATGATATCCGCCACCGTTTCGTGCGATCTTGATCAGCTCGTCGGTTATCGGCGTGCCATGGGTATCGGTTAAGCCACTCCAGTTTCTGCCAATGAGTTCCGTTCGGCGTGGCGCGACCAGGTTGTTGCCGTCATAGTCGAACACGAAGAAATACCCATCCGCCCCGAAGGTCATGGATGATAGAATCTGACCGGCAGCGAGTTTGGCTGCTTCGTCATCGGGCGCTGCGCGTCCATAGATGTTGATGATGGCGTTGCGGGCGATCGAAAGGTAGTTGCGGAGTTCCGCTTCCTTTGCTGCCACTAACTGTGTCTCGAGCGTGCGGATCTCGCGTTCGGCCAGTTGTCGTTCCTGGAAGGCGACCAGTAGGGCAATCGCGGCAACAGCCAGCACCAGTGGAATAGAGGCCAGCAGCACCATTTTCTGGCGCAGGTTCAGTGTGCGTCCAAGGCTTAGCAGGGGGTGCTCCATCATGCGTTCCAGGGCTGCTGCGCACCATATCTCTCTGACTTGCTTTGTCACGACATGCGTAACCAAACGTAAATGATCCAGAAAATGTACTTTTATTACGTCTGGCTACGTAGTTTTAGGTATTTTCTGATCATTTGGCGAAAGCTACGGTCCGATCCACCAAAAAAGAATCCGTCTAGGTCATAACGAGTCCAACAGGGAGGACAACTTAATGGATCGCCGTTCATTTCTTCGCACTTCTGCTCTGGGTGGTGGTGCAGCCGCTGCTTCGAGCCTGGCAGCACCAGCCGTTGCACAAGGGGCACCGCGCAAGCTGACAATGGTGACGACTTGGCCGCGAGGCTTTGCCGGCCTGGCCGACGCTGCGGACAAAACTGCTGAAAACATTAACGCCATCTCGGACGGTGCGCTTGAAGTCGAAGTCAAACATGCAGGCGAACTGGTCGGTGCGTTCGAAGTTTTCGACGCCGTATCCTCCGGTCAGGCGGACATGTATCATGGCGCGGATTACTACTTCATCAACCAGCACCCGGCATTTGCGTTCTACACCGGTGTTCCGTTCGGCATGACTGCAGAGGAGCACAACAATTGGTATTACCACGGTGGCGGGATGGAACAGCACCACTCGCTGGGTGAGATATTCAATATCAAATCCTTCCTGGCTGGTAACACCGGCGCGCAGGCCGGCGGTTGGTTCCGCAAGGAAATCAATGGCCCGGAAGACTTTCAGGGATTGAAGTTCCGTATGCCGGGTCTGGGCGGCAAGGCACTCGGATACATGGGCGTATCCGTGCAGAACTTGCCCGGAGGCGAAATTTATCAGGCTCTGTCGTCCGGTGCGATCGACGGCACCGAATGGGTCGGTCCGTGGTCGGACGAAAAGATCGGTTTCCAGGAAATTACCAAGTTCTACTATACCGCAGGTTTCCATGAGCCTGCTGCGGGTCTTTCACTGGCGACGAACCTCGAAGTGTTCAACGACCTGACGCCAACGCAACAGAAGCAGATCGAGATCGCTTGTGGCCATGCAGATCACTGGAATCTTGCCCAGTACGGTATGAACAATGGCGCCGCGCTGCAGCGTCTGTCCTCTGCTGGAGTGAAAATTCTCGAATTCCCCGACAGTGTTTGGGACGCGTTCGGTTCGGCGTCGCAGAAGGTCTATGAAGAGTTCATGGGCGACGACATCTTCAAGGAAACCTACGACAACTATATGGAAAAAATGAAAGCCTCGTCGGGCTGGATCAATCGTGCCTCCGGTGCCTATGCTCGTCAGCGTGACCGCGTACTCGGCAGTTGATCGAAAGCATAGACTTTGCAGCCCGCCTTGCCTTCAGGAGGCGGGCTGTTCCGTTTGAACACGTCACTTTCTCGAGGAGCGCGACATGGAGGAGCCATCGGGTCCGGGCGGCATTGTGGGCTTCCTGATCTGGATCGTCCAGAACATCGCCGGGGCATTCTACAGCGCTGGTTGGGCAATCACTCATCCCGCCGACTGGCTGGATTGGTCGAACAAGGAATCACTTGTTCGTTTCATTTACTACGGCGGATCGGTAGAGTTTTTCTTCTTCGTGCTCACGGCCTTCTTGTTGCTGACGATCATCGGCATCTGGCGGGGGCAGGTGCTTTGGGGCTACGTTCGTGTGGTCGAATGGTTCGGCAACTCCGTGGGGCGCTTCTTCGCATGGGCCGGCCTGATCATGGTGCTACAGCAGACCATGATCGTTTTCCTTCAACGTATCTTCCTGGTCTCCGAGATTTCGATGGGACCATTCGGGACGATGTTCACCAAGGATCTGTCGTGGTTCTCGGAAGAACTGAAGCTCTACAACGCCATGGTGGTATCGTTGTGCTGCGCCTACACCTTTATTCAGGGCGGCCATGTGCGTGTTGATCTGGTTTACGGAGCCATTTCACGTCGCAGGAAAAAGTATATCGATATGTTTGGTGCACTGTTCTTCATGGTACCGGTGCTGGTTCTAACCTGGATGTATAGCTGGTTCTTCCTGTGGCGGCATTTGATCACACCGAAGATTTCGGCGTCGGATCAACTGGATCTCATCATGCGAAAGGCAACCATCGTAAAATGGAACGTTGAAACCATTGGCTTCTCGCCGAACGGGTTCAACGCGTATTTCCTGTTCAAGGTGCTGATCCTTGCTTTCGTTTTCATGATGTTCCTGCAGGCGATGGCCTTCTTCTACCGCAATTTCATGGAGCTTCGTGAAGGTGAGGCGTCCGATGACAAATATCTCGATCGCGATGTGCAGACTGACGATGGTCTGACGCACGCGGCGCAATAAGACAACAGGGGCGGGACCAGATGCTTTTCGGACTTGATGGGGTCGAAATCGGCCTGATCATCGTTTTCCTTTGCCTTTTCGGCGGGATAATGACCGGCTTTCCGGTGGCGTTTGCCATCGGCGGGGCGGGTATTCTGTCTTTTGGAATTATCGCGGCGCTTGATAGTGCCGGGTTGCTGATTCATCAGGCGGTCGACACATCGAGCGAAGCGTATAGCGCGCTGATCGCCGAGGGTGTTGCTCGAATAGATATCACAACGTTCCGATATCCGGATCTACCAAGAATAGCCGAGCCGTTATTCGCTGGCGGTTGGGAACAGGCGATGGATCGCAACCTGTCCTTCATCGTCAACCGGATGAATGAACGCGTCATCGCGGGGGCTTCGATCGAGACGTTGCTTGCAGTGCTGATGTTCGTGATGATGGGCATCACGCTGGAGCGCTCGCGCATCGCGAATGATCTGCTGACCACGATGGCGAAGGTTTTCGGACCGCTGCCTGGTGGTTTGGCTGTGTCTGTGGTGGTCGTGGGGGCGTTTCTTGCGGCATCCACTGGCATTGTCGGTGCGACGGTTGTCACCATGGGTCTGCTGTCGCTTCCAACGATGCTGCGTAACAATTACTCGCCGGAACTTGCAACGGGTGTGATTGCTGCATCCGGAACGTTGGGGCAGATCATTCCGCCGTCCATCGTGATCGTGCTTCTGGGAACGTTGGCGGGCGACCTGTATTCTGCCGCGCAGGAAACCCGCGCCGTAGCTGCCGGATGTTCCGATGCGCTGACCTATCTGGGACAGGCGGCTGTTGTGTCGGTTGGCACGTTGTTTCAGGCAGCACTTCTGCCGGGAATTCTGCTGGCAGTGCTCTATGCCGCTTATGCCTTCGGCTATGCGATGTACGACCCGCGCCACGCACCGCCAGTTATCAGTGAGCGGAGCGGCAGTGAGATCATCACGCGCAACGAAGCACTGGGTTGGTTTCTGTTCGTTCCGGCACTGCTGATCGGCGGCACCATTGCGCTGACCTCGCTGGGCGTTGTCGGGTCACAGACTATCATCGTCGACAGTTACTCCGACGCTGGGCAGGGCGCGGTTCTGCGCACGAATGTGTCGGAGCAGTGCCAAGCCTCCATGATCGAATTGCACGGTCAGGAGAAATGGGATCTTGCGATCGAGCAGCAGGAAGCAATTGCGGCGCAAGGCGGGCTGGAAATTAGCCATGCCCTGTCCGAGGATGAAATCGCGGAGGCGCGCACCCGGAAGATCGCAGCCGCCGCACCTTTGGGCACCGGCGTCACGATCATCATGCTGCTGCTGGCGCTGACATTGACCACGGCGCGCGGTGTTTCACCCACGGCTGACGGACGTCCTATCTGGATCGGTCTGGGTGGTGTTGTGCTGGGTCTGCTTGTGGACTTCCTGTTCATCGGCCCGACCACGACGCCCGGCCAATGTGTGCTGTTGCTGGCCATTCCTGTCACCATCGCGCTTTACGGCTGCGGACCGGCGGTCAAAAGGCTCGGCAAGAATGATCTGATCCGCGTAGTCTTCCCGCCGCTGGTGTTGATTGTGGCCGTTCTCGGGTCGATCCTTGGCGGGATCACGAATCCGACGCCTGCCGCGGCACTGGGGGCCTCGGGCGCGATCATGCTGGCCGCATATCGTCGGCTGAAGGATGAAGGGCGCACCGGGAAGGTCATTATCGGCGCGAGTTTCGCTATTGTTATCATGATCTTGCTGGGTGTGAACTTCGACCTTCGCATCAACCGCGAAGATGTACCGTTCGAGGACTGGGTCGCGTTCATCATGGCGCAGGGTGCGTATCACTTCGCGTTCTTCGGTATACTCTACAGTTGCTGGGTGCTTTTCAGAACCGGTGTTCTTGGACCGGTTGTCCGGGAAACAGCCAAGGTCACCTCGATGGTGTTCACCATCTTGATCGGGTCGCAGCTTTTGAATCTGGTGGTGATTTCCTTTGGCGGTGAGCACTACATCCAGGGATTTCTGCGGAGCTTCGATCAGGAGTGGAAGGTCTTTCTGATCGTGATGCTGGTGCTGTTCATCCTGGGTTTTGTGCTTGATTTCCTTGAGATCATCTACATCGTCGTGCCGATCGTCGGACCGGTCATCTATGGCGGAACGATGGATCCGAAATGGGTGACGATCATGATCGCGGTCAATTTGCAGACCAGCTTCCTGACCCCGCCTTTCGGCTTTGCGCTGTTCTATCTGCGCGGGGTCGCACCGCCCGAGGTGACCACGACCCACATCTATCGCGGCGTGCTGCCATTCGTTCTGATCCAGGTGGTCGGTTTGCTACTGCTTTGGTTTTTCCCGCAGGTCGTCACGATTGTACCGAGCCTGATGGGCGGCTAGACGCGTACACAAGCGGTGCACGGGGCGTACACCGTTCGTGCGCTGTACAGGAAGATCGCGAAAAGGCTCGCCATAATGGCGGGCCTTTTCCTTGTGCTGAGCAGTAGACGCGTCTTCTCCGGTCTCATCGCACCGTGGTGGACGGTGAGGCGCTGCACGAAATTGGCCAGATGCAGGAGGTGCTGCAGCGGTACACTACCCAGGGATCGCGGCCGCTTCTTTGGCTTTGTCGGCGGTCACAGAGCGCGCAAATGTGCCATTTCATTCACGCGCTGGCAGAAGCATGGCTGTTGGGAAGCGGTGTTCGGAGCACATCTTTTAGACGCGCTACACAGCGAGAGCAGCCTTGTTAAACCGATCCGAATTATCTGTAAATGCAACAACTTCCTAAAGGAAGTGGTAGCCCGTAGGGGAATCGAACCCCTCTTTCCAGGTTGAAAACCTGGCGTCCTAACCGATAGACGAACGGGCCAGCGCCGTGGCGTGAGGCGGTAATTAGGCAAATCGCGGGGGGGGCGCAAGAGCAAATTTCGAAAAAAATGCGTTTCTTTGAAAGCTATTTGAGCGACGTTGCGTAAGGTAGAATTTGGCCTTGCGTCAGGTGTTAGCTGCGTGCGCTGCGTCTTCGAGCCGAAGCTGCACCGTCTGACGCCCGCCCCAGCTGTTCAGATCCAGCCGACCTGCCAGGTGGACGCGGGATTTCTCGAGCCGGCACAGTTCATCGCCGAGCGGTCCGTCGAACGCCCCGAAGCAGATGGCGTCTATGGTCGGGCCGATTTCGGCGGCGGCTGTGATCTTGAGATGCTTGTCGCCCACGCGGCGTGTATGGCGGAGGAACAAGTCGGGCATGGCGAAGCGCGGCGCGGGGGCGCTGGCACCGAATGGGCCTGCACGTTCCAACTGCGCGATCAGTTCGGGTGTTGCTGCGCCGGGCATGAGCGTGCCGTCGAGTTTCAGGTCGGCGGGACCGATATCTCCGGCCCCTTGTCGTGCCAGAAGATCGCCGAGGCGGGCCATGGCCGCGTCCAGCTTGTCTTGGGCCACGGTCAGGCCTGCGGCCATCTTGTGACCGCCGCCCTTGATCAGCAGACCTTCCTCCGCCAGCCGGTGGATGCTGGCGCCCAGATCAATGCCGGTAACGGACCGGCCGGAACCTTTGCCTTCACCGTCGTCCAGCCCGATGACGATGGCGGGACGATTCGTGGCCTCTTTCAGGCGCGAGGCAACGATGCCGACGACGCCCGGATGCCAGCCTTCGCCAGCGGCCCAGACGAGCGGTGCGTCCAGACCGCGGGCTTCGGCCTGTGCGATCGCTGCCTGGGAGACCAGCGATTCGATTTCGCGGCGTTCGGTGTTGAAACCATCCAGTTTCATGGCAAGGGCGCGGGCTTCGTCGGGCTGGTCGGTCGCAAGCAGCCTTGCACCCAGATCAACCTGACCGACACGGCCGCCTGCATTGATGCGTGGCCCCAATACATAACCCAGATGATAGGCGGAGGGAGCCTGATCCAGACGTGCGACATTGGACAGGGCGACAAGCCCAGCATGGTCGCGACGGCCCATCACCTGAAGACCACGACGCACCAGGGCGCGGTTCACCCCGATCAGGGGCGCTACATCGGCGACAGTTGCCAGCGCGACGATATCCAGAAGCGCCATAAGGTCGGGACCGGATTGGCCGGATTCGCGCAGAAGGCGGTTGGCCTCCACCAGCATCAGAAAGACCACCGAAGCCGCGCAAAGATGCGCCAACTCGCCGTTTTCATCCTGGCGGTTCGGGTTCACGACCGCAACGGCGCGGGGCAGGGTTTCCCCGCCCAGATGGTGGTCCAGCACGACAACATCGGTGCCAGACGGGACGGCATCCAGCGCCTCGAATGACAGGGTGCCGCAATCGACGCAGATGATCAGGTCGTGGTTTTCGGCCAGGGCGCGCATGGCGGGCGGGTTGGGGCCGTAGCCTTCGTCGATCCGGTCGGGAACGTAAAGCGTCGAGGGCAGCCCCACGCTGCGCAGCCAACGCATCAGCAGCGCGGCGGAGGATCCGCCATCCACATCGTAATCGGCGAAGATGGCGATTCTTTCGCGAGTATGCACCGCTTTCAGAAAACGGGCGGCGGCCCTGTCCATGTCCTTCAGCCCGCGCGGGTCGGGCAGAAGGTCTTTCAGGTTGGGGGTCAGATAGGCTTCGGCGTCTGCCGGGCCAAGTCCCGTGCGGGCCAGTGTCTGGCACAGCGGGCGGGGCAGACCGGTCGCTTGCGCGATGGCCTCGGCCTGCCGGTCCACAGCGGGGGCAGGGCCGATCCAGTTCCGGCCCGTTATGGATTTCGAGACGCCGAGATACCCGCCAGCCGCCATTACATATGTTCGATGGGGTTGCGGTAGGACATGCGCCGGACCGATCCGGTCTTGGAACGCATCAGGATGGTTTCGGCGGTCAAGTGGCCGACTTCGCGCTTGATGCCTGACACCAGAGAGCCGTCGGTGACTCCGGTCGCTGCAAAGATCACATCCTGCGTAACCAGATCGTCACGGCTGTAGATGCGGTCGAAATCGGTGATGCCGGCGCGGGTCGCGCGGCCCCTTTCATCGTCGTTGCGGAACAACAGGCGACCCCACATCTGACCGCCCATGCATTTGAGTGCGGCAGCGGCAAGAACACCCTCGGGCGCGCCGCCCGATCCCATATACATGTCGATTCCGGTTTTGTCGGCCTCGGCACAGTGGATCACGCCAGCAACATCACCATCGGTGATCAGGCGAATGGCCGCGCCGGTCGTGCGCAGTTCATCGATCATCTCGTCATGGCGGGGGCGTTCCAGAACGCAGACGGAAATATCGCTCATCGCGCAGCCGCGCGCCTTGGCGAGCGCAGCGACGCGCTCGGAAGGCGACATATCCAACGACACCACGTCGACAGGATAGCCGGGGCCAATGGCCAGCTTGTCCATGTAGACGTCCGGTGCGTGCAGCATGGAGCCGCGCGGCCCCATGGCGATGACGGTCAGCGCGTTGGGCATGTCCTTGGCGGTCAGTGTCGTGCCTTCCAGCGGATCGAGCGCGATGTCGACCTCTGGCCCCTTTCCTGCGCCGACCTCTTCACCGATATAGAGCATCGGGGCTTCGTCGCGTTCACCTTCACCGATGACGACAACCCCTTGTATTTCAAGCATATCCAGCTGCGTGCGCATGGCATCGACGGCGGCTTGGTCCGCCGCCTTTTCGTCGCCGCGCCCGATCAGTTTCGCGGATGCGAGCGCCGCCGCCTCGGATACACGGGCGAGGCCGAGCGACAGCATCCTGTCATTGAAATCAACGGGTGTCGCCATGGGTATTTCTCCTAGCCTGTGTTGGGGTGTGGCCGCGCCACTTGGGTGCGTTATACCTGCTCGATCCGGATCGCGACAGCCTCACCTGCCAGAACGCCGGTTTGCTTGAAGGCCTCCAGCGCGTGATCCAGCGCGTCGCGTGTTGCTTTGTGCGTCACGATCAGCACGGGGGCGGTTGCGTCGGCATGGCCGTATTGGCGCATCCGGTCGATGGAAATGCCAGCTTCGCCAAGGGCAGACGCGATCCGCGCGAGAGCACCGGGTTTGTCGAGGAGTTCGAGCCGAAGGTAATATTGCGCGGGGATGGGCGCGAGCGCGGCAGGGGCTTCTTGAAGCGTCGTGGCCGGTTGGCCGAAGGTGGACAGCCGCAGCCCGCGCGCGATGTCGATGATGTCGGACATGACGGCAGAGGCCGTGGGGCCTTCACCGGCACCCGCGCCGCGCAGGGTGATCTGGCCAGCTTCTTCGGCTTCGACAACGACCATATTGGTGGCGTTTTCCAACCGGCCGAGCGGCGATCCCTTGGGAACCAGGCACGGTGTCATGCGCTGTTCCAGCCCTCGACCGGACATTTGCGCGACCCCCAGAAGCTTCACACGATAGCCCATATCGGACGCCCGCCGAATGTCTTCGAACGTGATGTGCTCGATGCCTTCCAGAATCATGTCCTCGAAATTCGGCTTGGTGCCGAATGCGATGGACGCAAGGATCGCCAGCTTGTGCCCCGCATCGATCCCGCCCACGTCAAGTGTCGGATCGGCCTCCAGATATCCCAACTGATGGGCCTCGTCGAACACGGTATCATATGGAAGCTTGGCATCTTCCATGCGGGTCAGGATGTAGTTGCAGGTCCCGTTCATCACGCCCATGACACGGTTGATCTTGTTTCCGGCCAACCCTTCTGTCAGGGCCTTCACGATCGGGATGCCGCCTGCAACTGCGGCCTCGAAGCGCAGGACGCGTCCGGCAGCTTCGGCCTGTTCGGCGAGCGTCTGCCCATTGATCGCAATCATGGCCTTGTTCGCGGTTACGATATCCTTGCCATTCGCGAAAGCGGCTTCGGCCAGGGCCTTGGCCGGGCCGTCGCTGCCACCAATCAGTTCGACAACGACGTCCACGTCGTCGCGATGGGCAAGCGCCACCGGATCGTCTTCCCAGTCATAGGCGGACAAATCAATGCCGCGATCCTTGTGACGGGAGCGAGCGGAAACGGCGGTGATCTCGATCCTGCGACCGGTGCGGGTAGCCAATAGATCGGCGCGGGTCTGAACCATTGTGACCACGCCGCGCCCCACGGTTCCAAGACCCGCAATACCCAGACGCAACGGCGTGTTCATGAGACAGACTCCATCAACTAATATCCGCGCGGTTCCTATCCGGTTCACAGGATGCGTGCAACGCGGCAGGGGTGGGGATCAGTTCGATTGGCGGCGGATTGCGTCCGCCCGTGTCCGCAGCGCATCGCCCCGCGCCTGAAGGTCAGGATCGGGATCAGAGGGATCGGAGGGCAGTTCAGGTGGTTGCGGGAGGGCTTCCAGCGGCTCGATCCGGGGATATGCGAGCGATTCATCGACCGTCAGAAGCGGGTTCTCGGGAAAGCCCTGCGGAGCACACCCCGTCAATGAAAGGATCGCGCATGTTGCGCCCAGTATTGCGATCCGCGTTGTTATGTCTTGCACCTGATGCTGTCCTGCGGTTTGAGTGCGGCTTGCTTGTGGCGCTAGATTAGCGTGCCGAGTGGGCAATATGCCAGCACCTGGAAGAATCGGAAGGCGAAGATGGACACTGAAACCAGCGATGAACCGCTTGCTGTCGTGCAGCCTTCCGGCCCGCGCCGCATTTTTGCAACGGCGGTCCTGTTCAGCGTTTCGGCGTTGTTGCTGATCCTTGCGGTTGTCACGCCGCCGAGTTCGGCCGGATGGCTGATCTATCTGCTGGTGTGCGGCGGTGTGGCGTTGTGGCTGACCTTGCGGCTTTGGCAAGCGACGCACGCGTCAATCATACTGACCCGTGACGCACTGAGCACCAGCGACGGCACACATCTGTGCAACCTGTCCGATGTCGCGGGGCTGGATCGGGGTGTGTTCGCTTTCAAACCGTCGAACGGCTTTGTCGTGCGCCTGAAGCGTAAGGCGCCGCGCGGCTGGGCGCCCGGGCTTTGGTGGCGCGTTGGGAAGCGCGTCGGAATCGGGGGCGTCACAAGCGCCGGGCAAGCCAAGTTCATGGCCGAGATGCTCGCCGCGCAAATCGTGGAGAATACGGAAAACTCAATCAAATAAGGCGCGCTATCTGATAATATCACGATATATGCTGTTGTTTTGAGCAGTTTTAGAACTAGGGTGCGACTGTGTCATACTGATGTGGCACCGACACTCATTTTCGAGATTTGCCATGCAACCACAGTCGCCCGTATCCGATCCAGCTATCAAAGAGCCGTCCTTTCGGGAATCAGTCGATCTGATGTTCAACCGCGCTGTCGCGCTGTTGCAGCTTCCCCCCGGCCTGGAACAGAAAATCCGGGTTTGTAACGCCACCTACACCGTCCGCTTCGGCGTGCGCCTGCGCGGCGATATTCACACCTTCACCGGATACCGGTCTGTTCATTCCGAACACATGGAGCCAGTCAAAGGCGGTATCCGTTATTCGCCCCACGTCAATCAGGACGAAGTCGAGGCGCTTGCGGCGCTTATGACCTATAAATGCGCAGTGGTGGAAACGCCGTTCGGAGGCTCCAAAGGGGGGCTGTGTATCGACCCGCTGGAATATGACGAGCGGGAGTTGGAACTTATCACCCGTCGCTTCGCCTATGAACTGGCCAAGCGTGACCTGATCAACCCCAGCCAGAACGTGCCTGCGCCGGATATGGGGACTGGCGAGCGTGAAATGGCGTGGATCGCGGACCAGTACCGCCGCATGAACACCACCGACATCAATGCAAACGCCTGTGTGACGGGTAAACCCATCCATGCGGGCGGGATCGCCGGACGGGTCGAAGCGACGGGACGAGGCGTGCAGTATGCGCTGCGCGAGTTCTTCCGCCATCCCGAAGATGTTGCGAAGGCCAATTTGACCGGCAAGCTGGCGGGCAAACGCGTCATCGTTCAGGGGCTTGGCAATGTGGGCTATCACGCCGCGAAGTTCCTGCAAACCGAGGACGATTCGATCATCATCGGAATCATCGAGAGGGACGGGGCGATCCATTCACCCGAGGGTCTGGATGTGGATGCGGTGAAGGCGTGGATCACCGAACATGGGGGCGTGCGCGACTTCCCCGGCGCGACCTTCATCGAGAACGGCGCCATGTTGCTGGAAGAAGAATGTGACATCCTGGTTCCGGCAGCGCTGGAAGGTGTCATCAATCTGAACAACGCCGCGAATATTTCCGCCAATCTGATCATCGAGGCCGCGAATGGACCGATCACCTTTGGTGCGGATGAAATTCTGCGCAAGAAAGGCATCGTCATCATCCCCGATATGTACGCCAACGCGGGTGGTGTGACGGTGTCCTATTTCGAATGGGTGAAGAATTTGAGCCACATCCGGTTTGGCCGTATGCAGCGCCGACAGGAAGAAGCGCGGCACCAACTGCTGGTGGATGAACTGGAACGGCTTGACCGGTATCTGGGTGGAGCATGGTCCATGACGCCCGATTTCAAGGATAAATACCTACGTGGCGCGGATGAGTTGGAACTGGTGCGGTCTGGTCTGGATGACACGATGCGCACAGCCTACCAATCCATGCGCGAGGTCTGGCATGGGCGCGACGATGTTCATGATTTGCGCGTCGCTGCCTATATTGTAGCGATCGACCGCGTGGCAAAAAGCTATCAGTCCAAGGGGCTGTGACTGACGGGATGGCGGGGTGGCCGGCGACCGGTTGTCCCGCATTTCTGCTGACGCAGCGAGAGGGTCGAATATTTTCTCCTCATTCCTGTTGTTCGCCGCTTGACGCCCCCCGGCGGTATGCCTAGAAGGACGCTCACGCCGAGGGCAACTTGGCGGATAGCGAGCGGTTGTAGCTCAGTTGGTTAGAGTACCGGCCTGTCACGCCGGGGGTCGCGGGTTCGAGCCCCGTCAACCGCGCCATCGCTATCCGATCTAGAAATACGATTCTGCATCGCAGGATTCGTAGTGTCCACAGCGGGTATGCGCGGTTGTAGCTCAGTTGGTTAGAGTACCGGCCTGTCACGCCGGGGGTCGCGGGTTCGAGCCCCGTCAACCGCGCCACTTTTTTTCCCAAGTCCCAAAACGCCTTTTCGCAGCGATGCTTTGCATCGCGATCCGTGATCGATTCGAGGATTGGGATGAGATCCACAGCAGTATTCACTACAGGCGCGGTCGCCGTGTTGGTGTCGGTATGTCTCGACGACACGATGACCCCATTCGAACAGATGGACTACGATGTGCAGCAGACAGGCGTGGGAACTGTGGAAGACATGGACATCACTGGCTTCGATGTGCTGGGCGCGTAGCTTGTCGTGATCGTCGCATTGGCGTCATGATGGTGTCACGGGACTTCTACACTGCGTTGGTAGCGGGGGCACTCCTGACACCAGCAAGGAGAATCCCATGCCAAGCATCAAGATCACCAGGCGCCAGGCTTTGGCCAGTTCGGTCGCTTTTGCCGGATCACTCGCACTTCCATCCTTTAGCCGGGCCTCGACACGCCCGCTGATCACCCATGGCGTACAGTCGGGTGATGTAGCCCATGACGGCGCGGTCATCTGGTCACGCACGGATCGCGAAGCGAATATGGTCGTCGAATGGGCGACAACAGAGAGCTTTTCCGACGTGCGCCGCGTGCAGCAACTGGCCGTTGGCGAGCCCACCGATTTCAGCGGCAAACTGGCGTTGCAGGGGCTGCCGTCGGATCAGGACATTTTCTACCGCGTGACGATGGTGGATCTGGCCGATTCGAACGCGGTGTCCGAGCCTGTCACAGGTCGTTTTCGTACCGCGCCAGCAGGCCTGCGTGACGTATCTTTCGTTTGGTCGGGCGACACGGCCGGGCAGGGCTGGGGCATCGACGAATCGCGTGGTGGCATGGTCACCTACAACACGATGCTCAACCACAAGCCGGACTTCATGATCCACTCGGGCGATACGGTTTATGCCGACGGCCCACTGGCGGCAGAAGTGGAACTGAAAGACGGCACGACCTGGAAGAACCTCGTGATCGAGCAGAAAACCAAGGTGGCCGAGACGCTGGACGAGTTCCGCAAGCAGCATCTCTACAACATGATGGATACCAATGTGCGAGCCTTCAACGCCGAGGTTCCGATCTTCTATCAATGGGACGATCACGAGGTCACGAACAACTGGTATCCGGACGAAGATTTCACCAATGATGATCGCTACACGGTAAAATCGGGCAATTTGATGGCCGCCCGAGCGGCGCGGGCCTTCCACGAGATGTACCCCATCCGCTCGCATCTGACGGAACCGTACCGTGTCTATCGCAAGGCATCCTACGGGCCGCTCCTGGATATCTTCTTCCTCGATATGCGGACGTATCGCGGCGAGAATAATGCCAATGACCAGCCGGAAGGTGCTCCGTTCCTCGGGCCGGAACAGCTTGCCTGGCTGAAGCGCGAACTGACCGCGTCCAACGCGCTGTGGAAGGTGATCGCGGCAGATATGCCCATCGGGATGATCGTCGCGGATGGCGAGGCGTTCGAGAACAGCGCGAATGGCGACGGACCCGTTCTGGGCCGCGAACATGACATCGCGGAGCTTCTATCCTTCATCAAGCACGCGAAGGTGACCAACACGGTCTGGCTGACAGCCGATGTGCATCATACGGCGGCGCATCACTACAGCCCCGATCGCGCGCAGTTTCAGGATTTCGAACCGTTCTACGAATTCGTTTCCGGGCCGCTGCACGCGGGCACATTTGGTCCCAGCCAGTACGACAACACCTTCGGTCCTGAAGTGCTGTATTCGAAATATCCCTCCGACGAGCAGGGACAGAACATGTCCCCGGCGGAAGGGTATCAGTTCTTCGGTAAGGTCGACATTGCGGCGGATACCGGCGTGATGACCGTGCGCTTGATGGACATGGCCGATGAAGAGCTTTGGTCAACGCAGATCGAACCGCTGCGCGGCTAACCAACTGGAAGGGGCGGGCTTGATCCGCCCCTTCGCTCCAAGACGGTTCGACGCATATTTGCGCGACAGACCGCGTGGCAGGTGCTATCAGGCAAACCTTCCGAACAAGCGAGGGCACCGCATGTATACTCCGCCGCATTTTCAGGAAACGGACGCAGATCAGATCACGGCGATCATCAAGACGGCGCCGCTTGCAAGCATTGTGGCGCAGACGGATGATGGACTGATCGCCAATCACATTCCGCTTCTGCTCGGGCCGAAGAGAAGGCTGATTGGCCATGTCGCGCTGGCAAATGACATGCATCGCCTGATCGAGAACGGGCAGGATGTTCTGGCAATCTTTCGGTCGGATGATGCCTTTGTCTCGCCAAATTTCTACCCGTCAAAGCCGGAACATCACCGTCATGTGCCCACATGGAATTATCAGGTGGTTCATGTGTCCGGTCCGATTACGTTCCAACATGACACACATTCCAAACGCGCGGCGGTTGGATTGTTGACCCGCACACATGAGCGGCGGGTGAACGGTGACCGGGCGTGGAAGATGGCGGATGCGCCCAAGGATTACATGGATCGGATGTTGGAAGGGATCGTCGCGTTCCAGATCGACATGCAGCGGGTGCTGGGGAAGTCGAAGCTAAGTCAGAACCGCGATGCGCGTGACTACGCAGGCACCATTGAAGGTCTGCGCGCCACGGGTCACGGGGTCATGGCAGATCGCATGCATCGCCGCGCGTCCGGCGAGAAATGAAAAGGGCGGGGATGTCCCCGCCCTGATCACTTACTTCGCGATTTCGGCCAGCAGGCGGGCCCAGCTGCGGATGCCCTTGTGGAAGCTGTCCACGTCGTATTTCTCGTTCGGGCTGTGGATGCGGTCGTCGTCATTGGCAAAGCCTATGAGCATCGCGTCCATGTCCAGAACATCCTTGAAGAACCCCGCGATCGGGATAGAGCCGCCCATGCCTACCAGAACGGCCTCGCGGTCCCATTCATCCGTCAACGCCTTGCGCGCGGCGTCGAATTCGGGACGGTCGGTGTTCATCACTGCGGCGGGAGCGCCGTCCAGATCACCGTCCCAGACGACGCGGGCGTCGACGGGAAGCCGGGCTTCGACATGGGCACGCAGGTTCTTGCGGACCTCGGCCGGGTCCATCTCGCCCACCAGGCGGCAGGTGATCTTGCAATGTGCCTCGGCAGGGATGACGGTCTTGCTGCCCGCACCCATATAGCCGCCCCACATGCCGTTGATTTCCAGCGTCGGGCGGGCCCATTGCTGCTCCAGCGTGGAATAGCCCTTTTCGCCATGCGGTTCGGTCATGCCGACGCTTTCGAGATACTCCTTTTCATCGAATCCGCAGTTTTGCCACTGGCCGCGCAGATCGTCGGAGATATCTGACACTCCGTCATAGAAATTAGGCACGGCGACGCGACCGTCTTCGTCGTGGAAGCTGGCGACGATCTTGGCGATCTCGCGCAAGGGGTTCAGGGCAGGGCCGCCGTAATGGCCCGAATGCAGGTCCATCTTTGGCCCGTGCAGCGTGAATTCATCCTTCAGCATGCCGCGCAGCTGCGACGCAATGGACGGAACACCCGGCGCAACCATGGAAGTGTCGCAGATCAGCGCGATGTCGGATTTTAGCTCATCCGCGTTTTCCTTCATGAAGGGGATCAGCGACGGTGAACCGGATTCTTCCTCGCCTTCGAAGAAAAACGTGATGCGGCAGGGCAAGTTGCCGTTGACGGCGATCCATGCGCGACAGGCTTCGACGAAGGTCATCAACTGGCCCTTGTCATCGGAGGAGCCCCGCCCGCGAATGACCTTGCCGCTAGGCGTGTCTTCGATCCGCGGATCGAAGGGCGGGTTGTCCCACAATTCCAGCGGATCAACCGGCTGCACGTCATAGTGGCCATAGAACAGCAGATGCGGGCCGGTGTCACCGATATGGCCCACGACCATCGGATGGCCGGGCGTGGGGCGCTTGCTGGCATCGACGCCCATGGATTCCAGGTCCTTGACCAGGCGATCAGCGGCCTTGTCGCATTCAGCCTTATAGGCGGGGTCAGTCGAGATCGATTCGATGCGCAGCAATTCCATCAGTCGCTCAATGGCGTTGTCGATGTCGGAATCGATGCGCTCCAGCACGGAGGGGAGGGTGTCTGTCGCGGTCATGCTGTCTCCTGTCATTGGCTTGTCGCGGGTGGAAACCGGGCTAGCCGAATCTCGATCCGCCGACTAAGCGTAGTGTCATGATGCTTCGTAACCTGATTTCGCTGGCAATTGCCATTGCGCCCGTCACCGCCGCCCTAGCGGAACCCGTGGATTTTTCGACCGCGGATCAGATGTTGTTCGATCCCGACGGTGCGGAAGTTGCGATTTTCCCGGATGCCGGGCTGAGTGACGAGGATCGCCAGCGCATTGCCGTGGTCGGATCACAGCAGGTCTATTACGGTGCCTTCGCGATTTCACCCGATGAAGGTTTGCTGTCCGAAGCCACCGCTGCGGTGGCCAATTTCAATTCGGCGGATGCGGCGATGCGTGCTGCGCTGACCGAATGCAATACCCGTCGCAAGTCCGGAACCGCGCAATGCGTGCCCGCCGCTCATATACGGCCGAAAGGCTGGGAAGCGCGCACATTGCAGCTAAGTGCCACCGGAACCGAGGCCGTGCGCGGAGATTACCGCGCGTTGCCATCACCCAAGGCCTTTGCCGCGTCGCAATCGACAGGGGGCTGGGCCATGACGAGCGGCTCGGCTGACGATGCCGTATCCGAATGTGCTTCGAAAACAGGGGCCGAAGACTGCACCGTCGTGCTTCGGGACTGAATGACAGGATTGCCCCCGATCGCGGCATTTTGTAACCTTTCTAAATTATGTGCGTCGGTTTAGGTACGGGCGCGTGACCGCAAGTGAGTCACAGATCGAGGTGATGCCGTAAGCTTGTTGCTGCGCGGCACGTCCAGACGGAGGGCGAGCGAGTGAACTACGCCGCGCAAATCGACGCCGCGCTTGACCGGCTGCATCAGGAAGGCCGTTACCGGACCTTCATAGACATCGAACGCAAGCAAGGGCAGTTCCCGCATGCGACCTGGCGCAAGCCCGATGGCAGTGAACAGCCGGTGACGGTGTGGTGCGGCAATGACTATCTCGGCATGGGGCAGCACCCGGCGGTCCTGGCGGCGATGCATGAAGCGATTGATACAACCGGTGCAGGGTCTGGTGGGACGCGGAACATTTCCGGCACCACCGTCTATCACAAGCGGCTGGAGGCAGAACTGGCCGATCTGCATGGCAAAGATGCCGCACTCTTGTTTACCTCGGCTTACATCGCGAATGACGCGACGCTTTCGACATTGCCCAAGCTGTTTCCCGGGCTCGTCATCATTTCGGACGAATTGAACCACGCGTCGATGATCGAAGGCATTCGGCACGGAAAATGCGAGAAGCACATCTTCCGTCACAACGACGTGGCCCATCTGCGGGGCATTCTTGAAAGCCTCGATCCGGCCGCGCCGAAGGTCATCGCCTTCGAATCCGTCTATTCGATGGATGGCGATTTCGGACCGATCGAAGCGATCTGTGACCTGGCCGATGAGTTCGGCGCGCTGACCTATCTCGACGAGGTGCACGCGGTGGGCATGTACGGTCCGCGCGGTGGGGGCGTGACCGAGCGTGACAATCTTGCGCATCGGATCGACATTGTTAACGGCACGCTGGGCAAGGCCTTCGGCGTGGTGGGCGGTTACATCGCCGCGTCCGAGAAAATGGTAGATGCCATAAGGTCTTACGCGCCGGGCTTCATCTTCACGACGTCGCTTCCACCCGCTGTCGCGGCTGGTGCCGCCGCGTCGATCAGCCATCTGAAAAACGATCCCGCGCTGCGCGAACGTCACCAGACGCAGGCCCACATCCTCAAGGTGCGCCTGAAAGGGCTTGGCTTGCCAGTGATAGATCACGGCAGCCACATCGTGCCGGTGATGGTTGGCAATCCGGTGAAGTGCAAAATGATCTCGGACCGGTTGTTGAACGATCACGGCATTTATGTTCAGCCGATCAACTTCCCCACGGTGCCCCGTGGCACGGAACGTCTTCGTTTCACCCCATCGCCTGTTCATGGGCCGGAAGAAATGGATAAGCTGGTGCGTGCGCTGGACAGCCTGTGGTCGCACTGTGCGCTGAGCCGCGAGCAGCTTTCCGCTTGAAGATTTCCGTATCGTCAGGTGTGCAAATTATAGGCGCCGTCATGCGGACAGCCGAAAACCGCCCAATATTCGCCGCTTCTCTGATCGACGGGTGCCAGAATCCTTGTGATGTGTTAACTTTAGCCTAATAAGACCCTGCTACTCGAATCGCAGGGCAGCGAGGCTACGGGCTAACGCAATGGGGCAGACAGAATGATGCGGCGTGCTGATACGCCAGATATTCCGGATTCCGGACCTAAAAGCTTCGACGACTACGATCTGAAGCTTGGGGATATCATGCGCGGCGAACGTGCGACTTTGGGCAAGTCGCTTCTGGATGTTCAGCGCGAAATAAAGATCAAGGCCAGCTACATCGCAGCGATCGAAAACGCCGATCTGGCCGCGTTCGAGACGCCGGGTTTCATCGCCGGTTATGTCCGGTCCTATGCACGATATCTGAAAATGAACCCGGATTGGGTTTACAAGGCCTTCTGCGAAGAAAGCGGGTTTTCGCATGTCACGGGGCTGGATGCAAAAATTCATGCAAAGCCGCAGAACACGAAATCGGTCGCACAGGTCGGCAGAAGTCACGGGGCCGCAAAAGCACCTGCGAAGCCTTTCAGTGACGAGATGCTTGCGCGTAGTCCAATTCAAGCCACGCCACGCAAACTGTTTCTGGGTGGAATCGAACCCGGGGCCGTTGGCTCGATCGTCGTGTTGACCGGGCTGATTGCAGCGCTTGGCTATGGTGGCTGGAGTGTTTTACAGCAAATCCAGCGCGTTACAGTTGCGCCGATCGAAACTCAGATTACCGCTTTGCCAACGGAAACAGGCGATGTGGAGGAACGGCCTTCGGAAAGCGTGGTGGCCGAAAACACCCCGCCACGGGCCGAGGCACTAGAGCGTCTTTATCGCCCGCAGGTGCTGGAGCGCCCGGTTGTCGTGCCACGCGACGGGCCCATTGCGACGCTCGATCCTGCTGCGCAGGGAGTGTATGCAGGCTATAGGCCACCGCCGCAGATCGGGTCTGTGCCAGAGTTAAAGACCGCTGCGGCCACGCGCCCTGATCGTCCGGTAATCATGTCCGCAGACCATATGGCTTTGGCCGAGATGACGCGCGCGGAGGAGGCGGTGGATACCGGAGAGGTGCAGGTGGTCGAAGAGCCCGCGCCAGGCATCGTTATGTTTGCAGTGCGTCCGGCGTGGGTACGCGTTCGCGCGGCAGACGGCACTGTGCTGCTCGAAAAAATTCTGGAAACGGGTGAACGTTACGTATTGCCGGATACGGCGCAGCCGCCGACCCTGCGTGCGGGGAATTCTGGGTCTGTCTATTTCGCGGTAAATGGTCAGACATTGGGACCGGCGGGTCCCGGAACGTCGGTTGCCAAGAATGTTGTGCTATCGGCTGACGCGCTTGGGCAAAGCTATCAACTGGCCGATCTGAGCGAGAATCCCGAACTGGCGCGCGTCGCCGAACTGGCGATTGCGTCCCAAGAGCCACCTCTCGAGCAATCGACGGAGATCGCGCAGGATTGATCTCGGGGCTGGCGTTGCGATGCCAGCCAGTCAGGTCTATCTAGGGCGCAGGATCACACCAGTCTTCGGAAAGGCCGACATGTCGATCAACCACATCCGTCCATGGCGAAACATCTATCGGCGCGAATCCCGGCAGATCCATGTCGGGAACGTTCCTGTCGGCGGTGGCGCGCCGATTTCCGTTCAGACCATGACCAACACCGACACGACAGATGTCGCGGCGACCGTGGCGCAGGTGCAGGCCTGTGCGGAGGCGGGGGCCGATATTGTCCGCATATCGGTGCCGGATGAAGCTTCCTCCAGGGCGTTGAAGGACATCGTCGCCGAAAGCCCCGTGCCAATCGTCGCTGACATTCATTTCCACTATAAGCGGGCGATTGAATCGGCGGATGCGGGGGCTGCCTGCCTGCGGATAAATCCCGGCAATATCGGCGATGAAAGCCGTGTCAAGGAAGTCATCCGCGCGGCCAAAGACCACGGCTGTTCCATTCGGATCGGTGTGAATGCGGGCAGCTTGGAACGCCATCTGCTGGAAAAATATGGCGAGCCATGCCCCGACGCCATGGTCGAGTCGGGATTGGACCATATCCGGATTCTGCAAGATAATGATTTCCACGAGTTCAAGATCAGCGTGAAGGCGTCAGATGTCTTTCTGGCGGCTGCCGCCTATCAGGGGATCGCCGAAGCCACCGATGCGCCCATCCATCTGGGAATCACCGAGGCGGGGGGGCTGACGGCAGGTACGATCAAATCGGCGATTGGCCTGGGCAACCTGCTATGGATGGGTATCGGCGATACGCTGCGTGTGAGCCTGTCCGCCGATCCGGTCGAGGAGGTGAAGGTCGGCTACGAAATCCTGAAATCTCTGGGCCTGCGCCATCGCGGCGTGAACATCATTTCCTGTCCCTCCTGCGCGCGCCAGGGTTTTGACGTGATCAAGACGGTCGAGGCGCTGGAGAAACGGTTGGAGCATGTGAAGACACCGATGAGCTTGTCCATCATCGGCTGCGTCGTGAACGGCCCGGGCGAGGCGCTGATGACCGATGTGGGTTTCACCGGTGGCGGGAAAGATGCCGGAATGGTTTATCTGGCGGGTAAGGCGTCGCACAAGATGTCGAATGATCAGATGATCAACCATATCGTGGAAGAGGTCGAAAAAAAGGCCGCGCAGATTGAAGCCGATAGCGCGGCCAGCGAGGAGGCGGCGCAGTAAGCGCCGCGTCTTTGACTATTCCGCGCGAAGTTCCGCGACGAAATCCTTCATCGAGGCCAAGGGCATGTAGCCGCGCAGCATCTGGTCCTCGATGACGAAACTGGGCGTGCCGTTGATCTGCAGCGCCTGTCCCAGAGCGTGGTTGGCCTGAATCTCGTTCATGACCGAGTCGTCATTCATACCGGCCAGAATCGTTTGGGCGTCGAGTCCCAAATCCGTGGCCAGGGTTTCGAGCGCTTCGGCGCTGATCTCGCCCCGGAATTCGAACAGCGCGTCATGCAGGTCCTTATAGGCGTCCATCCCGATTTCATTGCGTGCGGCGATGGCAAATTGCGAAGCCAGAACCGACTGCGGACCCAGAATCGGGAATTCTTTTACGATGAAACGAATATTGCCGTCGGTGCTGACCAGATCCTCCACATCCTCAAACGCGCGCTTGCAATAGCCACAGCGGTAATCGAGGAACTCGACCATGGTGATATCACCGTCGGGGTTGCCGCCGACCCATGAGTAACCGTCATCGAAAATGGCGTCGCTGTTTTCCGAGATCAGCGTCTGATCCGTTGTGGCTTGAGCGTCCTGTTGTCGTTGTTCCAGCGCGTTGACGGCTTCGATGATGACTTCAGGATTGTCGATCAGGTATTGACGAACCTCGCTGCGGAAGGCCGCGCGTTCGCTGTCGGTCATATTGGCCGGGTCGAAGGCCAGCGCTGGCGTTGCGGCCGTCATAAGGGCAAGGCCGATTGCGAGCATGACTGGTTTCATAACGTTATCTCCGTTTTCCGGCAGACTGGGCTGCGCGGGCGATGTCTTGGGCCCGGTTCCATCCGGGTGACCCGGTCGGCAACTGTCCGAGCGCACGCTGCGCGTGGACATGAGCGGATGCCAGATCGCCCGTCAAGGCAAGCCGTTCTGCGGTGGTTACAGATGCCATACCGTTTTCGCCCTCGCTTGCATAGGCGGTGGCAAGGTCGCGCAAGAGACGCGCGTTGAACGGATCGCGGGCGCGGGCGGTTTCCAGAACCTCGCGGGCCTGTGTGCGTGAGGCGGCGGTGTTACGGGCCATCAGCGCGCGACCATAGCCCGCAAGGATCAGCGGTTCATAGGGAGCAAGTTCTGCGGCGCGGGCATAGGCGGCGATGGCAGCGTCCACCCGTCCGCTTTCCAGTTCCACCCATCCGGCCAGATCGTGAAAATAGGGATCATCGGGGCTGCGGGCGGTCAGCATGGCGGCATAGCGCTGCGCGGCGGTGTAATCGGGCGTGACGAGTGCCGCAACGGATCGCTGGATCAGTGCGGCGTCGCTGTCATCACCTGCGGCCAGCCGGTTTGCGGTATAGCCGGGGCTGCGCAGATAGGCCGAGAGCTTGCCCTGCGCCCGACCGAACCAATAATCGGCGGTGGTGTTGTCGTAATCCTGATCCGGCAGGCGCGCCGCGTAATCGGCCACGGCGCGTTTGCGGTCGCGTGACAGCGGGTGGCTGTAAGTGTAGGGGTTGCGCCGGACTGACGACATCGCTTCCTGCGCCTCGAAATGATCGAGGAGTTGGCTCATCGCGCGTGGGTCGATGCCGGAGCGCGCCATGTAGCGCATGCCGGATTGATCGGCGGAGGCCTCTTCCGCGCGGGTATGGGCAAGGAAGGCGCTGTGGGCCGCGCCAGCAGCGCCTGCGGCCAAGCCTGCTGCAACTTCGGCGTTGTTGGTGCCGACACCTGCGGCAAGCGCGAGCGCGATTCCAATGCCGGTGACCGTCCGACTGCTTTGCGCGTTCAGCCGCCGACGAGAAAAATGCCCGTTGGCGATATGGGCAATTTCATGGGCGAAGACGGCCTGAAGTTCTGCCGCGTTGCGGGCCTTCAGGATTAGTCCCGCGTTTACGAAAATATGCGAGCTATCAACGACAAAGGCGTTCATCGACATGTCATTGATGACCAGAACTTTCGTGCGGTTCGCGGGCAAGCCGGCCGCCACCAGCAACGGTTGGGCCATCATGTTCAGCCCATGCTCCATCCCTGCGTCGCGCAGCAGGGATCGGGCCTGCGCGGCGGGCGACAGCATCATCAGAAGTGACGCGACGAGGCACAACCGCGACAGGGCGGCAGGGATAAGGGAACTGAGCATTGACCTCCTCACGTCGGAATGCGACGGAACTTGGCGGGCAGAGTAGGAAGAATTTCATGAAGACTTCAAGGCGCAGCGAGGTTGATCCCTTCATCGTGATGGATGTGATGGAAGCCGCCGCCAAAGCGGAAGCCGCCGGACGTCACATCATCCATATGGAGGTCGGCCAACCCGGCACGGCTGCGCCGCAAAAGGCGCGTCAGGCGTTGTCGGATGCCATGGACGCGGATGCGCTTGGCTACACGGTTGCGCTTGGTATTCCTGCGCTACGCGACGGAATCGCGGCGCTTCACCAGCGCTGGTATGGCGTGGATCTCGATCCCGCGCGGGTCGTTGTGACAGCAGGATCATCGGCGGCATTCACGCTGGCTTTCACGGCGCTGTTCGATGAGGGGGACAGTGTCGGGGTCACGGAGCCGGGATACCCGTCCTACCGCCAGATACTGAAGGCTTTAAGCCTTCGGTCGGTCGGTGTGCCGACCCATGAAGAACATGCCCACCGCTTGCGGCCCGAAGATATTCCCGAGGGTTTGAACGGAATGATGGTGGCCTCGCCTGCCAACCCGACAGGTGTGATGCTTGGCCGCGATGATCTGGCGGCGCTGATCGAGCGGTGTCAATCGCTTGGCACCAGCTTCATCTCGGACGAGATTTACCACGGTCTGCACTACGGCCCGCGGGCGGTGTCGGCGCTGGAAGTTTCGGATGATCTTTATGTCATCAATTCCTTCTCGAAATACTTCTCGATGACAGGCTGGCGTCTGGGCTGGATGGTTGTGCCGCCCGATCATGTCCGCACGATCGAGCGTTTGGCGCAAAACCTGTTCATATGTGCCCCCCATGCCGCGCAGGTGGCGGCTTTGGGCGCTTTGACGGCGATTGACGAACTGGAACAGAACCGCGAGGTCTATGCTGCCAATCGCCAGTTGTTGCTGGATGGACTGCCCAAGGTCGGGCTGACGAGTTTTGCACCGCCAGACGGGGCTTTCTACGTTTATGCCGATGTGTCGGACTGGACCGACGACAGCCGCGCATTTGCTGCAGAGATATTGGAACAGGCGGGTGTCGCCATCACACCGGGGCTGGATTTCGATCCGGTGCGCGGGCATCAGACGATCCGCTTCTCCTATGCGCGCAGCACCGCCGATATCCGTGAAGGGCTGACGCGGCTGCAAGGCTATCTGTCGCAGCGCGGCAAACCACAAGGATGAAGATAGCCATTTTTCAGACATTGGGGGCAATTTTGTTTGCCTCGGCAGTGTCTGCGCAGTCCATGCCGTCAGCGCTGACAAGGATCGTGCCGGAACGCACAGAAATCGGAATGAGTGAATCAGGCGATCCAGTCATCGGCATCGGCCTGTCGCGGCCCTTGCCTTGGCGCTTGGAAACATCCGCCACGCCGCCCACGCTGACTGTTGAGTTCAACTCGCTGTCGGGCGGGGATGTTGCCGATCAGATCACATTGGCCGAGCCGGTTGAGGCGGTGCGGCAACAGCAAGCTGATAACAAGACCCGCGTCACGTTTTGGCTGACCGCGCCAATGCGGGTCGCGCAGGCGGGGATGCAGGTAGACAATCCGGATCAGGCCGCGATCCTTTCTATACGGCTGGTTCCAGACCCAGACCCAGAGTCAGACGCGGTTGCGGGGCAGGGGATGGACGCCGTCACGAACCATTCCGGTGATGCGGCGCGACTTGTCGTGATGCTCGATCCCGGCCACGGGGGTGATGATAGGGGGGCGCAGTACGGCGGTATCGACGAGGCCGATCTCGTGCTGGATTTTACGCGGGCACTGCGTGACCGGCTGGCACGCGACACCGGCTTCGATGTACGGCTGACCCGTCAGGAGGACGGCTTTGTTTCGCTTTACGAACGCGTCAGCCAGGCGCGGGAGGCTGACGCGGACGTGTTCATCTCTATTCACGCGGATTCGGTCTTGCGCGGACAGGCCAGAGGGGCAAGCGTCTATACCCTACGACGTGATGGCGAAGATCCGCTGAACAGCTATCTGGACGGCACACGTCCGAGGGGCGATCTGATAACCCAGCTTGACCTGACGGGGCACACGGATGATGTCGCCACGGCATTGCTGGACTTGTCTCAGCGCACGACATCGCCGCGCAGCAAGACATTGGCGCATTCGCTGGTGGGGGCTATGGCAGATGAGGGCGTGGTACTTTACAAACATCCGGAAAAGCTGGCGAACTTTGTTGTGCTGCGCGCGCCTGATATCCCATCGGTTCTGGTGGAGCTGGGTTTTCTGTCAAACCCCGCTGACCGCGCACTGATCACGGACCCGGACTGGCAGCGACGGATGATCGACGCCCTGACCAAGGGGCTGTTGCTATGGTTGGACGGCTCGGACGATACCGTTATGCGGTAACGTTCCGTCTGTTTTCGCTTGAAGCGAATTGTGATTTTGACCCTTCATGGCAGCCCTTGTATAAGCGGGGCTCCACAACCCCAGAGGTTCCGTTGCTCCGTTTCATCCTTGGTTTTTTTGGTGCGATTTTCAGCTTCGTCACGATTGGCGCGGTACTGGCCGGACTTATCGTCGGTGCGATTTTCTGGATGTATGGCCGCGACCTGCCCGATCACGATCAGTTGTCGCAATATGCGCCGCCGACGATCAGCCGCGTATATTCGGCTGAAGGCGAGTTGATCGACGAGTTTGCGCAGGAGCGTCGCCTGTTCGTACCATCCTCGGAAATTCCGGACCTTGTGAAGCAGGCATTCATTTCCGCTGAGGACAAGAACTTCTATACCCATCACGGCTATGACACTCTCGGCATGGTCAAGGCCGCAATTGATATGGCGCAGGGGGGTGCGCTGCGCGGTGCGTCAACGATCACGCAGCAGGTGATGAAGAACTTCCTTCTATCCGGCGACCGTTCGGCAGAGAGGAAAATCAAGGAACTGATCCTCGCTGCGCGCTTGGAAGAAACGCTGTCCAAGGACCAGATTCTCGAACTCTATCTGAACGAGATTTATCTGGGGCAGAACAGTTATGGGGTAGCGGCGGCGGCGCAGACCTATTTCAACAAGAAGCTGTCCGATCTGGATGCGGAAGAGGCGGCTTATCTGGCAGCGCTGCCCAAGGCGCCCTCCACCTACCATCCGGTGCGCGAGATGGACCGCGCGGTTGCGCGTCGTAACTTCGTGCTGCGCGAGATGAACGAGAACGGCTATCTCGACGATGAAAGTTACGAAGTGGCCCGCGCAGCTCCGCTGAAAAGCGTTCAGAATGGCGACTATGACAGTTTCCGCCGCTCGGTGCCGCCGCGTGATTATTTCACCGACGAGATTCGCCGCCAGTTGTCGCAGGATTTCGGCGAGACGGAATTCTTCACTGGAGGCCTGAGCATCCGATCCACCTTTGATCCGGACTTGCAGGGGCGGGCGGCCGAGTCGTTGCGGCATGGTCTCGAACAATACGATCGCAGTCGTGGAATCTGGCGCGGAACGGGTGCAACGATCGCCACGGATACTCTGGGTGATGAAGGTCTGTGGCGTGCCGCGCTGGCTGAAACCGACGTGCCCCGAGATATCACGGGCTGGTATCCGGCCGTGGTGCTGTCCACCGAAGACTCGACCGCGCAATTGGGCATCGAAGGGTTGGATCGCGACGCCGAGACGCAATTCATCCCCGCCAATGATGTGACCTGGGCGCGCCGCGCCGGTCAGAACCGTGCACAGGTTCCGGCGGATCTTGTGTCCGCAGGCGATGTCGTTCTGGTGCGGCAAATGACGGATGATGCGGGCAACCCCACCCGCTGGTCTTTGCGCCAAGTACCGGAAGTGCAGGGTGCTTTCATGGCGATGGACGTCAATTCCGGTCGTGTGCTGGCGATGCAGGGCGGTTTTTCGTATCAGAGTTCCGTTTTCAATCGTGCGACACAGGCGACGCGGCAGCCAGGATCATCGTTCAAACCCTTCGTTTACGCGGCAGCGCTCGACAGCGGATACACACCAGCAACCATCGTGATCGACGCACCGATCGAGGTGAATATCGGCGGTACGATCTGGCGCCCCAAGAACTATTCGAACAAGTTTTACGGTCCCACACCGTTGCGGACGGGGATTGAGCGTTCGCGGAACCTGATGACAGTGCGGCTTGCACAGGCCGTCGGGATGGACACCGTGGCCGATTACGCCGAACGCTTTGGCGTCTATGACGATATGGGGCCGTATCTGGCAAATTCGCTGGGATCCGAGGAAACCACGCTTTGGCGCATGGTCGCGGCCTATTCGATGTTTGCCAATGGCGGTGAACGCGTGCAGCCGACGCTGGTCGACCGTGTTCAGGACCGCTGGGGTAAGACGATCTACCGACATGAGGCGCGCCGATGCACGGATTGTGAAAAGTTGAACCTGCCGCGCGGCGAAGCGCCGCACATCGACAGCGACCGTGAACAGGTGATGGATCCGATCACGGCATATCAGTTGACCTCCATGATGAAGGGCGTTGTGGATCGCGGCACCGCATCGGGCCGGGTCAATCTGCCGGTGCCCACAGCAGGCAAAACCGGCACGACCAATGACGAGAAAGACGTCTGGTTCGTTGGCTTCACCTCCAACATCGCGGCAGGGTGTTATATCGGCTACGACCAGCCGCGTCCGCTGGGGCGGGGTGCCGCTGGCGGTAGTATGTGCGGGCCCGTATTCAACGAGTTCATGAAGTATGCGGTCGAGATTTTCGGTGGTGGACCGTTCAAGGTTCCGCCGGGTGGGCATTTCATCAAGATCGACCGGATCAGTGGTGCGCGTCTGGCCGACAGCGCCACTGGCCCGAATGTGGTTGCGGAATATTTCCGCGATGGCGTAACGCCGGTCTTCGGGGCCGCCGCGATGGTCGATGGGGGCTTCGCCATGGGGTCGGAACTGCCGCTCTATTCGCGGTCCGAAGCGCTGCGCGCGGCGGAGGAGATCATCACCTCGACGGGTGAGCGCCGGTCCATTCCACGGAAAGCGACATTCGGTGCGATCAGTTCTGGAGGGCTCTACTAGCCCCGCCTGCTTGCACGCGACTTCAGCCGAAACTATACATCCGTCTCCGACCCATGCGGGTCGTCGAGTTTCCAGAATGCGAGGGTTGTCCCAAGATGCGCGCCGAAATTCAGAATGCCGTTGCCGAAGTCGAGAAATCTCTCGACCTGCTTGCCCAACGTCTGGATTGGGACACTGCCGAGCATCGGCTGGAAGAATTCAACGCCATGACGGAAGATCCCGATCTGTGGAACGATCCTGATCGCGCGCAGAAACTCATGCGTGACCGCCAGGCGCTGCTCGATTCGATGAACACCTACAAGGGGCTGAAACAGGACCTGAAGGACAATGTCGAACTGATCGAGTTGGGCGAGATGGAGGACGACAAGGACGTCATCGCCGATGCGGAAGGTGCGATCAAGGATTTGAAGGAACGTGCCGCCCAGAAGGAAATCGAGGCGCTTCTGGACGGAGAGGCGGACGCCAACGACACGTTCCTTGAAATCAATTCCGGGGCCGGCGGCACGGAATCCTGCGACTGGGCGTCGATGTTGGCGCGGATGTATGTTCGCTGGGCCGAAGCACATGGCTACAAGGTCGAGCTTCAGTCCGAAAGCGCGGGCGAAGAGGCGGGTATCAAATCCGCCGCCTACAAGATCTCCGGCCACAATGCCTATGGCTGGTTGAAATCGGAATCGGGTGTGCATCGTCTTGTGCGTATTTCTCCGTTCGATTCATCGGCACGGCGGCACACATCCTTCTGTTCTGTATGGGTCTATCCGGTGGTGGACGACAATATCGAGATCGAGGTCAACCCGGCCGATATCCGCGTTGATACATACCGGTCATCGGGCGCTGGCGGGCAGCACGTCAACACGACCGACTCGGCGGTACGGATTACGCACCACCCGACGGGGATCGTCGTGACCAGTTCAGAAAAATCGCAGCACCAGAACCGTGATATCGCCATGAAGGCATTGAAATCGCGGTTGTATCAGATGGAACTGGAAAAGCGCACGGCGTCAATTCAGGAAGCGCATGATAACAAGGGCGAAGCGGGTTGGGGCAACCAGATCCGGTCCTATGTCTTGCAGCCTTACCAGATGGTCAAAGACCTGCGTACCAATGTCGAAACCAGCGATACACAGGGCGTATTGGATGGTGACCTGGACAAGTTCATGGCAGCAACACTGGCCCTGCAGGTATCAGGCAAAAGTCGTAGCGAAGCGCAGACGGATTGAGGGGCCGACCGGGGCCTCAGAAACGCCGGGAATAGGCAATCACCGGACCGTCATAACTGATGTTTGTAATCAGCTCGTGGTCCCCCAGGTCCCATTCCATGTGCCGCCAGCCGAGCGTGAATTCGTTCTGCCCTGAGCGGTAGGACAGGCCCGCATAGGCTTGCCATGTCAGGTCTGAATCGCCGGCACCGACATCCGTAGCAAACGGCACCGACCAGCTTTCATTGATGGTGTAGCGGCCTCTGAAACCAACGGTCCCGTCCGTGAGATGATCATTTGTCTTGAACCGATAAGACTGGCCCGCCGCATCGACGGTCAGTTCGTTCTCGAAAATCGTGTAACGCAGGCCAGCCGTCCCATACAGGTTGAAGACAGGCGATGTCGCGATCCGGTAGCCAATGAACCCGTTGAAGAAGGTGGTCTTGGTGTCGAAATCGGCCAGAACATCAATCGAGGATGACTGGCTCGGCTCGCCCGACTGCACGGGATACGAACCTTCGCCGCTTTTGCCGACATTGGCATAAAAACCTTCGACCCCATAGATCCATTCACCGCGGGTCTGGACGACTTCACCCATCAGCCCGAATTTGAGGTTCTCCAGAACGGTTTTGCGGGAAGCGGTCGCCTTGACACCGTTGCTGAGTTCTTCGTTTACCTCCGTCGCCCAGACGTAAATCGTCGCTCGCGTGCTGGCCTCCTGGGACAGCGCTGGCGCAACGGGGCCGAAAATGAGAGGAAAGGCCAGGGGGATGAAGCGTTTCATGATCGCTCTCCTGCACAAAAGGGTAACCTCGCGGCAGTATCGCGCAAACTTTCTTCAAATGACATTGATAAATTGACGCTGGGGGCGCTGCGCGGCGCGGATGTAACTTGGAGGTTCCGCTGCGACCTGGAAACACAAAACCCGCCTCGAAGGGCGGGTTTCAGATCGGTATTCGTCCGATGTCAGGCTTGCTTTTCAATCGCAGGTTTCACCGGCTTCGCGTTGCCACCGTTCAGCGGATCTTCCTGACGCTGGACAGAACCTTCGAAATGTGCCCCGCTTTCGATTGCGATCGTTTTGTGAATGATGTCGCCTTCGACACGCGCGGTGGATGTCAGGCGAACCTTCAGGCCACGAACGCGACCGACAACGCGGCCATTCACGACAACATCGTCGGCAACGACTTCGCCCTTGACAGTGGCACCTTCGCCCACGGTCAACAGATGGGCGCGGATATCACCCTCTATCTGGCCTTCGACCTGTATGTCGCCGGTGGTCCGCAGATTCCCCTGAACCATCAGGTCCGAAGACAGCGTGGATGCGGGCGGCTTCGCCTTGGGCGCAGCCGGTTTCGGAGTTTCGTTCGTCGTCATTGCCTGCCTTGGTTCTTGCGGTTTCTTTTCTGCTTCGGCGTTCTTTGCGCCGGTTTCGGATACCCTGTTCTTAGAAAACATCTCGTGCAGCCTCGATATAGGTCAACGGATCCACGGCCTTCCCGTTTTCACGCACCTCATAGTGCAGGTGGGTGCCTGTCGATCTCCCGGAATTTCCCATAGCACCGATCTGGTCTCCACGCGAGACCCTTTGACCCTTCTTGACCTTGATTTGCGACATATGCGCGTATCGGGTTTCAATGCCGAAATCGTGTTTGATCTTGACGAGACGCCCGTAGCCCGAAGACCAGCCCGCATGAACCACGACGCCATCGGCCGTGGCGTGAATCGCTGTCCCATAGGGACCGGCGAAATCGGTGCCTTCATGCATCCGGCCGCCACCGCGGATCGGGTCGCGTCGATAGCCGAAGCCCGACGTGCGTCGTACAGATGTCAGGATCGGGTTCGCGAAAGGAAGTTTCTCGGCAGCAAGACGATACAGGTTCAGTGTATCCATATGACCGAGGATCGAATTGGCGCGAACGCTATCGGCATCGGGGGCCGTGCCCTTGGTCGATACCGCGATGGGTGTCAGCGGTCCGCCTTGGCCGTCATAGCGCTGGCGAAGCTGATCGATCAGCGTGTCGGAGGACAGACCCACCTTGTTGAACATCTCGTCCAGGGGTTCCATGGACACTTCGACAGCTTCTTCAAGCTGAGAGAAGATCCGGTCGGTCTTTTCTGCGGCAAGCTGGGCTTCGAGCTGCAGCTCTTCAATTTCGGTTTCCGCAGCCGTCGCCTGCGCAGTACGGACATCGCGCTGCTCGGATGTTTCTCTCAAGGCACCGGTCAGGAAATCCACTGTCGTTTCGGCTTCGGCAAGTTTCGCGCCGAGGGCGGCGCCATCGTCGCCACCATCGCCATACTGTTCGGACAACTCGGCCAAACGCTCCTGCACGCGGTCACGTTCGTTCAGTGCCTGACGTAGAATGCCGCGCAAGGCTTCGGTACCGCGATCAAGCTCGGTCACTTCCAGTTTGGTATCGAACAGATGTTCCTGCATCCGCGAAACATCTTCCAGCGCCCGGCTGAACTGGTCCTGTGCTTCACGCGCCGCATGTCGGTATTTGTCGCGGTCCTGTGCCAGTTCGTTCAGGCGCGTTTCATAAAAGGCCTGCTCGCGCGCGGCTTGCTCGCGCGCGCCGCCATTGCTGATCATGCCGAACACGGAAAACGACGTCGCCACAACGCACCAGCCCACAAGGGCCGTGCTGCCCACAAGCGCCAGAATCTGCTGTTTCGTTCCCAGCCGGATAAAACGCGTGCCGCTTTCGGTTTTGAGAAAGATCCGCTTTTCCGGAAATGCTCGGGTTAAAATGTTTCCTACGCCGTCGCCGGTCTGCTTGCCCGCCATTGCGCTCCCTATAGTTGCCCGCGGCTGTTTTGTTGCTTGCCACGTTTGATCCCCGCAGACGGGTTAACCAGCGTTTACTTTTGAAGCAAGCCTTACGCCGGTGGAGTGCCTTGAAGGGCGGCATTTGGGCGGTTTTTCGGCAGATTATCGCCGATATAATTCGGAGATGGAACGATTTGCCCGAGTTCAGCCCTTTCGGGCGGCGTGTATGGCGGCGATAACCTCTTCGATATGGCCCTTCAGTTTGACCTTGCGCCACTCGCGCAAAAGCATTCCGTCGCCGTCGATCAGGAAGGTCGAGCGCTCGATGCCCCAGAAGGTGCGCCCATACATCTGCTTCTCCGTCCAGACGCCATAGTTTTCGCAAACCTGCCCGTCTTCGTCTGACAGCAGCGCGATACCCAGCCCGTGCTTTTCCCGGAACTTCGCGTGTTTCTGTACGGTATCGCGTGATACACCGATGATCGTTGCGCCCGCGTCGCGGAACGCGGCGCGTTCTTCCGTAAAACCTATGGCCTGTTTCGTGCAGCCGCTGGTGTCGTCGCGCGGATAGAAATACAAGACCACAAGATTCGGGCGCAACTCGGACAGTGTGATATCCGGCCCGCCATCCTGCGGAAGGGTGAAGTCGGGGGCGAGTTGTCCGATCTCGGTCATGGCGGCCTCAAGTCTTGTGGTTTTCACTGGCGCGGGCCATGCGTTAGGAAAGCCCGGTTCGGGCCCCGTGATCCACCAGTTCGGCAGGAAATGGAAGAGACTAGGACAGAAAAGCCGCGCAACCGTCGCAAACTGAAATGGCTTTGCGGTATCGCCGCGCTGTTTCTGGCCTGTGGGGCAGGTGTGATTTGGGCGCTGCGGTCGGGGCCGTATGTTGTGCCTGACCGTATCGTGCGACCCTTGCAGCAGACGACCAACAGCTATCTTGCCGGCCGCGATCTTGAGATATCGGTGGGCGAGGTTGAAATCGACTTTCGCTCCGGCATCGCACCGGTGGTCGTTACTCAGGGATTGCGGCTGTCCACGCTGGAAGGCGATGAGGTTGCCGCGCTCGACCATCTGGAGGCTGTTTTTGCGACCGGTTCGCTTCTGTCTCTGCGACCTGTGCCGCAGGTGATCCGCGCGGCAGGCATCGAGTTGATGCTGGAGCGATTTGAAGACGGCACACTGTCCGTCGCGCTCGATGGTGGGATGGAACTGCAATCCGCACCCACGCCGGGCGAAATATTGGCGGGTTTTCGCGCCTATTTCGATTTGCCGGTTCTGAGCCGCTTGCGTGAAATCGATATAGCCGATCTGCGAATGCAGATGATCGACCACCAGTCCGATGAAACACTGAGCAGCGAACAAGGGTGGCTAAACTTGCGGCGCGATGGCGATGGTTTTGAAGCCTCCGCAAGTATAGGACGGATGAGCGCGGGCACTGGCACGAATGCCACGACTGCTGTTCTGCAGGCGGCTTTGTCCAGTCCGTCGCCGGATATGCCTGTTGCGCTTCAGTTCGATCTGCGGGGCATTACGCCGTCAAACATGCGCATGCTGGCAGGACGTTCCCCCCTTGGAGATGTGGTGTCTCGCATAGACGCGCCCTTATCCTTGCGTCTTGGGGGACAGATCGAGGCGGACGGCGACCTCAGTGCGATGGATGGGCGAATTTCCGTGGGCGAAGGCAGGTTGCAGTTGCCCGGCATGTCGGATCCGTTGCAAATGCTGGACGCAGGGGCGCAGGTGAGCGTTCAGAAGGGTGGCCGGCGGGTCGACGTGGACGATCTTCACATCACGGCCCAACGGATTGAATTGGATGGCCGCGCACATCTGTTTCTCGAAGACACCGGCGATATCGTGGCGCAACTGGCGTTATCCGACCTGGCACTCTCGGATATCGGTGTGTTTGACGAAGCACTGACCTTCGATCAAGTTAATGGCGATTTCCGTTATCGTCCCGGAAGCGACCGGCTGGAAATTGCAAGGCTTCGGCTGGATCGCCGGGGACACAGTACCGAATTGTCGGGATGGACCACCGCGCGCGCGGACGCTCAGGACGGTGGGCGTGCGATGTCGATCGACATCGCGAGCGAGACAGCCGACATCCAGACCACACTCGCGCTGTGGCCGACCAATATCGTACAGGGCACGCGACGCTGGTTGGCGGGCCATATTACCCAAGGTCTTGCAGAAAATTTCGCGCTGTCAATTCGGCGTAATGGAAATACGCGACCGGACATTGGCATGTCGCTGACGTTCAAGGGGGCCGCAGTGAGCCTGTTGGACGGCTTACCACCGATCAGCGATGCCAGCGGCCATGTCCAGATTGCGGATGGTGTTTTCGATTTGCAAGTGCGCAATGCTGTTGTGCCAACGGAGCAGGGGGGCGGGCTGGATGTTGCGCATGCCTCGATCCTCAAGAGGGACGTGTTTGACCGGAACGGGCCCCTGGAAATCAAGGTCGATAGTTCCGGACGGCTTGGTGCGGTGCTGTCCTATTTCCAGACCCCGTTTTTCACACGCGGCCAACCAGTCAACGAAGGTCCGCTGAATCCGGAAACGGCGGACGGTCATGTCAATGGCATGTTGGAGCTGACCATTCCAATGGGGCGGCAGATCACGGGGCGGGACGTCGGCTACAGCTTTTCAGGCACTCTGAGTAATTTTCGTAATGTGGGGCTCGTGGGGCCGCGAGAGCTTTCGGCCGACCAGCTGACCGTGAGCGCAGGTCCGGATGGGTTGCGTGTTGAAGGGGCGGCACGTCTCGCCGAGATTGCTTTCGATATGTCATTGAACCGTCCGATCGGTCCCGATTCCAATCCGGATGCGGGCACGCGGATCGAAGCGCGTGTTCCGTTGTCGCGTCGGTCACTGGCCGAGTTCGGCGTGCCCACCCAGATTTTCGGGATGCAGGGGCAGGCGAGCGGAGATTTGTCCGTCGCTGTCGCGCAGGGGCAGGGGCCGCGCTTCACGTTGCGGTCGAACCTGTCCGGAGTGTCCTTGTCCGTGCCGTCAGTGGCATGGACCAAACAGGCCGGATCATCGGGGCAGTTGGAGGTATCCGGACGGTTGGGACGTGACGCGGCGATTGATCGGTTGGCGCTGAAAGCGCCGGGTATCGATTTGGCTGGGCGCGTGGCGCTTGGCAAAAACGCGCAGTCGGTGCGCCGGCTGCAGTTGGATCATCTGCGCCGCGACAATTGGCTGGATGTGGCGCTGAATGTTGTTCCGCAAGGTGCCGGTCGTGCGCCACAGATTTCGGTGACGGGTGGAAGCCTTGATCTACGCAGGCTCTCGGGGGGCGTGCAAGGGGCTGGCGGGCAGGGCGGCGCGCCTGTCGATGTGGCGCTTGACCGCGCCATACTCAACGATCGGATTGCATTGACCGATCTTCGCGGACGCCTGACCGGGCCGCGTGGAAGTTTTACAGCGCGCGTCAATGGGCAAACGCCGGTGGATGTGCGGCTCGATGGTCCGCGCATCGCGCTGACCAGCAATGATGCAGGCGGTGTGTTCCGCTCGACCGGGCTGTTCGACATGGTACGGGGTGGGCAGCTTGATCTGACGCTACAGCGCGGGCAGGGCACCGGAATTTATGACGGGCAAATGCGGATCAGCGATACCGCGCTGAAGAACACGCCCGCCATGGCAGAGCTTGTTTCGGGACTCAGCGTGATCGGTGCGTTCGAACAGATGGCGGGAGAAGGCATCACATTTTCCGACGTGCGCGCGGCGTTTCGCTTGACGCCCTCGCGCTTTACCCTGAATAGCGCAAGCGCGGTCGGCCCGTCCCTGGGTCTGTCGCTGGACGGGCAGGTCGATCTGGCCGGTGGTGCGCTTGCGTTGCAGGGGGTGATCTCGCCCGTTTACTTCGTTAACCAGCTTGGCAGCTTCCTGACGCGGCGTGGCGAGGGGCTTCTGGGTATCACATTTCGACTGGACGGCACGATCACGCGGCCAAGATTGTCCTTCAACCCGCTGTCGATCCTGACGCCGGGCATGTTCCGGGAAATCTTTCGCCGCAATCCGCCGAGTGAGTAAAGCATGCATCTATCCGATTTCGATTTCGACCTTCCAGAAGACCTGATCGCGACACGCCCCGCGAAACCGCGCAGCTCTGCCCGGATGCTCGTTGCTCAGGGTGGCGGCATTCAAGACCGGATCGTGAACGAGTTGCCAGGCATCCTGCGGCCCGGTGACCGCTTGGTGCTGAACGATACGAAGGTGTTGCCTGCGCGTCTGTCGGGTGTGCGGCGAAGGGCCGGACCGGATGGTGAAGGCATCGCCAGGATCGAAGTTACACTCCTTGATCCGCAATCCGATGGGCGCTGGACAGCGCTGATCAAGCCCTTGCGCAAGTTGCGCGATGGCGAGGAGATCGAATTCAGCAACACCCTGCGCGCCGAGATGCTGTCGCGTGACGACCAAGGTGTGGCATTGCTGCGCCTGTCCGAAGATGGCGATGCGTTGGAAAAGGCGCTGGACGAAAGTGGCATGATGCCCCTGCCGCCCTATATCGCGTCCAAACGCGCCGCCGACGATCAGGACAAGCTCGACTACCAGACCGTATTTGCCAAGCGCACGGGCGCTGTGGCCGCACCAACCGCGTCGCTTCACTTCGACGAGCCACTTCTGGCCGCCTTGGCGGCGCGTGGCGTGGAATTTACCAATGTCACCCTTCATGTCGGCGCCGGTACTTTCCTGCCTGTGAAAGTGGACGATCCACGCCATCACAAGATGCACGCCGAATGGGGCGAGGTCAGCGCACAAGCCGCTGATGAAATCGCGCAGACCAAGGCGAATGGTGGGCGCGTGATCCCGGTGGGCACGACGGCGCTGCGGCTGATCGAAACGGCGGCACGCGACAGCGGGCAGGTAGAGCCGTGGTCCGCGCCTACCGATATTTTTATCTATCCCGGCTTTAACTTTCATGTTGCCGACGCGCTGATGACAAACTTCCACTTGCCGAAATCGACTCTGATGATGCTGGTTTCAGCATTCATGGGAACGGAACGAATTCGTGAGATCTACGCCCATGCCCTGCAGCAGAAATACCGGTTTTTTTCCTACGGTGACGCGTCCCTTTTGATCCCCGACTGACGGGGAAGTGACGCAGGGTTCTTCTCTGGGCGGTTTCTCATTCTTCCGTTCTTCATCTTGACGGGCTATGGCGGCTCTGAAGTCGCGAATCACGAGAAGACTCTTACATGCTGGAAGTCCTGTCCCGTTCCTGGGCGTTGTTGCTCGGGATGCTGTTGCTGATGATCGGCAATGGCGTGCAAGGCACGCTGCTTGGTATTCGCGGTGGGCTGGAAGGCTTTTCCACCTTCGAGATGTCGATTGTCATGTCGGCCTATTTCATGGGGTTTCTGGGCGGGTCGCGCCTGGCCCCTGAAATGATCCGGCGCGTCGGGCATGTGCGTGTGTTCGCGGCGCTAGGCTCGTTCATATCGGCCATTCTGATCCTTTACCCTTCGCTGACCGATCCGATAGCTTGGACCGTTCTGCGGTTTCTGATCGGCTTCTGCTTTTCTGGCGTCTACGTCACCGCAGAAAGCTGGCTGAACAATTCCGCAACGAACGAGACGCGCGGGCAGGCGTTGTCACTTTACATGATCGTGCAGATGGCTGGCATCGTGTCGGCGCAGTACCTGCTGCAGATCGGCGACCCGTCCGGGTTCATCCTGTTCATTGTACCTTCTGTTCTGGTTTCGGTGTCCTTTGCGCCAATCCTGCTGTCGATCACGCCCACCCCGACGTTCGAGACAGCCAAGCCCATGGGCTTTCGCGAGATTTTCCGGCTTTCCCCGTTGGGCTGCGTGGGGATGTTCTTTTTGGGCGGCGTGGTTTCGGCCCTGTTTGGCATGACATCTGTTTATGGCACCCAGGTCGGCTTGTCCGTTCGCGAGATATCGACGCTGGTCGCGGCGATTTACACAGGTGGGCTGCTGTTCCAGTTCCCCATCGGTTGGTTGTCCGACCGGATGGATCGCCGCCAGCTGATCCTGAGTGCCGGCGCAGTCGGTGCGGTCGCGGGCGCTGCGGCGATTGCAAGTAGCAGCTACGCCGCGATTTTGGGAGCGTCCTTCGTAATAGGCGGGATGGCAAACCCGCTTTATGCGCTTCTTATCGCCTATACCAATGATTATTTGCAGGTTGAGGATATGGCCTCGGCTTCCGGTCGGTTGCTGTTCATCAACGGGATCGGCGCGATTGCGGGCCCGATTGTCACCGGTGTCCTGATGACGGTTCTGGGGTCATGGGCGTTCTTCGGCTTCATCGCGGTGCTCATGACCGTCCTGTCGTTATATGCCGCCTATCGGATGACGCAGCGACCAGCGCCATCAGTGAGCGAAACCGCCAGCTATGCGCCGGTTGCGCCGACCTCTACAGCGGTCGCCGTGGAGGCCGCCCAAGACTATTACGCGGAAGCCACGGGCGATGAAGACACAACATCGTAACAACAGTAACAAAAAGTTCGGTTTTACAGACTTGTCGGAACTAACGCGATTTGTGACAGTTTCCAGACATGGTTGGGGGACCTGTAAGGAAGGAAAGGCCCATGAGTAACGCTGAAGAGTTGTTGGCCTTCTGGCTGGAAGATGTCGGTCCCCGTGGTTGGTACATCCGGAATGACGACGTAGACCGGAAAATCACGGAACGATACGGCGCACTTTGGCTGGAGGCGCAGGAAGAGGATCATCTAGGCTGGACGTCGACGCCGCGCGCCACACTTGCATTGCTGATCCTGCTCGATCAGTTCCCGCGCAACATGTTTCGTGGTGACGGAAAATCCTACGCGACGGACAAGCTGGCCCGATGTGTTGCCAAGAAGGCAATCGAGAAAGGCTGGGACAAGCGTATTGATGGACCCGAGCGCCAGTTTTTCTATCTGCCACTGATGCACTCGGAATGTCTGACGGATCAGGACCGTTGTGTGCGCCTGATGAGGGAGCGTATGGGAGTGGAAGGGCAGTCGAATATACTGCACGCCCGTGCCCATCGTGAAGTTGTTCGCCGTTTCGGACGCTTCCCGCATCGCAATGTCGAACTGGGTCGTAACAACACACCGGCGGAAACGGCGTTCTTGTCCGCTGGTGGATATGCGGCGCTGGTAAACGACATGGAAAAACAGGCCGCCTGATCGGTGCAGCCCGTGCGCCTGTAAAGCTGAGAGCTGCGGCAGTTAAGATGGTGGGTGCATAAGTTCACCATTTGTTCACCTTTTTCGATTGGAGACTCATCTTACCTTCGATAGATTGCCCGTGACCCTGTCGGAGGTGACCAGATGGCCGAATTGAAGAAAATCGAGGTGCGCGGCGCGCGCGAGCACAATCTGAAAAACATTGACGTGGATATTCCGCGTGATGAACTGGTCGTGATCACCGGGCTGTCGGGGTCGGGCAAGTCCTCTCTCGCATTTGATACGATCTACGCCGAAGGGCAGCGGCGCTATGTCGAAAGCCTGTCGGCTTATGCGCGGCAGTTCCTCGACATGATGGAAAAGCCCGATGTGGACCACATATCGGGGCTGTCGCCTGCCATTTCCATCGAACAGAAAACGACATCCAAGAACCCGCGATCCACGGTCGGTACGGTCACCGAAATCTACGATTACCTGCGGCTGTTGTTTGCGCGTGCGGGCACGCCTTATAGTCCCGCCACTGGCCTGCCCATTGAAGCGCAGCAGGTACAGGACATGGTCGACCGGATCATGGAGATGGAGGAAGGCACGCGCGGCTACTTGCTTGCGCCCATCGTCCGTGACCGCAAGGGCGAGTATCGCAAGGAAATGCTGGAACTTCGCAAGCAGGGCTTCCAGCGGGTCAAGGTGGATGGCGACTTCCATGAACTCGACGAGCCCCCGAAGCTGGACAAGAAGTTCCGCCATGATATCGACGTTGTGGTTGACCGGATCGTCGTGCGCGAGGGGCTGGAAACCCGCTTGGCCGACAGCTTGCGGACCGCGCTGGATCTGGCCGATGGGATTGCTCTGTTTGAATCTGCGCCTCGGCCTGACGATGAAGGTAACACGCCGGAGCCGGAACGCACGACCTTCAGCGAAAACTTCGCCTGCCCGGTGTCTGGCTTTACCATTCCCGAAATCGAGCCTCGCCTGTTCTCCTTCAACGCGCCCGTGGGTGCTTGCCCAGATTGTGACGGGCTGGGCGTGGAATTGTTCTTCGATGAACGTCTTGTCGTGCCGGACCAGCAGTTGACGCTGTATGACGGCGCGCTGGCTCCGTGGCGGAAGGGCAAATCGCCCTATTTCCTGCAAACGATCGAGGCGCTCGCACGGCATTACGAATTTGACAAGAACACCAAGTGGAAGGACCTGCCCGCGCATGTGCAGCAGGTGTTCCTGCATGGGTCGGGCGATGAGGAAATCCAGTTCCGCTATGACGAGGGCGGGCGCGTCTATCAGGTCACGCGCGTGTTCGAAGGCATCATCCCGAACATGGAACGCCGCTACCGCGAAACGGACAGCAACTGGGTCCGCGAGGAGTTCGAGCGTTACCAGAACAACCGCTCTTGCCACACCTGCGGCGGCTACCGCCTGCGGCCGGAGGCACTGGCCGTCAAGATTGCCGGGCTGCATGTGGGCGAGGTGGTCGAGAAGTCGATCAAGGAGGCCTATGCGTGGTGCGAAACCGTTCCGGACAGTTTGAGCGTCCAGAAAAACGAAATTGCCCGCGCGATCCTGAAGGAGATCCGCGAGCGGCTGGGCTTTCTGAATAATGTCGGGCTGGATTACCTGACGCTGTCGCGCAATTCTGGGACGCTGTCAGGGGGCGAAAGCCAGCGTATCCGGCTGGCCAGCCAGATCGGGTCAGGGCTGACGGGGGTTCTCTACGTGCTCGACGAGCCGTCCATCGGCTTGCACCAGCGCGACAATGACCGGCTGCTCGGCACGCTGAAAAACCTGCGCGATCAGGGCAACACCGTGATCGTCGTTGAGCATGATGAAGAAGCTATCCGCGAGGCCGATTATGTGCTCGATATCGGCCCCGGTGCCGGTGTGCATGGCGGCAGCATCATCGCTGCGGGAACGCCTGCGGACATCATGGCCACACCGGACAGTGTGACGGGCGACTATCTGGCCGGACGGCGCGAAATCGCCGTTCCGCCAGAGCGCCGCCTCGGCAACGGGAAATCGGTCAAAGTTGTCAAGGCCACGGGCAACAACCTGAAAGAGGTCAATGCCGAGTTCCCGCTTGGCAAGTTTGTTTGCGTCACGGGAGTCTCCGGCGGCGGTAAGTCCACCTTGACCATTGAGACATTGTTCAAGACGGCTTCGATGAAGCTGAACGGTGCGCGGCAAACTCCGGCACCGTGTGAAACGATCAAGGGGCTGGAATATCTCGACAAGGTGATCGACATCGACCAGCGGCCCATCGGGCGCACCCCTCGATCCAACCCCGCGACCTATACCGGTGCCTTCACGCCCATCCGCGATTGGTTCGCGGGGTTGCCGGAAGCCAAAGCGCGCGGCTACAAGCCGGGGCGGTTCAGCTTCAACGTGAAGGGCGGCCGGTGCGAGGCATGCCAGGGCGATGGTGTCATCAAGATCGAAATGCACTTCCTGCCGGACGTGTATGTGGAATGTGAAACCTGCCATGGTGCGCGCTACAACCGCGAAACGCTGGAGATCAGGTTCAAGGGTAAATCCATCGCAGATGTGCTCGATATGACCGTCGAGGACGCGCAGGAGTTCTTCAAGGCGGTGCCGAGCATCCGTGAGAAGATGGATGCGCTGATGCGGGTGGGGCTTGGCTATATCAAGGTCGGCCAGCAGGCGACGACGCTGTCTGGCGGCGAAGCCCAACGGGTCAAGCTGTCGAAGGAGTTGTCAAAACGGTCGACCGGCCGGACATTGTATATCCTTGATGAACCGACGACGGGCCTGCATTTCGAAGACGTCAAGAAACTACTCGAAGTGCTCCACGAGCTGGTGGAGCAAGGCAATACGGTTGTCGTGATCGAGCACAATCTGGATGTGATCAAGACGGCGGACTGGATTATCGATATCGGTCCCGAAGGTGGGGATGGCGGCGGTCGTATCGTCGCGACCGGCGTGCCGGAAGACGTTGCCGAGGCGAAAGAGAGCCATACCGGGCACTATCTGAAAACGATGCTCAAGCCGCGCAAAGTCGCCGCGGAATAGATCTCTGGTCGGGGTTGACGAACCCGATCCGCAGCGTGGGGCATGTCAATATTGTGAAGGCTCTCAACAGAAAGGGCGCCCCGATGGGACGCCCTTTTGGAGGTAACTCTGGACTGCCCTAGCAGCTGTAGTACATTTTGAACTCAACCGGGTGCGGTGTGTGCTCATAGGCGTACACTTCTTCCCATTTGAGTTCGGCATAGCCTTCGATCTGGTCCTTGGTGAATACGTCGCCTGCCAGAAGGAATTCGTGATCGGCTTCCAGTTCTTCCAGCGCTTCGCGCAAGGATGCGCAGACAGTCGGGATGCCGGCCAGTTCTTCCGGCGGAAGATCGTACAGGTCCTTGTCGGATGCTTCGCCCGGATCGATCTTGTTCTTGATCCCGTCGAGGCCGGCCATCAGCAGGGCCGAGAAGCACAGATACGGGTTCGCAGACGGATCGGGGAAGCGGGCTTCGACACGCTTGGCTTTCGGGGACTCGGCCCATGGAATACGGACACAGCCCGAACGGTTGCGTGCAGAATAGGCGCGCAGAACAGGAGCTTCGAAGCCCGGGATCAGACGCTTGTAGCTGTTGGTCGACGGGTTGGTGAAGGCGTTCAGCGCTTTCGCATGCTTCAGGATGCCGCCGATGAACCACAGGGCTTCGTCGGACAGATCGGCGTATTTATCGCCGGCAAAGAGCGGCTTGCCGTCTTTCCAGATCGACATGTTGACGTGCATGCCGGTGCCGTTGTCGCCTGCGATCGGTTTCGGCATGAAAGTTGCCGACTTGCCGTAGGCCTGTGCCACGTTGTGGATGACGTACTTGTATTTCTGCAGCTCGTCGGCCTGCTTGGTCAGCGGGCCGAAGATCAGCCCAAGCTCGTGCTGGCACGAGGCCACTTCGTGGTGGTGCTTGTCGACCTTCATACCCAGACGCTTCATCGTTGACAGCATCTCGGACCGGATGTCTTGACCGTCATCGATCGGGTTCACGGGGAAGTAGCCCCCCTTGATGCCCGGACGGTGGCCGGTGTTGCCCATCTCGTACTCGGTGTCGGAGTTCCAGGCGCCGTCAAGCGCGTCCACCTGGTAGGACACCTTGTTCATCTCGACCGAGAAACGCACATCGTCGAACAGGAAGAATTCCGCTTCCGGACCGAAGAAGGCCTGATCGCCGATACCGCTGGACTTCAGATAGGCCTCGGCTTTTTCGGCAGTGCCGCGCGGGTCGCGATCATAGGGTTCATCCGTGTCAGGTTCCACAACGGTGTTGTGCAGGCAGAGCGTCTTCTCTGCATAGAACGGGTCGATATAGGCGCTTTCGGTGTCCGGCAAAAGTTTCATGTCGGACTGGTCGATCGACTTCCAGCCAGCGATGGACGACCCATCGAACATGAATCCTTCTTCAAGGAAATCTTCGTCCACCTGATCGGCCATGACCGTGACGTGTTGCAGCTTGCCGCGCGGATCGGTGAAACGGATATCTACGTACTCGATATCCTCGTCCTTGATGGTCTTAAGAACAGCTTCTTTGCTCATTGACCTGTAATCCCTTCTACTAGGTGAAATATTGCGGGGCTCTCCTCATCGCCCCAACTGGTGATCTTGTGGATCAGAGTGCGGCGTCGCCTTCTTCGCCCGTCCGAATACGGATCGCCTGATCGACAGTGGAGACGAAGATCTTGCCGTCGCCGATCTTGTCGGTTTTCGCGGCGTTAAGGATTGCTTCGATTGCGCCGTCCAACTGGTCGTCTGGCAGAACGACCTCGATTTTGACCTTCGGCAGAAAATCGACGACATATTCGGCACCGCGATAAAGTTCCGTATGGCCCTTCTGGCGACCGAAGCCTTTTACTTCGACTACGGACAGACCTTGAACGCCTATCTCCTGCAGCGCCTCTTTGACTTCATCCAGCTTGAACGGCTTGATGATCGCCTCGATCTTCTTCATGCGTCGTCTCCTCGCGCAACTGCTGTCGTCCGGTTGAGACCACTTTCATCCGCGCGCTACAATTAGCTAGGGTGTCGTGGTGGGGTGAGCGTCCGCGAATCCAGCGTGGTAGTATTAAAAAATGGGCGAAGTGAATAATAAATGGGCAGAATGAAAACGCTCGACGGGCAACGGATGCGGGATGTGATCTCGGCTGAACAGATGCGCGCGCTTGAAGGCGATGCAATCGCTTCGGGCCGTATGAGCGGTAAGCTGTTGATGGAGGGGGCAGGTTTGGCCGTGACACAGGCGATTCTCGCGAAATGGCCTGAATTCTCTGGGGGAGAAGGCAGCGTCGTGATCCTTGCAGGGCCGGGGAATAATGGCGGCGACGGCTATGTGATCGCGCGGCTGCTGCGCGAGAGGGGGCTGTCCGTGGAGGTGTTTTCGATGGGTGATCCGAAACGGTTGCCGCCCGATGCGCTGGCGAATTTCCAGCAACTGGGCGATGTGTCACGTCCATTAACAGAAGCGCCTCATGCCCTTGGGCGCGCGGATCTGGTGATCGATGCGCTGTTCGGCATCGGTCTGACGAGGGGGCTGTCCGACGATGTGCGCGATGTGTTCGGGACAATGGGGCCGTCCGCGCGCAAGGTTGCGGTTGATGTGCCCAGCGGTTGGGACGCAGACGGGGCGGTGGTGCTCGGCAAGGCAGCCTTTCCTGCCGATCTGGTCGTGACTTTCCATGCGCCGAAACCAGCGCATGCAGAAATCGCTCGGCAAGGGGCTGACGTCATCGTCGCGGATATCGGGCTATGACGTGCGCGCGATCATCCATTTCGCCCGCGCTCGTCGCGCGGCTGGCCAAGAAACAGCACCAGCACAAATTCGATCACGGGCATGTTCTGGTTCTGGCGGGTGGTGTGGGCAAGGGTGGTGCCGCGCGGATCGCCGCTCGTAGCGCGTTGCGTGTGGGCGTCGGGCTGGTCACACTCGGATGCCCGTCGGCTGCGATGATCGAGAATGCGGCACAGCTGAACGCAATCATGCTGACACAGATTGATGGTGCGCCGGAGCTGGACCAGCGTCTGGAAGACCCACGCATCAACGCGATCTGCATCGGTCCGGGGATTGGCCGCGGTGAGCACGCCAGGCATCTGGTCAGGGCGGCATTGCGGGCGGAGCGGTCCACCGTGCTGGATGCGGACGGACTCAGCACCTTCGCGGACGACCCGGTGCAGCTTTTGTCGCGCCTGCATCCGCGCTGTGTGATGACCCCGCATATGGGCGAATTCATGCGCCTGTTCCCGGTCGAAGCAGAAGAGATGCGCCGCACTCCGGACAATCCCGTCCGACTCCGACAGGCGTTACACCGTGCCACGCAGAAGGCCGGCTGCGTCATTTTGCTGAAAGGTGCTGTCACACGCATCAGCGATCCGGCAGGTCATGTCAACGAACACCATGCGACGGGCGAGGACGCTGTGCCGTGGCTGGCTACTGCGGGCGCGGGGGACGCATTATCAGGTATCATAGCGGGGTTGCTGGCACGCGATTTTTCACCGATGGAGGCCGCGCATCTGGGCGCCTACCTGCATGCCGAAGCCGCGCGGGATTTCGGCCCCGGCCTGATCGCGGAAGACATTCCGGAAATGCTGCCCGATCTGTTTATCCGGCTGGGGCTATAGCGTATTCACACCGCTGTCTTTCACCGCTTCCATCGCCACATAGGTCGAGGTCGCCGCGACATGGGGCAGGGTGGAGATGCCTTCGCTCAGCACCCGGCGGTATTCTCGGATGTCGCGTGTGCGGACTTTTAGTAGGTAATCGAAGCCACCCGCGATCATGTAGCATTCCTCGATCTCGGGAATCTTCTGCACCGCCTTGTTGAAGGCGCTCAGCGCCGCCTCGCGGGTGTCGCTCAGCCGCATTTCGATGAAGGCCACATGGTCCAGTCCCAGCCGTTTGGCGGACAATTGTGCGCGGTAGCTGGTGATGTAGCCCTCGCGCTCCAGCCGCTTCATCCGCGCAATGACAGGGGTCTTGGACAGACCGACACGCTGCGCCAGTTCGGTCATGGATATCCGCGCCTCGACCGCCAGAACAGCGAGGATCGCATTGTCGATCCGGTCAAGTTCCGGCGACGGGGTTACATCTGTGTCATCTGTCATGCGAAACGTCCTGAGAACCGGGCGAAGACCATGGTGGTATGTCAAAAACCGTCGATATAGCCTGGTATTAGAAATGTCATCCATCTGCGGTAGTTTACGAAGCTACGAGATCCCGAACGTCTGCTGCAGGGCAGGAGGTTCTGTCGAAAACCAATGACGACGATTACTACGCCATCGCTTTGAAATACGGGCAGGAATTTAATGGCATCGAAGTGCAGGGCGGGATCGGCTTCTCGCGGCGCGACGGTGAAGATGGCGATACCGACGACACCTTCGGTTCGGTTGCGGTCAAGTTCCAGTCCGGCTTTAACATCGCGTTCTCTGCAGGTAGCCGCGAAAATGACGGCCAGTATGGGTATGGCAAGCTTGGCTATGACAGAGATCTTGTCAACTGGGGGCAGACTTCGTTCGGAGTCGACTATTATCAAGGCACTGATTTTGTATCCGACGGGTCCACATCCGAAGTTCTTGGCATCGGCATTAGCCAGGACTTCGATGAAGCGAATACCCAGATCTATCTGGCCTACCGTGCCTATCAGTTCGATGAAGACGATACCTCCTATGAAGATGCGAACGCGCTTCTGTTCGGTATGCGCGTGAAGTTCTGAACCGGTGCGGGGCGTCGTCGCCACGCCCCGTCCGATCATGGCGATTTGGCAGGAAACACTGACCATCCCCCTTGCACTGGCGCTGCTGGACAAATAGAAGGCAGCAAATTTGCCCGGTGCGCCTTTGCGCGCCTCGAATCCTATGGGGAATACCAAATGCAGGTAACCGAGACTCTGAACGAAGGTCTGAAGCGCGGCTATCAGATCAAGCTGACCGCTGCCGAGCTCGAAGAGAAAGTCAACGAGAAGCTGTTGGAGGCTCAGCCCGAAGTCCAGATGAAGGGCTTCCGCAAGGGTAAGGTTCCGATGGCGCTGCTGAAGAAGCAGTTCGGCCCGCGTGTTCTGGGCGAAGCGATGCAGGAAAGCGTCGACGGCGCGATGAACAAGCATTTTGAAGAATCCGGTGACCGCCCCGCGCTTCAGCCCGAGGTCAAAATGACCAATGAGGACTGGAAAGAGGGTGACGATGTTGAAGTTTCGCTGGAATACGAAGCGCTGCCCGAAATTCCGGAAGTTGATCTGAAATCGATCAAGCTGGAAAAGCTGGTTGCGAAGGCTGATGACGCCGATATCGACGAGGCACTGAACAACCTCGCCGAGAACGCGCAGAACTTCGAAGATCGTCGCAAGGGCTCCAAAGCGAAAGATGGCGATCAGGTGGTCATCGATTTCGTCGGCAAGGTTGATGGCGAAGCGTTTGAAGGTGGGACCGCCGAGGACTACCCGCTCGTTCTGGGATCCGGCAGCTTCATCCCCGGTTTCGAGGAGCAGCTGGTTGGCGTGAAGGTTGACGAAGAAAAAGAAGTCAAAGTGACCTTCCCGGAACAGTATCAGGCTGAAAACCTCGCCGGGAAAGAAGCCGTGTTCGAGTGTAAGGTCAAGGCAGTCAAAGCGCCGAAAGCCGCTGAAATCGACGACGAGCTAGCCACGAAATTCGGTGCCGAGGATCTGGATGCCCTGAAAAAGCAAGTCGCCGAGCGTCTTGAATCCGAATATGCTGGCGCCTCGCGTGCGGTTCTCAAGCGCAAGCTGCTTGACGCGCTGGACGAGAAGGTTTCCTTCGATCTGCCGCCGTCGCTGGTCAAGGCTGAGGCCGACCAGATCGCCCACCAGCTGTGGCACGAAGAAAACCCTGACCATCAGGGCCATGACCACGACAAGATCGAGCCGTCGGACGAGCACAACAAGCTCGCCGAACGTCGCGTACGTCTTGGGCTGCTGCTGGCCGAGCTGGGCCGCAAGAACGAGATCGAAGTTACCGATCAGGAAATGACGCAAGCCGTGATGAACCAGGCGCGTCAGTATCCGGGTCAGGAACGTCAGTTCTTCGAATTCATCCAGCAGAACCAGCAGATGCAGCAGCAGCTGCGCGCGCCGATTTTCGAGGACAAGGTCGTCGACTATGTGTTCGAACTGGCCGAGATCGAAGAAAAAGAAGTCAACAAGGACGATCTGAAGTCCGCAGTTGACGCGCTGGACGACGAGTAATCGCTTAGAGGGCAGGGGATGGCACGATATAGACGCGATCCCCTGCATGCCTATAACGAACGGGTGAAGCTGCTTGCCGGCTTCACCAACGCCATTGGTCTGGGTCTGATCGGTTTCGCGATCCTGCGTCCGATGACTGCCGATCCTGCGCAACTGGGGCCGCTGTCATGGTATTGGGGTGGCTCCGGACTCGCATTTCACATCATTGCGCACTATATTCTGGGTAGGCTCAGGAAAGGAGTGACAGATGACCCTGTTTGAGATTGGTGTCCCGGTCGCCCTGTTTGCCATTGTCGGCGCAGGTTTCGCGTTTCTCCGATGGGAGGAGCGAAAGCTGCTCGCTCGCTCTGAGCGGCCGCAGCACCCGGCTGAATGATAAGCTTCTAGATGAACGAGAAAAGCCGCCCGCGAAGGCGGCTTTTTCGTTTTTTATCAGTTCGTTGGTGACACGAGTTGAAGTGACCCGCGCCCGGCGTCGATAGCCAGAAGGAAGCGGCCATCCGCCAGCAATTCGATGTCGCGCACGCGCCCGATATCGGTCAGCAGACGTTCTTCGCCGGTGACGCGTCCATTGGTGAGTTCCAGCCGCACCAGACTGCCGGGGTTTAGCGCGGAGATCAGCAAATCGCCATTCCAGTCGCTGAACGCATCACCTTGATAGAATGTCATGCCCGCAGGCGCGATCACAGGATCCCAGTAGTATAGCGGTTCTTCAAACATCTCAGCACGCGGTTCACCGTTGCCTATGGGCGTTCCACTGTAGTTTTCGCCATAGCTGACAACGGGCCAGCCGAAATTGCGCCCAGCTTCGGAAATATTCAACTCGTCGCCACCTTTAGGGCCGTGCTCGATGGTCCAAAGCTGCCCGTCATGCCATGTGGCCCCTTGGATGTTGCGATGGCCGTAGGACCAGATCTGCGGCAAGGCACCCTCGCGCGACGCGAAGGGGTTGCCGTTCGGGACGTTGCCGTCCGGTGTAATGCGGATCACCTTGCCATAGCTCTTATCCAGATCCTGCGCAAAAACCCGTTCCGACGCCGAGGAATGTTCGCCCGTGGTAATAAACAGCTGACCCGCCCCGTCAAAGACCAGCCGCGATCCGTAATGCTTGGAAGTGGGTGATGGTGGTTGCTGCACGAATATGTCTTCGACCTGTGACAGGCTCGACAGATCTTCGTTCAGCACGCCGCGGGCCGCTGCGGTCGCAGAGGTGCCATTGCCCATCGGCTTTGCATAACCCCAGTAGACCCTGCGATCAGATACGAAATTTGGTCCTACCGCGACATCCAGCAACCCGCCTTGACCGCGTGCGAACACCTCCGGCAGACCTGTGACCGGATCGGATACCCTGCCATCCATGCCGACATGCCGCATTCGGCCGGGACGTTCGGTCACCAGGAATCCCTGTCCATCAGGTAATGTCGCGATCCCCCACGGGTGCTCCAGCCCCGTGGCAAAGGCTGTGGTCTGCAGGGTATAACTGCTACGCACGGCCGGTGCGCGGGTTTGTTCAGGGAAGGCGGGGGCGAACTCGGGGACATTCGGTCGACCTTGCTGTACCGGATCGCCTGATTGCGCACAGGCGCTGGGGCCAAGTGTCAAGGCGATGCATCCAAGCAGCGCGAGAAGGGGGCGGGACATGGGACCTCCGGATTGGCGTTCTTGTCTTAACGTTAACTTGGTGCTTTTGTGTCCTCAATTCCACCACAGCAGGAGCTGAATATGGAAATCCGCCGCGAAGACAGCGACCAGAAGGGGCGCTATGTGTATCGTCCCGATCCCGATGGACCGGAGGCAGAGTTGACGTTCTCCAAGCTCGGCAAGTCGCAGATCATCATTGATCACACAGGCGTTCCGGACGACTTTCGCGGTCAGGGCGTCGGTGTGGCGCTGGTAGCCCGCGCGGTCGAGGACGCGCGACACGACGGTATTCGCATCACTCCGCTTTGCCCATTCGCGGCCGCGCAGTTCCGCAGACACCCTGACTGGCACGATGTGCTCGCCAAATAAAAAGGTCGCAGGAGAAGCTCCTGCGACCTTTCAATTTCGGGATTGAGACGACTTATTTGTCGCCTTCGTCCTCGTCGTTGCCTTCGGACTCAGGTGCGACGTCGAGCGCATCTTCGTCGAGGCTTGCAGCGCCGATTTCGTCGAACAGCTCTGCGATTTCGAAATCTGCAGCAGCTTCTTCTTCCGCGGCCAGTTCCTGGATGGACTTGCCCGAGGCCTGAAGTTCGGCTTCTTCGGGCGAACGGGCGACGTTCAGCTCGATGTTGACCTCGACCTCAGGGTGCAGGCGCACATGCAAGATGTGCAGACCCAGCTCCTTGATCGGCTTCGACAGCTCGACCTGTTTGCGGTCAAGGCTGAAACCTTCGGCGGTTGCGGCATCGGCAGCGTCACGGGTCGTGACGGAGCCATACAGCGCGCCGGAGTCGGAAGCGGAACGAATCACGATGAACTGCTGACCGTCCAGTTTGGCGGCAAGCGATTCAGCTTCTTTCCTGGTTTCCAGGTTGCGTGCTTCGAGCTGAGCTTTCTCGGTCTCGAAACGTGCGATGTTGTTGTCGTTCGCGCGCAGCGCCTTGCCTTGCGGCAGAAGGAAGTTACGAGCGTAACCTTCCTTGACGTTGACCACTTCGCCCATCTGACCGAGCTTGGCGACGCGTTCCAGAAGAATGACTTCCATTGCTTCGTCTCCTTATTTTACGGCGTAGGGCAGCAGCGCCAGGAAGCGGGCGCGCTTGATTGCGCGGGACAGCTCGCGCTGTTTTTTCGAAGAAACGGCAGTGATGCGCGAAGGCACGATCTTGCCGCGCTCGGAAATGTAGCGCTGCAGCAGTTTGGTGTCTTTGTAGTCGATTTTCGGTGCGTTCTCGCCGGAGAACGGGCAAACCTTGCGGCGACGGAAAAACGGTTTAGCGGCCATGGGTTAGTGTCCTTTCTTCAGGCAGATCAACGACGACGTTCGCGCTCATCGCGCTTTTGCATCTGAACCGACGGGCCTTCTTCATGCTCGTCGACCTTGATGGTCATGACGCGCATTACGTCGTCATGCAGACGCATCAGGCGTTCCATTTCCTGAACGGCCGGCGCGGGGGCGTCGGTACGCAGGAAGGAATAGTGGCCCTTACGGTTCTTGTTGATCTTGTAGGCCATCGTCTTGACGCCCCAGTACTCGCTGTCAACGACTTTGCCGCCGTTGTCTGCAAGAACCGTGGAGAAGTGTTCGACAAGGCCCTCTGCCTGCGTATTCGACAGGTCTTGGCGCGCAATGAATACATGCTCGTATAGCGGCATGTCAGCTCCTTCATTTACGGGCGCATTTCATAGGGCGGGCTTTGACACTTCCGCGCCCGTCCACGAGAGACTGCGCCGAGTTCACGATTGCGGAAGATGCGGCCTTATACATGCGGGCGCGCGGGATACAAGCCTGTCGTTGCGCGCACCGGATCACGCGACTGTGCATTTGCGAAGGGGAGATGTGACGCAATGCCGGATTGCTGTCACTCGACTTTACCATAAGTTGGCCGAGGAAAATGAAATTCCAACCGGAGACAATGATGAAACTGACTTCACTGACGATGATGGCGGCTGCGGCCACCGCAATGATGGCGACGACCGCGATGGCGGAAGCCGAGAAATACACGCTTGACCCAAGCCATAGCCAGATCGTGTTCAGCTACAACCACCTGGGTTTTTCGACCACCACCGGAATGTTCTCGGGTTTTGAGGGCGAGATCATGTTCGACCAGGAAGACCCGGCTGCCTCGTCTGTCGAGGTTAGCTTTCCTGTCAGTTCCATGATCACGGGCTGGGATGAACGCACTGGCCATTTCATGTCGCCCGACTTCTTCGACGCCGCCAGCGAGGATGCTGAAACCGCGTTGGTCAATTTTGCCTCCACCGGCATCGAGGTCACTGGCGACGACACCGCGCTGATCACCGGGGACCTGACCCTGAACGGCGTCACGAAATCTGTCGTGCTTGATACGGTTCTGAACCAGGCGGGTACGCATCCGATGGCTGGTGCGGAATGGGCCGGTTTCAATGCGACGACGACACTGCTGCGCAGCGACTACGGGCTGGACCTGTTCGCGCCGAATGTATCGGACGAGGTCGAAGTCATGATTTCGATCGAGGCGCAAAAAGCCGAATGATCTATCGGGCGGGGCCTCTGCGTCCCGCTCTTTTCGTGTGCCGCGCGCGCCTTGCGGTGCTTCGTCGCCCCTTCAATCTGTTCTGTCCCGTCATTCGCAGTGAACGTGTCAGTCGTCTCGCTTGCGCAATTCCTTGATGAGGACTATTTTAAAATCAACCACAGATGGAGGGCGGTCATGACGCCCAGGCGTTCCGGGTCTGTGGCGGCGCTCCCTCCGACGGTTGAGCCCCGCCACCGTCCCGACGTATCCAGCGAAGCCTACGCGGCGCTCGATCTGGGTACGAATAGTTGCAGAATGCTGATTGCGCGCACGAACGGGCGTCAGCTGCAGATCGTGGACAGCTTTTCGAAGCCTGTCCAACTTGGCGCGGGGCTAGAGACCACGGGTCGTCTTTCGCGTGGCTCGATCCGCCGCACGATACAGGCGCTCAGAGTGTGTCGCCGTAAGCTGGATCAGCATAAGGTCACCAATATGCGGCTGGTGGCGACCGAGGCCTGTCGCCGCGCGCGAAATGCCGGTCAGTTCATCACGCAGGTCAAGCGCGAAACCGGCCTGTCCCTGGATGTCATTACGCCGGAAGAAGAGGCGCGGCTGGCTGTAGTCAGCTGTGGTCCGCTGGTCTCGCCCGAATCCGAGCAGCTGCTGATCGTCGATATTGGTGGCGGATCCACGGAGCTTGTCTGGATCGACCTGTCCAATGTGGCCCCGCGCGACCGGTCCCGGACGATACTGGAAATGCACCGCGGCAGCTTTGCCGCCAGTTCCGGCGGGGCAAAGGTGGTGGACTGGATATCCGTACCGTTCGGCGTCGCGACGCTTCGTGACCGATTTATCGATGTCGAAGACGATGCGGGTCGATTCGCGCTGATGAGCTGGTTCTTTGAAGAGAACCTTGTCGATTTCGCGCCCGCTCATCGGATTTACGGGCGCGAGGGCTTCCAGATCGTCAGCACAAGCGGGACCGTTACAACCGTTGCGGCCTCGCATCTTGGATTGAAGCGTTACGATCGTACACTGGTCGATGGTTTACAGATGAACACCGATCAGATCGACGTGGTCGTGCGCGAATATCTGCGGCTGGGACCGGAAGGCCGGCGGCGTGATCCGCGAATTGGACGTGACCGGCATCTGTTGATCATGTCGGGCGCTGCGATCTTGCAGGCGCTGCTGCGTCTGTGGCCGACCGAAAAACTGTCGGTGGCGGATCGCGGTCTGCGCGAGGGGCTGCTATACGCCCAGATGAGCGCGGACGGGTTGTTCAGTGACAGCCGCGACACGATGGAATTCGAGGGCTGAGAATGGCACGGAAAACAAGCGGGCGCGGACAACGGGAATTGCGCGTAAAGGTCAAATCGGCGCGGGGGCGTAAGCTGTCGTCGACCCTTTGGCTGGAGCGGCAGTTGAACGATCCCTATGTGCAGCGGGCACGGGCCGAAGGTTACCGCGGCCGCGCGGCGTTCAAGATTCTGGAACTGGACGAAAAGTATCGCTTTCTTGTGCCCGGAGCGCGGGTTGTCGATCTCGGTTGTGCGCCGGGGGGCTGGTGTCAGGTGGCCGTCAAACGCGTCAATGCGCTTGGTGAGAAGAAGGGCAAGGCGCAGGGCCGGGTGATCGGGCTGGATCTGCAAGAGGTCGATCCGGTTCCCGGGGCCGAAATTCATCAACTCGATTTCCTGTCCGACGGGGCGGATGATCTGGTGAAGGAATGGCTCGACGGGCCTGCCGATGTGGTGATGTCTGACATGGCCGCAGCAAGTTCGGGGCATAAGCAAACTGACCATTTGCGTATCGTGGCACTGTGCGAAGCGGCAGCCTATCTGGCCTTTGATGTGCTGAGTGAAGGCGGGACCTTTGTCGCCAAGGTCCTGGCGGGGGGCGCGGAAGGAGATCTGCAGAAGCTGCTGAAGCAGAAATTCACCAAGGTCGCGAATGTTAAGCCACCATCGAGCCGCGCGGACAGTTCTGAAAAATTCGTCGTGGCCACCGGATTTCGTGGCACCGAAAGCTGAGCACTGGCGCATTGCGGAAAGCTGAGCATTGGCGCATTGCGGCGGGTGGGGTAGCATCGCGGCAACCCATTCAAAGCGAGCCGCGCCGTGTTCAAAGTCCTGTTCCTTCCATTGATCGCTAGTCTTGTCATGCCGACCAATCCGGCCCTGGCGGAGGCGTTGCCGCAAGATGTCCAGGAACTGAACGACTGCCTTGGCGATGCAGCGCCCGAGCGAGCCTTTGAAGCCTGCACTTTCACGATCAGCGAAACCTGCCAGGCGCAGGACAGCGGGCAGACAACCGTTGGTATGATTGAATGCAATCTGCGTGAAAACGAGGCTTGGGATACGCTTCTAAACCAGATCTACAAGGACGTGCGGGCACAAGCCGCTTCATCCGACAAGGCGGATGGGGGTGATCGGGCTGGCACACTTTTGCGGGCACAACGTGCGTGGATCGTATTCCGGGATGCCGATTGCAGCTTTGCCTATGCGCAATGGGGCAATGGCAGCATGCGCCAGATCGCGGGATCGGCCTGCCATGTCGCAAGAACCGCGCAGCGCGTGATCGAACTGCGCGGCTTCAGAATGAAATATTGATCAGCTCAGCGTGACGCTTGTCAAAGCCCCCGTGTCATCGAAGGAGCAGATGAAGCCTGTCGCGACGGGCGAGCGCGGCGGATACTGGCCGGGCACGGTGTAGTAGCCCGCGTTCTCCTGTGCCGGATACACGAAGACATTGTCCGGTGACTGTCCGAAATTGGTCGCCGCGGCTTGTTTGCAGGCGTCTTCCATTTGAGCCATCTTCATTGCGGGATCGACTGGAGCGACCTCTGCGGGCGGCTCACATCCGACAAGCACGAGCATGGCGGCAGCGGGAATTGTCAGTCGAAGTGCAGAAACGGTCATCCGTGATCTCCTCTAGGCTGAAGTGACGCTACGCTAGCATGGTTTCCGGTCAATCGGAACAATTAGCCGAAATTGAACGAAAAAGCCCCGCCGGACGGGCGGGGCTTCGTCTGGAATGCGTGCAAGATCAGCTTGCTTTGGCGAGGTTGCGAAGCACGTAGTGCAGCACGCCGCCGTTTTCGACGTATTCCTTCTCGATCGCCGTATCGATCCGGCACTTGATCTGGATTTCCTTGGTCGACCCGTCCGCGTAGGTGATCGTGCAGGGCACGTTCGACAGTGGTTTCAGATCGCCTTCCAGCCCGGTGATCGTGAAGTTTTCCTCGCCGGTCAGCTTCAGCGATTTGCGGTTGTCGCCGCCGGTGAACTCGAACGGGATGACGCCCATGCCAACCAGGTTGGAGCGGTGGATACGTTCGAAGCTTTCCGCGATCACGGCCTTGACGCCCAGAAGCGCGGTACCCTTGGCCGCCCAGTCACGCGAGGATCCGGCACCGTATTGTTCGCCGCCAATAACGACGAGAGGCACGCCCTGTTCCTGCCAGGCCATCGCGGCCTCGTAGATCGAGGTCTGTTCGCCATCCGGCCCCTTGGTGTAGCCGCCTTCGACACCGTCCAGCATTTCGTTCTTGATGCGGATATTGGCGAAGGTACCGCGCATCATGACCTCGTGGTTGCCGCGGCGCGACCCGTAGGAATTGAATTCGCGTACCGGAACCTGACGTTCGACCAGATACTGGCCGGCCGGCGTGGTTTCCTTGAACGAACCGGCGGGGCTGATGTGGTCGGTCGTCACCATGTCGCCGAGGATGGCCAGTTCACGCGCACCCTCAATGTTCGAAATGACACCCGGTTCGGGGGACATGTCTTTGAAGTAGGGCGGGTTCTGAACATAGGTCGAGGTTGCCGGCCAGTCATAGGTTTCACTGTCCGTGGTTTCGACCGCACGCCATTTTTCGTCACCTTTGAAAACGTCGGCGTATTTTTCCTGGAAGCTCTGACGGGTCACTGTCTTTTCGACCAGTTCCGCGATTTCCTTCTGCGTCGGCCAGATGTCTTTCAGATAGACGTCATTTCCGTCCTTGTCCGTGCCGATCACGTCGTTGGCGATGTCGACATTCATATCACCGACCAGCGCATAGGCCACTACGAGCGGTGGGGAGGCGAGGTAGTTCGCGCGCACATCGGGGCTGATGCGGCCTTCGAAGTTGCGGTTGCCCGACAAAACAGAGGTCGCGATCAGATCGCTGTCATTGACCGCTTTCGACAGTTCCGGCGCGATAGGGCCGGAGTTGCCGATACAGGTGGTGCAACCGTAGCCCACGAGGTTGAACCCGATCGCGTCCAGGTCTTCCTGCAGGTCCGCGGCTTCCAGGTAGGCGGACACGACTTGCGAGCCCGGTGCCAGCGAGGTCTTGACCCAAGGCTTGCGGTTCAGGCCAAGCGCACGCGCTTTGCGGGCAACCAGACCTGCGCCGATCATGACATAAGGGTTCGACGTGTTGGTGCAGGAGGTGATCGAGGCGATAACGATGGACCCGTCATGCAGTTGGAACTTGTCGTCACCCATTTGGACATAAGCGCGCTTGTGGTAGCCGGAATCACCGGGAATGTCGGTGGGTTCTGGCGTGCCGCCTTCACCTTCCCAGCGCACTTCGGCGCGGGCCGATACGTCTTCGCCGTTGCGCTGGCCTTCGATGTATTTGCTGAACGCGGACGCGGCTTTGTCGAGCGCGATGTAGTCCTGCGGGCGTTTCGGGCCGGAGATCGCTGGAACGATTGTGCCCATGTCCAGGCTCAGCGTGTCGGTGTAAACCGGTGCGTAATCATCTCCACGCCAGAAACCGTTTTCCTTGGCGTAGGCTTCGACCAGTGCGATGCGGTCCTTGTCGCGGCCGGTCATTTCCAGGTAGCGCAGGGTTTCCGCGTCGATCGGGAAGAAACCGCAGGTCGCGCCGTATTCAGGCGCCATGTTGGCGATGGTCGCGCGATCCGCCAGTGGCAGGTGATCCAGGCCCGCGCCGTAAAATTCGACGAATTTTCCGACAACGCCCTTTTCACGCAGCATTTCCACGACCTTCAGCACCAGGTCGGTGCCGGTGGTGCCTTCGACCATCTTTCCGGTCAGTTCAAAACCGACAACTTCGGGAATGAGCATGGAGATCGGTTGACCCAGCATGGCGGCCTCGGCCTCGATCCCGCCAACGCCCCAGCCAAGAACGGCTGCGCCGTTGACCATGGTGGTGTGGCTGTCCGTGCCGACCAGCGTGTCGGGGTAGGCGACTTCTTCTCCGTTCTGGTCTTCATCCGTCCAGACGGTCTGGGCGAGGTATTCAAGGTTCACCTGGTGGCAGATGCCGGTGCCCGGCGGAACAACGCGGAAATTGTTGAAAGCGCTCTGGCCCCATTTCAGGAAGGTATAGCGTTCAATGTTGCGTTCATACTCGCGGTCCACGTTCATCTGGAACGCGCGCGGGTTGCCGAACTCGTCGATCATCACGGAGTGGTCGATGACCAGATCAACCGGGTTCAGCGGGTTGATCTTCTGGGGATCGCCGCCCAGCGACTTGATCCCGTCGCGCATGGCGGCAAGATCCACAACGGCGGGAACGCCGGTGAAGTCCTGCATCAGCACGCGGGCAGGGCGGTAGGCGATTTCGCGCGGGTTCTTGCCACCTTTATTCGCCCACTCGGAGAAGGCCTTGATGTCATCGGTGGTGACGGTCTTGCCATCCTCGAAGCGCAGCATGTTTTCCAGAACCACTTTCAGGGCGGCAGGAAGCTTGCTGAAATCACCCAAGCCTGCCTCTTCGGCGGCTGCGATGGAGTAATAGGCAACAGGTTTCCCGCCAGCCGACAAGCTGCGGCGGGTCTTGGAGCTGTCATGTCCGACTGTGATGGGCATAGATGGCCTCCCTGACTGAAAAGGGTTTCGCTGCGGTTCATATGCCCCGCCCTGAGGCACTGATCAAGAGGGTTACAGTAAAATTGTATGCGATTGCACACCGAAAACATCCGCATTAATACATCACTTCGGCCTGACGATATCGTGCATCGCGTTTAGGTGATTGGCCTGTGTCCGTGTCCTGTCTTAGGTTTGCCGAAGCAACAACGATATCAATGGCAATGAAACGATACGCGATAGGCGCAATATTCGCAGCCGCTACAGTTCTAGGTGTATGCCGCGCGGCGGCTGATCCAATTGTGGTAGAGCTTTTCACCTCGCAAGGGTGCTCGTCCTGCCCACCGGCGGATGAGTTGCTATCCGAATTGGCGGATGCTGACGGGATAATAGCGTTGGCGCTGCATGTGGATTACTGGGACTATATCGGATGGAAAGACATCTTCGGGTCGCAGGCTTTCACGAAACGGCAAAAGTCATACGCTCATGCCAACGGAAAGAATTCCATCTACACGCCGCAGATGATTCTGGATGGGGTGACCGATGTTGTCGGAAACGATCCGTTGAAGGTCATGATGGCGCTTGAAAAGCACGAAAGCCGCCCTGTCCGTGCGCGGATGAAGGTCGAGCGCGACGGAGCGATGGTCACCATCCGGCTTGAACCGGTGGGCGAGATCAAGACACCCGCCGATGTTCAGATTGTCAGCTATCTGCCTTCCGCAACAGTCGAGATCACGCGGGGCGAAAATGCCGGACGAACGATCACTTATCGCAATATTGTCACGGGCTGGTCCACGGTCGGCACTTGGTCGGGCGACGATGATCAGGAAATCGAAGCGCGTCTGATGTCCAGCGAAGATCCTGTCGTCGTTCTGGTGCAGGAAGAAAATCAGGGTGAAATTCTGGCAGCAGAAGCTTTGCGTTGACGTTCCGGTTTCCAGCGGCGATGGATCCATAGCCACTGGTCCATATTTTCGCGAATACGTGCCTCCAGACTGTCATTGACAGCCTGCATCATGGTTTCCGCGTCGCTATGCGGGATCGGGGATTCAGCGATGATGTCGAAACCTGCACCATCGCGGATGCCGTAAACCGGTACGAGTAGTGCGTTATACTTCAGGGCCATATCGGCCGCTGAAAGCGAGGTCAGCGCGGTTTTTCCGAAGAATGTCAGCGGTGCTCCGCGATTTACATGCTGATCCGGCAATATGGCCAAGGCATTACCTTTGCGCAGAAATCGCAGCATTTGCCCCAAGCCCTTACGACCGCGCGGAAAAACGGGGGCGGCGATCGCCGTCAATGCATCGTGGAAGGCGCGATCCAGGTAGGGATCGTCCACGGGGCGATAAAGTGCGCCGATTTCATGCCCGCGCAATGCGAGCGCACAGCGAGCCGCATCGAAATTTCCGAAATGGCCGCTGACGACAATGATCGGGCGTTTTTCCGCCTTGGCCGTGTCAAGATCGGCGACACCCGGCCCGGTCATGGGGGTGGCTGCGATCCGGTCGATGAATTCCTGACCCGAAGAAATCTCGACCAGCATCCGGCCGGTGTTCGCCGGGACGGCACGGCATAGGCGTTCGACTTCGGCTTTGGGCAGGTCCGGGACCGCATGGCTGAGGTTTTCCCGTATCCGTTTGCGATACCCCGCAAGCGGCGCTGCGACGGATGACATCAGCCAACCCACTGCCCGCATACGTGTGTCATACGGCAGGACCAGCGGCGCCTGAATCATGGCGACGATCAGCCGGCCTTGAATGCGCCGCAGGGTCGGGCTGGTTTTACGTTTAGCCATGACTCTGTGCGCGTCCCATTCACCCTTCGCTGAGGTGATGGATATAATTCCGTGGTCCGGCTGGGGCAAGCGTCGCGTTAATCGGGAGCTGCATTGAGCGCGAGTTCACCGGCGGCTTCCATGTCACGAATGACAGCGGCAACGGCATCCATCGCCTCTTCTGCGTCGGCGGGATTGATTTGTGCGAGCTCTTCGATTTCCTCGCGGATTTGCGTCGCCAGCCGTTGGGAAATGTTTTCCAGCAGGTATTGCGCGGAGCGTTCTTCCACACCCGTCGTACCGGCCAGTGCCGTTAAAAGAAGCTGCCGGTCCAGAGTTCGCACGATCTTCGGAACGTCACGCGGTATCACACGATCCACGATATCGGCGAAGGTGAAGATCGCTTTGCGGACCTCTTGTGCAAATTCGGCATCGGTCTGTTCCAACCCTTCGAGAACTTCATGTCTTGTCGTCGACTTCGAGGAGTTGAGGATCGCGCCGATCCGCGCGACAGGTGCTTCCGCGAAGGCATGGGGGGTCTGATCGTCCAGTTGGATCGCGATGGCCATACCGATCGTGCAGACTGTGTCGGGTTCTATCGCGCTTGTGGTCGAAATAGCGAACGTGATGCGCCGCGCCTGGTCACCGGGCAGTTTGCCCAGAATGTCGGCGGCACGCGACACGGGTAACTTGGACAGGATCACCGCTGCCACCTCGGTCGATTCGCGCCGTACCAGCGCCACGACCTGATCCGTGGGCGCATTGGCGATGGCATTCCACGGATCTCCCTTAATTGGCTTGCCGATCTTGCGGCGAATCTCGCGCATGGCTTGCGGGCTGAGTGCGGATTCGAGCGTTTCAAGGGCGCCATCGACCCCGCCAGGAAAGGACACGCCCAGATCGTTCAACTCCCCCACGAACTCCGTTATGATGTCTTGCATGGTTTGACGGTCGACCAGGCCCATCGTGCCCATTTCGCGCGTCAGGTCCATTTTCATGACTTCAGGCAGTTCGTTCAGGGACAGTTGCGATCCTTCACGCAGCAGCAGTCGCACAATGACCGCCGCTTTCTGGCGGCGGGTCAGCTTGGGACGTTGCACCGATCCGGTTGCAGGCAGGCCGGTCACTGAACTGGAAATTGTGGCGAGTGCTTCTGTCACGTGATGCTCCGCTTCTGCATGGTGCGGCCACGTTGACAGAGGAGACTTAATCCCCGGTTACCTGACGTGAAGGATTTGTATCAGCTTGACGCTTTATCGACGCAGCTATGGGACTGGGTGTCCCATGTCATGCCATCGGCGCAGCTCATATTTGCTTCTGTATGCGAGGAACAGGCGAGTGCCGCGACCGGCGCAAACACCAACGCTGCGGATATGAAAACCATTCTGAATGTCATGCTACCCTCCAAGCTTGTTGCAGTCAGGATAGCATGACGCGTGGTTATCTCAAAATGCGGCGCGGCTTATTCGCCGAAGACACGCTTGAAGATCGTGTCGACATTCTTGGTATGGTAGCCAAGATCGAATTTTTCCGAAATTTCGGCGTTGCTTAGCACGGCAGTAACTTCGGCGTCGCCTTTCAGTTCGGTCTCGAAATCCTTGCCGTCTTCCCAGACCTTCATGGCGTTGCGCTGGACCAGGCGGTAGGCGTCTTCGCGGCTCACGCCTTTCTGGGTCAATGCCAGAAGGACGCGCTGCGACATGACCAGCCCACGGAACTTGTTCATGTTGGCCAGCATGTTGTCGGGGTAGACAACCAGCTTGTCGACGACGGTGGTCAGGCGTGACAACGCGAAGTCCAGCGTCACGGTGGTGTCCGGCCCGATATTGCGCTCGACCGACGAATGGGAAATGTCGCGCTCGTGCCAGAGCGCCACGTTTTCCATCGCGGGCACCACGGCCATGCGGATCAGGCGCGCAAGGCCCGTCAGGTTCTCGGTCAGCACCGGGTTGCGCTTATGCGGCATGGCGGAGCTGCCTTTCTGGCCCTTGGAAAAGAATTCCTCGGCTTCCAGAACCTCGGTACGCTGCATGTGGCGGATCTCGGTCGCGATGTTTTCGATGCTCGACCCGATGACGCCGAGGGTGGCAAAAAACATTGCATGGCGGTCGCGCGGGATCACCTGCGTGGAAATGGGTTCGGGTTTCAGCCCCAGCTTCTTGCAGACATGTTCTTCGACGCTGGGGTCGATGTTGGCGAAGGTGCCGACGGCACCCGATATCGCGCCGGTTGCGACCTCTTCGCGGGCACGGGCCAAACGATCCCGGTTGCGATCCATCTCGGCGTAGAAACGTGCGAAGGTCAGGCCCATCGTGGTCGGCTCGGCATGGATACCGTGGCTGCGGCCGATGCGAACCGTGTCCTTGTGTTCGAACGCGCGGCGCTTGAGCGCGTCCAGCAGCTTATCCATGTCCGCCAACAGGATATCGGCTGCGCGCACCAGTTGGACATTGAAGGTCGTGTCCAGCACATCCGAGCTGGTCATGCCCTGGTGAACGAAGCGGGCTTCGTCATTGCCGATGATCTCGGCCAGATGCGTCAGAAAGGCGATGACGTCATGCTTGGTGATCGCCTCGATCTCGTCGATGCGGGCGACATCAAACTCCACATCCCTGGCTTTCCAGACCGCATCCGCGTTTTCTTTTGGGATTACGCCCAGTTCGGCTTGAGCGTCGCAGGCGTGCGCCTCGATCTCGTACCAGATGCGGAACTTGGTTTCCGGTGACCAGATGGCGACCATTTCGGGGCGGGAATAGCGGGGGATCATAGGGCAGCACCTTCCTTGAATGGTTGGCGCTTCCCTAGACAAATCCCCGCCCAGCGGCAATGCCGAGTTACTGCTGCTGGGCCTCCAGCGCGATATCGACGACGACTTCGAAGCCCACCGTGCCCTCGGATCCGGCATCTCCGATGCCAAAATCGCGCCTGTCGAGTGTTATCTGACCGGACATCTGCGCCACGTTGCCGTCGAGTTGCAAGGTGAAGGGCAGGGTGACAGGCACGGTTACGCCCTTCAATATCAGCGCACCGTCCGCGATATAGTCGGTTTTATCGGCGCCTTCCTGCGTAATCACTCCCTCGAAAACGGCGGTTGGGAACTCGTCTGCCGCGAAATAGCTGGGGCCGAGCGCCTGTTCGGTCACACCGCCCAGCGTCAGGCTGGAAATGTCGATCTGCGTGGTGACCTCGCCGAAATCCGGTCCGCTGGCTTCGGGATCGAACCGGATATCGGCGCTCCACTGACCGAACTGACCCGAGACCTCTTTGCCCGCTTGCAGCACGGTGATGTCGATGTTGCCTTGGTTGATCAGCCAGCTTGTGGTGTCCGACGTGGCGGTCGTTTCATTGGTATCCCGCGCATGGTCTCCCGCAGGCATTCCCAAAACCGTTCCGGCGATCAGCGCAGCCGTCAGCAAGCCGAACCCGCTTAATGTCGCGACGCGGCTGTGTGATTGCTCGGGTGTCTGAACATCGGTGCGTCCGGGTAGCATCCGCTGCAGGGTCTGGTCACGGTCGACAGCATGATGCTTGATCGCGCCTGCGATGTGCAGAACCAGCGTGACGATCAAAAGACGGGTCAGAACATAGTGCCATGCGCCGAAGAATTCCGCGACTTCGGGACTTTGCGGCACGAAGGGCAGAGTTTGACCGAAGGGCCACCAGATCGGCGCAAAGCCCGTAAGCGCGGCGTGATGTATCCAGCCCGACAGTGGTGTGGCGACCAAAAGACCGTAAAGCAGCCAATGCACGGTTTCTGCGAGCCACGTCTCCAAGCGGCGGTCTGGATGCAACAGGCCCGGCTTGGGTTGCGATAGGGCCCAGACGATCCGTGCCAGCGCAACGAAGAAGATTGTCACGCCGATCGTTTTATGGATCGAGAACAGCGCGTACTTCGCCTCAAGTACCGACTGGGGTTCATAGGGCCAGTAACCGGCAATGAAACCCAAGGTAATGGCCGACAGGATCAGCGCCGCCGTGACCCAATGAAACGCCTTTGCGACCGCGCCATACTGATGCGCGGTGTTTCGGATATCTGTCACTGTGCTTGTCATGGAATGCTCCGCCATGTGGACTTGGCCCATAGTTAGACGCGGTAGCGCGGCATGCCCACTGGATATATCCGCACATAACCCGTGCGTGAGCGCGAGTGATTGCCACAGAGGGCCGCAATCGTTATCCCGCTACGAAACGCGAGCAGCCGATTTGACAGAGGATGACATCACATGACCCTAGCGTTCGTATTTCCCGGACAGGGTGCGCAGACCATCGGGATGGGAAAGGCGCTGACCGAGACCTACCCGCAAGCGAAGGCCGTATTCGATGAGGTGGATGACGCGCTCGGCGAGAAATTGTCCGACCAGATCTGGGAGGGCAGCATCGAGGCTCTGACGTTGACGCAGAATGCTCAGCCCGCGCTGATGGCGTGTTCGCTGGCCGCGATGCGTGCGTTGGAGGTCGAAGGCATCACAGTCGAGCGCGCGTCATTCGTCGCGGGGCATTCGTTGGGTGAGTATTCTGCGCTCGCGGCGGCCGGGTCGCTGACAATCACCGATACGGCCAAGTTGTTGCGCTTGCGCGGACAGGCGATGCAGCGTGCGGTACCCGTAGGAGAGGGTGCAATGGCGGCCATCCTGGGGCTGGATATCGCGGCCGTGCGCGAAGTTGCCGAAGAAGCTGCGCAGGGAGATGTCTGTCAGGCCGCGAACGACAACGATCCGGCACAGGTGGTCGTTTCCGGTCACAAGGCGGCGGTCGAGCGCGCCGTCGAGATTGCCAAGGAAAAAGGAGCGAAACGTGCGGTCATGTTGCCGGTGTCCGCCCCGTTCCATTGTGCGCTGATGCAGCCTGCCGCGGACGAGATGGCAACCGCGCTGGCCGATGTGTCCATCGCAGTGCCCAAGGTTCCGCTGATTGCCAATGTGACCGCGCAGCCGACCGGCGACGCGGATGCGATCCGTCGCCAACTCGTGGAGCAAGTCACCGGATCGGTGCGCTGGCGCGAGTCGGTGCAGACCATGGCCGCAGAAGGTGTAACCGAAATCTGGGAAATCGGCGCGGGCAAGGCGTTGTCGGGCATGATCCGCCGTATTGAACGCTCCATCACCTGCACAGCGATTTCAACGCCGGAAGATGTCAAGACTGTCGCGCAAGCCGACTGAACTTCAAGAGGATAAAGCAGATGTTTGATCTTACAGGGAAAACGGCACTGGTGACGGGTGCGTCTGGCGGTATCGGCGCCGAGATCGCCCGCGTGCTTCACGCGGCGGGTGCGACGGTTGCGATTTCTGGGACACGGACGGAACCGCTTGAGGCGCTGGCCGGTGAGCTGGGGGATCGCGTGCATGTGCTTCCTTGCAACCTGAGCGATGCCGAAGCTGTCGAGGCACTGCCGAAGCAGGCTGTCGAGGCGATGGGTCAGGTCGATATCCTGGTGAATAACGCGGGTATCACGCGCGACAACCTGTTCATGCGCATGTCCGATGATGAATGGAACAGTGTGCTGGATATCAACCTGACGGCGACGATGCGGCTGTGTCGCGGTGTGCTGCGCGGCATGATGAAGAAGCGTTGGGGCCGTATCGTGAATATCAGCTCGATCGTGGGCACAACCGGAAATCCGGGGCAGGGTAACTATGCCGCGTCCAAGGCGGGCATGATCGGCATGTCTAAATCGCTGGCCTACGAGGTCGCAAGCCGTGGCATTACGGTCAATTCGGTTGCGCCGGGCTTCATCGCGACAGCGATGACCGACAAGCTGACCGACGATCAGAAGTCGGGTATCCTGAATCAGATTCCTGCGGGACGCATGGGTGATCCCAAGGAAATCGCTGCGGCTGTGATGTATCTGGCGAGCGAAGAGGCCGGCTACGTGACCGGAAGCACGATCCACGTAAACGGCGGGATGGCGATGATCTGAGCCTGAATTCGCGCAAGTCACTTGAATTTCTTCGGGCTTGCGCGAATATGTGGCGTCAGTCCCGATGGGCAGGTAACGTGCCGGACAAAACATTTGCGCCCCTGACCGAGTATGCTATAGGCGGCGCAGATTTTCCGGTGCGGCACTTGTTCGGTGTTGTCGGGAAGACAGGTTTCGATCCGCCGGTCTCTGGCGGGGACTAAACAATCTAATGCGGGCGAGACCCGAGAGAACTGTGAGGAATTGACATGAGCGACGTCGCTGAACGCGTGAAGAAGATCGTTGTCGAGCATCTGGGTGTCGAAGCGGACAAGGTAACTGAAAGTGCCTCGTTCATCGACGATCTGGGTGCCGACAGCCTGGACACCGTCGAACTGGTGATGGCTTTCGAAGAAGAGTTCGGCATCGAGATCCCGGACGACGCAGCCGAGACGATCCAGACCTTCGGCGATGCGGTCAAGTTCATCAAGGAAGCCGCGTAAGTCGCTGGTATCACTTGATTTAGATTAATGGCGCCTTCGGGCGCCATTTTTCGTTTGGCACTATCCGTTGCTGATGCGCAATTGTCGCAACGCTTGCGCAGAGAAGATTGTCTGAAATCGCGAGAGTCTGGTATGATGCAGGTAACGCTGGCGTGAATGATCAGCGCATTTCTGGAGGCATCGATGCAGACCCTCGTCAAGTTCACTCTCGCCGCCGCGCTATTGGGCGCTTTGGCGGGCTGCGGTGGGCGAAAGGCCCCCCCGCCACCTGCGGCGTCTTTCACGACGGCACCCGCGCAACCGCAGGTGACATCCCTTAATACCGCGATCACATACCCGAAGTTCGGCGATAACGACCCCCATGAGTGGGGACATTTCGATCCGACGGATTATCCAATCCACGGGATCGACGTTTCGCGTTGGCAGACCGATATCGACTGGCGGGAAGCGCGCCGGAACGGTGTGTCCTTCGTGTTTATCAAGGCCACCGAAGGCGGTGACCACCTCGACCCGAGCTTCATCGACCATTGGGCGGGGGCGCGGGATGCAGGCATCCGGCACGGGGCATATCACTTTTACTACTTCTGCCGTTCGCCAGAAGAGCAGGCCGCGTGGTTCATCCGTAACGTGCCGCGCGACAACAATTCCATGCCGCATGTCCTGGACATGGAATGGAACCACCACTCCAAGACATGTCGTTTGCGGCCCGACGGGGCGACCATTCGCAAGAATGCGGATACCTTCCTTGATATCCTTCAACGCCATTACGGGCGTCGCCCGATCATCTATACGACCGTGGACTTCTATGCCGATACGGGCATCGGAAACATGCGGGGCGAACGGTTCTGGCTGCGGTCTGTCGCGGGGCATCCGAACGAGGTTTATGACGGCGCGCCCTGGACCTTCTGGCAATACACGGGAACAGGCGTCGTGCCGGGTATCAAGGGCGGCGTGGACATCAATGTCTTCGCGGGCGATGTGCTGGCCTGGAACTACTGGCTGAACTGATTTGAAGGCTGCGCGGAAAGCGGCAGGCATGAGGGCCAAGGTGGCGCTTGTGCTTGCCCGTATGCGGCCAAGCGGGTATCAGAGGCGAGCCAAAAGAGAATGATACCGGGGGCAGAGCATGCGTCGCGTCGTAGTAACAGGTCTGGGGATGGTCACGCCGCTGGCGTCAGGTGTGGAAGAGACCTGGAGTCGTCTTCTGGCGGGCGAGTCGGGCGCGGGCACGATATCGCGCTTCGATGCCGGTCATTTGCAGACGACCTATGCTTGTGAAATTCCGCTGGGCGATGGGTCTGGCGGGACCTTCAATCCAGATGATTGGATGGAACCGAAAGAACGCCGCAAGGTTGATGATTTCATCCTGTATGGTCTGGCGGCGGCTGAGCAGGCCGTGAAAGACGCCGATTGGACGCCCGAGGATGAAGAGAGCCGCCTGCGCACCGGCGTCATGATCGGGTCCGGGATTGGCGGGCTGAGCAACATCGCGGACGCCTCAATCACCTTGAAGGAGCGCGGCCCGCGTCGGATTTCGCCCTTTTTCATTCCCGGCGCGCTGATCAACCTCGTGTCCGGCCAGGTGTCGATCAAATACGGCTTCAAAGGCCCGAACCACGCGGTTGTTACGGCCTGTTCCACGGGAGCACATGCGATTGGCGATGCGGCGCGCTTGATCCAGTGGGGCGATGCTGACGTCATGGTCGCGGGCGGCGCGGAAAGCCCGATCTGCGAACTGGGAATCGCGGGCTTCAATGCGTGCAAGGCACTGTCCACCAAGCGCGGCAATGATCCACAGGCGGCGAGCCGACCCTATGACAATGACCGCGACGGGTTTGTCATGGGCGAGGGTGCGGGTGTTGTTGTTCTGGAAGAATACGAACACGCCAAGGCGCGCGGCGCGAAGATTTACGCCGAAGTTCTGGGATATGGGCTGTCGGGTGACGCCTATCACATCACCGCGCCGAGCGAGGATGGTGAAGGCGGTGAACGTGCGATGCGTGCGGCGCTGGACCGTGCGGGCCTTGAGCCGTCAAAAGTGGATTATATCAATGCGCATGGCACCTCGACCATGGCTGACACGATTGAGCTTGGTGCGGTCGAGCGCGTTCTGGGCGAGTCCGCACCCAAGGCCACGATGAGTTCGACAAAATCGTCGATCGGTCACCTGCTCGGCGCTGCTGGCGCGGTTGAGGGCATATTCTGCGTGCTGGCGATCCGTGATCAGGTTGCGCCGCCGACGATCAACCTGGACAATCCGGCGGTTGAGCCGAAGCTGGATCTGGCGCCAAATGCCAAGCGCGAGCGCGAGATCAATATTGCGCTGTCCAATTCCTTCGGGTTTGGCGGCACCAATGCGTCGCTTGTTCTGGGGCGGGTCACTGACTGATGTGGCGTGCAATTGCATCGAATGCGCTGTCGGTTCTGATCGTCGCGCTGATCGGGCTCGGCATCGTGATCGCGATGGGGCAGAACGCTTACAAGTCGCCCGGGCCGCTGGCCGAGGCGATTTGCGTGGGCGTTCCGCGCGGGTCCACCATGAAGGTGATCTCCGACCGGCTGGATGAGCAGGGCGCCGTGACAAGCGGCGCGATCATGCGGATCGGCGCGGATTACACGGAGCGCTCGGCGGGGCTGAAGGCGGGGAATTTCCTTGTGCCGGAAGGTGCGTCGATGGAAGAGATCGTCGATATCATCACCAGCACGGGCCAGAGCACCTGTGGCAGCGAGATCAACCTGCGCGTGGGTGTCGCCGAGACGATCATCCATGTGCGCGAATTCGATCCGGCGCGGTCTGAATATATCGACTATGCGAATTTCGCGGCGGGTGAGGAGCCTCCGGTCGAATATGAGCAGGTCGCGAATGACGGCTTTGCCCGGTTCCGTGTCACGCTGGTGCCCGGTGCTACCAGCTGGGCCGTTGCCGAAGGGCTGAAGAACGCACCGTTCCTGTCGGGAGAGGTGGAAGGTGTTCCGGCAGAGGGCAGCCTTGCGCCGGGTAGCTACGAGATCAGCCAGGGCACGGATCGTGCAAGCATCATCGATCAGATGGAACAACGTCAGGCGACAGTACTCGCCGAGGCCTGGGGACAACGGATCGAGGACTTGCCGCTGGAGACACCGGAAGAGGTGTTGATCATGGCATCGATCATCGAAAAGGAAACGGCCGTCGCCGACGAGCGTCGTCTTGTGGCCAGTGTCTTCGAGAACCGCCTGAAGCGTGGCATGCGGCTGCAGACGGACCCGACCGTGATCTACGGTGTCACTGGTGGGCAGGGCGTGCTTGGCCGCGGGCTGCTTCGCAGCGAGCTTGACCAGGTCACGCCTTACAACACCTATCAGATTGATGGGCTACCGCCGACTCCGATTGCGAATCCGGGGCGGGCCTCGATCGAGGCGGCGGTGAATCCGGAGCGGACGGAGTTCGTTTACTTCGTAGCGGACGGAACCGGCGGGCATGCATTCGCCCAGACGCTGGATGAACACAACGCCAATGTCGCAAAGTGGCGCGCAATAGAGGCGGAACGGGCGGAACAGTGATTCCTTCGCCGTGATTCCCGGTCCTGACCGTATGAGAATCCCGTGTGGCGCGTTAGTGCCGCGCGGGTTTTCTGTTTCCGGGGGCAGGTCCGGTGCGGTCGGGTATTAACGGTTTTATCGGACCGGGAACGGCACCAAATAACAGATTCCGACATATGGGGTGTCCGGTGTTGCGTCAAAAAGTTAATTGATCGCACGGGGTTACGAGATGTGGATTGCGTAAATCGCTTGACTTTGCGAACGGTCGAATGTATCACTTTTGACAAGCTGGAAGAAGTGGGTAAGGCGCCGAGGGACACCTCAGGCGCATTTTTCATGCCTCTCGAACGGACCCCCTAAACAGGCAGGGTTCATATCCATGACATTGATCTACCCCGAGGCGGGTGACGGATCTTCCGACAAGTTGTTGTCGGAGGCACACGGGCATTTTGCGGATGCCGCCAACGCGCTGAGCGTGTTCATCGCAGCGCTGAAGGCGGGCGATACGACGCAGGCCCCGGAAGCGATGAAGCTCGTGAAAGAGCTGAAGGCCGCGCTGGTCCCGGCATTGATGGAAAGGGAACGTCTTGAAAAAACCATTCGGGAAGATGCCGGTGTCGTCAATGGCTATGCCATCGACTTCGACGCGGCCAGACATGAGATCGGGCGGCGTCTTGCTTGCCTGCGAGCCGCCAGAGGTGCGGGAGGCGTTTCTGAATGATTTGTCGGACGGGGCGCTTCTGGCGCTGCCCTATCTGTTCGAATTCTGGGCACTGGATCATCAGTTGCCGCCGGAAGGAGACTGGCGGACATGGGTGATCATGGGCGGGCGCGGCGCGGGCAAGACCCGCGCTGGGGCCGAATGGGTGCGGGCGGAAGTCGAGGGATCGAGGCCACTCGATCCCGGCCGCTCGCGCCGCGTGGCGCTGGTCGGTGAAACACTTGATCAGGTTCGCGAGGTCATGATCATGGGCGATAGCGGTATCATGGCATGTTCGCCGCCGGATCGTCGTCCGAAATGGGAAGCCACACGGCGCAGGCTGGTCTGGCCGAACGGGGCCGTGGCGCAGGTTTTTTCGGCGCATGAGCCGGAAAGCCTTCGCGGTCCTCAGTTTGATGCAGCCTGGGTTGATGAACTGGCCAAGTGGAAGAAGGCCGAAGATGCGTGGGACATGCTGCAATTCGGTTTGCGTCTGGGGGAAACTCCCCGGCAGGTCGTTACCACGACGCCACGTAATGTCGGGGTGCTGAAGCGTATCCTGTACAATCCGTCGACGGTCGTGACAACGGCACCGACGGAGGCCAACAGCGCCTATCTGGCCAACAGTTTCCTGCAGGAGGTGCGAGCGCGTTATGCAGGCACCCGGCTGGGACGGCAGGAACTGGACGGCGTGCTGCTGGAAGATGCAGAGGGCGCGATGTGGACGTTGGGCATGCTGGAAGGGTGCCGAATCGAGACCGCGCCGGAGTTTGATCGCGTCGTGGTTGCTGTCGATCCACCGGTGACGGGGCATGACGGATCGGACGCCTGTGGGATCGTCGTGGCAGGCGTGCGGATGCAGGGCGATCCGCAGGGGTGGCAGGCGGTCGTTTTGGAAGATGCTTCACTGCGTGGGGCCAGTCCGCGTGGATGGGCGGAAGCGGCTTTGGCAGCGATGGCACGGCACGGGGCTGACCGACTTGTGGCAGAAGTCAATCAGGGCGGTGAATTGGTCGAAAGCGTGGTCCGGCAGGTTGATCCGTTGGTCCCGTACCGGGCAGTTAGGGCCAGCCGTGGCAAGGCGGCGCGCGCCGAGCCAGTGGCGGCGCTTTACGAGCAGGGCCGGGTGAACCATCTGCCCGGGCTGGACACGCTGGAAGACGAAATGTGTCTGATGACGCAGCAAGGATACCAGGGCAAAGGCAGCCCGGATCGCGTTGATGCGCTTGTCTGGGCGCTGCACGAGTTGATGATCGAGCCTGCGGCGCGGTTCAAGCGGCCACGCATCCGTTCATTATAACATTCTAGCATGGCAGTAGAGTCGTCGGCTCCTGCCTGACCACCGGTCCCCTCCGCGGGCGTTTCCTCGACGTGTCGAGGGGGCCGGATCGTATCATGCATTGAAAGGCCGTTCTGGCCGGACCGCGTTCGCGCGGCAAGGAAGGAGTTTGCCATGGTTCTGGACCTGTTTCGCAAGGCTGAAAAGGACGCGGCCCCGCCGGAACGAAAGGCTTCCGCCGCCGGAGCAGTGTTCGCGTGGAGCGGAGCGGGGCGTGCGGCATGGAGCCCGCGCGATACGGCGTCGCTGACACGCAATGGGTTCGCCGGAAACCCGGTGGGGTTCCGGGCCGTCAAACTGATTGCTGAGGCGTCTGCGGCGATTCCGTTGGTGATGTCCGAGGGTGGTCAGCGGTTTGATACGCATCCGGTCGCTGGTCTGATGGCGCGACCCAACCCGTTGCAGGGCCGGGCCGAACTGCTTGAGGCGCTTTACGGTCAATTGTTACTGTCCGGTGATGGCTATCTTGAAGCGGTCGGTGGCGGGCTGGGCGAGGCACCGTTGGAACTGCATGTCCTGCGGTCGGATCGTATGACGTTGATCCCCGGTCAGGATGGCTGGCCGGTGGCATATGACTATGCGGTGAGCGGGCGGAAACATCGGTTTACGGTCGGCGTGGATGCGTCGCCGGTGTGTCATATCAAGAGCTTCCACCCGCAGGATGATCATTATGGCCTATCGCCCATGCAGGCGGCGGCCACCGCGATTGATGTGCATAATTCGGCATCTCGCTGGTCGAAGTCGTTGCTCGACAATGCGGCGCGACCATCGGGTGCGATTGTCTATCGCAGCGCTGATGGGCAGGGCACGATGTCGGCGGATCAGTATGACCGGTTGATCGACGAGATGGCGAGCCATCATCAGGGGGCCGCGAACGCAGGGCGTCCGATGTTGTTGGAAGGCGGTCTGGACTGGAAGCCGATGGGGTTCAGCCCGTCGGATATGGAGTTTCAGAAGACGAAGGAAGCGGCGGCGCGCGAGATCGCGCTGGCCTTCGGTGTGCCGCCGATGCTTCTGGGTATTCCCGGTGATGCGACCTATGCCAACTACCAAGAAGCGAACCGTGCTTTTTACCGCCTGACGGTGTTGCCGCTGACGCAGCGCGTATCGGCGGCCATCGGGGCGTGGCTTGGGCGGTTTGTCGACGCCGATATCGTGCTGACGCCCGATCTGGATCAGATCCCCGCGCTTTCGGTGGAGCGCGAGGCGCGGTGGCGGCGCATCGGCGAGGCGGATTTTCTGAGCAAGGACGAGAAGCGTGCGCTGCTGGGCCTGCCGCCTTTGGCGCGGGAGGTCGGTGATGACTGACATGCGCAGGCCGGTCGGCGGGTCGCGGTTTCTGTATGAGCCGTTCGATTACGGGTCGGCCAAGGTGATCGAGGCCAATGAGCGCGTCGTGAACCTTCAATTCGAGGGGATCGACGCGCGGCTCAACCGGATCGAGGCGGTCATGGAGCGGCTGGAAAAGCGGCTTTGGCTGACGGTTTACGGCGTTGTCGGAACGATCCTGACGCAGGCGCTGAATTCGATTTTGACAATCACACCGAATGGAGGGCCATGAGATATGGATGCGATGACCGCGAGCGGTCTTGAAAGCAAGTTCTGCCGGTTTGACGAGGCAAACCTTGTCACCGATGGCACGGATATCGAGGGCTATGCCTCGGTGTTCGGGCGGGTGGATCAGGGCGGCGATATCGTTGCCAAAGGGGCGTATGCGGCGTCGCTGAAGCGAATGGCGCAATCAGGCCGGCGAGTGAAGATGCTGTGGCAGCATGATCCGTCGCAGCCCATCGGGGTCTGGGACGAGATCCGCGAGGACGCGCGGGGGCTTTATGTCAAGGGGCGGCTTCTGGGCGATGTGGCGCGGGCGCGTGAAGCGGCGTGTCTGATCGAGGCGGGGGCGATCGACGGGCTGTCGATCGGCTACCGCACATTGCGGGCCGGTAAGGACGACAAGGGCCGCCGCGTGCTGGCCGAAGTCGATTTGTGGGAGGTGTCGCTTGTGACCTTTCCGATGCTGCCCGATGCCAAGGTGCAGGCGAAATCCGAACCAGCGGCAGAGTCGCTGTTTCTGGAACTGGCGCAGGTCGTGAAGGACGCGCGCAAGCGACTGGCCGATCCGGCCTGATCTTCAATCTTCAAGGAGAAAGACATGACGATACCCGAGAGCAAGGCTCGGGCCGGTGAGGCTTTGCCTGGTGGTCCGGCAAGCACGGGCGTGGTGGAGGTCAAATCCGCCCTGACCGGGCTGATGGACGACCTTGGCGCGTTCCAGACGCAGATCAAAGAGCAACTCAAAGCACAGGAAGAGAAACTGACCATGCTGAACCGTAAATCCGCGCTGGCCGCGCGTCCCGCCCTGTCGACGACTGCCGATATCGACGCACCGCACCAGAAAGCGTTCGAGGGTTATCTGCGCACGGGCGACGAAGGTGCGTTGCGTGGGCTGACTTTTGAGGCCAAGGGGCTGACCGTCAATTCCGATGGTGGATATCTGGTTGATCCGCAGACCTCGGAAACGATCAAGGGCGTACTGTATGCGGGCGCATCGATCCGTACGATCGCAAGCGTCGTGAACGTCGAAGCGACGTCCTACGACGTTCTGGTCGACCACACCGAGATGGAACATAACTGGGCGTCCGAAGCGGCTGCGGTCAATGAAACCGCCGCGCCGCAGATCGATCGTATCAGCATTCCTCTACATGAGTTGAGCGCGCTACCCAAGGCAAGCCAGCGCCTGCTGGATGACAGCGCGTTCGATATCGAAAACTGGTTGGCCAATCGGATTGCTACGAAATTCGCACGTGCTGAAGGGTCGGCCTTCGTTAAGGGAGATGGTGTGGACAAGCCCACAGGCTTCCTGACACATCCGCAGGTTGAAGAGGATGCGTGGGCCTGGGGGTCGCTCGGCTACATCAAGACCGGTGGTGCCGGTGATTTTGCCGATAATGCGCCGGCGGACGCGGTGATCGAGCTGGTCTATGCATTGGGCGCTGAATACCGGGCAAATGCCACCTTCGTGATGAATTCCAAGACCGCCGGTGCGGTGCGCAAAATGAAAGACAGCGACGGTCGCTTCCTGTGGTCGGACGGTCTGGCCTCGGCGGAACCCGCGCGACTGATGGGGTATCCGGTGGTTATTGCGGAAGACATGCCGGATATCGCGGATGGTGCAGCGGCTATTGCCTTTGGTGATTTCGCTGCGGGTTACACCATTGCCGAGCGTCCGGATCTGCGGGTCCTGCGTGATCCGTTCTCGGCCAAACCGCATGTCCTGTTTTACGCGACCAAGCGCGTCGGTGGCGATGTGAGCGACTTCGCGGCGATCAAACTGCTGCGTTTCGAGGGCTGATCGCCTGACCGGACGGGTCACCCTGTGGGTGATCCCAGGGATGTGCGGGTTGCGTGCTGTCCAGCTTCCAGACCGTTCGAGCAGCGCGCGGGGCGGCGTGCACATCCCACCAGAACAGACCACAGACAGGAGTAGGCGATGAGGCTTGTCGAGACCACGGCAATCCAGAGTTGGGATTTGCCGGTCAGCCAGTTCCGTGCGCATTTGCGGCTGGGAACGGGGTTTTCCGAGGACGATCTTCAGGATGCCGTCCTTGACAGCTGCTTGCGGGCAGCGATTTTGGCCATCGAAGGGCGCACCGGAAAAGTGCTTCTGCAGCGCGGATTTAAGTGGTCGTCCGATCATTGGCATACGGGGCATGAGCAGCCACTGCCCGTCGCGCCGGTCATGGAAATCACAGCTGTCAAGCTGATAACCCGGGCCGGGGACGAGGCGGTCGTTGATCCAAGCTTCTATGTGCTTGTGCCGGACACGCACCGACCGCTCATGCGTGCGGCACATGCGGTTTTGCCGCGTATCCCGGTTTCGGGGCGGGCGGAGATCGGCTTCGAGGCAGGCTACAGCGCCGACTGGGATGGGGTGCCGAATGATCTGTCGCATGCCGTGCTGCTGCTGGCCGCCCAGTTCTACGAAAGCCGGATCACGGGCGAGCCCGGTTGTGACACGAGCGTCGTGTCGCATCTGATCGAACGCTACCGGACGGTGCGGATCCTTGGTGGAGCAAGCCGATGAAGGTGCCTGAGTTAAACAGGCTTCTGGTGCTGGAGCGACCTACCGAGATGGTGGATGGGGCAGGCGGTCGAAGCCATGTCTTCGCAGAGGTTGGGTATATATGGGCGCGCGTCAGGGCAAAGTCGGGGCGCGAGGTGGCGCGCAGCGAGGTCGATCTGGCGTCGCAGACCTACGAGGTGGTCGTGCGGGCCGCGCCATATCACAAGGAACGCAGGCCCACGCCAAGGGATCGCCTGATCTGGGGTGCGCGGCGATTGCAGGTCCAAAGCGTGGCGGAGTGGGATGAACAGGGCCGCTATCTGAAATGTCTGGCGCGTGAGGAGGTGACGTTATGAGTTATCAGTACGCGGCGGATTTGCAGGTGGCGATGTTTCAGGCTCTGTCGAATGATCCGGCATTGACCCATATCCCACTATTCGATGCACCGTCCGTCGGGACAGTTCCCCAGACCTATATGGCGATCGGCGCAGAGACGGTTCTGGGCGGGTCCAGCAAGAACTCAGCGGGCGCAGAACACAAAGTTTCGCTGAGTGTCGTGACGCAGGCGCAGGGCTTTCACGGTGCAAAGCAGATCGCAGCCGATGCGGAACGCGTGCTGGCCGGGATGCCCGGCGACGCTGTCGGGGCTGGCACCATTGCAACCGTGAATTTCGAGCGTGCGCGTGCGCGGCACGGAGGGCCGGACAACGGGCGCAGGATCGACCTGACTTTTCGTGTCTTCATCGATGGCTGATTTTAGAAACGGAGAAACAACATGACTGCACAAAGCGGTAAAGACCTGTTGATCAAGATCGATATTGACGGGGCGGCGCAGTTTCAGACCATCGCTGGTCTGCGCGCGACGCGGATCAGTTTCAATGCTGAAACGGTCGATGTGACGAGCCTGGAAAGCCAGGGTGGCTGGAGAGAACTGCTGGCCGGCGCGGGTGTCCGGTCCGCGTCTTTGAGTGGGTCTGGTATCTTCAAGGATTCCGCGACCGATGCGCGGGCGCGGGAATTGTTCTTCGAGGGAAGTATCCCCCGCTTTCAGGTGGTGATTCCCGATTTTGGTATCGTGGAGGGACCGTTCCAGATCACGACGTTGGAATATGCAGGCGCGCATAACGGCGAGGCAACCTATGAGCTGAGCTTGGCATCGGCTGGTGCGATCGAGTTTAGCGCACTGTGATGGCGAATCCGTGGGCAGGCGAGGTGGAACTGACACTCGACGGCGAGCGTAGAGTTCTGAAATTGACCCTGGGCGCCTTGGCGGAGCTGGAGACGGCGCTCGGATCGGACAGCTTGGTGAGTTTGGTCAAGCGGTTTGAAGAACAGCGTTTTTCAACCCGCGATGTGCTGGCCCTGATCGTTGCAGGGCTGCGTGGCGGCGGCTGGAACGGTCGCGCCGAGGATCTGGTTCGGTCGGATATACACGGCGGCGTGATCGAGGCAACACGGGTTGCCGCGTTGCTCATCTTGGGGGCGTTTGGGGAGCCATCGTTGAATGGCGGATGAACGGCTTGATTGGGCAGCGTTGCGGCGTGCCGGGCTGCACCAGTTGCGGCTGGCGCCCGATCAGTTCTGGTCGCTCACTCCGCTGGAGCTACGAACCATGCTTGGGGCGGAACTGGACAGGGCGGGTATCAGCAGAACCGGGCTGGATGCGCTGATGACGCGTTTCCCTGATTTACAGAAGGAGGCGGCGAATGATCGACATTGATGAGTTCAACGCGCAGGTCGAAGCGCTGGAAGACAGCCTTGGCGGAGCGCAAGAGGTTGCGTTGGGGTTCAATGTGGGCCTGAAGGATATGAAGTCTGCGATGTCGGAAACCAGCCGACAGGTTGGAGATGTGTCGAATGGGATCTCCCGCGGGCTTCGAGGGGCGTTTGACGGCCTTCTCTATGACGGGATGAAGCTTTCGGACGCGCTAACCAGGATCGGGAAGTCGATGGTGGATGCGGCGCTGACTTCGGCTGTTAATCCGGTGACGCAGCAGGTCGGGCAATCGCTGGGTGACGGGATTGAAAGCCTGATCTCTGCTGTTTTGCCCTTCGCAAAGGGCAGTGTGTTCAGCGAAGGGCGCGTCATGCCCTTTGCTCATGGTGGGGTGGTCAGCAGCCCGACGACATTTCCCATGCGCGGGGCGACCGGGTTGATGGGCGAAGCTGGGCCCGAGGCGATCATGCCATTGACCCGTGGGCCTGATGGACGACTGGGTGTTCAAGGCGCGGGGCGGTCCCGCCCGGTAAACGTGGTGATGAACCTGAGCACGCCGGATGTTCGGTCCTTCCAAAAATCGCAATCGCAAATCGCTGCACAAATGAGCCGGATGTTGGCGCGCGGCCAATCCATCCGCTGAAGAAAGGAGATGACGATGGCCTTTCACGAAATCAGGTTTCCGACGGCTTTGAGCCTCGGGTCGGCGGGTGGCCCGGAGCGTAAAACCGAGATTGTGACGCTTGCGAACGGGTATGAAGAACGCAATTCACCCTGGGCTAACTCGCGCCGTCGGTATGACGCCGGGCTGGGGATGCGTTCGTTAGACGATATTCAGGAGTTGGTCGCGTTCTTCGAGGCGCGGCAGGGCCAGCTTTACGGGTTCCGCTGGAAGGATTGGAGCGACTACAAAAGCTGTGCGCCAAGCCAGACAATCGCCGCGACAGATCAGGAAATAGGTCCGGGGGATGGAGAGACGCGCGTGTTTGCCTTGCGCAAGGCTTACGGGTCTGGCGGACACGTCTATTCGCGGCCCATCAAGAAGCCGGTTGCGGATAGCGTTTTGGTTGCGCTAGACGGCGCGGTTCTGTCGGTTGAGGACTTCGCTGTTGACCTGTCAACGGGGCTGATCGAATTGAGCCAGGCCCCGCAGGTTGATGCCGTCGTATCCGCAGGTTTTGAGTTCGACGTGCCGGTTCGCTTCGATGTCGATCAGATTGTCACCTCCGTTTCAGGATTTCATGCAGGAGATATCCCGAGCGTTCCAGTGATCGAGGTTCGGGTATGAGTACAGCGCAGGAACGCATGAGCCAGGACGCAGCGAGCGGTGTGATGCACTGGTGTCGCTGCTGGGTTCTGCGCCGGGGGGACGGGAAGGTTCTTGGCTTCACAGATCACGACACAGAAATTACCTTTGATGGCGTTGTGTTTCGGGCGGCGTCCGGTTTGACAGCACATGCGCTACAGCAGACAACGGGATTGGCCGTAGACAATGCCGAAGTGGTTGGCGCGGTGACTTCCAGTGCTGTGTCCGAACAGGATCTGCGGGCCGGACGCTTCGATGGCGCAGAAGTCGAGCTTTGGCTTGTCGACTGGCGTCAACCGGACAATCGAGTCTTGCGGTTTCAGGGTAGCCTTGGCGACATCGAATATGGGGGCGGCCAATTCCGCGCAGAACTGCGTGGGTTGAGCGAGCGGCTGAACACGACGGTGGGGCGTGTCTATCGATGTCACTGCTCCGCCGCATTGGGTGACGGGCAGTGTCGGTTGGTTCTGGATGATCCACGGTTTCGTGCGGAAACCGAGATCGTCGCAATCGCCAACCCGGAGCAGTTTATTACGGTGGATGTCGGACTTGACACGACATGGCTGTCCGGCGGTGTCGTCGAGGTGCTCACCGGAGCGGCGGAGGGGCTGCACGCCCATATCCAGTCGGCTGAGGATACGTCGGAAGGGCTGAAACTGACGCTTTGGGACTCCTTTCGCGTACCTTTGGCTGAGCACGATCGGGTGAAACTAACCGTCGGCTGCGACAAGCGCGCGACAAGCTGCCGTGAACGGTTTGCGAACTTCCTGAACTTCCGCGGCTTTCCACACATTCCCGGCGAAGACTGGTTGGCGGCCGTTCCGAACCGCGGCGGACTCAATGACGGGGGCAGGCGCGATGGCTGAAGCGGGCAACGCTGAAATCGTCCGTGTTGCGCGCGGTTGGTTGGGCACCCCGTATCATCACCAGATGTCATGCATCGGGGCAGGGTGCGACTGCCTCGGGCTGGTCCGTGGCGTCTGGCGTACGCTGTTTCATACCGAGCCATTTACCATACCGGCTTATTCCCGTGGCTGGGGTGAGGCAGATCGAGATGAGCAGTTGCTCTGGCGGCTGAGCCAGTTGCTTCGGCAGAAGCACGTCGGTGAGGTTGAGCCAGGCGATGTCGTGCTGTTTCGCATGCGACAGGGCGTGGCAGCGCGTCATCTGGGTATTCAGTCGAACAAGGCGCAATTCATCCACGCCCTTGAGCGCCATGGCGTTGTCGAAACCCGGCTGTCCGCACCATGGCAACGTCGGATCGTCGCGCGGTTTTCATATCCACTGGAGAACAGATAATGGCAACACTGGTACTTTCAGCGGCTGGGTCAGCCCTGGGCGGGACCATCGGTGGATCGCTTCTTGGAGCGTCTGCCGCGGTGCTTGGTCGCGCCGTGGGTGCGTCTCTCGGCCATGCGATCGACCAGAGGCTTCTGGGCGTGGGATCCGACGCGGTGGAAACAGGAAAGGTCGACCGGTTTCGGCTGATGGGTGCCAGTGAGGGTGCGTCGGTAGCCAAACTCTATGGTCGGAACCGGCTAGCAGGACAGGTCATCTGGGCGTCGAATTTCCTTGAACACAACTCCACCGAGACGGCGGGAGGCGGTAAAGCCGGCGGGGCTACGGTCCGCAGCTACAGCTATTCGATCAGTTTGGCGATCGCACTATGCGAAGGCGAGATCAGCGGAATCGGTCGCGTGTGGGCTGATGGGCAGGAGATCGACCGGGATTCGCTCAATATGCGAGTATATCCGGGCACAGAAGATCAACTGCCGGATGACGTGGTCGCGGCGATCGAGGGCTCCGAATATGCTCCCAGCTATCGCGGAACTGCCTATGTGGTTCTGGAAGACCTGAATTTAGCGTCCTTCGGAAACCGCGTGCCACAGTTCACGTTTGAGGTGTCGAGCTTGTCCCCGGCGGTTGAAGGTTCGCCACCGTCCTTGGTGGACAGTATCAAGGGCGTCGCTTTGATTCCTGGCACCGGTGAATACGCGCTTGGGACCACTCCGGTCAGGTACAAGGATGGACCGGGTAGCGCGAGAATTGCGAACGAGCATTCCAGCCTTGGCAAAACTGATCTTCCAGCATCTCTTGATGCGTTGGAAGCGCAATTGCCGAACTGCCGGTCTGTATCTCTTGTGGTGTCGTGGTTTGGTGATGACCTGCGCTGCGGGCAGTGCTCGCTTGCGCCGAAAGTCGAGCAGAACGAGATCGACGGCGAAGGTTCGCCTTGGACGGTAGCGGGATTGGACCGGGCGCGTGCCGGGCGCGTGCCAGTGCAGGACGGTAGGCCTGTTTATGGCGGCACGCCCAGCGATCAATCAGTTGTCGAAGCGATCCGTGAAATCCGACAGCGGGAACAGTCAGTGATGTTCTACCCGTTCATCCTGTTGACCCAGCAGAGCGACAATGGGCTGCCCGATCCTTGGGGGAATGGTGATCAACCAGCGATGCCGTGGCGCGGGCGCATAACCGCATCGGTTGCGCCAAATCGAGAGGGGACGCCGGACAAGACCTCTGGTGTTTTGAACGAAGTACGGTCTTTTTTCGGTTTGGCCGACGTAACTGACTTCGCAGTTTCGGAGGGGGCGGTTACCTATTCTGGGCCCTTGGAATGGGGCTATCGTCGCATGATCTTGCATTATGCTGCGCTTTGTGCGGCCGCGGGTGGAGTTGAGGCATTTTGCATCGGGTCTGAAATGCGAAGCCTGACGCAGTTGAGGGGTGAGGGTAACACCTTCCCCGTTGTTGAGGAACTCGTGCGTTTGGCCGAGGACGTGCGGCAGATCTTAGGGGCGGAAACCAAGATTGGCTATGCAGCGGATTGGTCGGAGTATTTCGGTTACACCCCTGTGGATGGGAGAGGAGATCATTTCTTTCACCTGGATCCCCTATGGGCATCCGACGACATCGACTTCGTCGGTATCGACAACTACATGCCACTGTCTGATTGGCGCGACGGGGCTGATCATTCTGATATCGCGTGGGGTAGCATCTATTCGCTCGACTATCTCAAATCCAACATCGCGGGTGGGGAAGGATTTGACTGGTACTATGCAAGTTCTCAGGCGTTTGACGAACAAATCAGGACGCCCATCACGGATGGTGCCTATGGCGAGCCGTGGATTTACCGATACAAGGACATACGCAGCTGGTGGTCGAACGCCCATCACAACCGCATCCAAGGTGTTCGCGAAACGGAATCGACCGCCTGGCAACCCGGTCTGAAGCCGATTTGGTTTACGGAGATCGGTTGCGCGGCAATCGATAAGGGTACGAATGAGCCGAACAAGTTTGTTGATCCGAAATCGTCTGAATCGAGCCTGCCGCGCGGATCGAACGGCGCAAGAGACGATCTGATACAGATGCAATATCTTCGCGCGATTGAAGAATATTGGTCGGATGCTGAAAACAACCCGGAGGCGACCCACTATGCCGGTCGGATGGTTGATATATCGAAGTCCCATGTATGGGCATGGGATGCGCGACCGTACCCGTGGTTTCCTGGCCTGACGCATGTCTGGAGCGATGGTGAGAACTATGTTCGTGGACATTGGTTGAATGGCCGTGCACCCGCCCAACCACTCTCCACGGTGGTTGCGGATCTGTGTCGACATGGCGGTTTGAGGCCGGATCAGTACGATGTGTCACAGTTGTTCGGGTTGGTGCGGGGCTATTCGATCCCAGCGGGCATGTCGGTTCGGGCGATGCTGCAGCCACTGATGACGACATACGGCTTCGATGCCTATGAGCGCAACGGCAAGCTGTTGTTCAAGAACCGCAGCGTACTGTCCGAGGCAACGGATGCCAGCGAGTTGCTCGTCGATCATCCGGATCTTGGACAGGATATCTCGGTGACGCGTGTGAGTGACGGCGGACAAGTCAGCGAAGTCCAGTTTACTGCGATAGAAGCCGATGGAAGCTATGCGCCCTTCGTGACGTCTTCAGCCGTACCACAAGAACAGGGCTGGTCAGTATCCAGGTCGGAGGCGAACCTCGTCCTGACGAGCGCTGACGCACGTCGAACAACGGATCGCTGGATTGAAGAATGTAGCGCTGCTCGCGAAACCATCAGGTTCGCGGTGCCACCTTCGCAGTTGGCGATTGGGCCGGGAGACATAGTACGTGCTGCTGACAGTCTCTGGCGCGTTGACTCGTCTGAACTCACGGAGTCAAACCTGCTGGAAGCTGTGCGGGTAACAGGAAGGCTCTACCACCCTATGGCGGTCGAGGAAGAAACTGGCACCCTTCTGAAATTTCCTGTCGCTCAGAGGCCGGACGTGGTGATCATGGATCTACCTGCCTTGGCCGCAGAGGCAAATCCGGTCGCGCCCTATCTCGCCGTAGCTGCACGGCCTGGGGCCGGAGATGTCGCGTTCTTCAGCGGCAAGGACGAGCACAGCTTTGAGTTGGAAACGGTTGTCCATACCAGCGCTGCGATCGGGCGAACCTTAACTCCGCTCCAGAAAGCCAAGGCAAGTCTATTCGATCGTGGTGAGGATCTGATCATCGAGATAGCGGGTCGCGAGTTGTCCAGTGCGACGTTGGAGCGCGTGTTTGCAGGCGAGAACATGTTGGCGATCAGTGACGGAGTTGGTGGTGATTGGGAACTGTTGCAGTTCTGCGAGGTAGAGTTAATCGCCCAAAATCGCTACGCTCTTCGCAAGAGGCTGCGAGGGCAACTCGGGACCGAATCCTGCATTGCGGATTGCTGGCCCGCAGGCAGTGTCGTGGTTGTCATCGACCGGGCGCTGTTTCAGCCTCTGGCCGACAGCCAAGCTCTTGGGTCGACCCGCCATTTCAGGATCGGGCCGTCAACAAAACCGATCACTGATTGGCGTTATGTCCAACTGGAGCATGACTTCGTCGGGCGGGGTTTGAAGCCCTATTCGCCGGTGCATCTATCTAGCCAGAATTTGGTGAGTGGTGATCATAGAATCAGCTGGGTGCGTAGGTCACGGCTGCATGGCGATTTGTGGCATCTGTCCGCGATCCCGCTTGATGAGGCGCGTGAGCGGTATTTGCTGCGCGTGCTGCATACGAATGAAGTGCGGCGGGAAATTGAAACGGATAGCCCCTACTGGCTCTACAAACAAAGCGAACGGCAGGCAGACGGCGTAGCGAACATGTACACGATTGAAGTGGCGCAGATTTCCGAACTTTACGGCGTGGGTGACTTTGGAAGGATCGAGATCAATGAGTAAGACAGCCAATCTAAAGATTTCCCTCTTGAGTGCGTCGCAGGCACAAAAGCATGTGACGGTGAATGAGGCTCTGGTGGTTCTTGATGCGTTTTGTCAGGCGGAGCTTGTATCAATATCTCAAACGTCGCCGGTTCCACTGCCGATGGAAGGGCAGGCCTATGGTATCCCGTTGGGCGCTTCCGGCGATTGGGCAGATCAAGACGGTCGCGTTGCCGTATTCCTCAACAACGGTTGGATTTTTTGCGACCCCCGACCTGGATGGCGTGTCTGGGTTGCAGATGTCGGGCGTTACGCGTTGTTCGACGGCGTTGATTGGAACATTCAAGCGGTGGCGTGCAGCGAAGGCGGGGCATCGACCGTGGTTGAGCTGATCGAGTTTGATCACGAGATATCAGAAGGGGTAGCGAACTCGACTGCAGTAGGAATCCCGGCGTCGAGTTTGGTCTTCGGTGTTACCGGACGAGTACTGGACGAGGTTCAAGGAAATCTGACGTCATGGAAAATTGGCGTATCCGGCGGTGATGACCGTTACGGAAACAGTCTTGGACTTGCTAAAAATAGCTGGGCTATGGGATTGTCGGGGCAGCCTCTCGCCTACTATAGTGATACGCCGCTGAAACTGAGCGCGGTGGGCGGAACGTTCTCAGGCGGACAAGTGCGATTGGCAATCCATTTGTTGCGTCTCGGTATTCCACGCGCTGTCTAGTTGCCCAACGACATTGGGGGACTTATGTTACGGCTCAAACGTGGACATGGCGCACCCCCCGTGAATGGAGCATCAGATGACCGAGCCAAACAGACATCTTTCGTCCTTCGACCCGGTTTGGGAACAGATCAAGGACGAGGCCGCGGTCGCGATTGCCGACGATCCTCTGCTTGGTGGCCTCATCCATTCTAGTGTACTGCACCATAGCTCGATTGAGGGAGCTCTGGCCTACCGTATGTCCATGAAGCTCGCCTCGGCTGAGATGTCAGAGCAATTGTTGCGTGAAATTGCGGACCAGGCCTACGCGTCATCGGATGAACTGAGTAAACGAGCACGAGCCGATCTTATGGCAGTGTTTGAGCGAGATCCCGCCTGTCACCGATTGATCCAACCTATACTTTTCTTCAAAGGTTATCAGGCTGTTCAAGCCTATCGCGTGGGGCATTGGTTGTGGAATACTGGTCGCCGTGACTTGGCCTACTTCTTTCAGATGCGCATTTCCGAACAGTTCGGCGTAGACATTCATCCAGCCGCGAAGCTAGGGCAAGGGATCATGATCGATCACGCGCATTCCATCGTTATTGGCGAGACCGCTGTGGTGGGGGATAATGTATCTATGCTGCATTCGGTAACGCTGGGCGGTACCGGCAAAGAGGACGGAGATCGCCACCCAAAAATAGAAGATGGTGTGCTAATCGGTGCCGGTGCTAAAGTGTTGGGTAATATTACGGTTGGCCACTGCACGAGAATCGCTGCAGGATCTGTTGTTCTCGAAAGTATTCCTGCCTGCAAGACTGTTGCAGGAGTTCCCGCAAGGATTGTCGGCGAAGCAGGCTGCGCACAACCGTCTGTTTCCATGGACCATCGGTTGTCTCTTTAAATCAACCGAGTTTCTTGCCGGCGTCATAACAACACCCGTGTAAAACCATCTGTTCGGCATCCAAGCGCTTTTTGTGCCAGAGTAGATCGCTGGTAAGGTTTTCTGCTTTTATCGTTTTTTTCTTCAAGTTCGGTTGGTTGGTCGTGTGCTTGAGCTGGCAAATGTTTGAGTAAAGAGTATAATGATGAAGAGTATGGTGTGGCTGCTGCGCCATGTCTTCGCCGATGGCGGATATGCCGGATCCAGACTGCGAAGGGCCCTTGGGGAAATCGGGCGATGGACGGTGCAGATCGTCAAACGCTCCGATACTGCACAAGGCTTTCAAGTCATCCTGATCTTTCCTCCGAAATCCGGGCCGTTGCGAACTGAAATTTTTCACCTTTGAATGGGCGCAGGAGGAAAACCCATGAAGCGGTAGCGTTTCGCTGAAGCCCAAATCATGGGTGCCCTGCGGCAGATGGCGGGCGGTATGCCGGTGTCCGAACTGTGCCGTGAACATGGTATCCGTTTTGCCACGTTCTACATCTATTGATAGCTCTCCCTCGGCGAGCGTTTCGGATGGTCTCCGGGCAATACGGGAACTGACATCTACCCGACGTCGCCGGTTGATGGTGGCGCGCCCAAATGGGTAATCCGCGAAGCATGGTCCTCGACAAATGGTCGACCTCTTGGGTCTTTGTAAAAGCCAGGGGCTCCATGCGCCGGATCTGTCCGACCGGTGCATTTCCTCTTTCGCTTGCACCTTAAATCATCCCACATCGGCTGGCAGGGCGGTACAGCCAGCGCAGCGCTTGAGCACGCGCTGATCTGTCGCTTCGGCAGTCTTGGCCGCGTTGATCAGGAATTTCTACTGAGATCGGATAACGGGCTCGTTTTTACCAGCTGCCACTTCACGGCGCTGGTCCGACGCTACGGCCTCAAGCAAGAGTTCATCACGCCGCACGGCCCGCAGCAAAACGGCATGGTCGTGCGCCTCATCAGAACGCTCAAGGAACAATGCGTCCAATCGTCATCGCTTCGAGAACCTCGCTCATGCAACCCACGCCATTGGAGATTGGATCGCTTTCTATAACATAAAACGCCCACACCAAGCGATTGCCAGACGCACGCCGCCTGAGGCATTCACATCTTAACCTGAGCAGATTCAGATGAGTCAGTACAGGTCAAGTATGGCTGGATGTGATTTCGGGGCCGGGTTGGATGCGTTGAAAGTAACTTCTATCGCGAAGTACGGGTAACCATGGGATTGCGCTTATGCGAGTTATCGCGCGGACTTCGGTTTTGCTGAAGCAATCTATTCTTAAAAAAATAACTCTACGTAATGCCAACTTCCTCTTGCGCCCCCGATAGAGTTAGGGCAAATAGCCGCCCACGGGTGATTAGCTCAGTTGGTAGAGCGCTTCGTTTACACCGAAGATGTCGGGAGTTCGAGTCTCTCATCACCCACCAGATATCTTGTAACATGCTCTTTTGTTATGTCTTTGTCAGGCGTACGGCAGTAGCAAGTATTAGTTCGATGCATATAGTATCGGGTTATCCGGAATCTCTGGCCTAGTGTCTTTTCTGACAATTGCCCGAATAACCGAACTGGCGTGTCCTTCCAGACTGAATAGCAATAGCAAGTAGTCTATGACCGTGTGCTCCCAACAAGATTATTATGGGTATCAGTCATCCTGTTCGATCAATCCAAGCCCTCGCAGATAGATCAGGATACCTGACTCCAGCAAATCCTCGGGCGAGAAGGGCGAATGTGTACCGGGGTTGCCGCGCGTGTAGAGTTCCACAACACCGTGGCTCATGGCCCAGATATGCGCTGAAAACATCGCGGCTGGCGGCCGCTTCGAGGGCGGGATTTTCTCGGACAGTCGAGCTGCAGCTTGTTCCATCACTGACGCTGATTTCGACGCCGCAGTTGCCAGTTCGGGTGAATGGTTCACCGAGACACCACTTTCGAACATCGCGACATAGTGGCCCGGATACTTCCGCGCGAAAGCGAGATAAGCACGACCCGTCGCCTCGAATGCCGCCAGTGCGGTCGGATTGCCGTCCTCATAGGCATATTCAAGCAGCGCGCCGAAAATCTCGTAACCCTGGCGCGCGGCTTCCGCGATCAGGTCTTCTCGACCCTCGAAATGTCGATACACTGCGGCAGGGGTCACATCCGCCGCTTTCGCTGCCTCGGACAGCGTGAACCCGGTCGGACCTTTCTCCGCGATCAGCTTCAGCGCCGCGTCGACCAATGCCTGTCGTAGATTGCCGTGATGATAGCCGCGTTTAGGCATCCCAGATGTCAGGGCCTCCGCAGATTTTCGGATCGGCAGCACCCACGACCTTGGCCTTCCGCCCATCATAAGGGATCGCGGCAAGAATCGTGCGCATGGCGGCCAGGCGGGCACGTTTCTTGTCATCTGACCGGATCACGGTCCATGGCGCAAGGTCCGTGTGAGAGCGCTCGAATGTCTCAACTATGGCTCTGCTATAGGCATCCCATTTCTTCAAGCCATCGACATCAATACTGCTAAGTTTCCATTGCTTTAGGGGATCTTGTTCACGCTCCAAAAAACGTCTGAGCTGTTCCGCCCGGCTCACGTTCAGCCAGAATTTGAATAGGTAGATATTCTCAGTAACCAGCATCTGCTCGAATTGCGGCAACTGCTTGAAAAAGATCTCGCGTTGATCTTCCGTACAGAATCCAAAAACCTGTTCCACCACCGCGCGGTTGTACCAGGAACGGTCAAACAGAACGATTTCGCCAGCTGACGGCAGATGCTTGATGTAACGCTGGAAATACCATTGCGTTGCTTCGGTGTCGTTGGGCTTGGGCAGGGCAACGACACGAGCGACGCGTGGATTCATATTCGCGCGGATACGCTTGATGGTGCCGCCTTTGCCCGCCGCGTCGCGCCCCTCGAACACGGTCACGACGCGCGCACCTGTCTTCTGTACCCAAGCCTGCAATTTGGCCAGCTCGATCTGAAGCGCCACCAGGTCGTCCTTATAAACATCCTTGTCCATCGCTTTGTCATAGGGATAGCTGTCGGACAGTATGTCCTTCTTCGACCCGCCCTCTATCGCCTTGCGAATGGGCTTCGGGGCTTCTTTTTCGAAGAATCGGGTGATGGCGCCGTCAAATGGCAAATCTTCGGCTTTCGACATAGCGTGTCCCTTCGTTCAAAGCTGCTGGAAGTCTAGGGATTTAGCTGCCGATGTCATTCAAATCGTAATGCGTCGTCTGATAGATTTCGTTGATCCAGTTGCCATACAGAAGATGCGCGTGACTGCGCCAGCGATTGAGGGGCACTTGTGCGGGATCATCGCCGGGATAATAGTTACCGGGCACATTGATCGGGGTGCCGGTTTCCACGTCGCGATCGTATTCTTCTTTCAGTGTACCGCTGTCGTACTCGAAATGGTTGAATATATAGAGCGCGCGATGCGCCGGGTCTTCGACCAGACAGGGCCCCACCTCGTCACTGCCGAGCAGCGTGCGCAGACCATCCGCAGTGTCAATTTCGGATTGCTTCATTTCGGTCCATCGGCTGACGGGGACCACGAAATCATCCGAAAACCCGCGCAGATAAGGCGACGCCGGATCGAGGTTCTTATGTCGAAAACAACCGAAGGCCTTGTGATCCAGCAGGTATTTGTTCACGCCATGGAAATGATGAATCATGGCCATGCCGCCCCAGCAAACACCGAAGGTGGAATGGACATGGCTTTGGGTCCAGTCGAAAATTTGCTGTAACTCATCCCAGTAAGTTACCGATTCAAAAGGAAGATGTTCGATCGGTGCCCCGGTGATGATCAACCCGTCGAACTTGCGGTTGCGGATTTCTTCGAAGGGGCGGTAGAAGGACTCCATATGCTCGGCCGAGGTATGTTTGCTTTGATGCTCGCTCATGCGGATCAGGGTCAGTTCGATCTGCAATGGTGTTGCGCCGATCAGCCGGGCGAACTGCGTCTCCGTCTGGATCTTCTTCGGCATCAGATTGAGAAGTCCGATCTGCAACGGGCGGATGTCCTGTCGTGCAGCCCGCATATCCGACATGACCATGACACCTTCGTTGCTGAGCACGTCGAAAGCGGGCAGGTCAGACGGAATCTTGATCGGCATGTTGTATATCCTTGATTGGCGAGCTTTTCAGATAGGCCAGCTAGCCGGCCGCCTCAAGCCTTTGAGCAATGAGCGCGTTGAAGTCATCGGTCGAACGAACGCTCGAAATGTCTTCCGCCGTCACCGAAATTCCCCAGTTGCGTGCCATAGCGGCATAGAGCGGTTGGCGATGCGCAAGTGCCTTGGCATAGGTCCACCGCATGAAATCGTCTGGATCCACCCGCGCCTCGGCTACGGCGTGGGTGTCGAGATATTCACCCCACATGCGTGACAGAAATTCCGGCTGATAATACATCGGCTTCGGCGCGCGGCGGAAACGCTGGATCAGCGCGTCGGTGTGAGCCTCGTTGCCTTTGATCCAAACCATCAGGCAGGCGTTTGACAGCGCCGTCAGAACGGGGTCAGCAGGGTCATCGGGATCGACAACCTCGCAAATTGATCCGCCACTGTCACAGACGAAATTGTCGTATCCGTAGATGTCTTTCGACCGCTCGATGAAATAGGGCGTGTCCATCAGCGCCGAGACCTCCGCGTCGCGGTGCTGGGTTTGGCGCTTGCAATATTCCTCGAAGGGAAGACCGCCTCTCTCGGGGTTTCCGGGCTTGCCGAGATAGGTCGAAAGGGGTGCCAGATTGTTGAAGGTAATGTTTGATGCGATGTAGATCGAGTCGCTTTTCAGCAGCTGTGCCAGGAACGGGTTGCGCATCGCCTCGCGCTTGAAATTGTCGACGATCCGTTCCCCCATGTACCGCGTGCCGATGCGGTAATCGATGGAGTAGTGGAACCAGTCCCCCGTGCCCCGCAAAAGGTTGGAGACATGAGTTTTCCCCAGCCCCGACATGCCGAACAGCACGACGCGTTTTCTCGGATTGGCTCGCCACTCATCTGCGCTGGGTATCGGCATCGTCACTTCGTCCCTGTTATCCGCAGGTTCTGCTAGCAGGTCGGGCAGGGGGCGTTCAATTGAGAAGGTGCGGTACGGCGCAAAAAGAAGGGCCGCCCCGAAGGACGGCCCTACTTGCGAAAATATTGGGCTATCAAAAGTAGTATCCGACGCGCATGCCCACTGAGACAGCTGTACTGTCGTCGAATACTGCGCGTGCAACATCCGGGGTGCCGGTTTCGGCCTTGGCTTTGCCCAGCCAAGAATAGCGAACACCCCCGGAGATTTCCCATTGGTCGATCCGGTAGCTGCCACCCAGCGCGATAGCCTGAAGGCCCGTGGATGGCGCCAATGGCGATACCAGGCGGTCGCCAGGTTTTTCATAGATGAAAGACGCGGAACCAGAGAAGTTCTCGTTGAATCTATGACCCACGCCGATAGTGTAGGTCGTCGAATCTTCGAGATCGACCAGACCACCGCCGGTCGCTTGTTCGAACAGCTCGGGCGCGATCTTGAATTCGGACCACTTGGCCCAGCGAATGCCGCCGAACACCAGCGTATTCTCGGCAACGCCTGTCTGGAAGTCGATATTAACTGCCTGCGGCGTCTTCACCTTGGTCTTGGCGCTGCGCGAGGAATTCGTTGCATCAGGCACACCATCACCGTTCACATCGACGGCAAAGCTTTCGGTCGTCTTGAATTCGTGCTCGATGCTGGAGAAATAGGTCACGGCAAGACGAAGCGCGATTTCCGGAATCTCGTATGCGGCGCCTACCGCGTAGCCGTAATCGGTTCGCTCGCCCAGATCGACCTCATAACCTGAAACACCGCCACCTACAGTTTGGCCCGTCGCGGGATCTACCTGCAGTGGGCCGCCATAGGCCAGACCGTTCAGCTTGATGTTGCCATCTGCACGGTCGGCGCGCAGACCGGCATGAACGCTCCAATTGTCATCGATGCGGTAGCGGCCATAAACGCTGATCGCGTAGGTGTTGGCATTCGCCACGGTCCCGCCCAGAAGCGATCCGGCCTCGTCGGGGTATTTGATGTCCGCCCCGAAATCTTCCGCGCCGATAACCGAGACGGAGAACCGGTCATTGATGTCATATTTCAGGCCGAACCCATAAGACGTATAATCGCCAGCTACGCTGTCATAGGAAAGGCCGCTGCTATAGGGGAAAGGAAAGCCCGGCGGGGACTGGCCGAGATCTTCGCCGCTCACATCCGGGTTGGTGTGTGCGACCGAGAATTCCAGATAGTTGCCTTCTTTGAAAAGCACGCCGAGCGGCTGTCCCGAGCGGTCGATTCCGCCTGCATGAGTTGCAGTGGCGCCGCCCACGGTCATGGCCGCAAGCGTCACGAGATGTTTCATGATTCCTCCCTAAAAGTTGTCTGCACAACACTTGAATCTGCTCCAAGCCTATGCAGGCGCAGATAGTTCGGTCAAACAAGACGCTGCGTTACAAATTCGTCGCATTGACTTGTGTTGCAGCGATCCGACGCCGACGACGTTCCATAACCAGGCCAAAGTAGTTTGCGGCGAAAATGATTGCGCCGCCAAGGATCACGAACGGATCGATCGCCTCATTGAAGAGGAGCATACCGAGTACTGCAATGACGGGAAGCCTTGCGAAATCAATGGGTGTGACGACCGATGCCGGCGCAAGCGACAGCGCCGTTGTCAGGCAGAAATGAGCCATCAGACCCGCGACACCGATCACGACCAGATAAGGCGCGGTTGTTGCGTCGGGCAGGGCGATATAACCGTCATGACCGGCTGAGATCAGCCCGAAGATTAGCTGCGTTCCGGTCAGCCAGAACATGATACTCGCCACGGTTTCCGTTCGAGTCAGGCGCTTCGTGATCATATTGGTCAGCGCAAAGAAAATCGCGGCGCTTGCAGCCGTCATGATCCCTATGTTGATCGTCTCGGGGGTGGGGCGTGTGACGATCAGGATGCCCACGAAGCCGATCACAACCGTCGCCAAACGCGTGCGCGTCAGCTGTTCACCCAGAAATAACGGAGACAGAAGAACCACCCACAGCGGCGAGGTGAATTCCAACGCGAAAACCTGTGCAAGCGGGACGCTGGCGATGGCGAAGAACCACAGGTTCTGGCCTGTGAAATGCGTTATGTTGCGGAAGACTTGCGTCTTCCAGTTGCGGGTCGATACCTGCGACCAGCGGCGCGTGACCGTTAGCGCCGTCCAGACAACGATCAGCCCCACCAGACTACGATATGTCATGATTTCAAAGGTATCTAGTGCGAAGCTCACCTGACGCCCGGCCACGGCCATTGCCGAGAACGATGCGATGGTGCCCAGCATCCACAGGGCGGCTTTCAGAACTTGGGGCGTTTCAGTCAAGACGGATCTCGTAATTGCGTGTCATGTGTTGGGTCGCTGTGAACCAGGTGGTCGATTTGGTTCGGGCCTGATGCGCGTCGAAAGCGGCCTGATCGGCGAACCGTTCCTCGACATGGAAGACGGTTGGGTCGCGGACATCCTGAGTTACGGCGAAATACAGGCATCCCCGCTCGGCGCGGGTCAGGCGGATATGCTCTGGCAAAGCATTGCGCAATATGTCGATTTCCTGGATGGTGCAGGTGATTGTGCCCGTCAGGCAGATTTGTGGCATGGTTCACATATCCTGAGGTTTCACGCAAAAAAAGGGCCAGCCCCCGCCGGGACCGGCCGCAAGATGTTCAGGAGAACTTACTCCCACTCGATCGTTCCCGGCGGCTTCGAGGTGATGTCATAGGTCACGCGATTGATGCCCGGCACCTCGTTGATGATGCGCGTGGCGGTCTCGCCAAGAAATTCATGGCTGAACGGGTAGTAATCCGCAGTCATGCCGTCAACCGAAGTCACAGCTCGCAAGGCGCAGGCGTAGTCATAAGTGCGCCCGTCCCCCATGACGCCCACTGTGCGAACCGGGAGGATCGCAACGAAGGCCTGCCAGATTTCGTCGTACAGCCCGTGCTTGCGGATCTGGTCGATATAAACCGCATCAGCACGCCGCAGGATATCCAGCTTCTCGCGGGTGATTTCACCGGGGCAGCGGATCGCCAGACCCGGTCCGGGGAAGGGGTGGCGACCGATGAAGCTTGCAGGCAAGCCCAGTTCATGTCCTAGCGCGCGGACCTCATCCTTGAATAGCTCGCGCAGTGGCTCCACAAGCTTCAGCCCCATCTTTTCGGGCAGGCCGCCGACATTGTGGTGCGACTTGATCGTAACGGACGGGCCGCCGCTGAAGGACACGCTTTCGATCACGTCGGGATAGAGCGTGCCTTGGGCCAGAAATTCCGCGCCCTCGATCTGGTCGGCGTATTTCTGGAACACGTCGATGAACAGCTTGCCGATGATCTTGCGCTTGGTTTCCGGGTCGGATTGGCCCTCAAGCTCACCCAGGAACAGGTCTTGCTCCTGCGCGTGGATGACCTGAAGGTTCATGTGATCGCGGAACATGCCGACGACTTCTTCGGCCTCGTTCAGGCGCAGCAGGCCGTGATCGACGAAGACGCAGGTCAGTTGATCGCCGACGGCTTCATGGAGCAGCGCGGCGGCGACGGAGCTATCGACACCACCAGACAGCGCACAGATGACCTTCTTGTCGCCGATCTGTTCACGGATCGAGCGGACGGCTTCTTCGCGATAAGCGCCCATGGTCCAGTCGCCTTTGAAACCCGCGTCACGCACGAAGTTTTCATAGAGCGTCTTGCCGTTGGGCGTGTGATGCACCTCGGGATGGAATTGTACGGCGTAGAATCGGCGGTCCAGATCAGCGGTGATCGCAAACGGCGCGTTGGGCGAGGTGCCGTAGACCTGAAAACCCGGCGCGATGGCCGAGACATGGTCGCCGTGGCTCATCCATACCTGTTCGCGTTGATCGAGAAACCAGCCACTGAGCAGATCGATTCGCTCGTCGGATGGCGTTACATAGGCGCGACCGAATTCCGCTGTGCCGTGTCCGCGTTCCACCTTGCCACCCAGCATGTGCATCATGACCTGCTGGCCATAGCAGATGCCAAGCACCGGAACGCCAAGGTCAAAGACCTTTTCGGGCGGGCGAGGGCTGGCATCGTCCAGCACGCTTGCGGGACCACCGGACAGGATCACCGCCTTGGGCTTGAAGTCATCCAGAAATGCGGTCGTCACGTTCTGGAAGGGATGGATTTCGCAATAGACGTTCAACTCCCGCAGGCGGCGCGCGATCAACTGCGTTACCTGGCTGCCGAAGTCTATAATCAGAAGGCGGTCATGTTCTGTCTGGCTCATTGGGACGGGTTAAGAGGAACCCCGTCCCGATGCAAGAGAGCTTGACACCCGGTGCAGCAGTTTTCCGACCTCAAACGAGTGATAACGACGGGCGCGACGGCTGCGGTTGTGAGTGTGTCGCGGCGTAGAGGCGATGCTCCCCGATGAGTGCGGCGAGCGTTTCGACATGCCTTATGGCACTGTAGCTTGCATGCTGAATGGTTTTTGCCTCGTGCAGCATCTGTTCTTGTTCCACCAGTTTGTGCAGTGCCGATGCCGGACGGAGCGGGACTGGACCACGTAGTATCCGCTTCAGGTCACGACTGCGGCTATAGTCGTCAGCCGCATACCGTGCGGCCCGGACCAGAAGGCGTGGACGGCTCAGGTGCCGGATGTGCTCGATCAGGTCGGTCTCGGTCATCTTGGTCTCCGTTGCGATGTCGAAGCAAGGATTACGCAACCTATACGGGTGTTGCGGCATTCGACGCGCAGCGCACTTCACGGTCAGAAAAATTTAGTCTTTTGAAACAAATGTTAAGCGAACGTTGATGTTCCGCATCGCTAAAAAATACAACCTGAGATTGTGATGCTGGATTGATCATCTGCCGAACGACGCGGGACAGGAGAATGAGTTTGAATAGACTTGCCGCAGCCGAACCGAGCTTGAATTGCGTACCTGATTGGCTGCCGGAAGACGCAATTCATTACCTCAATCATACGAGCCAAGGGCGCTCAATCCGTCAGATTGCAAGGGAAACGGGTTGCCATGCCTCCACGATTTCCCGGCAGATCCGGCGGCTGGAGACACGTCGGGATGATCCGCTGATTGACAAGGCACTTGAAAGGCTCGGGGAGCGGGCCGCAAACCAGCAGGAGTACGAGATGAAGCATGAGAAAATCGCTGCGGCGCGCGACCCACAGGTTTGCTCGACCGAGTTGCCTAATGACGCGGTGCGCTTGTTGCGACGGCTGGCAGAGTCCGGCGCAGTGCTGGCGGTTTCGCAGGATCTCGACAACGCCGTTGTGGTGCGCGAATTGCCCGGTGGAAAGATCGCCCGCACTGCCGTTGCGAGCCGTGACGTGACCGAGGCCATGGCGCTGAACGATTGGATTACATGCGAACGACCGGGGTCTATCTCGCGCTATCGGATTTCTGCGGCGGGTCGGGCAGCGCTGAAGCGGTATATGTCCCGGGACTTGCCCGAAGGTTTAGCCGAAGCTCTCAGCCCGTTCGCCGTGCAACATATGGAATTGGACGAGCGGGAAATTGAAGAAGAGGGCGACCGCAGGCGCCGCGTGAAGTGCAATCTAGCGGAATCACCGCTTTCCTCGCTTGCGCGGCGCAAGGACAAGGACGGTCAGCCATTCCTGGCAGATGAATTCGTTGCCGCCGGAGAACGGCTCCGCGAGGATTTCGAATTGGCGCAGATGGGCCCGCGCGTGGCTCAGAATTGGGAGCGTTTTCTAACCGCTGGTGACCGTGGTGGTTTTGGCGGGCGTAACTGCGCCGATGGCCCGAGCGCCGCCAGAGAACGTGTCGCGCTTGCCCTGCGCGAATTGGGGCCGGGGCTTGAAGACGTCGCGTTGCGCTGCTGCTGCTTCCTCGAAGGGATCGAGACCATCGAGAAACGTATGGGATGGTCGGCGCGATCCGGCAAGGTGGTCTTGCGCATCGCGCTGCAGCGGCTTGCTCTGCATTATGAGCGCCTTCACGGACGACATGGTCCGCTTATCGGTTGAACCCGGCGATAGCTGCTGAAGCCCGCGCTAGTCGCGGGCTTCGCTGTTTCTGCGGCTCTCTTTTCTTCTTTCCTTTCTATCCGGAGCATGGGATAGCGACGTGCCAAACGAAGCACCCAGGAGATTCCGATGGAGATTCGCGAGGCCCTCACCTTCGACGATGTTTTACTTGTTCCGGCTGCAAGCAGTGTGATGCCGTCAACTGCGGACACGCGGACCTTTGTCACGAAGACCATCCAGTTGAACGTGCCGCTACTAAGCTCTGCAATGGACACTGTGACAGAGGGGCGGATGGCCATCGCCATGGCTCAGTCGGGCGGTATGGGCGTCATTCACCGCAATCTGACCGTGGATGAGCAAGCATCGCAAGTGCGACAGGTCAAGCGTTTCGAGTCGGGTGTGGTCTACAACCCCATAACGCTGCGGCCCGATCAGACTATCGGCGACGCGATGAAGCTGTGCGAACGCTACAAGATCACCGGCTTTCCTGTCGTGGAACAGGATGGGCGTGTCGTGGGCATCGTGACAAATCGGGACATGCGGTTTGCGTCAAATGACGACACCCCCGTCCGCGCGGTCATGACGGGTGATAATCTCGCGATGTTGCATGAACCAGCAGATCGCGATCAAGCCAAGGCATTGATGAAAGAGCGCCGCATCGAGAAACTGTTGATTGTCGATGAAAGCGGGCGTTTGACCGGTTTGTTGACCCTGAAAGACACGGAACAGGCCGTGTTGAATCCCAATGCGTGCAAGGATGAGTTGGGCCGTCTTCGCGTGGCTGCCGCCAGCACGGTCGGCAATGAAGGTTTCGAGCGTAGCCAGGCGCTGATCGAGGCCGGGGTTGACCTGTTGGTGATCGACACTGCGCACGGCCATTCCGATGCTGTCAGCATGGCGGTTGAACGGGTAAAGCAATTCTCTAATTCCGTGCAGGTTGTTGCGGGCAATGTCGCCACTGCCGATGCGACACGTGCCCTGATTGATGCGGGCGCCGATGGTGTGAAAGTCGGGATCGGGCCGGGCTCCATCTGCACAACGCGAATGGTTGCCGGCGTGGGTGTGCCGCAGCTGACCGCGATCATGGATTGTGCAGGTGCGGCGGAGGCCTCGGGCGTGCCGGTGATCGCCGATGGCGGTATCAAGTTCTCGGGCGATTTTGCCAAGGCCATTGCGGCTGGTGCATCATGTGCAATGGTCGGATCGATGATCGCAGGCACCGATGAAAGTCCGGGCGAAGTGATCCTGTATCAGGGGCGCAGCTTCAAGAGCTATCGCGGCATGGGCAGTATGGGTGCCATGGCACGCGGGTCAGCTGACCGCTATTTCCAGAAGGATGCGGCAACGGACAAGTTGGTGCCGGAAGGGATCGAAGGGCAGGTGCCCTACAAAGGATCTGCTGGCGCGGTCATTCATCAATTGGTCGGCGGTTTGCGTGCGGCGATGGGCTACACCGGCGCGGCGACCGTCGAGGAAATGCGCAACAATTGCCAGTTCGTGCGGATCACGAATGCGGGCTTGAGCGAAAGCCATGTGCATGACGTCCAGATCACGCGCGAAAGCCCGAACTACCGCGTCGGTTGAGATGCCGTTTTGTGTTCTGTCAGCCCGGAGTGGGGCTGGCAGCACCGGCCAGTCTTCGCACGCGACGTTCTCGCGCGAAGGTGTAAAGGCCCGATCCAATGATCACGAGCGACCCAAGCAGCGTCCATAGATCGGGGCGCTCATTGAACACGACGATGCCAATGATCAGCGCGAAGACCAACCTGGAATACCTGAACGGCGCGACGACGGAGATGGTGCCGATCCGCATGGCTTGGGTAATGCAGTAATACCCGCCGACGCCGACGCAAAGCGCACCTGTCAGTTGCAATGACTCGATACCTGTCGGGCGCACAATGCCGCCTTGCACAAGCATAAGTGCAAGCCCTGCCAGCGATACGATTGCGAAGGCATAGGCCGACAACTGGATCGATGTGACATTTTCTGGCGTGGCCCGTGTCGCCAGGTCGCGAGAGGACAGGAAGATCACACCGCCGACGGCGAACAGGGAGGTCGCCTCGAAGCCCTCCGTCCCGGGGCGCACAATCATCAGCACACCCAGGAACCCGACCATGATCGCGGACCAGCGCCGCCAGCCCACGGTTTCGCCTAGAAACAGCGCCGCTCCCATTGTCACTACAAGCGGTGTCGCCTGAAGGACGGCGGAGGCCGTTGATAGCGGTGAGACGGTGATCGCGGTCACGAAAAACAGTGTTCCCAGCATTTCCGACAGGTTCCGAACCATGACTGCGCGATCCAGAAGCGCCGAGGTGAACAGGGGGACGCCCTGACGTTTCGACCAGATCCCGAAGATCAACGCGCCGCCCAGCCCGAGGATAAACAGTGCTTCACCGATCGGCAGGCGGTCGGTCACGCTCTTGACGAACATGTCCTCCACAGCGAAGGCAGCCATGGACACGAGCATCAGGATGATGCCGCGCAGATCATTGGTCGATGTCATCGGAAGAATCCGTAAAGCTGGGTTGGGTACGAAGGTCTGCTACCGCGTTCGTGCCGGTTCGTAAAGCTTAGGTATGGGTTACGCCATATGGATGGTATTCTTGCAGAACTTGGGCCTGAAGCGAGATTTCTCCTTTCCCCGTTTTTCCAGTCCACGTGTTGGTTCTCAGCTTGGGCGAGTTCTTTAGAGTGGTTCAGGCGGGCTATGCGGATGTGAATTTCGGCGGTTTGGTTATCCGGGTCTCTTGATGCGATGCGCGCCGAAGGAGTTGAAGCATCGCATTTTCGCTTCAGCTCTGCTTCGGGCGCGACAGCCAGACCATCGCTTGCAGATGGTTGTCCCCAGACGCGGTGTCGCCTGCAGGATCCCTTTTTGCTGTTCTACTGGAGCAACATGATACGCTGGCAGGGGGCATACATGGTGCTCGAGGGGACATAGTTCGGTGCACCCGGAGGGGGCAAAAGGTGTCATAGTATGACACCTTGGGTGGCTTCAGCGCCATTCTGGAGCACGCACACTACACCCGGAGAAATTCTTATTATTAAGAAATTTCAAGGGATAAGTGGCGGAGAGACAGGGATTCGAACCCTGGGACCCCGTGAAGGGTCAACGGTTTTCGAGACCGCCCCGTTCGACCACTCCGGCACCTCTCCGCGAAGGGTCTGGCGGGCGGTTTAGTGAACTGCGCCAGACTGTGCAACCCGTTTTTTGGCTGACGCTGCGAACATCAATTTTGATCGAACGACTTTCCAATCGGCCTTTGCAGGCATAGGATTTGAGAGATCCAACGGAGATACATCATGCGCCTCGTGACAACCGTCGCCTTCTTCATCTTGCTGCCTGTCATCGCATTTGCGCAAGCGTCGTCTCAGGCTGGACGAATCCTTGACGCAATGCGGGTCGATGAGTTGCTGGAAACCCTTCAGCAAGAGGCGATGGAAAACGCGTTGGAACTGGATGAGACCATGCTCGACGGTCGGGGCGGGGATCGCTGGCTGGAAAGGGTCCGCGACATAAACGCACCCAACGCATTGGAGGCGGAGTTACGCCAAAGCTTCACGCAGGCGATGGTGGTTGAGCATGTTGGCGATGTTGCTGCGTTTTTCGAGAGCCCGCTTGGTGCCAAGATCGTCACGCTGGAACTTTCCGCACGTCATGCGCTGCTGGAGCCGGGCATAGAAGATCACAGCCGTACCCAGATCGAGAACGCCGACAGGGCCACCCGTGAGAAGTTACAGCAGATTGAGGAATTCGTTCGCGCCAACGACCTGGTCAACGCCAATGTCGCTGCAGCGATGAACTCGAACATCGCCTTTCTGGAAGGCATGCGGTCGGCAGGGGGCCTGCCGGGCCTCGACGGATCTATCGTCGATATGACGGTAATGCAGGAGCCCGAAATTCGCGAAAGCGCTGAAAGTTGGCTAATGTCGTATCTGTTTCTTGCCTATCAACCCCTTTCAGAACAGGAGTTGGATAGCTATATCGTCTTCTCCGAGACGGATGCAGGGCAGGCGCTGAATTCGGCGTTGCTGACCGCGTTTGATCGGGTGTTTGTTCAAACCTCGCGCGAGACGGGCGAAGCGGCAGGACAGGTGATCGCGTCACGCGATATCTGACCAACCGTGCTTGACATTCAGTCAGTGCTCTATCATACGGCACATTCCGGTCATGGGACCGGAGGAATCACGCTATAGAAGCGCGCTGTCCGAGGCATGTAACGCCGCCTGCAAGCGGGGCCACAGGATGCGGAGACAAAAGGAAGACACGATGTTTGCGGTCCTCAAGACCGGCGGTAAGCAATACAAGGTTCAGAGCGGCGACGTTCTGCGCGTTGAAAAGCTCGAAGCAGCCGCTGGCGAAACTGTACAATTCAACGAAATTCTGATGATCGGTGGCGACGACCTGACGGTTGGCTCCCCCTTTGTCGATGGCGCCGCTGTGAACGCCGAAGTGATCGACCAGATCAAAGGCGACAAGGTCATCAACTTCGTCAAGCGCCGTCGTAAGCATTCGTCCCAGCGCACCCGTGGCCATCGTCAACAACTGACGCTGCTGCGTGTGACAGACATTCTGGCAAACGGTGCGAAAGCACCGGCAAAAGCCAAGAAAGCCGCGCCGAAAGTCGAAGCTGCTGCGGAAACCACTGGCACGAAGCCTGCCAACCTGCTGACCGAAGCCCGCGAAGGCGGTGCAGACGATCTGAAAAAGATCTCTGGCGTCGGTCCGAAGCTGGAAGGCCTGCTGAACGAAAACGGTGTCTACCACTACGATCAGATCGCAGCATGGAACGCCGAAGAGATTGCCTTCATGGACGAGCAACTGTCGTTCAAAGGCCGTATCGAACGTGACGGCTGGACCGATCAGGCGTCCAAGCTGGCTGCTGAAAAGGAGTAATCCCCAATGGCACACAAGAAAGCAGGCGGTTCATCCCGTAACGGTCGCGACTCTGCTGGTCGTCGCCTTGGTATCAAGAAGTTCGGTGGCGAGAACGTCATTCCGGGCAACATCATCGCACGTCAGCGCGGCACCACTTGGTGGCCGGGCGAAGGCGTTGGCATGGGCAAGGATCACACGATCTTCGCAACCGTGCCGGGCAACGTGCAGTTCCGCAAGGGACTCAAGGGCCGCACATTCATCTCGGTCCTCCCGGTAGCGGAGGCGGCCGAGTAAGCCGAAACCTGACAGGTTCAAAGTTTCAGGGGATCGGCGGAAACGCCGGTCCCCTTTCTCTTTTGTCGGATCGGCAAAAGAGGCTACCAGAAGGGGATCGGGCCAAGGTCAGTTAATAGATTTGTGTTCTTGTTTGGTGAATGCAGGATCTCCATCTGAAGAGAAAGCGGCATTTCTACGTCGCGGCATAACGCTACAAGAGGCAGTTCAGCGCATTGAAGCAGCCGGGCAGATACCGGCCTCCCGCTGGTCTCGTGTAATGTTTTGGGAGGATTGAAAGTGAAGATTGAAACGATTGTTAACCAGCCGACGATAGAAGGCGAACGCTTTACCCTGCGTCCACTGCGCCGGTCCGATGAGGGCCTTCTGGACATGTATACCGGAGACGAGCGTGTGGCCAAGAACACACGCAGCATTCCGCATCCATTGCCGCCGGGCACCTCTGCCGCGTTCGTTGATCGTTCGCAAAAGGAAGACCGTACCGAAGACGTCTGGGTTCTTGATGGCTCTGCGCATGGTCTCGCGGAACTACTCGGTGTCGTATCTCTGGAACGGATGGAAAACGACAGATCCGAAATCGGCTACTGGGTCGCGCCGGCCTTCTGGAACACAGGGTTCGCGTCGGAAGCAGTGCGCACGCTGATCGGGGCCAATCCGCACAATTCCAAGACGATCTTCGCCGAAGTCTTCCAAAGCAACCCGGTTTCCGCGCGTGTCCTGACGAATATCGGCTTTGAATATATCGGCGATGCCGAAGCCTATTCCGTCGCGCAGGAACGTACTGTGCCGACATGGACCTATCTCAAGAAGATCGGATGAATCTTGGCCTGCGAGGACAACCTCGCAGTGCCGAACCGTCTCGCCGCTTGAGCCTCATCAAAATTCGAAGTATCGCGCTATCTGAGTTGCCAAGGGCCAGACCATGAAATTTCTCGATCTCGCAAAAGTTTACATCCGCTCTGGTGGCGGAGGGTCGGGGGCCGTCAGCTTCCGCCGCGAAAAGTTCATGGAATATGGCGGGCCTGATGGCGGCAACGGCGGGCGTGGCGGTGACGTCATCGTCGAGGCCGTCGATGGGCTGAACACGCTGATCGACTTCCGCTATCAGCAGCATTTCTTCGCCAAGAGCGGACAGCCCGGTATGGGCAAGCAACGCACCGGCGCAGACGGCGCGGATATCGTTCTGCGCGTGCCTGTCGGGACCGAAGTTCTTGACGAGGATGAAGAAACCGTACTTGCCGATATGACCGAGGTGGGTCAGCGCGTCCATCTGGCGAAGGGTGGCAATGGCGGGTTCGGCAATCTGCATTTCAAGTCGTCCACCAACCAGGCCCCACGCCGCGCCAATCCGGGGCAACCGGGCATTGAGCGCACGATCTGGTTGCGGCTGAAACTGATCGCGGATGCCGGGCTTCTTGGCCTGCCCAATGCAGGTAAGTCCACCTTCCTGTCGGTGACATCCAATGCACGCCCCAAGATCGCGGATTACCCCTTCACGACGCTACACCCCAATCTGGGTGTCGTTGGGGTGGACAACGTCGAGTTTGTCGTAGCGGATATTCCCGGCCTGATCGAAGGCGCGCATGAGGGCAAAGGTATCGGCGACCGCTTTCTTGGTCATGTCGAACGCTGCGCGGTACTGCTCCATCTGGTCGATGGAACGTCGGAAGACGTCGTGCAGGACTACGAGACGATCATCGGCGAATTGGAAGCCTACGGTGGAGTGCTCGCCGAAAAACCACGTCTGACGGTGCTGAACAAGGTCGATGCGCTTGACGATGAGGAGCGTACCGAACGCCAGGTGAAATTGGCCAAAGCATGCGGTGAGCCCGTGATGCTGATGTCGGGCGTTAGCCGCGAGGGCATAACCGAGGTGCTTCGAGCGCTGCGTGATCTGATTGATGAAGACCGCTTGCGGATCAAGCGCGACGCTGAAGAGGAACAGCCTTGGCAGCCCTGAGCGAGGCGAAGCGGCTGGTTGTCAAGATCGGCTCGGCCCTTCTGGTGGATCGCCAGACGGGCCTGCGTCTCGACTGGTTGCGTGGACTGGCGCAGGATATCGCGGATTTGCGCGCGCGTGGCACCGATGTCGTGGTCGTATCCTCCGGGTCCATCGCGCTTGGTCGTCGTGTTCTGGGCTTGCCAGATGGTGCTCTGCCTCTGGAGCAGTCACAGGCGGCGGCCGCAGTCGGGCAGATCCGGCTGGCGCGCGCCTATGAAGAGGCGCTCGGCCCGCACGATCTGACCACGGCACAAGTTCTCGTCACGCTCGAAGACAGCGCCGATCGCCGTCGATACCTCAACAGCCGTGCTACGCTGGGACAACTGCTTTCCCTCGGCGTCGTGCCCATCGTCAATGAAAATGACACGGTGGCCACGGACGAAATCCGTTTTGGCGATAATGACCGGCTGGCAGCGCAGGTCGCCGCGACCATCGGCGCGGATCAGCTTGTGCTTTTGAGCGATGTGGACGGGTTCTATTCGGCCAACCCGTCGCTCGTTTCGACAGCCAAACGGTTCGAGATCATCGAGCGACTGACGCCGGAAATCGAGGCAATGGCGGGAGAGGGCGTGTCGGGCCTGTCACGCGGTGGCATGATCACCAAGCTGATGGCCGCAAAGATCGCAACGGGTGCAGGCTGCGCCATGGTCATCGCGAAGGGTGAACAAAATCGTCCACTTAGCGCATTGCAGAACGGCGCAAACTGCACGTGGTTCTTGCCGGACACCGATCCGCACGCCGCCCGCAAACGCTGGATCGCGGCGATGAAACCACGCGGGCGGGTGCAGGTAGATGCAGGCGCGGCAAAGGCGCTGGCCCGTGGCAAATCGCTTCTTCCCGCAGGTGTCACAACGATTTCGGGCGACTTCGACCGTGGTGACCCGGTGGACATCATCGATATGCAAGGCGTGGCGCTCGGCAAGGGCCTGACCCGTTATACCAGTGCGGAGGCGCGGATTATCAAGGGCTGCCATACAGGTGACATAGAAAAGCTGCTCGGCTATGCAGGGCGTGCCGCGCTGATCCACAGGGACGATATGGTGCTATGAAGGACATCGAAGACATTCAGGCCACGATGGAAGCGATCGGCGTTCGCGCAAAAGTTGCTGCCCGCGAACTGGCCTATGCGCCAGCCGACCAGAAAACGCAGGCGCTAAACGCCGCCGCGGATGCCGTCCTCGCGCGATTGTCCGAGATCCTTGAGGTAAATGAAAAAGACATGGCCTTTGGCCGTGAAAAGGGGCTGACCGACGCGATGCTCGACCGGTTGAAGCTGGATGAGGCGCGTGTGAACTCCATTGTCGATGGGCTACGAGCCGTTGCCGCTCAGGCCGATCCCGTGGGCGAAGTGCTTGAGGAATGGGACCGCCCCACGGGATTGCACATCAAACGTGTGCGTACGCCGCTGGGTGTCGTCGGTGTTATCTATGAAAGCCGGCCCAACGTCACCGCCGACGCTGGCGCGCTGTGTTTGAAATCGGGGAACGCCGTTATCCTGCGTGGGGGGTCGGAAAGCTTCCATAGCTCTGCCGCGCTGCATTCATGCCTGGTGGATGGGCTCAGGGTGGCCGAATTACCCGAGGACGCAATCCAACTGGTGCCGACCCGCGACCGTGCGGCGGTAAGCCATATGCTGCAAATGACGGGTGTGATCGACGTGATCGTGCCCCGCGGCGGCAAGGGTCTTGTTGGCCTGGTGCAGCGCGAAGCACGTGTCCCCGTTTTCGCGCATCTCGAAGGCATTTGTCACATATATGTGGACCGCGACGCAGATATCGAAAAGGCACGTCGCGTGATCCTGAATGCCAAGACACGCCGGACGGGTATCTGCGGCGCCGCGGAATGCCTGCTGATCGATCGCGCGGTTTTCGATACGCACGGGGCGCCGTTTATAGAGGATTTGATTAGAGCTGGAGTCGAGGTGCGCGCCGATGATACTTTGCAAGTGATCAAGGGGACCACGGCGGCGCAAGCCGACGATTTCGGGCGTGAATATCTCGACATGATCATCGCGGCGCGCGTGGTCGACGGCGTTGATGGTGCCATCGAGCATATCTGCGAATACGGCTCCGATCACACGGATTGTATCCTGACCGAGAATGACGAAACGGCAGCGCGTTTTTTCCAGCGTGTCGACAGCGCCATCCTGATGCGCAACGCATCAACACAGTTTGCGGATGGCGGCGAGTTCGGCATGGGCGCGGAGATCGGCATCGCCACCGGCAAGATGCATGCGCGCGGGCCCGTCGGCGCGGCGCAACTGACCAGCTTCAAATACTTGGTCGACGGCGATGGCACGATCCGCAGCTAGGACGGATCAGGTCACGCTCAGCTGCAGGACACTGTCAGAAATTTCGAGACTGAGTTTGCGATTGAACTGGCGGACAGCCTCGGGCAGCAGAACGAATTGAATCTGCGCCGGGGTGACGTCCGGCAGAGTATCGCCACGAAGGGCATTCCAAGCGCGCTGATTGGTTGTCAGTCGTGCGCCCGTGGCGGTGACGCTCCAACAGGATGCGTCCTGCGTCAGCTCGATCGTACCACCATAGGGCAGCGCGGTTTCGGCACACAGATACATCAGGCCGACCAGTTTGGCGTTGTGGCGCGCCAAAGGCGTGGTCAGGGAAACCCTTGTTTTCACTTTTTCATTTGCATTAAGTTTGCCGAATATATCTTTGATTTCATGTATAGAAAGTGTCTGACCTTCACTCGCCGATCCAAATGCCAAACGGTAGAACCGGATACGTGCACTGGCATTGTTCAGACTTTCGGTGATCAGCGCCGCCTCGGGGCCGTCAACGGTATTGCTCATCTGCATCAATTCCAGCCCGTTGCCGATTGCCCCGATGGGGCTTATCAAATCATGGCAGATGCGAGATCCCAAAAGGGCAGTCAGGTCCGGATTGGTCATGTCATGGTCGTCACGCTTGGCTGGTTGGAGATATCAGATGAATTCCTTGTTGGAACCGGGAATGTTTGTGAAGCACCCTGATCACCCCGAATGGGGTATCGGGCAGGTGCAGTCCAATATCGGCGGGCGCATCACTGTAAATTTCCAGCATCAGGGCAAGGTTGTCATCGACGGGTCCCAGGTTGAGTTGCAGATCGAGTTTCTACCATAACTTGTGGCGGTCAAGGTTAATGCAACCTTAAAGGGAACGCCTTCAGGATGTGTTGCATTGACATGCGTGCGACACTAGAAAACGGCTCGATATTGATATGACCCATGGGGATACATGACAACGCGGACGCCTGAATTCGAGGTCAGACTCGCCACCGACACGCGCGAGGTCGAAGCATCGCAGCGTCTGCGCTACGATGTCTTCGTGGAAGAACTTGGCGGCTCAGGCGAGATGGTCGATCACGAAGCGCGGTTGGAACGTGACAAGTTCGATCCTCATTTCGATCACATTCTGATTTTTGACCGCGCCCGCGACAATGACGACAATGAACAGGTGGTCGGCGTCTATCGTGTGTTGCGCGGTGACAAGGCGAAGGAAATCGGCGGGTTCTATTCGGCCGGGGAATACGATCTGTCGGTTCTGGAAACCAGCGGTCGCAACCTGTTGGAACTCGGCCGGTCCTGTCTGCACAAGGACTATCGCGGCGGTTTCGCGATGTATCACCTCTGGACGGGACTCGCGAAATACACGCTGGAGCATGACATCGAAGTTCTTTTCGGGGTTGCCAGCTTCCACGGCACCGATCCGGAGAAGCTAGCAGGTCCACTGTCATTGCTGCGTCATCGGCATCTTGCACCCCCGGAACTGCGGGTCCGTGCGCAGCCCCGGCATTACCAGCCGATGGATCTGCTGGCGGAGAACGATATCGACCGGGCCAGCGCCATGTTGCAGACACCGGCACTTATCAAGGCCTATCTGCGGTTGGGCGGTTTCATCGGCGATGGCGCGTTCATCGACCATGAGTTCAACACGACTGATGTGTGCCTGATCCTCGACACAGCCCGAATGAATGAACGCCAGCGTGCGATCTACACGAGGGATTTGGCTGCGTGATACCCGAACCGATTGGCGAGCCACCGGCACCCGGGGCGTTCTCGGGACTCGACTGGGTGCGCGTTGTGTTGCGCGGCACATTGCTGACACTGGTAACCTTCGGCTGCCTTGCGTTGCTGTTGCTGGTTCGGCTGATCGAACGCCCGATCTTCGGCCTGCGCCGTCCCGTGACGCCTTATATCACCCAGTTCGTTTGCCGGTCGGCCTTTGTCATCTTGGGTATGGGCTTTGCAACCCATGGCCGCCCGATGACTATGAAAGGTGCCGTTGTTGCCAACCACACGAGTTGGCTCGACATCTTCACGCTGAATGCCCGCAAGCGGATCTATTATGTGTCGAAGGCCGAGGTCGCCGAGTGGCCCGCGATCGGTTGGCTGGCGCGTGCAACGGGGACTGTGTTCATCCATCGCGACCCGCGGCAAGCCGCCAGTCAGAAGGAAATGTTCGTCTCGCGCCTGATGGCCGGACACAAGCTGATGTTCTTTCCTGAAGGTACCAGCACGGATGGCCGCCGAGTGCTGCCGTTCAAGCCCACGCTGTTCCAGGCGTTTTTCGAGGACAGGCTACGTGATCAGACGCATATCCAACCTGTCAGCGTCGTTTACCGTGCCCCCGAGGGTCAGCCTGCGACATTCTATGGCTGGTGGGGCGATACGGATTTCTTGTCCAGCCTGTTGAAGGTGCTGGCCGCGCGAAAGCAGGGCCGGGTGGATGTCTATTACCACGATCCTCTGCGCGTCGCCGATTTCGACAATCGCAAGACATTGTCCGTTGCGGCTGAAACCGCCGTGCGCAGCGGGCTGGAAAGCTATCTGCTTGCAGATCAGCCTATCGCCTGAACAAGTAGTTTCAACGCCGCTGCCGGATCATCTTCGCGCCAGATTTCGTCGCCAATCGCGAAAAAATCGGTGATCTGGGCGAGCTGCGCGATGGTCGTGACATCCAGTGCCCCTTCGGCGATCACCGGCATCTCGATCATGTCGGACCACCAGGCGAACAACTCTGCCTCTGCCTTCGACCCATCGCCAAGCACCGTGGGGCCAGCCGGTCCGAAGGACACGTAATCTGCGCCCGCTTCGCCCGCGCTTATCCCGTCGTGGCGCGATGTCCCGCAATAGGCGCCAACGATGGCATCCGCTCCCAGCGCCTTGCGCGTCTTGCGCACCAGTTTCGATCCGTCCAGCAGATGCACACCGTCAAGACCATGCCTTTCGACCAGCTGAACGTGGCTGTCGATCACGAGCGGGATGTCACGCCGATGGGCGACGTCGCGCAGCGCGTCGGCGATCCGACCGATCTCGTCCTCATCCTGCGTTGCCGTGCGCAGGCGCAGACAGGCGATCTCGGTCGTGTCCAATACGCGCGCCAACTGGTCCGGGAAGCTGTCGGGCGACGGGCTGGCCGGCGTCACGAGATAGAGTTGCGGCTGTTCGGTTTCGGCCATGGGACACCTCGATTGTTGATTGTCTCCTAGCTAATGGCGCGTGCCCTCACAACCCCATTGCGCAAATGACGCGAGAGGCTTAGACCCCGCGCCATGCAAGAGAACCCGCAAATCCCCGCTTTCGTGCTGGTGCGCCCGCAGATGGGTGAAAACATCGGTGGTGCCGCGCGCGCCATGTGGAATTTCGGCCTCGACCGGATGCGTGTCGTGGCGCCGCGCGACGGCTGGCCAAACAGCAAGGCGGTCGCGATGGCCAGCGGTGCCGGGCGAATTCTGGATGAGGCGCAGCTTTTCGACACGACCGCCGATGCGATTGGCGATTGCGATTTTGTGCTGGCCACGACGGCGCGGGCGCGGGGGCTGACCAAGCCGGTTCTGTCGCCCGAACAGGCCATGCAGGAAGCGAAGGCGCGGATCGCGGCGGGCGGGCGTGTGTCCGTGCTGTTCGGTCCGGAACGTGCAGGGCTGAAGAACGATGATATCGCGCGGGCCAATGCAATTATTTCCGTGCCTGTGAACCCGGAATTCGCGTCGTTGAACCTGGCACAATGCGTGCTGCTGACGGCGTATGAATGGCGCAGGCAGGCGGGCGATATCGACCATGACCGCGTGGAACTTGCCGGGACCGAATGGGCCAGCGGCGTCGAGATGGAAAAGCTCGCCGATCATTTCGAGCAGCGTCTCGACGATGCAGGGTTCTTCTACCCCGAACAGAAAGCCGAGGGCATGAAGCTGAACCTGCGCAACCTGTGGTCACGCATGCCGTTGACCCGTGCCGATGTGCAGATGTTCCACGGCATGCTGCGCCAGATGGTTCGCTGGAAAGAACGCGGCTGAGCGCGTAGAACCACCCCGATACCTTCGCTGACGAGGACAGCCATGAGCCAGAAACCGCGTAGCATTTTTGAGGAAGTGGGCGAGGGGGATACACCCGGTCGTGCCGCACCGACGCCCGGTCTGATCGACCGTGGGCGCAGTGGCGCGCGCCGTGGAATCCGCATCTGGCTTGGCATCATGTTCGTGCTGGTCGTTCTGATGATTGCCATTGGCGGGCTGACCCGCCTGACTGACAGTGGATTGTCGATCACTGAATGGAAACCCGTCACCGGTGCGATTCCACCAATGAATGACACGGCGTGGCAATCGGAATTCGAAAAGTACCAGCAAATCCCGCAATTTGAGCTGATGAACCCCGACATGACCGTCGAAGGGTTCAAGGCGATCTATTGGTGGGAATGGGGTCACCGCCAGCTTGGGCGTCTGATCGGCGTGGTCTGGGCCTTTGGCTTTTTCGGCTTCATGGCGGCGCGGCAAATTCCGCCGGGCTGGGCCAAGCGGCTGCTTGTTCCCGGTCTTCTGGGCGGCGTGCAGGGCGCGATCGGGTGGTGGATGGTGTCATCCGGCCTTGGCAACGACATGACTTCGGTGGCGTCCTATCGGTTGGCCGTGCATCTGGGGTTGGCCTTCGTGATCCTTGGCGTGCTGGCATGGTACATGATGCTGCTGGCGCGACCCGAGAAAGACCTGTTTGCCGCGCGGCGTTTACGCAATGATAAGCAGTGGGGCATGTCCACCGGTGTCCTTCATCTGGCGATGGTTCAGATCCTTCTGGGCGCGCTTGTCGCGGGCATTGATGCAGGTCGCAGCTTCACTGATTGGCCGCTGATGGCCGGAGAGGTCTTTCCGTCCTCCGCCTTCGCGATAGATCCGCTGTGGCGTAACTTTTTCGAGAACCCCGCATTGGTGCAGTTTATCCATCGTTGCGTGGGGTATCTGCTGTTGATCTTCGGTTTGGTCACATGGAACCGTGGCCGCAAATCATCCAACGGCCATACGCGGATGGCTTTCAACTGGATGGCAGTTCTGCTGTTCGGGCAGGTGGTTCTTGGCATCGGTACGGTGCTTTATGCGGCCCCTGTTCATATTGCCATTCTCCATCAGTTGGGCGCGGTAATCTTGTGGGTCGCCATCCTGCGTGCAAGATTCTTCAGCCGCTATCCTATGCCGCAATCTGTGCGTGGCTGAGGGAACCCGATCGCTGCCGGCAGAGTTTTGTCGAGAGCGTTGAATTTTCCAAAAAATGGACGATATCTTACAACCATGATGACCCAGAGCATGACCGACATCCCGCGCGCACCCCTCTGCCTGACGCGCTCGAAAATCCGTATCAAACAGCCGCTGGCACGCCTGCGCGAAATCGTGATTGCTGGCGCGATCACCTTGCTGGCATTGGCATCGGTTCATGCGCAGGAGGTGCTTCCGGAGTGGTTACCGGACAGTCTTGTTTTCCCGACCGAGTATGAAATCGCGTCGAACCGTGAAATCGGAGAAACCGTGCGCATGCTGTCCGTGGATACGGATGCAGATATTTCCGGCCTTATCGCGAACTGGGAGGCTGCCTTGCAGGAAGACGGCTATGCCATCACGCAGCGGGTGGACGACCTGCTGGACGACACGATCGAGTTCTCGGGTCACGGGATATCGAATGCCAAGATCGTCGCCAAGTCCGCAGCGGGTGGAAACGGCAACCGGATAGAGTTCGACGCAACGCTGGAGTAGCCACGAGATAGCTCTATAAGCGAGCTTGTTGACTTTGCTCCGTCGCGGCAATCAAAATGCGAGCGCATCGCTTAACGCTCTTGGCACCCTCGCTTCCGGGACCGATCTTGATGCTGAGGCACTGATCGCAGCCGACGACAACCGCTGGTCGTTGGGAAGCCGGGAGTGCAATGGCACGACCTGATCGAAATAGCTGAAGGGGGAATGGACGGCCCATCTCTGTCGTTTAACCAGTTTCTTCTTACGATGCGCGTGAATGGATTGGATATTATCCAACCTGGAAGTTTTTCTTGTCCTCGGATGATAAGCTCGACCATCGCTCCGTCCAGGAAACGGGGAGGGCAAATGCGCACCTGTTAAGAGAGCAACGCTACAAGACGCCCGAAACCTGGTGGGCCTACACATCTTTCCCGGCCAGCGCGGCCGAAGGGTATGACACTCTCGGGCAGACCGTGACCAACCTGGCACGCCTCACACACCGCGCTTCCTGCTTGTTGGTGATATGGCACCGAGCCGATTGTATCCACTCCGGTGCGTGCGCCTGCGCTTGATATCACACGCCTCTAATGACCGCCTGGCATTTCCGGCACGTGCTGCGCCCAGTGTTTGAGCATCCGCTGTGAAGCTACCTTGTTTCGGCCGGTAATCGCTATTCCTGCATACGAGCGCGTGGTGGACGATTGCCCGGCTTCAAGCCCGCGTTTTTTTGTTGTGATCAGATTACCGGTTCAATCGCTTGTCCTGGTGATGCACTTGCAGAGCGGGTCGTGTATCGCTTTGACTGATGTTTTTTACTCCTCTGAATGTGTTTTTGCCTATCATTTACGCACCTCCTGATACGGATACATATTTTCAACTAATCGTATGCAATTTTCTTGAAGCAAGGATCTCATCCCGCCAGCCTGATTATATCGTATCCAATTTGTACGAACCTATAATACAATCATGCGCAGGGACGGACATCATGAAGATGAAACACATCATGCTCGCGACGACCGCAGTCATGGGACTGGCGGGGACCGTGCAGGCCGAAAACGTTCTTAGATGGGGTGCCCACCGGGACATCGGTTCGCTTGATCCGTATTCTTACGGCGACAGCTTCACGATTAACGTGCTGAACCATGTCTATGAAGGATTGGTCCGCTACGACCGGGATCTGAAAATCGAGCCCGCCCTGGCGGCGAGTTGGGAGATCCTCGAAGATCAGGTCACCTGGCGCTTCAAGTTGCGCGAGGGAGTAACCTTCCACAACGGCAATCCCTTCACGGCTGCAGATGTGGTGGCGTCGCTGACCCGTGTGAGCGACGAGACCTCGCCACTGAAGGGTAACCTTCCGGCCTATGTAAGTTCAACGGTGGTGGATGACTACACCGTCGACATCACGTTGAACGGCACTTACCCCCTGTTGCTGAACGATCTGACCAACATCCATATATTCGACGAGGAATGGATGACAGAGAATGACGCGCTGATGCCAACGGATATCGGCGCCGGCACCGAGGGCTTCGCGACCTACAACGCCAATGGCACCGGGCCATTCATCGTGGAAAGTCGCCAGCCCGACGCCAAGACAGTGTTCGTGGTGAACCCCGACTGGTGGGATGAAGCCCGGCATAATCTGGATCGGATCGAGTTGACGCCGGTGAATTCCGCAGCGACCCGCGTGGCCGCGCTACTGTCGGGCGAGATCAATTTCACGAACGAGGCGCCGGTGCAGGATTTGCCACGCTTGGAAGCTGCGCCAAACGTGGAATTGCTGGAAGGCGTGGATCTGCGTACCGTGATGATCGGCTTTCCATTCCGCGAGACCCTGACGACGGGCGAGTCCAACCCGTTCTCGGATATCAAGGTACGCGAGGCGCTCTACAAGGCGATCGATCTTGATCTCATCCACCAGAAGGTGATGCGTGGCAAGTCACGTATTGCAGGTGCTACGGTTGCGCCGCCGATTCCTGGCTATGTCGAGACGCTGGACGACGTGCCGGACTTCGACCCGGATTCCGCGAAAGCGCTCCTCGCGGAGGCTGGCGTGCCCGAAGGGTTGGAGTTCGAGTTCAACTGCCTCAGCGATGGGCTGGTGAACGAGGAGCAGTTCTGTCAGGCGATCGCTTCTATGTGGAGCCGTATCGGTCTTGCCCCGAAGCTGGACGTTGCCCCGCGTGCGGTTCAATCGCCCAAGCGCACCAATGGCAGTACAGATGTCTATACGCTTGGCTGGGCGACCTTGCCGATGCTCGACAGCTATTCGCCGTTGCTGCAGATATTCCACTCGAAGGATGGCAATGCGGGCGTCTTCAACTGGGGTGGCTGGTCCTATCCCGAGCTCGATGCGCTGATTGACGCTGCGGGTAGCGAGTTGGATTTCGACAAGCGGATGGCGCTTCAAACCGAAGCGCTGCAGTTGGTGAAGGACGAGATCATCATGATCCCACTCCATCAGCAACCGATGGCCTGGGCCGTGACCGATGAGGTGACCGAGATGCCGTTGTTTCCCGATGCCAAGCCACGCCTTTGGTTCGTTAACGTGAACCCCGCTTCTTGAACGAGATTGCCGGACCGTCTTCGGGCGGTCCGGCGCCCAAAGCGGGCAGAAATTACCCAGATCAATCGGGGGAGCCAAGAGGCTGAGCAATGATTGCATTTCTTCTCAAGAGAACGGCCAACGCCGTATTCGTGATGCTGGCCGTGGCGCTTCTGGCCTTTGTCATTTTTCGCTTCTTTGGCGATCCGGTCGAAATGATGGTCAACGAGCAGGCGACACAGGCCGACCGTGTGGAATTGCGCGAAAGGCTCGGGCTGAACGACGGTTTCCTCACCCAATACACCCGGTTTGTCACCAATGCGGTGCAGGGGAACTTCGGTATTTCCTACCGCAACCAGCAGGACGTGATGGTGCTGATCCAGGATCGGCTTCCGGCCACGTTCGAACTTGTGCTTGTGGCGACGGTAATATCGCTGCTTGTCGGTATCCCGCTGGGGGTGATCACGGCAGTGTATAGAGACTCGCGATTGGCCAATGCCTTGCAGCTCGGGTCAATTGTCGGTGTCTCGTTGCCAAGCTTCGTTGTCGGAATCCTGCTGATCCTCGCCTTTTCCGTCTCGCTGGGCTTGTTGCCAGCCTTCGGACGCGGCGAGACGGTCGATATTGGATGGTGGTCGACAGGTTTTCTGACCCCGTCCGGGCGTGCGGCACTGGTGTTGCCGGCGATCTCTCTCTCGACTTTCCAGGTCACGTTGGTGATGCGTCTCGTACGGGCAGAAATGCTGGAAACCCTGCGCACCGACTACATCAAGTTCGCCCGTGCGCGCGGCGTGCCGACGCGGCGCGTGCAGTGGCGTCATGCGCTGCGCAACTGTCTGATGCCGGTGATAACGCTGACGGGCATGCAAATCGGCAACCTCATTGCCTTTGCGCTCGTGACCGAGACGGTGTTCCAGTGGCCCGGCATGGGCATGCTCTTCATTCAAGCTGTTACCTTCGTCGATATTCCGGTGATGGCCGCCTACCTGATGATCGTGTCTTTCATCTTCGTGGCGCTGAACACCGTGGTGGACATTACCTACGCCTGGGTCGATCCGCGTCTGCGCGATGATACGGTCCGCGCCGGTGGCGCAAATGGCTAAGAGGCAAAAAACCATGACAGAGGCTGCACTCCCCGACCAAGCCGGACAAGACGCTACTTCGATCACGATGCCGAAACCGAGGCTCGCCCTTATCCGTGAAAGTGACTTGTGGTATTCTTTCCGCGCGCACCCTTCGGCGATTTTCGCCGTGGTATTGCTTGCACTGGTGGCGCTCACCGCGTTTCTCGCGCCGCTGATCACACCTCAGAATCCCTATGACTTGGCTGCGCTGGAACTATGGAACGCGGAGATCCCACCGGTCTGGCATGAAGGGGGGCAGTGGCCCTATGTGCTGGGGACCGATACGCAGGGGCGGGATATCCTTTCGGCCATTCTGTATGGCTCGTGCATCTCGCTTGTCATCGGGTTCGCCTCGGTGGTGCTGGCCCTTTCCGTCGGTCTCGCGCTGGGGCTGATCGCCGGGTACTTCGGCGGATGGATCGACAACGTTATCATGCGCGTGGGTGACGTTCTGCTATCGATGCCCTTCATCCTGATCGCGATCTTGATCACCGCTATTGCCACCGCTTCGCTGCCCACGGGTTTGAAGGACGTATTCGCAGCGCCAATCCTTATCGTCGCGATCGCAGTGCCGTCCTGGGTGCAGTACGCGCGCACGGTCCGCGCCTCCGCCATGGTGGAGGCCAAGAAGGAATATGTGCTGGCAGCGCGACTGATCCGGGTGAAGTCCTGGCGGATCATGCTGCATCACATCCTTCCCAACTGCATGACCCCAATCATGGTCGCCGCCACGTTGAACTTTGGCCTTGCGATCCTGTCGGAGGCCACGCTGTCTTTTCTCGGTGTCGGCATGCCGCCTGATCAGCCCAGCCTTGGCACGCTAATCCGGATCGGGAACCAGTATCTCTTCTCCGGACTCTGGTGGATCGTCGTCTTTCCATCGGTTCAGCTATGCCTGATCGTCCTGTCGGTGAACATGATCGGCGATTGGCTGCGCGATGCGCTCAACCCCAAACTACGGTAAGAAATATGACTGCAACTACTTTGAAGAACGTGCGTCCGATGGGCGCGGAAGCCATAGATCTGCATATCGTGGAGGGGCGTTTTGCCAGCGCAGCACCCGAGGGGGAGGCCGAGGTGGTCGATTGTGGCGGGCGTATCCTGGTTCCCGGTTTCGTCGAGGCCCATACCCATCTCGACAAGTCCCTGCTCGGGTTGCCCTGGTACCGCAATGAGGTCGGTCCCCGTCTGATCGACAAGATCGACAATGAGCGGCAGGTCAAAGTTTCACTGGGCCTCGATCCCCAGGTGCAAAGCGAACGCCACGCGATCCTCGCCATGTCGTACGGGTGCACCCATATCCGCAGTCATGTCGATGTGGACACGCATCACGGGTTAGCAGGTATCGAGGGCGTGATGGCCACCCGCGAAAAACTGACCGGCCTGATCGATATCGAGATAGTTGCCTTTCCACAGTCCGGAATGATGCGCCGGCCCGGCACAGCCGAGTTGATGGACGAGGCGTTGTCGCTCGGCGCGGATCTGGTCGGCGGAATCGATCCCTGCGGGATGGAACATGATCCCAAGGGTCATCTCGACACTGTGTTTGCCCTGGCCGAGAAACACGGCAAGCCGGTGGATATTCATCTGCACGAACGCGATGCCCTTGGCTGGTTCTCCATGGAAGAAATCATCGATCGGACAGTGGCTCTCGGCATGCAGGGCAACGTGTCGATCAGCCATGCCTTCTGCCTTGGGGCGCTGGATCGGGCCTACGTGGCGGGGTTGCAGGAAAAACTGGCCGAGAATCGCATTCACATCCTGACCACCGCTCCGGCATCGGCTCCCGTGCCGCTGGTCAAGGAATTGAAGGCTTATGGAATCCTGACCGGCGCGGGCTGCGATGGAATTCGCGACACGTGGGGACCGTACGGCAATTCGGACATGCTGGAAAAGGCCATGCATATCGGGATGCGCAACAATCTGCGTCGCGACGACGAGGTGGAACTGGCGCTCGAAATCTGCACCAAAGGAGGAGCAGCGGTGCTCGGTCTGAAGGATTACGGGCTTGGATTCGGCTGCCGTGCCGACTGCGTGCTTGTCGAAGGCGAAACCCTGGCCGAGGCGGTTGCGCTTCATGCCCCGCGCAAGCTGGTGCTCAAAGGTGGGCGGGTGATCACGCGCGACGGCAAATGTGTGATCGAGGCACCCTGATGGCGGATCGCACGCTCCTGACGGCCCGCTGGGTCATCGGTCACCACGCCGGACGTCATGTCGTTCACGAAAACGGTGTGGTGATCATCGAAGGCGACGTGGTTTTGCATGTGGGCGCGGCCTTCAGCGGCGAGGTGGCGCGGCGGTTCGACTACGGAGAGGCGGTGATCTCGCCGGGCTTTATCGATCTCGATGCGTTGTCCGATCTGGATACGACCATTCTGGGCTACGACAACGGCCCCGCGTGGAAGAAAGGGCGCGTCTGGCCGGAAAGCTACGTCGCCCGTGGACCCTACGAGATGTATTCCGAAGAAGAACTGGCATTTCAGAAGAGGCACGCTTTCGCCCATCTCATCCGGAACGGAGTTACCACGGCACTTCCCATTGCCTCTCTGTTCTACCGCGAATGGGGAGAAACGGTCGCCGAGTTCGACGCGACGGCGGCCGCTGCGGATGAACTGGGCCTGCGGGTCTATCTCGGTCCGGCCTACCGTACCGGGGGTCAGGTGACCGATGCGGCGGGCAACATACGGGCTGTCTATGACGAGGCGCGCGGGCTTGCCGGATTGGCGGGGGCGGCGGAGTTTGCAGCGCGCATAGATGGGCGGGCCAATGGGCGCATCCGCGCGATGTTCTCTCCGGATCGGATCGAGACATGCACCGAGGCTCTTTTGCAGCGCACGACCGCGATTGCCGCAGAGATGGGCGCGCCGGTGCGTCAGCACTGCGCCCAGTCCGCGGTCGAGCTTCGACTCATGCGCGAACAACACGGTTGCGCGCCGATCGAGTGGCTGCACCGGATCGGGGCGCTGCGGGCGAACTGGCTGTTGCCGCACGGCACCCAGGCGACCGAGGCAGAGTTCGACCTGATCTCGCCCAGGCAGGGGCGACGCTTGTCCACTGCCCGCTGGTCTCGGCGCGACATGGTGGTCTGCTGAACAGCTTTCCCGATTGTCGCGCGCGGGGCATCAATATCGGCCTCGGGACTGATACGTTCCCGGCCGACATGATCCTGAATATGCAGCTGGGCATGATGACAGCCCGGATGGCGGCAGGAATGGACCGGATACGTTCTGAGGATATGTTTGATGCGGCTACTTTGGGCGGCGCATCGGCGCTGAACCGCCCGGATCTTGGCCGTCTGGAGGCCGGATCGAAAGCCGACATCACCGTGGTCGACTTCAGCCGAACCTTGCAGGGGTCCGATCCGGTGCAATCGCTGATGACGTCGGCCTCAGGGCGTGACGTCTGCGACGTCTGGATCGATGGGCGACGCGTGATGGCCGATCGCACGATTCCCGGCATCGACGAGGTAGCCGACGCGGCTCGTGCGCAGGCCCAGTTCGACGGTCTGATCGCGAAATACCCCGAACGCACGGTCGGCCATCCGCCACTGCGTGACATCTTCACACCCAGCTATGAGAGGTGCCGACAATGAACGACGTGGTTCTGGACGTTCAGGGTCTGTGTGTCGAGTTTCCGACCAGAAAGAGCGCGCTGACCGCCGTTGATGATATCTCGTTGCAAATTCGACGCGGCGAGATTCTAGGCATCGTGGGAGAGTCCGGCGCAGGCAAATCCATGACAGGCATGGCAATCCTTGGGCTTCTGGAGCCTCCGGGTCGGATCGCTGCCGGGTCGATCCGTCTCTCGGGCGACCGGATCGACAATCTCGATGATCGGGCGATGCAAAGAATCAGGGGGCGGAGGATCGGGGCGATCTTTCAGGATCCGCTGACCTCGCTGAACCCGCTGTTCAGGGTCGGCGATCAATTGGTCGAAACCATCCGCTTGCACACTGCACTCGACAAGAGGCAGGCCCGGGAACGTGCCAAGGGACTGATGCATGAGGTGGGTATCCCGGCCGTCGAGGAGAGGATAGATAACTATCCGCACCAGTTCTCTGGCGGGATGCGTCAGCGGATCGTGATCGCGCTCGCGCTTTGTGGCGAGCCGGAGTTGATCGTCGCCGACGAGCCGACAACTGCGCTCGACGTCTCCATCCAGGCGCAGATCACCGCACTGCTGAAGCGGCTTTGTCGCGACCGAGGCACTGCGGTGATGCTCGTGACGCATGACATGGGCGTTATCGCAGAAACCGCAGATCGGGTTGCCGTCATGTATGCGGGGCGGCTGGCAGAGGTCGGCGCGGTTGACGATGTCGTGCGCCGTCCGCGACACCCCTATACGAAGGGTTTGATGGGCTCGATCCCGTCGCTTCGCAGCGACGTCGAGGAATTGCAGATGATTCCCGGCTCGATGCCCCGTTTGGACGCTATTCCTCAGGGCTGTGCTTTCAATCCACGCTGCGCCAGCGCCGGACCGCGATGCAAACGCGAGCTGCCCCGCATCGCCGATGCTGGACCCACAGGTGCCGCTGCATGCTGGCTTGCAACAGAAGGAGCCGTCGCATGACCATTCGTCCCAACGCCATTCTCGAGGTTGACGCGTTGGAGCGCCGATTCGATGTGTCGGCACCGTGGCTCAACAGGCTGATTGAACGCAAGCCGCGCCGCACGCTGCGCGCTGTGGATGGCGTTGATTTCGTCATCCAGCGCGGGCAAACCTTGGCGCTTGTCGGGGAAAGCGGCTGCGGCAAGAGTACCATCGCCAAGCTGGTGACGGGCCTGCACGCTCCGTCGAATGGCAGCATCAGGTTTCACGGCGATCGCGACAGGCTGCAGATGATCTTTCAGGATCCCTATGCCAGCCTTAACCCCAGATGGCGGGTCGCACGTCTCATCGCCGAGCCGTTGCGCACGCTGCGCCCAGACACGCCCCCCGGCGAGGTTTCCGCACGGGTAGACGAGCTGTTGCGCACAGTCGGACTCGCTCCCTCGGATGGGCTGAAATACCCGCACCAGTTTTCCGGCGGCCAGCGGCAGCGGATTTCGATTGCCAGGGCGCTGGCAGGCGAGCCGGAATTCCTGGTGTGCGACGAGCCGACCTCGGCGTTGGATGTCTCCGTGCAGGCGCAAGTCCTGAACTTGATGAAGCGGCTTCAGAAGCAAATGGAGCTGACCTATCTCTTCATCAGCCATGACCTGAGCGTGGTGCGCCACATGGCCGATGTAATCGCGGTGATGTATCTGGGGAGGATCGTCGAGATCCAGCCCACCGCAGACCTGTTTTCCAACCCCTTGCATCCCTATACGCGCTTGCTGCTGGATACGATACCCGATTTGGAGATGCCGAAGCGTGACCGCAGTCCGATGGGCGGCGAGGTGCCGTCTCCGGTCTCGCCGCCCTCCGGGTGCAGCTTTCATCCGCGTTGCCCCGTGGCGTTTGATCGCTGTAAGGTCGAGCGTCCACAGCGGCGTACAGATGTGTGGAACCGGCGGGTGGCATGTTTTGCAGCCGAACCCGGACACATATGACAAATCCCCTATGCGTTGCCTCATGGAGTTTCCGGACGGATACTCGAAACCCTCGGAACGGAACCCTTCGTCGCTATGGCAGCAAGGAACAGCAGGAATGCCGGTGCGGGAAATAACCAGTTTTCGATGATCTGCGACAGGGTTTCCTGCGCGACCTAGGTAGTCCTATCAGCGATGTACAACGGGTCGAGCGATCTTTATCGAATATCTGGAGAGACCATAGGTTATCGTGAAAGGGCCAGTCTGTTGACTGGCCCAATTCTAGAAACTGTCGCTGCCTTGCTGATAGCCTTTCACAAGGTTGCCAAAGCGAGTAAAACGACCTTCGAAGCTTAGTTCTACGGTTCCGATCGGCCCGTGACGCTGCTTGCCGATGACAACCTCGGCCTTGCCGTGGACACGTTCCATGGCTTCCTGCCACTTCGCCATTTCTTCCAGCTTGTCGTCGCCCGGCTTCTCGCGTTCCTTGTAGTACTCTTCACGGTAAACGAACATCACGACGTCGGCGTCCTGCTCGATCGAGCCCGATTCACGCAGGTCCGACAGTTGCGGTCGTTTGTCGTCGCGGTTTTCGACTTGGCGCGACAACTGCGACAGCGCGACCACCGGAATATCCAACTCCTTGGCGATGGCCTTCAGGCCCTGCGTGATCTCGGACACCTCGTTCACACGGCTGTCCTTTGCGGTCGCGGGGCGCACAAGCTGCAGATAGTCCACGAAGAGCGCATCCAACCCATGCGTCCGCTTCAGGCGACGTGCGCGGGCGGCCAGCTGGCTGATGGGCAGGGCGGGGGTGTCGTCAATGAACAGCGGACAGGATTCCAGCGTTTTGGCGGCCTCGACAAACCGGCGGAATTCTCCTTCGGTCATGTCGCCGCGCCGGATCTGCTCCGATGGAACTTCAGCGGCTTCCGACAGAACCCGCGCGGCCAGTTGCTCGGCCGACATTTCCAGGCTGTAAAAGCCCACGACGCCGCCGTTGACGGTGCCTTCGGTCCCGTCAGGCAGCATGCCCTTCCTGTAGCTCTTGGCGATATTGAATGCGATATTCGTGGCAAGCGAAGTCTTACCCATCGACGGGCGTCCCGCCAGGATCAGAAGGTCGGAACGGTGCAATCCGCCCAGCTTCTTGTCCAGGTCTTCCAGCCCCGTGGAGACCCCCGCAAGCCCGCCGTCACGCTGATAGGCGGCGTTGGCAACATAAACAGCATCTGTCACGGCCCGCAGGAAGGACTGGAACCCGCTATCCGTCTTGCCTTGCTCGGACAATTTGTAAAGCTTCTGCTCGGCTTCGACGATCTGGTCGCGCGGCTCGCTTTCGACATCGACCTTGCCCGCGCGATCCGCAATGTCACGGCCCAGCCCGATCAGTTCGCGCCGGATCGCCATGTCATAAATGAGTTGCGCATAGTCCTTCGCCGCGAAGGTCGAGATTGCCGCGCCGGCGAGTTTCACCAGGTAGGATGCGCCGCCAAGTTCTTTCAGCCCTTCGTCATCTTCGAGAAAGCTTGCAAGCGTGACCGGGGTGACCAGCGCGTTCTTGGCAATCCTGCTGGCGGCGACCTCGAAGATTCGCGCATGCACCGGGTCATAGAAATGCGTAGGATTCACAACCGGTGCGATACGGTCGTAGATCTGGTCGTTGGTCAGCAACGCACCCAGAAGCTGCTGCTCTGCTTCGATGGAGTGCGGTAGCGTCCCCTCGTCAACGCCGGGACGTGTTGCCGAAGACGCTACCGCCATGCCTGTCATGTCATTCATGCCTGCCTCCCCGCTCGGACCCTGCCTTTTTTATATGACCACGGCTGATACGCTGTCGGGCACATGCAAGGCAATCGGGATATCCCTGTGGGTAACCTGTGGGTAAATTTTGCTCGGTTCTGCCTACCTCATCTTGCGGGACAGACCCCCATCACGTCAAGATATCGCTGCACAAGCAAGGCTTCGCCGAGCGAAATAATTCATTTGGCGGTTACCTTCCGGCCTTGTCTGTGAGTCGTTCATCCCTGTCGCGCCTCTTGCCATTCACGCGGCGCGTTCAGGAAGGTCTCAACTTCGGACAAAGTTTCGCCATCGAAGGCCTCGCTCGCCTTGGCCTCCGCCAGAACGTCATGCCACGTGCACAGCGAATGCAGCTTCACGCCGTGATCGCCCAGCGTCTTTTCCGTCTCCGGGAAGATGCCGTAATAGAAGATCACCGCCGTGTGACCGCAGCTTGCGCCGGTGTTGCGGATGGCATCCACGAAGCTCAGCTTGGACCCGCCATCCGTGGTCAGATCCTCGACCAGAAGAACCCGGTCCGATTCGTCCATCACACCTTCGATCCGTGCGTTGCGGCCGTAGCCTTTGGGCTTCTTGCGCACATAGGTCATCGGCAGGTCCATGCGTTCCGCGACCATCGCGGCAAAGGGAATGCCAGCCGTTTCGCCGCCAGCGATGTTGGTGAAGGCTTCAAAGCCGGCGTCACGCATCACGGTGCAGGTCAGAAAATCCATCAATGTAGACCGGATGCGCGGGTAGGAGATCAACTTGCGGCAGTCGATATAGGTCGGAGATGGCAGGCCGGAGGCCAGCGTATAGGGTTCCGCCGCATTGAAATGTACCGCCTTGATTTCCAACAGCATCCGCGCGGTCAGCCGGGCGATTTCGTCTTTCGGGGGGAAGGAAGTGGGCAGCATCGGATCTATCTTTCGAGTTGGAGCAAGGGTGTGTCGCGGAGCACGATTTGTGCCAGTTCTTCGGGTGGCCGATCATTTGTGTCCAGGGACAGGTCGGGGTCCGGAGCGGAGTGGAGAATGCCGACAAGTTCGGCCGCGCGTGCCACATGCCAGTTCAGCGTTTCACCTGTCTCGCGCATTGCAAGTCGGCTCGCGATTGTCATGTCATCGGCCAAAAGCATGACATGCGTTACGTGATCTGCCTTGAGTGCCAACTGGATACGATCAATATCCTCCTGGGTTTCGCAAACCCGCGCAACGATGAAGACCTCAATCCCGAGCGACGCGTAGCCGGGCTGCAAAGCACGAAGCTGGCTCGCAGCGAAGATCGCGGCAAACGGGTCTGATGCGTCACGCGGGTAAAACTGCGTCAAGGCATCAAGGTCGATTTGCGCGTGCGCGATTTCCTGCTGCTCAAGCAATTTGCCGAGGGCGGCGGCAAGTGATGATTTGCCGACGCCGCATGGCCCATTGATGAGAAGTAACCCTGTGGGCATGGTTGATCAGCTTACCCGCCAGTGCAACGGGAAGCCGGGATCGAAGACGGTGATGGGGCCGTCTTCGGTGTCGATCTTGTCGGGGTAGCTGACCGCATCGCCCTTTGTCAGGGTGATGGTCGCGTCATTCGCGGGCAGACCGTAGAAAGCGGGACCGTTCAGGCTGGCGAAACCTTCCAGCCTGTCCATGGCGCCCGCTTGCTCGAACACTGCGGCCAGGCAGGACATGGTATTGGTGGCGGTGAATATCCCGGCGCAGCCGCAGGCGCTTTCCTTGTTGGGATCGGTGTGCGGCGCGCTGTCGGTCCCAAGGAAGAATCGCGGGTCACCCGACGTCGCCGCCTTGATCAACGCGTCACGATGCGCCGCACGCTTGGCCACTGGCAGGCAGTAGTAGTGCGGCTTGATTCCACCCACGAGGATGTGGTTGCGGTCTATGATCAGATGATGCGTCGTGATCGTTGCGCCGATCGAACCCTCCGGCTGCGATTTGGCATAGTCTACACCGTTACTCGTCGTGATGTGCTCCATTACGACTTTCAGTTCCGGAACGCGGGTCCGCAGCGGGTCGAGTATGCGGTCGATGAACACGGCTTCACGGTCGAAGATGTCGATCTCCGCATCCGTCACTTCGCCATGGACACAGAGCGGCAAGCCGATCTCGGCCATTTTTTCAAGAACACCCTGCACCTTGTCGAAGTCGCGCACGCCCGATGCGGAATTGGTCGTGGCACCTGCGGGATACAGCTTGACCGCGCTGATCAACCCGCTTTCGCTGGCTGCGGCCACATCGGCGGGGTCGGTATCTTCGGTAAGATACAACGTCATCAGGGGGCGGAAATCCGCGCCATCGGGCAGGGCGGCCATGATGCGGTCGCGATAGCCTTCGGCGTCGGTCGCGGTCACGACCGGCGGCACGAGGTTCGGCATGATGATGGCGCGCCCGAAATGGCGTGCGGTTTCGGGAAGGACCGCACGCAGCACCGCGCCATCGCGCAGATGCAGGTGCCAGTCGTCGGGGCGGCGGATCGTCAGGGTCTGGGTCATGGCAGTGGGACTACACGAAAACAGATATGACGCGCCAGAGGCATCATGCCGTCGAGAGATGCCAAATAAACAGGCATTGCGCGAAATTCTGTGCGCTTGGGGTGCAATCATGGGGGAGATGCTGTTGCGGCCCGCGCGCAGCGATTGATAGCGTGAGCCCGAACAACAGGAGCCCAAATGCTCGATACGTCCCGGCAGGGAGATATAACTGACGTGATGCACCAAAGGGTGCGCGGCCGTGCGGTCGTGGGTATGGCCCAACGCGCCGGGCGCACAGTATTGAAAAACCTGCATCAATCCGGGTCGGCCAAGGCCTTACTGCCACGTGTTCACCGCGATTGGCCGGAAGTGGTTTTCCTGAATACCGCAGGTGGTCTGACCGATGGTGACCGCCTGGAGTATGCAGTAGATGTCGCGGCTGGCGGGCGGCTCGTCGCGACCACACAGACCGCCGAACGCGCCTATGCCGGCGTCTCGGGCACCGCGCGAATGGATGTTTCGCTCGTGGCAGACAAGGGCGCGATGCTGTTCTGGTTGCCGCAGGAAACCATTCTTTTTGAACGCTCCGGCTTGCATCGCTCCACCCGCGTCGATCTTTCGCCAACGTCAAGTTTCTTGACGATCGAGACGGTCGTGTTGGGTCGCGCCGCGATGGGCGAAGATCTGGCACATGTCGATTTTGTCGACCGGCGAGACATTCGTCGTGACGGGGTTCCGGCCTTGATCGATATTTTACGGATCACCGATGAAGATCTTGCCGACCGGGGATCTGCCGCCGGGCTTGGGTTTCATCGCGTTTTATCAACCATCGCGTTCGTCGCGCCGAATGCGGAAGACAGGCTATCGCAGGTCCGCCGCGTTCTGGACACGCCTCACGATGGGGTAATGGCGGCTGCGAGTGCATGGGATGGAAAGCTGGTTGTCCGCGCCGTCGCGAATGATGCCTGGCCCATGCGACAAATGACCGTGCGGATTATTGAAGAACTAGGCGGAAGGACTCTTCCGCGCGTCTGGCAACTCTAGGACCTGAAAACACGATGAACCTGACTCCCCGAGAAAAAGACAAGCTGCTGGTGAGCGTTGCGGCCATGGTGGCGCGTGGACGGCTGGAACGCGGTGTGAAGCTGAACCACCCCGAAGCCATCGCCCTGATCACCGATTACGTGGTCGAAGGCGCCCGCGAAGGCCGCAGCGTTGCCGATCTGATGGAGGCGGGCGCTCATGTCATCACTGCGGATCAATGCATGGATGGCATCCCGGACATGATCCACGATGTTCAGGTGGAAGCGACGTTTCCCGATGGCACCAAGCTGGTGACCGTGCACCATCCAATCCGTTGAAGAAGGACGTGTAACACCATGATACCCGGAGAGTATTTCCCTGCCGACGGTGAGATCACCCTGAACGACGGTGCTGAGGTCACGACAATTATCGTAGCGAACACGGGCGACCGTCCGGTGCAGGTCGGAAGCCATTACCATTTTGCGGAAACCAACGCCGCGCTGGACTTTGATCGCGATGCGGCCATGGGCAAGCGGCTCGACATTGCAGCCGGAACGGCCGTGCGGTTCGAGCCGGGCCAGACTCGCGAGGTGCGCCTGATCGACCTGACGGGCAACCGGCGGGTGTTCGGGTTCAACGGCCATGTGATGGGTGATCTGACATGACGTACTGCCGCAGAACAAGTCCATTCGATCTCTGGTCGCTGGCGGTGCAGACATCGTGGATGATGGCCGAGGCGCAGGCCGTGATCTGGATGCGGCTGATGGGGATGGCCGGTCTCTGGTCCGTGGCATCATCGGAACAGCCGCGCATGTTCACCGAAAAGGTCGATGCCTACATGCGCGCCGTTGCCGCTGCGCAGCGGGCCGCATTTGACGGGGCCAGCGCGACCCGGACCGCAGCCGTTGCCCTGAAACCATATTCCAGCCGGACTGCCGGGAATGTCCGCCGCCTGTCGCGCTGCGGCCCGAAAAGAAAGTAACCTCAATGCCAGTTTCGATTTCACGTGCCGCCTATGCGGATATGTATGGACCTACCACCGGCGACAAGCTCCGTCTTGCCGACACGGACCTGATCATCGAGGTCGAGCGTGACCTGACCACCTATGGTGACGAGGTCAAGTTTGGCGGCGGCAAGGTCATTCGTGACGGGATGGGGCAGTCCCAGGTGACACGCGCGGAGGGGGCGATGGATACGGTCGTCACCAATGCGTTGATCGTCGATCACAGCGGCATCTACAAAGCCGACGTTGGGCTGAAGGACGGCGGGATCGCGGCCATAGGCAAGGCGGGCAACCCCGATACGCAACCAGGCGTCGATATCATCATCGGGCCGGGCACCGAGATCATCGCTGGCGAAGGCCGTATCCTGACCGCAGGCGGGTTCGATAGCCACATTCATTACATCTGCCCGCAACAGATCGAAGATGCGTTGCATTCGGGACTGACCACGATGCTGGGAGGCGGCACGGGGCCCGCGCATGGCACGCTCGCCACGACCTGTACGCCGGGGCCATGGCATATGGGGCGAATGCTGCAATCGGCGGACGCGTTTCCGATGAACCTGGCTTTTGCCGGGAAGGGCAACGCCTCGCTTCCCGCCGCGCTGGAAGAACAGGTGCGGGGCGGTGCTTGTGCGCTGAAACTGCATGAGGATTGGGGAACGACACCCGCCGCCATCGATTGTTGCCTGTCGGTGGCCGATGACATGGACGTGCAAGTCATGATCCACACCGACACGCTGAACGAGTCGGGGTTCGTGGAAAACACCATCGCGGCGATGAAAGGCCGGACCATCCACGCGTTCCATACTGAAGGGGCGGGTGGCGGACATGCTCCTGACATCATCCGGGTTGTCGGCGAGAATCACGTCCTGCCCAGTTCCACGAACCCCACGCGGCCCTATACGGTGAACACGATTGAAGAGCATCTCGACATGCTTATGGTCTGTCATCACCTCGACAAGGCAATTCCCGAAGACGTGGCCTTTGCCGAAAGCCGTATCAGGCGCGAAACCATCGCGGCCGAGGACATCTTGCACGATATGGGCGCGTTCTCCATCATTGCATCCGACAGTCAGGCGATGGGCCGCGTGGGTGAGGTGATCATCCGCACATGGCAGACCGCGCATAAGATGAAGGTTCAACGGGGGCGTCTGGCTGACGAAACCGGCGAGAACGACAACCTGCGCGTGCGGCGCTTCATCGCCAAGTACACGATCAACCCGGCAATTGCACATGGCGTGTCGAAGCATATCGGGTCGATCGAGGTCGGCAAGCGTGCCGATCTGGTGCTGTGGAACCCTGCATTTTTCGGTGTGAAGCCCGAGATGGTCCTGCTGGGCGGCACGATTGCCTGCGCCCAGATGGGGGATCCAAACGCGTCGATCCCGACGCCGCAGCCGGTCTATTCGCGTCCCATGTTCGGGGCGTTCGGGCGGTCCGTTGAAAATTCGGCGGTGATCTTCGTCAGTGAAGCCGCCCAGAAAGATGGTGTTGGAAAGCGGCTTGGGCTGGCCAAGCAGACCCTGGCGGTAGAAAACACCCGCAATATCGGCAAACGCGACATGGTTCTGAATGACACGCTGCCCGAAATCGAGGTTAACCCCGAAACCTATGAGGTGCGCGCGAATGGTGAACTGCTGACCTGCGAGCCCGCAAAAGAACTGCCAATGGCGCAACGTTATTTCATGTTCTGACCCGTGGCTATGCGTACGGCGTTTCGCTGGGCGCATAGCGGGGTTTCCGAGTTATGACTACTCATGCCGCGCCGCAGCGTGCATGTTTGTGTCAGGGAGGCGCAAACGTGAAATTGCACGAGGGTGCCATGATGAACATTCTGAAATCGATCGGCGGCGGTCTGGTGAACTGGGCGCAGGCTGTCATGGATGCAGGGCAGATCAGCAGCGAAATCAAACGGTTGTCATCTTTGAATGATGCTGACTTGAAAAAACTGGGCCTGTCGCGCTCGGACATTCCGTCCTATGTCGCGCGCAACCACGCGTATATCTGAAATTCGATGGAGGTGCCTGTGTGATTAAATCATAGGCACCTTTCTATCTTTCGTGCGCTCGCCGCCCGAATAGAGGTTTGTCGGCTTGTGCGTGACGCCGCGCGGCGTAAATTGCCGCCATGAGCAATGACACGACGAGCATGACGGATACCCCACGCGCGAGCGTGATCAAGCCGCATTCGCATTCTGAAGCCTTCGATCGGATCGAACTCGATTATGAAGCACGTTTCCTGCGACGCAAGCGACTGACAACGGCAGGTGGAATCAGCTTCATTCTGGATTTGCCGGAAACGGTCAGCCTCGATGAAGGCAACCATATCGTTCTGGATGATGGGCGCGAGGTGGTCGTTGTCGCCGCGCCGGAGCCGTTGCTTCTGGTGCGTGGGCACATCACGCGTCTGGCTTGGCATATCGGCAACCGTCACACGCCATGCCAGATAGAAGCCGATCACCTGCTGATCCGCGATGATCATGTTTTGGAACAGATGCTTCAGAAATTGGGGGCCGAGGTCACGCATGTGACGCAGCCTTTTACGCCCGAGGGCGGGGCTTACGGCCACGGCCGCACCCATTCGCATGAGCACTGATTCCGAAGACCTGCTGACACTAACGCAATGGCTGTCGCCAGGCTTTCCCATTGGCAGCTTCGCCTATTCGCACGGTCTGGACTGGCAGGTCGATGCGGGCGCGGTGTCTGACGCCGAGGATCTGCGGAGCTGGCTGCGTAGCACACTGCGCAACGGGGCCGCGTTCAATGATGGCGTGATCTTGGCTATGGCGCATCGGGGTGATTGTGAGGTCGCGGAGCTGATCTCGACGGCACGAGCCCTGGCCGCCAGCAAGGAACGCCTGACAGAGACCCTCGACCAGGGTCGTGCCTTTCTGCGCCTGACCAATGACATTTTGGGGACCAAGATTGCCGAGACACCTCTGCCCGTGGCGGTCGGGCTGCAGGCACGGAACCTTGCGGTCGAAACCGAGCAGGTGGTTGCGCTGTATCTGCAGGCTTTCATCAGCAACCTCGTGACGATCGCGGTTCGGATCGTGCCTCTTGGTCAAACGGCAGGCCAGCAAGTGCTGTTTGCACTGCGCGCTGACATTTCCCAAACGGCGGTACACTGCGCCCAAGGCACGCTGGATGACCTGGGAAGCTGTGTGCTCCTCAGCGATTTGGCCAGCATCCAGCATGAAACACAGCCCGTGCGGCTGTTTCTGACCTGACCAAAGAAGGAAGACCCAATGCCATCGACCCATGGCCCCTTGCGTATCGGTATCGGCGGACCTGTCGGTGTCGGCAAAACGACACTGACCGAGAAGCTGTGCCGCGCGATGTCGGCTGATTATTCGGTCGCCGTGATCACCAATGATATCTACACCCGCGAGGATGCCGAATTTCTGACCCGCGCACAGGCGTTGCCGTCGGATCGTATCATGGGTGTCGAAACTGGTGGTTGTCCGCACACGGCGATCCGCGAGGACGTGTCGATCAACCTGGCAGCAATCGAAGAACTGAAATCCCGTTTCGACGATCTCGAAGTGATCTTGATTGAAAGCGGCGGGGACAATCTGGCCGCGACCTATAGCCCCGAGTTGGCCGACATGACCATCTACCTGATCGATACGGCCGCCGGACAGGACATCCCGCGCAAAAAGGGGCCGGGGGTTTCCAAGTCGGATCTGCTGGTAATCAACAAAACCGACCTTGCCCCCTATGTCGGCGTCGACGTGGACATGATGCGGTCTGATGCCGCGGCTGCGCGGGGTACGCGGCCTTTTGTGATGGCTGAGCTGCGCAATGAGCGTGGCGTTCAGGACGTCGTGGATTTCATCATCCGCGAAGGTGGCCTTTAAACATGAAAAAGGCCCGGAAAACCGGGCCTTAGAATTCACTTTCGAAGTGATTACTTCGCGATAGGGCCGATCATCATGACCATCTGGCGACCTTCCATCTTGGGCATGTTTTCAACCTTGCCCAATTCCTTGACGTCTTCGGCCACCCGTTCCAGCAATTCGCGGCCGAGATTCTGGTGGGCCATTTCCCGGCCACGAAAACGCAGGGTGACCTTGACCTTGTCGCCATTCTCCAGAAACTTCACGACATTGCGCATTTTCACATCGTAGTCATGGGTGTCCGTGTTGGGACGGAATTTCACCTCTTTGACCTCGATGGTCTTTTGCTTCTTGCGAGCTTCGCTTTCCCGCTTCTGTTGCTCGTATTTGTATTTCCCGAAATCCATGATCTTGCAGACCGGTGGATTTGCGTTCGGAGAAATCTCAACGAGATCAAGACCGACTCTCTGGGCCAGTTCCAATGCGCGAGCAGGGGTGGTCACGCCTACATTTTCACCCTCGGGACCGATAAGCCTGATCTCCTGCGCACGAACTTTTTCATTCACACGGGGGCCGGTGTCACGAGTGGGCGGGGCGTTATGGGGTCTGCGGGCTATGTCGCAAGTTCCTTCTGTCGTTAACTGAGTTTCGAAAATCTATGCCTCGATGGGCGGGCTTTCAACACTGAAACGTGCGGAAATGCTAGCACAAAATTCGATTCCGAACGCGAAATCTCCGGAAAAGTGCCAGCATTCGCCGAATGCAGACAAAAAGCGCCGGCGGACAGGGGGCCGCCGGTTCATATTGTATTAGGATCAACCAACAAAGGCCTTCTCGACCACGTATTCGGCGGGTTCGGAATTTGCGCCTTCGCTCAGTCCGTAACCTTCGAGAATCTCTTTCAGATCGTTGTTCAAGCCAATGGATCCACAGACCATTGCGCGGTCGGTTTCCTTGCTGATTCCGTCGATGCCCAGATCGCTAAACACCGTCCCGTCTTTCAGCAGCTCCGTGATGCGCCCCATGCGCGGGCTCTCTTCACGGGTGGTGGTCGGATAATAGCGCAGCTTGTTCAGCCCGTCGCCGATCAGTTCCTGCAGCAATTCATCCTGCTTGATGCTTTCGACAAGGTCGGCACCGTATTTCAACTCTGCCACGTCCCGGCAGGTATGGGTCAGGATGATCTCGTCATAGTCTTCATAAGTCTGCGGTTCACGTATCAGCGATGCAAAGGGCGCAATCCCGGTGCCGGTGGAGAAGAACCAAAGGCGTTTGCCAGGCAGCAGCGCGTCATGAACCAACGTGCCGACGGGTTTCGGTCGCAGAATGATCTCGTCGCCGACCTTGATGTTCTGCAGCTTCGACGTCAGCGGTCCATCCGGTACCTTGATGGAATAGAATTCCAGTTCCTCGTCCCAGGACGGCGATGCAATCGAATAGGCGCGCAGCAGCGGCTTCTGGCGTCCGGTTTTCGGATCGGGATCGCCCATCAGCCCGATCATCACGAATTCGCCTGAACGGAAGCGCAGCGATTGCGGCCGCGTCACGCGAAAGCGGAACAGGCGGTCGGTGTAGTGCTGCACCTCGGTCACCGTCTGCGCGTCGGGCAGGCGGGTTTGGGCGGGGGCGGCTTCTTTCACTGCAGTTTGCTCGTTCATACAATTCATCCAGAACTCGGGTTCTGGTCCTCATCTAGTCGTGTTTCGCTGAAATTGAAATGCCTGTCAGGCGCGTAGTCGGGCTTGATAGTGATGAGCGACCCAGTTGGCGCGGAATTTCCACTGATCCTCTGGTTGCCGCGCTGCCAACTCGTCCGAGATTTCGACCTCGTCAAATCCGACGCGCCGCGCCATGCCGTATTGATCGGCCAGAACATGTCCGACGGCGCGCAGCCGGCCTTCATAGCCAAGGCTGCGAAGCTGGCGACCGATGGTGAAGCCGCGCCCGTCCGCGAAGGACGGAAACTCCACGCGGATCAGCGGAAAGTCGTTCAGGGCCGTGGGCAGCGCGTTCGGGTCAGAAGCGGATGACAGCGACAGGGCCTTGCCGTCCCGTGCGACGCCGTCTCGCAGTTCCGCCAACGTGACGAAGTCACCTTTCCAGTCGTCCTGCGCGAATCCTGTGTCGGTTACGATGACGCTCATGCCACGTCTCCTTTGGGCAGTGGGCCGCGCACGACCTTGCCGTTAACGAAATGAATGCCGCACTCTTCCTTGTCAGCACCGCGCCAGCGGCCCGCACGGGGATCTTCGCCGGGCTTCACGGGTGTGGTGCAGGGGGCGCAGCCGATAGAGGGATAGCCCTGCGCCACCAGTGGGTGACGAGGTAGGCGGTTGTTTACCATGTAGTCCTGAACGTCTTGCGGGGCCCAATGCGCCAGCGGGTTGACCTTGATCCGTCGGTCGCCATCGGCCTCGAAGAATTCCAGCGCCGCGCGCGTACCGGACTGGAACCGCTTGCGGCCCGTGATCCACGCGTCAAAGGGTGCAAGGCCACGTTCAAGCGGGCGCGTCTTGCGCAGGTCGCAGCAGGCATCCTGATTGACCTTGTGCAGCGTCCCGTCATGGTCTTCACGAAACAGATCCGTCTCGCAGGGCTGGATACGACGCACGCCCGACAGGCCGAGTTTCTCGGCAACCTCCGCCTGGTAGGCCAGCGTTTCTTCAAACAGCATCTGGGTATCGACGAACAGCACCGGCGTCGTCTTGTCGATCACCGAAACCATGTGCAGCAACACGACGGATTCCGCGCCAAAGCTGGAAACCAATGCCGTGCTGCCGACCTGCGGATCGGATAGCGCGCGCTCAAGGACCGATGTCGCTGAATGGTGGCGATACCGTTCGTTGAGATGCGCCACTCGCTCCGTCACCGGATCGAGAGGGGCTTCAAGCGGCACGGGCACTTCCCCCTGCTTTTTCATTATCGGGGTAGAGAACCGCCTTGAACGGGTCCATGCCGACCCGGCGATAGGCCTCGAGGAAGGTTTCGGTCTCGTCTTCGCGCAGTTCCAGATAGGCCAGCATGATCCGTTCGATCGCTGGCACGATCTCGTCATAGGCAAAGCCCGGCCCGGTCCGTTCGCCCAGTGCCGCGGTTTCGGTCCCGTCGCCGCCCAGCGTGATCTGGTAGTTTTCCACGCCCGCACGATCCAGCCCGAGAATGCCGATATGGCCCACATGGTGGTGACCGCAGGCGTTGATGCAGCCCGAGATCTTGATCTTCAGCGCACCCAGATCATGTTCGATCTTCAACTCGTCCACGCGTTCCGCGATTTTCTGTGCAACGGGGATCGAACGTGCTGTTGCCAGCGCGCAATAATCCATGCCGGGGCAGGCGATGATGTCCGATGCCAGTCCGATATTCGCCGTGGCCAGCCCTGCATCCTTCAGCGCATCATGCAGCGCGGGCAGATCGGCGCGGTGTACATGCGGCAGGATGACGTTCTGTTCATGGCTGATGCGCAGCTCGTCATGGCCGTATTTCCGGGCCAAGTCAGCCATGATCCGCATCTGGTCGGCACTCGCATCACCCGGCGTCTTGCCATGCGCCTTCAGCGAGATCGACACGATCGCATAGCTGTCGACCTTGTGGTCCGTCAGGTTCGTATCCGCCCAGGAGCGGAAAACCGGGTCGGCATCATATGCCGCCTGAAATGGTTCTATGCCTTCATTCTTGTAGGCGGGCGGGGCAAATTGCGCTTCGATGTCTTGCAGGATTTCCTGATCGACACCAGAGAATTGCGAACGAAGTTCCTCGAAACGCGCCTCGACCAGATCACGGAATTCATCCAATCCGGTTTCATTGACCGTGATCTTGATTCGCGCCTTGTACTTGTTGTCGCGGCGGCCAAAGGAGTTGTAGACGCTCAGGATCGCTTCGACATAGGGCAGCAGATCGGCTTTCGGCAGGAAGTCCCGGATGATCTTGCCCAATCACCGGCGTCCGGCCCAGGCCGCCGCCCACAAGCACCTCGAATCCCGGATCTCCCACGCCGTCACGCACCATGCGCAGGCCGATGTCGTGGCTGCGGGTCACGGCACGGTCATTGGGGCTGCCCGTGATCGCGATCTTGAACTTGCGGGGCAGGAACTGGAATTCAGGGTGATCGGTGGACCACTGGCGCAGCAATTCGGCAACGGGGCGCGGATCTTCGATCTCGTCCCGCGCGGCACCCGCGAAATGGTCCGACGTCACGTTGCGCACGCAGTTGCCGCTGGTCTGGATCGCATGCATCCCGACATCGGCCAGCGCATCCAGCATCTTGGGCACATCGGGCAGCTTGGGCCAGTTGTACTGGATGTTCTGCCGCGTCGTGAAATGGCCGTAGCCCTTGTCCCACGTGTCCGCGATATAGGCCAACTGGCGCATCTTGGCGCTGTTGAGCGTACCGTACGGGATCGCCACGCGCAGCATATAGGCGTGAAGCTGCAGGTATAGCCCGTTCATCAGCCGCAGCGGCTTGAACTCGTCCTCGGTCAGGGAACCGTCGATGCGCCGCTCCACCTGCTGGCTGAACTGCGCGACGCGGTTCCTGACAAAGGCTTCGTCAAACTCGTTGTATGTGTACATGCGTGGGTCTCCAACTTGTCCCGATGGACGGTCTGGGGCTTACGTGTGTGATGGGATCAGTTTGCGGGTTCGGCTTGCTTGCCGTGGTAATAGTTCGACGGGCCGCGCGTGCGGAATTCCTCTCGGAAATGCACGGGTTCGGGTCCGTTGGGACCGGGGCGGGCGTCGGCCAGATAGGGGCCGACCACCTTGTTGGCCTGCTTGGAGGCAAAGATGAGGCGGATATCGGCATGGGCCTCGTCCTCGATCAATTCGGCCTCGGAATGATTGCGCGACCAGCGATCATCTTCGGTCAGATAGATGACATCGCCTTCGAGAAGGTCATTTGCGGTGACGACTTTGGGCGTGAATCGGCGGCTCATAGCGCGATCTCCTCGCGGGTGGGGTGTGTCAGTGTCTCAGAGCTCGTCCTTGGGCTGAGCCCCAATAGCAATATGGCAGGGCCGTCCAACGACAATGTGTCAAGATCGGTTGCCAGATTTGACAGATCCGTGACGATCCGGCGCTCGTCCGGGCGGGACGCGTTTTCAACGATGGTGACGGGCATCTGCGGTTTGGCACCATGCATCAGCAGGCGGCCCTGAACGAAACGCGCGCCTTTCTTGGCCATGTATAGGGCGGTGACTTCGCCTTCGCGCGCCAGCGCTTGCCAGTCATGATCCGCAAAGCCCTCGGTGTCATGAGCGGTCAGCAGGCGCAGCCCAGTGTTGCGGCCCCGGCGGGTCAGGCTGGCACCGGAACTGGCAGCAGCGGCAGAGGCAGAGGTGATCCCCGGCGTGACGGACCAGGCAATGCCCGCGGCATCCAGCGCGTCTATTTCTTCATCCAGGCGCGCAAAGACAGACGGATCGCCACCTTTCAGCCGGACGATCTGCGCGCCGTCTGCGGCATGTTCGATCATCAAGCTGTGGATGTCGTCCTGTGCGATAGATTTGCCGTAACCGCGCTTACCGGTTTCGATAATCAATGCCTCGCGCCGGGCCAATTCGAGAATTTCCAGTGGAACGAGGCTGTCATGCAAGATCACATCGGCTTCGTCGATCAGGCGGCGGGCTTTCAGTGTAAGAAGCTCCGGGTCGCCGGGGCCGGCCCCTACAAAATCCACGCGCCCTTCGCGTTCGGGCGCATCAAGATGTTTTTGGAGCAGGTGCTCAAGTTCGTTTTCGATCGACAGCGGGTTTGCCTGTGCGGTCTGCCGCTCGCCTTTGCCAAAATAGTAATCCCGCCAGAAATCGCGGCGATTGCGTCCCATCGGCAGCACATCGGCACGGTTGCGAAAGGCCTTGCCGACACGTGCCAGCAAACCGAGGCGGTAGGGCAGGCGTTCTTCCAGATCGGCCTTTATCGCGCGGGCCAGAACGGGCGCGGCACCTTCCGTACCGATGGCGACGGTCACAGGATCGCGATCCACAATCGCAGGCGTAATGAACTGGCTGTCGTGCAGGTTGTCCACGATGTTGACCAAGACACCCTTTGAACGTGCGAGCGCGGCAAAGGCGGCGTCCTTCGCTTCGTCTTCAAAGGCGGCATAGGCCAAACGCGCGCCCTGCAGGTCCGACGCTTCGACCGAGCGACTGATCAGGCGCAGCTTGCCCGCCTCAGCCCAATCCCGGATGGCGGCGTGGACTTGCGCGGCATAGACTTCCAGCACGGCTTCGGTCTTCATCAGAAGACGCAGCTTTGCGACGGCGGCTTCGGTACCGCCCGCCACGACGACGCGCTCGCCCGTCAAAGAGATGTAGATCGGAAAATGCTGCATAACCTCGATCCGCCTTGTATTTCCTTGCTGATATAGAACAAACAACCTAGAAATTGCTAGGTACTCCCTCTGGATAAGGACAACTGTTCTGAAATCCATTTGATAGAGGGCAACCAGTCCTGATGACGGGAGACTATGGAATGTCCGTTCGCCTCGATGACCTGGATCGTAAGATTTTGGCAGAATTACAGCGTGATGCGACGCAATCGCTGGATGACATCGCAAAGGAAGTCGGGTCTTCGAAGACGCCAGTATGGAATCGGGTCCGCAAAATGCGCGAAGCGGGGGTGATCGGTCCGACGACCGTTTTGTTGGATCCTGATGCGCTGGGGCTAGAGGCTTGCTTCTTCGTCCTGATCCGCACTTCCGAGCACGAAGCCGAATGGCAGCAGAAGTTTCTGGCGACGTTGCGCGCGCGGCCCGAGGTGCTGGAAGCGCACCGCCTGGCCGGTGAAATCGACTACATCCTGAAGGTTCGGGTGGAAAACGCCCGCGCCTATGACGTGTTCTACCAGGCGCTGATTTCCGAGGTTCGGATTTTTAACGTAACGGCATTGTTGTCGATGGAAGAGATCAAGTTCACGACGCAGCTTCCGGTTAAATAATCGCATTAAGTTAAGCGTTTATAATATTGAAAAATATCGTATAATATGTTGCGCGTTAATCCAATCATTTGCGTCCGAACATGGCCGAGATATGGCGACCCACTTGCGGTCCGCCAGCCCATCTGATTTGGATACATCGGGATCGCAGAAAGGCGCCGCCATGTCGGACACCATGCGCGGCCTTTATGCCATTATCGGCGCTTGCCTGATCTGGGGGCTAGGTCCGCTTTATTATAAATTGCTCGCACCGGTGCCGCCGCTGGAAATTCTGGCGCATCGTACGATCTGGTCACTGGTTTTCTTCGGCGCGATTCTTGCGGTTCGGGGAAGACTTTCTGCAGCCGTCCAACTGATCCGCGCGAGAACGCAGTGCGCGGCGACAATTGCTGCGGCCTTTTTCATCTCGGCCAACTGGTTCGGTTTCATCCTGTCGGTGCAGATTGCGCGGGCGTTGGAAAGCTCGCTCGGTTATTTCATCTTTCCGCTGGTGGCCGTGCTGCTTGGCATGATCTTCTTCGGTGACAGGCTGAATCGCTTGCAATGGCTTTCGGTCGCGCTGGCAGCTTTGGCCGTTGGGGTGTTGATCGTGGGCGTGAGGGCGGTGCCATGGATCGCGTTGGGGCTGGCGTTCAGCTTCGGCATTTACGGGCTGCTGAAGAAACGCGTCCGTGCCGAGGCGATGGTTTCCGTGACCGTTGAAATGCTGGTCCTGTCGCCCCTCGCACTGTTCTGGCTCTGGGGCGTTCACGCGCAGGGCTTTGCGGGCCTCGACGGGCGGGTCACTGGGGGCGTGTTTGGCAAGGATGCCTATCTCAGCGCGCTTTTGGCGCTGTCGGGGCCGTTGACCGCGCTGCCGCTGATCTTGTTTTCCTATGCCTCGCAAAGGCTTAGCCTCCCCACCGTTGGACTGATCCAGTATCTGAACCCCAGCCTGCAGTTTCTGTGCGCTGCCGTGGTGTTCGGTGAGCCTTTGACCAGATGGCACATGCTCGCCTTTCCACTCATCTGGGTCGCGCTGGCGGTCTATTCCTTCGACGCTTTCCGAAAACGGCGCAGCAGGTCGATAGCGGCGTCGGTCGACTCCACGACCGTGAACTTCTCCCGAAGGGAAGGTTCTGCAAATCCCTGATCGATGATCTGGTCGATGGCCGTTACCAATGGCGACCAGAACCCGTCAATGTTCAGCAAGATCACTGGCTTGTCATGGAGGCCAAGCTGCTTCCAGGTCAAAACCTCGAAAAACTCGTCCAGCGTGCCTGCGCCGCCCGGCTGCACGATGATCGCATGGGCATTCATGAACATCACCTTTTTGCGCTCATGCATCGTTTCGGTCACGATGAAACGGGTCAGGTCGCGCTTGCCGACCTCCAGCGCCATAAGATGTGTCGGGATAACCCCCAATGTGTCACCGCCCGCCGCTTGTGCCTGACGCGCCGTTTCGCCCATCAGCCCGACATCACCCGCGCCATAAACCAACTGCCAGCCTTCCGTCGCAATCGCAGTTCCAAGGGCGGAAGCGGCTATGCGATAGGTGTCTTTCGCGCCGAAACGCGAGCCGCAATAGACGCAAACAGCGAAATCTGGTGCTGACATGTTACATTCCTGATACAGTTGAAGGGAGAACGGTCTCCGTCCCGTTGTTAAACCCGCGTGATTGGCCTGTCACTATGCGCGGGTCCAACAAGGCGATTTCTATGGATAAAACAGTTCCGACCAGGTCTTCACGGGTTGTCCTCGCGGGTAGCGTAGCTGCGGTTGCGATTGCAACCGTAGTCGGAATTGCGCTGTACGACCGTCGAACAGATGAGATCGCTGTGCCAGTTGAGGAACCCGCAGCCGAGCCCCTGAAAGAGACCGCGGTTCCGGTTGATCCCGAGCCGGAAGCAGTTGACGAACCCGCGCGCCCGGCCATTGACGTGGTGCGTGTCGATCCGGACGGGCGAACGGTGGTGGCGGGCCGTGCAGCACCGGGCCAGACGATCCGCATCATCCTTGACGGCGAAACACTGACCGAGGTTACGGCGGGCGCTGGCGGTGAATTTGTGGCCTTTACGGATGTCGAAGATACGGGTGAGCCACGCTCCGTATGGGTCACGGGGCTTGATACGGACGGCGAATTGGTCACGTCGGACGCCAATGTGATCGTCGCGCCGCGTAAAGAGTCCGTGGCTGAGAGGGCCGTCACACCGTCAGCAGCGGCCGAAGCCAGGGTGGAGCAGGCGGATAACTCGCCCGTGCCCGAGTCCGCTGTGCAAACCGCGGAGGTTGTGGCGGACCCATCGTCTCCCTCAACAGATGACACGACGCCGAAGAACGCCGAGCCCCCCGTTCGCGCCGATGTCAGCACACCTGGAGATTCGATCCCTGCCGGGCCGGATGCACAGGGACGTGCGCCGCAGCTGTTGGTGAGCGACAGCGGCGGTGTGAGGCTGATGGCTCCGCCGGAGGTCAGTGACGCAGACGGGATGCAGATCGACACTATCGCCTATGGCGAAGGAGATACCGTCGAACTTCGCGGCCGGTCATCACAACCCGGCGAGGTTCGATTGACCCTGGATGGTGAGGAAATCGCCCGCGTCTCCACCAAGCAAGACGGCAGTTGGGAAGCGGATGTCGAGGGGATTGACGCCGGCACCTATACGCTTTCCGCTGAACGTGTGGACGCGGCACCGAACCAGCCTGCGAAGGTGTCCGTACCGTTCAAACGTGAATCTCCGGCAACCATCGCCGCGGTGGCACAGGCCGAACCCGCGAAAATCGTGACCGTTCAGCCGGGCTTTACCTTATGGGGTATCGCACGAGATCGCTATGGTGAAGGCCTTCAGTACGTGCAGGTGTTCGAGGCCAATCGCGACCAGATCAACAACCCTGACCTGATCTATCCCGGACAGATTTTTGATCTGCCCGGCATTGACCAGTAGGGCTTATTCCGCCGCGCGAAGATTGCCGGATGGCCGTTGATCGATGTGATCATCGGTACCGTCGTCGCTGTCCCAGAGAATCTCGGGCGATTTGATCTTGCGGGCCTTGCGCCGCAGCACCCAATCCTGTGCGGCATCGCTACTGCGGCCTTTGGTCAGGCGCGAAAGTGCACGACCGAGAGCGATCACATAGGTGCCCGCCCAGACACGCACCGCCAGCATGGATGGGGTGAAAACCAGCGTTAGCACAGTTGCGGTGCCCAGCCCGAAGACCACCGCCGTTGCCAATTGCTTCCACCACAGCGCGGTAGGGCTGTTGATGGAGGCGCCGCCGCCTATGAAATCGAGTGATAGTCCCAGCATCATCGGCGTCAGGCCCGCCATGGTGGTCAGCGTGGTCAGAAGCACGGGCCGGACCCGGCTTTCTGCAGTGCGGATGATCGCCTCGATACGGGGCATGTAGCGGCTGTATTCCTGATAGGTGTCGATCAGAACGATGTTGTTGTTCACAACAATCCCTGCAAGAGCCACGATCCCGGTACCCGTCATGATGATAGAGAAGGGTTGCTGCATGACCAACATGCCCAGCAACACGCCCGCCACCGACAGGATAACCGCCAGAAGGACCAGGGTTGCGTTGTAGAAGCTGTTGAACTGCGCCAGCAGGATGATGAACATCAGACCCAGCGCCGCGAGGAAGGCTTGCGACAGAAACGCTTGGCTTTCCGCCTGATCTTCCTGGTCTCCCGTCCATTCCCAGTCGATCCCGACGGGCAGGGGGTTCTCTTCGGTCAGCCAGCGCGTCAGTTCCGTAATGCGCTCATTCGCGTTAATGGGACCGCCCGCTTCATTGGTCAGTCCTGCGGCTACATCGGCCTTCACGTCGAAATAACGTTTCTGGTCCTCGCGGCTGATTTCACCGATTTTCTGCACCGGTGTGATGGTGATGAAATTGGACAGCGGGATCAGCCCATCCGCCGTTCTCACCCGCAGCGTATCCAGGGTGGACAGAACGCGGTCGTCTTCGGGGAGCCGGACCCGGATCTCGATTTCTTCGTCCGAGCTGTCCACCCGCATCGTGTCGAGCAGGATACCCCGTGTCACCATCTGTACCATGGCCCCGACCGTGGACACATCCGCGCCGAAGCGCCCGGCCTTCTCGATATCCACGTCGATCTGCCAGTCGATGCCGGGCAGGGGGCGGCTGTCTTCGATGTCGATCAGGCCGTTGGTTTGCTCGAACTTCTGGCGCACGGTTTCGGTTGCCTCGTAGATGGGGTCCCAGTCCGTGCCCTTGATCCGCAGATGCACGGGCTTGCCCGATCCCGGTCCCATGGCGAGGTTCAACACCTCGGTATAGACGCCGGGGATCAGGTCCATCTCGGCCTGCATCCGGTCCAGAACCGCATCGCCGTCGTAGTGGGGATCGACCTGGGTGGGCAGGAACACGCGCCGCATCCAGCTTCCTTCGGCTTCGGTCCGCGGGCGGTCTTCCCACGGGATCATTTCGATCTGAACCTGGCCGATGGTGTCGTTGGGCCCTGTCGCGCCTGCGGTGTTGGAATTCAGCCCGCCGTCACCGGCAAAGGCGAAGACACTTTGCACGCCTTCGGTGTTCAGTGCGATCTGTTCGACCTCCTTGACCAACTCGTCCTTTTCGCTGATGGACAGGTTGCCACGCGCCCTGACATAGACGATGGCCTGTTCCGGTTCGCTTTCCACGAAGAATTCAACGCCGCGGTTGTTCTGGCCATAGACGGAAAAAATGGTCATCACCACGAAGACCACAGCGCCCACGACCACCAGCGGCATGATCGGGTTGCCTGCAATGGCCTTGATCAGATAGCCGAATGGGGTACGCCCACGTCCGGGCTGTTCCGCAGGTTCCGTGCGTTGCGGTTTGACCGCAGACATGGTGATCGAGGTCAGCGACGCACCGATCAGGAACATGACGATCCCCGGAACATGGGTGCCAAAACCGCCATCTTCAGGCAGGCCAAGCAGGTAGGACGGGTTGATCGTCTGCATTGCACCCAGAAACAGCAGATACATCGCGACGGGCACCAGCACGACACGCAGCAATAGGGGCCAGCGATGCATGTACGCCGAGGCGTGGTTGAAGCTGCGCTGCAAGCGCCCGGACACACCGCCCATGACCGGCAGATAGACCAGTGCGACGACAAGCGACGCGGACAATACGAAGATCAGCGTCACCGGCAGCATGCCCATGAACTCGCCCGCCACACCCGGCCAGAACAGCATGGGCAGGAAGGCGCACAGCGTCGTGGCGGTCGAGGAAATGATCGGCCAGAACATGCGTTTGGAAGCTTCGACATAGGCATGCATCGGGCCGCTGCCCTCGGAAATCCGCCGGTCGGCATATTCCACGACCACGACCGCGCCGTCCACCAGCATGCCGACGGCCAGGATCAGGCCAAACATGACGATATTCGACACGGTGATCCCCATGATCGCGAGATAGAGGAAGCACAGCAGGAAAGAGATCGGGATCGCCAGCCCGACCAGAATGGCCGGACGCGCACCGAGTGCAGCCAGCACGACGATCATCACCAGAGCGACAGCCGTCAGAACCGATCCTTCTAGCTGGCTGACCATGCTGGCCACGGTCCGCGACTGGTCGTTGGAGAGGTTGATCGTCACCGCGTCCTGCAATTCCTGCGGCCATGTCTGGAGCTCGATGTCGATTTCTGCGCGGATCTCGGCAACCGTATCGATCAGGTTGAAACCCTTGCGCTTGACCACCTGGAGCGCCACGGTTGCATCACCGTTGTAGCGTGCGGTCGCTTCACGATCCTCGAATGTAAGCCGGACATCGGCGACATCAGACAGCGTGACGATCCGGTCGCCATTGGTCTTTATTGGCAGGTTGAAGACATCACGGCTTTCATCAAAGGAAGACGGAATCTTGACCGAGAACGCGCCGTTCTCGGTTTCCAGTTCACCTGCGGCAATCAACTGGTTGTTGTTCACCACCGCGTTGATCAGGTCGGACGCGGTGAGGTTGTAGGATTCCATGCGCACAGGGTCGATGACCACTTCGAGCATCTCGTCGCGATGACCGGCCAGTGGTGCCTCCAGCACCGAATCCATGCCTTCCAGGCGATCCTGCAAGTCCATTGCGACACGCAGCAATGTACGCTCGGGCAAGGCGCCGGTCAGGCTGACGATCACGATTGGAAATTCGGAGAAATTGATCTCGTTGATCGAATACTTTTCGGCACCGTCGGGAAATTTCCCTTCGGCGGTGTTCATGGCATCGCGCACATCGGCCATAGTGCGCGTCTTGTCCCATCCGAATTCGAACTCCAGCGCCACACCGGCATAGCCTTCGGCGGCCGTGCTGGTCATGGTCTTCAGCCCGTCGATATCCGACAGTTCGGTCTCCATGGGCTTGATCAGAAGCGATTCGCTGTCCTCGGCGGAGATACCCGGGAACGGCACGGACACGAACAGCGCCGGTATTTCGATGTCGGGCTCGCCTTCCTTGGGAAGGTTTATATAGGCTGCGGACCCAGCCACGAGTGACATCACGATGAAAGCGAGGATCATCCTCGCATGGGCAGCAGCCCAATCAACAATACCTGTCATCCCTTGGCCTCACGATAGCTGACGCGCACTTTTACGCCCTCTGATACGTATTCCTGCCCGACGACGATCACCCGCGCCGTCTCGGGCAGACCGGTGACATAAACACCGTCTATCGTATCACGGATGACCGATACCGGTGTGAACTGGACGACATCATTCTCGTCTACGATGCGCAAACCCATTGTACCCTGATCGTTCAACGTCAGCGCCGAAGGCGGTACGAGATGCGCTTTCGTCCCGCTTGCGGCGACAGAAATATCTGCGGACTGGCCATCCCGAATTTTCAGGTCAGGATTCTCGGCGGTGATTTCTACACCGAAGGTACGGGTGGCCGGATCGGCAGCCCGCGATATGAAGGTCACCTGACCCGACACATTCTCGCCATTGGGAAGCCGTGCAACGGCGGGGGCACCCATCTCGATCAGCCCGACGGAGGTTTCCGGCGCGAAACCCACCAACTTGATCGGGTCGAGCTGGATGATCGTTGCACAAAGCGAACCGGGTTGAAGCAGGCTGCCGATTTCTGCTGCGTCGGTTTCTAGAAGGCCGCCGAACGGGGCGGTGATGGTTAGTCGGTCGATCTCGGTTTCCGCGGCCTGCACAGCCGCTTGTGCAGATTGCAGCATGGCCTTCGCAGAAACAGCACGTGTCTCGGATGCGAATCCGCCTTCTGCCAGACGTCCCGCTGCGTTGTCGTTGATCTCTGCTTCAGCCAGCCGCGCTTGCGCCTCGGCCAGTTGCGCGGGGCGCGTGCCCGGATCGATCTGGCACAGCACATCGCCACGTTCGACGAAGCTGCCCTTGCGATGAGGTTCCGAGATCACCAGCCCCGACGTCTGGGATTGCACATCTACTTCCCGCACCGCCCGCGTTTGACCGCGCAGGTTCACGGCATTGTCGATATCGCTCGCGTTGCTTTGCAGAACCACAACGGCGATGGTGGAGGTGTCGTCACCCCCCGAATCAGTCGGTGCGACCGCCGCTTCTTCCTCGGATTGGGCCGTGGTTTCGTCCTGATCGGTGCTTTGAGCGACTCCGGCCATGTTCAGTAGCGTATCGCGTTCGAATACAATAACGTAAAGGCTTGCTGCCACGAGCAGCGCTATCAAGATCGGCGTCAGGCGCATTCTTGCCTCGCAGTGGTTTCAATCTGTCGGGCGTCAACTTCTAAACCGACCGGTTCAGTTTACACATATTCGCTGCGCCGCCGCAAGCATGTTGACGCAGGCGTCAATACGATTTGCTCCGAAGCTATTGGCAATGCTTCCAGCTTCACGTTATGAAACGCTAGCAAATGACGGAGGCCTGAGTGAGCAACCCCGACAGTTTCATCGATGAGGTAACCGAAGAGGTTCGCCGCGACCGCTTGTATGGCTATGCCCGCAAGTATGGCTGGATTGCCGTAGCGGTCGTCGTCGCCATTGTCGGCGGGGCGGGATATCTCGAATGGCAAAAGGCACAGGATGCCAGTGTCGCGCAGGCCTCTGGTGATGCGTTGATCTCCGCGCTTGATCTTGAAGATCCAGGTGCGCGTGCGGCAGCGCTTGACCAGGTGGATCTGAGCGGACCGGGTGCCGCTATTCGCAATCTGCTGGAAGCTGCCCAGCTTTCCGCCGATTCCCCTGATGAAGCGATTGCGGCGCTCCGCGCCATCGCCGACAATACCGAACTACCCTTGGTGTACCGGGACCTGGCGACCGTGAAAATGACCATGGTTCCCGAGGCATCGCTCTCGACGGACGAAAAGATTGCGATCCTGGAACCTCTGACCGCGCCGGGTCGTCCGTTTCGCCTGTCCGCGATGGAATCAGAAGCCCTGGTTCTGATTGAGCAGAAAAATACCGATGCCGCGCTGGAAAAGCTGGCCGTAATCGTGGGTGACAACGAGGCCAGCGACACGCAGCGGTCGCGGGCGCAGGATCTGATTGTCGCGCTTGGCGGCTCTCTGGACGCGTCCTGAAAAACGAGTGGAGCAGTTGATGCGGCACGAGACGCGCTACATGGCACGGTGGAGTTTGGCAGCATGTATGACCTCGGTCATGCTGCTGTCGGCCTGTCAGGAAAAAGAGCCGATCCTTCAGGGACCGCGGTTTGACCTGCGCGATATGGACGAAGCGGTGGCGGTCGCCTCCGATCCGTCCGCACAAGCCCGCGCCGAGGCACAGGCCCGCAATGTCACGGCCATACCCACGCGAACACCGATCCGCGGCTATAGCGTATCCGGCGAAGCCCGCTCACTGGGCCTTGAAGGCGCGCGCACCAACAGCGACTGGCCGCAACGCAATGGCAGCGCACAGCACCGCATCACGCACCCCGCACTTGGCGCCAATCTGACGGAGGTCTGGTCCACTTCTATCGGGAAGGGCAACGGCAAACGTGTCCGCATGACGGCCACACCAGTGGTCGCTGGTGGGCGTATCTTTACCATGGACAGCCACAGCGATGTCCGCGCGCATGCGCTGAATGGCGGGCTTCTTTGGCAGCAGAACCTGACGCCATCGACAGAGCGGCGCGGCGAGGCATCCGGCGGCGGATTCGCCGTGTCCGGCAACCGGCTTTATGTCACCACGGGTTATGGGCGTCTTTATGCGATGGATGTGGCCAGCGGTGCGATCTACTGGCAGCAGGATCTGGATGCGGTGCCATCCGCCGCGCCAACCGTTTCGGATGGGCTGGTCTATCTGACATCACGCGACGGCACCGCTTGGGCCATCGATGCGAGTGACGGGAAGACCCGCTGGCAGCTGCAAGCCACGGGTTCTGGCAGCTATACCATTGGCGGCTCTTCCCCTGCGATCACGTCTCGTGCGGCAATTTTTCCCTTCGGGTCGGGGGAACTGCTCTCGGTCCTGAAACGTGGGGGCGTGCGTCTTTGGGGGACAACGATTTCCGGCGAGCGGCTGGGCTACGCCTATGCGGGCGTCACGGACATTTCCAGCGATCCTGTTGTCGTGGGCAACACGATCTATGTCGGCAATCCGGGCGGTCGTCTCGTGGCACTGGATGCCACATCCGGCGAACGCAGATGGACCGCACGCGAAGGCGCGTCCAGCCCTGTCTGGCCGGCTGGGAACTCGCTGTTCCTGATTTCTGACCGGAACGAGCTGATCCGCCTGAACGCAGCTACGGGTGAACGTATTTGGGGTGCGACCCTGACCCTTTATACCCGCGAAAAGGTCAGCAAGCGGCAGGGCGTGTTCGCTCATTACGGCCCAATCCTCGCGGGCGGCCGCCTGATCACTGTATCCAGCGATGGCTATATGCGTCAGGTCGACCCGACCAGCGGCCAGATTCTACGCCAGGATCAGCTGTCGGCACCAGCGGCTCTTGACCCGGTTGTTGCGGGCGGTGTGCTCTATGTCGTCACGGCGGATGGGAAACTCCACGCTTTCAGATAACTGCAAGCTGGTGTAAGCCCCCGATTTGCGATTCCAGCCCGGAGGCTGCCCAATGTTTACCTTGGCGATTGTCGGACGTCCCAATGTCGGCAAATCAACGCTGTTCAACCGCCTTGTCGGGCGCCGTCTTGCGCTGGTCGACGATCAGCCGGGTGTCACGCGTGATCTGCGTGAAGGGCAGGCAAAGCTCGGTGATCTGAATTTCACCGTCATTGATACCGCCGGCCTGGAAGATGCAACCGATGACAGCCTTCAGGGGCGGATGCGTCGCCTTACGGAACGCGCGGTAGATATGGCCGATGTGTGCCTGTTCATGATTGACGCGCGCGCAGGGGTCACGGCCAATGACGAGATGTTCGCCGATATTCTGCGCAAGCGTTCCAACCATGTCATCTTGGCGGCGAACAAGGCGGAGGGATCTGCTGCGGATGCCGGGATGCTGGAGGCTTATGGCCTGGGCCTTGGCGAGCCGCTGCGGCTGTCCGCCGAACATGGCGAAGGGATGAGCGATCTCTATTCCGTGCTCCTGCCGATTTCGGAAGAACTGGTGAAAACCAAAGAAGACGAAACCGCCGTCACGGATATCGAGCTGGACGAAGACGGCAATCCCGTTGCAGATGACATGCCGTCGGAGTCGAAACCGTTGCAGATTGCCGTTGTCGGTCGTCCAAATGCGGGTAAATCCACGCTGATCAATCGTATCCTTGGCGAAGACCGCTTGCTAACGGGGCCGGAGGCAGGGATCACGCGTGACTCCATCGCTGTTCCGGTGGATTGGGCCGGAACGCCCATGCGCATTTTCGACACTGCCGGCATGCGCAAGCGTGCCAAGGTGCAGGACAAGGTTGAAAAGCTTTCGGTGGCGGATGGTCTGCGTGCCATTCGGTTTGCCGAGGTGGTCGTTGTGCTTCTGGATGCCGACATACCGTTTGAACAGCAGGATCTGCGCATCGCGGATCTGGCCGAACGGGAAGGGCGCGCCGTTGTCGTGGCCGTCAACAAGTGGGATCTTGAGGATGACAAGCAGGGCAAGCTGGCAGCGCTGAAGGAAGCGTTTGAACGACTTCTGCCGCAGTTGAAAGGCGCACCACTCGTGACCGTGTCGGCCAAGACCGGGCGCGGGCTCGACCGGCTGCACACGGCCATTCTGAAGGCACAGGATGTCTGGAACCGACGCGTGACGACGGCGCAACTCAACCGCTGGCTGACCGGCATGGTCGAAGCTCACCCGCCGCCTGCGCCGGGCGGCCGTCGGATCAAGCTGCGCTATGCCACGCAGGTGAAGACGCGCCCACCAGCATTCGTTGTCATGTGTTCGCATCCGGACAAATTGCCCGAAGCTTATCGCCGCTACCTGATCAATGGGCTGCGCGCGGACTTCGACATGCCGGGCACACCGATCCGTCTGACGATGCGATCTCAGGCCGACAAGAACCCTTACAAGGATCGCAAGAAATCGACGCCGTCGCGGCTGCGCAAGCATTTGGGCAAACCCTCTCCCAAGGCTTGACGTAGCGCCACCTATCCACTGTCATGCATGAAACGGCAGTTATGGGCGAGTGCGATGAAACGAATAGCGATTTTCTGTGACGGCACTTGGAACAGCGCGGATAGCAAGCCCGAAACCAATGTCGTGCGGCTATTCACCGTGGCTGTCGCGTCGCAGGACATCGCGGACGATATTCATCCCCTATATCATGAAGGTGTCGGAACAGGGCGCGGTAGAAACCGTGTGGAGCGCTTTCTGGACCGTCTTTGCGGCGGCGCCTTTGGCTGGGGGCTGACGCGGAATATTCGACTGGCTTACGAAGATCTCGCCAAGGTCTTCGAGCCGGGTGATCAGATCTATCTGTTCGGGTTTTCGCGCGGAGCCTATACGGCGCGTTCGCTTGCCGGCCTGATCAGGAACTGCGGGATTCCCACACCTGAAAATATAGAGCGCAGTCAGGAAGCCGTGAACTGGTATCGAGATCGCGGGGCGGCGAAAGCGCCTTACACCGATGAAAGTCATGAGTTTCGCATGAACTTCTCGCCGCAACTTACTACAGGAAAAGAAGAAATAGAGTGGCGTAAGGCGAACGGAAAGCCGCTCGGAATGCCGCTGAACATCTCCTATATGGGGATATGGGATACGGTCGGCGCGTTGGGCGTGCCGGGATTTCTGGGCACGCTCGCCAAGTTTCTGAACATGAAATATACCTTTCATGACACGGACTTATCGAGCATGGTTAAAGCAGGTCGCCATGCCGTTTCGATAGATGAGCGGCGCCGCACCTACGAACCGACCCTATGGAACAATCTGGCTGGACTCTCGGAAGGCCGCGAAGGCCAGCCTTACCAACAGAAATGGTTTCCGGGCGTGCACGGTGTGGTCGGAGGTGGTGGACCGGATATCGGCCTGACCATGTTCACGCTGGCGTGGATCGCGGATGGCGCGAAAGAGGCGGGCTTGCAACTAGACGAGGCCGCTCTGGTGCCGTTTCTCAGCCAACGGAACTATCAGGGCGCCTTGCGTCACGGTGCGCTGCATATGTTATCGTCCTTGATCTCGCGCGATCGCAGGGGGCCGAAGACGACGGATGAGCTGGCGGAGGTGACGCTTGACCGGCTGGCCTTCGGTGGAAAGGGCGGGGCCGTCTATGACCCCGCCACCTTGTCAGACCTGAAACAGCAGATCGCTGCGCTGCCGCCGCGGGAGAACCCGACACGCTTCGCGTGATGGTCAGGCGAGTTTACCGTCTGCCGTCAGTACCGACTTGCCACCGAGATACCGCGAGAGCGCCTCGGGCAGAATGACGCTGCCGTCTTCCTGCTGGCCATTCTCGAGCACGGCGATCAACGTGCGCCCAACGGCCAGTCCCGAACCGTTCAGCGTGTTGACGAATTCGGGCTTGCCGCCGCCCTCAGGCCGGAAACGAGCATTCATGCGACGTGCCTGAAAATCGGCGCAAAGCGAAACCGAGCTGATCTCGCGATACTTGTCCTGACCGGGTAGCCACACCTCGATGTCATGTGTGCGAACCGCGCCAAAGCCTGTATCGCCGCTGCACAGAACAATGGTGCGATAGGGCAGTTCGAGCTTTTCCAGAATGCCTTCGGCGCAACGCGTCATGCGGTCCAGTTCGGCGCGGCCCTCGTCAGGGCGGGTGATGGACACCATTTCGACCTTCTCGAACTGGTGCTGGCGCAGCATGCCGGATGTATCGCGGCCCGCGCTGCCGGCTTCGGACCGGAAGCACTGACTGTGCGCGACATAGCGGCGCGGCAGGTCGCTTTCCCCGACCACGACGTTGTTGACGATGTTGGTCAGCGTCACTTCCGCCGTCGGGATCAGCCACCAGCCATCTGTGGTCTGGTAGCTGTCTTCGCCGAATTTCGGCAGTTGCCCTGTGCCATACATCATGTCTTCGGTGACCAGCACCGGCACCCATGTCTCGGTCAGGCCGTTTTCGTCGACATGCGTGTCCAGCATGAATTGGGCGAGCGCCCGGTGGATGCGCGCGACAGCGCCGGACAGAACCACGAAACGCGATCCTGACAACTTGGCGGCGGTTTCAAAATCCATCCCGTCCTGCACGGCGGGCAGTTCGTAATGTTCCTTGGGCGCGTAGTTGAAGGCGCGGGGCTCACCATGGCGGCGCATTTCAACGTTTTCGCTTTCATCGGCGCCGTCAGGCACATCGTCGGCCAGAAGGTTCGGCAGCCCCATCAGAAGGTCACGCAGCTTGGCGTCTTCGGACTTGGCTTCTTCATCGAGTCGGGCGATTTCGACCTTTTTGTCTGCGACCAGCGCCCGCAGGCGTTCGAACTCGGCCTCGTCGCCTTTGGCCTTGGCCGCACCCACCTGTCTGGAGGCGGCGTTGCGGTCGGCCTGCGCCTGCTCAGATGCGGTAATTTTCTCGCGACGGGATGCGTCGAGCGCGAGGATTTCCGACGACATCGCGTCCAGCCCGCGTCGGGACATGGCCCGATCGAAGCGTTCCGGGTTTTCGCGAATGAATTTAATGTCGTGCATGGCGTCCTCTTTTCGTGCGACTCACCGCAGGCGGTTGATAGACGATTGATGCCCGCGAGGGAACGGCGGCAAGGCTTTCCTTCCGGCAGGTCGGTCATTGTCTTGCCTTTGTCTACGTCGCGCCATAGGTTGCGCCGCAATTCAATGAGGCCCCAGCGCCCCAACCAGAGGTATATCGTTCATGTTCGCAACGCCTGCATATGCGCAAGCCGCCGGAAACCCGATGGGTATGGTCTCCAGCTTCCTTCCCCTGATCCTGATCTTCGCGATCATGTATTTCCTGCTGATCCGCCCGCAGCAGAAGAAGGTGAAGCAACACCAGCAAATGGTTGCCGCGCTGCGCCGTGGGGATCAGGTCGTCACGCAGGGCGGGCTGATCGGCAAGGTCGTCAAGGTTAAGGATGACAATGAAGTCGAAGTTGAACTCTCGGAAGGTGTGAAGGTGCGTGTGGTCAAGTCGACCATCGCGCAGGTGGTCAGCAAGACCGAGCCTGCCGCCTGATTTTTTCGGGGCTGCTCTCGGGTAGCCCTTTTTTCTCGCTTTTTCCGAGTTTCGCGCAAAGGGGCCATAGATGCTTCAAATCCCTATGTGGAAACGCATCGTCATCTGGGGGCTGTGCGCTCTCGGTCTGTTGATGGCGATGCCCAACGCGTTCTATCCGCGTGTCGAGCGTCACAATGACGCCGTGAAGACCATCGAGGCAGGCGCCGAAGCGACGCCGGAACTTCAGGCCGACCGCGCAGGGTGGCCGAACTGGCTGCCGTCTGACATCGTCAATCTTGGCCTCGATCTTCGGGGCGGTGCGCATCTGCTGGCGCAGGTGCAGGTGTCTGATGTTTATGCGGACCGGCTGAACGGTTTTTGGCCGGAACTGCGCGATGCACTACGGGCCGAACGTGCGACGGTCGGCACCATCCGCCGCCAACCCGCACCGGAAGACGAATTGCGCGTGCGCATCAGCCAGCCTGAGAACATCGATGCTGCTGCACAGATTGCGCGTGACCTGTCGCGCCCCATCGTGTCGCTGACCGGGGCAGGGTCTTCGGATATCACCGTGACCAGCGAGGGCGCGGATATGGTTGTCAGGCTGTCGGATGCGGAAAAGCAGGCGACAGATGATCGCACCATCCGTCAATCGCTCGAAATAATTCGTCGCCGTGTGGACGAGGTCGGCACACGTGAACCCACCATTCAGCGGCAGGGTGAAGACCGGATCCTGATCCAGGTGCCGGGGATCGGATCTGCCGAAGAGCTGAAATCGCTGATCGGGACCACCGCCAAGCTGACCTTCCACCCGGTTGTCGGGCGTACGACCGATGCCAGCGCCGATCCGGGCCTGCGCAATCTGTTGCTGCCCTCCATGGACGAGCCCGGCACGTACTACATGGTTGAAGAAGATGCGGTCGTGACAGGCGAGGAACTGACCGATGCGCAACCGGCTTTCGATCAGAACGGTCGCCCGGCGGTGAATTTCCGCTTCAACCCGTCGGGCGCGCGCAAGTTTGGCGATTATACCGCAGAAAACATCGGCTCTCCCTTTGCCATCGTGCTCGACAATGAAGTGATTTCGGCACCTGTCATCCAAAGCCATATTCCCGGGGGCTCCGGTATCATCACCGGCAACTTTACGGTTGAAGGGTCCACCGAACTGGCCGTCTTGCTGCGCGCCGGTGCGCTGCCTGCAGAGATGACTTTCCTCGAAGAACGGACCATCGGACCGGAGCTGGGGCAGGACAGTATCGATGCGGGCCGGATCGCCTGTATCGTGGCATTTGCCGCAGTGCTGGCTTTCATGTTCCTGTCCTACGGCTTCTTCGGATTGATCGCGAATGTCGCGCTGATCATCAATGTCGGGCTGATTTTCGGGCTGCTATCCGTGATCGGTGCGACGCTCACACTGCCCGGTATTGCCGGGATCGTGCTGACCATCGGTATGGCGGTGGACGCCAATGTCCTGGTTTTCGAGCGGATTCGCGAGGAACTGAAAACCGCCAAGGGCCCGGCCCGCGCGATCGAGCTTGGTTATGAACGGGCGCTGTCGGCCATTCTGGATGCGAACATCACGACGCTGATCACGGCTGTGATCCTGTTCGTCATGGGCTCTGGTCCGGTGCGTGGCTTTGCGATCACGCTGGGTCTGGGTATCATCACGTCGGTCTTCACCGCTATATATGTCACGCGACTGATCATCGTCACGTGGTTCGAGCGGCGCCGCCCGCGCACAATCGAGGTTTGATCCCATGCGCTTGAAACTTGTTCCTGACGAAATGAACTGGGATTTCTTCCGTCTTTGGAAGATCACAACCGGTGTCTCCGTTGTGGCTATGATCGCGTCGGTGCTGCTGTTCTTCACCATGGGGCTGAATTTCGGCATCGATTTCCGCGGCGGGACGACCATTCGCACGGAATCGACCCAGGCCGTCGATGTGGGCGCTTATCGTGATGCCATTGCGCCGCTGGGTCTGGGCGATGTGGCGATCACCGAAGTCTTCGACACCAGTTTCGATGCCGACCAGCATGTGGCCATGATCCGGATCGAGGCACAGGGTGACGGCGATGAAAGTGCGTCCGTCGCGACCATCAATGCCGTCGAAGCGGCGCTGCAGGAAATCGATCCAAGCATCACATTTCCTGCGGTGGAATCGGTTGGACCGAAGGTGTCTGGCGAGTTGGTCCAGACGGCCGTCTGGTCCGTCGTTCTGGCGATCGGGGCAGTGCTGTTCTACATCTGGTTGCGGTTTGAATGGCAGTTTTCACTAGGTGCCGTTCTGGCGCTGGTGCATGATATTACCCTGACGATCGGCGTGTTCAGCTTGCTGCAAATCCGTTTCGATCTTGCGATCATCGCCGCGCTTCTGACGATCGTGGGCTATTCGCTGAACGACACGGTGGTCGTCTTTGACCGCGTTCGGGAAAACCTGCGCAAGTACAAGCGCAAGGCATTGAAAGAGGTGCTAAACCTATCGATCAACGAGACGCTAAGCCGTACCATGATGACCTCGCTGACCACGCTTATTGCGTTGTTCGCCCTGTTCATTCTGGGCGGTGACGTGATCCGGGGCTTTGTCTTTGCCATGATGTGGGGCATTTTCGTCGGCACCTATTCGTCGGTCTTCATCGCGTCTACCATCCTGTGGCGTCTGGGCGTCAAACGCGACTGGACGAAATCCGACGCCAACCAAGGCAACCAGTTTGCCAATGTGGGCAAATAGGAGCGAGCCTTGCGCCTGAACGAAGTCACTTATCCCGAAGGCAAGCCCGTGGACGGTTACGGCCCGGGCTTCTTTCGGGTGGATGGCGAAGTGATCGAAGGTGCTATGCTGGTGGGGCCGGATGGGGTCGCCCTTTGGGGGGGCTATGCGGATGACAGTACGCTGCTCGCGCTTCAGGGCAGGGTGGATGTGCTCTTTATCGGCACAGGCGCAGAGGTTGCGCATATCCCCAAGGCCTTGCGGGACCCGCTGGAAGAGGCGGGACTTGGCGTCGAGGCGATGGCCAGCCCGGCCGCTTGTCGCACCTACAACGTGTTATTATCCGAAGGCCGCCGCGTCGCAATCGCTGCGCTGCCAGTGTGACGGCAAAAGGCTCGTTGCTGACCGTGGACGCGCTGTCCTGCGCCCGCGGCGGAAGGCGGGTTGTCGAAGGGCTGTCATTTTCGATCCGGGCAGGTGATGCAGTGGCGCTGCGCGGCCCGAACGGGATTGGGAAAACGACGGTGCTGCGGTGCATCGCAGGACTACAACCGGTCGAGGCAGGGCAGATCGCACTGCCGGATGACGCCATTGCCTATGCCGGGCACCTGGACGGGCTGAAAGCGACCCTGACCGTTTCCGAGAATCTGTCGTTCTGGGCGTCTGTTTTTGGCGGCGGCAAAATGTCGGACGCATTGAAGGTGTTTGATCTGAAAGACCTCGAAGACCGGCCCGTAAACCAACTGTCGGCAGGGCAAAAGCGCCGTCTGGGGCTTGCGCGGCTGATCGTGTCGGGGCGCCCTTTATGGGTGTTGGATGAGCCGACGGTATCGCTCGACAGTGCTGCCGTCACGCGGTTTGCAGATATTCTGAAAACGCATTGTGCACATGGCGGGGCGGTGCTGGCGGCGACGCATCTTGATATGGGCTTCGTCATGCGAGAGATAGATCTGAGCGCATACCGCGCGCAATCCCAAACCCAGATGCGTCGCAGCGACGAGGCGTTTCTGTGATCGCTTTGTTGAAACGTGATCTGACGCTGGCGGTGCGGGCAGGAGGCGGCTTCGGCCTCGGGCTGTGCTTTTTCCTGATCGTCACGGTGCTGGTGCCCTTCGCCGTGGGACCGGAAGCCGCCGTGCTGTCGCGGATCGCGTCAGGGGTGCTGTGGCTTGGCGCGTTGCTTGCGTGCTTGCTGTCGCTCGACCGGATCTTCGCGCTGGATTACGAAGACGGGACACTGGAGCTATTGCTGACCTCGCCGCTGCCGCTGGAAGGCGTGGTCGCGGTGAAGGCCTGTGCGCATTGGCTGACGACCGGATTACCGCTGACGCTGGCCGCTCCGTTTCTTGGCGTGCTGCTCAACCTTCCGGCGCATGCAGGCGTGTGGCTCCTGCTATCATTGCTGATCGGAACACCGGCACTAAGCTTGATCGGTGCGTTCGGCGCGGCGCTGACCGTGGGGCTGAAACGGGGCGGGTTGCTGTTGTCGCTGTTGGTGTTGCCACTTTTTGTCCCAACGCTGATTTTTGGGGCGGAGCTCGCGCGGCGCGGGGGCGAGGGGATGAGCATCGCAACACCCGCCCTGCTGCTTGCGGCGATCTCGCTTGGTTGCGTGGCGCTGCTGCCATTTGCCTCGGCTGCGGCAATCCGTATCAATTTACGATAGGAGTTTCGCCCAAATGCCGATTGCCCCCGACCCGCACGGAGCCTAAATCGTATCCATGTCTCTTTGGGAATATGCCAACCCGCGAAAATTCATGCAGTTGTCCGATCGGCTGCTGCCTGTCTTCGCGTGGACAAGTGCCGTCACGTTGCTGATCGGGCTTATCTGGGGCTTTTTCTTTACGCCCGACGATTACCGGCAGGGAGCGACCGTCAAGATTATCTATCTGCATGTGCCCTCCGCCCTGATGGCAATTAATGCGTGGTTCATGATGTTGGTCGCCTCGCTGATTTGGTTGGTCCGGCGGCACCATGTGTCGGCCTTGGCTGCACGTGCTGCGGCACCCGTCGGACTGGTCATGACGTTGATTGCCTTGGCCACAGGCGCGATCTGGGGGCAGCCGATGTGGGGCACCTTCTGGGCCTGGGATCCGCGGCTGACGTCGTTCTTGATCCTGTGCCTGTTCTATCTGGGGTATATCGCGTTGTGGAACGCCTTCGATGACCCCGACACCGCGGCGGACCTCACCTCAGTTCTGTGCCTGGTCGGAACGGTTTTCGCCCTTCTGTCACGTTATGCAGTGTTGTTCTGGAATCAGGGGCTGCATCAGGGCGCATCGCTGTCGCTGGACAAGGAAGAAAACGTGTCGAACGTGTTCTATTACCCGCTTCTTCTGTGCATGGCCGGATTTGTAACGCTGTTTGTCGCCCTGGTGCTTCTGCGGACGCGGACTGAAATCCGCCTGCGCCGCATCCGCGCATTGCAAGCGCAAGAAAGATACGCCGATGCTACCTGAACTGGGAAAATACGCCGGCACGGTTCTGGCCGCGTATGGCACGAGCGCGGTGCTGTTGATCGGACTGGTCCTGCTCAGCCTGCGCCGGAGCCGCGTTGTCCGTCGACAACTCGAACGTATCGAACGGGAGCGTCACTGAATGCCGAAGTTTTCGCCGCTACTCATCGTGCCGCCGGTGGCCTTCGCAGCGCTTTCCGCGATGTTTATCGCAGGAATGCAGCGCGAGAACCCGGACGCTCTGCCGTCCACCCGTACGGGGCAACCGGCTCCGGAAATCGCAGTGACGCCATTGGCTGAACTGCCGGTGTTTGACGCCGAGATGCTTAAGCAGGATGGCGTAAAGCTGGTGAATTTCTGGGCAAGCTGGTGCGCGCCATGCCGCGTCGAGCATCCGGTGCTGGAACAACTCGCCGACGAAGGCGTGACCATCTACGGTGTGAACTACAAGGACACGCCGGACAATGCGGTGGGTTTCCTGAACGAGCTTGGCAACCCGTATGCGGCCATTGGTGCGGATCAGACGGGCCGTATGGGGATCGAGTGGGGACTTTACGGCGTGCCCGAGACCTTTGTTATTGATGGCGATGGGACCGTTGTGTTCCGCTTTGCGGGCCCGGTGACCAGCCGTGTCCTTTCGGAACAACTAAGGCCGGAAATGGAAAAGGCCGCACAGTCCTTGGACTAGGCGACCTGTTCTTCGGCAGGGTCGTAGGGCTTATCTGCCCCAGGTCCGTATCGGACCGCAATCCATGTGAACGAAGTTGGACCGTGAATACCGGCCAACGCCACCGGCCTTGCAGGCCGCAGCGGCGCTGGCGATCTGAGAGACGCTGCGACCATTGACGCGTAGATCGGCGGCCTGGCCTTTCATATGCAGCGAGTTTCTAGCAACGCCGGACGAACGACTACGCAGCATCGCGTTGGTCTGAGGCGACCGATAGCCCGACAGCATCATGTAGGGTTCGTCAATGTCCAGCAGCCCATGCGCCGCCGCCATCACATCCATTGTGCGATAGTCGATTGGCTTCACAGAATTTTGCCGCCAGTCCCGCATGAATGTGCTGATTTCATCCATGGCGGGTTTGATATACTTGCCATCGACCCAATAGATCATGTCGATGCTTTCACCCGTCCGCCCGGAATACATGCGAAGGCGCCGGACATCGCCAGCGCCTTTAAGAAATCCAAAAGCCTTGCTGTAGGTCGGTGCGGCCGCGACCGTCGTCGCAGCAAACGCAGCCAATAGGCTACGCCGAGTGAACACACCGGAGGAGCGCCCGTTTTCAGTAGTCATGCCTGTCCTGCCATTACAGGGCCACATTCGCGGCCATTTTCATAAACCATCCCACAAACTGCCTTATGACACAAGATTTCTGTGCATCCAAAGCCCCGGGTCCACGTAAAGTTGGCTGACACCACGGCATGCGCGGATTCCTGCCGCAAAAATCTGAAGACATGGTTACCGTGGAAAGAGTGACCGAGCGTGTCCTTTCGGAGACAGGGCGGTCACTGTCGAAATTGTGTTTTTGTTCATCATTTCGGTTTTGGGTAACCTGAACAAAACCGAGCAGTTTATTCGAGGATTTCATGATCGCGTTCGATCTGCGTCACGCTATTCGTGGCGGTGTAATTTCTGGCCTTCTGGGGTTGGTGTCTGGGCCGTTGATGGCTCAGGACAGCGATGCGTCGCTGCGTCTTTCGATTGCGCGTGAGGTTGGGCAGTCGCGGGCCTTGTCCAGCTTCTACAAGGATCGCGATTTCGACCCGATCTGGATCGGCGGGGATGCCGATGATACGCGGCGGCGTGAAGCCTTGCTGAACGTGCTGGCACAGGCGGCTGATCACGCGCTTCCGCAAGAACGCTACAAGCAGGACCTGATCGCTTCACAGCTGCGAACGGCACGCACACCGTCGCAGCTTGCCAAGCTGGAAGCGCAGATGAGCGCGAGCTTCCTGGCCTATGCGCGCGATGTGCAAAGCGGCGTGCTGGTACCGACCCGTGTGCATCCGGGCATCAAGCGCGAAGCACCGCGCCGCAATCCGATCAAGACTTTGTCCGCCTTCGAGCAAAGCTCACCGCGGGCCTTTCTGGATCAGTTGCCACCGCAAACCGCAGAATATGCGCGGCTAATGCATGCAAAGTTCGAGATGGAGGAAACAGTCGCTCGTGGTGGTTGGGGGCCGTCTGTTGAAGCCGAGAAGATGGAAGCCGGAAGTGCAGGGGCGGAGGTGCGGGCGCTCAAGACCAAGCTCGTGGCTCTGGGATATATGCGTCGCGTGGCAAATGACCGTTTCGATGGGGCCACCCGAGACGCGGTTGTTGCGTTTCAGGCAGACCACGGTCTGGCTCAGGACGGTGTGGTCGGGCCGGGGACGCTGGCAGAGTTGAACAGAACAGCCGAGGAACGCCTGCAACAGATCATCGTCGCGATGGAACGCGAGCGTTGGCTCAACCGACCCTTGGGGCAACGCCACATCCGCGTGAACCTGACCGATTTCACTGCCAAGATCATCGACAATGGGAAGGTCACTTTCGAGACGCGTTCCGTCATTGGCAAGTCTCGGCTGGATCATCAGTCGCCGGAATTTTCGGATGTGATGGAGTTCATGGTGGTGAACCCGACCTGGAATGTTCCCCGCTCGATTACGACGAAGGAGTACTTGCCGCAGCTACAGCGTAATCCAAACGCGGTTCCGCATCTGCAATTGATCGACAATAGCGGGCAACCCGTGTCACGGCAGGCCGTGAATTTCCGTGCATATAACGCGCGCAATTTCCCGTTCCGTCTGAAGGAGCCGCCAAGCCAGGGCAACGCGTTGGGCTTGGTCAAGTTCATGTTCCCGAACAAGTACAACATCTATCTGCATGACACCCCGTCCAAATCGCTCTTCGCGCGGGAAACGCGGGCCTATAGCCATGGCTGTATCCGGTTGGGTGATCCGTTCGATTTCGCCTATGCGCTGCTTGCGCCGCAAACGGATGACCCGCAGGCCCTGTTCAAAAAAAGGCTGAACACCCGACGTGAAAACACCATCATGCTGGACACCCCGGTTCCGGTGCATCTGATTTACCGCACAGCGTTCACGCAGCCCGAAGGCCGCACCCAGTTCCGCCGCGATGTTTATGAGCGTGATGCGCGAGTTTTTCGTGCTTTGGAGATCGCTGGGGTTACAACTCTGTCCGCGGACGGTTAAATCCTTTGGCACGTTTCTTATGAAAGGTGCCTGAGACATGCGGTTCAGGATCGACGAGATTGCGAAGGCGCTCGGCGCTCGGTTCGAGGGTGATGCGAGCCTCACCGTTACCTCTGCGGCGGAGCCCGCCAGCGCGACGCCCAATGACCTGGCATTGGCGATGGATCCCAAATATGCTGATGGGCTGCAACAAGGCGGCGCGCGAGCTGCGATCCTCTGGGACGGCGCGGATTGGCGGGGCTTCGGACTAGAAGCTGCACTTTACGTACCACGCCCGCGCTATGCGATGGCGACGCTTACGAAGACTCTCGATACCGGTCCGGAGATCGGCGACGGCATTCATCCATCGGCAGTGATCGATCCGAGTGCACGACTTGGTGCAGGTGCCTCTATCGGTCCGTTCGTGGTGATTGGTGCAAACACGGTCATCGGAGACAACGCCCGTATCGCCGAGCATGTTTCCATCGGCGCGGACTGCCAGATCGGGGAGAGTGTGCTGGTCCATGCAGGTGTGCGGATCGCCCACCGTGTCCGGATTGGTGACGGCGTGATTCTTCATCAGGGATGCGTGCTTGGCGCGGATGGATTTTCCTTTGTGACGCCCGAGAAATCAGCGGTCGAAAATATACGTGAAACGCTGGGGTCTGACCGTGGAGCCGATGCGGAACAGCACTGGACGCGCATCCATTCGCTAGGCGGCGTGGAGATCGGCGATGATGTGGAAATCGGTGCCAATGCCACGTTGGACAGCGGCACGATCCGTGCCACGCGTGTCGGGCGGGGCACCAAAATCGACAATCTGGTTCATCTTGGCCACAACGTTCAAGTGGGTGAAGACTGCCTTCTATGCGGTCAGGTCGGCGTTGCCGGTTCATCACGGATCGGCAATCGTGTGGTGCTTGCCGGTCAGGTCGGCGTGAATGACAATATCTTCGTGGGCGATGATGTGGTTGCCGGGGGTGCAACGAAAATATTCACCAACGCACCTAACGGGCGGGTTTTGCTCGGCTATCCCGCGATGAAAATGGACACTCATGTCGAGGTCTATAAAGCCCTGCGCCGATTGCCCCGCCTTTTCCGTGAGGTCAGGGAAATCCAAAAAGCGGTTTCAAAGGCCGAGGAAAAAGACTAAATCAGCGACAATACAGGCTGGGAGAAGACTGCATGACGGTCCGCGACAAGGTTATCGAAATCATTGCCGAACAGGCCGTGCTAGATGTTAGCGATATTTCTCTCGACCAGTCGCTTGCGGATCTGGGGATAGACAGCCTCGGTCTGGTGGAAAGCATCTTCGCAATAGAGGAAGCTTTCGACATCCAGGTGCCGTTCAATGCCAATGAGCCTGAGAAAAGCGATTTCGATATTTCCTCCGTTCAGGCGATTGTGTCGGCAGTTGAGGGGCTGGTGGCCGATCAGCAATCATGAAACGCGTGGTCATAACCGGGCAGGGTACGATCAATGCGCTCGGAAAATCCGTTAATGAAACGCTCGACGCGATGCGTGAGGGGCGCTGTGGGATCGGTCAACTGAGCATCCGCGATGTCGAACGCCTGTCCATTCAAATTGGTGGGCAGGTCCGGGACTACGACGCCGAGACCCATTTCAACCGCCAGCAAATCGCGCTCTACGACCGCTTCACGCAGTTCACGCTGATTGCCGCTGAAGAGGCGATCAAACAGTCCGGGCTGTCCTTCGAGGGCGAGTTGGCCGCGCAGTCGGGCGTAATCCTTGGAACAGCCGGTGGCGGGATGCAGACCTCGGACGAAAACTACCGGTCCGTCTACGAGGATGGTAAGAACCGGGTCCATCCGTTTGTTGTGCCGAAGCTGATGAACAACGCTGCCTGTAGTCACCTGTCAATGAACTACAACCTGATGGGGCCGAGCTTCACAGTGGCGACGGCTTGTGCGTCATCGAACCATGCGATGGGCCAGGCGTTCCACCTGATCCGTGGCGGTGGGGCCAAGGTCGTCATGGCTGGCGGTTCCGAATCCATGCTGTGCTTCGGTGGTGTGAAAGCGTGGGAAGGGCTGCGGGTCATGTCCCGAGATGCATGTCGCCCGTTTTCCGCCAACCGTAACGGAATGGTGCAGGGGGAAGGTGCGGCGGTGTTCGTGTTCGAGGAATTTGAACACGCGAAGGCCCGCGGCGCGGATATTCTGGCCGAGGTGATCGGCTTTGCCATGACGTCGGATGCGTCGGATATCGTGATGCCGTCGAAGCAAGGCGCTGCGCGTGCGATCAGGGGCGCCATTGCGGATGCGCAGGTGCCATTGGAAAGCGTGGGTTACATTAACGCGCATGGGACCGGCACCGCCGCCAATGACAAAACGGAATGCGCTGCGGTTGCAGATGTTTTCGGGGCGCATGCCGATGACCTGATGATTTCGTCAACCAAATCCATGCACGGCCATGTCATCGGCGGCACAGGCGCAGTGGAGCTTCTGGCCTGTATCATGGCCTTGCGCGAAGGCGTGATCGCCCCGACCATCGGCTATGAAGAATCCGATCCTGAGTGTGCGTTGGATGTTGTGCCCAACGAGGCGCGGGATGCGAAGGTCGATGTGGTGATGTCGAACGCGTTCGCCTTTGGTGGGCTGAACGCGGTGCTGGCTCTGCGCAAGGTCTAAGACGGCACCGCGATCTGATCTGATTACTGCGCCGGAGGTGTCAGCGTTTGCTGTGCATCTTCCGGTTGTGGCAGGGCGCTGACTGCATCGAAAGCAGCCGTAAAGCCCGACAGCGATACTTGAAGATCAACCGTGCGATCCGGCGCAGCCATTGGTACGATCTGTACATGCGCTTCGCTACCAGCTTTCATGTTGTTCACTTCCGCTTCGGTCAACCCGAGCTGCGCTACACATCCGATTTGGTTGCAGAAGGTAAAGGGGTACCGCTTGCCTTGTGCATTGCCGATGGTGAAGCTAACGCCTTCTGGCAACAGCGTGTTAAGCGGCGTCACGATCGTCGCACCAGCCGGCACCTGAGCTGTATCGGGAAGCGGGAAGATGTTGATTTCCGCCGTTCTTGTGCCGCTTTCGTCGCTTAGCGTCTGGTGAACCTCGCAAGGGTCCTCAACTTCATCGAGTGTCACGCAGCGCAATTGCCAGTCGGTGAAGGTTTCTTTGACATATGTTTGCCCTTGTTGGGGCCCAGTTGGCGCTGCTTCTGTGGCAGGCGCTTCTTCGGTCATGCCTTCAGTTTCGTTGGTCGCATCACCCTGATCCTGAGCGATGGCCATTCCGGCCCCCGCACACGCCACAAGGAAGGTTGAAAGGCGCAAAATCTGCATCTTGTCTCTCATTTCGTTGCTCGACATGCCAGACCGCATAGCATGCCAAGCGTTCTGTGTCAGTGATGAATGTCTCAGAGCCGTACACAAGAAAAAGGGCCCCGAAGGGCCCTTAAAAAACAGTTTTTGCTCCCTGTCGGACTGGCCGACGTCTTCAATGCCCGGAACGCTACGTTGAGTCGCAGTCTCCGTCAACAGTCATTTGTAACATGAACTAACAAGTTGAACGGCAAAGCAATCCAAGCTTGCGCAGATCGCAGGGAAAGTGTTGAAATCCGAAGGAAATACCTGCTTACCGTTGCCCAGATTGCATGAATTGGCCAGTCTAAGTGGAATAATTTTGAAAATGAAAACAATGGGTAGGAGGATCGGTGACTGAGCAGATAATGATCGGTGGTGGCGGCGAGAACTATGTGACGCCGCAATACATGCTGCTTAAGCATGCAAACCGCCATGGGCTAATCGCCGGGGCGACGGGAACCGGCAAAACCGTGACACTGCAGATTCTGGCAGAGGCACTATCCGCAGAAGGCGTGCCGGTCTTTCTGACGGATGTGAAGGGTGACCTGGGTGGGCTTGCAATGGCCGGGTCGGCCGATGCCGATACGGACGCCCCGTTCAAGGAGCGCGCGCAGAAGATCGGCTATAGCGATTACGCCTATCGCGACTGCCCGGTCACATTCTGGGATGTCTTCGGCCAAACCGGACATCCCGTTCGAGCCACGATCACGGAGATGGGCCCGCTTCTTCTGTCACGATTGCTGGAGTTGTCGGAACCACAGGAAGGGGTTCTGAACGTCGCCTTCCGCATCGCCGATGATGAGGGGCTGCCGCTTCTGGATCTCAAGGATCTTCAATCTCTTCTTGCGTGGCTGGGCGAACACCGGACCGAGGTCAGCCACCGTTACGGCGCCGTGTCCACGGCATCCATCGGCGCGATCCAGCGTCGGCTTCTGATGCTTGAAAATGACGGGGCGGCGCAGTTCTTCGGCGAGCCTGCGCTGGAACTGGTTGATCTGATGCGGATTGATGACGAGGGACGGGGGTTTGTTAACATCCTGTCCTCTGACAAGCTGATGGGATCACCGCGCCTCTATGCGACCGTGCTGCTGTGGTTGCTGTCGGAGTTGTTCGAAACTCTGCCTGAGGTTGGCGATCCGGACAAGCCCAAGCTTGTTCTGTTCTTTGATGAAGCTCATTTGCTGTTCGACGGGGCGCCCAAAACCCTGATGGACAAGCTGGAGCAGGTCGCGCGGCTGATCCGGTCCAAAGGTGTGGGTGTTTACTTCGTCACGCAGAATCCGTCCGATGTCCCGAAGGATATCCTTGGCCAGTTGGGTAATCGCATCCAACATGCCTTGCGCGCATTCACGGCGCAAGATCGCAAGGCGCTGAAGGCCGCAGCTGAGACCTATCGCGACAATCCAAGGCTCGATCTGGAAACCTGTTTGCGAGAGGTTGGCACGGGCGAGGCTGTAACCTCTATGTTGGAGAAAAAGGGCGTTCCCGGAATGGCGGAGCGCACGCTGATCTGCCCGCCACGCAGTCAGCTTGGCCCGATTCCCGACGAGACCCGTAAATCGATTCTCGCGGCATCTGCCATGGCCGGAAAATACGATACAGCCGTGGATCGGGAGTCGGCCTTCGAGATGTTGAAAGCCCGCGCAGATGCGGCCGCGAAGGAAGCAGGAAAGACCGAAACAAGGCTGGATGAGAGTGATCCGTCTGATCGCGAATTTTCTCAGGCGCGCAGATATAACGGCACGCGAGTTGGTCGATCAACGAAAGCGCGGTCCCGATCCAGTCGCAGCGATAGTGTGACGGAAGCCTTCGCCAAATCCTTCGCCCGCCAGCTTGGTACGCAATCCGGCAGGGCCATTGTGCGCGGCGTTCTGGGCGGGCTGTTCAAAGGGCGCTAGCTTTCCTCGTCTTCTAAGGTTCTTCGACCAATTGGAGTGATTTTCAACTGCGTCAGGCGGTTGTGTTCCCGCGCGACCACCTCGAACCGGAAGCCATGGAAGTTGAAGACCTGGCCGACGGTCGGGATCATCTGTGCTTCGTGTATCACGAGCCCGGCCACGGTGTTCGCCTCCGCATCCGGCAGATTCCAGTCCTTGGCGCGGTTCAGATCACGGATGGTCATTGCGCCGTCCACAAGGAAATGGCCGTCCGCGGCGCGCTCGATTCCGTCTTCCTCACCGGTGTCGAATTCGTCGGTTATTTCACCCACGATTTCTTCGAGGATGTCTTCCAGCGTGATCAACCCCTGAAGATCGCCATACTCATCGACAACCAATGCGAAATGGGTGCGGCGGCGAAGAAACTGCCGCATCTGGTCGTCAAGCGTCGTCGTTTCGGGGACGAAATACGGCTTGCGCGAAACCTTGAGCACGTTGAAGCCCTTGAGTCCTTCGCCGCGCGTCTCGTCATTGCTCATGTATTCGTGCACGCCGCGCAACAAGTCCTTGGCATGCACAACCGCGATGATATTCTCTGGATGATCGCGGAAAACGGGAAGGCGGGTGTGCGGAGAATCGAGCGCCTGGGCCAGAATTTCCTCGGGCGCAGCATCGGCGTCGATCATCTCGATGCTGGACCGGTGGCGCATGATTTCTTCCACGGTCCGGTCGCCCAGATCAAGTGCCCCCAGAAGACGGTCGCGATCTTCTTTTTGCACCACGCCTTCAGAATGGCCTAATTGAAGAGCTCCGACGATTTCTTCGCGTACGGCCAGGATGTTGCTTCCAGGGGCGATCTTTACGCCGAATACGGACAAGATTCCGCGAACGAAGAACCGCACCGCTCCAACCAGCGGAGACAGCACGGTGATAACCGGCGCAACGACCGGGGCGCTGAGCGACGCCGCGCGTTCAGGGGCCGAGATCGAATAGGTTTTGGGAAGAACTTCGGCAAAGACGAGCACCAGAACTGTCATCACCAGCGTCGCGACCGCAACACCGGAATCGCCAAATGTGCGGGTGAACAAGGCGGTGGCCAAGGCGGTCGACAGAATGTTGGCCATATTGTTGCCCAGTAGAATGCCGCCAATCAAACGTTCACTGTCGTCGGTCAGTTCCAGCGCCTTGGCGGCACCGGCGGAACCGCTATCCGCCTGAGAGCGCAGTTTGCCGCGCGACGCGGCCGTGAGTGCCGTCTCGGATCCCGAAAAGAACGCCGAGCAGAACAGCAGCAACAGGATCGCGCCGGCGCTAACCCAAAAGGTTACGTCCAGAAGCGCAGAGCTTTCTTCCATGAAATGTCACCAGATCAGCCAATAATGGATCTACTGTGCGTTTGCGCGATCCGTACTGCAAGGGGGAGAGGCTGCGCATGCTGACGCAGCCTCATGAGATCAGTCATCGATCGTGCCGTTGTCTTCATCATCCTCATCGCCTTGTTCAGCGATCCAGGCGACGGAGACGACTTCTTCACCCGGCGCCGTGTTGAAGACCTTCACGCCACCAGCAGCGCGGGACCGGAATGAGATTCCTTCGACCGGACAACGGATCGACTGGCCCGTGGACGTGGCCAGCATGACCTGATCGCCCATCTCGACCGGGAAGCAGGCAACCAGCGGCCCGCCACGCATCGCGCGATCCATCGCGGCTACACCCATGCCACCGCGGCCGCGGACCGGGTAGTCGTGGGTAGAGGTCAGCTTGCCCGACCCGTTGGCCGTGATTGTCAGAAGAAGCTCTTCAGAAGCGGACATTTCGGCATAGCGGTCGGGGGACAGGGCGACCTCGCCCACGGCTTCATCGTCCTCGTTCTCGGCATCATTCGCCATACCAGCAACGGCACGGCGCATTTTCAGATAGGTGGCGCGTTCTTCCGGGCTGGCCTCGAAATGGCGGATCACGGCCATGGAGACGACCCGATCATCTTCGTTCAGGCGTACGCCACGTACACCCGTCGATCCGCGCCCCTTGAATATCCGAACATCGGTACTGCGAAAGCGGATTGCACGACCGGAGGCGGTGACAAGCATCACGTCATCATCTTCGCTGCAGATGCGCGCTCGGACCAAAGATACCCCTTCGGGCAATTTCATCGCGATCTTGCCGTTGCGCATGACGTTGGTGAAATCGGACAGGGCGTTCCGGCGCACGTCACCAGAAGACGTCGCAAAGACGATCTGCAGATTGTCCCATTCGTCCTCTGGTGCATCCACGGGCATGACCGACGCCACCGAAACACCGGTTTCGATCGGCAGGATATTCACGATCGCCTTGCCACGCGAACTGCGGCTGCCAAGCGGCAACTGCCACGTTTTCAGCTTATAGACCATGCCGTCGGTGGTGTAGATCAGAAGCTGTGTATGGGTGTTCGCGACAAACATCCGCGTGACGACGTCATCATCTTTCAAGCCGCCACCGGACAGGCCCTTGCCCCCGCGCTTCTGCGCCCGGAAATCCGCAAGAGGTGTCCGCTTGATGTAGCCCGTTTCCGTCACGGTCACGACCATGTCTTCGCGCTCGATCAGGTCCTCGTCATCCATGTCACCGGACCAGTCCACGATCTCGGTGCGGCGAGGAACGGCGAACTGGTCTTTGACCTCTGCCAACTCTGACGAGATGATGTTCATGATCCGCTCGCGCGAACGCAGGATATCCAGATAGTCGCGGATCTTTGCGGCCAGTTCCTGCAGTTCATCCGTGACTTCCTTGACGCCTATCTGCGTCAGCCGTTGCAGGCGCAATTCAAGGATCGCACGCGCTTGCGCCTCGGACAGGTTATAGGTCCCGTCATCATTCATCGTGTGGCTGGGATCGTCGATCAGTTGGATGTATTCGGCGATGTCAGAGGCCGGCCAACGGCGCGTCATCAACTTTTCACGCGCCTCTGCGGCGTCTGCCGACGAACGGATGCTGGCTACAACCTCATCCACATTCGACACAGCCACGGCCAGACCGCACAGCACATGGCTGCGTTCACGTGCCTTGTTCAACTCGAAAGCCGTGCGGCGCGCGACGACCTCTTCGCGGAAACCGATGAAAGAAGTCAGGAACTTGCGCAGCGTCAGTTGCTCTGGCCGGCCACCGTTCAGTGCCAGCATGTTGCACCCGAACGACGTTTGCATCTGCGTGAAACGGAACAGCTGGTTCAGCACGACATCGGGTGTCGCGTCGCGCTTCAACTCGATCACCACGCGAACGCCGACACGGTCGGATTCGTCCTGCACATGCGCGATGCCTTCCAACCGCTTTTCGCGCACCAGATCGGCGATCTTTTCGATCATCGCGGCCTTGTTGACCTGGTAGGGGATCTCGTCCAGCACGATCGCATAACGGTCCTTGCGGATTTCCTCGATCCGCGTCTTGGCACGCAGGATCACGCTGCCACGACCTTCGAGATAGGCCTTGCGCGCCCCGGATCGGCCCAGGATCACACCGCCCGTCGGAAAATCGGGGCCGGGGATGTAGTCCATCAACTGTTCGGAATCGAGATCGGGGTTCTCGATCAATGCCTGCGTTGCGTCGATCACCTCGCCCAGGTTATGCGGCGGGATATTCGTGGCCATGCCTACGGCAATACCTCCAGCGCCGTTGACAAGCATGTTTGGAAAGCGCGCGGGCAGGACAGAAGGCTCGCGGTCCTTGCCGTCATAATTGTCCTGATAGTCGACCGTATCCTTGTCGATATCCGCCAACAGGAAGCTGGCGGGCTTGTCCATCCGGACCTCGGTGTAACGCATGGCCGCCGCACCATCGCCATCCATAGACCCGAAATTTCCTTGCCCATCCAGCAAGGGAAGGGACATTGAAAAGGGCTGCGCCATCCGGACCAGTGCGTCATAGATCGCGCTATCACCATGCGGGTGGTATTTACCCATTGTGTCGCCGACAGGACGCGCCGATTTGCGGTATGCCTTGTCATGCGTATTGCCGGTTTCGTGCATGGCGAACAGGATGCGCCGATGCACCGGTTTCAGCCCGTCGCGCAGATCGGGGATCGCACGGCTGACGATAACGCTCATCGCGTAATCGAGATAGGACGACCGCATTTCATCCGCGATGGAAATCGCCGGGCCGTCATATGCCGGTCGCTTCGGGTTTTCGTCTTCGTTTTCAGGCGTTTCCGGTGTGTCGTTCACGTATCTCGACCTTACTGCTCAGATGCCTCAAAGGGCTTTGGGGGGTTATATCAGAGGGCGGGACAGACCTGCAATGCCAGTGTCACAAACATGCCAGCAGCCATCACTGGAGAGTGCTAACATACTGTTTTTCTTGAAAAGTAATTTAATCAGCGCAAGCTGGTAACGGGGGACATCTGAAAGGAGACCACCAAAGTGAACGAAACCGAGATGATGTTAAAGGGCTACGGGCTGACGACGGCAGAACTTTATTACCACATGCCGGACTACGCCCACGTGCTTAACAGCTTCATATGGCAGGAATATGACCTCGCGCCGGATCACCCGCGCTTGTTCAAATTCATCGAGTTCTGGCAGAGCGAAATCGACGGGCCGCTGCATTCCGTGCGTTTCACGCATCGCAAGATGATCGCACCCGGAGAATGGCGCAATGTCACAGGCGAATTCACGTTGCACTAGCGTGACACGCGAAGCGCCTTGAGCCAAACAACAACGAGCAGGGCCGAAACAATCGCGTTCCAGCCGGCCATGGAAATTCCGGCAAGCGACCACACGATCTCGTCGCACATGACGAGGTTTGTTGGCGCGTCCGTACTCAGAAGGTCCGCACCGCCTAATCCAGTGAGCGCACCAGCATCGCCGGTGCAGGAGGATGGGCCGGGCCACCAGCCTTGCTCTACACCCGCGTGGTATGCGCCAATTGCCGCGGTGACCAGTGCGGCCAGCGCTCCAGCCGCAGGCAGCAACGCGCCCGTGAAGCGCAGGGCGAGCAGCCCGATCAACACGGCGACCAGATGCGGCCAGCGTTGCCAGAGGCACATCGGGCAGGGCGCGAGGCCGCCGATGAATTGAAATGCGAGCGCACCGAGCAGAAGTGCTGCGGAACCGCCCGTGGCAGCGAGGATATAGATTTTGCGCGTCATCAGATGAACTTCAGTACTGCAAAGCCGCCGACCAAAAGGGCGACGAACAAGGTGAACATAAGCCCCAGGCGACGCTCGATGAAATCGCGGATGGGGTCACCAAATTTCCATAGCAGCGCAGCAACGACAAAGAACCGCAGCCCACGTGCGATGACCGATGCCACCATGAAAACGGGAAGTGACAGTGCCGTGCTCCCCGAAAGGATCGTGATCACCTTGTAGGGGAAAGGCGTGACGCCGGCAATAAGCACGGCCCAGGCGCCCCATTCATTATACTTCAATGCGAAGGCCTCAAAATAGGCGTCCTTGCCGTAGAATTCCAGAACGGGCCGCCCGATGCTGTCGAACATCGCATAACCGATCCAGTACCCGAACAGCCCGCCGACGACAGATGAAACCGTCGCAACGCCCGCGATCAGAAACGCTCGTCTGGGCGCAGCGATGATCATCGGGATCATCAACACATCCGGGGGAATCGGGAAAACGGAACTCTCGACGAAGGCGACAACGGCAAGGGCCAGCAGCGCATAGCGGGTTTCGGCAAGCTCGATTGTCCAGCCATAGAGGCGTCGCAGCATTCATGTCCCTCCGGTTTGGGCAAGTTAAGACGTGCTGCATGCGCAAACGTCAAGGGGCGTTGCCTCCATGCATTGAGGCCGCTAGGCATCGCTCGCAACTGTGAGGATGGTATGGCGCGCATCGAAGCAACAATCAGATGGTTCGCAAGAACCCTGGCGATCGCTGCGGGGTTCATCCTGTTGGCCATGTCGGCGATCACGATTGCTTCGGTATCCGGTCGTGCGTTGGCCGGGCTTGGCATCCGGCCCATCCGCGGCGATTTCGAATTGATCGAGATGGGATGCGCCATTGTGGTGTTCAGCGTGCTGCCCTGGTGCCAGGTAATGCGCGGCCATGTCACGGTCGATGCGCTGGCGGAACGGTTGCCGGCACGAATCGGTCGCGGATTGACGATCATCGGCAATGTTGCGCTGAGCCTGTGTAGCGGGGTCATCCTGTGGCGACTATGGCTGGGTTTTGGTGAAAGATTTCCGTTTGGAAGTGATATCTTACGGGCCGTTCTGTCGCTAGGAGACAAACCGTTCTACGTGGAAACGAGCTATGAACTTCTGATTCCGGTCTGGATCCCTTACGTGCTGTGTCTGCCCGGTGCGGTGCTGTTCTTTGTAACCTGTCTTTGGTCGGTTGCCATGCCCTCCAGCCAGTCTCGCAAGGTGGCGTGACATGGAGGGCCTGGCACTCGCAGGGTTCGGCTTTGTCGCGATGTTAACCGCAATCTTCCTGCGTGTTCCCGTTGCCGCCGCGATGGCAATGACGGGTTTCTTCGGTAGTTGGATCGTGATCGGAACGCCCAACGCCGCGCTGAGCCAGTTGAAAACGCTCAGCTACGACAGTTTTGCCAGCTATTCGCTGTCCATCGTGCCCCTGTTTCTTCTGATGGGGCATGTTGCCACGCGCTCGGGTATAAGCGCTGCGTTGTTTCGGGCGGCCAGCGCATGGGTCGGTCACCGGCGCGGTGGTATTGCCATGGCCGCGATCGGGGCCTCGGCGGGTTTTGGCGCGGTCTGCGGGTCTTCGCTGGCGACCGCCGCGACGATGGGCCAGGTGGCGCTGCCTGAAATGCGCAGACGCGGCTACTCCGATGCTCTATCCACAGGCGTTCTGGCGGCGGGCGGCACTCTGGGCATCCTGATCCCGCCATCTGTGATTCTCGTGATCTATGCGATACTGACCGAACAGAACCTCGTGAAAATGTTCGCTGCGGCAATGGTGCCGGGTGTGCTGGCCGCGTTGGGATACATCGTGACCGTGCAGATCATCGCGTGGCGCAAACCCTCGACCGCGCCGACGGTGGAACGCGTCCCTGTGCCCATGCGCTGGAAAGCGCTCGCAAGCGTTTGGCCGGTCGCCACGATCTTTGCATTGGTCATGGGGGGCATCATCGGCGATTGGGACTGGAGCCGCCCCGATGTCCAGGCCTTGTTCACGCCAACAGAGGGCGCGGCCTTCGGCGCGGTGACCACGACGCTTTACGCGGTGATGTTCGGCGGGTTGCGCTGGAGCGGCCTGCGTGACGCGTTTCTGGAAACGGCAGCCGCGACCGGCATGATCTTCCTGATTCTGCTCGGAGCACAGCTTTTCAACAGTTTTCTGGCCTTCACCCAGACGCCGCAACAATTGGCGCAGATGGTGTTGGGAAGTGGCCTGTCACCTTACGCGGTTATGGCGTTGATTCTCGTCTTCTACCTGATCTTCGGTTGCGTGATGGACAGCCTGTCGATGATCCTTCTGACGGTCCCGGTATTTTTTCCGATCATCGCCGCGCTTGATTTTGGACTGGGTGCAGAGGAGACGGCAATCTGGTTCGGTATCCTGGCCCTGATCGTGGTGGAAGTTGGATTGATCACGCCGCCAGTGGGCATGAACCTGTTCATTATCAATCGAATAGATCCTGATGTCCCGATCAGTGAAACCTATCGAGGCGTCCTGCCGTTTATTATTTCGGATTTGATCCGCGTGGTGTTGCTGATCGCGTTTCCGGTCCTCACCCTCGCGTCGGTCGACTTTCTATTTTGACGTGTAAGACGCGTTGACCCTCCCCCAACAAGTGGCTAAACGGACTGTCGGTGGCCCGAGTGGCGGAATGGTAGACGCAGGGGATTCAAAATCCCCCGCTGGTAACAGCGTGAGAGTTCGAGTCTCTCCTCGGGCACCAATAATCAATAACTTCCATATTTTCCGCTACCCTTTCTTTGTGTTCGGTTTTCTCGCGGTTCCCAATGCCAGGGCCCACGTTACAATTTGTCCTTGCTATCAGTACGCTTGTATTCACCTTTATGAGATTGCTTTCGGGCATTGGGTCGGTCCTCGCGGCGGGATACGGAAGTGAGGCCATAGGCGGAAACCCGCCTTGCCTCACCGTAAGTTGTGCGTTAGCGTTGACAACATCCTGCAGTTGAAGGATGCGCAGAAAGCACTGGATGACCCGATGGCGGTTGGTTACATTTTTCTGAGTGGGCTTGTCGCCTGGGTCGCTGCGATCGTTGCCGCAGTTTTGGGTGGCTCGCTAGCAGAGGTCATAATTTCCTACTTCGTGATCGGCTTTGCGACATTCGCAACATGCATCATAGCGCTTCTGGTTCGCAAACCGGAAGTTCGCGAGGAATGGTACAGAGCTATCCAGACGCTTTTTCCACGGTGATAAAGCGCGTGTCCCACCTTCACGGATTCGTTTCTGTTATGTTCGTAGGACCGAAAGAGGCATATGCCCTTGTATTGATCATCAACCAGGATAGGTCGAAATCCCCGCTGGCAACAGCGTGAGAGTTCGTGGCTCTCCTAGGACACCATAATCATAAGCCCGAACGATGACCTTGGACAGCCTCCTGCTGCAGCCGGCGCAACTACGCGCCACCTGCCCAAGCTCAATCGGCTTCACACTCAAGATTTTAGCGAAGTTGTTTTCGATCTAAGCATTTGTTCTGAACCGCTCTGCAGGTTAGCAATATGGCGCAATCAAGGAGACCCGAATGCGCGTCAAGTCAGCTATGTCATGGGGGCTAGGTTTTGTCTGGGCGGTAGCCGCGTTGTCGGCAAGTGCCGATGTTACAGTCGCGGTCGCGTCAAATTTCCGCTACCCGGCAGAAGAAATCGCCGCACAGTTCGAGGAAGACACTGGTACCTCAGTAAAACTGGTCTTCGGATCTTCGGGCAAGCATGCTGCGGGGATCATCAATGGCGCGCCGTTCGATGTCTTTCTGTCTGCCGATACATCGCGACCCGACAGGCTTGATTACGAAGGCCTGGTCGAGCGCCGCGCTCCCTACGCGATTGGCCGGATTGCACTTTACGCGCCCGATCAAGTGGACGGAGATTCTGCCCGCGCGCTACTGGAAAGCGGTGAGTTTCGAAAACTTGCCGTCGCAGATGCGCGTCTTGCTCCATACGGCAAGGCGGCGATGCAAGCACTTTCCGCCAAGCAACTTGACATCCCCGCGTCCAAAATCGTCATCGGCGAAAACATCGGGCAAACCTTCGGTTTCGTCTTCTCCGGCAATGCCGAACTTGGAATCGTTGCCCTTAGCCAGATCATGGCGCTGCCCGAAGCCGATCAGCACGGCTTCATGGTGATTGACCCATCTTTGCATGACCCCATCCAACAGGATGCCGTGCTTCTGACGCAGGCCGTTAGCCCTCGGGAGGCGGCCGGGTTCTTCGATTACCTTCTGTCCGATGCGACACTGCCTGTGCTTGAAAAATTCGGCTACACGCAGGCACGCCCGTGAGTATCTGGGAACCTGTCTGGCTGACGTTGCGATTGGCGACGGTCACAACGCTGTGCCTGCTGGTGATCGCAACGCCAACCGCGTGGTGGCTGGCCAGTTCGCGGTCGCGCTGGCGCCCGTTGGTTGAGGCCGTGACGGCTCTTCCGCTGGTGTTGCCGCCCACGGTGCTGGGCTTCTATCTTCTGGTTCTGCTCAGCCCGACCAGTTTCGTCGGTTCGGCGTGGCTTTCGATCACTGGAGGCACGCTGACCTTTTCCTTCACGGGTTTGGTTATCGCTTCAATCGTCTATTCGCTGCCCTTCGCGGTGCAGCCCCTGCACACAGCCTTTCGTGGCGTCGGACAGGGCTTGCGAGAAGCCGCAGCCACACTCGGCGCCGGCCCCTTGGACCGTTTCCGCAGCATAGTCTTGCCGCTGTCACGGCAGGGGTTCCTTGCGGCTGCGGTGTTAAGCTTTGCGCATACACTTGGCGAGTTCGGGGTCGTTCTTATGGTGGGCGGCAACATTCCCGGCGAAACACGGGTTATCGCGGTGGAAATCTATACGGCGGTCGAGACGCTTGATTATCGCACGGCGCATATCCTGTCAGCCGGGTTGCTGCTGGTGTCGCTGACCGTGCTCACTATCGTCTACCGGGTTGTCCCGGGCCAGTCGAAAGGGCGTTAGGATGGCTCGGCTATCGCTCAATGTATCGCTGACGCGCCCGGGATTCGATCTGAAGGTCAGACAAGATTTTCCCGATGAAGGTGTCACCGCCATTACAGGCCCCAGCGGATCAGGAAAGACGACGCTGCTGCGCATCATAGCAGGCTTGGAAGCCAACGCCCAAGGCACGGTGCAACTGGGTGATCAGCTTTGGCAAGGGCAGGGGAACCGAACGCCCATTCACAAGCGTCGCATCGGGATGATGTTTCAGGAACCGCGACTGTTCCCGCATCTGAACGTGGAACAGAACCTGCTTTACGGCGCAGGGCGGGCCGGGATCTCGGTCGATGCCTGCCGTCCTGTGTTCGATGCACTTGGGCTGGCGCCGCTGCTGCCTCGTCGCGTGCAGGGGCTGTCGGGCGGTGAACAACGTCGCGTTGCCTTGGGGCGTGTTCTAGCCACCAAACCATCACTTCTCTGCCTCGACGAGCCGTTGACGGGACTGGACGACGCTACCAAGCATGAGTTGATGCCGTTCATTGCGCGAGCCATCGCTTCGATCCATTGTCCGGCACTCTATGTGACGCATGACATGGATGAGGTACGCGCGCTGGCCGGACAGGTTATCCGCATTAGAGATGGGCGCATTGTTACGCAGCCCGCACCTGTTGAAAACTGCATCGAGCTTTTTGTTCGGCGTGCCGGGAATGGCGAGCTTTGCGCACAGCTTGGCGGTCGGGAACTTCGCCTGCCTGCGGATCATGATGATGCCGGACGACGGCGAATCTATGTGCCGGCTACATCCATCCTGCTGAGCCATGACGAAGTTGCGAACGCCGCGACGCTGGGATCCTTTTCCGCTCGGATTGTTTCCGCGCCTGACGATAACGCCACGGGCAAGGTGCATGTCGAACTGGACGGCCATGTGCTCGCAGTCCGGTTGGGCGACGCCAAGGCATCGGGGCTTGACCTGCGGCCCGGCCGAAAGATCTGGGCCAGCCTTCTATCGGCTGAAGCGATGCCGACACGCTGCGGGAATTAGCGCGAAACAGGCTGGACATCGGGGCCCGCGACAAGGATTCTGTCGTCAGTTCCTTGGCTTCGGAGATTTCTATGCCTGACAGCAGACCTTCATGGCATCACTGGCCCGTCGCGCTGGCCGCGATCCTGTTCTATCTGATCGGAACCTGCGATTTCGCGCTCAACCAGATCGGGCTCGACTTCTACACAAACCGCTTCACGGAAAAGCAGGCGGAGTTCTTGAACACGATGCCCATGTGGCTGACGCTTGTTTGGGCGCTCGGGACCATCGGCGGGTTGACTGGTGCGCTTCTTCTATGGGCACGCAATAGTTTCTCGGTGCTCTGGTTGTTCACAGCCTTTGCAGCGCTTGTCTTGCTGACCGTCTGGACGCTGGCGTTCACTCGCCCGACCTTGCTGGGCGCAATGGGGGTTCTGGGGCTGTATCTTATGGTAACGACCTGCGCCTTGGCCTTTCTTTTCTACGTCTATGCGCGCTGGGAAAGAACCGCACGTAAGCTGAGCTAACGGAATCGTTGCAGGTTCAACTATAGTTCGACCTGCGCGTTTTTTCGCAGGTCGAAATTTTTACATTTGACATCCTCCTTTACCGCTAACATAAATCCCTTGTCCGGCACCTGAGCAGGTGTAGGGCGGAGGAACAGGGAGGTTCATCCACATCATCAGAAAACCCGTTTGGGTGCCGTGCCATGGGCCGGTAGGTGACGTGTGGGTTGCACCTTGACGGAGGCGGTGCCTTGGCTGGCGTATCGAAGCCTCATCGCAACGGAACTCGTGCTCCGCAGGAGGGGCGCAACCTTATCGACAGGGAGAGAAACCATGACCGATTTTTCCTATCAGCTATACAGTTCGCGCAATTTCCCGCCTTTGTCGGATACGCTCGCCATGCTGGCAGGCCTTGGCTACAAGCAGGTTGAGGGCTTCGGCGGGCTGTATGCCAATCTGGACGACCTGGACGCGCTGAAAGAGGATCTGACGGCCAACGATCTGCACATGGCCACGGGCCATGTCGGCCTGGAAATGATGCGCGACGAATCCGCCCGTATTCTGGCAGTGGCCGAAGCGTTGAATATGAAGGCTGTATTCGTGCCGGCGATCGGTCCCGACCAGCGCAGCCAGAAAGCCGCTGACTGGGAAAAGCTGGGCAAGGATCTAGCAGAGATCGGCAAACCGTACTGGGATTCCGGATTAACCTTTGGCTGGCACAACCACGATTTCGAGTTTGCAACTGTAGACAGTGATGACAAGCCGCTTGATCTGATCCTGCAAGGCAGCGACCAACTCGCCCTGGAGCTGGATGTTGCATGGGTCGTGCGTGGTGGCGAAGACCCGCTGAAATGGATCGACAAATATGCTGACCGCATCGTAGCCGCACATCTGAAGGATATCGCGCCGGAAGGTGATTGTACCGACGAAGACGGCTGGGCCGATCTGGGGCAGGGCGTGATGGACTGGAAAACCATTATGGCCACGCTGCGCGAAAAGACAAAGGCACAGTTCTTTGTGATGGAACACGACAATCCCAGCGATCACAAACGGTTTGCGAGCCGTTCGATCGAAGCCGCGAAACAGCTTTAAGAAATAAGGGCAGGGAATTGACAATGAACAAGATTGGCGTTGGAATCATCGGATGCGGCAATATCTCGGCAGCCTATCTTCGCCTGGCTCCGCAATTCAAGGCGTTGGAAATGCGGGCAGTTGCGGATCTGAATATGGACGCAGCGCGCGCTCGGGCGGAGGAATTCGGGGTTCGCGCTGAAACGGTGGATGATCTGCTTGCGGCAGATGACATCGAACTGATCCTGAACCTGACCATTCCGGACGCGCATTTCGCGGTCAGCAAGGCGATTCTGGAAGCCGGAAAACACGCCTATTCCGAAAAGCCGCTGGTTCTGTCGCTTGAAGAAGGCGAAGAACTGCGCGCGTTGGCGGATTCCAAGGGGCTGCGGGTCGGATCGGCCCCGGACACCTGGATGGGTGGCGCGCATCAGGCCGCGCGCGCGGCCATTGATGAAGGCAAGGTCGGCACGGTCACGGCAGGCACAGCTCACGTCATGAGCCACGGCATGGAGCATTGGCATCCCAATCCGGATTTCTTCTTCCTGCCGGGCGGCGGGCCGATGCTGGATCTCGGCCCATATTACATCACGAACCTCGTGCAACTACTTGGTCCAGTGGATAAACTTGCTGCCCTGACAAGCATGGCGGCTGACACGCGCACGATCACTTCCGAGCCGCGCAAGGGCGAGACTGTCCCGGTGAAGACGCCCACAAACATTCACGCGCTTCTTCATTTCAAGAGCGGCGCGACCATCACGGTCTCAACCAGCTGGGACGTCTGGGCGCACCGCCATGGGAACATGGAGCTATACGGCACCGAAGGCACGTTGTTCGTGCCGGACCCCAACTTCTTCGGTGGTAAGGTGGAATATGCAGGTCGTGACGGTCAGATCAGCGAGATGCATCAGCCCGAGCATCCGTTCGGCATCGCCAATGAAGGCGAACGGGCCAATTATCGCACGGCAGGCCTTGCGGACATGGCGCAAGCCATTGTCGAGGATCGGCCACATCGCTGTTCGCTTGAACTGGCGCTGCATGTGGTCGAAGTTATGACGGGTGTTTTGAAATCCGGTGAAAGCGGAGAGTTCGTCAAGATGACGACGACCTGCGAACGCCCGAAAGCCGTGACACCAGACGAAGCCAGCAAGCTGCTGGGCTGACACAAGGAGACGTGATGACCTATCAGCCGGCCGAGAACCGCTATAGCCGTATGCAATATCGCCGCTGCGGAAAATCTGGGCTGAAGTTGCCCGCCATCTCTCTGGGATTGTGGCATAACTTTGGCGAGGATACGCCGCATCAGACCAAGCGGGCGATCTGCCGCGAGGCCTTCGATCAGGGCATCACGCATTTCGATCTGGCGAACAACTATGGTCCGCCGGGTGGCAGCGCGGAAACGGCATTTGGTGAAATACTGAGAACGGACTTCGCCGGCCATCGTGACGAACTGATTATCAGCACCAAGGCGGGCTATCACATGTGGGATGGCCCGTATGGTGAATGGGGCAGCCGAAAGTATCTCATTTCGTCGCTGGATCAATCGCTGCAGCGTATGGGCTTGGACTATGTCGATATCTTCTATTCCCATCGCTTTGATCCCGATACTCCACTGGAAGAAACCATGGGTGCGCTGGATAGCATCGTTCGGCAAGGCAAGGCTCTTTATGCGGGTATCTCGTCATACAACTCGCAGCGCACGCGTGAGGCCGTCGCAATCCTAAAGGATCTGGGCACGCCCTGTCTGATCCACCAACCAAGCTACAACATGTTGAACCGCTGGGTGGAGGAGGACGGTCTGAAAGACACGCTGCAGGAGCTTGGCGTTGGATCCATTGCGTTCACGCCTCTGGCGCAGGGATTGCTGACCAAGAAATATCTTGGCGGCATCCCGGACAGCAGCCGTGCAACACAGGGAAAGTCGCTTAACCCGGAAACGATAACCCCCGAAGTTGTGGCGCATCTGAATGATCTGAACGATCTGGCGCAATCGCGTGGGCAGACATTGGCGCAGATGGCGATTGCCTGGGTGCTGCGCGACGACGGGATCACGTCTGCACTTATCGGCGCGTCCAGGCCGGAACAGGTAACCGACTGTGTCGGCGCAACTGGAAATTTGGATTTTACGTCAGAAGAACGCGCGCTCATCGACAAGGCTTCCGGGCCAGATGGAATAAACCTTTGGGCGCGATCAGCAGAGCGGGCTGGCTGATTATCATTATACAACTTGTGAGCGATACCTGAGCAGCAGTCGCTTTTTTCTCTTATTAGATAGATTATTGTTTTCTAATAGGAGTCGCACTTCATGGTAGCGCGCACCAACTGTGCTCTATAAATATTATAATCTGAATTATGACAAAAATAATAGCCAGTGTTGCGCAATTCTTGGCTTTTTCATTTCAAGGATTACCTTAGGTCCTCTCTTGGCTCGACAGTTTGAAGCGCAAAGGACTATAGTCCAGACGCTCGAGTTGACTCGGTTCCGCCGTGTAGTATTTCGATTGAATGGTATTTAAAGGATCAGTGCATCATGCTGAGCTTCATCGAATATGTGAATGAGGCCCGCTCGATCGAGGAAGTCTGGGTCCGTCATATTGACGAGATGACAAAGTATGGATTCGATCGGCTGCTGTATGGTTTCACTAGGTTTCGCACGGCACATTCGTTTGGTGACCCGCTGGATTGCCTTGTTCTGACCAATCACGACAAAGCCTACACAGATCGGTTCATCAATGACCGTCTGTATAATCATGGCCCGATGACAAAATGGGCTGCGGCAAATACTGGTGCGTGTAGTTGGCGCTGGATATCTGAGCACTCTGATGCTCTGACGCCCAGCGAACGCAAGGTTGTGGATTTCAACCGTCAGATGGGTGTCACAAACGGTTACTCGATCAGCTTCAAAAGCGCATTGGCGCGCCATAAAGGTGCGATCGGACTAACCGCGCGGAAGGATCTTTCACAAGACGATGTGGATGCAATCTGGGAAGAACATGGGCGCATGATTCTGGCGATGAACAACATCATGCACCTTAAGATCATGGACTTGCCCTACTCCAGTTCGTCGCGAGCTCTGACGCCGCGTCAGCGGGAAGCGTTGGAATGGGTCGGGGATGGCAAAACCATGCAGGACATTGCCATTATCATGGGGCTGAAGCCGGCCACCATCGAAAAGCATCTTCGGCTGGCACGCGAAGTTCTGGATGTCGAAACCACGGCACAGGCGGTGATGAAGGCGTCCGTACAGAACCAGATTTTCGTTTTAGAAGCATAGACCTGAATAGATCGACGCCACCGTATAACGTAAGGTCATGTATTCCTTACTACCGTAAGGGAAATTTAACTGGCAATTTCCAGCTGTTCCCGAGCTGGTGACTCTTAGGGGTCAGGGAACGTGTCTCGTGTAGTGCCGCATTATCGGTACGTTGCGGGGCAGTTTCGCTTCCCGTGGGTCGCATTTTCGGCCTTTCGGGAAGCACCCATTTGCGGTTGTCGTCCATCCCCAATCGTGACGATCGCAAATGAAAAGGCGGTGAGGATTTCCGGCCTCACCGCCTTTTTTCTTGTCTTCCGATGCGCGAGCTCCTGCCCGCGCGGAGTTAGCCCTGAGCCGCTTTTGCGACCTCGGCTGCGAAGTCTTCTTCGACCTTCTCGATGCCTTCACCGACTTCGAGGCGAACGAATCCGGTTACTTCAACACCAGCTTCCTTCGCTGCGTCGCCGACAGTCAGGTCGGGGTTGATGACGAAGGATTGGTTCAGAAGCGTCACTTCGGAGAAGTACTTCTTCATGCGGCCTTCGATCATCTTCTCGATGACCTGCTCGGGTTTGCCGGATTCACGGGCCTGCTCGGACAGAACGGCTTTTTCGCGCTCGACAAGTTCCGGATCGATGTCGTTTTCGGAGAGTGAAGCCGGGTTCAGCGCAGCAACATGCATCGCAACCTGACGGCCAAATTCGGCGTTGTCGCCGCTCAGCGCTACCAGAACACCGATCTTGCCCATGTTGTCGGCAGCCGCATTGTGGATGTAAGTTACGACGCTTTGGCCTTCGAGAACGGCCATGCGACGCACAGACATGTTTTCGCCGATCGTCGCGATCTTGTCGGTGATGACGTCATTGACGGTCTTACCACCCAGATCGGCCGATTTCAGCGCTTCGACATCGGAAACGGTCAGCGCAGCGTTCGCAATGCCGGAAACCATGGCCTGGAAGTCAGCATTTTTAGCGACGAAATCGGTTTCGGAGTTCACTTCGACGGCGACGCCTTTGCCGCCTTCGACAGCCACAGCAACAAGACCTTCAGCAGCAGTACGACCGGATTTCTTGGCAGCTTTCGCCAGGCCCTTGGTGCGCAGCCAGTCGATAGCGGCTTCCATGTCGCCATCGTTTTCGGTCAACGCCTTTTTGGCGTCCATCATGCCTGCGCCTGTCTTGTCGCGCAGCTCTTTAACCAGTGCAGCGGTGATTGCCATCTTTGGCTCTCCTGATAATTCGGGTAGATACCTCGCCGCGGAGGAATATCCGCGGCGGGTGTCAATTATGTAACGAAAGCGGGATCAGCTTTCGGCTGTGGCGGTTTCTGCCGCTTCCGTGTTCTCGGCAAGCTCTTCAACAGGAGCTTCTTCAAGATCACCAAGGTCAATACCAGCTGCACCCATTTGAGCGGTCATGCCTTCAAGAGCGGCACGGGAGACCAGGTCACAGTACAGGCTGATCGCACGTGCTGCGTCGTCGTTACCCGGGATGATGTAGTCCACACCATCGGGCGAGCAGTTCGTGTCGACGACAGCGACGACCGGGATGCCCAGCTTCTTGGCTTCGGCAATGGCCAGGTCTTCCTTGTTCACGTCGATGACGAACAGCAGGTCAGGGATGCTGCCCATGTCGCGGATACCGCCCAGCGATGCTTGCAGTTTTGCCTGCTCGCGCTCCATGCCCAGACGCTCTTTCTTGGTCAGGCCTTCGGCGCCGCCTTCCATCTGCTCGTCGATCGCCTTCAGGCGGTTGATCGAGTTGGAAACGGTTTTCCAGTTGGTCAGCGTGCCGCCCAGCCAGCGGTGGTTCATGTAGTACTGCGCACATTTCTCCGCAGCTTCGGCAATCGGCTTCTGAGCCTGACGCTTGGTGCCGACGAACAGGATACGACCGCCTTTTGCCACCGTCTCCTGAATCACGTTCAGGGCCGCGTCCAGCATCGGCACGGTCTGCGTCAGGTCAACGATGTGGATGCCGTTGCGCTCGCCATAGATGAACTCGCCCATGCGGGGGTTCCAGCGCTGCGTTTGGTGACCAAAGTGAACGCCAGCTTCCAGCAGCTGACGCATTGAGAATTCAACCGTCATATCCATTCCTTTCCGGTTTTCGCCTCGACGGGGCGTGAGGGCGAATGCCCAACCGGCGGACCTTTGAGGATGTCTCCCCCATCGGCCCAACCCCGTCTGCGGATTGATGGCGGGCAAATAGACAATTCCGTGGGAATATGCAAGCCCCTACCCTGTTTCGCGGCGTCATCGCGCAACCCCGGATCGGTTTTCCTTGCACTCGGCGTCTCTTAGCGCCAATCAGTCTGCATGAGCAAGCAGCCAGACATTATCTGCATCGGATCGGTCCTTTGGGATCTGATCGGGCGCACCGATATCCCCATGAAAGCCGGTGACGATCAGCCGGGCCGGATTACCCGTCTCGCGGGGGGCGTGGCCCTGAACATCGCACAGACGCTGGTCCGTTTCGCGATGCGCCCGGCGGTATTGACCGTGATCGGCAATGACCGTGAAGGTACCCAGCTTATCGAGGCCTGCGAAGCATTGGGGATCGACACCGCTTTTGCGTTGCGGCGGGACGACCTTCCCACCGACCGCTACATGGCGATCGAAAGTACCGGTGGGCTGGTCGCCGCCATCGCGGACGCGCATTCGCTGGAAGCCGCCGGTGACACCATCCTGCAACCTCTCCGTGACGGTCGCCTTGGCACGCTTGATGCGCCATATTGCGGTCGGGTCGCGCTGGATGGAAACCTGACGCAGGATTTGCTGACACAGATCGCATCTGGCCCGCTTTTCGCAAATGCCGACTTGCGGGTAGCACCGGCCTCAACCGGCAAAGCAATCCGTCTCAAGCCGCTGCTTAAAGCACCAAACGCCACGCTGTATCTGAACCTTGAAGAGGCTGGCATCCTTGCCGGGGCGTCCTTCCAGACCACGGCCGATGCAGCCCGCGCGCTCGTCAATGGCGGGTGTTCGCGCGTGCTCGTGACAAACGGGCCGCATGACACCTCGGACGCCTGCGCCGCTGAAATACATTCCGCTGCTCCGCCCCCTGTCGAGGCACGCCGAATCACTGGCGCCGGCGACACCTTCATGGCCGCACATATCGCCGCCGAATCCGAAGGCCATAACCGCGAATTCGCACTCAACGCAGCCCTTCAGGCCGCTGCCACCTATGTTTCAGGAGTCGACGCATGACGACCGCCCTTCCCCTACAACTCAGCGACGAAGTCAAAGCCGCACTGGAGGCCAACCAGCCCGTGGTCGCGCTTGAGAGCACGATCATCACGCATGGCATGCCCTACCCGCAGAACGTGGAGACGGCGAAGGCCGTAGAGGCGGCGGTGCGCGAAGAAGGCGCTGTCCCGGCCACTATCGCAATCATGGACGGCAATATCTGCGTGGGCCTGTCCGATGAAGACCTCGAGGCGCTCGCGCAGGAAACCGATGTGGCCAAGCTGTCGCGTGCCGATCTGGCCGTTCGCCTTGCCACGGGTGGCGCGGGTGCCACGACCGTTGCAGCAACCATGATCGCCGCCCACCTGGCTGGCATCCACGTCTTCGCAACGGGCGGTATCGGCGGCGTGCACAAGGGCGCAGAAAGCAGCTTCGACATCTCGGCTGATTTGCAGGAATTGTCCCAGACCCCCGTGACGGTTGTATGCGCCGGCGCGAAAGCAATTCTCGACCTGCCGAAAACGTTGGAGGTTCTGGAAACCAACGGCGTTCCGGTCATGACGTTCGGACAGGATGAATTTCCTGCCTTCTGGTCGCGTGAATCGGGTCTGAAGTCTCCTTTGCGCGTCGATGAACCGGCAATCATCGCGAAATCGGCCAGGATGCGTGCGGCACTGAAATTGCCCGGCGGACAGCTTGTCGCCAACCCCATCCCGACGACTGATGAAATCAGCGCCGATGACCTGCGTCCGCATATCGAACAAGCACAGTCCGAGGCAGACGCTAAGAGGATCGCGGCCAAGGATGTTACGCCTTTCCTACTGGATCGTCTGTTCCATCTGACCGAGGGCCGGTCGCTGGAAGCCAATATCGCGCTGGTGCTGAACAACGCACGCCTTGGCGCCCGAATTGCGCGGGAATTCAGCAAGCTGGGATAAAATGAAGCGCGCCTCGTTGATGGCACGTCTCAGCCATTGTGGTTGGTGGGGCTAGGCAATAAGTTGCCGGAAAGCCCTAACGAAGCATATCGCGCAGCATGCCAGAATTACCTGATTTTCAACCACCTGAACGCCGCAAGCCGGGAATGTTCGCCGGTCTTCGCGCGAACTTCCTGACCGGTCTGGTGGTCATCGCGCCTATCGGTCTGACGGCGTGGCTGGTGTGGACCGTCATGGGCTGGGTGGACGGCTTCGTCTTGCCGCTTGTGCCGCAACGCTTCAAACCCGAGCAATATATCGGGATCAACCTGCGCGGCCTGGGTGCCATTGTCTTCTTTCTGTTCACGCTGTTCGTGGGGTGGATTGCCAAGGGACTGATCGGTCGGTCACTGCTTGGCTATGCGGAGCGGCTGGTCGATCAGATGCCCGTTGTGCGGTCGGTCTATAGCGGTCTGAAGCAGATTGCCGAGACCGTATTTGCACAACAGGAAACCAGCTTCGACAAGGCTTGCCTTATCGAGTACCCGCGGAAGGGTATCTGGGCGATCGGTTTCATTTCGACCAATGCCAAGGGCGAGGTGAACACGATCATTCCAGTTGAAGAACAGCTCGTAAGTGTCTTTCTTCCAACGACTCCTAACCCGACATCGGGGTTCCTGCTGTTCGTTCCGCGTTCTGACATCATCGAGCTGAAGATGTCGATCGAAGACGCGGCGAAGTTGGTGATTTCAGCCGGTCTCGTCTACCCGAATCCCAAGGATCCCGCTGCACCACCGCTTGTTGAGAACGCTGAGAAGCCGACCGCCGAATGATGTCGGCAGTCGCGGCTGGCCCCGCAGTGACAGGGCTTGCGACGGGATTTTCCCTGATCCTTGCCATCGGCGCCCAGAACGCTTTCGTCTTGCGTCAAGGATTGCTGCGGTCACATGTCTTCTCGCTGTGCCTCTTCTGCGCCTTGTCCGATGCGTTGTTGATCGCCGGGGGCGTGGCCGGGTTCGGCCTGATAGCCAAGCGGCTGACATGGTTCCCCACCGTGATGTCGCTGGCGGGTGCTGCATTCCTTTTGGTCTATGGCGCGATGAAACTGCGCGAGGCATGGCGCGGCGATTATGCGATGGTCCTGGCCGGTGTATCCCCCACCCTATGGAAGACCATCGCAATTGCCGCAGCGTTCACATGGCTGAACCCGCATGTCTATCTGGACACACTGGGCCTGATCGGTGCCATTTCGACAAGGTATGCTGACACAGCCGACAAGCTACGCTTCGGCGCGGGGGCGGTTACGGCGTCTTTCGTGTTCTTCTTTTCGCTGGGTTATGCGTCGCGGTTTCTCGCGCCAATCATGCAAAGTGCCCAAGCGTGGCGCGTTCTGGATCTGCTGATTGCCGTCGTGATGTGGTCGCTTGCGGTAGCGCTGATTGGCGGTCTTTGACCTCAACTGAACATTGAGGGCAAATCAACAGAGCTTTCGTTGCCGATCTTGTCGCGATTGACCCGCAGAAAGTTATCCGTCGCCGCATAGCCGGCATCCTTCAACCGCCCAAGGATGAAGGGTGACGGTAGCAACTTGGTCGCAACCGACAGATCGCGCATCAACTCGTCATCCGCAATCATATGAATTTTTACGTCCCGCATCGATTCATTGTTCAGGGCACCGTTGTGCAGCAACCGTTGAACGAAGTTGATTGCCCGCAATTCGCGCAGAAGCGACGAATTGAAGCTGATCTCGTTCACCCTGTTCTGGATCTCATTGGGCGTGCAAGGCACCTCGTCGCGCTCCATCGGGTTGATGTTCACGATAACGATGTCTTCAGGCAAAGACCGTGAGAATAGCGGGAAAAGCGCCGGATTTCCGGTGTAGCCACCATCCCAGAACGCTTCCACCCGCCCACTACGTTCATCATAAAACTCAATGGCTTGAAAGACGGTTGGCAAACAGGCGGAAGCCAGGATCACGTCGGTTGTGACCTCTTGTTGCGAAAACACCCTGATCTTTCCGTCGCGTACCCGGGTTGTGTTCACGAAGAAGGCCGGCCCATCATCGGCGCAAACCTCGTCAAAGCGAAACCTGTCCACGATCCGACGCAGAGGATTCTTGTAGAATGGACCATAGGCATAAGGGCTGAAGAACTGGCTGGCCATGTCCGTCAGCGAATAGGGCAGCGAATATTCGATGGCTTGCGTAACGATGGAGGGCGTCGGAAACAGCGTATTCATCCAGTTGGTCAGGCGCAGATCATTGACCGCACCCACCTGCGCCCACAGCCAGTCAAGATTGTCGATCGCGGTCTGTCGCCCGTCTTCGCCCGCGGCGTGGGACAGGCCGGCTTTCACCGCCGCCCCGTTCAAGGCCCCGGCGGAGGTGCCGGAAATCCCGGCAATCTCCAGCGCCGGATCTTCAAGGATACGTTTCAGCGCACCCCAGGTAAACGCGCCATGGGCGCCCCCGCCCTGAAGGGCGAGGTTGATGCGTTTCGGTGCGCTTGCCCGTCTGCGTGTCACAGCGCGGTCCAACCGCCATCTACACTGATCGTGGTGCCTGTGATCTGTGCAGCTGCGTCGGAACATAGGAAGATCGCGGTGCCACCCAACTGTTCAACCGTGGCAAACTCCTTGGAGGGCTGGCGCGCCAGCAAGACATCACGGATCACGGTTTCGCGGTCCATGTCGTATTCCTTCATCGTGTCGGGAATTTGCGCTTCGACCAGCGGGGTCAGCACATATCCCGGACATATGGCATTCGCGGTGATGGGCTCTTCCGCCGTTTCCAGGGCGGTTACTTTCGTCAAACCGACCACGCCGTGCTTGGCGGCCACATAGGCCGATTTGAACGGCGATGCGGTCAGGCCATGGGCAGAGGCGATATTGACCACCCGGCCCCAACCGGCCTCGCGCATCAGCGGCAGGGCCGCGGCCGTCGTGTGAAACGCCGACGACATGTTGATCGCGATGATCGCGTCCCATTTCTCGGGTGGAAATTCGTCGATCGCGGCAACATGCTGGATACCAGCGTTGTTGATGAGGATATCACACCTGCCTGCCTGCTCGATCAGGGTGCGGCAATCGTCACCTTTCGACATATCCGCCTTGATGTAACGGGCAGTCACACCATGTTCCTTGGACAGGTCTTCGGCCAGCTTGTGGTCTTCGTCGCGATCGGTGAAGGAATTCAGAACGACATCTGCTCCAGCCTTCGCCAGTTCCGTCGCGACGCCCAACCCGATGCCCGAGTTAGATCCGGTGATGACCGCAGTCTTCCCCTTGAGTGACATGTTTCGTCCCCTTGGCCGTTTGCAGTTGCAGCAACTCTAGCTAGACGTCAGGGAAATGAAAGGTTTGTCAGTGGTGGGCTGCCCAAAGAAAAAAACGCCCGCACAAGGCGGGCGTTCAGTCATTGAGGCAGGTTTCATACAGGCAAGAAACCTATCGAGCAGTGATTTCAATATAAGCAATCCGACGCCCACCTCCAAGGCAAAAGTTTGAAAAATCTCGGAAGTCCCCCTAATCATGATGAAAGGGCAGTTCTGGAGCAGGATAATAAAAGATGAGACTCGGTAAAAATAACGTGAGGCACCAAGTTTTCTTCGCCGCAGCACTTGTCGCGGCCAGTTTTTCCACCGTTGCGGCAGAGCCACAGCACGCCATAGCTATGTATGGTGATCCGTCGCTTCCACCGGATTTTGTGTCGCTCCCCTATGCAAACCCGGACGCCCCCAAAGGTGGCCGAATCGTCTTTGGAGAACGCGGAGGTTTCGATTCTCTTAATCCCCACATTCTGAAAGGGAACGCACCTTGGGCAGTAAGAGCCCATGTTTTCGAGAGTTTTCTGGCTTACAACCGTGATGAGGCCTTCACGCTCTACGGGCTTTTGGCCGAGTCGGTGGAAACCGGGCCGAATCGCGAATGGGTCGAATTCACCTTGCGACCGGAGGCCCAGTTCAGCGATGGCAGCCCCGTCACCATCGAAGACGTGATGTGGTCTTACGAAACACTCGGCACCGAAGGTCACCCGCGCTACCATACCGCATGGAGCCAGGTCGAAAGCATGGAACGGACCGGCGAGCGCGGTGTACGCTTCACGTTCAACACCGAGGACAAGGAGTTGGCCCTGATCATGGGGCTGCGCCCGATCCTGAAAAAAGCGCAATGGGAAGACAGAGAATTCGGTGACAGCTCGATGGAACCGCCCATCGGGTCATCCCCCTATCCTATCGCTGAATTCGATGCCGGGCGGTCCCTTACCCTGCGCCGCAATCCCGACTACTGGGGTGCCGATCTGCCGTTCAATCAGGGTCTGAACAATTTCGACGAGATGCGGTTCGAATTCTTCGCGGATGCGGGTGTACTATTCGAAGCTTTCAAGGCGGGCGAGATCGGCGTCTACCGCGAAGCCAATGCCGCGCGTTGGGCCGACAGCTATGATTTTCCCGCCGTACAGTCGGGCGATGTGGTGAAGTCGGAAATTCCGCATGAACGGCCCTCCGGGATCAATGGGTTGGTGATGAACACGCGCCGACCGATCTTTAAGGACTGGCGGGTCCGCGCGGCGATGATCCATGCCTTCAACTACGAATTCATCTCGCAAACGCAAACCGGCAGTGCCGATCCACGCATCACGTCCTACTTTTCGAACTCGGTTCTCGGAATGTCACATGATGCAGCGGATGGCCGGGTTCTGGAACTGCTCGAACCCTTCGCGGCGGACCTGCCGCAGGGCGTGATAGAGGGCTATTCCCTGCCCGTCTCGGATGGCAGCACCCGCAATCGTAAGAACCTGGCCGCAGCCATGGACCTGCTGAACGAGGCCGGATGGTCCAGCGAAGGCGGTACGCTGGTGAATGAAGCTGGCGAACCTTTCCGCTTCGAGGTCCTGCTGAGCCAAGCCGGCAGCCTGACACGCTCCGCCATGGAGGATCAGGCCATCGTCAACATCTTCGCGCAGGCCTTGGAACGGCTGGGCATAGAGGTGCGCATCACCACGGTCGATCCCGCACAGTATTTCGAGCGCACCAACAATTACGACTTCGACATGACCTACTACATCCGGTCCCTGTCGCTGTCGCCGGGCAATGAGCAGAAGCTCTACTGGAGTTCCGAGGCCGCCGAAACGCCCGGCACCGGCAATTGGGCCGGTGTGAACAGCCCGGCCGTCGATGCGATGATCGACCAGCTGCTGAATTCGGACAACCGCGAGGATTTCGTGGCCGCCGCGCATGCGCTGGACCGCCTGCTGACCGCCGGGCGCTATGTCATCCCGCTGTGGTATTCGCAGGTGTCGCGCGTGGCGCATCGCAAGGACCTGCATTACCCCGACACCTTGCCCGTATATGGCGACTGGACCGGGTTCCTGCCCGATGTCTGGTGGTACGAAGACTAGCCACCGGTTTGCCAATCTCCCTTCGTGTGACTAAGTCTTGCGCAGCAGCCACGCGAAGGGAGCCACCATGATAAAGCTAGATATCCTGTCCGACCCGATCTGCCCGTGGTGCTATATCGGCAAGACCTTCCTTGATCGTGCACTGGCCCAACGCAGCACCCCAGTCTTCGCGATCGAATGGCATCCCTTCCAGCTGAACCCCGACATGCCGCGTGAAGGTATGGATCGTCGCGAATATCTGGAAACCAAATTCGGCGGCAAGGACGGCGCGGTGCAGGCCTATGCCCGGATCGACGAAGCAGCAAAAGCAGCCGATATCCCGATCAACTTCGACAAGATCCAGCGCACACCCAACACGCTCGATGCCCACCGGCTGATCCATTGGGCAGGTTTGGAAACCAAGCAAGGTCCGGTCGTGGATGCCCTGTTCAACGCCTATTTCGTCGAAGGCCGAGACATCGGTGATCACGAGGTTCTGGCCGACATCGCGGATGCCGCCGGCATTGATGCCGCGCTTGTACAGCGATTGTTGAAAAGCGACGCGGATTTGGAAGACATCCAGACCCGCGATCGTCACAGCCGGGAAATGGGGGTAAGCAGCGTACCGACCTTCATCGTGGCCAACCAGCACGCCGTTCCGGGTGCGCAACAGCCCGATTTGTGGCTCAAGGTCATGGATGAACTGGAAGCCATGGGACCCCCCGAAGACGCCGAGATCTGATCGGGAAATTTACGCTGGCACCTCTGGCTCCGCCGCGATAGGTGAGACGCGCCGGAGGCGCTTATGATATCCCGAAGACACCCGTCCAAATCCGAATTCATCTTCCTGATGGCGATGACGATGGCGATCATTGCCTTCTCTATCGATTCGATGCTGCCCGCCATGCCCAGCATCGCGGCAGAGCTCAGCCCGCTGGATCCGAACCGCGCACAGCTGATCATCACCAGCTTTATGTTGGGGATGGGCGTCGGGACGCTGTTCTCCGGCCCGATCTCGGACGCTGTTGGTCGAAAACCCGTCATGTTGGGCGGTGCCGTCGTTTATTGCGCGGGCGCGGCCTTGGCATGGCACGCACCGTCGATGGAGGTCATGCTGGCTGCCCGCGTCTTGCAGGGCATCGGCGGGTCCGGTCCCCGTGTCGTTGTCATGGCAATCATCCGCGACACCTATGCCGGGCGTAGCATGGCCCGGATCGTGTCGCTGGTGATGATCGTCTTTGCCCTTGTTCCCGCACTGGCACCCACAATCGGCGCGGGCATCATCCATTTCGTCGGCTGGCGGGGACTGTTTCCCGCCTATATCGCCTTTGCCATGATCGCCGCCGTTTGGCTGTTGATCCGCCAGCCCGAAACCCACGCAAAGGAAAAGCGTAATCCGCTTTATCCCCGCACCCTCCTGCGGGCGCTGAAGGAGGTCGTGAGTCACCGCACAGTGCGCATTACCATTGCCGTCCAGATGCTTGTTTTTGCGACGATGTTTACCACGCTGTCCTCCACGCAGATGGTGTTCGACCAGACCTTCGGACGTGGCAGCGAATTTCCCTTCTGGTTCGCGGTCATCGCCTTGATGTCCACCGTGGGCGGCATGATTAATGCCACACTCGTGGTTCGCATTGGTATGCGCCGCGTTGTTGTAGGGGCGCTTACCATGCAAGCCGCCATGTGTGCCTTCTACCTGTTCGGAGCACTGTTCGACATCTGGTCAGCCCATGCGCAGTTCTATGTGTATCTGCTATGGGTGCTGTCGATCTTCGTGATGATCGGTCTGACGCTTGGCAATCTGAACGCGCTTGCGCTGGAGCCGATGGGACATGTCGCGGGCATGGCGGCATCCGTCGTCAGTTGCCTTGCCACCATTGGCGGCGTGGCGATTGCCGCACCTTTGGGCCTGCGCTTCGACGGAACGGCCGTACCGCTCGCAGAAGGCATCCTGCCCTGCATCGCACTTGCGCTGTTCCTGACCACCCGGCTGAAGGACTGACTTCTCAGCCCTTCGCCTGTTTCGCAAGATCCTGCGCGATCGAAAACGCGCCCTTGATCTTGTCGCTGTCCTTGGCCCAGTCACGACGCACGACGATCTTGTTGTCCTTGACCTTTGCCAGCCCCTTCTGCGCCTGAACGAATTCGACCAGCCCCTGGGGGTTGGCGAATTTGTCGTTGTGGAACTGGATAGTCGCGCCTTTTGGCCCGCCATCCAGCCGCGCGATCCCGGCCTTCTTGCATTCCGCCTTGATCCGAACGACCAGCAGCAGCGTGTTGACCTCTTTCGGCAGCTTGCCGAACCGGTCGATCAACTCGGCCGCGAAACCTTCCAGCTCGACCTTCGTGGACAGGCCCGACAGGCGTCGATACAGCCCCAGCCGAACATCCAGATCCGGCACGTAGTCCTCGGGGATCAGCACCGGAACACCCAGATTGATCTGCGGCGCCCATTGGTCGTCAGACTCGGACAGGCCCTCCATTTCGCCCGTCTTGATCTTGGCAATCGCCTCTTCCAGCATCGACTGGTAAAGTTCATACCCCACTTCGCGCATCTGGCCGGATTGTTCTTCACCCAGCAGGTTCCCTGCCCCGCGAATGTCCAGATCCTGCGAGGCCAGCGTAAACCCTGCCCCAAGGCTGTCGAGAGACCCCAGAACACGCAGCCGCTTTTCGGCCTGCGGCGTCAGCTTCATACGGGGCTTGGTAGTCATATAGGCATAGGCACGGGTCTTGGACCGGCCCACGCGCCCACGGATCTGGTAAAGCTGCGCCAACCCGAACATGTCCGCGCGATGGACGATCATCGTATTGGCCGTCGGGATGTCGAGCCCAGATTCCACAATCGTCGTTGCCAGAAGCACATCGAACTTGCCGTCATAAAATGCGTTCATCTTGTCGTCCAATTCACCGGCAGCCATCTGGCCATGCGCGACGACATAGGTGACTTCGGGCACCTGGTTCTTCAGGAAATCCTCGATCTCCGGCAGGTCTTTAATGCGCGGTACGACGACGAAGCTCTGCCCGCCGCGATAATGTTCGCGCAACAGCGCCTCGCGCAGGGTCACGCTGTCGAATTCACTGACATAGGTTCGGATCGCCAGGCGGTCCACAGGCGGAGTGCCGATGATCGACAGGTCGCGCACGCCTGACAGCGACAATTGCAACGTGCGGGGAATGGGCGTTGCGGTCAGGGTCAGAACATGCACATCCGTGCGCATGGATTTAAGGCGCTCCTTGTGCTGCACGCCAAAACGCTGTTCCTCGTCGATCACCAGCATGCCAAGGTTCTTGAACCGCACGGCCTTGGCCAGCACCGCATGTGTGCCCACCACGATATCCACCGTGCCGCGTGCAAGCCCGTCACGGGTTGCCTGGGCTTTCTTCGCCCCGATGAAGCGTGACAATGCACGGACCTCCAGCGGGAATCCGCGAAAACGTTCGCGGAAGCTTTGCGCATGCTGCCGCGCCAGCAGGGTCGTTGGCGCGATCACCGCGACCTGCACACCCGACATTGCAGCGATGAACGCCGCGCGCATCGCAACCTCGGTCTTTCCGAAGCCCACATCGCCGCAAATCAGCCGGTCCATAGGTTGGCCGGATGCCATGTCGGTCAGCACGTCCTCGATCGCGTGCAACTGGTCATCGGTTTCCTGATATGGAAACCGCGCACAAAACGCGTCCCACATACCGTCTGGCGGCTCCATCACGGGCGCCGTGCGCAAGGCCCGCTCGGCGGCAACCCGGATCAGCTTGTCGGCAATCTCGCGGATGCGTTCTTTCAGGCGCGCCTTCTTGGCCTGCCACGCACCGCCGCCCAGCTTGTCGAGCAGCCCTTCCTCATGTCCGTAGCGGCTGAGAAGTTCGATATTCTCTACCGGCAGGTACAGCCTGTCACCGCCTGCGTATTCCAGCGCCAGGCATTCGTGGGCCGCACCCATCGCGGTGATGACTTCCAGCCCGTTATAGCGCCCGACACCATGATCCACATGGACGATCAGGTCTCCGGGGCTGAGGCTTTGGGTTTCCGTCAGGAAGTTCTCGGCCCGTTTCTTGCGCTTGGGTGCCCTGATCAGACGGTCGCCCAATACGTCCTGCTCCGAAATGACGGTCAGCCCCTTGGATTCAAAGCCGTGTTCCAGCGGCCAAACAGCGAGGAAGAGCCCCCCGGTCACATCAGGAATGTCTCGAAAGTCTTTGATTTCCTTAGGATCAAGAATGCCTTCATCCTCGATCAGCCCTTTAAGACGTTCCCGCGCACCTTCGGAATAGCTGGCGACAACGACGGCGGATGACTGGCGTTCTTTCTGAATATGATCCGATAATGCGCTGAATAGATTTATGTTCTCTATCTGCCGCTCCGGCGAAAAATTACGCCCGATGCGTCCACCCGCGTCAATGACATTCGGACCCGTCGCCTGCGCGAGCGGATTGAATTTCAACACCCGTCGATCCGACAACTGATCGTCCCATGCCGCATCATCGAGATACAGTTCACCGGGTGGGCATGGTTTGTAGACGGAATCAAGCCGCCCCTTGGCGGTCATGGCTTCCTTGCGGGTGTCGTATTGATCCTCGATCGACTCCCACCTTGCCACGCGCGCTGCATCAAGCTGATCGTCGAAACTGACAGGCACATCGGGCAAATAGTCGAAGATCGTCTCCAGCCGTTCATGGAAGAAGGGGAGCCAGTGCTCCATTCCCTGATGTTTGCGGCCCGCGCTGACGGCCTCGTAAAGCGGATCGTCAGAGCCCGCAGCGCCGAATTCGATACGATAATTCTGTCGGAACCGCATGATCGCGGCCTCGTCGAGGATCACCTCTGACACCGGTGCCAACTCGATCATCCTCAGCCGTTCGGTGGTGCGCTGGGTTTCGGGGTCGAACTTGCGTGCTCCATCCAGCACGTCGCCGAACAAGTCCAATCGTATGGGTCCGCTTTCACCCGGTGGGAAGATGTCGATGATCCCGCCACGGATTGCGTAGTCGCCCGGCTCCATCACCGTAGGGGTTTGCACAAACCCCATGCGGACGAGGAAGCTCTTCAACCCCTTCTCATCGATGCGCCGCCCCACCTGCGCGGAAAACGCCGCTTCGCGCAGCACATCACGTGCCGGGATTTTCTGCATCGCTGCGTTGAGCGTGGTCAGCAGCACGAACCTCTTGGGCGCTCCGTGGACCAACGCCGCGAGGGTGGCCATCCGCGCCGCGGATATATCGGGGTTCGGCGAGACACGATCAAACGGCAGGCAGTCCCATGCCGGGAAGCTGAGCACGGGCATGTCGGGCGCGAAGAACGCCAGCGCTGCGCGCATCGCCTCTAACCGCTTGTCGTCGCGCGCGATATGCAGAACCGGACCGCCGGTGCGGTCCGTTTCTTTCAACACAAGCCGTGCGTCGAAGCCTTCGGGCGCGCCGCCCACTGTCAGATGCTGCGATCCAGTTTGCGCCATGGCTGGCCTCTGTCGGTTGAAGGAAGGGATGGAGGTAATGATTGAGGCCCGGCTGTCAAGGCGGATCAGAAGAAGGTGTATGTCATCAGGTTGCGATAGCTGCCCCACATCGCTGTCAGGAAGATCATGATGAACACGACGATCTGGAGATGAAGGCGCAGCCGGTTCAGGGTTTTCGCGATGGTATCGAAATCATAACCCGCGCGAATGATCGCGCGGCTTGCGCGTCCGGTGAGCCAATCGTGGAAAGCCAACGGGATGGCCAGCAGGAACACGGCCTGCGCGAACCCCTTTCCGTAGCGGATTGACAAGACGGCAAGAGCAGATAGCACGAACGCCCACAGAAAGCTGCGCCAGACGCCCAGAAGGCCAGCGGTCTCAAGAACACGCCTGGCATGAAATCCGGCCAGCGCAATCACATCGGCCTGACCCTGCGTATCCCCATCGCGCGCGCGGCGCAGAAGATGAGGTGCCACGCCGAGGGGCGCGTGTATCAGGCGCATCCACAGCACTGCGGCAAAAAGCCAGTACCAGACATTTGAAAAAGACCGGAAATCAACGAATTCGAAGATGCTTTCAGGCACGGAGCCGCCTCATTATGGCTGTTTGGTGGCTGTTTAGCGGATGCCACCGGGTGTTCCTACTCTTGAGATCGGAGAAAATCCATGCCACCCAGACGCATCCCCAGCAAGGACACGCCCATGACCGACGATTTCGCCCAGCATCTGCGTCACCGCCCGCGCCGTTTGCGGCGCTCTCCCGCGATCCGCGGACTGGTTCGTGAGAACACGCTGACCGTCGACGATCTGATCTGGCCGATCTTCGTGCGAGATGGCGAAAACGACGAAACCCCTATCCCATCCATGCCGGGTGTGTCGCGCCTGACCGTTGACCGCGCCGTGGCGGCGGCGGAAATGGCCGTTGGCCTGGGCATCCCTGCGATCTGCATCTTTCCGTATACCGATCCGTCCTTGAAGACCGAGAGCTGCGAAGAGGCGTGGAACCCCGACAACCTGTCGAATCGAACGATCCGCGCGATCAAGCGCACCGTGCCGGAAATCGCCGTGATGACGGATATCGCGCTCGATCCCTACAACGCCAACGGTCACGACGGGATCGTGCGCAATGGCTATGTCGTGAACGATGAATCCGTGGCCGCGCTGACCCGTATGGCGCTGGCGCAGGCCGAAGCGGGGGCAGACATCCTTGGCCCGTCCGACATGATGGATGGCCGGATCGGCGCGATGCGTGACGCGCTGGAAGAAAATGGCCATAGCAACGTGTCGATCATGAGTTATTCGGCCAAGTATTCATCCGGCTTCTATGGTCCGTTCCGCGACGCCGTGGGTGCAAGCGGCGCGCTGAAGGGAGACAAGAACACCTACCAGATGGACCCGGCGAATGGCGACGAGGCGCTGCGGATGATCGCCCGCGACCTGGATGAGGGCGCGGATATGGTCATGGTCAAACCTGGCATGCCATACTTGGATATCTGCCGCCGTGTTAAAGACGGTTTCGGTGTCCCGACCTTCGCCTATCAGGTGTCGGGTGAATACGCGATGTTGATGGCCGCAGTGAAAAACGGTTGGCTTGATCGCGATAAAGTCATGATCGAAAGCCTGACGGCGTTCAAACGGGCAGGATGTGACGGAATATTGACCTATTTCGCGCCAGAGATTGCCCGCCGCCTGCAAGGGTGATGTTCCAAAATCCATGACACTCCGGACAGCTTGGGGTATCATGGGCACAATTCGCCCGCTAAGGGCGATCGCCAAGAATAAACAAGAGGCACAGAGCAATGAGTATTTTTTCCCGCCGAGGCTTCATGCTGGGCGCAGTCGCGACCGGTGTGGCGGCTTGTGACAATTCCGTGGGTTCCAACGGGGCCGGCGTGATCGATCAGCGCGTTCAGGCGACTCTGGACTACATGTACCGCACTTATCCCGACACGCGCGCGCTGGCCGATAATTCCGCCGGCATGCTGGTGATGCCGCTGGTGGCCGAAGCTGGCTTCTTCGTGGGCGGCAGCTACGGCGAAGGCGCGCTTCTGGTAAATGGCGTGACGGTGGATCACTATTCCGCGACCCAAGCCAGTGTCGGACTTCAGATCGGTGCGCAGCAGTATGCGCATACGTTGTTCTTCATGAGCCCTGACGCATTGCTGCGGTTCAGGACATCTCCGGGCTGGTCCGCAGGGGGCGACATCGAATATGTCGGTGGCGACTACAGCGGCAACATCAAGGCCGACAGCACGCAAAGCCAAAGTGCAGTGATCGCGCTTGTCTTCGCCCAGCAAGGACTGCGCGTCGGCGCGGCGCTCGAAGGCACGAAGTACACCCGCATCCTGCGGTAACCTAGACGACCACACTGAGGGGGCGATCGCGTGACGCGAGTATTCCGCTGGATGTTCCGGCTGTTCATCGGGCTTTCTGCCTGTGCCGCCATCGCTGTGGCCGGGGTCTATTACCTGGCCGCGCGATCTCTTCCCGATTACAGCGAGGACTACACGGTTGCGGGTGTCGCGGCCCCGGTGGAGATCGTGCGCGACACCGCCAATGTTCCCCATATCTTCGGTGAAACGGATCAAGACACGTTCTTCGGCCTGGGATTCGTGCATGCGCAGGACCGGCTGTGGCAGATGACCATGATGCGTCGCACGGCGCAGGGTCGTTTGTCGGAACTGTTCGGGGAACGAACAATAGGCATCGATGAAACGATGCGGCGGCTGGATCTGTACCGGCTGGCGGAGCGATCTTTCGCGGTGCAGGACGATCAAACCAAGGCGGCGCTGGAAGCCTATGCCGCAGGTGTGAATGCGTGGCTTGCACAGGTCAATGACGGCGCGCGCGGTCGCGGGGCGCCGGAGTTCTTCCTGTTTCAGCCCAGCATCGCACCGTGGCGCCCGGCGGATTCGCTTGCGGTGATCAAGCTGATGGCGCTGCAACTGTCATCGCACATGGATGCCGAGATCCTGCGCGCCCGCGCAGCGCTGTCCCTGCCAGCCGAACGGTTGACGGATATTCTGCCCGACGACCCATCGCCACCCATTGCCGCCCTGCCCGAGTTCGCGTCACTGATGCATGAACATGGCGCGACGCGGTTATCGCAGGGACCGCAACCCGATTTTCGCAATGATCCACTGTCACCGATCAAGCACGCCGAATTTGCAGGTGCGTCCAATGCCTGGGCTGCCGCACCCAATCGGACCACAACGACCAGTACGCTTCTGGCCAACGACCCGCATCTGGGGCTGACTGCGCCCTCGATCTGGTATCTTGCGCGGCTGGAACTACAATCGGGCGGCGTGATCGGTGGCACCATTCCGGGGATGCCGCTGGTTCTGGCGGGCCGCAACGACGCGATGGGCTGGGGTTTGACCACGGCCTATGTAGATGACACGGATTTATATCTTGAGCAGATAAATCCGGACAACCCTGACGAGTACCTGACCGAGGACGGCTATCGTCCCTTCCGCACCGAACGTACAATCATTCCCGTCAAGGACAGTACTCCGGTCACGCTGACGATGCGGTGGGTGGATGATCGTCCGGTTTTGCCCTCGGACGTGTTCGATCTGAATCAGATCACCCCTGATGGCTATGCCACTTCCATCGCGTGGACGGCGCTTGATGGGCAGGACACATCCATGTCGGCGGGAATGGCGCTGATGCGCGCCCAAAGCGTGGACGAGGCGATCGATGCCGGCCGGGACTTCATAGCGCCCGCGCAGAACCTGACGCTGGCGGATGGCGATACAATCGCATTGCAAACAATCGGGGCGATGCCCTCCCGATCAGAGAACCACGAAACCTATGGGCGTATTCCCTCGCGCGGCTGGCTCGCGGATAACCATTGGCAAGGCTATCTGGATTACGCCGAAAACCCGCAGGTGGTTGATCCCGCAGGCGGGATCGTGGGGAACACCAACAACAAGACGGTTGACCGTCCATTTCCACGCCACGTCAGCTACACTTGGGGGGACAGCCAGCGTGTGCACCGTTGGGAAAAGCTGATGCAGGACCGCGAGGTGCATACCCGTGAGAGCTTCATGGAGGTGCAGCTCGACACCATCAGCATTACCGCGCGAACGCTTTTACCGTTGATCGGTGCCGATTTGTGGTTCACCGGCGAAGCGGCCGCCGAAGGCACGGTCGAACGCCGACGCCGCGATGCGCTGGACTTGCTTGCTGACTGGAATGGCGAGATGAGCGAACACCTGCCGCAACCATTGATCTATGCCACATGGGTGCGGGCGCTGCAGGCAAGGCTGATCACGGATGAGTTGGGCGGCACACTTACTTCTGAATTCGCCCGTGTCGATCCGGTGTTTCTAGAACGGGTCTTCCGTGATGTGGATGGCGCATCGGTATGGTGCGACGTGGTGCAATCAACCCCGACCGAAAGCTGCGAGTTAATGGCACGCGCCTCGCTGGATGACGCGCTTCAATGGATTTCCGAAAACTTCCGCGGCTCGCTCGACTCCCTGCGCTGGGGCGATGTACATGTCGCGACGCATGATCACGCCGTGCTCGGTGACGTCCCGATCCTGAGTTGGTTCGTGAATATCCGCCAATCCACCAGCGGAGGCGACAATACCCTGATGCGTGGCGTGACACGCGGCAGCGGCCCCAACCCGTTCGAGAATGTGCATGGCGCGGGCTATCGCGGGATTTACGACATGGCCGATCCTGACAGTTCGCTATTCGTGATCTCGACGGGCCAATCGGGACACCCGCTGTCGCGCTACTACGACAATCTGGGGGAACTGTGGCGGCGCGGCGAGTATGTGCCCATGTCGCTCGACCCGGAATTGGCGCGCGCGGCCTCGGCCGGAACGACCTGGCTCACCCCGCCACGGCAGCGCGATTAGAGGCGCTCGAAACTACGTCTTTGGCGGTCCGTCCAGCGGACTGTCAGATCGAAACCGGCCTCGGTCTGGTCTTCCCTCACCACGAGCCCCTCATCGAACAACCATGCCCGCTTGCGTCCCTGATCAAAACCCAGTGTGAACTGATCCTCATGCACCGGATCGGACAACATGCCCGTCACAGTCGCGAGCAATGCGTCGATGCCCTCGCCCGTAACCGCAGAAATCGCGTGGACTGTCTCGGCCCGTTCAGCAGATGAAATCACCTGCGCGCGGTGTTCTGGATCGACCTGATCGATCTTGTTCCAGACCTCTATCTGCGGCGTCGCTTCATTCACGCCGAGACTTTCGAGAATGTCGCGCACATCCTGTGCTTGATCCGCAGATTCAGGGTGCGAGATGTCACGGACATGCAGGATCAAATCGGCCGACAGAACCTCTTCTAGCGTCGCGCGGAAGGCGGCGACCAGTTCTGTGGGCAGCGCACTGATGAAACCGACCGTATCTGACAGGATGATCTTGGGTCCATCCGGCAACTCGATCGATCGCATCGTCGGATCGAGCGTAGCGAACAGCATGTCTTTCGCCATCACCTTCGCGCCGGTCACACGGTTGAACAGTGTTGATTTGCCTGCGTTTGTGTAACCCACAAGCGCCACGATCGGGAATGGCACCTTCTTACGCGAAGCGCGGTGCAATTCACGTGTCCTGACCACCTTATCCAACTGGCGACGGATACGCACGATTGCTTCGTCAATCGCGCGGCGGTCCGCCTCGATCTGCGTCTCGCCGGGACCACCAACAAATCCAAGCCCACCGCGTTGACGTTCAAGGTGGGTCCAGGCGCGCACCAGCCTCGTACGCTGGTAGCTGAGAGCCGCCATTTCAACCTGAAGCACACCTTCCTTGGTGCGCGCCCGGTCGGAGAAGATCTCGAGGATCAGCGCGGTCCGGTCAAGAATCTTGACCTTCCAATCCTTTTCGAGGTTCCGCTGCTGCACGGGCGTCAGCGGGCCGTCGATCAGGACAAGCTCGATTTCGTTTTCCTTGAAACTGCGGGCCAATTCTTCGCTTTTGCCCGTTCCAAACAGCTTGCCGGGGCGTGGATCGCGCACGCGCACAACCTCGGACCCGATGACATCGAGCCCGGGAAGCGCCGCGGCAAGCGCAACGGCTTCTTCCAACGCATTTCCCGCGTTACGTCGTGCAGGCGCAGGTGTGTTGAGAAGTTCGGGGTGCAGAACCCAAGCGCGCGTGTCCTCGGGTTCCAGATATTCAAAGTCGGTCAGTTGTCGCCCTCATATAGGCTGATTGGCTGGCTTGGCATGATCGTCGAGATCGCGTGCTTATACACCAATTGCGACTGCCCGTCACGACGTAGCAGTACACAGAAATTATCGAACCAGGTAATTACACCCTGAAGTTTTACACCGTTGATCAGAAATATCGTCACCGGAACCTTGGCTTTTCGCACATGGTTTAGGAACGCATCCTGAAGGTTTTGTTTATCAGCCGCCATTTGATCGCCTATTGTTAATGGTCTTTTCGGGCAGAAGTTGCGCTAGATGTTTTAAACTATGTCTCTGCGCTCCGGCAGTTACCAGATATCGCGCATAATTCTTTCAGATCAACCTCAAGATGCGGCATAATTGCACGCCCGCACCGTTTCATGACCGCCAGAAGTCGGGATTGAAAAGCGCGATCAGGGCGAGTGCTTCCAGCCGGCCCAGCACCATAGCGGCGCACATGATAGCCTGCGCCGGGGTCGATAGCTGTGCCAGGACAATGGGCGCGTCGCCGGCCACACGCGTCAGCGGTCCGGTGTTGGACAGGCTGGCAACAGTCAGAACCAACCCTGTTTCGAAATCCACATCGGCAAGCGAGAATGCCGTCATTACACCCGCGACAGACAATGCAAAGATCATGAAGAACAACCAGGCGACATGGGCGCTCTTGCTGCGTACCTTGCGGCTGCCATGGCGAGGGCTGTCCACCAGATGCGGGTGAATCAGTCGGGCCATCTCCAGTTCCCCATGCCGGTAGAGGATGTAGACCCGCAGCAGCTTTACACCGCCCGCGGTGGTCGCGACTCCGCCGCCCACCAGCGCCAGCCCCATCAGCAGAAGGCCCGGTGTTTCCAGTCCTGACCAGTTGCGCGCCACCGACCAGCTGTCGGACACAAATCCCGTGGTGCTGAGAAAAGATACCGACGTAAAGATGCTGCCCCAAAGCGTGCGGACGCCCAACATGTTGCCAAGGTTGTTGCTCAATTCCACGGCACCGAAAAAATGGTGTAGGAACATGATGGAGGGCGCCACAATTGCTAAAAGCGCCGCCAGTTGCAGTTCGGGATCATGCTGCCATTTACGGAACACGGGCAGATCATTGGCGAAGGTTCGTCGACTGAGCGCGAAGACGAAGAAGCAAAAGATCAGCACCTCACCCAGGAATCCGGCCCCGTCGGCCTGCAGGCCTGCTCCCGCAACGATGCCGCTGGTGGATATGGTGGACAGTGCTATGCAGAACCCGTTGAGCGGGGTCATTCCCGCGACCATCAAGCCGATCCACAGCGTCAAGGTGAGTATACCGTAGACCGGCGCCAGTTGCTTGGCGAAGCGTACCGACCGTGCCTGCGGGCGCCGCGCGATGTTCGCGCGCCCAAGGGTTACATCACGATTGACCTGCGCACGGGTCAGCATGACTTCATAGCCCCCCATCCGCAGTGGTGCGAGGATAGAAATCGCCGCCACCCAGATCAGGAAACCGCCCATCCATGCCACCAGCGCACGCCAAAGATGCACGGCGGGCGGGACGTTTCGGCCAGCCTCGAACACAGTTGCACCGGTTGTCGTGGCGCTGGACACCATCTCGAAATAGGCGTTGCGAAAACTCAATCCCTGAACCGCTTCCATCACGGGCAACGCGAACAGGATGGGCAGGACGGTAAACGCCCCCATCAGCGACATCAGTGGCCCGCGCGCCGAAATGGATCGGTTGGTCGATTGCGTGGCCAGGCCCAGCAACACCGCGATTCCAGTAAACAGAATGCCCGCGTAAAGGAACGGGCGCGCGGTTTCCAGATCCCCCTGCGCAGCCGCCACCGCCGCGGGCAGAAGCATCGCCAACGAGGTGATCCCGATCATGACGATGAACATCGGCACGCGCGGTGCGCGCATCCGGTAGAGATCGTCAGAAATAGTCAATGGAAACCTGCAGCAGCCGTTCGACCTCGTGCACATCATCGGCCAGCACAAAGAGCGTTACGATATCGCCCTCCTCGATCCGGGTGGAACCGGTGGGAATGACAATCGTCTCGCCCTTCATCACTGGTCCGACAAGCACACCTTCGGGCAAGTCGATTTCCCGTACAAGTTGGCCCGCCATCGGCGCAGTGGACAGGATTTGCGCTTCCAGCACCTCCGCTTCCGCATCACCGATGGAGTAGACACCCCGCACCCGACCATGCCGGACATGGCGCAGGATCGACGACACCGTGGTCGAGCGCGGGTTGATATAGGCGTCGATATCGAGCGGCCCCATCAGCGGGATCAGGTCCGGCTCGTTGATCAGTGAAATTGCCATTGGGCAACCCAGCGATTTTGCCCGCACTGCTGCCAGCAGATTGGTCTTGTCGTCATCGGTTACGGTCAGAATGGCGCCGGCCCCCCGGATATTTGCCTCTGCCAGAAGATCCGCGTTCAAGCCATCGCCATGAAGTACGATCGTGCGCTCCAGGGCCTCGGCGGCGCGCTCGGCAGCGGCGCGGTTCTTCTCGATCATCTTCACACGAATGCGGCTGGCACGGGTTTCCAGATGCTTGGCCACTTCCAGTCCGACATTGCCGCCGCCCACGATGACAACGCGGTCCTGCTTTTCGACGCTTTTGCCGAAGATCTCCAGCGTCCGATCCGTGTCGTCGCTGTGACAGAAGACGTAAATCTCATCGCCATCAAACAGTTGGTCACCGGAATCAGGCGAAAACAACCTGCCTTCGCGCCGCACGCCTACGACGATGGCGCGAAGGGTCGAGAACAGATCCGTCAATTGTCGCAGCGGGGTGTTCAACACCGGACAATCGGCCGCCAGCGCGATTCCCAGAAGCTGCGCTTTCCCATCCAGGAAGCTTTCAATGTCGAAGGTGGCGGGTGCGGACAGGCGTTGCAGCGCGGCCTCCGCAACTTCCTTTTCGGGGCTGATCACCACGTCGATAGGCAGGTGATCGCGTCGATACAGATCCGAATGGACCACATCGAGATAGCTCTGAGCCCGCAACCGCGCGATCTTGCGCGGCACTTCGAACACGGAATGGGCAACCTGACAGGTGACCATATTCACCTCGTCGGCATGGGTAGCTGCGATGATCATGTCGGCATCCCGCGCCCCGGCCCGTTCCAGCACATCCGGGTAGGACGCAAAGCCGCAGACGCCCTGCACATCCAGCAAATCCGTCGCACGCCGCACCAGTTCTTCATTGCTGTCGACGACCGTTACGTCGTTGCGTTCGCCCGACAGATATCGCGCGATTTGCCAACCGACCTGACCGGCGCCGCAAATGATGACTTTCATTCAGCCGCGCTCCCCTGTCGCGTTTCGTCTTCGCTCTCTTCGACGGTTGCGATGCGGCTTCCGCCCCGAGCGGTCGTGACGACGTTGAGCGATTTGAGCTTGCGATGCAATGCCGAGCGTTCCATGCCGACGAAACTGGCCGTCCGCGAAATGTTTCCGCCAAAGCGGTTGATCTGGGTCAGCAAATATTCGCGTTCGAACAGTTCGCGCGCCTCGCGCAGCGGCAATTGCGCCACCGCACCGGACAATACAACGCGGCTATCGTTGGTATCGGCCGGTGTGTCCGATGGCAATTCGGACGATTGGATCGCGCCGGCGTCGGGACCGAGGATCAGCACGCGCTCAATCACGTTGCGAAGCTGACGGATATTGCCCGGCCACAGCATGGTTTGCAGATAGGCGGCGGCGTCCTCGCTCAATTCACGGTTGGGCAAACCATCGGTTTTGTGGAACTCCGCAATGAAATGCTGCGCCAGTTCGGGAATATCCGCGCGGCGTTCGCCCAGACTTGGAACATCCACCGGAACCACGTTCAGGCGGTGATACAGTTCTTCGCGGAAGCGGCCTGCCGCAATCTCGCCTTCCAGATCGCGGCTGGTGGCCGAAATGACCCGCACATCGACGTTAACCTGACTCGTTCCTCCGACACGCTGGAACTGCTGTTCCAACAACACCCGCAACATCCGCGCCTGAGTGTCCAGCGGAAGATCCGCCACCTCGTCCAGATAAAGCGTTCCGTGATCGGCCTGTTCCAGCAAACCCGCCTCGACCTTTTGACCGTTGGCCTCGCTGCCGAACAGAAGCCGCTCCATGCGTTCAGCCGATGCGGAGGCGCAGTTCAGCGTGACAAAGGGGTTCGACGCCCGCAGCGAATGTGAATGTATGAATCGCGCTGCCGTTTCCTTGCCCGATCCGGACGGCCCGCGTAGCAGCACACGTCCATTCGACTTGGTGACTTTTTCAAGCTGAGATTTCAAACCCTTGAATGTCGCGCTTGATCCGATCATCTCGCCCGTCGAGAAATCGGTTCGACGCAATTCCGTATTCTCGCGCCGCAGCCGCGACGTTTCCATCGCCCGCCGGATCACGACCAGAAGCTGGTCGATATTGAACGGCTTTTCGATGAAGTCGTAGGCTCCCTGCTTGATCGCGGCCACGGCGATTTCAATGTTTCCGTGGCCCGAAATGATCACAACCGGAACCTCGGGACTTTCTCGTTTAACCTTGGTCAGAATGTCGATCCCGTCCATCTGGCTGTCCTTCAACCAGATATCGAGTATCATCAGCGACGGAAGCTGTGTTCCAAGCTGCGCCACGCATTCATCCGACGTGCCAGCCAACCTCGTGGTATAGCCTTCGTCTTCAAGGATATCCGCAATCAATTCGCGAATGTCCCTCTCATCGTCAACAATCAGGATATCGCCCATAACCGCCCCTGCTCTTGCTTTTTCCTGTTATTCCGCCGCATCCGCGACCGCTTCTGTTTCAATCGGCAGTGTCACGCTGACGCGCGCGCCATGATGTGCCCCTTCCGCAAAGGCTGGTGCATCTTCCAGCCGCATCCTGCCGCCATGTTCTTCGATGATCTTCCGCACAATCGGCAAACCCAGCCCGGTGCCGCTGTCACGCGTGGTGACATAAGGTTCAAACAATCGCGCCCGGTCTTCGGGGAAGCCGGTGCCGTTGTCATCGACCGTCAGAAGCGCGGTTCCGTCCAACATGCTCAGTGTCACCCGTACTTCGGGTTTATAGCCTTCGGGAGAGAACTTTTCCACATAAGTTTCCGTAGCTTCAATGGCGTTCTTAATCAGGTTCGTCAGAGCCTGCGACAACAGGGTCGGATCCAGATCCGCTGGAACCGCGTCATCAGGCGTTTTGCAGGAAATCGTCACATTCAGATTGCCATTGCTTTGCAGGATGACTGCTTCCTGCACCAGCTTGGACAGATCCTGACGCGATTGTTCCGGTTGCGGCATGCGTGCGAATTTCGAGAATTCATCCACGATCCGGCGCAGATCATTGGTTTGGCGGATGATGACACTTGTCAGTTGACCCAGTGCTTCGGCGTCAGCCGGTTCCAAGCGACGCCCGTATTTGCGGGTGATGCGTTCGGCAGAAAGTTGGATGGGTGTCAGCGGATTCTTTATTTCATGCGCGATCCGACGAGCCACATCGCCCCAAGCGGCCATGCGCTGTGCGGACACCAGATCGGTGATGTCATCAAAGGCCACCACGAAGCCTTCGAGTTCACCATCCTTTGATCGCCGAACCGCCATTCGTACCAGCAGAATATCCTGCACTCCCCGCCTGCGCAGCTTGACTTCCTGCTGGGCAGTTTCGCTTTTCACGCTGCGAAGCTGGTCCAGAAGCGGACCAAATTCGGGAACCAGTTCGAGGATCGCACGTCCGGCCACGTCACCTTCGCGGACATGCAGCAATTCACTGCCCGCACGGTTGATGAAATCCACGCGCCCTTCCGCATCGATCCCGGCAACACCAGACGTCACCGACCACAGCACGGAATCAAACAGCCGGCGACGTTCGTCGATCTCTCGGTTGCTTTCCAGAAGCGATTCACGCTGCGCTTTAAGTTGACGCGTCATCTGGTTGAAAACATGGCCAAGCATTGCAATTTCATCATCGCTTCCCGGTTCAGGAACCTGCACATCCAGATTGCCCTCACCAACCCTCTGCGCGGCACTGGCCAATCGGCCTACCGGCCGCGAAAGACGGTCCGCGAACCACAATCCCAGCCAGATTGCCGCGAGGATCAGTATCAAGGCAAAGCCGAGATAAAGCAGGCCGAACTCAAACAGCATCCGCCCTCGTTCACGCTCGAGCTGTTCGTAAAGTGCGGCGGTCTTTTGTGTATCATCGAGCAGGTTCAGAATGTCCCCATCGACCGACCGCGACACTAGAAGGAAACGATCAACATAAGCGTCGAGCGCGATGAGCGCGCGAAACTCGTTATTGTCCCAGTCACGGATGATGACCGTTTCACCACGGCGGGCCGTTGCCAGTTCATCGGCGTTGGGGCTTTCATAGTCAAACAGATAGGATCGTTCGCCGCGCGCCCGAATTTCGGGAGTTCCATCAATTACATAGGCTTCTTTCAGTCCGCGCTGCACCTGCTGTTGAGCTTGACTGAGGATCTGGCGGAAATCGCCATCCGACATCAGGAAGCTGGGCTGATACTGGGCATTGATGACAGCGGCGACCACCTCTGCATCCGTTTCCAGATTTCTTCGGTGTTCTTCTTCATAGGCCTCTGCGGCCGAGCGCGATGCGCCAACCACCTCGCGGACACGTTCAGAAAACCAGCCCTCTAGCCCGATATTCAGCGTGAGTCCGGCAAATACCGCCACCATCACGGTCGGCACCAACGCAACCAGCGCAAACACACCCGTCAGACGTAAGTGAAGCTGCGACCCCACTGACTTGGCGCGACGTGCACTGACCATCTTGGCAATACGGTGCAGCACCAACGCCGCGACGACCAGAACGTAAACGAGATCGGCAAGAACCACCAGGCGCAGGCGCAGCGATGACGCGGACAGTGCCAACGGTCCAAGCACCAGGAATGTGGCAAGAACCAAGGCAGGGCCCAACGCCACAAGGCCCAGAGTGGCCAGGTTCTGCACCCGCCTCCGCTTGCGAATCTGGTTGAGCCGTTCCCACGTGGCCCGTCCAAGTTCAGCGCGCATTTCGCCTCCAACTCCGCGAAGGCTCATACCCCCGCACAGTATGCGTTTGCCCGACTTGCTGCCGAATAGCAACGCATCTGTTGCGGTTTTACATCAACTTCCGGCGTCGTGTCACGCGTATATCAAGGTCGGTGATCTTCTTGCGCAGCGTATTGCGGTTGATCCCCAGAAGATCCGCGCATTTCGCCTGATTGCCACCGGTAGCATCAAGCGCGATTTCGATCAGCGGCATTTCGACCTCTCGCAGGATGCGCTGATAAAGTCCGGGCGGCGGCAACGCTCCACCATGCAGGTCGAAATAGCGACGCAGATGCTTGGCCACGGATGCCGAAAGCTTCTCGGAATCGCCACGTCGGCCCATCGGTTGCATCGCAGGCTGATTGCCGAGGACCAGTTCGACCTCCGCTCGCGTTATGTTCTCTTCGACACTGGTTGCGACCAGGCGCCGTACGGTGTTTTCCAACTGCCGCACGTTGCCGGGCCATGTGTAGCCGCGGATCAGGTCCAGCGCGTCGGCATCGAAGCGGCGGGATGGTTCGCCGTCGCGCTCTGTTCGGGCAAGGAAGTGTTCAGCCAGAAGCGCGATGTCATCCACCCGTTCCCGCAGCGCAGGCACGTTAATCGTCACCCCACCCAACCGATAGAATAGATCCTTGCGGAATGCGCCTTCTTCCATGCGGATGGACAGATCGTCTTGGGAACTGGCCATGATGCGCGGCGCCGAATCGCCAAGACTGTCGAGCATCCGCACGATCTTGGCCTGAGCGTCTTCATCGAAATCGCCGATCTCATCGAACAGGATTGAACCACCTTTCGCGCGTGACAGCACCGTGGCGGGGCCATCGACGCCTTCGAGATCTGCTGCTGAGACGACGACAAAAGGCGTCGTGCGGCGATCGGAAAAATCATGAATGGCGCGTGCGATCAAGGATTTCCCCGTGCCGCTTTCCCCCGTGATCATCACCGGGAGTTCCGTGTTCATAACCCGCGCGACAAGGCGATAGAGCGCCTGCATGGCGGGGGTGCGCCCCACAAGCGGCAGGTCGTCCTGATCCTGCGGCAAGTCACGCGCTTCCGTGTCGCGCTTGACGGAGGCACGGCGTTTGACCTCCAGCGCCCGTGCAGCACGTTTCATCAGGTCGGGCAAATCGAACGGTTTGGGCAAGTAGTCGAAGGCCTCGGCCTCGGCCGCCTGAATCGCGGTCATAATGGTGTTCTGGGCAGAGATGACGATCACTGGCAGGCTTGGCCGTTCCTTGCCAATCTGGGGCAGCATCTCTAGCCCGTTGCCATCGGGCATGATCACATCGGAGATCACGAGATCACCCTTGCCTTCATCCACCCAGCGCTTGAGGGTCATCAGTGACGAGGTCGCATGCACCTTGCACCCTGCTCGCGTCAGTGCCTGCGTCAGAACCGTCCGGATCGTGCGGTCGTCATCGGCAACCAGAACTGTTCCGTCCATTAGTCATTCTCCGTTTGTTGCGGTGCAAGCGGCAGCGAGATGCGAAACACCGTGCGCCCTGGCACACTATCTACACCGATCCAGCCATCATGTTCCGAGATAATTTTAGACACCAACGCCAGCCCCAGCCCGGTGCCGTTTTCACGACCCGACACGAAAGGATCAAAAATGTCGCTGGCGATGTCGGGCGGCAATCCGGGGCCGTCATCGATAATTTCGACCTGAAGCGGCAGCGCCCCGCCCGTTCCATCAGGACGGCGCAGCCTGAGCGACATTTCGTAAAACGTCCGGATGCGGATCGTGCCCCCGTTGTCGGGATCGGCGGCTTCCGCCGCGTTTTTCAGCAGGTTCAGGAACACCTGCAACAGTTGATCGCCATCAACATAGGTTGGGGGAAGCGAGGGGTCGTAATCCTCGACGATATTCATATGAGCGGCGTAACCGACCATTGCGGACCGGCGCGCGCGATCCAGCAGGTCGTGCAGATTGACGGGCTTACGCTCTGGCGGGCGCAGATTTCCGAATTGCTCGACCTGTTCCAGCAGCTTCACGATCCGTCGCGATTCAACCACGATCAGATCCGTCAGATCACGATCCTCGCCACTGAGCCCCATCGACAGAAGCTGCGCAGCGCCGGTTATCCCCGCGAGCGGGTTCTTGATTTCATGGGCCAGCATTTCAGCCATACCAATAGCGGATTTTGCCGCCGATTTCACGGACTGTGCGCGGTCCATGCGGTCGGCGATCTGGCGCGGCTCCAGCAAAACCAGCACACGGTCGGTCTGATCGTTAAGCGTACCGATCTGGATGTTGCATTGCACGGGCGGGCGGTTGCCACCGCCCACATCCACATTGTTGATGAACAGGTCAGATTTGTCGCGGCGCACACGTTCGAAGGATTCCTCCAACGGCGCGTCGATCATCAGCTTGTCCCAGACAGGTGACCCCGCAAGGCTGCGCCGCGACATGTTCAGGAAAGATTCGGCGGCGGGCGTGATATCCGCGATCGTGTCGTCTTCATTGAGCAGCAAGGCAGGAACTGGAAGTGAGTTCCACAGCGTATCTCCCCAGTTGCTGCTCATGCGGCCATGGCCCTGTGTTCGAGCAATGCCAGCGGCAGGAGCCGTGCAACCTTGTCTGCGGTGTCTGCCGTCAGTACCTCACGGCGCATCTGCGGCACCGTATTCGCTTGATCCATATACCATCCCAGATGTTTTCGGGCGACGCGCAAACCAAGCTGCCCGCCATAGAAGTCGATCATCGCAGCGTGATGGCCGCGCACCAGATCAACCAGCGCCGTCCCCTGCGGCACATCGACCCGCGGTGCGTCGAACAACTCACGCGCGATCTGCGCCAATAGCCATGGGCGCCCCTGCGCACCGCGCCCGACCATCACGCCAGCCGCGCCGGATTGCTCCAGCGCCAGGCGCGCGTCATTGGCCGAGCATATGTCGCCATTCGCGATCACGGGGATATCCACCGCGTCGACCGTTTCCCGGATCGCGGCCCAATTGGCGCGGCCCTTGTAGAACTGACAGCGCGTCCGTCCATGCACGGTGATCATGCGGATGCCGGCCGCTTCCGCGCGTTTTGCGATATAAGGCGCGTTGAGCGCATCATCGTCCCAGCCGAGCCGCATTTTCAACGTCACGGGAACGGAAACGGCATTCACCACCGCTTCAATCAGCGACAATGCGTGATCGGGTGTGCGCATCAAGGCGGATCCGGAATAGCCATTCACCACCTTTTTGGCGGGACAGCCCATATTGATGTCGATCAGTCCCGCACCATTGGCTTCGATCATCCGTGCAGCTTCCATCATCCATTGCGCGTCACGGCCAGCAATCTGAACGGATGTGTTGCCCTGATCGAAACCCAGCTCGGCCCGCTCACGCACGCCCGGCTTGGCCTGCACCATTTCCTGGCTCGCAACCATTTCGCTGACGACCAGACCTGCGCCGAAACGGGACACCAATTGCCGAAAGGGCAGATCGGTGATCCCCGCCATCGGCGCCAGAAGAACCGGTGGATTCAGTTGCATGTTTGCCAGTTGAACGACCAAGTGATTAATCCTTGCGCACTTTCACTGCGTGTCTATTCCCGGCCTGCGACGGATACAATTTGATCACAACCACCGACGCCACGTAATTATTCAATTGCTTAATTTTTCAGCAGATTTATCGGGCAATAGCAAGTGATTGTCACCAATCCATGCACAGCCTAAACAGATCCAATAACGGTTAGGAGCAGCAATGTCGATAACGGCGGTGGTGGTTGCAGCGGGACGGGGCGTTCGCGCAGGGGGAGATTTACCCAAACAATTTCAAACAATTGGCCCCTTCTGCGTGTTGGAGCTGAGCATCCGTGCCTTCACGTCACATCCGCAGATCGACTCTGTGGTTCTTGTTGTGAACCCCACCGACAGGCAATTGCTGGACGAACACCTGTCTGACGAGATTTTGCGCAACGTCACTGTCGTCGACGGCGGCCAGACGCGACGGGCATCGGTTCAGAGCGGCCTGGCTATGCTTCCTGACGTTTCTGGAAAGGTACTTATCCATGATGGTGCGCGGCCAATGGTGACGGCCGGCATCATCGACCGCGTGATCGATGCGCTGAACGACACACCCGGCGCAGCCCCTGCCTTGCCCGTCTCGGACGCATTGTGGCGCGGTCGCCTTGGGCGTGTCCTGGGCACACAGGACCGCGACGGGTTGTTCCGCGCTCAGACGCCACAAGGCTTTCACACCGCTCAGATCATCGCGGCCCATGCGCAATATGATGGCCCCGACGCCGCAGACGACGTTGAAATCGCCCGCGCTGCAGGGCTAGACGTTAGAATTGTCCAGGGTGATGAGACCAACATCAAAGTCACCTACCCCGCCGATTTTGCGCGCTGCGCCGCGCTTTTGAAACAGCAGGAGATCCGGCAATTGGATATTCGTCTTGGCAACGGTTTTGACGTTCACCGTTTTTGCGACGGTGATCATGTCACACTGTGCGGCGTTGCGGTGCCGCATGACAAAGGGCTGGATGGGCATTCGGACGCCGATGTCGGAATGCATGCGGTGACGGATGCGATCTATGGCGCGTTGGCGGACGGCGACATCGGCCAGCATTTCCCGCCCACCGATCCACAATGGAAAGGAGCTGCGAGCCAGATTTTCCTTGAACATGCAGTGAAACTTGCGGGCGACCGCGGCTATCGCATTGGCAATATTGACTGTACCCTGATCTGTGAACGACCCAAGATCGGGCCTGTGGCCGCTTCGATGCGTGAAGCGCTGGCCCGGATCATGGGGGTCGAGGTTGATCGCGTCTCGGTAAAGGCAACCACTTCGGAAAGACTGGGTTTCACGGGACGGGAAGAAGGGATCGCTGCATTGGCCAGCGCGACATTGGTGAGCGAATGAGACTAACAAGAGCCATCGCAACCGTTGCGGGCGTCGGCTTGCTGAAACCTGCGTCCGGAACATGGGGCTCCCTGGCGGCGCTGCCATTAGGATATCTGCTGCACGGTCTGGGCGGGTTTCCGCTACTCTTCATCGGCTCTCTGGCCGCATTCGCGTTGGGTTGGTGGGCGACCATAAGGGAAGAAGCGGCCACCGGCACACATGACGCCAGCGAGATCGTCATTGATGAACTGGTCGGCATCTGGATCGCACTATGGCCGCTGTCATTCGGATTGTGGCATGCGGGCGCATCGGCTTGGGTGTTTCCCTATCCGGGGTGGGTTGGCGCGTTTGTTCTGTTCCGCCTGTTCGATATCTGGAAACCGGGACCAGTGGGCTGGGCGGATCGCAAGCCGGGCGCACTGGCCGTGATGCTCGATGACGTGATCGCGGGCATCATGACGGCATTGGTCGTCGCAATCGCCGCAGCAATAGCACATGGGGTAATGGGAGCATGAACGCGGAAGAACTTCTGGACCTGGCCCGCAAGCAACATGCGCAGATCGTCACGGCCGAATCCTGCACAGGCGGTTTGATCGCGGGTGCGTTGACTGATGTGCCCGGATCGTCCGATGTGGTCGATCGTGGGTTCGTAACTTATTCTAACCGATCAAAAAAACAAATGCTTGGCGTCATGTCTTCAACGTTGATGCGTTACGGTGCCGTGTCTGAGCAGGTCGCGCAGGAAATGGCCGATGGCGCGCTGTTGCGATCCGATGCAAGCTTGGCCATTGCTGTCACAGGGATCGCGGGTCCCGGCGGGTCAGATAACAAACCCGAAGGCCGGGTGTGCTTTGGACTGGCGTTTACAGGCAGGAACACGTTCACTGAAACTGTCGAATTCGGAGCAATCGGTCGGGCGCAGGTCCGGCAGGCCACGGTTGAACATGCCTTGAAACTGCTGACCGAAGCGTTGTCGACAACCTAACCGTAAAGCTCTTTCGCGCGGCTCTCGAAGGCGCGGACGATGCGATGCATGGCCTCGTTGAAAACCACACCAATTACGCCTTGCAACATCCTGTTCTTGAATTCGAAATCAACGAAAAAGTCGATCTCGCAACCACCATCTGGCAGGTCCTCGAATTTCCAGCGAGACTTCAGGTAGCGAAACGGGCCGTCCAAGTATTCGGTGTCGATAAAATTCTGATCGGGATGCAGTTCAACGCGGCTGCCGAATCGTTCACGGAACACTTTGAAGGATATCACCAGATCGGCCGTGACCAGTTCATGATCTCCCTTGTCTTCCCGCGCCCGGATACGCGCCGCGGCGCACCATGGCAGGAAACCGGGGTAGGATTCCACGTCGGCCACGAGGTCGTACATGTCTTGCGCCTTGTAGGGCAGCTGCTTTTTTTCCGCGTGACGTGGCATCGAGATCCTTTTCGTTCGGCACGGTTTTGGGGCATATCACGAAAGGGACCAGGCAATTCAAGCGAGAAGATATGACACAGCGCCCTTATGTTATCGACAAGATGATCTCTGCCAAACGCATCGCCGCCCGGATAGAGGCGCTGGCCCGCGAGATCGAGACCTATTACGCCGATGTCGACAAGTTGGTTGTCGTCGGCCTCCTGCGCGGGTCGTTCGTCTTCATAGCCGACTTGGTGCGGGAACTGGATATGATCGTCGAGGTAGATTTCATCGAAGCGTCGAGCTACGGCAATGCGATGGTGTCCAGCCGCGAGGTGCGTATCCTGAAAGATCTGGGTGGCGAAATCGGCGGGCGCGATGTGCTGGTCGTCGAGGATCTCGTCGATACGGGCTATACGCTGAGCCATGTTGTGTCGCTGCTGAAGTCGCGCAACCCGAAAACCCTGCGCACGATTGCCTTGCTCGACAAGCCCACCCGGCGCGAAGTGGATTTTACCGCTGACTGGATCGGCTTCGACATTCCTGATGAATTCGTGGTGGGCTACGGAATCGACTATGCGCAGCGCAACCGCAACCTGCCCTATATCGGCAAGGTCCGGTTCGTGGATGAGACCGACTGATCTCACGGAAAGTTTATGGGCGGCTGCGGGCTTTGCGCTTTGTAATTGCTGACCTATGGTTAGGCTAAGACATATATTTATCAGGGAGCCAGCCATGACCTCAGCCCGCCCTTTTCTGCTTGCCGCAGCCATCTTGACCGCAAGCACCGGTTTTGCAGCCGCACAGGATCAATTCGCCGGGGCGTTGAAAGCCCGGCAGGGACAGTTCCGGAACCTCGCCTTCAATCTCGGAATCCTCGGCAGTATGGCCAAGGGTGAAGTGGACTATGACGCCGCCACGGCACAGGAGGCTGCGGATAATCTGGTTACCGTCACGGGCATCAGCCAGAACCTGCAATGGCCTGAAGGCTCGGACAATGGCAGCATCGATGGCACACGCGCCCTGCCCGACATCTTCACCAACATGGATGATTTCCGAACCAAATGGTCGGATCTGCGGTTGAAGGCCGAAGAGATGCAGGCCGTTGCGGGAACGGGACAGGAGGCGTTGGGGCCTGCACTTGGCGGTGTCGGCGGAGCGTGTAGCGCCTGCCACGACATGTATCGCGCATCCGATAGCTGATCTTCATGCGGACGGTCTGGCTGGTCCTTGGCGGCGTCGCGATTTTTGCGGTCGCTTCCGGAGTGTTCGTGACACGCGCCACGCCGTTGCCCGAGACGAAAGTCGCAGGGCTGACAGGTGATCCTGACAACGGCGAGCGCGTGTTCTGGCGAACAGGATGCGCATCATGCCATGCCGCACCACAGGCGCAGGGAGCGGACCGGCTCGTCCTGAGCGGTGGGCAGGAATTTCCGTCAGACTTCGGCACGTTCGTCGCACCCAACATCTCTCCCGATCCAAAATCCGGCATAGGCAGCTGGTCGTTTCAAGACTTCGCATCTGCCGTTCAAAGGGGGGTCGCGCCGGACGGCACGCATCTATATCCAGCCTTCCCCTACACGGCCTATGCCAAGATGGACTTACAGGACGTCGCTGACCTGAAAGCGTACATGGACACGCTGCCTGCCTCTAGCGAGGCAAGTCTGCCCCATGACGTCGCCTTCCCGTTCAACATCCGTCGCGCGGTCGGATTATGGAAACGGCTGTATCTGAGCGATGATTGGGTGATGGTGAATACCGCCGATCCGCAGGTCGAGGCCGGTCGCTATATCGTCGAGGCCCAGGCGCATTGCGCCGAATGTCACACGGCGCGGGACGAGCTGGGCGGGCTGGACGCGGCAAGCTGGATGGGCGGTGCGCCAAACCCGTCAGGCAACGGATCAATCCCCAACATCACGCCGGCGAAGCTGAATTGGTCGGCGACGGATATCGCCTATTATCTGGAATCGGGGTTTACGCCTGAGTTCGACTCCGCCGGTGGGCACATGGCGAGTGTCGTTGCCAATTTCGCCAATCTGCCCGCCGAAGATCGCGACGCGGTCGCGGCCTATGTGAAGGCGCTTGATCCGGTCGAATGACGCTCAGGCGCCCTTTTGCAGCCTAGCCAGCCGAGCCGCGCGCAGCTGCGCAAAATCATCGCCCGCGTGATAGCTCGAGCGCGTCAGCGGCGTGGCCGATACCATCAGGAAGCCTTTGCCATATGCTGTTTTTTCATAGGCGGCAAATTCCTCGGGGGTGACGAACCGGTCGACGCGGTGATGCTTGGATGTCGGCTGCAGATACTGGCCGATGGTCAGGAAATCGACATCTGCCGCACGCATGTCATCCATGACCTGCTGAACGCCCTGACGATCTTCACCCAGACCTACCATGATGCCCGATTTGGTGAACATGGAGGGATCCAACTCCTTCACGCGCTGCAACAGGCGCAATGAATGGAAATAACGCGCGCCTGGACGCACCGACGGATATAGTCCGGGGACCGTTTCAAGGTTGTGGTTGAAAACATCCGGCTTGGCCTCGACCACCGTTTCCAGAACTGACGGGTCACACTTCAGGAAGTCGGGTGTCAGGATTTCGATGGTCGTATCCGGTGACCGGTGGCGCACGGCCCGAATGGTCTGTGCGAAATGTTCGGCGCCGCCATCATCCACATCGTCGCGGTCCACCGAGGTGATCACGACGTGGTTGAGGCCCAGCTTCTGAACCGCATCGGCAACCCGGCCCGGTTCGAACACGTCAAGCGCTTCGGGTCGACCCGTCGCCACATTGCAGAAGGTACAGCCGCGCGTGCAGATGTCGCCCATGATCATCATGGTGGCGTGGCCCTGCGACCAGCATTCACCGACATTCGGGCAACCCGCTTCTTCGCAGACGGTGGACAGGCGGTGTTCGCGCATGATCTCGCGCGTTTTCAAATAACCTTCGCCGCCCGGTGCCTTTACCCTGATCCAGTCCGGTTTCTTCGGTTGGGCATTGTCCTTGCGGTGCGCCTTTTCAGGGTGGCGTTGAGCTGGGATTTTCAGATCGCGCATGTTTTCTCTCTCCTCCGCATGAACATAGCCGTCCCTGCGTGGTTTGTCGTCTGTCTATGACGCATAGCTGCCATAAGCTCAAGAAATGTCACGAGGCCTGCTTTTCAATGCCTTTGGGGTTGGAAGCTGCCAGGGCGGACTGTCCGGCCTGCGACAGGATATGCGCGAGTTCGGAAAACCACATCTCCGCCTGGTCCGTGGCGATACGGACCACACCGATCTGGCGGGACGCGCCTGCGAGCGGTTGGACGACAAGGCCGGGTGTCGCGGCTTGCTCGGTCGCGAGGGCGATCTGCGGAAGAATGGTCACGCCCAATCCCTGCCCGGCCAAGCGGCACAGGCTTGAGAGCGATGCGGCACTCGTTGTGGGTTGCTCGGCAATCCCTAATGCGGCATGGGCCTGATCTGTCAGACAATGGTCGGCACCCAGGGTCAACAGGTCGTGCGGCTCCAAGGTGCTTCGGTCGGACACTGCCGGATGATGTGGCTGTCCCGCGATGAAGAGAGGATCCTCGAACAGCGCGGCGGCATGTAGGTCACCCGATGCTTGTGGCAGGGACATCACCGCCACATCCAGATCCCCCGCACGAAGACCATGCAGCAGCGATCCTGCCGGGGCTTCTGTCAAAGCCATACCACGCAGCATCCGCGGCAGTCCGCCCTGTCCGCCCTGTCCGCCCAGATGCGGTATGAAGTAAGGCGCGACGGTCGGGATGATGCCCAGCCGCAGTTTTGCACCAAGTACGCCTCGCCGCGCCGCGCCTTCCAGATCAGCGACATCGGCAAGAATGGACAACGCGCGCCGCAACGCATCTTGTCCCGCAGCCGTCAGGCGAACTCCGCCGGTACGGCGCTCGACAAGCGTCGCGGCAAGACTTGTTTCAAGTTCCTTCATCTGCATCGAAAGCGCGGGCTGCGACACATGCATCCGCTCGGCCGCAGCACCGAAGCTGCCGGTTTCGGCGAGAGCCTGAAGATAACGAAGCTGTCGAAGTGTCACTGGCATCGGCGCGTCCTATCACAACCGGCGGCGAGCGCAATTTGCATCCAACGTCCACATATCGCACAGCAATTAGGCACAGCACAATTATTGTGCATCTGTTCTGAACAAGAGGCAGGGATCTGACCGAAGAATAGGCGCGGCTCGTCTCCTTGCCTTTCGGTCACCGGCCAATCGGGTTTTTCTGCAGACGCCGACGGGGAGCCCCCGCCGGCAGATGTGCGGAGGCTGATTGCTTGACCGGCCACCTGCCCCCGCACGGTGCAACACGAGTTGCGAGGGTAAAATATGATTGAAACCGCTGAACACAACAGCGTGTCCGACCTGCCCATCGCAGCCCAGACAACAGGGGACTGGGAGATATGAAGAATTTCGCGAAGCTTCTTGGGGGCGCAAGCGCCGCCACCATCATGCTGCACGGGCTTGCCTTCGCACAGGACGACACGATCAAGGTGGGCATCCTGCATTCGCTGTCCGGAACGATGGCAATCTCGGAAACGACACTCAAAGACACCATGCTGATGCTGATCGAGCAGCAAAACGCCAAGGGCGGCGTCATGGGTAAACAGCTTGAGGCGGTTGTTGTCGATCCGGCATCGGACTGGCCGCTCTTTGCCGAAAAAGCGCGCGAATTGCTGACCGTTCAAGATGTGGACGTGATCTTCGGCTGCTGGACATCGGTCAGCCGCAAATCCGTTCTGCCGGTGATCGAGGAACTGAACGGACTTCTGTTCTACCCGGTGCAGTATGAAGGCGAGGAAAGTTCCAAGAATGTCTTCTACACCGGCGCCGCGCCGAACCAGCAGGCCATTCCGGCGACCGACTACTTCCTCGAAGAACTGGGCGTCGAGAAGTTCGCGCTGCTTGGCACCGACTATGTCTATCCGCGCACGACCAACAACATTCTAGAAGCCTATCTTAAGGACAAGGGAATCCCCGAAGACGATATCTTCGTCAACTACACGCCGTTTGGCCATTCCGACTGGTCCAAGATCGTGTCGGACGTTGTGGCTCTCGGCGCCGATGGCAAGAAGGTCGGCGTGATTTCCACCATCAACGGTGACGCGAATATCGGCTTCTACAAGGAACTGGCGGCAGCAGGTGTTTCTGCAGACGATATCCCGGTCGTGGCGTTTTCGGTGGGTGAAGAAGAGCTGTCCGGTCTCGACACCTCGAACCTTGTCGGACACCTGGCCGCATGGAACTATTTCCAGTCGGCCGACACGGCCGAAAACGAAGAATTCGTGACCGAATGGAAGACCTTTGCCGGTGAAGACCGCGTGACCAACGACCCGATGGAGGCGCATTACATCGGGTTCAACATGTGGGTAAACGCCGTCGAGGAAGCCGGAACAACCGATGTCGATGCGGTGTCTGACGCGATGATCGGGCAGACCTTCCCGAACCTGACGGGTGGCGAAGCGGAAATGTTGCCGAACCACCATCTGTCCAAGCCGGTGCTGATCGGTGAAATCCAGGCGGACGGTCAATTCGACATCATTTCGGAAACCGATCCGGTGCCGGGCGACGCCTGGACCGACTTCCTGCCGGAATCTGCTGTCCTGACCTCTGACTGGGCTGAACTCGATTGCGGTATGTACAACACCGAAACCGAAACCTGCGTCCAGATGAAGTCGAACTACTGATCTGACCTAAGATGATCCGGGGGGCGCATGTTGCGCCTCCCGCACAGACGAAGAAACGGGTTTCCATGTTCCGGCACCTCATCTCGGCAGTATGTCTGCTGGTTTCCTTGACCTGCCCTGCTGCGGCGCAAGATGCGACCATACAGGACCTGCTGCAAGAACACCGTGATATCATCCTCGACAGTTCCCGCCGCACCATTGGCCCGGCCATTGATGCGCTTGGAAACAGCGACCTGCCCGCAGCCCAGACAGTGCTGGAAAAATGGCAGAACAAGGAAATGTGGTACCGCGAAAGCGATGACGGGTTCTACTATGCCGAGGAAGTGGACCGCGACACGCTGCGCCTGTTCGACTTTGCAACCAACGAGGATCTGGGCGAAGCGCCCGAAGATGACCTGGAACAACTCAAGCCCAATAGTGGCATACGCGGGCTGATCGGCGCGGCGCTGGTGCAGTTCCAACTGAAATCGGACGACAAGACCACCCGGATCGCGGCGCTGGACGGGATTGCGCGCGACGCGGAAGAATCGCACCTGGCGGCTTTACGCAGCGCGATCGAACAGGAAACGGATGCGGATGTCGCCGCACGCATGGCGCGGCTTGAACGTCTGCTGACCATCGAATTCGGCGCAACCGATGAAGAACGGGTGGAGGCGATTGAAAGCTTCAAGGGGGATCTGGGTGTGGATGTGCGCGCTGCCCTGAACCCGATCCTCGTAACTCGCCGGGAAGCCGCTGACGCCCTGCCCGACGACGCCAATATCGCGAATGAATTGCGACCGGGCACGGACGCTTTGACGCAAGACGAAGCCTACACGTTGCTGGTCGAGGAAAGCTTGGCAGAACCGCGCATTTCAACAGCTGACCGTGACGCGGCGCTGGTGGCGAACATCCAGGACCGAAAGGTCGCGGGCATTCCGGTCGGTCGATTGAACAATGATACGGAGCGCGACGCCGCCTATGCAGCCCTGGCCGATCTGTCACTGGTCCCGCCGACCGTCACGGAGGAAGACTTCAACGCGGCGCTCGACAATCATGTCTTTTTTGACCGCTACCTTCAGCCATCAAGCGCCCTGACCGATGCGGCGCAGGACACGCTCCGGTCGATCGAATTGAAAGTCGCTCTGAACCGCTTTGCGGATCTGACGCTGGACGCGATGTCGCTGGCCTCGATCTACTTCCTTGCGGCCATCGGGCTGGCCGTCACTTTCGGTGTGATGGGTGTGATCAATATGGCCCATGGCGAATTCATCATGATGGGCGCCTATACCGGCTATGTCGTGCAGCAGATCATCCCGGATTACACCGTGTCGATCGTCGTGGCGCTGCCGCTGGCGTTCTGCGTGACTTTCGCGGCGGGCGTGGCGATGGAACGGCTGGTGATCCGCTGGCTTTACAACAGCCCGCTGGAGACCTTGCTCGCCACCTTCGGGATTTCTATCGCGCTTCAGCAGATCGCGAAGAACATCTTCGGTACGCAAGCCCGCCCGCTGACCTCGCCCGGTTGGCTGGACGGGGCGCTGGTTTTTAACGATGTCGTGTCGATCAGCTATATCCGCATCGCGATTTTCGCGTTGGCGATCATCTTCGCGGTGTTGGTGATGTTCATCATGAACCGAACACGGCTGGGGCTTGAGGTGCGCGCCGTGACCCAAAACCCCGCAATGGCATCATCAATGGGCATCAATCCCGACCGGATCAACATGCTGACCTTCGGGTTGGGATCGGGCATCGCGGGGATCGCGGGCGTCGCCATCGGGCTGTTTTCCAAGGTCACGTCGGAGTTGGGCCAAGATTACATCGTGCAAAGCTTCATGACCGTGGTGATCGGCGGTGTGGGCAACATCTGGGGGACCATCGCGGGTGCCACGCTGATCGGATTCCTGCAAAAGGGGATCGAGTGGATGAACCCGTCCAATTCGCTCGCCGCGCAGACCTACATGATCATCTTCATCATCATCTTCATCCAGTTCCGGCCACGAGGGATTATCGCCCTCAAGGGTCGCGCGGCGGGGGCCTGAGCCATGAGACAAAGCTTCATCGCCAAGAACCCGTCGGTGCTGGTCTTCCTTGCCTGTCTTGCACTCTTCACCCTGACGGTGACGGTGCTGGCCGAAGGCTTCGGGATCGGCGTGATTTCCACGAGCTTCGTGAAAACATTGGGCAAGACGTTGTGCCTGTGTCTGGTTGCAATCGCGATGGATCTTGTCTGGGGCTACTGCGGCATCCTGAGCCTTGGGCATTTCGCGTTTTTCGGGTTGGGCGGCTACATGATCGGCATGTGGCTGATGTATGAGCGCACCAGGCTGATCGTCGCGGATTCACTGGCGGCGGCGCAACTTCCCCCTACCCCGCAGGAAATCTCCGGCGCCATCGGTTCGCAGATTTTCGGCGTCGTGGGCAGCAGCGACTTTCCGTTCGTCTGGGGCTTTGCGCACAGCCTGACGCTGCAGTTGATGCTGGTTGTACTGGTCCCCGGCCTGCTGGCGCTGGTCTTCGGGTGGCTTGCCTTCCGCAGCCGCGTCACGGGCGTTTACCTGTCGATCCTCACGCAGGCGATGACGCTGGCGCTCGCGCTGTACCTGTTCCAGAATGAAAGCGGTTTGCGCGGCAATAACGGGCTGTCGGGGCTCCAGAACCTGCCGGGGTTGGACGCGGTGCCGCAATCCATCATCTCAATCTGGTTCCTGTGGGGATCGGCGTTGGCGCTTGGCCTTGGCTACATGCTGGGGGCCTGGGTCGTGTCCGGCAAGTTCGGCAATGTCATCAAGGGCATCCGGGATGACGAGGCCCGTGTGCGCTTCCTGGGCTATTCCGTGGAAAGCTACAAGCTGTTCATCTTCACGCTGACCGCCATCATCGCAGGGATCGCGGGTGCGCTTTATTACCCGCAGGCGGGTATCATCAACCCGGGCGAGATCGCCCCGATCGCGTCGATCTACCTCGCCGTCTGGGTGGCCATCGGTGGTCGCGGGCGTCTCTACGGCGCAGTCATCGGCGCGGCCGTGGTGTCACTTCTGTCGACCTGGTTCACGGGCGGCCAGGCCCCCGACATCCCGCTGGGCTTCTATACAATCAGTTGGGTCGATTGGTGGCAGGTGCTGCTGGGGCTGTCCTTCGTTCTGGTGACGCTGTTCGCACCCAAAGGCATCGGCGGGCTGTTCGACCTGATCGCGCATCGCATCTCGCCAAACCGTCACGGCGCGGACCTCGGCCCCGATATGGGCGCATTCCGCGAAAAGGAGGCCACCGAATGAGCACGCTTCTTGAGGTGTCCGGCGTCTCGGTCAGCTTTGACGGGTTCAAGGCCATCAACAATCTGTCCTTCCAGATCGGCGATGCGGAGCTTCGCGCGGTCATCGGTCCCAACGGCGCGGGCAAGACCACCTTCATGGACATCGTGACCGGCAAGACCCGTCCCGATGAGGGGCGCGTGATCTGGGGTGAAAAATCCGTGTCGCTGCTGAAAATGTCCGAGGCCCGCATCGCGCGCGAAGGGGTGGGCCGCAAGTTCCAGCGCCCCACCGTGTTCGAGGACCAATCCGTTCGCGAAAACCTGTCCATGGCCCTAAAGAAGGACCGCAACGCCTTTACTGTTCTGTTCTACCGTCCCACCCCCGAAGATGCGGACAAGGTCGAACGGGTCGCGGAAGAAATCGGGCTAAAGGACCAGCTTGATCGCAAATCGGGCGAGTTGAGCCACGGCCAGAAGCAATGGCTCGAAATCGGCATGCTGCTGGCGCAAGAGCCACGATTGCTGCTGGTGGATGAACCGGCCGCCGGTATGACACTGTCGGAGCGAGAGCACACCACCGATATCCTGCGCGAAGCCGCCAGGACGCGCGCCGTCGTCGTCGTGGAACACGACATGGAATTCGTCCGCCGGCTGGATTGCAAGGTCACGGTGCTGCACGAAGGATCAGTGCTGGCCGAAGGCAGCCTCGACCATGTTACCAAGAACAAGCAAGTCATCGATGTTTACCTAGGGCGCTGAGCAATGCTTAAAATCAAAGATCTGACCCTGCATTACGGCGGCTCGCAAATCCTGCATGGCATCGACATGCAGGCGGATGTGGGGAAGGTGACCTGCCTGATGGGCACCAACGGCGTGGGCAAGACGAGCCTGCTGAAAGCGATCTCCGGCACCCACGCCCGGTCGGGCGGGTCAGTAGAGCTAAATGGCGAGGACCTGGGCCAGCTGGCCGCGCATGAACTGGCCAGGCGCGGCGTCGGGTATGTGCCACAAGGCCGGATGATCTTTCCCCTGCTCACGGTGCGGGAAAATCTGGAAACGGGCTATGGCTGCCTGCCCAATGGCGAACGGATGGTGCCCGACGAGATCTACGAATTGTTCCCCGTCCTCGCCGAAATGAAATCGCGCCGGGGCGGCGATCTTTCGGGCGGCCAGCAGCAGCAACTTGCGATCGGGCGCGCATTGGTGACAAAGCCGAAGCTCCTGCTTCTCGACGAGCCGACGGAGGGTATCCAGCCCAACATCATCCAGCAGATCGGGCGCGTGATCAGTTACCTGCGCGATCAGGGGAAAATGGCGATCATCCTTGTCGAGCAGTATTTCGATTTCGCCTATGAGTTGGCAGATAGCTTCTACGTCCTCAGGCGCGGCGAAGTGACCAAGAGCGGAACGCGTGCGCAGCTGACGCGCGACGAGCTGGTAGAAGCGGTTTCTGTCTGATTACCGCAGTTTGCAATTGCAGCCCGAAGCACGTTTCGATATAGCACCCCTCGCACGCACCTGTAGCTCAGCTGGATAGAGCGCTGCCCTCCGAAGGCAGAGGCCAAAGGTTCGAATCCTTTCAGGTGCGCCACAAAATCAATAGGTTGCGGGAAAACCGACAGGGTCGAAAGCGGCCCATATCTGTGCATTGCACGGAAACGACGCAAGCATCCTGCCTCGTGAAGTTCGTGTGAGCCTGGTTCTCACGGGTGAGGCCAGACTGCCATCCACCCGGGATAATGTAGTCTTGCCCCGGACAAATCGACGCCCTTCTGATGCCCAGGCCGACGTTGACGCTTAATCTTAGCCGAGTCGCAGAGGGTCTTAGATCAACGGCGAAGCCGTGAAAACAAGCCTGTTCGCACATGATCGCCGAGGCCCTCGCGAATACAAAGCGTGCGGGCAACACAGCTGCCCGTGATACCTGTTAGCGTGGACCAAGCCAGCCCTGCACGATCACGATCGCCGGGCTGGAAAAACTGCAAGCTAGCTCGCGTCACCGCCAAGCACACGCAGCCGGTGTATGAGGCTGGATGTGTCCCAGCGGCCACCGCCCAATGCCTGCACATCGCCGTAGAATTGGTCGACCAGTGCCGCGACGGGAAGGCTGACGCCGACATGCTGCGCGTGTTCCAGCGCGATCCCCAGATCCTTACGCATCCAGTTCACGGCAAATCCGAACTCGAATTCCCCGTCGGCCATCGTGTTCGCACGGTTTTCCAACTGCCATGACCCGCCAGCGCCCTGCGCGACCAATTTGGCCACTGCTTTGGGATCGAGCCCCGACTTCGCGGCAAAGTTGAGACCTTCCGAAATACCCTGCACGATGCCCGCAATGCAGACCTGATTGACCATCTTCGTCAACTGACCGGCGCCGACCGAACCGAAGCATTCACATGCCTTGGCATAGGCGGTCATGACCTCCCTGGCGCGGGCGAAATCGGCGTCGCCGCCACCACACATCACCGCAAGCTGGCCGTTTTCGGCACCCGCCTGCCCGCCCGAGACCGGCGCGTCCACGAAGCCGATCCCGCGTTCACCGGCAACGTCGGCGAGTTCGCGGGCGACGAGCGCCGATGCGGTCGTGTGATCGACCAGCAGCGCCCCCTCCGACATGCCGGCCAAAGCCCCTTCGTCGCCGAGTATGACCGATCGCAGATCGTCGTCATTACCAACACAGGTGAACACGACATCCGCGCCCTTTGCGGCCTCTGCCGGTGTCAGGGCGGATGCGCCGCCATAGTTTTCCACCCATTTTTCGGCCTTGGCTGTTGTGCGGTTATAGACGGTAACGTCGTGGCCCGCCTTCTGCAGATGGCCCGCCATTGGAAAGCCCATCACCCCAAGTCCGATGAATGCCAGTTTTGCCATGTCCCTCTACTCTCCCGTTGCAGGTATCGCGCATCTTTCTTCAGGACAAACCACTCCTTGCGGAAAAGGTCAAAGGATTGCCACAGTTTTGGTCCTGATCACACGGATGCACTTGTGCCACACCGTCAATAGCCTTTACGAATTAAGGTAAAGGCGGGGAGCAGGCCAGCATGACAACGACCAGACCTTCGGCATCTTTCAGGACCGCACTGGCGGCGCTCATGCTGAGTGTATCCGCTGGAAGCGTTCAGGCGTTGGAAAGGGTCGATATCCGGATCGAAGGCCCTATCGATACGGAAGAACGCGAAACACTGCAGAATCGCGTGTCAGGGGCATCGCTGTCACAGAAAGCGCTGGATGAAGAGATCACCGACGGGCAGGAAATCATGGCCAGCGCGCGGTCCGATTATGCCCGTATTCTGGGTGTGTTGTACGAGGAAGGTTATTATGGACCATCCGTTTCGATTATGGTGGATCGGCGTGAGGCTGCGGAAACCTCGCCTTTCTCCGCGCCGCAAGATGTCCAGATCGTCCAGATCATCGTGCAGACCGGCCCGCGTTTTCGGTTTGGTCAGACCGACATTGATCCACGCGCACCAGACAGTGTGCAACCGCTGGCCACCGGGTTTGAAGTGGGCAAACGGGCTCGCGCCAATGTCATTGGCACGGCGGCACGCACGGCAGTAAACGAATGGAAAGACTTGGGGTATGCGAAGGCCGATGTCGACACACAAGACATTACCGCTGACCATAATGCACGTCGCCTGAACGTGGATATAGGCCTGAATACCGGACCTCGTCTGCGGTTCGGTGACGTAACGATCGATGGCAACAGCAAGATCCGCGAAGAACGGCTGCGTCAGATCCTCGGCTGGCCTAGGGGTGAACGTTATTCGCCCGACGAGCTTCAGCGATCCGTCACTCGGTTGCGGCGTAGCGGTGTATTCAGTACCGTCAACGTGCGGGAATCTGACACGCCTAACCCTGACGGCACGCTGGACTACAATCTGACACTGATCGAGAACAAGCCCCGTCGTATCGGGTTTGGTGCCGAATACTCAACACTTGACGGGCTGCTGGTAAACGGGTTCTGGCTGCACCGCAATGTCTTTGGCGGCGCGGAACGCTTCCGCATAGATGGCGAAATCAAGGACATCGGGGAAGCTATCGACAATCCGACGACTGGGTCTGGCGTCGATTACAGGTTATCCGCGCGTCTGACGCGTCCGGCCGCCTTCGGTCCGGACAGGGATTTGTTCCTGTATGGCAATCTGGAACACAATGACGAACCCGACTACGTTGAATCTCTGGGGTCACTGGGTGTGGGTATCACACGATATTTCAATGAAGATCTTTATGCCGAGATCGCCATTGGCCTGCGCTATTCACATGTCGAGGACGACCTTGGCGAGCGTGACTTCACGCATTTGGTGCTGCCCTCGCGGGTTGAATGGGATGAACGCGACGATCCGGGCGATGCGGCGGAAGGTTACTATCTGAATGTCCGCGCAACACCATTCATTTCCACCGGCGAATCTGAAACTGGCATGCAGGCCTATATTGATGGACGCACCTATTGGGGGTTTGGGGAGGAGACGGATACCGTACTCGCTGCGCGGCTCCAACTCGGCAGCGTTCTGGGGTCATCGATCAAGGGCACTCCGCCCAACTACCTGTTCTATTCGGGCGGCGGCAACACGGTGCGTGGCTTCGAATATGAATCGCTCGGCGTCGAGGCGGATGGCGCCCACACTGGCGGGCGCAGTTTCATCGGCCTTTCGACCGAAGTTCGTCGCAAAGTTACCAATGCCATCGGTGTCGTCGGATTCGTCGATACCGGGTTCGTGGGGCCAGACAGCTTTTATACCGAGGACGGCAGCTGGCAAACCGGGGTCGGATTGGGCATTCGCTATGATACCCCTATCGGGCCCCTGCGCGTCGATCTGGCCACGCCCGTTCAGTCTGAGGACAAGGACGCATTCTCGGCCGTGGAACTTTACATCGGTGTAGGACAGGCGTTTTGAAACGGATTGCATCATATCTGGCCGCTGCAACCTTCGGCCTTCTGCTCATGGCGATCCCAACGCCGCTGGTCTTAGCACAGGAAGCAACGGATACGTCTGAAGCCGAGGATGCAGGTTTTCTTGAACGGCAAATCCAGAACGCCCTTGGGGGAGAAGGCCGCTATGTACAGGTCATAGGGTTGAATGGAGTTCTAAATTCCGAAGTCAGCATCGACATGATCCGCATTTCGGATGACGAAGGCGTATGGCTGACCATAAGCGATGTTGTTCTCGACTGGAGCCGCCTCGCCCTGCTGCGTCGCCGGTTGGAAGTGGACACTTTGACCGTTGGGGATGTGCATGTCGAACGAAAGCCGATACCGGTGCCGACCGAGGGTCCGGAATTGCAGGCTGACACCGCTGCAGAACCATTCAGGCTGCCAGACCTGCCCGTCGCCGTTAATGTGGGCGAATTGTCAGTGGACAATCTGCGCTTGGATCAACCCGTTCTGAATCACGCGTTTCAAGCGCGTCTGGAGGGGTCCGCAGCGTTGCGGGACGGCGAAGGCACAGCAGAATTTCGGCTCAACCGCACGGATGAGATCCGCGGCGAGATCGACCTGAACGCAAGCTTCACCAACCAGACCCGTCGCTTGTTGACAGAACTTGACGTTACCGAAGATCAGGGCGGCTTGATCGTGTCGCTTGCGAAAATTCCCGATGCTCCGTCGATTGATCTGTCCTTGCAAGGCGATGGTCCCATCAATGATTTTGCGGCAGATCTGGTGCTGCAAACCAGCGGTATCGAACGGGTTCGCGGACAGGTGCGTCTATCTGAACAAGTGGGCGGACCCGCACAACCCGATGCGCAGGAAGAAGCAACAGAAGGCACGCAGACCGCACAGGCCCTGACCCGCACCCGCATCGTGGAAGGCGAAGTCGCGGGTAATGTGTACGACCTGCTGCCTGAAGACTATCGCGGCTTCTTCGGTCACCGAACCGCCCTGTCCTTCCGCGCGACCCAAAATGCCGAAGCAGGAATCGAAGTGCAGTCGTTGGACATTCAGTCGAGCGCGTTGAACCTGAGCGGACGCGTCGCCTTGTCTTCCGAAGGATGGCCCACCCTGATCGACTTGGATGGATCGATCGCGGACCGGCTCGGCCTTCCCGTCGTAATACCGATGAGCGGGCCTAAACTTCTGTTGTCGGACGCCGAAATCCGGATCGATTACAATGCTGCCGAAAGTAGCCGTTTCGACGCGACGATTTCTGGGAACGGCCTGATGCGCGAAAGCGGCATTCTCGTGGACCGTTTCGATCTCGCCTCGCAAGGCACGCTGGAACAAGGAGCAGGAACGCAATTGGGCGGCGTCGACGGAACGATTGATATGTCTGTCGTGGGGGCGTCCTTCACCGACCCGGCACTATGGGAGGCCGTTGGCGATGCGTTCACACTTACCGGCGGTTTCACATGGCAGGAAGGCGCATCTCTGAACCTGTCCGACTTCGTCGCGCAATCGGGCGATGTGCAGGTCACGGGCCTGGCCGAAATTGCCGGTTTGGAAACCGGTCAGATTTCCATCGATGCCGATGTTCGGGGCGAACTCCCGGATCTGTCACGGTTCGCCGCCATCTCGGGTCAGGATTTGTCAGGTGGTGCGAATGCTGCCATTCAAGGCCGCATCGATCTGGTGTCCGGCGCTTTTGATGCGGAAATCACGGGGCAGACACAGGATATCGCCTTGGGTCAGGTCGATACCGGCCAGCTTTTGCAAGGTGAAGGCAATCTTGCCGTGCGCGTCAAGCGCGACGAAAACGGCATTTCGATTGACCAGGTTTCCTTCGACTCGCCGGTGATCCAGCTGGGCGGTCAGGCAGCGATCACTCCGGAAGGCTGGCCGAGCCTGATCGACGTCGCCCTGCGCGTTCAGGACAAAAGCGGCGCCCCTGTCGCCCTGCCCGTCCCCGGTCAACAGATCAACTTGGCTCAAGGCGTGATGGATCTGCGCTATGACGAAACGCAAAGCGATCAGTTCAGCGTCGCTGCGCAGACGACTGGGCTGTCCGTGTCAAGCATCGGTCAGATTGGGACAGCCTCCGTCTCCAGCGAGGGAAAGTTGGTCAAAGGTTCCGGCACGCTGATCGAACAGATTACCGCGCAGTTGAATGCTGCCGTGTCCGACCTGTCGCTGAATGATCCCAAGCTTTCCGAAGCTGCCGGGCCGGGTGCCGAGATTTCTGCAAATATCAACTGGCCTTTGACCGGTGCGATCTCGATCGACCAGCTACGCATCGCATCTGGTGATCTGCAGCTCGGTGGCCGGGCGGACATCGCAAGTCCGGGCTCGGAAGATATGCGTATCTCCGGTGAACTGGAAGCACAGACAGGCGGGCTTCAGAGATTCGCGGCACTTGCGGGTCAGAACCTGCAAGGTGCGATCACAGCGGATGCGAGTTTCGATCTGGAACCCGCGCCGAAATTCTTCGATATCGATCTGACTGCGAACGGGACCGGGATGGGCATCGGTCAGACGCAGGCAGACGCTCTCTTGGCTGGCGATGCTCAGATCGCGCTGCGAGCCAACCGAACCGAGCAAGGCATCCGTGTCGATACCTTCTCCTTGTCAACAAATGAGCTGTCCGCCGGTGGCAGCGGTCAGATGACCCTTGCAGAAGGTGGCCGTTTCGATGTCAATGCCAACCTGCGTAACCTTGCAGTTCTTGCCCCCGACTTCAACGGGCCACTTTCACTGACAACGGCTGTGCTGACGGACGGCACCACATGGTCGGTTGACGGCACTGTAGACGGTCCGGGTGGCACACGGGCCGCCTTATCGGGCGATGTACTACGCCCTGACGGCCAGTTGGATGTGCGGGCCAATGGCTCCCTGCCGATCGGGCTGGCCAATCTGGTGCTGTCGCCTCGTTCGGTTCAAGGTACTGCGAATTTTGACCTTGCGGTACAAGGCACGCCGGGGCTGGATGCGGTCAGCGGCAGGCTGACCGTCGCAGGCGCACGATTCATCGATCCGGCGCTGTCGCTTACTCTGGAAAATATCGGCACGCAGGTAAATATCGCGAACTCGCAGGCCAATGTGAACGCATCGGCCAATCTGTCGACCGGCGGGCAGATCACGATCAATGGTCCGGTCAGCCTGACGGCCCCATTCAATGGCAATCTCGATATCGCGCTGAACCAACTCACGGTGGTCGATCCGTCCCTCTATGAGATCAATCTTGGTGGCAATCTGGGCATCGACGGTCCCCTGGCCGGGGGCGCCGCGATTGCAGGCGCAATCAATATCTCACGTGCCGAAATTCGCATTCCGGCGGGCGGTGGCGGCGCTGGCACGCTGATCGATGTCCGACATGCCGGCGAAGGGGCCGCGAGCCGACAGACCCGAGAACGCGCCGGGTTGATCAAAAAGGAACAAGCCGCAGCCGTTGGCGACGGCACCGGTCCTTCCTACGGCCTCGGCATCGACATTCGTGCGCCAAGCCAGGTGTTCATCCGTGGACGTGGTCTGGATGTCGAAATGGGCGGTGAAATCCAGATTGGCGGCACGACGACCAACATTATACCGACGGGGGGCTTCGACCTGCTGCGCGGGCGGCTCAATCTGCTCGGCCAGCGATTGGAATTCGATCAGGCGCAGATCCGTTTGCAGGGCAATCTGGTGCCGGATCTTTACATGGTTGCAAGCTCGCAATCGGATTCCATACGTGCACAAATCCAGATCGAAGGGCCAGTCAACGATCCTGAAATCAACTTTACGTCTGAACCCGAGTTGCCGCAGGACGAGGTTCTGGCGCATCTGTTCTTCGGAAAATCGATATCGGATCTGACTCCGTTTGAAGTGGCCTCGCTCGCTGCCGCCATAAACGAGCTTTCGGGCCGCGGAGGCACTGGGTTGTTCGGCAGTATCCGTGAAGGGTTGGGCGTGGACAATCTCGACGTCAATACCAGCGACGCGGGCACAACCAGTGTCACGGCCGGCAAATACATCAGTGAACGCGTCTATACCGACGTGACGGTTGATTCAGACGGGACCAGCAAGGTTGAGCTGAATTTCGACGTCACCGATAGCTTCAAGGCATCAACCAGCTTCGACAATGAAGGGGACACCGGCATCGGCTTTCACTTCGAACGGGATTACTGACCTTCAGTCTTCGTTTGGATCGGCAACGAAGGGGGTGCTATCCCCTTTGGGCCGCTCGGTGGGCATTTCCCCGGTGACCAGATAGATGACCTGCTCGGCAATCGAAGTGACGTGGTCGCCCATCCGCTCGATATTCTTGGCGATGAAATGCAGATGCATGCAGCCGGTGATGTTGCGCGGATCTTCCATCATATAGGTCAGCAACTGCCGGAACAGCGCGTTATACATCTGGTCAACTTCCCGGTCACGCAGGCGAACATCCTCGGCGAGATCGGTGTCGCGATGGATATAGCTGTCGAGCGCATCTTTTAGCATCTCACCTACGGTCCGTGCCATACGGCGGATGTCCGAGGCGGATTCCTCGATGGGCTTCATCTGCACGAGAACCGAGCTTCGCTTCGCCATGTTCTTTGCGTAATCGCCGACCCGTTCCAGATTGCTGCTGACTTTCATCACGGTCAATGCTGTGCGCAGGTCTTCTTGCGTTGGTGCACGCATCGCGATCAGGCGGGCGGCCTCTTCGTTAACCTTTTGCTCCAGCTCGTCGACCTGTATGTCGTTCTTGCGAACATGTTCGGCAAGTTCTTCGTCGCGCGTTTCCAGCGCGGTCGACGCATCTTGGATCGCCGCCTCCACCAGACCACCCATGCGCATGATCTGAGCCTGCACAATTTCCAGATCGCGATCATATTGCTCTGTGAAGTCGGGCTGGCGGTCGGTCATGGTGGCTCCTTGGTCGCTGCCTTTGCGGTTACCGAAGATGCACTACAACCGCAACTCCGCGCCTGGTATCATTGCAATCGATCCCAAACGAAGCACGACAAACATATGACATTCTGCGTCACAGGGCTGGGGCTGGAAAGATGACAGAAAAGCAACTGCCCTCGCCCGGCGTGCTGTCGATCTTGAGCCGTCCGCGATGGCGATTCACGATATGCTTCACAATCGCGAGCCCCAAACCTGTCCCGCCAAGCGCCCGCGACCTATGGCTGTCGGCGCGGTAGAAGCGTTCGGTCAGACGGTGCAGATGCCGCGCCTCAATTCCAGCGCCGAAATCCTTCACATCGACCCGAACAGCAGGTGCCCGCAACACCGGATCACGGTCGAGCGCGGCAATACGCAGTTCCACACGGTCGCCATCCGCACCGTATTTCAGCGCATTTTCGGTAAGGTTCGTGAAGACCTGAACCAGTTGATCGGTTTCTCCGGTGACAATCGTACTCGCGTCCCTGTCCACGACGAGTTGTAGATCGACCTCGGCGGCGTCGGCCATCGGACGCAAGGAACGAATGACCGAGTCGATGATCTGCGTCAGATCAACCCGATCAGTGGGCTTGACCCGTTCCTCGCTTTCAACATGCGATAGCGTCAGAAGCTCGTTCACGAGACGGTTCATCCGACCCGCTTCGCGTTCCATGGTAGACAAGAAACGATCGCGTGCATCCGCATCCTCTCGAGCGGGACCGCGCAATGTTTCGATAAAGCCAAGCAATGCCGTCAACGGTGTGCGCAGTTCATGGCTGACATTGGCGACGAAATCGCGTCGCATCTGCCCTGCCGCTTCAAGTGGAGTGATATCCTCGAAACTGACGAGTATCTTCACTTGTCCCCCTTCGCGCAGCGGAACACAGCGAACACGGTAGACGGCGTTCTGGGCATGATCCCGGCCATGATAGCGCGTGGTGCCCGCCGTGCCCTTCTCGATCGCGTCGGCAATACAATCCAGCACATCAGGCTGACGCATGATCGTGAAGAAATGCCGCCCCTCCATGTTCGTGCCGAAAAGCTGCTCTGCCGCTTCATTGAGGTTGAGGATACGCTCATCTTCGCCGATCAGCACCAAAGGCAGCGGAACGGCGGACATGATTGCTGCCGAGTGATCTTTCGTCATTTCCAAAATATCCTGCACATCCTGCTACTTGTTCACGATCTCCGGACAATAAACAGCCCAACCGAGATATTTTTATGACAGTCGAAGCATATGTTTATCCAAAGCTTGCACCATATATCCCGTGCTGACACTGTGCCAACACAACTTGAGCGCGAATACATGCAACTGCACCTATGATTTTCGGTTCAACCATTCGTTCTGAATTCGTCTATGAACTGTACACCTGATAGTATTTCCGAAACCGCCTGTACTGTTCGCGGTCTGGTTATTGTCAACGCCGTCAGTGGCGGCGAGTTGGCCGAAGATGGATACATGCATCTTCCCTTCACTTCCCTGTCCCGGGAAAGTATCGACCAGTTCAACGTCATGGAAATCTATACGCCAGCGCTGTCCAACGACTTCGACTGCACGGATGTCGCGCGGTTGCTTGCAGATTCAGAATTCACAGGTCGCCTGCTGATCATAAGTGACGGATTTCCCGATCCCTGCCTGATCGTGCAAGAGGTCCGCAGTTCCTTTCCATCGCTACTCGTCGAGCTTGCCGAGACCGGTTAACCGGTCAGCTGACGGGCTGTAGCCCTGCTCGAAACCGTCGCATATTCTGCTGATAACTCGCCGCAGAGCGAGAAAGTTTCGTAATCTCATTCTCGCTTAGTGGGCGTACAACTTTTCCGGGCGTTCCGATAACGAGAGACTCATCAGGAATATCTTTGCCCTCGGTCACAAGCGCCCCCGCGCCGATCAGGCAGTTGCGACCGATCCGCGCACCGTTCAGTATCGTCGCTCCCATGCCAATAAGGCTATTCGCACCGATTTCGCAGCCATGAAGCATTGCCTTGTGGCCTATCGTGCAGTTTTCGCCGATCGTCAGCGGAAAGCCCATATCCGTATGCAGCACGGAGTTCTCCTGAATGTTAGACCCCGAGCCGACCGTGATGGTTTCGTTGTCGCCGCGCAGCGTCGCGCCGAACCACACCGATACGCCACTCTCCAACACGATCTTGCCAATAAGGTTGGCATCGGGCGCCACCCAGAAATCACCATCTTCGGGAAAATTCGGGGTAATACCGTCAAGTGCATAGATCGTCATGCCATGTCCTCGAATTCATTGTTCAGCGCTCGGACGCGGTCCATCAGACCCGGCTGCCGGCTGCGTTTCAGGCGCTCAGCGGTGACAATCGCGCGAATTTCCTCTTCGGCACGATCCAGGTCGTGGTTGATCAGGACATAGTCATATTCGGCCCAATGGCTGATTTCGTCACGGCTGCGGGTCATGCGATGCGCGATCGTTTCCGGGCTGTCTTGGTTCCGTGATTTCAGGCGACGTTCCAGTTCTGCAATCGACGGGGGCAGCACGAAGATCGACACGACATCCTCTGCACGGACGGAGTTCCTGATCTGCTGTCCGCCCTGCCAGTCAATGTCGAACAGCACGTCATAACCCTCGTCGAGAGACTTGATTACCGGCCCTTTGGGTGACCCGTATCGATTACCAAAGACTTCCGCATGTTCCAGCATTTCGCCGTCTGCTACCATCTGTTCAAAATCATCGTGCGAATGAAACAGGTAATCGACGCCGTGAGTTTCTCCGGACCTTGGGGCACGAGTTGTGGCAGATACTGAAAACCGGATGTCAGAATCCCATTCCCGGAGCCTGCGCGCCAGCGTGGACTTGCCCGCACCCGAGGGCGAAGACAAAATGATCAGCAACCCCCTGCGCTCCGGCATGTCGCATCCTTTCCAGATATTCCGCTTTGCCATGGCACTAGAGGTTGAGCCAGACGGAGGTCAAGCCGGTTTCCCGTCATGTATCGGCGCGATTAACGATTTCACATGATCTGAAACAAATTCCGGAAAGATCATGACAAGTTAAAGAATCAGTAAGATTTCTGAGTACTTTGTAAACGAAAGGGTGTGGGCCGTTGTCAGGGCCCATGCAAATCAGATGAACAAATTACCGACGACGCCGGACAATCTGTTCGCGTTTGGAAGCCACCGACTTATGACGCCCCATCATCCGGCACAAGAACTGGAACATTACTGGGAGGAACTGCGCGGCAATGCGACTGTGCCGAAACGTGCGGATATAGACCCACGCAGAATCGCGGACGCTCTGGAATACGCATTCATTATCGAACGTATCGCAGCGGATGTCGCCCGATTCCGAGTGGCAGGCGCGCATCTGACCGTCCTGATGGGAACGGAAGTGCGCGGCATACCGCTCAGCACCTTTTTTCCGCCCGATGAGAGGTTCGCTGTATCGGATATTCTTGAGCACCTGTTCGACCGACCGGCGAAATGCCGGATGATGCTTGAACCGGAATCCCGATTTTTCGGGGGCTCTGCGGTTTCAGGTGAGATGATCCTTCTGCCGCTGCAGTCGGATTGCGGCGAAATCAGCCGGGCTTTCGGTTGCCTAACGACATGCGGTGATATCAATCGCACCCCGTGCCGGTTCAAAATTCGAACCCAACAGATTGAACAGTTGGGGCTGTATCGCCGTCGTCCGCCGGTATTCAGACCTGCGCCCCCGCCGCAAAGCGTGCCGGCTTTTGCGGAAGCGGCCGCGCCCTATGACACGACCGCTTCCCCGCAATCGCGGACCCTACCCGAGTATTTGCGCGTGGTGAAGTAGCGAGCGTTCTGCCCGCGCGCCCGAACTCAAACCGCTTCGGCGCGATCCTGTGAATGGGATTCACTGATTTCCTGCGCGACGAGGAAGGCAAGTTCCAGCGCCTGGCTTGCATTCAAGCGCGGGTCACAGGCCGTGTGGTAGCGCGATGACAGATCATCCTCGGTTACGGCGTGCACACCGCCCGTGCATTCCGTGACATCGCGTCCGGTCATCTCGAAATGCACGCCGCCAGGGATCGTGCCCTCGGATTTGTGGATGTCAAAGAATTGCCGCACCTCGCGCAGAACCGCATCAAAGGGTCGCGTCTTGTAACCCGTCGCTGATTTGATCGTGTTGCCATGCATCGGGTCACACGACCAGACGACATTGGCGCCCGCGGATTTCACCGTCTTGATCAGGCGCGGCAGATGATCGCCGACATTGCCTGCGCCAAAGCGCGCGATCAGCGTCAGACGCCCTGCCTCGTTCTCAGGGTTCAACTTTTCCATCAGCACCTTGAGGTCTTCCTCGGTGGTTGACGGGCCGCATTTCAGGCCAATGGGGTTTTGTACACCGCGGCAGAATTCGACATGTGCACCATCGGGCTGACGCGTCCGATCCCCGATCCAGATCATATGACCGGACCCGGCCACCGGCTTGCCAGTGGTTGAATCGATCCGGCACAGCGCTTCCTCATATTCCAGTAGAAGCGCCTCGTGGCTGGTATAGAAGTCCACCGACTGCAACGTATGCGCGGTATCCTGATTGACACCCGCCGCCTTCATGAAGTCCAGCGTGTCAGAAATCCGGTTGGCCATGTCGCGGTAGCGTTCGGCCTCGTCGCTTTCGGTGAAACCCAATGTCCAGCTATGGACCTGATGCACATCTGCATAACCGCCGGTCGAGAAGGCCCGCAACAGGTTCAAAGATGCTGCCGCCTGCGTGTAAGCCTGAAGCATCCGCTTTGGGTCGGGGATACGTGCCTCGGCCGTGAAGTCGATGTCATTGATGATATCACCACGGTAGCTGGGCAGTTCCACGCCGTTGATCGTTTCCGTCGCACTGGAACGGGGCTTGGCGAACTGGCCTGCCATACGACCGACCTTCACGACCGGTACTTTCGCGGCGTAGGTCAGCACCATGGCCATCTGCAACATCACCTTGAACGTGTCGCGGATCGCGTCTGCGCTGAATTCACCGAAGCTCTCGGCGCAATCCCCCCCCTGGAGCAGGAAGGCTTCGCCACGCGATGCCTGCGCCAAGGCTGATTTCAGCCGCCGCGCCTCGCCCGCAAAGACCAACGGCGGATATTTCGACAACTGGGCTTCCACTTGGGCCAGTTCCGCCGAGTCGGGATACTCCGGCATCTGGACCCGCGGCTTGTTTCTCCAGTCGGATTTTGTCCATGCGTTGGTCATAGCTGTCTTCCAGTTATCACTAGATCTATAGGTCTGGCCTTGCTGCGCAGGATTGCCCTACGTGTCAAGCGCTAACACCGTAATCAGCGCGACTTGTGGCCTCAGTTTTTCAAAGCGCACAATCAAATTTACGGAACTGGCCCGAAACGATTCGAGCCCCCGAACACGACGCTTCGAGCTACATACCTAGAAATACTGATTATTCATCGACTGCGTAACAAAATTGCGCAATCGGAAGGCTCTTCATCCGTAATTGACCTGTTGACGTTACTGCAGCCTCCTATTCCCAGTCGTGATTTTCTTTTCTTTTAACATGAGTGAGGCTAGCCTCCGGCAATGGGCATAGATCCAGAAAGATCAACTTGAGGGAGTTAAAAGTATGAAACGTCTACTTGCCGCGACCGCCGCGACCGCATTGTTTGCGGGCGCCGCGTCTGCAGAAGACATCAAACTCGGTATAGCCTTGGGCTTTACGGGTCCGCTTGAATCGCTGGCCCCGTCGATGGCAGCCGGCGCTGAAATGGCGATCGCCGAGGTCAGCGACAGCGGCAAATTGCTCGATGGTACGACGATCGAAGCCGTTCGGGGCGACAGCACATGCATCGACGCGGGCGCAGCAACTGCAGTTGGCGAACGTCTGGCTACCTCCGACGGTGTGAAGGGTATCATGGGGGCGATGTGTTCCGGTGCCACCGGCGCAATTCTCAGTAACGTCGCGTTGCCGAACGGCATCGTCATGATTTCGCCATCCGCAACGTCCCCGGGTCTCACGACCGTCGAAGATAACGGGCTGTTTTTCCGCACATCACCGTCAGATGCACGTCAGGGCCAGATCATGACGGACATCCTGAATGACCGTGGCATCACCGAAGTAGCGGTGTCCTACACGAACAATGACTACGGCAAAGGGCTGGCAGACAGCTTCCAGGCGGTATTCGAAGAAGGCGGCGGCACCGTGACCCTGTCCGCGCCGCATGAAGACAATAAAGGCGACTATTCTGCCGAGATAGGTGCGCTTGCCTCCGCAGGTGGTGAACTGCTTGTCGTCGCTGGCTATGCTGATTCCGGCGGCTCCGGTATCATCCAGTCGGCGCTCGACTCTGGTGCATTCGACACCTTCATGCTGCCGGACGGTATGGTGAGTTCGACGCTGATCGAAAACTTTGGCTCCGACATCGACGGCTCCTTCGGCCAGCATCCGGGCACCGACAGCCCCGGCGCTCAGCAGTTCGAAGATGCCGCATCCGCAGCAGGCTTCGATGGTGCTTCCGCCTTCGCCAAGGAAAGCTACGACGCCACCGCACTGATGCTGCTGGCAATGCAAGCGGCGGGTTCGACCGATCCGTCCGTCTACAAGGACAGCGTCATGGATATCGCCAACGCACCGGGCGAAGAAATCTTCCCGGGCGAACTGGGTAAGGCGCTCGACATTCTGAAGGACGGTGGCGATATCGACTATGTCGGCGCATCTGCCGTTGAACTGATTGGGCCGGGTGAATCCGCAGGTAACTACCGCGAGATCGAGATCGAAGGTGGTGAGATCACCACTGTCGGCTACCGCTAATCGAACACACGCAACAAAAGGCCGCGCCGGACAACCCGCGCGGCCTTCGCCAATTATGGCGACCAATTAAAAGGTTGGACCGACTGTGATAAAGGTCGAAAACCTGCACAAGCATTTCGGCGGGTTCAGAGCCGTCGAAGGTGCGTCTCTGGAAATCGCAGAGGGTTCCATAACTGGCCTGATCGGGCCAAATGGTGCAGGGAAATCAACATTATTCAACGTAATAGCCGGCGTTCTTAAACCGACATCCGGCCGCGTGACCATGCAAGGTGAGGACATCACCGGATTGCCACCGCATGAGCTATTTCACCGCGGCGTGCTTCGCACGTTCCAGATCGCGCATGAATTCAGTTCCATGACCGTGCGCGAGAACCTGATGATGGTTCCGGGCGAGCAACGCGGGGAGACGCTGTGGAACGCTTGGTTTCAGCGCAAACAGATCCGCGACGACGAACGCGCGCTCTTGAAGAAAGCCGATGAAGTTCTTGAGTTTCTGACGATTGATCATCTCAGGGATGAAAAGGCCGGTAATCTTTCCGGTGGTCAGAAGAAACTTCTGGAACTCGGGCGCACCATGATGGTCGATGCCAAGGTCGTCTTTCTGGACGAGGTCGGCGCGGGCGTGAACCGGACGCTTTTGAACACCATAGGCGACGCCATCATCCGGCTGAACAAGGAACGCGGCTACACCTTCTGCCTGATCGAGCATGACATGGATTTCATCGGCAAGATGTGCGATCCGGTCATCGTCATGGCCGAAGGCAAGGTTCTGGCAGAAGGCAGCCATGACGAAATCCAGAACAATGAGCAGGTCATCGAGGCTTATCTGGGCACTGGTCTGAAGAACAAGACCCCCGTCCCGGAGGCGCAGCCATGAGTTTTCTTATCGGCGAGAACATGACCGGCGGGTATGGTGCCGCAGATATCCTGCATGATTGCACCCTTGCGGTCGATCTGGGCCAGATCGCCGTGATCGTCGGCCCCAACGGTGCGGGAAAATCCACAGCGATGAAAGCCGTCTTCGGCATGCTGAACCTGCGTGGCGGACAAGTTCGGCTTGACGGCCAGAACATCACCACGCTCAGCCCACAGGACCGCGTCGCCAAGGGCATGGGGTTCGTGCCGCAAACGAACAACATCTTTACTTCGCTGACTGTCGAGGAAAACCTTGAGATGGGCGCGTTCATCCGCCGCGATGATTTCTCTTCCACCATGGAACAGGTCTATGAACTGTTTCCGATCCTGCGTGAAAAGCGGCGCCAACCGGCAGGCGAGCTATCCGGCGGACAACGCCAGCAGGTAGCGGTCGGGCGGGCGCTGATGACAAAGCCCAAGGTGCTGATGCTTGACGAACCCACGGCAGGTGTCAGCCCTATCGTCATGGACGAGTTATTTGACCGCATTATCGAGGTGGCACGCACGGGTATTTCCATCCTGATGGTAGAGCAGAACGCGCGGCAGGCACTGGAGATCGCCGATAAGGGCTATGTCCTGGTTCAGGGCCGCAACCGTTTCACGGATACGGGACAGGCCCTTCTGGCCGACCCCGAGGTCCGGCGCAGCTTCCTTGGGGGTTAACGAATGAACCTCGAATCCCTGTTTGCGTATATATGCGCCCTGACCGCAGCCCTTGCCGCAAGTGGGGCAATGGCTGCGGACGCACCGCCCATCCAATTGAGTTGCTCCTTTGAAACCGAATGTTTCGAGGACGAAGACTGCGCCGAATCCACTTTCAGCCTGTCCCTGACCGGCGAAGTGGGGATTACCGACGCGCAACTACTCAGCGACAGCGAAACCATCACCGGCAGCTTGGCGGCAACGCCCGCAGGCGGCTTGGCATTTCTCGGAATCACCGGTCCCGCCGTGCATCTTCTGTCCAAGGGCGAAGACTTCACGGCGCGCTACACGGTGCATCTGACCAACGGCCCTATGGTCATCTCCTATCTGGGACGTTGCGAGGCGGAATAATGGACCTACTGAACGCACTTATAGCCTTTCTCAATTTTGTTGCAGTTCCCGCGATGGCCTATGGCAGCCAGCTTGCCCTTGGCGCGCTCGGCGTTACGCTGATCTACGGGGTTCTGCGCTTTTCCAACTTCGCACATGGCGACACGATGGCATTCGGCACCATGGCCACGATCCTTGTGACGTGGCTGTTCCAAAGCTGGGGGATATCGATCCAACCGCTGCCAACGGCCCTGCTGGCCCTGCCCTTCGGCATCGCGATCACGGCTGCCCTGCTCTATGCGACAGACCACGGCGTGTATCGCTTCTACCGCAAGCAGAAGGCCGCGCCGGTGATCCTGATGATCGTATCGATGGGTATCATGTTCATCCTGAACGGCGTCGTGCGCTTCATCATCGGCCCCGACGAACAACGTTTCGACGACGGCACCAGGTTTCTGGTGTCGGCACGGGATTTCAAGGAATGGACCGGCCTGAACGAAGGTCTTGCGATCAAGACCTCGCAAGGCATCACCGTCATCACGGCGTTTATCGTCGTGGCGCTTCTGTTCTGGTTTCTGACCTATACGCGCACCGGTAAATCCATGCGCGCCTTTTCCGACAACGAGGATCTTGCGCTCCTGTCCGGCATCAATCCCGAACGTGTCGTCGCGATCACATGGCTGATCGTTGCGGGGCTGGCCACCATCGCAGGGGTTCTTTACGGGCTGGATAAATCTTTCCGTCCATTCACCTATTTCCAATTGCTGCTGCCGATCTTCGCATCCGCAATCGTCGGCGGGTTGGGCAATCCGCTGGGCGCAATCGCGGGGGGATTCATCATCGCCTTCTCCGAGGTGACGATCACATATGCATGGAAAAAGGTCATCAGCTACATGGTGCCGGAAACGCTGGAACCCTCGGGCCTCGTCCAGCTCCTGAGCACCGATTACAAATTCGCGGTTAGCTTCGCGATCCTCGTGATCGTGCTGCTGTTCCGTCCGACAGGCCTGTTCGGAGGTAAATCCGTATGACACACACCGTCAGAACCGCTGTCATGTTCAGTTTCATTGCCGCGCTGATCCTGTTGGCCGGGATCATGCAAGGCTGGAACAACGCATTGCTGATCCTCAATATGGGGTTGATTTCCGCAATCATGGCGCTCGGCGTCAACCTGCAATGGGGGTTTGCTGGCCTATTCAATGTCGGTGTGATGGGCTTCGTTGCGCTTGGCGGGCTAGCCTCCGTGGTGGTGTCCATGCCACCCACTGCAGGCGCATGGACATTGAACGCAGGGCCGCAGGCTATCTTCGCGCTGGCCGTTGGCATCGGCATCATCGCCGCGTGCATCTATGCTTGGAACCATATGGCAAACGGCATGGCGCGCAGCATTGCGCTGCTCGTGTTGCTGATCGGGGGGTTCTTCCTGTATCGCGGGCTTTTCGATCCTGCCGTCGCGCGTATCGAGGCGATTGATCCTGCCGCCACTGGCTATCTTGGGGGCGTGAACCTTCCGATTCTGCTGGCTTGGCCGGTTGGCGGCTTGCTGGCTGCCGGCGCGGCTTGGGTCATCGGCAAAACGGCACTGGGGCTGCGGTCCGACTATCTGGCGATTGCCACGTTAGGCATTGCAGAGATTGTCATCGCAATTCTAAAAAACGAGGACTGGTTGTCGCGCGGCGTGAAAAACGTCGTGGGCCTTCCGCGTCCCGTCCCGTACGAAATCGACCTTCAGAACAGTGCGAGCTTCGTTTCCCGTGCCGAAGGGCTCGGGATCGATCCGGTGACTGCCTCTACCCTGTTCGTAAAGTTCTCTTATGCGTGTCTGTTCACCGCCGTGCTGGCCCTGCTTCTGGTGCTGGCGGAACTGGCTTTGAAATCGCCTTGGGGCCGCATGATGCGAGCCATTCGTGACAATGAAACGGCTGCCGAAGCGATGGGCAAGAACGTCAAGAAACGGCATCTGCAAATCTTTATCCTTGGCTCCGCCATCTGCGGGATTGCGGGGGCAATGATGACGACACTGGATGGACAGCTCACTCCGGGCACATACCAGCCGCTGCGCTTCACTTTCCTAATCTGGGTAATGGTGATCGTGGGCGGATCGGGCAACAATTTCGGCGCCGTCCTGGGTGGCATGCTGATCTGGTTCCTGTGGGTCGAGGTCGAACCTATCGGTCGCTGGTTGCTGGAGGTGATCACATCGCCCCTGCCCGCCGACAACGCCCTGCGGGTTCACCTGTTGGAAAGCGCCGCGCATATGCGATTGCTAACAATGGGTATAGTGCTGCTGGTGGTGCTGCGATTCAGCCCGCGCGGGCTGCTGCCCGAACGTTAGGTCGACCCATGCGCCAGAAAGGAAACAACGCCGCCCTGAAGGGCGGCGTTTTTCATTGAGCGTCTTTCTTTCTGCGGAACAGGCCGCCCTTCACCTTTTCCCGCATCGTCTGGAAAATCACGTAGAGCGCCGGGATCACGAAAATCCCGACCAGCGCCGCCGCCAGCATACCGCCAGCAACCCCCGTGCCCACCGCTCGACGGCTGAGCATAGATGCACCGGTCGCAGTTGCGAGCGGGATCAGACCGGCGATGAAAGCAAAGCTGGTCATCATAACCGCACGAAAACGTGCGCGCGCGCCCTCGATTGCTGCATCATGGATGTTGATACCTTCTTCCCGCCGCGCCTTGGCGAATTCGACAATCAGGATCGCGTTCTTCGCCGCCACCGCCAGTAGTACCACCAGACCGATCTGGCCATAGATGTCGAAAGCGAGCCCCGTCAGCAGCAAAGCCAACATCGCGCCCGCCACGCCGAAGGTCACGGACAGCAGCACCGCAACCGGGATCGACCAGCTTTCATACAGTGCGACCAGGAACAGATAGGCAAACAACACCGCGAAGGCGAGGATCACTCCCGTCTTACCCGATGCCAGCTTTTCCTGAAGCGCAGTGGTCGTCCATTCATAGCTGTAACCTTCCGGCAATGTGGCCTCTGCAACCTGCTCCATCGCGGCCAGCGCAGCACCGGATGCAACACCTTCGGCGGGGCCCCCGCTCAACTTCACCGAACGGATGTTGTTGTACCGCTCGATATAGGCCGGTCCTACGGTGCGCTCGACCGTGGCAAAGGCACCGATCGGAACCATCGCACCAGTCGCGGAGCGCACATGAATACGCGGGATGTCGTCGATGTCGTTCCGGTTATCCGGTTGCGCCGTCAGGTTCACCCGCCAAGTGCGTCCGAACAGGTTGAAATCGTTGATATAGGCCGTGCCTAGCGTGCCTTGAAGCGTCGAGAACACGTCACTGAGATTGATGTTCAGCGCGTAAAGCCGTTCGCGGTCGATATCCAGATAAAGTTGCGGCGACTCCGCCGAGAATGTGGTGTACACACCCGCCAGATCGGGGTTCTGGTTCGCGGCGACCGCTAGCCCCCGTGCTGTCGCGGCAAGCTCGGACGCGTCACGGCCCTGATTGTCCAGCAGTTCGAACTCGAACCCATCCCCCGTGCCAAGTCCCGGAATAGGCGGCACGTTAAAGGCAATCACCTGTGCTTCGCGTACGGCAAGCCCGTTCATCGACGCCGTCCGAATTGCCGTGAGCGCGGAGGTTTCAACTGTCGTGCGTTCCTCGAATGGCAGCATCGTCACCAGCGAGAAGGCCGAGTTGGATTTCGCCAGCCCGTCGATGATCGAATAGCCTACGACGCTCACCACGTTCTGCACCCCGGGAAGCTCGGACAGCATCTCTTCGACATCGGCTTGCACCAAGCGGGTGCGATTGACAGATGCGCCATCGGGCAAACGGGTTTCAACAACGAAGTTGCCATTATCTTCCGACGGCAGAAAGCCCCCCGGTACCGTCTGGAACAGTACGCCGGTCGCCGCGATTGCCGCGATCAACAGGACCAATCCAAGGATCACCCGCCGCGCGATGAACCCCGCTACGCGACCATAACCGTCGCGCGCGGAGTCGATCTTGCGGGAAATCCAGCCCAGCACGCCGCGTTGCTCACCATGATGCGGCTTCAGCACGATGGCACATAGCGCGGGGCACAGCGTCAGCGCATTGACCGCGGAAATCACCATCGACACGGACACGGTAACCGCGAACTGGTTGAACAATTCGCCCTGAATGCCAGGGATGAAAGCCACCGGCACAAAGACCGACAGAAGAACAAGAGTCACCGCAAGAATCGCGCCGGTGATTTCTCCCATCGCGGCGCTGGCGGCCTCTGCCCCGGTCATTTCGGGGTTGGCGCGCATCTTGGCCTCGACCGCTTCCACGACAACGATCGCGTCATCCACCACGATCCCGATGGCCAACACCATCGCCAGCAGCGACACTGTGTTCAGCGACATGCCGATCGCAAGCATGAAGGCGAAGGTCCCCACCAGGGCAACCGGAACCGCGACGATGGGGATCAACGTGGCCCGGACGCTTCCGAGGAACAGGAACACCACCAGAATGACGAGGATGAAGGCCTCCAACAGCGTGTGTTCGACCTCTTCAAGGCTGTCCACGACGAAATCGGACTGGTCGGCAACGATACTTACGGCCACACCCTCCGGGAAACTGGGCTTCAGCCGTTCAATGGTTTCCTTCACCCCATCGGCCGAGGCCAGCATATTCGCGCCCGGGGCCAGATAAACCCCGATCAGAGTGGCTGCTGCACCGTCGAAGGTGGCGGACGCCGAATAGTCCTGCGCACCAAGCACCACATCAGCGACATCGCCGATACGGATCACCGACCCGTCATCGCCCGTGCGAAGGATGATCTGTTCGAACTCCTGCGCATCGGACAAGCGCCCGCGCGTCTGGATCGCCAGCTGAAGGACAGGATCTTCTTCCATCGGTTGCGCGCCGATGGTCCCGATGGCAGCCTGAAGGTTCTGGCTTTGCAGGGCGGCGGTTACGTCAGAAGGCGTCAGTTCCAATGCGGTCAGCCGATCCACATCGAGATTGATGACCATCGCGAACTGGTTCAGCGCGAAGAGCTGTGCATCGCCCACACCCGCCACCCGTTTGATCGGATCAAGAAGGTTGATCGTGGCGAAATTCGTGAGCATCTCGCCGGTGACGTTCTCGTTCTCGGCACTCAGTACGACGCCCAGCATCAGCGATGGTGACTTCTTGCGAACCTTAACGCCCGTTTGCTTTACCTCGGCCGGAAGACGCGGTTCCGCGATGGCCACACGGTTTTGCACGTTGACCGTGGCGATATCGGGATCCGTTCCGACCTCGAAGCTGACCGCCAGTGAATAGCTGCCATCGGCGCCGGAGGTTGAGCTCATATAGATCATGTCGTCGACGCCGACGACCTGCTCTTCTATGACCTGCGCAACGGATTGCTCGACGACCTCGGCGCTCGCGCCCGGATAGCTGGCCGTCACATTGATCTGTGGCGGCACGATGTCGGGATAGCGCTCGGTCGGGATCACGTTCAGTGCAATCAGGCCCGCGACGAACAAGACGATGGAAATGACCCCGGACAAGCGGGGCCGACGAATGAAAAGATCAGCCAACATCGGTTCAACCGCCCTGTGCGTCTTGTGACTGTTCGAGGGATTGCGGCGGTGCTGCGTCCACCTTAATTCCGTCTCTTACCTTATTGATTCCCTGCGATACCACGCGTTCGCCTTCGTCTAGACCCTGATCAACGATTGCCAGGCCCTGCGTGTTGCGGGCGACGGTGATGCGTCGACGTTCAACCGTGTCATCATCGCCCACGACAAAGACAAAATCGCCCGCCAAGTCCCGCTGAACGGCGGACATCGGAATTGTCAGAACCTGGTCAGGCGTGTTCGACGTCAGAACCACGCGCACCAATTCGTTATGCAGCAGCTTGTTGTCAGGGTTATCGAAACGCGCCCGCACAAGAATGGAGTCAGTGCCCTGATTGACTTGCGTGTCGATGAAGTCGACATCACCGGCACGTTCATACTGTGTGCCATTGGCCAGCGTCAGCGTGGCCGCCTCGGCTGTCTGTGCGTTGCCAGCCCCGACGCGATCAAGGAAATTGCGAAGGATGGAGGTGGGCACCTCGAATTCGGCATGGATCGGGTCAAGGCTGGTGAGCGTCGCCAGCGGCCCAACCTCGGGTGACAGAAGCGCGCCTTCATCCAGCTGCGCCACGCCGATCGTGCCTGAAAACGGTGCGGTAATCTCGGTATAGGACAGGTTGATCCGTGCGCGGTCGAGTGTCGCTTGCAGCATGGCCAACTGACCTTCCGCCTCGCCCAGAGATGCTTCTGCCCTGTCGAGAACAGCTTCAGCGGCCGTGTCGCTGGCGACCAGCCGTTCTTGCCGGTCCCGTTCGATCTGGGCAAGCCTGCGCTGCGCCTCCGCGGCTTTCACATTACCTTCGGCTTCCTGAACGGCTGCTTCATAGAGATCACGTTCGATAGTGAACAAGAGATCCCCTTGTTCCACGATTACACCTTCCGTGAAATGTACCTGCATCAATGTGCCGGAAACACGCGGTATGATGTTGATGGTCTGATCCGATACAAGCCGCCCGTTAAAGGTTGCCGTTTCTCCAATTTCTCTGATGGTGGCGGGTTCAGCGGTGACTGCAGGAAGCGGTGCATCTTGCGCGAACGCGGGCGTTACGCACATCACCGCTACGACGCAGAATAGGCTTGATCTGGTCAATTTATGTCCCTCAATCAGTCAGATGCGTCGCGGGGCGGTCCGTCATTGACGCGATGTCAATTTTGACTTTGCCAGCGATTGCACCACCGCACAACCTTTCTGATGTCATGGCCATGCCGCAAATGACCGATCGGAGCGATCATCCCGTCTGACGGTCATTCGACGAAACTTTCCGGGCGGCTGGCCTTCATGCCGCGCAAAAAAACGGTTGAAATAGGCGGGGTCCTGAAACCCCAGACGAAAGGCGATCTCTGACACTTGGAGGCCGGAGTTCATCAGAAGGTCGCGGGCCTCGCGGTACAGTTCGCGATGCAGATAGGCTTGCGGCGATACTCCCGTTGCCCGCAGGATCGCGGATTTCAGGCGATCGCGCGACACTCCGATGGCTTCAGCGTAGTCGGTTATCTTCCAATGGTCGCGTGCATGCCGGCTAGCGAGGCGGACAAAGGTTTCAACGATGCTGCGCGGAACGGAGCGCGAAATCAACTGGTCTACCCGCGCCCTTCGCCACAGCAGGATGAAGATGACAACGCTCAGATTTTCGACGACCAAGCCGCTGCCCGGCCCCGCCTGATAGCTCTCATCACGAATGCTTTGCAGATGGCCTAGCACCGATTGCCATTCCGACCTGTCGGAGAAGCTCAAGACGAAACTACGACCCAGCATGGCGTTCGGCCCCAACCCCAACTCCTCGCTTGGTACGCAGCGCATAAGCCCGATGTCAGACAAGATCAGGTAAAGCCCGCGACTTCCCGCTTCCAGTACCAGACGACCGCTTTGCCCGGCAGGCAGCCAGACGACGCGACCCGCTTCGATTTGCACCGGACGCCCGCGATCATGCACGACGCCCCGGCCCGACGACAACATGACGACATAGGACCTGTCGCGGGCCAGACCGAACTCCGCCCGACCGAGAGGCGCGGAAACGTCGCGGGCCTCTACATGGGGATTCTGTTCCATGCCGGGGCGACTTGATTGCCCATTGGGAAGGCGTGTTGGCTGGCTCAAACTGGCACCATATGTCCATGTCTTGGCCCTATAAGTGCATTTTTTGTGACGAGCTTCCAGATTAATCTTGATGAACGACAGCCTGCTTGCAGGCGGCGAAAACTTGAGGGAGGACAACGATGCGTTCAATCGCACGTAGGGATTTGGCGCGCCTGCTTGGCGCCACAGCATTCACAACGACACTTAGCTTTGGACTGGCCGCACAGGCGCAGGACGACACGGTCAAGATCGGCTATGCCGTGTCCAAGACCGGCGCAAACGCCACCGGCGCGGGCGTGACAACCATTCCCAACTACCAGCTTTGGGTAAATGACGTGAACGAAGCTGGCGGGCTGAGCCTGCCTGATGGCAGCCAGCGCATGATCGAAGTCGTGGAATATGATGACCGCAGCTCCGCCGAAGACGCGGTGCGGGCTGTCGAAAGACTTGCGACACAGGATGAGGTGGATTTCATCCTGCCGCCATGGGGCACAGGCTTTAACCTGGCGATTGCGCCGCTGATGGATCGTTTCGGCTATCCGCAACTTGGTGTGACGGCCGTAACCGACAAGGCACCCGAGTTCGCCGCGCGCTGGGACAAAAGCTACTGGCTGCTGGGCGGCGGACATGACTATGCCACGGCCCTGGCTGACGTGCTGGCGAAAGCGAAAGAGGCTGGTCAGATCAACGACAAGATCGCAATGATCTCGGTTGCCGATGGCTTCGGGATCGATCTGGTCAATGCGGCGCGACCGGCCTTTGAGGAAGCCGGGTTTGAATTGGCATATGACAAGACCTACCCCATTGGCACATCGGATTTCGCGACACTGGTAAACGAGGCGCAATCCTCGGGCGCGGACAGCTTCGTGGCGTTTTCCTACCCGCCGGGCAGCTTCGGCGTGACCAAGCAGGCGCAAACGGCGGGCTTCAATCCGAAGGTATTCTATATCGGCGTGGGCGGTGCCTTCCCGGTCTATGGTCAGGTCAGCGGCGGGCAGCAGGAAGGCGTCATGAGCATCGGCGGTGTGGATGCCGGCTCGCCCCGGATACAGAACTATTTCGCGCGGCATGAAGACTTCATCGGCGCCAAGCCCGACAGTTGGGCAAGTTCCGTCACCTATGCCAGCCTTCAGATGCTGGAGCAGGCGGTGGAGCGTGTCGGGCTGGACCGCGAAGCCGTGGCCGATGAACTGACCAATGGCGAATTCGAGACAATCATCGGCAATGTGAAGCTCGAAGACAACCAACTGCGGATGCTGTGGACGGTCGGGCAGTGGCAAGGTGACAGCTTCGTCGCTGTTGCACCGGCCGACCGTGACGGCGCGGTCGACGCGGTCATTCCCAAACCCGACTGGCAATAAGGGTGACGGCCCGGCCACCGGTCGGGCCCGCCTGTGTATCCAAAGGTAATCCCCCGTGTTTTTGTCCACACTCATTTTCGGTCTCGTCCTTGGCGGGACTTATGCGCTGATCGCGCTTGGTCTGACGATGCAATACGGCATCGCGCGGATCATGAACCTGGCCTATGGCGAGGTCATCGTCGCGGCCTGTTTCGGCGCGTATCTGCTGTTTTCGGTATCGGGACTGTCCCCGATCCTGTCCCTGATTATCGTCGCACCCGCCGGGTTCATCCTGTCATGGATCGTCTATGCGGTGATGATGCGCCCGCTGGTCGCGCGCTCGGGCGGTGGTGGCAAGCTGGAAGTTGACAGCATCCTCGCCACTTTCGGACTACTGTTCGTGCTTCAAGGTGTCATGCTTGTTCTGTTCGGTGCGAACTTCACCAGCTACGCCTATCTGGACCGCGGGGTGAACCTGTTCGGGGTGACCGTGGCGTTGAACCGGCTGATCGCCTTCCTTCTATCTGTTTGCGTGGGCGGTGCGCTGTATCTGATCCTGACTCGCACCCGCTGGGGTACGGCCCTGCGTGCCGTGGCGCTTGCGCCCGAAGCGGCTCCGCTGGTGGGGCTGGACGTCAACAAGATGGCGCGACTGGGCTTCGCCTTGGGTGGCATGCTGGCCGCCGTCGGAGGCGTTGTCGTGTCCATGTACCAGACCTTTTCAGCAAGCGACGGGGTGGTCTTCACGATGAAGGCGCTGGTGGTCGTCATCATGGGTGGCGTCGGCAATGTATTGGGTGCCGTGCTGGCCGGGCTGTTTCTGGGCCTGACCGAAACCTTCGTGGCCGCTTACATCGACCCGGGTCTCACCATGGCCGCGACTTACGGACTGTTCCTCGGTGTGCTTCTGTGGCGTCCGCAGGGCCTGTTCGGAAAGGCAGCATAGGATGAAGATCACGGTGAAACATATTGGATTGGCATCCCTTCTCGCGGTCCTGGCTTGCGCGCCCTTCATGCTGGGCACCTATCATCTGGGCGTGATGGTCGGGCTGGCGGGTTATGCAACGCTCGCGACCGCCTGGGCGATGTTTTCCGGTCCGACGCGCTATATCTCTCTTGCGACCGCTGCCTTTTTCGGAATCGGGGCCTACACCGTCGCGGTGCTGAGCGACCTCATGCCCTACCCGCTTGTGCTGCTTTGTGCGCTTGGCATCGGGGCGCTTGTCGCGTTGGTGGTCGGACTGTCCACACTACGTCTGGCTGGCGTGTACTTCGTTATCTTCACCTTCGGCCTGACGGAACTGATCCGACAGTTGATCACATGGTTCGAGGTCAATGTCAGCGGCACGCTGGGGCGGTATATCTTCCTGGAGTTGGAACCGCGTGACATCTACTGGCAATTGCTCGCGCTTCTCGCAGTGACGCTGGGCCTGTCCGCGTGGATCGGGCGCAGTCGGATCGGGTTGGCGCTGAAGGTTATCGGTGATGACGAAACGGTTGCCGCGCATAGCGGGATCAATCTGGCCCGCACGAAACTGATGCTGTTTGTACTGTCCGCTGCCATCATTACCCTGGTTGGCGCGATCCAGTCACCGCGCTGGGTTTATATCGAGCCCGTGATCGTCTTTAACCCGACCGTGTCCTTCCTGACCGTCATCATGGCGCTGCTGGGCGGGGCCAACCGTCTTTGGGGCCCGGTTCTGGGGGCTGTTCCGCTGTTCTTGCTGTTCGAATGGTTATCCGCGAATTTCCCCGACCACTTTTCAATCCTGTTGGGGGCGCTGTTCATCGCCATCGTCTTTGCGCTGCCCAACGGAGTGCTGAACGCGCTCGAAGGCATGTGGAAACGCCGCAAACAGGAGACACGCGCATGAGCACGCTTCTGAAACTGGAAAACGTAACCAAGACCTTCGGTGGCCTGACCGCGGTCAACGACATGTCCTTCGAGATCGGGCAAGGCGAGGTTGTCGGGCTGCTTGGCCCTAACGGGTCCGGCAAGACGACGCTGTTGAACCTGATTTCCGGTGCGCTGCCAGCCAGCGCCGGCGCGATCCGCATCGGCGGGTCTGATCTGGCAGGCAAGCGACCCGATGTGATCGCGGCGCACGGCGTGGCGCGGACGTTTCAGTTGGTAAAGGTTCTGCCATCGCTGACGATCCTTGAAAACGTCATGGTTCCCGCAGCGTTCGGGCGATCCAGGCTGTGGGGCGCGGCGCTGGAAGATCACGCACGCGATTGCCTCGCCAAGGTTGGCCTGACGGCGGAGGAAACGCTCCACGCGGGCGATCTGACCTATATCGACCAGAAGCGGCTGGAACTGGCCCGTGCGCTCGCGGCGGAGCCGGAATTGCTTTTGCTCGATGAATGGCTGGCTGGTCTGAACCCGACGGAGTTACGCGAAGGGATTGCTCTGATCCGCAGCCTAGAAGGCCACGGGATGACCATTCTGCTGGTTGAACATATCATGGATGCGATCCGTGCGCTGTGCCCGCGCTGCGTTGTCATGGCCGCCGGAACAAAGATTGCCGATGGCCCGACCGCGGAGGTGCTGGTCGATCCGCAGGTGATCGCCGCCTATCTGGGGACTGCCGATGCTTGAGATCAAGAACCTAACCCTTCGCTACGGTCATCACCTTGCGCTAGAGGATGTCTCGCTTACCGTCGCGCAGGGTGAAACCGTGGTTCTTTTGGGTGCGAATGGTGCCGGTAAGTCATCCTTGCTGAAATCGGTGGGTCGGCTGGTGCAACCGGCAGGCGGTGACATCCTGCTTGGTGACGCTTCTCTTCTGCCCCTTCCCGCGCATGAGATCGTGAACCGTGGCATCGCCATCGTGCCGGAAAACCGCGGGATATTCCGCGCAATGACGGTCGAAGAAAACCTGCGACTGGGTGCAAACCCTGCCCGCGCACGCACAAACGAAGCACTGATGCGCGGCGAGATATTCGCGCTTTTCCCGCGCCTTGCGGAAAGGCGACAGCAGCTTGTGCGCACCATGTCGGGCGGAGAGCAGCAGATGGTCGCCATTGCCCGCGCGCTGATGTCTCGACCTGACTACCTGTTGCTGGACGAGCCGAGCCTCGGTCTGGCACCCATCGTCACGCAGGAGTTATTCGCCGCGCTGGATCGTATCCGGCAAACCGGCCTTGCGATGCTGATCGTGGAGCAAAACGTGAAAGCCACGTTAACGCTGGCAAATCGCGGTTATGTGCTGGAAGCGGGGCGGATCATCGGCAGCGGCACATCGGAGCAGCTTGCCACCGACCCGCTTGTGCAGAAAGCATTTCTCGGATCTGCCGAGACTGTCTGAATTCAGGAGGATACTATGCAGACACTTGACCTGTTCATCGGCGGCAAACACGAACCCGCCTCCAATGATGCGTATTTCGAACGTACCAACCCCGTGACCTCCGAGGTGGTGACCAAGGCCGCCGCCGCAACGGTCGAGGATGCCGTGCGCGCGGTGGACACCGCCGCCGGCGCCTTCCCGGAATGGGCCTCGACGACACCTGTCGCCCGCCGCAAGATCCTGTTGAAAGCATCTGAGGCGTTGCTGGCGCGCGGCGACGATATCGTGCTGGCCATGAAAGAAGAAATCGGTGCGACCGAAGCCTGGGCGCGGTTCAATGTGGGCCTTGCCGCCGACATGCTGCTGGAAGCCGCCAGCCTGACCACCCACATCAAGGGCGAGATCATCCCGTCGAACCGTCCCGGCTCGACTGCTATGGCGATGCGTGCGCCGGTTGGCGTCGTGCTCGCGATGGCCCCGTGGAATGCGCCTGTCATCCTGGGGGTGCGATCGGTTGCGACGCCTCTGGCCTGCGGTAATACGGTCGTCATGAAGACATCGGAGCTGTGCCCCCGCACGCATGCGCTGATCATCGAAGCAATTACGGACGCCGGGTTGCCTGCGGGCACGCTGAACGCGATTTCCAACGATCCAGATGACGCGCCGCAGATCGTCGAAGCGTTGATCGCTCATCCCGCTGTACGTCGTGTGAACTTCACCGGATCGACCCGTGTTGGACGCATCATCGCCGAAACCGCCGGACGGCACCTGAAGCCCGCGCTTCTTGAACTGGGCGGCAAGGCCCCGTTAATCGTTCTGGATGACGCCGATATCGACGCCACCGTCGCTGCGGCGGCGTTCAGCGCTTATATGAACCAAGGCCAGATCTGCATGTCCGCCGAGCGGATCATCGTACTCGACAGCATTGCAGATGAATTTGTCGAGGCCTTCGTCAGGAAGGTGACCACCCTGACCGCAGGCGACCCGATCGAGGCCAAGCACCCGCTTGGATCGCTGGTCAATGCCGAAGCCGCCACGCGCATTCAGGCATTGATCGAAGACGCTACCTCCAAGGGGGCGAAGGTGGTTGCGGGCGGCGGTGGCTCGGGCACGATGCTGGACGCGACTGCGGTCGATCATGTCACACCGTCAATGAAGCTCTATGCCGAGGAAAGCTTCGGTCCCGTCGCCGCGATCATCCGCGTGGGTAGCACAGACGAGGCCGTGCGCGTCGCAAATGAAAGCAAGTTCGGCCTGTCATCGGCGGTCTTTGGCAAGGATCAGGCACGTGCACTTGCGGTCGCCAAGCGGATCGAAAGCGGCATCTGCCATGTCAACGGACCGACCGTGCATGACGAAGCGCAGATGCCGTTCGGCGGTGTGAAGGAATCCGGTTACGGCCGCTTCGGCGGAACGGCAGGGATCAATGAATTCACCGAACTGCGGTGGGTCACGATGCAGGACGGCCCGCTACACTTCCCGATCTGATGGACAAGGCCCGGCGTTCCGTCGGGCCTTTCGTTGACCTGTCTGGGGCCCCGGACCAGCTTCGGGGCCCTTTGTTTAGCGGATCATGACTTCCAGAAACGCACAGCGTTTTTCCTTGCGGCAAACGGCAATCGCTTCGTCGATGGCCATGCGCAATTCATCTGCGGCTGAGACGGATTTGGTCCAGGCACGGCTGGCCTTGGCCACGGAACAGAAATCCGGCGACGGCTCCAGCGATGTCAGCGGCATGCGGTTGGCCTTCGATGCATAGCCATCCGGGTACATGCCCGTCACTGAATGCCGCACGGCGCCCCATTCTCGGTTATTGAGCACCATGATCAACACGGGCAGTTCCATTGCCTCGGCAATCTGGTGGCACGCGACCGGGTTGGCGAACATGTAGGAGCCGTCCCCCATCGTCGCGACGCACAGCCGGTCGGGTTCGGCCAGTTGCCCGCCGAGCGCTGCCGGAAAGCACCAGCCAAGACCGCCTGAATGGGGTTCCTGAAACCACGACCGATGATCATCGCGTTTGAGATGCGTCAATGGCACGCCCAACTCTGAGAAGACCGTAGATTTGATACCGTCGAGCGCCTCGCCCAATACCAGCGCAACCGATTCCTTGGTCAACCCTGCAGCCATCGTGTCACGGGCGCCTTTTGCGGCGGTATTGCGGCGTTTGTCATTCGCCTCGCCCAGTGCTTTCGCGCGCTGCGCATGACCGGTCGGAGCAGATCCCATCGCTTCGACCAGCGCCGGGACGGTATCCGCGCTCTCGCCCGCGATGCACAGATCGGCAGGGAAGTTGCGCACCGGGAAGCGGCTGAACAACGGATCCGGTCCCATCTGGATCACCTTCGCGCCATCACGCAGCTTGTGCTTGTCCGGCCACCACGGCGCAAGACAATCGAGCACCAGCACGACATCGGCCTTGGCCAGCGCCTCCGCCGGGTCCGCGCCTACATGGCAAGGGTGATCCGTCGGAATCGCAAGATGCGTGGCCCACCATGAACAGACGGCAATGCCCCAGTCTTCGGCCCATTTGGAAAACTGCGCGAAGCTTTCCTCATCTCCAGCGCCGCGTTGCGCGATGACGAGAGGTGCCTCCGCCTCGGCCAGCCATTTCGCTGCGGCCCGGAGCGCATCCGCATCGGGCGCCACACGCGACGGTGACAGGGAAGTCGGTTGGTCCAGCCCGTCAGGTGGACATGGCTCGCACAGCACCTCACGCGGAAGGGTCAGATAGGTCGGCCCTTTCGGCGTGGAATTGGCAATTGCATAGGAACGATCCAGAAGCCCCGAAAGCTGTTCGGGGAAACGCAGCTCGTATTCCCATTTCGACGCCTCGCGGACAAGCGCGGTCTGGTCATACATCTCCTGCCCCCAGGCGATCGGGACCGTGCGCGCGCCGAAGCGGTCACTTTCCATCACCGGAGTGCGGCCCGACATCATCAGCACAGGCACATGTTCGCAGGCCGCGTTGATCGCGCCTATGGCACCGTTGGCCAGCCCGACATTGGTGTGCAGCATGACGGCCTGCGCCTTGCCGCTGATCAGGTAGTACCCATGCGCCATACCAAGAGCCGCATGTTCATGCGGGATGACCACGGATTTCGGCAGGTCGATACCCTTGGCCTCGGCCTCCGCCAGGCCTTCGATGATCGGCGGGAAGTCGGTGCCGGAATTGACGAACACATAGTCGACCCCCAGCGCACCCAGTTTCCCGAAGATCGCGCCGCCCGTCGTGATGTCACCCGTCATTGCAATATCCTCGGCAGCCAGAGCACCACGACCGGGAAGGCGAGAAGAAGCCCCACACGCAGCAGTTCCGCCAGGAAAAACGGCATCACGCCCTTGAAGGTCTGCGCCATGGACGTGTTGGGCGACAGCGCCGAGATGACAAACACGTTCATGCCCACCGGGGGCGTGATCAACCCCAACTCCACCACAATCAGCGCAAGGATACCGAACCAGATCTTGAGCTCGTCGGTTGACATACCGAAGCCCGCGCCTTCCGCGCCTTGATAGATGCCGCCATTGACCTCGACCAGCACGGGCCAGAAGAACGGCACGACCAGCAGGATCATCGACAGGCTGTCCATCAGGCAGCCCAGCAGGATCAAGGCGATCAACAAGATCACCATGACCGTCATCGGGGCATAACCGCTGGTGGCGACCCATTCAGCAGCGGCTTGCGGCACGCCAGCACGGGACATGAAAATCTTCAGAAGCTCCGCCCCCAGCAGGATCAGATAGATCATGCCGGTGGTGCCCGCGGTTTCCAGGATCGAGCCCTTGATGTCATTGAGCGACAACTGTCCACGGACCGTGCCGAACAGCCACACGACGAACACGCCGATCGCGGCCGCTGGTGTCGGGTTGTAAAGCCCTGCATAGATGCCGCCGATCACGATGCCGAAGACGACGAGAACCGGGATCACGCCCTTGGTGGCATCAATGAACTCGGCGCGGCTGCCTGCCCCATGCGCGGGACCAGAGCCCGGAAACAGGCGCACATAGACCGCGATAGTCAGCAGGAACAGGATGACGGCCAGAATACCTGGCAAGAACGCTGCCATGAACATCGTCACGATATTCGCCTCGACGATAACGGCGTAGATGATCAGCACGACCGAGGGCGGGATCAGAATACCCAGCACGCCGCCAGCGGCAACGGACCCGGTCGCAAGCGCTGGGGAGTATTTGTAGCGTTCCAGCTCCGGCAGGGCGACCTTGCCCATGGTGGATGCTGTCGCCAGGGACGACCCGCAGACAGCGCCGAATCCGGCACAGGCGGAAATCGCGGCCATGGCAGTGCCGCCGCGCATCCAACCGAACCACGCGTTGGCTGCTCGAAACAGATCGCGCGACAGGCCCGTCTTGGTGGCCAGTGCCCCCATCAGCACGAACATCGGAACGACCGACAAATCGTAGATGGAAAACTGCCCATAGGCGAGCGTCTTGAGTTGGCTCAGGAATATCTGTGGGCCGTTGATCAGCGCAGTACCACCCGCACCCACGAGGATCATCGCATAGGCGATGGGCACACGAATAACGATCAGGGCGATCAGGACGGCTAGTCCGATCAAGCCCAACGCGATGGGATCAACTGGCATTCTTGGCTCCGCTCACGCTTTCGACCAGCGTCACAAGCGCGGCCAGAATCAGGAAGGCAATGGAGATCAGGATCGGAATGAAAGCGACCCAGACGGGAAACTGCAAAATGGCGCTCGTCAGGTTGTAGGCTTTCTGGTCCAGCATACCGAAATACATCCGCCAGATCAGCAGGCAGCCAAAGACGAACGCAAGCGCACCGCCAATCGCCGTGAAAATGTACAGCCAGCGCGGCGAGGCATTCGAAGTGAACACATCTGCAGTGACGTTTTCACCCTGCACCTGGCAATAGGGCAGGAACATGAAGGCCGCGACCGCGACGCCGATTTCGGACAGTTCGAAGTCACCGGCAAAGGGAAAGCCGATCATTCCGCCGATAACGGTCCAGACATTGACCAGAACGACGGCAAGCAAAAGGACGCCGCCCAGCAGCGCCCATCCGGTGATGGCCCGGCGGGCAAGGCTGCAAAGCCCTGCCCCTCCGGTTGTTGCAGGAACCGGGTTCATTTGGTCGCATGCTCTTGTGTCGTGGCGATCGCTTTTTCAATCAACGCCGCTCCGTCCACGCCGGATCCAGTCACGTCTTCGACCCAACGATCATGCACGGGGGCCAGCGCGTCGCGGAACGCTGCGGTTTCTTCATCGGTCAGCACAATGTGTTCATTGCCATTCTCGACCGCCATGTTGATCCCGAAATCATCGGCGCCGCGCCAAACTTCGCCCATCTCGACCAGCCATTCCTCGTCAGAGGCATCGCGGAACGCCTGCTGCACGTCTTCGGGCAGGTTGTCCCATTTGCCCTGGTTCATGGACACCTGGAACACGGACGTGCCGAAACGTTCCTCATTCGCACCTTCGATCTGGTACTTCGTCTGCTCGAAAATCTTCAGCGGCGGGATGATCTCCCACGGGATGAAAGCACCATCGACGACGCCTTTGGACAGCGCCTGCGGCAGTTCCGGCACGGGCATCGCCACAGGCGACGCGCCAAGGGCCTCGATCACCCAAGCGCCGGTGCGTGTCGGGATACGCATCTTGGAGCCTTCCAGATCGGCAGGGCTGCGGACCTCTTTTTCGGCCATGTGGATCGCCTGGCCAGCATGGACATGCAGGAACATGACCTCCATGCCTTTGAAATCCTCGGCCAGATCACTGTCATACAGCTCGCGCATGGCAAGGTTCGAGGCGACCGGATCGTTCACATAGACGCCGGGCAGTTCGAACACTTCAGAGCGCGGGAACTGGCCCGGTGTATAACCGTTCAGCGTCCACACGATATCGACCACGCCATCACGAACCTGCTGCACCAGTTCCGGCGGACGGCCGCCCAGTGTCATGTTCGGGAAGATTTCGATCTTCACCTGACCGCCGGAGTTTTCTTCGACCTGACGCGCCCACGGCTCCAGCATCTGCGTGTGTGCCGGCGCTTGCGCGGACAGGAAATGGTGGAGCTTGAATGTGTAATCCTGTGCCATGGCGCCGCCGGCTGCAAAAACAGCGGCAACCGTCAGTCCCAGTGTCGTCCTAAGTTTCATTGTGTCCTCCCTCTTATGTGTTGCGCCAATAGTGGCGCGGGTGATGATCATGAACTAGTAGGGCAGCCCGACATAGTTTTCGGCCAGGCTCTTTCTGGCGGTCTCGGACTGCAGCAGGTATTCGAACTCCGTCTTCTGCATACGCCGCTCGAAATCACTGCGGTCGGGAAAATCGTGCAGAAGATTGGTCATCCACCACGAGAAGCGTTCACATTTCCACACGCGCGCCAGCGCCAAATCGGAATAGGCATCGAGCGCGTCGGTGTCATTCGTGGAATAGAAAGCATCCAGCGTCCGGTGCAGGTAATAGACATCCGAAAACGCCAGGTTCAGCCCCTTCGCCCCGGTCGGCGGCACGATATGGGCGGCATCGCCTGCAAGGAACAGACGACCATACCGCATGGGTTCGCTGACGAAGCTGCGCAGGGGCGCTATGCTCATCTCGATGGCCGGACCGGTGACCAGATGCGCGGCGACATCTTCGGGGATGCGCATCTTCAGCTCGTCCCAGAAACGGTCGGCGGACCAATCTTCGACCTTTTCAGTCAGGGGCACCTGCACATAGTAACGGCTGAGCACATCGGAGCGCATCGAACACAGTGCGAATCCGCGATCATGCGAGGCATAGATCAATTCATGCGCGGCGGGTGGGGTTTCGGACAGAAGACCCAGCCAGCCGAACGGATATTCGCGGATGAACTCGCGCCGCTGCGCTGCGGGGATAGCCTTGCGGGCAGGCCCGTGGAAGCCATCGCAACCGGCCACGAAATCACATTCCAGCGTATGTTCCTGCCCATCCTTGAGGTAACGCACGACGGGGCTGTCACTTTCGATGCCGTCAATCGCAAAGACGTCGGCCTCATGGATCACGGCTCCGCCACGCGCATCCCGCGCGTCATACAGGTCATGCGTAACCTCGGTCTGTCCATAGATCATCACGCCACGACCCGTCAGATCTTTGATCGGGATCTGCAGGCGCTCGTCATGCCAGCTGAGTTCGACACCGTCATGGACCTGACCTTCGCGGTCCATCCTCTCACCGACATCAGCCGCCCTCAACAGGTCGACGCTGCCCTGTTCCAGAACGCCCGCACGGATGCGGCCCAGCACATAGTCGCGTGTCCTGCGTTCCAGCACGATATTATCGATCCCGTGCAGGTCCAGCAACTGGGATAGTAGCAGACCAGCCGGCCCGCCCCCGATGATGGCGACTTGCGTTTTCATTCGCTCTTACTTCTTTGCTTTGGCGCGACCAGCGCGCAGAATTCCCTGGCCATGTCCGGCGCCCGTCCTGCTGCGTTCAGCGGATCGAACACCTGGGGCCAGTCAATTTCCGGGTGAGCGTTCTTCAGCACCTCTCGCATCGAGCCATCAGTGCCGATGGCTTCCTTGACCGCCGATTGTGCATCCGGTCGTGGCATGATCCGTGACAGAGCAAAAACGGCGGCTTCGGCGAATATCCCCTCGCCCGCATCGGTCAGATTCCGAAGCATTCGATCAGTATCTGGTTTCGCTGTCTTCAACATCGCATTTGCATTGTTCAGCGCAGCACCAACGGCCACACAAAGCTGGCGCAGGCTGTGCCATTCCTCGGCCCAGGCCGCCCCGTCGCGCTGATGATTATGAATTTGCGCGTCGAACAACGCACCTTGCAGCCGTGCAGAGGTCCGCGCCAGTGTCACCAGCGCTTCGGCTGCGACGGGATTGGACTTATGCGGCATGGTCGAAGAGGCCCCGCCCTGCAGCTTCAGTTCGTTAATCTCGGTCTGTGCCAGCAACGCGGCATCCTGCCCGATCTTTCCCAAACTGCCCGCAAGCAAGGTCAGGGCTGCCCCAAGACTCGCAACACCATCGCGTGACGCGTGCCATGCCGAATCACTGTCTGCCAGGCCAAGTGCCTGTGCAAAGTGCTTTCGCACCTGCGGAGCCCAAACCCCCATCGCCGCATCGGTTCCCGCAGCACCGTGCAGACTGATACGGCATGCACCTTTCTGCCATGCTAGCATGCGGGCCTGAAATGGCAGAATCCCCTGTCCCCAAATCGCCGCAACTGCGCCGAAGGTCGTGGGCATCGCCGCCTGTGTCCGGGTTCGTGCCAACATGACCGTTTGGTTATGCTCGGAGGCCATATCGCAAAGCCGGTCCAGAAGTCGCTGCGCCCGCTCTATCAACAGGTCGGACACAACCCGCAGTTGCACCATCGTCGCGGTGTCGACGACATCCTGCGAGGTCGCCCCCCAATGCAGATACTGCACCAGTTCCGGCGGGATCTGGTTGCGCAAAGATGCCAGAAGAGCGGGAACGACCACTCCGTCGCTGGCGGTTTTTCCGGCCAGATCGGACAACTCCACCCGACAGCCCTCGAGCGCGGCGGCCAGTCTGTTGCCTGCTTCCGCCGGAATGACACCAACCACACCCTGTGCGCGGGCCAGTTCTCCCTCAACCCGAACCATCGCTGCGACCAAGGCATCATCGCCAAGCAGCGCTGCGATCTCCGCATCCCCAAAAAGATTCTGCCACAAAGGGCTGTCTGCAAGGCTTACGGTCATTGCATCGTCTCCAGCCCCAACATTGCGCGGGCCTGTTGCCACGTTGCGACCGGGCGTTCGGCCCGGTCGCAAAGATCGACCACGCGACCGACCAGCGCGGCATTGGATGGAGCCAATGTGTTGCGATCCAGACGGACATTGTCTTCCAACCCGGTCCGGCAATGGCCGCCCGTTTCCACGCACCATTCGTTCAGTGTGATCTGATGTCGTCCGATCCCCGCCGCACACCACGTCGCTTGCGGCATCAACCGTTCACGGGTCTTGCGGTAGAAATCGAACACCTCGCGATCTACGGGCATGGCGTTTTTCACGCCCATGACGAATTGCACATGCACATTTGCGGGCAATTGACCCCGTTCGATCATCACGGCGGCCTGAAACAGATGGCTCAGATCGAAGGCTTCGATTTCCGGTCGCACATCGTAAGTCTGCATTTCCTGCGCCAGCCAGTCGACCAGATCCGGCGGGTTCTCATAGACGCGCGTAGGGAAGTTGTTCGAGCCGACAGAGAGTGACGCCATATCCGGGCGCAGCGGCAGCATGCCACCGCGCGTCTGCCCCGCGGCGGACCGACCCCCAGTCGAAAGCTGGATAATCATGCCCGGGCAGTGGTGTCGCAGCCCCTCAATGAGCTGCGCGAAACGGTCGGGGTCCGAACTGGGCGATCCATCATCATTGCGGACATGGCAATGCGCGATAGTGGCACCCGCCTCGAAAGCCGCCTGGGTGCTTTCGACCTGCTCCGCGACGGTGATCGGCACGGCCGGATTGTCGGATTTTCGGGGTAAGGATCCGGTAATCGCGACGCAGATGATGCAGGGGTCCATGGTCATTTCAGATATCGAAGAAAATCGTTTCGTCGTCACCTTGAAGGCGGATGTCGAAGCGGTAGCCATCTTCGGTCTTCTCGGCGATCAGCGTCTTCAGCCGGTCCTTGTGCTGCACTCGGGCAAGCAGCGCATCGCCGGACAGGTCGTCTTCCGGGAAATACATGCGGGTATGAAGCCCCGTGTTGATCCCCCGCGCGGACAGCCAGAAGGTCACGTGAGGCGGCGCGTATGATCCGTCATACTGCTTCACCGCACCGGGCTTGATTGTCTCGAACCGGAACGCGCCGGTTGTGAAATCAACGGCCCGCCGCGCGAAACCGTAAAACGCCGGATCGGCGCCTTCCTGACCTGCATAAAGCCCGTTGGCGTCCGCCTGCCAGATTTCAAGCATCACGTCGGTCAGGGCGGCGCCATGCCCGTCGATGACACGCCCGGTCAGTGCGATGCGCTCACCCTTGGCGTTGCCTTCAAAGATGGTCTTGCCAAGTTGCTCGAACGGCGACGGGTCAAGACCCGCCGCTTCCGGCGTCGTACCGATATGAACATAGGGACCACCCGTCTGCGACGGTGTCATCGGAAGATAGCCTAGCTTTTGCATCATGATCAAAGCCCCTCCGGACGGTTCTCGAAATGCGTCGCGCGCGATCCGCGCAGAACGACATCGAAGCGATAGGCGATGGCATCCATCGGCTTGGTTTGCTGGATATCAAGCGCCGCAACCAGGCGGTCCCGCGCATCCGCATCAGGGATCGTGCCAAGGATCGGGCAGCGCGGGATCAAAGGATCGCCCTCGAAGTAAAGCTGCGTGATCAGGCGCTGGCCAAAGGCATAGCCGAAAATCGACAGGTGGATATGCGCTGGCCGCCATTCATTGGGGCCGTTCGGCCAAGGATAAGCACCAGGTTTGACAGTGCGGAACCAGTAATGCCCGTCCTCATCCGTCAGCGTCCGTCCGCAGCCACCAAAATTCGGGTCGAGCGCGGCCAGATAGCTGTCCTTCTTGTGGCGGTATCGCCCGCCCGCATTCGCCTGCCAGATCTCGACGAGCGCGTTCGGGATGGGACGCCCACTTTCATCCAGGACCTTGCCGTGCAGGATGATCCGTTCGCCGATCGCGGTTTCGCCGGGTTGGGCGTAGTTGATCAACAGATCGTTATCCGCCTCGCCCACGCGCATGTGCCCGAATGCGGGCCCGGTATCTTCGCTTGGTGTGCTGTTGAAGGAAACGAGCGTATGACGCGGGCTGCGCAGCACGCTGGTTTTATAGCCCGGTGTAAATGCTGGCGGGTTCACCCCCGCTGGACGTTCGAACAGACCGCCTCTCATTGATCCATTTCCTCCAACGTATCCTTGATGATTTTGATCGCGTGGTTGGCGCGCGGCACGCCCGCATAGACCGCGACATGCAGCATGGCTTCACGCAAGTCTTCCGGCGTCGCGCCAGTGTTCTTCGTGGCGCGTGTGTGCATCGCAACTTCTTCATGGTTGCCCAATGCGGCAAGCAACGCAATCGTCACGATCGACCGTTCGCGCGGCGTGAATTCGGAGCGCGACCAGACGGAGCCCCACGCACCTTCGGTGATGAAGCGCTGGAAGGGTTCGTCGAAATCGGTCTTGTTGCTCTCCGCCCGATCGACATGCTGATCTCCCAGCACCTTGCGGCGGGTCGTCATTCCGGTTTCGAACAGATCAGGCTCGGGCACTGTCCATCTCCTTGATAAACGTCGTCAGGGCGCGCGCTGTCGCCTCGGGCTGCTCGATTGCGGGAATGTGGCCGCAAGCGTCGAATTCAGTAAAACGGGCCTGGGGCATCTCGTCCGCGAAAGCCTTGACCTGATCACTGGGTGTCGCCTGATCTTGTGCGCCTGCAAGAACTAGTGCGGGAAGGTGAACATCACCGATCCGAGCGGAATAGTCGGCCCGTGAAATGGCACGACAACACCCGGCATAGCCATCGACGGTCGTGCGTTCCAACATCATCTTCCACGCATTGCAGGCGTCAGAAGCGCGAAGTGCAGGCGCAAACCAGCGATCCAGCACAGCATCGGAGATCGCATTGATGCCGTTCTCCCGCACCTGCCGGATACGGTCCGCCCAGCTTTCCGCCGTACCGATCTTGGGTGCAGTGTTCGAGAAAACGACACCCGTCACCCGATCAGTATATCGCAGGCAGATGGACTGCGCGATCATCCCGCCAATGGAACATCCCACGACCACCGCCTGATCGACGTCCACCGCATCAAGCAGCGCCATCGCATCATCGGCCATGTCGTCAATGTCAAAGGGTGCACCCCGGTCAGCCGACAGCCCGTGTCCTGGCTTATCGAACCGCACAACCCGCATGCCGGTTGGCAGTTGCGCCACCACCGCGTCCCACATCCGCAGATCGGTGCCCAGCGAATTGATGAACAGAACCGTGTTCGATTTCGCCGCGCCATCCAACTTGTAGTGAATATGACCCCAAGGTCGTTTCAGTGCGAACATACGTTTCTCCCTGTGGCCTGTTTCTCACGTGGCTCGGAAAGAAAAAAATACAAAGCGCGTGAACTAGTATAACCGTATCGTTATGCATAGAGGAATCAAGCTACGCCATATCCGGTGTTTTCTGGGCGTCGCGCAGGAAGGCACCGTAAGCGCCGCTGCCGAACGGATGGGCGTGTCTCAGCCGGCGATGTCCAAAACCCTGTCCGATCTGGAGCTGATGCTTGGCCAACCCCTGTTCACGCGCAAAGGGCGCCGCACTATCCTGACGCCCGCCGGGGAAACCTTTCGGCGCCATGCCCTGCAAGCCGTGCAATCGCTGGAATCGGGCGCGGCGGCGATGCGCACCGCAGGGGGCGGGTCGCGCATTCGTGTGGGGCTTCTGCCAACGGCCGCAACACGGTTCTTTCCGGAAGTCGCCTTGGAATTCGCCGGACTTTACCCCGAATGCACCGTTTCCGTGACGACCGGACCAAACCAGTATCTGCTGGACCTCCTGCGCAGCCGTCGCATCGACCTGATGGTTGGACGCATGCCGCAGCCGCGCGAGATGCCGGGGCTGGGCTTCGACTATCTCTATGATGAAACGGTTGTGGTTGCAGTCCGGCCGGACCATCCGCGCCAGTCAGAGCCCATCACCACCCTCGCCCGTGAATTGCCGTTGATCCTGCCCACGCAGCATGCGCTGATCAGGCGGACGGTGGACGACTACCTCGTGTCCATCGGCGTGACAGAGCCGCGCGTCTGGCTGGAAACCATCTCGCTGGCTTTTGGGCGCGGCGCGTTGCTGCGGTCGGATGCGCTGTGGTTCATCTCTCACGGGGTCATTCTGGACGAGCTGAAAATGGGCGTCCTGCACACTCTGAACACTGATGCGCGATTCATGACTGGGGCGGTGGGATTGACACGCTCGCAATCGCTTCAAATGACCGACGAGATCTCGACCATGAAGGATATGATGCACAGGCGCGCCAACACCGGCGGCTAGGTTCGCGTCAGGCACGACAGCGCATCTGCTGCGATTGCGAAGGATTTCAGCCGTGCAGTATGGTCGTGGATCATTCCCGTAATCATCATCTCATCCGGTTCATACCGGGCAATCAGGTCTTTCAGACGGGCCTCAACCGCGTCGCGGCTGCCGACTGCGGAGCATGACATTGCATCCTCCACGCCCTGCATAACCGCGGGCGGCACCTCCTCGGTTACATCAGGCACGGGGCGTGGAAGTTTTCCCGGTTTGCCGCCGCGTAGACGCGCGAAGGCCAGAATTTGCGACGACCGCAGGAAAAGCGCCTCCTCATCGGTATCGGCAGCACAGACACCAGCGGCCATCATGAAATAGGGCTTTTCCAGATGCCGTGACGGTTTGAAAGTTTCGCGGTAGGTCTCGATTGCCTGTTCGAGCATGGCGGGGGCAAAATGCGACGCAAACGCATAGGGCAATCCGAGATAAGCCGCCAGCTGCGCGCCGAACAGGCTGGAACCGAGAATCCAGATTGGAACATGCGTCCCGCCCCCGGGCACCGCCTGGATACGCGCGCCATCCGCTACATCGTCGAAATAGCCGATCAGTTCCACCACATCCTGAGGGAAACTGTCCGAATGATCCATGCTCCGGCGCAGCGCGCGGGCCGTCGCCATATCCGTTCCGGGTGCGCGCCCCAGCCCCAGATCGATCCTGCCCGGAAACAGGGTTTCCAGCGTGCCGAACTGTTCCGCAATGACGAGCGGCGAATGGTTGGGCAACATGATCCCGCCTGCACCCACGCGAATCGTCGATGTGGCCTGTGCAACCTGCCCGATCACCACGGATGTGGCCGCGCTGGCGATGCCCGGCATATTGTGGTGTTCTGCCAGCCAGAACCGGTGATAGCCCTGCTGTTCAGCCGCCTGTGCAAGTTCTACACTGTGCGACAAAGCGTGTGCGACGGTTTCACCTTCCGCGACCGGTGCTAGATCGAGGAGCGAGAATTTCTGCATGGCGGCTCTCCTTGGCTGAGCCTCTGACTTAAACCGCCATGCTGCATGTGCAATGGGCCCAGCGAAATTCGCGTGGCCTCAGGCGCTTAAATCGCGCCGCTCAGGAACCCAGCGCCAGCCAACGCAATTGCCGCTCCTGCCGCGCGACTGCCGAGATTGCCCAGTTTCGTCCCGGCAAACAAACCCAGTCCGATCCCCGCCAGGTGCAGCAGTAGCGTGCCCGTGAGGAAACCAAGACCATAAGAAACGGGATTGGTCATCACCGGCATTTCCGTGCCATGGGCATGGCCGTGAAACAGCGCGAAAATACCGACCAAGGCTACAGCGATGCTCAGCGGGGGACGGATGGTCAATGCAGCAGCCAAGCCAATGACCAAAGCAGATGCCGCAATTCCGGATTCGACCACAGGCACCGCGATACCTGCGATACCCAGCACCGCACCAAAGGCCATTACCAAGGGGAACGCAATGGGCAGAATCCAGATCGCCTTGCGCCCTATCACCGAGGCCCAAAGCCCAACGGCCAGCATCGCGGCAACATGGTCCGGCCCCATGAGCGGATGCGAAAAGCCGGACGCAAATCCGCTGCCGCCATGCACGCCGGTATGAGCGAAAGCGGGGGCGACCGCACAACTCAGCGAGATCAGAAGGCCGGTCTTGATAATGAAACGCATTGATGTCTCCTGCTGGACTTTCTTCGGCGCGCCGACGGCGCTCGCGCAGAAACTACGGTGAAACATTCAACGAGATCAATGATCTGCGGATCAATGACTAATATCCGCGCTTCCAATCAACCGCTTCGGGGATTTCGCCGGTCGCACGAAATCGTGCTATAGCCTTGGAAACAATGGCAGAAGCGGTACGGCTATCCGTTGGCGCTGAAATATGAGGCAGAATTGTAACCGCCGGATGGTCCCACATCCAGTTGTCGCTCGGCAAAGGCTCCTGTGCGAACACATCTAGCACAGCATGCCCCGGCGAGCCATTGCCCAGCGCCTGCCGGAGCGCGACTTCATCAATCACCGGCCCTCGTCCGAAATTGATCAATCCTGCACTCTGCTTGAACGCCCCCAGAATCTTTTGGTCTATTACACCGCATGTATCCGGCGTCAGCGGCAACAGAGAGACAACGATATCCGCATTGGTCACTGCAGCCACCAACCCGTCGTCCCCGTGAAAGCACTCCATGCCATCGATTGACTTGGCGGACCGGCTCCACCCTTTCAACCGAAACCCTTGCGGCGCCAAGCGACGCGCGGCCGTCTGCCCCAGCGCACCGAGCCCGAGGATCGCAACCGTGCGATCAGACGCCCGGCAGTATGGCTGCTTTTTCCACTCATGCGCGCGTTGCTGTCGTGCATAGGCAGGCATGTCGCGGTGCAGATACATCACCCACGCCAGAACCGCCTCGGCCATCGTTTCAGCCAATTGCGGATCTACCAGTCGAACAACCGGCGTGCCGCGCGGCTCCATCACGGTGCGGATAGAATCGACGCCCGCCCACAGGCTGTGAATCCATGTGACATTGGGCACTGCATCCAGCATGTCGGGTGTCGGCTGCGCGACGATGGCGATATCACATTGCACGCGTTCCGCATCGCTCAACTCTTCCAATGTCCGAATGTCTTCATCAGGCATCCGGGCACGCAGTTCAGTCAACCAGAGGTCGATATTGCCTTCATCGGCAGACGCCAGAAACGCGATGGGGGAATGCGACATGAAACCTCCTTGCTGTCATTCAGCCGAGGTCTAGCCGTCCAATGGCAAGGTCCACAACCCGCTCGGTCAGTTCGGCGGCATGTCCGGTCGCATTCGCATCTGGCGCTTGAAGTCTGACGGGCTCATCCCCGACAGCTTGCGGAAGCTCTTGTTGAAGGCAGACAGCGACCCGAATCCGCTATCCAGTGCAACCTCCAGAACGTTCGCCTCCTCACGCATCAACAGCGCCTGCGCGTAAGACAGCCGCAGGAGGCTGACATATTCATTCAACGTCATGCCGGTGGATTTCTTGAAAACGCTCATCGCGTATTTGGGGTGGATATCCGCATGCAGCGCGATGGCACGGCTGTCGATATCGTCGCGAAAATTTTGGGTCACGAATTCGCAGATCCGGCCGATGTTATGAAAGCTCGTCTGATCAGGGGTTTCGGTTTCAGCCTGCTCCGCCGCGCCAGCCTCAAGAAGACGGTAAGGGGCAAAACGGATACGTTCTATCCTGAGCAACACCTCCTCGATCGCGTGGTTCATCCGCGCTTCATCGTTAGAGCGAAGAAATTCGGACCAGCGAGCGAAGGCGTGGTCATCTTCACGTTCGCGCTCTGCCGTCACCAATGTTCCGCCACGCATCAGCTTTTGCTGCATGTCAGCAGCCAGGCGCAACCGGAAGAAATGCAGTATTGGCAAATGGATGGCGACGAATCGTGACCCGGCCGCCGTATCTATGACCCGGTGAGGCACCCCGCCCCAGAACAGCGATAGCGCCCCCTCATCCAGCCGGACATTGTAACCCTGCATCTGGTATTCGACATATCCGGAGAAGACGAAATTCACCTCCACCTGCGCATGCCAGTGCGGGGCAGACATGATGCCGGGTTCTTCATCGCTGATGACAAGCTGGTTCGGCACGGCCTCCACCGTGCTTTTCAGCGGATTCCAGTAACGTTTTCCGTCGATCTTACTTTTCAACTCGTTCGTCTTCCCGTTGAAGAAGACGCCTCCCGTATTTCCTCTAACCTACACTAGGTTCGACCCGGAGACCGGGCAACCGAAATGGGAGGAGAAAACCATGCGTCTTTACGCAAGCTGCGCCGCTTTGGCGTTGGGATTGGCCGCGGGCGGTGCCCACGCACAATCCGGTGAAATCACGGTCTGGAGCTGGAACATCGCCGCTTCATCGCTGGAATCGGTGATCGAAGGCTTTAATGCCGAATACCCCGATGTAACGGTCACTGTAGAAGATCTGGGCAACCAGCAAGTGTTTGACCGCACCCTCGCGGGCTGCGCGGCTGGTGGGTCCGGCCTGCCCGATGTGTTGTCGATTGAAAACCACGAAGCGGAAATCTTCTGGGCGCAATTCCCCGACTGCTTCGCCAATCTGCGCGACCTTGGCTACGACGAAGAAAGCTCGGCAAGATTCCCCGACTTCAAGCGCACGGAACTGGAAGTCGGGGATGTCGCCTATGCCATGCCGTGGGATTCGGGCCCGGTCGCGATGTTCTATCGCCGCGATTTTTATGACAACGCAGGCGTGGACCCGGCGAGTATCCAAACCTGGGATGACTTCATCGCTGCCGGCAAGCAGATCATGGAAGCCAATGACGGCGTCACCATGACCAATGCCGATCTGAACGGCGATACGGAATGGTTCCGCATGATCGCAAATGAACAGGGTTGCGGCTATTTCTCGAATGACGGTGAATCGATCACGGTCAACCAGCCTTCCTGCGTCGCCGCGCTTGATGTCGTCAAAAGCCTTGTAGACGAAGGGCTGATGACCGCCGCCGACTGGAACGAGAAGATCCAGAACAACAATGCGGGTGCCGTGGCCTCGCAAATGTATGGCGGCTGGTACGAGGGCACGATCCGCTCCACCGCGCCCGAAGATCAGGCTGGCCAATGGGGCGTTTACCTGATGCCGTCGCTGTCGGCCGATGGCGCACATGCCGCAAACCTTGGCGGGTCGTCGCTCGCCATCCCCGCCAATTCCGAGAACAAGGAAGCGGCCTGGGCTTATGTGAACTACGCGCTTGGCACGAATGACGGACAGGTCACCATGCTGAAATCCTACGGTCTGGTGCCATCGCTCCTGAGCGCACTGGAAGATCCGTATGTGCAGGACGGCCTGCCATTCTGGGGCGATCAGCCGGTCTGGGAAACGATCCTTGGCACGCTTGACCAGATCAACCCGATGCGCGGCACATCCTTCTTCGGCGACGCGGATCAGATCGTGCAAACGGTGCAGACCCAGTATCTGAACGGTGGCTATGACAGCGCGCAAGCGGCGCTGGATGACGCCGCCAAGCAGATCGAGCTGGTCACAGGCATCCCCGCAGCGCAGTAACCCTTTCCCGCCCGGGCCTGTCACGGTCCGGGCGGACACACGACTTTCGACAAGGCAATCGCTATGCGGACCCGTACTGCTACGGCCTACGGATTCCTGACACCCTACCTTCTGGTCTTTGTCGGGTTCTGGGTCTGGCCGATCATCTATTCCTTCTACCTGTCATTCATGGCCACGCGCCGCCTGCCCTGGACGTTCAACCCGTCCATGACCTGGGGGCGCCTGACCGTCGATCCGGCATTCCACAACGCGCTGAAGAACACGCTTCTGATCCTCGTGATCCAGGTGCCGGTGATGATCGCCCTGGCCACCCTGCTGGCCGTGCTGCTCAACTCGCAGCTTCTCAAAGCACGCGGGATCATGCGGTTCGCGTTTTTCGCCCCGGTCGTGGTGGGCGAAGTCGCTTACGCCGCCGTGTTTCGTCTGATGTTCAACGTCGATTTCGGCGTTGTGAACAAGATCCTCGACGGCATCGGCCTGCCCATGGTCCAGTGGTTTGCCAACCCGACGGCGGCAATGGCCTTGATCATCATGGCCGTCACGTGGCGTTGGGTCGGATACAACGCCATCATCATCCTGTCGGGCCTGCAATCCATCCCTGAAGACGTGTACGAGGCCGCAACGCTCGACAAGGTGTCGCCTGTCCAGCAGTTCTTCCACATCACCCTGCCGCTCCTGCGACCGATCATCCTGTTCTGCGTGGTGCTGTCGGTCATCGGGACAATGCAATTGTTTGCCGAGCCCTTCCTGATCACCAATCGCGGCGGTCCGGGTGGCGCGACCGAGACACTGGGCCTGTTCCTGTACCGCCAGGGCTTCACGGTACTGAACTTCGGCTATGCCTCCGCCGTGGCCTACACGATTGCCGGTCTCGCCGTGATCATATCCCTGCTCAACCTGTGGCTCGGAAGGGACAAGACATGAGATCCAAATCCGCCACTCGCCTGACCCGCAGCCTTGCCCTGCACGCAGCCATCGTGCCGCTGGCGATCATCTGGCTGTTTCCGCTTTGGATGATGTTCGTTTTCTCGACCATGCCGGAAAACGGTATCTTCAGCCCGGGCATCGAGCTGACCCCCTCCAACCAGTTCTGGCCCAATTTCCAGGCCTTGCAGGAGGACACCGGTTTCGTCCGCACGATCTTCGTCTCGGTCGTGGTCGCAACGGTTTATACCTTCCTGTCGGTGATGCTGACCTCGATGGCCGGCTGGGCGCTGGTGCGCTACCGCTTTCATGGGCGCAGTGTCGTGCTGGCGATCATTCTCGGTACGATCACGTTGCCCTATTTCGTCGTCGTGATCCCGCAATTCATCATGGTCGCACGGGATTTCGGGCTATCGAACACGTGGTTTGCGCTGATTGCGCCCCCGCTGTTCAACTCGCTCGGCGTCCTGTTCATGCGGCAGTCGTTTTCGATGATGCCGACAGAGCTGTTCGATGCCGCACGTGTCGAAGGCGTCAAGGAATGGCAGATATTCCTGCGTGTCGCGATGCCGATGGCAAAACCTACGATCGCAGCGCTGTCCATCATCCTGTTCCTGCATTCATGGAACAACTACCTCTGGCCGCTTCTGATCGCGAACGACCCCGAGATGATGACGGCTCCCGTCGCGCTCGGCTCGCTGATCGGCGTCACGCGTGTCAGCTGGGGCGGCATCATGGTCGGCGCGGTTCTTCTGACGGCCCCCATGCTCGTGGTCTTCATCTTCCTGCAACGTTACTTCATGGCCGGTATCACCGCCGGCGCGGTCAAATAGAAAGGGCGGCACATGGCTGGTGTTACACTCAATAACGTTATCAAGCGCTACGGGCAGGTTCAGGTCATCCACGGCGCGGATCTGGACATTCAGGACGGCGAGTTCGTCGTATTCGTCGGCCCTTCGGGATGCGGCAAGTCCACATTGCTGCGGATGATCGCAGGGCTGGAAGATATCTCGGACGGCGAAATCGGCATCGGCGGCACAGTCGTCAACGACGTCGAACCGGCAGATCGGGGCACGGCAATGGTGTTCCAGTCCTATGCGCTGTATCCGCATATGACGGTGGAAGAAAATCTGTCCTTCGGCCTGCGCATGAATGGAAACGACAAGGCCGACACGAACCAGCGCGTGAAGAATGCCGCGCAAGTCCTTCAAATAGAAAATCTTCTTGAACGTCGCCCGAAGCAACTTTCGGGCGGCCAGCGCCAACGCGTTGCCATCGGCCGTGCTATCGTCCGCAACCCTGAGGTTTTCCTGTTTGACGAACCCCTGTCCAATCTCGACGCGGAACTGCGGGTGCAGATGCGCGTTGAAATCGCGCGGCTGCATTCGGAACTGGGCGTGACCATGATCTATGTCACCCACGACCAGACAGAGGCGATGACACTCGCCGACCGCATCGTCGTACTGCGGGATGGGCGGATAGAACAAATCGGCAGCCCCTTGGAGTTGTATCATGACCCCGTGAACCAGTTCGTCGCGGGTTTCATGGGATCACCAAAGATGAATTTCATGGCTGCCGAGATCGTGGACCACACGGCGGATACCGTCACCTTGTCTTTGGCCAATCAGCATGGTGCAAGGCTGGCACTGCCCGTCAAACAGATCCCATCAACCACTCATGTCACATTGGGTGTCCGGCCTGAGCACTTTCTGCCTGCGGGCCAAGGTGATTGTGACCTGAATCTGAAGGTAGATGTGATCGAACATCTTGGCGCAACAACCTTCATTTATTCGGGCACGAAGACGGATGAGCAACTGATCGTCGAACGTGACGAATCCGAGAATGACGACATCGGGGGGGCCGTAGCAGCCGCAATCCCGGCAGGTCGCTGCCACCTGTTTGACGAGCAGGGCAAACGCCTGACATAGACACGAAACCTCACTTCAATATCACGAGGCAACTAAATGACTTCACAAAATAAAATTCGTTGGGGCATCATCGGGCCCGGCGGTATCGCGCGCGCCTTCGCAGGCGGCGTTGCGAATTCCAAAACAGGCAAGCTGGTCGCCATAGGCGCACGCAACCCCCGTAAGCCAGACTATGCCGAACACTTCCCCGGCGCGCGGGTTCTGGACGGCTATGACGCTTTGTTGGCCGATCCGGATGTGGACGCCGTCTATATTTCGACACCACACCCGCAGCATGCGGAATGGGGCATCAAGGCCGCCCGCGCAGGCAAACATGCACTGATCGAAAAACCGATGGGGCTGAGCGCGTTCGAGGCCGACGCAATGCTGCACGAGGCGCGCAAGGCGGGCACCTTCATGGGCGAGGCCTTCATGTACCGTCTGCATCCGCAGACGGCGAAGTTGCTGGATCTGCTGAAAGACGGCGTGATCGGCGAGGTCCGCGCGATCAAATCGAGCTTCGGATTTGCCATGGGGGCGTTTGATCCCAACCACCGCCTTTACGCCAATGATCTGGCGGGCGGTGGCATTCTGGATGTCGGCTGCTATCCAGTATCCATGTCCCGTCTGATCGCGGGTACAGCTGCGGGAAAACCCTTCCTTGATCCGGTTCGGGTTCAGGGCACCGCGCATCTGGGGCAATCAGGCGTCGATGAATGGGCGGCGGCACTGCTGCATTTCCCGAATGATATCATTGCGGAAGTGTCCTGTTCCGTCTCGCTGGCGCAGGACAACGTGCTGCGGATCATCGGCACAAAAGGCCGGATCGAGGTCCCTGATTTCTGGTTCGCAGGCGGTCGCGAAGGCGGCACAGGCGTGATCGACATCATCCGCGCGGATGGCAGCAAGGAGTCCGTGTCGGTACCCGAAAGCGGATGGCTCTATTCCTTCGAGGTGGATGCCGTCGGCGAAGCGATCCGGGCAGGTCAGAAGCAATTCAGCGCGCCGGGCATGAGCTGGGACGACACGCTGGGCAACTTGCGGGTGCTGGACCAGTGGCGGACAGATGCGGGCCTCGAATTCGAAATCGAAACGGCCACGCGGAAAACCATGACCATCACAGGCTCGCCCATCGACAACAGCGCAGGCACGATCAAGCGCGGCAAGATCGCGGGTGTCGACAAATCGGCCAGCCCGGTTGCGCTGGGGTTCGAGGACTTCAAGCGATTTGCCGATGCGGCTCCCCTGCTCGATGCCTTCTACGAAAAAGGCGGCAACGTTTTTGACACGGCCTTCATCTATGGCGGCGGTCGGACCGAGAAGGTGTTCGGCGACTGGCTGCAAGCGCGAGGCGTGCGTGACGAAATCGTGCTGATCGGTAAGGGCGCGCATTCGCCACTTGTCTATCCCGATGTGATTGCCAAACAGCTAGACCAAAGCCTTGAACGTTTGGGTACCGATCATGTGGATGTGTACTTCATGCACCGCGACAGCCCCGATGTACCAGTGGGTGAATTCGTCGACGCGATGGATGCGGAGGTCAAAGCCGGACGCATCCGCGGGCCCTTTGGCGGATCGAACTGGACGCGCGAACGGTTCGACGAAGCAATCGAGTACGCAAAGGCAAACGGCAAGACGGCGCCATCGGTCCTGTCCAACCAGTTTTCCCTGTCCGAGATGCTGGAACCGATCTGGGCAGGCTGCGTAACGGCATCGACCGCCGAATGGCGAAAGTGGCTCACCGACCGCCAGGTCACGAATTTCGCCTGGTCCAGCCAGGGGCGCGGCTTCTTCACCCCTGCCGCCGGGCGCGACAAGCGGGACAATGAAGAACTGGTCCGCTGCTGGTATTCGGAGGAAAACTTCGGACGCCGGGATCGTGCGATTGAACTTGCCGACGAGTTGGGCGCAAGCCCGATCCATATCGCGCTGGCTTATTGTCTCAACCAGCCCTTCCCACTGGTGCCGCTGATCGGCCCGCGCCGCCTGTGGGAACTCGATGACAGCCTGAAAGCGCTGGAAATCGAACTGACGCCGGAGCAGGTCAAGTGGTTGGAAGAAGGCTGATCCCGTACGAAAGCGCACGTTAGCGCAACCGTTGGCGCAAACACATGGGGGTTTGCGCTAACACACTGTTTTCACTTTTTGAAAACTTGGTAGATGCCTCTTGAACGCTGGCTGGAGGCATCTATGACCATCACCGTAGGCATCAACGGTTTCGGGCGCATCGGGCGCTGCACACTTGCACATATTTTCGAAAGCGGGCGCAACGATGTCCATGTTGTGAAGATGAACGCCACCGGCCCCATCGAAACGAATGCGCATCTTCTGAAGTATGACAGCGTGCATGGCCGTTTCGACAGCGATATCCGTGTGGATGGAAACGCGCTGGACCTGGGCCGTGGTCCGATCGAAGTCCAGTCGACTTATGATCCGAGTGAACTGGACTGGTCCGGCGTCGATGTCGTTCTGGAATGCACCGGGAAGTTCAACGCACGCGACAAGGCAGCGGTGCACCTGGAACGCGGCGCGAAAAAGGTTCTTGTTTCGGCCCCCGCCCGCAACGCCGACAAGACGATTGTGTACGGCGTGAACCACCGGGAACTGACGCCAGCGCATGAGGTCGTGTCGAACGGGTCCTGCACCACGAACTGCCTTGCCCCGCTGGCAAAGGTTCTGAATGAGGCAATCGGCATCGAGCGCGGCATCATGACCACCATCCACAGCTATACCGGCGACCAGCCGACACTGGACCGTCGCCACAGCGACCTGTACCGCGCGCGCGCAGCTGCGATGGCGATGATCCCGACATCTACCGGCGCGGCGAAGGCGATTGGTGAGGTGCTGCCCGAACTGGCCGGCAAGCTGGACGGCACCGCAATGCGCGTGCCCACGCCGAATGTATCCGCCGTCGACCTGACCTTCGAGGCGGCAAAGGACGTTTCCGTCGAGGACGTGAATGAAATCGTCCGCGAAGCGGCTGTCGGACATATGGGATCTGTTCTGGCGTATGATCCGGAACCGAAGGTATCCATCGACTTCAACCACACCGGATATTCGTCGATCTTCGCGCCGGACCAGACCAAAGTGGTTGGTGGTCGCACCGTTCGCGTGCTGGCCTGGTACGATAATGAATGGGGCTTCTCAAACCGCATGGCCGATGTCGCCGCTGCGATGGGCCGCCTCATTCACTGACAATCCTGCCTCATCCCTTCGGATTGGCCCGCATCTCAGGTGATGCGGGTTGACCTTTTGTCAGATTTCGGAAAGTTAGCGATAACATTCCGCGCAGGGCCGCGCGCCCTGCCTAGTCTGGAGGGACCCTATGGCACTTCAAGTCGCAATCAACGGATTCGGTCGGATCGGTCGCAACGTGCTGCGCGCGCTGGCTGAGAGCAACCGTACGGATATCGAAATCGTCGCCATCAACGATCTTGGCCCGGTTGAAACCAATGCCCACCTGATGCGCTATGACAGCGTGCACGGTCGCTTCAACGGCGATGTGACGGTTTCGGGCGACACGATTGACATCGGTCGCGGTCCGATCAAGGTCACCGCGGAACGCGACCCGAAGGCGCTGCCATGGAGCGACATTGACGTGGTGCTGGAATGCACCGGGATCTTCACCGCACGCGACAAGGCCGCGCTACATCTTGAGAACGGGTCCAAGCGCGTTCTGGTTTCCGCCCCCGCAAGTGGTGCGGACAAGACCATTGTCTACGGCGTGAACCACGACACCCTGACCAGCGACGACATTGTTGTGTCCAACGGATCCTGCACGACGAACTGCCTTGCGCCGGTCGCGAAGGTTCTGAACGATAGTGTCGGCATCACCAGCGGGTTGATGACAACGATCCACAGCTACACGGGCGACCAGCCAACACTGGATACGCTGCACAAGGATCTGTACCGGGCACGTGCGGCAGCGATGAACATGATCCCGACTTCCACGGGCGCGGCCCGGGCGCTGGGGCTGGTTCTGCCGGAACTCGACGGCAAGCTGGACGGCACCGCGATCCGCGTTCCGACCCCGAACGTGTCCTGCGTCGACCTGACCTTTCAGGCGGGTCGCGACACGAGTATCGAGGAAATCAACAAACTTGCCGCGAAGGCCGCCGCTGATGGTCCGCTGAAGGGCGTTCTGGGCTACACCGATGATCCGGTCGTGTCCATGGACATGAACCACGATCCGCGTTCGTCGATCTTTGCCTCGGAACAAACCAAGGTTCTGAACGGCAACATGGTTCGCATTCTGTCATGGTACGACAATGAATGGGGATTCTCGAACCGGATGCTGGATACCGCAGCCGAGATTGGCAAGCGAATCTGATCCGGACCCACAGAAGCCAAAGGCCGGCGTCGAAGCGTCGGCCTTTTCCGTTTCAGACTATTTACGCGCCGCGAATTTCGACTTCAGCGCCTCTTCAACTGAGGGCGAAACGAATTTTGATACATCGCCATTAAGACGCGCGATTTCCTTGACCAGCCGGGACGCGACCGCCTGATGCTGCGCTTCGGCCATCAGAAAAACCGTCTCGACCGATGAATCAAGCGTTCGGTTCATGCCGACCATCTGGAATTCATATTCGAAGTCAGACACAGCACGCAGGCCGCGGATGATCACGGACGCACCGACGTCATGTGCGCAGTCGATCAGCAGGTTCTCGAACGGATGAACCAACAGTTCGGCGCCGCTGCTGCCCACGAGCGTTTCGCGCTGTTCCTCGATCATGGCGACGCGTTCTTCCAGCGTGAAGAGCGGCCCCTTGTCTCGATTGATCGCCACGCCGACCACAAGCCGATCCACCAACGCGCAAGCGCGGCGAATGATGTCGCTGTGACCGATCGTCAACGGATCGAATGTGCCAGGATAAAGACCAATTCGCATGCTGCCCCCACTCAAACTTGGTGCAAGCAACAGTATCTGGTGCTGCAATGCAACATGATTTCAATGCAATCGCAGAATATCAGGCTGTCAGTGACCCATGATCATCCCTTGCAGCGCGTCTTTTTCCATCTCCAGTTCAGACAGTTGCGCCTTTACGACATCACCGATGGAGATCAGTCCGACCATCTCGCCATCCTCGATCACCGGCAGGTGGCGGAAACGTCCATCGGTCATCAGGCGGAACACTGCGGCGCTCATATCCTCGCGCTTGCAGGAAATGACCTCCTGCGTCATCAGCTTGTCCACGGTGTCTTCAAGACACACCGGACCACGCTGTCCCAATTCACGCACAATGTCGCGTTCTGACAAAATGCCGACTGCCTTCTTTCCGTCGGGCGAAACCACCACCGCGCCGATACGTCTAGACGACAGAAGAGCTGCGGCATCTGCAATCCGCGCATCCGGTTCTATCGTGACGACTCCGTCATCGGATTTTGTTCTTAGTATCTGATGAACCCGCATTTTCAGCTCCTTCTGGAATGCAGCGCCTCCATAACTTAGCGTCACCCGTGAGTGACGTTTCTGTCAAGAGAGCGCCGATTCCACCCACTGAAAAAGCAAAAAGGCGGCCCAAGCCGCCTTTTCTAGATGAAAGATGTCAAGCCTTAGGCTTTCTTACGACGACGCGTAGCGCCCAGAGCACCCAGACCGGCAATCAGCGCCCAGCCAGCAGCTGGTAGAGGGACTGCTGCTGTGATGCCCGCTACGCCGAACGAGTCGTTGCCGAAAGGCGCATCTTCATTGCAGTTGAATATGAAGTAGCACGTATCCCATTCCCCGACGGCCTCGATCGTGAAGCTGCGGGCAAGAAGACCACCAAGCTCAAGCGGGTTGCCGTCTGACAAGGTGAAATCGCCGGCGATCAGAGGCGAGCCATCAATATACACCTTGTAATCGTCGTTGTCGTCCATTTCCGAGAACAGGATGCTGTTCAGCAGGATGTCGCGGCTGAACGAGAACGTTAGCGCCTCACTGCTGAAGATAGGCTTGCCATCCACAAGCTCCGGATCGGTATCCGGGTTGCCATTCACGCCATAGCCGAATCCGCTTTGCGTGACAGAACCACCCCAGTTGAAAATACCATCAACCGCAGAACTGACAGTCATCGTGCCCCATGAATAGTTCACAACATGGGAACCACCATGATCAAGGCTGACGGGTGACGCAAAATCCAACACCGCAGCAGATCCCATGCCAGCCGCACAAGACAATGCCGCCGCCATGCCAAAAGTTTTAAAATTCATAATATCACTCTCCTAACCTAACGGAACGACATACCGAAAATATACTCACGCTCCGCCAACACGCACTTGTTACCATATCATGATGAGTGGAGGTAGAAGAAATTAACTAACGGTTAACTTTGACAATTGCGACAACTCAACCCGAGCCAAGTATTCGCAAAACATAGTTCTTCGTTTCGGTATAAGGCGGCACGCCGCGATATTGCTCGACCGCTTTGGGGCCAGCATTATATGCCGCCAGGGCCAGCCGCCAGGAGCGGAACTTGTCGTACTGCCGACGCAGATACTTTGCGCCGCCGTCCAGATTCTGCTGCGGATCATGTGCGTTTACCCCAAGCAACCGCGCAGTTTGAGGCATCAACTGCGCCAACCCGATCGCCCCTTTATGAGACACGGCTTTCGGGTTCCAGTTGCTTTCGGTTTGTACCAGCCGCACGAAAATCTGCTCGGGGATACCGTGCTTGCGCGCGGCCTGCTGTGCCATTGGCAGGTAAGTGCCACGATACTCGACCATGGGAAGCGCGCCGAGATTCACCTCGCCCAGCAACTCTGACTTGGGACGCAGGCGTTCGGAATGCTCGTATTGCACCGCCCCGCGACTATCGAGAAAATCCGTTTGCGACTTGAACAACGTAGTCCGAGCCTTGCTTGAAACCGTTGCCTGTTGCGCTGCCACGCCCGTCGAGATGCACAACCCCGCGACCGCCGTAAGAAATGTTACAGCTTGTCTCACCGAAATGTCCCCGTTCCAGTTTGCTTGGACCATAACGAATTTTTTGCGCCTCATCCAGCCTGTCGGTGGCGATCCGCTTTTGAGCCGCGCGCATTTGTTCTACTGTGTCCGTCAACGCCTAGATTCGGGAGAGATGACGCATGGCAGGTTCGGTGAACAAAGTGATTCTGGTTGGCAATCTGGGACGTGATCCAGAGGTGCGCACATTCCAGAACGGCGGCAAGGTCGTAAACCTGCGCGTCGCGACATCTGAACGCTGGCGCGACCGTAACACGGGCGAGAACCGCGAACGCACGGAATGGCATTCGGTTGCGATCTTCTCGGAGCCGCTGGCCAAGATTGCGGAACAATATCTGCGCAAGGGGTCCAAGGTTTACCTCGAAGGCCAGCTCGAAACGCGCAAATGGCAGGATCAAAGCGGTCAGGACCGGTATTCCACCGAAGTCGTGCTGCGCCCCTATAAAGGCGAGTTGACGATGCTTGACGGTCGCGGAGACGGCGGCAACAACTATCCGACCGACCAATCATCTGGCGGTGGCTATGGCGCAGCGCCATCGGGATCCAGCAACGACGCTCCGTCGAACCAGTTCGACGATGACGAGATCCCGTTCTAAGCTTCTGCAACACATGCTTTGAACAGACTATGGAACCTCTATCGACGCCATGACCAACGGTTTCAGGCTGTCGGTAGAGGTTTCGGGATTATTGCTCCAACCGCTTTTCGTACCGCATTCTTAGCCTAGAGGATCTCACCTGATCCCGGCTTGGGCTGAAGATGCTGCGTGCGGCGCGGCAGTATGAAAAGGAGACTTTTCTGGATCCGCTTGGGGAACCAGATGGGGGAATCTGAATACCCTCATCCTTGAATTTCACAGGGAAAACAGTCCTGTCTGGTGCGGTCGAGAAGACTCGAACTTCCACGGGAGTTACCCCACAGCGACCTCAACGCTGCGCGTCTACCAATTCCGCCACGACCGCACGTGCCAGACAGTGCGCGGGGTGTAGCGAAACGCGCAGAGGATGTGAAGAGCAAAATTTCACCTTCCGTAGCGTAGCAGCCAATCTTTCGAGATGGGTGGGAAAAGCATGCGCGGCGGACTATCTGAACGTCGAAGCTATCTGGAAGTCATCGCCATGCCGAACCCCGAATGGATCCACTCCGATGAATTGGTCCCCTATGACCTTGCCGTAAGCGAGATGGAGGCGCGTGTTGCGCGAATCAGGGATAGCGCGGCTGGCGAAGCAATCTGGCTGCTTGAACATCCAGCCCTTTACACGGCTGGCACAAGTGCCAATCCTGCTGACCTGAAAGACCCCGACCGCTTTCCCGTCCATGAAACCCGCAGGGGCGGACAATACACCTATCACGGACCGGGACAGAGAATCGCCTACGCGATGCTCGACCTGAATGATCGTGGCCGTGACGTGCGAAAATTCGTGCATGATGTCGAAGACTGGGTCATTGCGACACTGGACGAATTCAATGTCAAAGGCGAACGTCGTGAAGGTCGTGTCGGTGTCTGGGTCACGCGACCGGACAAGCCCCGCAATCCTGACGGTAGTCTGCGAGAAGAAAAGATCGCGGCCATCGGCCTGAAGGTCCGCAAATGGGTCAGCTTTCACGGGCTATCGATCAACGTCGATCCGGATCTATCCCATTTCGACGGAATCGTCCCCTGCGGAATCAGCGAACATGGTGTAACCAGCCTGGTCGATCTGGGTCTGCCGGTGACGTTGGAAGATGTTGACATAGCCTTGAAACGTAGCTTCACGCGCATATTCGGCTAGCTGTCGGTCCCGGATCGGGCAATGACACAACATCTTCGCGCATTGCGTGCAAATCGTCGCATCGTGAAACATTGCGCCGCAAGACGGGACGTTCTAATAACGTCGCAATTCTAGCAAGCCGGGTAACACCGGCCAGCACATCTCGTCTTGGAGGATAGCATGGCCGACGCAGCCATTCATGGGCACGGGGAAGAGGACCAGCGCGGCTTCTTTACCCGCTGGTTCATGTCAACGAACCATAAAGATATCGGTATCCTGTATCTCTTCACCGCAGCGATTGTGGGCTTCATCTCTGTTGCCTTCACGGTCTACATGCGGATGGAACTGATGCATCCCGGTGTCCAGTTCATGTGTTTGGAAGGCGCGCGCTTCCTGCCCTCTGCGGAAGAATGTACGCCTAACGGCCATCTGTGGAACGTGATGATCACCTATCACGGCGTCCTGATGATGTTCTTCGTCGTCATCCCCGCCCTGTTCGGCGGATTTGGCAACTATTTCATGCCACTGCAAATCGGCGCGCCGGATATGGCGTTTCCGCGCATGAACAACCTGTCCTACTGGCTATATGTCGCCGGCGTGGCCTTGGGTGTCGCGTCGCTTCTGACACCAGGGGGAGACGGGCAACTTGGTTCCGGCGTAGGTTGGGTTCTCTATCCACCGCTCTCGACGAACGAACCCGGCATGTCCATGGACCTTGCGATTTTCGCGGTCCACGTTTCGGGAGCCTCTTCGATCCTCGGCGCGATCAACATGATCACAACATTCCTGAACATGCGCGCGCCGGGCATGACGCTGTTCAAGGTTCCGTTGTTTGCCTGGTCGATTTTCGTCACAGCCTGGCTGATCCTTCTCGCCCTGCCCGTTCTGGCTGGCGCGATCACCATGCTTCTGACGGACCGTAACTTCGGCACGACTTTCTTTCAGCCTTCCGGTGGCGGTGATCCAGTGCTTTACCAGCATATTCTGTGGTTCTTCGGCCACCCGGAAGTGTACATCATCATCCTGCCGGGATTCGGCATCATCAGCCACGTGATCGCGACCTTCAGCCGCAAGCCGATCTTCGGTTACCTGCCGATGGTTTGGGCACTGATCGCGATTGGTGTTCTGGGCTTCGTCGTATGGGCGCACCACATGTACACGGTGGGCATGTCTCTGACCCAGCAGAGCTACTTCATGCTGGCGACGATGGTCATCGCGGTTCCGACCGGCGTGAAGATCTTCAGCTGGATCGCGACGATGTGGGGCGGTTCGGTCGAGTTCAAGGCACCTATGCTCTGGGCGTTCGGCTTCCTGTTCCTGTTCACCGTTGGCGGTGTGACCGGTATCGTTCTGTCGCAGGCTGGCGTCGACCGCGCCTATCACGACACCTATTACGTAGTTGCGCACTTCCACTACGTGATGTCGCTGGGTGCCGTGTTCTGCATCTTCGCCGGCATTTACTTCTACATGGGTAAGATGTCGGGCCGCCACTACCCTGAGTTCTGGGCCAAAGTGCATTTCTGGATGATGTTCGTCGGTGCGAACCTGACCTTCTTCCCGCAGCACTTCCTGGGCCGTCAGGGCATGCCGCGCCGTTACATCGACTACCCCGAGGCATTTGCCCAATGGAACCTCGTGTCCTCACTTGGTGCGTTCCTGTCCTTTGCGTCCTTCCTGCTGTTCTTCGGCATTGTCTACTGGACGTTGCGCCACGGTGCGCGCGTGACCGAGAACAACTACTGGAACGAATACGCCGACACGCTGGAATGGACACTGCCCTGCCCGCCGCCGGAGCACACCTTCGAGACGCTCCCCAAGCAGGAAGACTGGGACAAGGGCCACGCCCACTAAGATGCCCGTCGAATGGGTCATAGACCAGATAAAGGCCCCGGATCAGTCCGGGGCTTTTTCATATGCGTCCGGCGCCGCGCCATTTTGCGAGATTCGTCTGTGGCCGAACCGGTCGCTTCCTGCACGCGGGTTCGTTTTCTTTATTGCCGCAACCGCCGTGATGCTGGCGCTTCCGCTGATCGCGGTCCTTGGTAGCCCGGTCTGGTGGGGACTGCTTCCCTTTATACTGGGCACTCTGGCCCTGACATGGTTTCTGCTGCGAAAATCCTATCGCGACGGCGCGATGGAAGAACGCCTGAAGCTATGGTCTGATCGGATAGAAGTCACTCGCATCGAACCGAACCAACCCGAAACAAGCTGGTCGGCTAATCCGTACTGGCTTCGGTTGGCACTACATCCCAACGCAGGGCCGGTCGAAAACTACATCACCTTGCGCGGCGAGGATCGGGAAATCGAGCTTGGCGCATTCCTGTCGCCGGACGAACGGACCGATCTGTATAATGCACTCGAAAGCCGGCTGATTGCGGTTCAGGCTCGGAAATAGAAAGGCCGGGCGAATGGCCCAGCCTGACACTTTTGGCATAATCGCGCAGTTCAACCCAAGCGCTGTCGAACTTCCGGCCCCACCTTCGCAAAGTCCATCTGCCCGGCATACTTGGTCTTCAGCGCGCCCATGACTTTTCCCATATCACGGATCGAACTGGCTCCGATTTCCGCAATCGCACTGTCGATAGCCTTGGTGCGTTCCTTCTCGTTCAACTGGCGCGGCAGGAAGCCTTCCAGAATGGTGATTTCCGCGCGTTCCTGTTCCGCCAACTCCAGACGTCCGCCTTCTTCGTAGGCGCGGGCGCTTTCCTGACGCTGTTTCACCATCTTGGACAGAATCGCGATGATCTCGGAATCGTCCAATCCCGTCGCCTCACCCTCTTCGCCACTGCGTTTCGCAATTTCCATGTCCTTGATCGCCGCGTTAATCAAACGCAGCGTGGAAAGGCGTTTGGTGTCCTTTTCCTTCATGGCGGTCTTCAGATCCGCCGATATACGCTGTCTTAAACCCATAGGTCATTTTCCCCAACCATTTGATGCTCTAGATAGGCCTATGTCATCTTTCTGACAAGGAAGGTGTCAGGGCCGCTTGAATAAGGTCAACGCGGGCTTGACCCCGATGTTCCGCACACTTAGGTTCACGCCGATTTTCGATCAGGAGTCGCCCCCATGTCCGCTACACAACAGCACACCGCCTGTCTGGCCCTTGCCGACGGGACGCTTTTCTTCGGTCGCGGTTTCGGTGCAGAGGGCGAAGTCACCGCCGAGCTCTGTTTCAACACCGCGATGACCGGCTATCAGGAAATCATGACAGATCCGTCTTATGCCGGGCAGGTCGTTACCTTCACCTTTCCGCATGTCGGCAATGTCGGCATCAACCCTGAGGACGATGAATCCGCCGAACCCATCGCGGACGGCATGGTCGTGAAGTGGGACCCGACGGAGCCGTCGAACTGGCGCTCTGCCGAGACCCTGTCCGACTGGCTCGCCAAGCGCGGCAAGATCGCCATCGGTGGCTTGGACACGCGCCGGCTGACCCGCGCCATTCGCCAGCAAGGCGCACCGCATGTGGCGTTAGCACACAGCCCGGACGGAAACTTCGATATCGAAGCGCTGGTTGAAAAGGCACGGGCGTTTCAAGGCCTTGTCGGGCTTGACCTTGCCAAAGAGGTCAGCTGCACCCAGTCTTACCGCTGGAACGAAACCCGCTGGGCTTGGCCGGATGGCTTCGGCACCAAGCCCGAAGGCGGCCCGCGTGTCGTTGCCATCGACTACGGCGCAAAACGCAACATCCTCCGCTGCCTTTCTACGGCCGGTTGCGATGTGACCGTGCTTCCAGCAACTGCGACCGCAGAGGACGTCCTGGCCCATGCACCGGACGGTCTGTTCCTGTCCAACGGACCGGGTGATCCCGCCGCCACTGGTGAATATGCCGTGCCCATGATCCGCAAGGTCTTAAAAGACACGGACATCCCTGTTTTCGGTATCTGCCTCGGCCACCAGATGCTTGCGCTCGCGCTTGGCGCCAAGACGATCAAGATGAACCACGGTCACCACGGTGCGAACCATCCGGTCAAGGATGTCGAGACAGGCAAGGTCGAGATCACCTCGATGAACCATGGCTTCACAGTTGACGCGCAAACACTGCCAGAGAACGTCAAGGAAACCCATGTCTCGCTGTTTGACGGATCGAATTGTGGTATTCGCCTGACGGATCGGCCGATATTTTCCGTGCAATATCACCCTGAGGCAAGCCCGGGGCCGCAAGACAGCTACTACCTGTTCGAGCGTTTCCGCGACGCAATGAACTGATTCTGCTCAATTAACCTAGCGTTAACTGGCTCGCGCACAGGGTTCTTCCGAATTATCGGCAACCCTATGTGTAGACATGGCCAACATCGAGCTTTTACAGATTTCGGGCGCCAGCGCGAACACCAATGCTTGGATTACCCGACCGCGGCTCGGTCAGGTTCTTCAAGGGTTGGGCCTTATTACGCAGGACCAGATCAAAACCTGCGTGGCTCGCCAGAGCACGCAGGAGGCGCGATTTGGCGACTTGCTGTGCGAAGAAGCCGGGCTGAATGAAGTTGCCATCATGCGGGCCCTGGAAATCCAGTGGCAGACCAGCGAGGTACAGCTCGACCGGGCGCCGCCGGACAAACGCATGATTGATGTGCTCGGCGTCGAACACTGCCTGCAGCGTGGCTACATCCCGTGGCGGTGTGTCGGTGCGAGAACCGTCATTGCTGCCGTCTTTCCTGATCACGCGGATCAGGATCGCGCGTTACTGGAACAACACTTCGGGCCAATCTCAATCGGCGTAACGACCGGAAAATCCATGCAAGCGGCGCTGGCGGAGTTGTACGGCACCCCGATGCAGAACCGCGCGGCGCTGAAGGTACAGGACAATCTAAGCTGCCGAACCTGGCGCAGCGAACGGTTTCGCCGGATTTTGAAGCTCTCTTTCATCGCCACCGCGATTACCTTCTATTATCATCCCGCAATTGCCTTCATCTTTTTCACCTTCGCGGCCCTGATTGCGCTTTTGGTTCAGAACGGCCTGAAATTCGCAGCCGCGCTGGCGATGACGCGAAGAACTCCATCTCGACCCACCGAGAATGTGGTCCCCATCCATCAGCCGAAGCTGCCCACCGTTTCAATACTGGTCCCCCTGTTCAGGGAATCGCAGATTGCAGGCACCCTGATCAACAACTTGTCCAAGCTTACCTACCCCGCTGCCCTGCTGGATGTCTGCCTCGTCGTCGAGGCCGACGATCAGGTAACGCGAACCGCAATTTCCAAATCTGATCTGCCATCATGGATACGGGTGGTGACCGTCCCCTGTGGGCTTATCCGGACAAAGCCAAAGGCGATGAATTACGCGCTGGAATTCTGTCGTGGCAATATCATCGGGATCTACGACGCCGAGGATTCCCCCCAGCCCGATCAGATCGACAAGGTGGTCGCACAATTCGCGCAGGCTGACCCGGATGTCGCCTGCATCCAAGGCAGGCTTCAGTTTTTCAACGCCCGGGAAAACTGGATGTCCCGATGTTTTGCCATCGACTACGCAAGCTGGTTCGGTATGGTTCTGCCTGGTATTGCCAAGCTCGGACTTGCTGTTCCACTTGGTGGCACAACATTGTTCTTTCGTCGCGAAATCCTGCAGGAGCTTGGCGGATGGGACGCACATAACGTTACGGAAGACGCCGATCTTGGCATCCGACTGGCACGCGCAGGATACCGGACGGAGCTATGCGACACCGCGACCGACGAGGAAGCTAATTGCCGCGCGTGGCCCTGGGTGCGCCAGAGATCCCGCTGGATCAAAGGTTATGCAATGACCTACGCCACCCATATGCGCCGACCGCTTCTGTTGTGGCGTGAACTCGGAGCCAAAGGCTTCATCGGCTTTCAGATCATGTTTCTGGGGTCCATCGCACAGGCGCTGCTGGCACCAATGATCTGGTCATGGTGGCTGCTGCTACTCGGCTTACCTCACCCTGCCAGCACTTTGATATCGCCAGAGATGGTCCGGGCTCTCGGTTTTTCCATGATAGCGGTCGAACTGCTGAACATAACAATTTCAGGTGTAGCGTTATGGCGCACGGGCCAGCGCGGTCTGATCCCCTGGTTACCGACCTTCAACTTCTACAACATGCTGGCGACGATAGCGGCCTGCAAGGCAATGATCGAAATGGCGTATCGGCCGTTCTTCTGGGACAAGACAAGCCACGGCCATTCCGCGGCACTTTCCAAAAAACGAATTGCCGCCTGACTACTCGGCGGCATCCAGATCAACTGAATCCAGTTTCAGGCGTGTCTCGAAAGCGCGTGAAATGTGTTCGCGCAGCGCCTTGCATGCCCCATCGCCGTCATGCGCCTCGATCGCCACAACGATGGCGTCATGTTCAGCCAAGGCGCCCTCGCCGCGCCCTTCGGCCGCGAGTGTCGTCGTCGCCAAAAGCGCCATTGATCGATGTACCAGATCAAGCTGCTGCACCAGATAACGATTGTGCGACGCCAGATGAATTTGCTTGTGAAAGCGTCGGTTCGCACGCGCCATGGCCACAGGATCGCCGATCAGTTGGCGGTCTTCCTCGACCATGTCACGAAGCACCTTGATTTCCTCATCCGCCGCATGGCGGGCGGCAAGACGCGCGGCCAGCCCTTCCAATTCCGCCCGCACGACATACAACTCGGCAAGCTGGTTGTGGTCGAGTTCGGACACGATCAGGCTTCGCCCGTCACGCGTCAGAAGCGATTGCGTCTCAAGTCGTTGCAACGCCTCGCGGATCGGTGTGCGCGACACACCGAAACGTTCCGCCAGCTCCGATTCGACCAGCCGATCACCCGGGCGGTAGACACCCACGTCGATCGCATCCAGGATCAGCGCATATGCGTCCTTTTGCCCGGACTTGTTTATGCTCATTCTCCATCCTCCTGCCGTATCATATCTCTGTCACATGAGCGTTAGCAACCAACCGATTGCACCTGACCTGCCCTGCCAATAGTTTGCATCTCATGCCCAATCGACTTTATGTTCGCAATGCGTGGGTCTTTGATCTCGACAACACGCTTTACCCACCCGAACTGAACCTGTTCTCGCAGGTCAATGCCCTTATGACCGCCTATGTCATGGAAGAACTCGGCCTGCCGAAACCGGAGGCCGACAAACTCCGCCATGACTATTGGCGGCAATACGGGACCACCCTGGCGGGCCTGGTTGCTGAACACGGAATTGACCCGGTACCATATCTGAAAAAGGTGCACGACATAACGCTTGATCACGTCCGTCCCGATCAAGATCTTCGCGCAGCCATCGTCAACCTGCCCGGCCGCAAGATTGTTTACTCAAATGGCTCCGGGCCGTATGTCGAAAGGGTTTTGGCTGCGCGCGGGTTGCTGGGTGTTTTTGACGCGCATTATGGCGTCGAACATGCGGGCTATCACCCAAAGCCAAATCGTGAGGCGTTCGAGACGGTGTTCAACGTGGACGCCTTGCCGCGCGAAACGGCGGTGATGTTCGAAGATGATCCCCGCAATCTGAAGGTGCCGCACGAGATGGGTCTGTCCACGGTGCTGGTCGGGCCGGACATGATGACCGAGGATCACATCGCCTATCAGACCAATGACCTGACCGCTTTTCTGAACGAGGTGACTGACTGAACACATGCGGCAAGATTGCGCATCGCGTTTTGTCCCCTGACCCCCCACATGTCTGTCATCACTGGCAGGAGAACCCGATGGCCGTCACCGACACTCGACACCGTTTCAACCGCCCGACCCGCGTGCTTTTCGCTATCCCCGTGCTTGGCTGGATCTTGCGCGATGTGATGGCCGGCGATGACAGCAACATTTACTACGCGCTTGCGGCGTTCCTTTGCGGCTGGCTCTGCGCAATCATCCTGTTCGGCTATCCGGCAATCATCATTCCCGCGCTGATGCTGGTGCCGACGATGTTCGCGCTTCTCGTCACGATCACATTCGGATAGTTGGAGGGCCATGGCTGGTCTGACTACAGATGTTCTTGTTGCGGGTGCCGGTCCCGCAGGATTGATCGCGAGCGCGGCTTTCACTTCGCTTGGTCTGAAGGTCATCTGTATCGACCCCCAGCCCCCGGCCCTGGCTGCCCCGAACGATCTGCGCAGCACCGCGTTCTTGCAACCTTCCCAAGCATTTCTGGCGTCTATCGGCCTGTGGGACGGTCTTGCACAACATGCCAGCCCCTTGCAGATCATGCGGATCATCGATGCGGGCGGGGTTGAGAACAACATCCGCCGCACCCATGACTTCGACGCCGCCGATATCGGTGACATGCCCTTCGGCTGGAACATCCCGAACCGGCTGATCCGTGAGGTGCTTCTGAAACGCCTGGAAGAAAGCGAGCATTTCGAATTACGCGCGGGGCAATCGGTCACCGCGATTCTGACCCGCACGCGCGAAGCCATCGCAACCACATCCGATGGTGGCCGCATCCGTAGCAAGCTTGTGGTCGCGGCGGATGGGCGCAACTCCTTCATTCGTCAAAGCTGCGGGATTGACTGCCGGACAACGCGTTACGGACAGAAAGCGCTGGCCTTCACCGTCGCGCATCCTGAGCCGCATCAGAACATATCCACCGAAATCCATCGCTCCGGTGGGCCTTTCACCTTGGTCCCCCTGCCCGATCATGATGGTGTGCATTATTCTGCGGTCGTCTGGATGGAACGAACAAAAGTGGCAGATGAACTCGCCGCTCTCCCCGATCGAGAATTCGAAGCCGCCGCGCTTGAACGGTCATGCGGCGTACTGGGCCCTCTCACGCCGAAAGGTGGGCGCGGCGTCTTTCCGATGGTCAGCCAGCATGCGAAGCGTCTTGCATCGGAGCGTGTTGCGTTGATTGCCGAAGCCGCGCATGTCGTGCCACCCATCGGTGCGCAGGGTCTGAACATGAGTCTGGCCGACATAAGCGTCCTCACAGAACTGGCCACCGATACGCTGACTGATCCGGGATCTCACACGATGCTGCGCCGCTATCACGAGGCGCGCTGGCCGGACATTCGCAAACGCATTCTCGGGATTGAGGCACTCAACCGCGCCTCGATGCTCGAAGGGCAGATCCTGCGTGATGCGCGGATGCGGGCGCTCGATGCCATTTACGGGGTCGGCGCGGTGCGTCGCTTGGCGATGCAACAAGGGCTCGGAGCAAAAGGCTAGCCAATCGGGCCCGGAAAAGTCTCTTCGCTCAACAAAACATTTGCTTCCACTTCGCCCACCGATGGCAGCGTCATGATCCGACGGCGAAGGACACGCTCGAAATCAGGCAAGTCACGCGCAACGACGCGAAGGCGGTAATCGAACCGTCCAAGGACGTGATGGACAACCTGCACCTCTGGAATGGCGGTGATCGCGCGCTCAAAGTCCTCGAGGCTGACCCGCCCTCGCGTGGCCAGCTTGATGCCCAGGAACACGGTGACGCCGAATCCCAGCTTGTCATTGTCCAGCACGAGTCGACGGCCCTTGATGATGCCCTGATCCTCCAGCCGCTTGATGCGCCGCCATGTCGCCGGTTGGCTCAGCCCCAACTTACGCCCCAAGGCGCCCGCAGAGACTGTCGCGTCCCGCGAAAGCGTACGCAGGATCGCGCGGTCGGTATCGTCCAGATCAATCACAGCGGCAGGCTTTCGCTCGATTTGATGCTCGCAATCTGCATCAGGGCTTCGAGGTCGGCGATGTGCGGCAAGGTCAGAATCCGTTCCCGGTAGATTTCCTGATAATGCCCCATATCCCGCGCGATGACGGACAGGCGCAAATCGACGCGGCCAAGGAAGGTTTGGATTTCGACCACCTCCGGAATGTCACGCGCCTTGGCCATGACAATGTCGAAAGCGTTCTGCACCGTCTTGTCCAGCGAGATGCGCAGCGATACCTCGACGCCATAGCCAAGCGCGCGCCAGTCAATGACCGCGGTCTGCCCCTTGATGACACCGGATTCCTGCAAACGTTCCAACCGACGCCAGCAGGTCGCCCGCGCCATTCCTGCGCGTTCGGCCAGTTCCGTCGCCGACTGGGTCGGGTCAGCCTGATACTGGCGCAGGAGTCGCCTGTCTTGATCATCGATCTGCATGAACGTTTCATAATTTGCCTGATGAAGAATGAAAAGTTCAATATTTTAGGCTAGAACGTGATCTTCCTGCACATCATAAGCAGGATTTTGTAGATGTTGCGCCCATAAGACGTGAAAGGAAAGAAAAATGCGCGTTTATTATGATCGCGACTGCGACATCAACCTGATCAAGGACAAGAAGGTCGCCATTCTAGGCTATGGCTCTCAGGGCCACGCACATGCGCTGAACCTGCGCGACAGCGGTGCCAAGAACCTCGTCGTCGCGTTGCGCGAAGGCTCGCCTTCCGCCAAGAAAGCCGAAGGCGAAGGCCTGACGGTCATGGGAATCGCGGAAGCCGCCGCATGGTGCGACCTGATGATGTTCACAATGCCCGATGAACTGCAGGCGGAAACCTACAAGAAATACGTCCATGACAATCTGAAAGAAGGTGCCGCGATTGCCTTCGCTCACGGTCTGAACGTGCATTTCGGCCTGATCGAACCCAAGCCCGGCGTTGACGTCATCATGATGGCGCCCAAAGGCCCCGGCCACACCGTGCGCGGCGAATACGTCAAGGGCGGCGGCGTTCCCTGCCTTGTTGCAGTCGACAACGACGCCTCCGGCAAGGCGCTGGAAATCGGCCTGTCATATTGCTCCGCCATCGGCGGAGGTCGTTCGGGAATCATCGAAACCAACTTCCGCGAAGAATGCGAAACCGATCTCTTCGGCGAACAGGCAGTTCTCTGCGGCGGTCTGGTCGAGCTGATCCGCATGGGCTTCGAGACGTTGGTCGAAGCTGGCTACGCGCCGGAGATGGCCTATTTCGAGTGCCTGCACGAAGTGAAGCTGATCGTGGACCTGATCTACGAAGGCGGCATCGCGAACATGAACTACTCCATCTCGAACACGGCCGAGTATGGTGAATACGTGTCCGGCCCGCGCATCCTGCCTTACGACGAAACGAAAGCCCGGATGAAAGCGGTTCTGGATGACATCCAGAAGGGCAAATTCGTGCGTGACTTCATGACGGAGAACGCCGTGGGGCAGCCGTTCTTCAAAGGCACGCGCCGTCTGAACGACGAACACCAGATCGAACAGGTCGGTGAAAAGCTGCGTTCCATGATGCCGTGGATCTCCGCCGGCAAAATGGTCGACAAAGAAAAGAACTGACCCCTCTCGGGCGGCATCACACCTCGGTGCCGCCCGTTTCCGTCACAAGGATCGACACAGGGAAATGATCGCTGAAGCCGGTCGGATCGACATTGCTGGCGGCATTTCCTCTGGGCAAGCCGAAACGACGTGGCCCGTTCCCTGCCCTGTGATCCACCATCTCCGGTAAGGCTTCGACGCGCGCTGAGCCGTTCACAGCCTTGAAAGCCGTATTCCCATTGTCCAGCAATGGGCCCGAGGCAAGGATCTGGTCGAATACATTCCCATCCGCGCCATAGTACAGCGTTCCGTGCAACCGTCGGGGATCGCCCCGATGGTCGATGGCTTCAAAGCTCAGATACTCCCATGCGAAGTTGTAGAATTTCGCCGATCTCGCACGTACCACATCGCCGCGTTCCCGTTCGGCATTGGCGTTGATCATCAAGGAATCGTTCCACGGATCGTCATTGAAGTCCCCGATCGCCAAGATCGAGGCATCGGCCCCCACGATCTCGCGAATGCGTTCATGCCAGTAACCGACCGTTTCACCCGCGGTCGCGCGAAAACCCGCGCTTTCCATGGTTCCTCCGCTGCGCGAGGGCCAGTGATTGCACATGATCACCAGATCATTGCCCAACAACGACCTGAATGTCGCCTGCAGCACATCGCGAGTACCCGTCCGACGCACAACGAAATGGTTGAAAATCAGGTCCGGATCGACGGAATAAGCCGCGATGTCATACAGGAACGCCGTATCTATCCCGCGTTGGTCATGACTGTTGTCGGCGTGGACCAGCCCGTATTGACGCCCCGTCAGTTCGCTTGCACGCGCAGCTAGGTCGGTCAGAACGAAACGATCCTCCGCTTCGCAAACGCCCAGAATGTCGGGGCCTGCACCGTTGTTCATCTTGGAAATGATGTGCGCGAGTTGTCCGAGTTTCGTCCGGTACAGATTTTCCGTCCAACCGCGCAGGTCGCTGGCTACGACGGTTCGGATCCAGTCGATACGAGGCGGATGGTTCTCCGGCCCGAACAAATTTTCGAGATTCCAGAACGCGACGCAATGAGTGGGCATCGGGACCTCCATCAGTCTTCCTGACGCAGGTCCGTGCGGATGCGCGGATCAGGTCAGGCGCATTCAGCTTCCACTACGGCAACCAACCCGTCAACGATTTCACCGAGCAAGGCCCGATCTTCCGCCTCCGCCATGACACGGATCAGCGGTTCGGTCCCGGATTTGCGGATCAAAAGGCGCCCCTGCCCGTCCAGACGCGTCTCCGCATTCTTGATCGCGGCAACCACCATCTGCGATTCCAGCGGGTCTTGGCCCAGCTGAAAGCGCACGTTTTTCAACAGTTGCGGGCACGGCTTGAACACTTGCGTCAATTCGGAGGTCTTCTTGCTCGTGCGCACCAGTTCTGCCAACACCTGAAGTCCCGCGATCAGACCATCACCCGTGGTGCCGTAATCCGTCATGACGATGTGACCGGATTGTTCTCCGCCCATATTGAAGCCGCCCTTGCGCATGGCCTCCACAACATAGCGGTCACCGACAGGCGTGCGCTCCAGCCTGATATCCTTCGCGGCCAGATGCTGTTCCAGCCCCAGATTGGACATGACCGTTGTGACCAGCGTGCGATCGTTCAAACGCCCTTCATCGGCCCAACGGCAGGCAAGCAGTGCCATGATCTGATCGCCATCGGCCTCGACACCGTTTTCGTCCAGAACGATCAAACGGTCCGCATCCCCATCAAAGCAAAGCCCGATATCCGCGCCGTGTTCCCGCACCGCTGCGGATGCGGCACCGGGCGCGGTCGATCCGACGCCCTTGTTGATGTTCGTGCCGTCCGGCGATACGCCCACCGGGATCACGTCAGCGCCCAGTTCCCAAAGAACTTCCGGCGCCGCCTTATAGGCCGCACCGTTCGCACAGTCGACGACGATCTTGAGCCCATTCAGGCGCAAACCGTTCGGAAAAGTGGTTTTCACGTATTCGACATACCGGCTGCGCCCATCATCGATACGTTTTGCCCGGCCGATGTTCTGCGGTTGGGCGGGTTGGATGTCGCCCAATATCAGCGCCTCGATCTCGGCCTCCGCCGCGTCAGACAGCTTGAATCCGTCCGGCCCGAAAAACTTAATGCCATTGTCCGTGGACGGGTTGTGGCTGGCGGTAATCATGATCCCCAGATCTGCACGCATCGAGTGCGTCAGAAGCCCCACGGCAGGCGTCGGCACCGGCCCCAGCAACAGGACGTTCATCCCCGTCGACGTCAGGCCCGCCGTAAGCGCGTTTTCCAGCATGTAGCCCGACAACCGCGTATCCTTACCGATCACGACACGGTGCTGGTTCTGGCCGTCACGCCGAAAATACCGGCCCGCTGCCGCGCCAAGCTTCAACGCCAGGTCCGCCGTCATGGGATAGGTATTGGCCTGTCCGCGCACCCCGTCGGTGCCAAAAAGGGTCCGGTTCATCTGTTCTGTCCTTTGCTTCCTGCCCCCATGATCGCCGCCTGCAGGCTGATGGCCTGTCTGGTCTGAGGGACGTCATGCACACGTAGAATCTGCACGCCCTGAGCAATTCCCGCAAGTCCAACGGCAATGGATCCGGGGAATCGGGCGTCCGCCTGCTCAGCTCCCGTCAGGGCTCCGATGAACCTCTTGCGCGAGACGCCAAGAAGGATCGGGCAGCCCAAGGCATGAAACAAATCCAACCGCGCAAGAATTTCAATGTTGTGCGCGACGGTCTTGCCGAACCCGATACCCGGGTCGACAATGATCCGATCACGGGCGATGCCCGCGCTTTCGGCTGCCCCAATGCGTTCCGCAAGATGGTCATACACATCCAGCAATGCGTCGTCGTAACATGGCGCGTCCTGCATTGTCTCCGGATTGCCCTGCGTGTGCATCAGGCAAATCGGCACGTTAGACTTCGCGACGACATCCGCCATGTCCGGATCAAACGCCAGCGCAGACACATCGTTGAGCAGATGTACACCCGCCTGCAGACCGGCTTCGGCCACGGCCGCCTTGCGTGTGTCGAGGCTCAGAACGACGCCATCATTTGCAAGCCCTTCGACCATTGGCTGAATCCGCCGGATTTCTTCTTCCGCGGGGACGAAAGCCGCGCCCGGACGGGTCGATTCACCGCCGATGTCAATGATCGCCGCCCCATCATGTATCATCTGCCGAGCATGGCTCAGCGCCCTGTCCAGTCGCGTATAACGCCCACCGTCAGAAAAACTGTCCGGCGTCACATTCAGTATACCCATGACGCGTGGCATGGACCAATCCAGGGGGCCAAGCGGTCGGCGTGTCGTTGTCAGGCGCGTCAGGACGTCAGCAGGCGCCTCGCGGGCCGGGATCACCTCGGACACCCTGCCTTTTTCAAGACATTCGATCTGATCGAACCAGCACCAACCGTCTGCAAGCGTCATCGCACCAGGCGTTCGGACCGGATCAATACGGGATATGGGTCGGTAATAGGGCATCAGCCGTCAACCTTGACCCGTGTCTCTCCCGTCGCAGTCCACCGCCGCATCTCAGATGCGCCCAGACGCGTCGCCAGCCAGTGCGCAAGCATCTCCGCCGAACTGCCCAGTTCCGGTGCGTCTTCACGCGCATCAAGCACCAGCTTCGACGGTGCCCAAACCGCCAACCGCCCCTGCCGGATATCCCAATCCAGTTCCGTCCGCGACGCGACGACCACGCAGCGCTCATCCTGCGCAGCGAGCTTCCACGCACACTGCTCCAACGCCAGAAGATCAATTCGCCACTGCGCACGCGGATGGTCGGCCTGCGGTGCGGCCGTGTGAAGCGCGTCTACGCACAATACGGCCGGCCCCTCTTTCATCAGGGCGTCGATGCGGTCGCTCAAGTCGGCATCCAGTGCCTCTGCGCTGACGAAAACGATTATGGGCACCGGTTGTGAATCGGACGCACCCAGATGTCGGCTGGTCTTGCGATCACGAACCATCTCTACGCCGAGCGCACCACTCAGGCGGTCCAGCTTTTCGATACGGATACAAACGCAATCCGCCGCCGCATGGGTCAGGATGCGCGCGGCGATTCCTTCGGCCAGCGTTTCAAGCAGATCGACACGGGCGCCTGCGATCTCGTCCTCGATGGCCTGCGCAAGCACATCATAGGAGAGGATCGAGTCCACATCGTCTTCGCGGCGCTGGCCGGGGAATGGCACCAGTTCCACCGCGATGTTGAACCGAACCCGCTGCGAACGGCCGCGTTCCTGCTGAAACGCGCCGATTTCGATTTCCAAAGTATGATCGCGCAGGCTGATCATGTCGGGGGTCTGGGCCCCAACTGAACCTGCACGCGCTGGAAAGGCTCCGAATTCTGAAGCGGATTGGGTCACCTGCGTCTCCGTATCAGCGGCGTCATGTTGCCGTTGCGCAGGCCATATCGCGGTTTTTACCGCTGCGCCACCCGTTCAGACCGGCGATAGAAACGGTGCACACCGATGGCTGCCGTTCTGAAGAACTTGCGCGCCCAGCTCGGGCTAACGGCCGTCGTATGATAGTAGGTCGCACCTTGCGTCAACGCCAGTGGCGCACCTGCCAGAACCACGCCCGCAACGCGCTTCACCTGGGCATAAGCCCCTTTTTCACGGATCGTTTCAGGGTAGCCGTCACAGTTATAGGTGAACTGGCACTGGTACTTTTTACCCGTCCCCTGCTTGATTACCCCGCATACCGTATCTGGAAAAGATCCCGACTTAACCCGGTTCATGATGACCTCGGCCACCGCAAACTGCCCTTTTACGCTCTCGCCGCGCGCTTCGAAATAGAGCGCCTCCGAAAGACATTCCAACGCTTTGCCACCTTCCGGTGCAGGCTGCTGCGAGAGCCATGCTTTGGAGTAATCCAAATCCGAGAAATCTCGCTGCGGCTGAACCAGGGCACGGATACCCCCCTCATCAACCGAATCCATTGCGTCGCGTTCACGACCGAAAAGGTCAGATAGTTGCGACGAAAAAGTCGCGCTGGGGTCGTTGGACGTACTGATCGTCGCCTCTGCATGCGCCGCACCAGCACCCACGACTAGAAATGTCACACAAATTAATGGCAGCTTCTTCATAAGTTTTTCCGAGTTGCCTCAAACCCGGCGGGACATACAGAAGACTCCGCCAGAAAGGCAAATCCGGGGTAGGCAAGAAGCCGCCACGTAGCGTGTTGATTTTGCTACACAACGACCTAGGCCACTGAGTCTTGGTCATTTTTTGAACGGTTCCAAGTATCGATTCTGTCGGCGAAATCTCGCGCAATGTAAAAGAGTTAACCTTTTCGTGACGTCGATTCTTGGCTAACGCTGGGTGTTTGATTCGGTGGTTAACGCCTCTCACCCACCGAGTCGCGTCAGATCAGCGACCTGCGAACAGGTGGCCCTGATCCGATGTAAAAGGTTCAAACGATTCCTGCGCACGACCTGATTGTCCGAATTCACCTGAACGGCCTCGAAGAATGCGTCAATCGGCGTGCGCAATTCCGACATGGCGGACATGGCAGACGCGAAATCTTCATTCCGCATTGCCGGCCCAATCTTGCCATCCGCTGAATCGAGCGCGGCGAACAAGCTACGTTCTTCATTCGTTTCCGCCAGTTTCACATCCGGTCCAAAAGAGTACTCTACCCCGTCCTTATCTTCGGCCTGCGTCAGGATATTATTGGCGCGCTTGAACCCCTGCACCAGGTTCTCGCCATCGTCCGATTTCAGGAATGCGGACAAGGACTCCGCACGCTTCACGAGAAGCGTTAGATCGTCGTTGCCCGGCATGGACAGGCATGCATCAATCACATCGTGCGGAATGCCCTGATCGCGCAGATAGACCTTCAGCCGGTCATGAAAGAACGCCAAAAGGTCTCCCGCCAGCACGAGCGCGCATTCCTTTTCAACGCGCTCATCTGACAGGTCGGGGATACGCCCTTCTTCAAACGCACCCGCCTGAACCATCGCCGCCCGGTTCGCACGGATGGGCGCGAGCCAAACATCCAGCAGGCTGACACGCAGCTGGTTGGCGAGGATCAGCCGGATCACGCCCAAAGCGGCACGGCGCAGCGCGAACGGGTCTTTCGATCCGGTCGGCTTTTCGTCGATGGCCCAGAAACCTGTCAGCGTGTCGATCTTGTCGGCAAGTGCAACCGCCACCGAAACCGGATCACGCGGCACATCATCGGACGGCCCGAGCGGCTGGTAGTGGAACTGAGCGGCATCGGAGACCGCATCGGGCAAGTCAGCAAATTTACCGTAATATCGTCCCATAATCCCTTGAAGTTCCGGGAATTCATAGACCATCTCCGAGGACAGATCGACCTTGGCAATACGCGCCGCTTGCCCGGCCAACTGTGGTTCGGCACCGACGATCGGCGCGATTTCGCGGGCCAGCGTTGCAATACGCGCAATACGGTCGGCCTGGGAGCCCAACCTGTTGTGGAAAGTCACGTCTGCGAGCGGCTTGCCCATGCCTTCCAGCCCGCCCGACTGGATCGTACGCAGGTCGTTTTCCCAGAAGAACTTAGCATCCGACAGACGCGCCGCCAGTACCTTCTGATTCCCGGCAAGGATCGTTGCGCCATCATCCGCCGTTTCACGGTTGGCGACCGTGATAAAGCGCTCGATTCGCCCCGTTTTCGGGTTCCGGATCGAAAAGAATTTCTGATGTTCCTTCATAGAGGTCTGGAGCACCTCCGGCGGCAGGTCGAGGAACTCGGCCCCAATTTCGCCCATCAGAACGACTGGCCACTCGACCAGCCCCGCAACTTCGGCAAGCAGTCCGTTGTCTTCAACCAGTTCCAGGCCGGACGCGAAGGCCATGTTTTCCGCATCCGCCTTGATGTGTTCGGCACGTTCATTCGCATCCAGAACGACATGGGCGCGCTTCAGCTTGCCCCTGTAGTCCTCGAAGGAACTGACCTCAAAACCGGCGGGCGCCATAAAGCGGTGGCCTCGGACGGTTCTTCCCGATGTGATCCCGCCAACTTCCAACGGTACGACCTCGGCACCACCTTCGTCATGTGTGATGCACAGGATCGAATGTAGCGGGCGGACCCAACGCAGATCGTCACTGCCCCAGCGCATGGATTTGGGCCATGGGAAGTTACGGATCGTGTCGGACAGAACCTCGGCCACGATCTCGGCGGCCGGACGACCTTCTCGGGTGACAGTGGCGAACCAGACCTGCCCCTTTTTATCGTCACGCGCCTCCAACTGGTCCCGAGTCAATCCGGTCGAGCGAAGGAAACCTTCCAGCGCCTTTTCCGGCGCGCCGACGCGCGGACCTTTACGCTCCTCGCGAGTGGTCGGGCTTTCCGAAGCCATCCCCTGTACCGTCAGCACAAGGCGCCGCGGCGTGTGGAAAGCGCCGGCACCGGTATAGGTCAGCCCCGCCTCGACGATTCCATTCGTGACCAACCGCTTCAGATCGGCGGCGGCCTTCGCCTGCATACGGGCCGGAATTTCTTCGGAGAACAACTCAATCAGAAGGTCTGGCATATCTCAATCTCGGTCAGGTGGCGGCGGGCAACCCTCGGGTGCCGGGTCTCCGTCGAAAACGACTTCACCGCAATGGTTGATCTGGTTCCACGCAAAGCCGCGACCGTCCTCCATAATGGCGACAATCCGGTCAATGCCGTAAACGATGTTTTCCTTGCTGACGAAGGCGGTGGCGCCTCCGGTCTCTAGCGCCTCGCCGATTTCCTGACTGTCGAAACAGTCAAACCAGCGCGGCGCATTCAAAGGCTCGGCCGCCGGCTCGGTACGGTAGGTTTCCGCCAGCACCGCGCGGGGCTGATCGGTCAGAAAGCAGGCCCGAAAACGGATGGGCGAACTGATCGCATTAATCGCTTGGATGTCATAGGCCTCGATCGACTTCGTTTCCCCGCTGCCTGCGACCGACAGGTCGATACTTTCCACACCATCGCTCACGTCCTCGTAGAAATAGTATTCCTGCAAGTAATAAAGCGCCGCTCCAGCAATCGCCGCGAACACAATGATGGTTGCGCCAACAATACGCCCGTTCATTGCCCGTCCTCAACGTAGAAGAACGCGAAATGCTCATGTGACAACGACTTGAACGCCATCAGGCCGCTGTACCCGTCGCGGCGTCAGTCTGGACAAAGGCGTCAGCGCAGGCTTTTGCCAAGGCACGCACCCGTCCGATATAGGCCTGCCGTTCCGTGACCGAGATCACCCCGCGCGCATCCAGCAGGTTGAACACATGGCTGGCCTTGATGCATTGATCATAGGCCGGATGCGCCATGATGATCCGCCTACCTGTTTTCGGGTCGTCCGCAGGCGCATCAAGAATGCGCTGACATTCGGCTTCGGCATCCCTGAAATGCTGCAACAGCGTGTCGGTGTCGGCCTGATCGAAGTTCCAGCGGCTGTATTCTTCTTCGGTTTGACGGAAGACATCACCATAACTGAGCGCGATGGGCGATTGCGGATCGTTGAACGGCATGTCCATCACGTGATCGACGCCCAGAACATACATCGCCAGACGTTCCAGCCCGTAAGTCAACTCGCCGGAAACCGGACGGCAGTCATGGCCGCCAACCTGTTGGAAGTAGGTGAACTGGCTGACTTCCATCCCATCACACCAGACTTCCCAACCAAGCCCCCAAGCGCCGAGCGTCGGGCTTTCCCAGTCGTCTTCCACGAACCGGATGTCGTGCAGGTTCATGTCAATCCCGATCGCTTCGAGCGAACCCAAATACAGCTCCTGCATATCCGGCGGGCTGGGTTTGATCAGAACCTGATACTGGTAATAGTGCTGGAGCCGGTTCGGGTTTTCGCCATAGCGCCCATCGGTGGGACGGCGCGAGGGCTGGACATAGGCTGCGGCCCAAGGCTTTGCCCCCAATGCGCGCAAGGTTGTCGCCGGGTGAAAGGTGCCCGCGCCGACTTCCATGTCATAGGGTTGCAAGATGGCGCAGCCCCTGGCGGCCCAGTAGTTCTGAAGCCGCAGGATGATTTCCTGGAAACTGCGCGGTTTGCTTATCTCGCCTGCCATTGCCCGCCTCTTGTATGCTCGCGTTCTCAATAGGCAACAGGCCGTGGGGCGTCAATCAACCCATACCATTTCAGGGTGCAGCCCAATGTCATTCTGATACTGTGCCGCCCAGGCAAGAACACTTCGGAGCGATCATGACCAACGCCGCCCGCACCTTTCGCATGACAGCCTTTCTTCTGGCCAGCCTGTCATTGTGCGCAACCGCGACCCATGGGCAGGGTACGCCTGTCGAAACCCAGGCCCAAGCCCAGCCTCAAATGCAATCGACGATTGATCTGTCGAAATACGAACTGACGCTACACCGCGACGATGTGGCCGGCATCCAGGTTATGCTGCCCCAGGGCGCGGTTGCCTTCGACCGCTACGAGGCACCGTTCGCCTATTTCGAAGCCGACGATAACAGCGGCATCCGGCTGATCCTGTCCAGCACGCCTTCAAAACGCGGGATGCTCCCGGCCTATTACCAGATCTTGCAGGGAATGGACTTCGTGCCGGCCAACGGACCGCGCAGTTTGCAAGACGACAGCTTCACCATCGAAGGGGAAAACGATCAGATTGTCAGCCACAGCTATGCAGTGGATACGGGCGAGGCGATCAAGGGATTCACTTTGGTTTGGCCCGCGGATGATCTCGAGACGCGAGACGCGGTTCTTTCCCGTATCCGCAACAGCTTCACGCCCGTCGAGGGTGTCATGCAACCTGATCTGGGCCACGCAGAGGTCGACAGAGACGATCTTGCCAACATGGCTCATTCCGAACACGCTTCTCGTAGCGCAAGCGGCGTGTTCGCAGATGCGTCGGGGCATGTTCTGACCACATCCGCCGTCGCGGCCTCCTGTTCGAACCTGACCATCAATGACGGCCTGCCAATGGAACTGGCCAACACCGACGGGACGGGCTCGCTGGCATTGCTGCGCCCTACCCGCGACATCGGTGCAGTCCGGTCCGCACATTTTTCGACACTGGACACAGAGCCCGACGCGACGGTCGCGATTTCCGGCTATTCCTATGGCGGGCGTATTAGTCGGCCCACGCTGACAATGGGTGAAACAGGCGCAGCGGACCAGTCCTCTGTAACGCTGGAAGCGAATACCAAATCGGGTGACAGCGGTGGACCTGTTCTAGACCAGGGCGGTGCCGTACGCGGCGTGCTGCTGCCATTGGACTCGCACAGCGGAACCTCGTCGGATCGTGCGATGATCGACAGCCCTGACCTGATCGCGTTCTTGCAGGAGTCCGGCGCAGAACCGTTGACCATCGGCGCAACCCGCGATCTGCATCCTGAAGATCTGTCGCGCATCGCAGAACGCATCACGACGCTCGTCATCTGCCGCGACTGACGCATGAAGATCGATGGCGGGTCGGACTAGGCCCGCCAGAACTGCGGCAGAAACAGCGTCAGAACGACAAGCAATTCCAAGCGCCCGAGCAACATCGCAAAAGACAATATCCATTTGGCGGTGGGATCGATATCAACGAAGTTACCCGCCGGTCCGATCATATCACCTAGCCCGGGCCCGATATTCGCGATGGCCGTCGCGGCGCCTGATACGGATGTCACGAAGTCCAGCCCGGTCATTCCGAGCAGTACCGAGAAGACACCGAGCAGTAAGATGAACAACACAAAGAATGTCATGACCGATGACAGGATTTCTTCGGTGATCACATTTCCCTTGTACCGGGCTCTGAACAGGCCATTGGGAGAATGAACCTGCTGAATTTGCGCCTTCAGTGACGCGATCAGAATTTGGTGGCGGAACACCTTTATCGAGCAACCCGTTGATCCGGCGCAGCCACCTATCAGGCCCATCAGGAAGAACACCGTCATTGGGAAGGCTCCCCAAAGTTGGTAGTCGACGCTCGCATAGCCAGTCCCCGTGATGATGGAGATCACGTTGAACAGCGACTCTCTGAAAGCGGGTTCAATCGGCGCCTCATCCGCGATCAGTTGGAAAAGAAAGATCGCAATGGTCAGTACGCCCGATGTCCAGACGAACCCTCGGATCTGCGGATCGACCAATAGTGGCCTGGCACTTCCGGCGAGGATTTGCACGTAGCGTACGAAGGGCAAACACGCGAGGAACATGAAGACGGACGCGACATATTCCGGCGCGCCCTGAAACTTGCCGAAGGACGCGTCCGTTGTCGAAAATCCGCCCGTCGAAACCGTTGTCAGCGCATGGTTGATGGCATCGAAGGGCTGCATGCCAACAATCATATAGCTCAGCACACAAGCCAGCGTGAGAATTGCGTAGATGACCGATATCTGTGCGGCAATCGCAGTGGCGCGGGGTAAAACCTTGCCGTCGGTGTCAAAGGCCTCGGACTGGAAAATCTGCATCCCGCCCACGCGCAGTTCAGGCAAAAAGACCATCGCGACGATGACGATGCCAATTCCGCCCATCCATTGCAGCATGCTGCGCCACAGCAGGACACCGCGCGGCAGGGTTTCCAGCTCTCCGAAAGTAGTTGAACCCGTTGTCGTAAGCCCCGACATGGCCTCGAAATAAGCATCGGTGTAGCTGGCTCCTGGCGCACCAAGAACAAATGGCACGGCAGCAAAGATCGGCAAAGCTACCCAGACGCCCGTGGTCAACAGGAAAAGCTGTTGGCGCCCGAGATTGTCCTCGGCCGAGGACATACAGCTGAGCGCTGTGAAGCCGCCCACCGCGAAAGACAAGACCGCTGATTCCAGAAACGCATTGGCGTTGCCGTTCCCCTCATACAGGTCCACGGCCAAAGGGATGAGCATCGTCGCCCCGAGCGCGGCAACCAGCAGACCGATTACATATCCAACGGGGCGAATATCGAACATAAAGGCAGGGATGGCCGCAGCGGCCGAATGTGTCAAGCGGACAGCATCATCCGGCTGCTGCATCAGCCTATATGATGCAGACTGGCCATCATTCTGGGATCAAGGCTGTTGACCTCAAAGGTATCACCATGCGTCAGAATGCTCACGGCATCATGGCTGTGCAGGCTTTCCTGATGGCTGGCCACCACGCGGAAATCGCCGATACGCTTGTCAGCCCGAAGGTGTTCGCAGAACAGCCTGGCAGCGTCTTCAACAAATATCGGATTGGCTGCATTCAGTTCGGCGAAGGCCTGCTCATCCTCGCGTTTGACCATGACTTGCGTCTCTGTCGGTACAGCTTTGCGGCAAATGTCGATCAGATCCTCGAACCAAAGACACTCCTCGCCCAACATCTCTACTGACACGCGCGCGACGGATCGCTGCGAATGTGGAGTCGCGAGTTGATTGCGGGACCGGCGGGCATGTTCAGACAGTTCCAGAGAACACGGGCAGGTCGAGGAATACACGTAATCCAGATGCACGATCTTGCGACGTTGGCCCTGATGCTCGATCAGTTCCAACGCGATGTCGTAATATTGGTAACCTTCAAGCCCAGACCGCAGCGCTTTCTGTCGGACGGGGAAGGAAAACCTCATCTCTATCCGGGCATCCAGAGACTCCAGGTCGGTTTTGTAGTCGTCCAGCACCGCCTCGATCACCTCGAAGCTGAATGTGCGCTCCGAGTGGCGATAGAATGTCCGCATGATACGAGACATGTTGATGCCCTTTTTCTCGGGCTCAAGGCTGACCGTTCCCGTCACCGACGTTTCCAGCATCAACTCCCCGCCTTCGCGCAGCTTGTAACGAATCGGAAGTCGGAAATTGGAAATACCAACATGCTGAATCTGGGCCCGCGCCCCCCGGATCAGCGACGCCGGTCCGTTCTGAAGATCGGGAAGGCCAGCCTTGTAATCTGCCGTGACCTCGAAATGCTCGGGGTAAACGCGCGACAGATCAGGATAATTGGATACGGCACGGTCTTCCCGCAGTCGCCCGACCACCGGATCAAGATCGGCAATTTCAGCGTCATCCGCTTCTTCGACCCATTTGCGCAAGATGCGGAGCGCACGCTCCGCATCCGTCCTGTCGGGAGAGGTTACTGTCGGTTTGGCCGGTGCATTCATCGTACTTCCTTCCCGCAAACGGGTCTTCATCCCAGATAGGGGCCTAGAGACCCGAATTCCAGCAGGTCAACTCTGCCCCAGACCGTCCAGCGCATTGGTCAGATCAGCGATCAGATCGGCGCTGTCTTCCAGCCCGCAGCTTATACGGATCAAACCCGGCGAAATGCCTAGAATTTCTTTTTGCTCGTCCGGCAGCCGCTGATGGGTCGTTGTTGCAGGATGGGTAATGATGCTTTTTGCATCGCCAAGGTTGTTCGAGATAATGAACACTTCCAGCGCGTTGAGAACCTGGAAGGCGGCATCTCGGCCTCCCTTGACCTCAATGGCCAACATCGTGCCGCCCGTATCCATCTGTGACGCGGCAAGCGCATGGTTTGGGTGATCGGGCAGGCCGGGATAGATCACCTTCGAGAGCGCCGGATGATCCTTAAGCGCGTCAGCCAGCGCCCGAGCCGTGTTCGCCTGCGCTTGGCAGCGAAGATCAAGAGTTTCCAATCCCTTGAGCAGCACCCACGCGGTAAAAGGGCTCATCGAGCCGCCAGTGTGCTTCATATAGGGTTCCAGGGTGCTGCGGATGAAGTCCTTGGTACCAAGCACGACACCACCCAGAACCCGCCCCTGCCCGTCGATATGCTTGGTCGCAGAATAGATGATGACATCGGCGCCCAGATTTAGCGATTTCTGGAAGATCGGGGTCGCAAATACATTATCCACGACGACCAGCGCGCCGACCGCATGCGCAATATCGGAAATCCCGCGGATGTCGGCGACTTCCAGCGTCGGGTTGGAAATGGCTTCAAGGAACACGGCTTTCGTGTCCGGCCGGACTGCCGCCTTCCATTCGTCCAGATTGGTGCCATCAACCAGCGTGATCTCCACGCCGTAGCGGCCAAGGATCTCTTCCAGAATATACAGGCACGACCCAAACAGTGCTCGCGCGGACACCACATGGTCACCCGTCTTCAGCATGGACACAAGCGCACCGTTTACCGCGGCCATGCCACTGGCCGTGGCGAACGCATCTTCCGCCCCTTCCAGTGCCGCGATGCGTTCTTCGAACATGCGCACGGTCGGGTTACCGTAGCGGGCGTAGATGAACTCGTCCTCACCCGTTTCGATAAATCGCGCCTCGGCCTGCTCGGCCGTGTCGTAAACGAAGCCCTGCGTCAGGAAGATTGCCTCGGAGACCTCGTTGTATTGGCTACGACGCGTCCCTGCATGGACCAGTTTCGTGCGCGTGTTCCAGTCTTTCGTCATCAGCGCCCCCTGCGCAAAATAAAACCCCACCGCTTGCAGAGCGCCGGGGTTACGAAATCCTGGCCCTCTTTAGCGGCATGTTTAACGTGGCCCGCAATCCGGATAACAAATCGCCACGGTCAGTTTCGGGTTATACCTGCCGTCAGCCTTGGTCAAGCAAAGGTGACCGCTTGCACTTCGCAGCTATCGCGCTTTTCTATGTGGCAGGCAAACAGGAGAGGCAACATGGCTCAACCGATTGATCTGCACTACTGGCCCACGCCCAACGGGTGGAAGGTTTCCATCGCGCTGGAAGAAATGGCCCTGCCCTACAATCTTCATCTGGTGAATATCGGCGCGGGGGAACAGTTCGAACCCAACTTCCTGAAGATCGCCCCGAACAACCGTATGCCCGCCATCGTTGATCACGACGGGCCGGACGGTCAGCCCATTTCCATTTTCGAATCCGGGGCGATCTTGCAGTATCTGGCGCGCAAGACCGGACAGTTCTACGGATCGAGCGAACGCGAAAAGGTTGCCGTCGAACAATGGCTGATGTGGCAGATGGGCGGCGTTGGTCCCATGGCGGGACAGGCGCATCATTTCCTGAAATACGCCCCTGCAATGGACCCGCCCAACGACCTGCCCTACGCCAAGGACCGCTACCGCAACGAAGTCGGGCGACTATACGGCGTGCTTGACCGGCAACTGGCCGAGAACGAATTCGTAGCGGGCGGTTTCTTTTCGATCGCGGATATGGCGATCTGGCCTTGGGCAACCTTGTGGGAGGGTCAACAGCAGACACTGGACGACAAACCCAATTTGAAGCGTTGGTTGGACCAGGTCGGGGAGCGTCCAGCCGTTCGGAAGGGCAAGGATCTCGCCAGCGAAAACCGCGCCAATCTGGAAGACGACAAGACGGCGCAGGAGATCCTGTTCAAGAAGCAGGGTTGAGGCCAAAGGCCGGGTTATTCCCCGGCCTTTTTTTCCTCCGGCAGAGCGTAGGCGCTGAACAACCTGCCTTGCAGCATGAAGAACGCAACCGTCGCGATCGGCAGCCCGAAGGTCTTGAAATTTACCCAGGCGTCCGTGCTCATCGTGCGCCAGATAACCTCATTTGCGACCATCAGACCCGCGAAAAACAGCGCCACGCGCTTGGTCAACACCATCCAGCCTTCGTCTTGAAGCGGCACCACCTCTGACATGACATAGCTGAGATACGATTTCCCTTGAAGCAGACCAAAACCAAGGATGCCCGCGAACATCGCATAGATTATGGACGGCTTCATCTTGAAGAAGCGTTCATCATTGAACGCAATCGACATGCCGCCAAACACGACAACCAAAACCGCCGTGACAATTTGCATCCGCGACAGCTTGCCCGACAGCACCCAGAGTATCCCAGTGCAGACCAGCAGAAGCGGAATGAAGGCCGCTGTCACCACGATAAAGCCGGAATATTCCGTACCGCCGATGGTGAAGACCTGATCTTTCAAGCGGCCATAGGCCAAAAAGAACGCGATAATCGGGCCAAGCTCCAGCCCCAGCTTCATGATCGGGTTTACTTTGCGTTCTGCCATTCCTGCCTCAACTGTAATTCACGCACCATCTAGTCACGCGAAGCGCAAAACGCCAGTCCGCTATCGTCCGCCCATTTCCACGATCACTGCGCCAAGCGCGATCAGGGCCATCAGCGCCAGGCGTCGGGGGCCGACTTTTTCTTTTAAGAAAACCCAGCCTATTACCGCTGCGAAGACGGTTGATGTCTCGCGCAGGACGGCCGCCTCACCCACCTTGTCCAACCGCGTGGCCAACATCACCGACCCGAAGCTGCCATAGGCAATCAGACCGCCAATAAGCCCCCGTTTCATCAATGGCACCAGCGGCGGGCGGTTTTCCATTCGCCGCCATTTGCGATAGGCCAGCGGTGGCATGAATAAGCTGTCGATCAGGAAGAACCAGGCAAGGAAGGTGAAAGGATCGGCCGTCGCGCGAATGCCATAGGCATCATAGGTCGTGTAAAGCGCCACGAAACCACCCGTGGCAACCGCCAGCCAGAGCGCTGGTACAAGGTTTTCGCGGTCCACATCGACATGGATCAGGTTATACACCGCCAACCCGAAGATCCCCGCGAGCAATACCCCGACGCCAAGCCACTGGATCAGCGAAAACGTCTCGCCAAAGATAATATACGCCCCGATGACCGTGAATAACGGTCCCATACCACGCACCACCGGATAGACGACGGTGTAGGCGCCCTTGGTATAGGCCATCGCCTGCAGCAGCTTGTACCCGACATGGATGGCAAAGGCGCCCGCGAAGATGGGCCACATATGCGGCTCGGGCCAAGGCACGATGAACAGCGCGATGGGCAGCGCAATCAGCCCATAACAGAAATCGATCGCGCCGCGTGTCAGCCATGGATCGTGTCGCCCCTTCTGGAGAGCCCCGAAAATCGCGTGAAGAAAGGCAGCCGTTAGCGCAAGGACCAGCGCCAGATCATGACCGGCTTCTGTGCCCTCAAGCGATTGCAACCAGGCGCTCATACGGGAACCTCGCTGCTGTTCAGACAGTTATCTAAGGAAGGAAGGCCGCACATGATCGATCGTTTTCTGTCTGACTTCTCGGATCCGTTCGCCAGTTTGGAGTGGGAGGTCGCGATCACGCGCATTGCCTTCTCCGTTCTTCTGGGCGGGTTGATCGGATATGAACGCGAGGCGCATACCAAGCCCGCCGGTCTGCGAACCCACATGCTGATTTCACTGTCTGCCTGCCTGTTCGCCCTGATCGCGCTCGATCTGATGCGGATGGACGCGGATACCCCCACACAGCTTCGGGTTGATCCCCTGCGTCTGGTGGAGGCCGTGACAGCAGGCGTCGCGTTTCTTGCGGCGGGGACGATCATCACGGGAAAGAACACGGTGCATGGATTGACCACCGGCGCGGGCATGTGGCTCGCAGGTGCCGTCGGTCTGGCCTGCGGGACGGGAAGCCTGACAATGGCCTGCATAGCGACGGTCGCAGCCTTGATCATCCTGTGGTTATTGCGGAAACTTTTCATGGAGACGCACAACGACAACCGATGATCAGGGCACATATCGTCCCATCCCCTGACAGGAAAAAAACCCCGCACATTTGTAGAATTCTACGGCAGAAGGGTTGGCGATCAAGCTGGTCAGACAGCCGCTCGGCAAGTTCGCATCAGCCCACTGCAAGAGCCTGTCAAGGATTTCGCCGCCGATCCCGCGGCCCTGAAAACCGGGATCGACCGCCATATCCGTGATGAAGGCAAAGCACCCACCGTCGCCTTGCACCCGACCCATGCCGACCAGCCGATCCCGATCGTACACCCATTGCGCAAAGAGATCATTTTCAAGGGCAATTTTGGCCCCTTCGGGCGAACGTCGGCCCATCGCAACGCGGGCCCGAAGCCGGAGATAATCTTCGGCGCTTGGTGGTATCAGCGAGAACTCAGCCATCCAGTCCGGTCAACGCGGCGGCGAATTCCTCTGGATCGAAGGGGGAAAGATCGTCAATCTGTTCTCCGACACCGATCGCATGGATGGGCAGCCCGAACTTGTCGGCGAGCGACACCAGAACGCCGCCCTTGGCTGTGCCATCGAGCTTGGTCATCACCAGCCCCGAGACATCGGCAAGCTTCTGAAATATCTCGACCTGGCTGACAGCGTTCTGCCCCGTCGTCGCATCCAAGACCAACAGGGTGTTGTGCGGGGCTTCGGGATCCTTTTTGCGGATCACCCGGACGATCTTGGACAGTTCTTCCATCAGATCCGCGCGGTTTTGCAAACGGCCTGCCGTATCTATCAACAACAGGTCGGCACCGTCCTGTTCTGCCTTGGTCATCGCGTCGAATGCCAAGGATGCAGGGTCCGAGCCTTCTGGCGCGGTAAGCACCGGAACACCTGCGCGTTCGCCCCAAACCTGAAGCTGCTCCACCGCTGCGGCGCGGAAGGTATCACCGGCGGCTATCACGACAGATTTTCCTGCGGCCTTGAACTGGCTGGCAAGCTTGCCGATGGTGGTTGTCTTCCCAGACCCGTTCACACCGACCACGAGCACGACCTGCGGCTTCTTGGGGTAAAGCGGCATAGGGCGGGCCACCGAGTCCATGATGGCGGCGATTTCGCGGGCCATCAACGCCTTGAGCTCCTGCGTCGTCAAACGCTGCCCCATGCGGCCTTGCGCCATGTTCGCGCTGACACGCATCGCCGTGTCCACACCCATATCTGCAGTGATCAGAAGATCTTCGATCTGTTCCAGCATCTCGTCATCGAGAACGCGGCGCGGCGTGTCGGGCGTGGCCTTGCGACCAACCAGGCGACCAATAAGGCTGTTTTTTTCCTGCTCGGGTTCTGGCGTGGGTGCCGGAGCCGGATCGGCAGGCCTTGGTTCGGGCTCAGGTTGGGGATCTGCGACGGGCTGCGCGACCGGTTCGGGATCGATGGCATCCTCGACTATCGCATCCAGTCCTTCCTCGATCTTCGAGGAGGATTTGAACATCCGCTCTTTGAGTTTGCCGAAGAATGACATTCTGAAATCCCTTGCCCGGTTTTTCTTTCCCTATCGCTCCGTCCGCGAAGATGGAAGAGTGGCAGGTCGAACCTCGTCGGGGAAATACTTCATAGCCGTCAAGAAGGGGTTCGGTGCTGCCTGCCCCAACCCACAAATCGATGCATCCGCCATAACCTGCGCCAACTCGCCCAGGAGCGGCTGGTCCCAATGTTCGGCCGCCATCAGTTGCACAGCTTTTTCACATCCCGACCGGCACGGCGTACATTGACCGCAGCTTTCATGTTCGAAGAAACGCAGCATATTCTGGGCAGCCGCTTTTACGTTGTCACGGTCCGACAGAACGACGACGGCAGCTGAACCGATAAATACACCATGTTCATTGAGCGTATCGAAATCCAACGGCACATGATCCAGCGATGCCGGCAAAATGCCCGAAGACGGCCCACCCGGTTGATAGGCCTTGAAGCGGTGTCCCACGGTCATACCACCAGCGGCATCGATCACATCCCGGATAGTAGACCCTGCAGGCAGCAGGTAGACACCCGGCTTCGCCACGCGCCCGGAGACGGAGTAGCTACGCAAGCCCTTGCGCCCGTTCTGCTCGACGCCAGCAAACACGTCAGCCCCCTCGCGGCAGATGCGCGCAATCCAATGCAGCGTTTCGACGTTGTGGACCAGCGTCGGCCGCCCGAACAGGCCAACCTGTGCGACATAGGGCGGACGATGGCGTGGGATACCACGCTTGCCTTCGATCGACTCGAGCATCGCGCTTTCTTCCCCACAGATATACGCACCCGCCCCGCGACGAAGCTCGACATAGCCCGGATCAATTAATCCCACCTGCTCCAGCGCAGCGATTTCACGACGCAGAATCTCCAGCACCGCCGGATATTCATCGCGTATGTAGAAATAAACCCGCTCGGCCTCGACCGCCCAGGCGGCAATCAGCATTCCCTCCAGGCAGTAATGAGGCACACGTTCCAGATGGTAGCGGTCCTTGAAGGTGCCAGGCTCTCCTTCATCGCCGTTGACGGCCATCAACCGTGGACCTTGTTCCGCGCGCACGAATGACCATTTCTTGCCGGACGGAAATCCTGCCCCGCCAAGCCCACGCAGACCAGCGGCCAGCAGCGCTTGTTCGACCTCGTCAGGTGACCCGGCGGCGCGCAACCTGCGCAACATCTGATAGCCGCCATCTGCCAGATAATCGTCAAGCGTTTCATAGGGTGGCAAGACCGGGGACCGGCAAGCATTTCCGGCGGCCCTGACAAGCTCCCCCACCGTCGCATTGCCAACGGCCATGCGTCCCACTAGTGCGGCGGGCGCCTTGTCACATCCGCCCATGCAGGGCGCTTTCACGACCCGGACCCGTCGCGGGTCGGTCTCGGCGGTGAGCTTGTCAAACAACGCCCCAGAGCCAGCCAGTTCACAGCTTAAAGACTCGCAGACTCGGATGGTCAGCGGCGGCGGTGGGGTCTCCCCTTCCTTCACTACGTCGAAATGCGCGTAGAAACTGGCGACTTCATAGACTTCGACCATCGACAGGCGCATCTCTTCCGCCAAGGCACGAAGATGCGCGGCAGAGAGATGACCATACCGGTCTTGAATAAGATGCAGGAATTCGATCAGGAGGGCGCGCTGACGCGGGCGACCCCCCAGCAGCACCCTGACCTCGGCCCAGGCCGTATCATCAAGCTGCCGCCCCTTGGGCGTGCCTCGGCCTTTGCCTCTGCCTGACTTCCACGGCTTGTCCTGGGCGACGTTGGTCATCGGTTACTCATCAAAAAGCGAGGGTTGGCTTTTCGGTGCGGAGCTACGAGTGGGCCTCGTGCTCCCCGCCGCAGTGGCAACTTCAAGCCTGCCATCGCTGAATTCGATATCCAGCACCGGTTGCTTTGCGGCGCTCGCATGGTTCGTTACAACCTGATCGCCCGCGCGTATCACGGCATAACCGCGTTTTAGTGTGCCGTGATAGCTGAGCCCCTCCAGCAGCCGATCAGCTGCGGTCAGACGTTGTGCCTGCCGGTTCAGATCAACGCGAATCGCGCCAACCATCTGCGTCGACAACTGTGGTAACCTGCGACGCCCTTCGGCGACCAATCGCTGGGTTGCTCGCGGCCCAAGCCGGGCCGCTTCCTTTGCGAACTCCCGTTGCCTACCTCTTAAACCCAAGGCAAGCGCGGGTCCAAGACGCGCTGACAGGTTATCCAGCCGTTGACGCGCATCGCGAGTGCGGGACGACAACGCAGCTGGACGCACGGCGCCCGAGACCTCCGCCAAATGACGCCTGCGCCGCTCGACCAGCGCCACCAAGGCGCGCGGCAGGCGATCTGCCCATTGGTCGAGCCGCTGCTCTGACTGGCGCGTCAAATCTTCGGCGCGTGGCAAGGCCCGAGACAGATCACGCAGTCGCTGGCCACGGGTCGTAACACCGCGCACGAGCGCACTCGTCAGGCGAGATCCCTGCTGTTCAGTCCACGCCAGAAGCTCCGCCCGGACAGGCACCGCCAGTTCCGCCGCTGCCGTCGGCGTCGGCGCGCGCCGGTCTGATACGAAATCGACAAGCGTGGTGTCCGTTTCATGGCCGACAGCGGAAATCACCGGAATTTCCGACGCAGCCACCGCTCGCGCCACAGATTCCTCGTTGAAGCCCCAGAGATCCTCGATAGAGCCCCCCCCTCGCGCCACGATCAGCAGATCGGGCCGAGGCAGCGCTCCGCCCGGCGTAAGCCGGTTGAAGCCTTCAATGGCACGGGTCACCTCTGGTGCGCATTTCTCGCCCTGCACCGCAACCGGCCAGATCAATACCTTGCGTGGGAAGCGATCGCGCAGACGATGCAGAATGTCCCTGATCACGGCACCGGAAGGCGAGGTCACAACGCCAATGATCTGCGGCAGGTAAGGCAGAGGCTTCTTGCGTTCAGATGCGAACAGACCTTCGGCCTCCAGCGCCTTCTTGCGCTTTTCCAGCATCGCCATCAGGGCTCCTACGCCCGCCGGCGCGATGCTTTCAATCACGATCTGATATTTGGACTGGCCGGGGAAGGTCGTCAGGCGTCCAGTGGCGATGACCTCCAGCCCCTCTTCGGGTTGGGTCGGCAGCCGACTCGCGACACCCTTCCAGATCACTCCGGCGAGCACCGCGCGATCATCTTTCAAGTCCAGATAGACATGGCCGGAACGCGGGCGCGATACGCGCCCGATTTCGCCCCGCACGCGCACATGCGAAAAACCTGATTCGATGCTGCGCTTTACGGCACCTGACAGTTCCGAGACCGTGAATTCCGGTGCGTTGGACCCCTGCCCGTTCTCGTCGGATAGGGGGCCATCATCGATCAGATCATTCATATCGCCTCGCTTGCGCCGTAGTAACGCTCAGCATAGAACGCCGCCCAAGGAAGTCCAAGGAGCGCACATGAACATTTTGATCCTCGGAAGCGGCGGGCGCGAGCACAGTCTCGCCTGGGCGGTCATGCAGAATCCCAAATGCGACCGTCTGATCGTCGCGCCCGGCAATGCGGGGATCGCGCAGATTGCCGATTGCGCCGCGCTGGATATCGAGAACGGACAGGCCGTTGCGCAGTTCGCAGCCGATAATTCAATCGACTTCGTGATCATTGGGCCTGAAGCCCCGTTGGCGGCAGGTGTGGCGGATGATCTGCGAGCAGCCGGCATCTTGTGTTTCGGCCCTTCGAAAGATGCCGCGCGCCTGGAGGCCTCCAAAGCCTTTACCAAGGAAATCTGCGACGCGTCAGGCGCCCCGACCGCAGCCTATGCACGTTTCACTGATGCCGCCCACGCGAAGGACTACATCCGCGCCCAAGGTGCACCCATCGTCGTCAAGGCGGACGGGTTGGCCGCGGGCAAAGGCGTTATTGTCGCGATGGACGAGGCCACCGCGCTCGACGCCATCGACGACATCTTCGGCGGAGCATTCGGCGACGCAGGGGCGGAGGTCGTCATCGAGGAATTCATGACCGGCGAAGAAGCAAGCTTTTTCATCCTGTGCGACGGTGAAAGCGCCCTTTCCATCGGAACGGCACAAGATCACAAACGCGTCGGCGAAGGTGACACGGGACCGAACACGGGCGGCATGGGGGCCTATTCCCCTGCCCCGATCCTGTCGGATAAGGTCGCACAAAAGGCTATGGACGAGATCATCCGGCCAACCTTGAAAGAAATGGCCAAGCGCGGCAGCCCGTATCACGGCGTGCTTTATGCCGGGCTGATGATCGAGGGCGGCCAACCGAGACTCGTGGAATACAATTGCCGCTTCGGCGATCCGGAGTGCCAGGTGTTGATGATCCGCCTCGGCGCACAGATACTGGATCTGCTGCAGGCCTGCGCCGAGGGGCGTTTGGATGAGGCACAGGTCAATTGGGCCGATGATCACGCCATGACGGTCGTGATGGCATCGGTGGGGTATCCCGGAAGCTATGAAAAAGGCACCGTGATCAAGGGGCTGGGCAGTTTGACCGAAGACAGCCAACAAGTCGTGTTTCACGCCGGTACGGGTGAAATGGACAGGCAGATCGTGGCGACGGGCGGGCGCGTTCTGAATGCGACCGCGCGCGGGGCGACCTTGCAGGATGCGCGCGATGCGGCCTATGCTCAACTCAAGACGATTGACTGGCCCGAAGGCTTCTATCGACGCGACATCGGCTGGCGCGCCTTGAAAGACTAAGACTTGGTCTGCAGCGGTGAGGGCGTCACGCTCCGCCGCGCCGATCGTGCCTCGCGCCAGGATATGAAAGAAATGGCAGCGACGATCACGACGCCGCCAAGCACGACCCACGGGTCTATCGCTTCGTCGAACATCAGAAGTCCAAGGATCACCGACCACACAAGTTGCAGGAATGCGGCGGGCTGCGTGACGGATACGGGCGCGGCGCGAAAGGCCAAGGTCATGGTGTAGTGCCCCCCGGTCGCGAAGGCTGCGACCAGCAGAAGCGCGGCCAGTTGCCCGAATGTCGGCGTCACCCAGTTCATCACGGCGAAGGGCGCAAGCGCTATCGTGGCGAAGACAGACAGCATCGCCACGACGACCTCCGGCCCGTTGCGCGACGACAGGCTCTTGGCCATCAGGTAGGAAATCCCGAAACACAGCGACGTGCCGAGCATTGCAAGATGCCCCGCGCCAATTTCCCGAACACCGGGCCGCAGAATGATCAACGCCCCAAGCAATGCGACCATGACCGCAACAATCCGGCGCATAGCCAGCGTTTCACCCAGAAACAGCGCCGCGCCGATGGTGACATAGATCGGTGACAGGTAGTTTATCGCCGTGATTTCAGCCAGCGAGATCTGGGTCATCGCGAAAAACCACAGGATCACGCCGACGGCCTGAACGAAGCCACGCGCCGCAAATCGCCCCCAGTCTCCCTTGCTAACCCTAGCGGAGCGCAAGCTACGAGCCATCGGGATTAGAAACACCAACCCCAGAAAATAGCGCAGAAAAGACGCCTCGGCCGGTGGAACCGCGTCCCCGATCGCCTTGACCGTCGCCTGCACGCCCACGAACATCAGGCCGGTGACGACCATCCAGAAAATACCGAGCAAGGGTTGGGATTGCGCCTTGGGTGCAGCGGCTAAAGAATTGTCAGTCATTTCATTGAAATTGCATGTTTCATCGGCAAGCGCCAGAGAGGAAACAACGACCCGCAGCCGTGGGCTGACATGCTACGAAAAAGGCGGCACTCTATGGAGCACCGCCTTTCCATCTTCGTGCCGACAGGCGATCAAAGTGCCGCCATCACCTCGTCCGACACTTCGAAATTGGCGGTGACGCGCTGGACGTCATCATCGTCTTCCAGTGCCTCGATCAGCTTGAACAGCTTCTGCGCACCTTCCAGATCCAAATCCGTGGTGGTGGACGGCTTCCAGATCAGCTTTGTCGATTCACTTTCGCCCAGCTCTGCTTCCAGCGCATTGGACACGTCGTTCAGATCGGTATCCGCACAATAGATCACATGGCCATCCTCGGAGCTTTCGACATCTTCGGCGCCCGCCTCAATCGCAGCCATCAGCACGGTGTCGTTGTCGCCAGCAGACGCGGGATAGACGATCTCGCCCTTGCGTTCGAACATGAAGGATACGGACCCGGTTTCACCCAGATTGCCGCCGTTCTTGGTGAAGGTCGAACGCACATTGGATGCCGTCCGGTTGCGGTTGTCGGTCATCGCCTCGACGATCACCGCGACGCCGTTGGGACCGTAACCCTCGTAGCGGATCTCATCATAGGATTCCGCATCGCCGCCTTGGGATTTCTTGATCGCGCGTTCGATCACGTCCTTGGGGACGGATTGCGATTTTGCTTCTTTTACCGCCAGACGCAAACGTGGGTTCTTGTCCGGGTCCGGATCGCCCATTTTTGCCGCGACGGTGATTTCCTTGGACAGCTTGGAAAACAGCTTGGACCGCGCCGCATCCTGACGGCCCTTGCGGTGCTGGATGTTGGCCCATTTGGAATGGCCTGCCATTGACGCATCTCCTGAATTGATCAATGGGCCGTATAAATCCGTCATACCCGGCTGACAAGCCACCCTTCCGCTAAAGCGGCCAGATCATCGGAATCAAAAGCGACACAAGCAGGCCAACGGACAGGTTCAACGGAACGCCAACCTTCAGATAGTCGCTGAATCGATAGCCGCCAGGCCCGTAAACCATGGTGTTGGTCTGGTAGCCGATGGGCGTTGCGAAGCTGGCAGAGGCCGACACCATCACCGCAATGACCAGCGGGCGCGGGTCTATGCCAAGCGCCTGCGCCAGTGCGATGGCAATGGGTGTCACGACTACCGCGACGGCGTTGTTGGACACAAGTTCCGTCAACAGCGAAGTCATCAGATATACCGCCCAAACCAAGAAGAACGGCGGCAACTGTTCCAGAACCGGAGCGACACCACCGACGATCAATTCCACCGCACCAGTCGCCTGCAGCCCCTGCCCAATGGCAAGCATGGCAAAAATCAGCGTCAGAAGCCGCCCTTCGACAAAAGAAAACGCCTCTTCGGCGTCAATACAGCCGGTGATGAACACGACCGCCACGGCAACGATGGCAAGCAGCAGGATCGGCGCGACACCAAACGCGGCCAGAAGGACGATCCCCGCAAGGCTTGCCAGCGCGATCGGCGCATGCCCGCGACGATAGGCGCGCGCAGAGGGCGCAGAGACGTCGACAAGATCCATTTCCTGCGCCAAGCGGCGAACATCCTCGGGCGCGCCTTCCAGCAGCAGCGTATCGCCCACCCGCACGACGAGATCATCCAGTTGACGACCAATGTTCTGATTGGAACGATGAACGGCCAGCGGATACACACCATAGCGCCGGCGCAGGCGCATCGCACCGAGCGACCGACCGACCATCTTGCAGCCCGGCGTGATCAGCACCTCGACCGTCGTTGTCTCTATCGATGACAACTTGTCCACCATGCTGACATCGCGGTTCTTTTGCAGCCCCAGCAATTCAGCAATCTCCGTGCGCAGGACCACGCGGTCTCCGGCCTCCAAAGATACATTCGCCAAATCGCGGCGCAGCGAAGCATCGCCGCGCAAAACATCGATCAAACGCACGCCTTCTCGCTTGAAAATTTCAACCTCGGTGACCGGACGCCCGATCAGGGCACTCTCCTCAGGCACGGCAACTTCGGTGAAGAATTTCATTCCCTTGCGATTGCCAAGCATGCTGGCCATGCTTTCCCGCGCGGGCAGGATACGCGGTGCCACGAAATAGAGATACAGCATTCCCCACGCAACGACGGCAAGGCCAAGCGGCGTCACCTCAAAAATGGAGAACGGTTCCAGTCCCTGCGAACGTGCGACACCATCAACCAACAGGTTGGTCGATGTCCCGATCAAGGTCAGCGTCCCGCCCATGATCGCGGCGTAGGACAGCGGAATCAAAAGCTTCGACGGCAGTATCTGCAGCGAACGTGAAAGCTGCACGAAGACCGGGATCATTACAACGACGACGGGGGTATTCGATACAAAGGCCGAGGCAATTGCCACGAAGCCAAGCAATACGCCAACCGCCAGTTTGGGCTTGCCCTTAGCGATGTCGTCAACGCGCTGGATGAACCAGTCAAGCGCACCCGTCCGCACCAAAGCGCCCATGACGATGAACATCGCAGCGATGGTCCATGGCGCAGGATTGGCCAGGACCTCTCGTGCCTGATCATAAGGTAGAATGCCCAGCACCAGCATGGTCGCGCAGCCGGATATCGCAACAACCTCGGTCGGGTAGCTTTCCCTTACAAAAGCCACGAACATCATGGCCACGATCACCAGCGCGATTATGGCGTCAAGATGTTCGTAACCGAAGAATTCACTCATTGGCGCCCCATGGCAGGAATCATCGGGTCATCATTTCGTACAGGTTGACCACACTCAAGCATCGAATCTACTGGCGGCTTCTCGGACGAGCACTCGCAGTGGCGAAATTATGGCGTTGAAGCGGATAGTCGACCGCCCTCGCGCACCATCTGGGCTCTTGTTGCTTTGCCGGTCGCATCATCGGTCTCGACAAAAAGACCCGACAAGGTTGCGTCTCCCGTCGCGGGCGTGAAGCGAGATTTCCCCATACCTGTTACGAAGCGACGCAGAGGCTCCGTCTTCTCCATCCCGATCACCGAGTTATAGTCACCACACATACCTGCATCGGTCATATAAGCGGTACCCGCAGGCAGTATCTGTGCATCCCCGGTCGGAACATGCGTGTGCGTACCCACGACAGCCGAGAACCGCCCGTCGCACCAATGCCCCATCGCCATTTTCTCAGAGGTCGCTTCGGCATGAACATCCAACAGCGAGGCATTGATCTGTCCGCCCAAAGCGTGTCGTTTCATCACGAGCTCGACCGCCGAGAACGGATCATCGAAAGGTCGCTTCATAAAGACCTGTCCCAGCACTTGCGCAACAAGGATCTTCCGCCCCCCCGGAACATCGAAGACGCGCGCGCCCTGCCCCGGAGCCGCTTTAGCGAAATTCAGCGGGCGCAAGATACGTGGTTCCTTGTCGATAAACGATAGCATGTCGCGCTGGTCAAACGCATGATCGCCGAGCGTCAGGCAATCGGCGCCCGCATCCAGCAAGGCCTTCGCGTGATCGGGTGACACCCCAATCCCCGAGGTCGCATTTTCGCCATTCACGATGATGAAATCGATGGACCATTGCTGCCGCAACTCCGCGAGCCGTGTGGTGATCGCCTGGCGTCCCGCGCGTCCGACCACATCCCCTAGAAACAGAATACGCATTTGGCTTGACTAGGGCCGTGAGCCCCAATCGGCAAGGCAATTATGACGCATCCGGTCGTTGGATGCCCTTTTCCGTCACGATCACGTCAAGCGGCTGATCGGTGGATTCAGTGTCCAGCATGTCAACTTCCTGACCGGAATGGGCAAACCCCACAGCAAGCACGCTTCTGCAAGAACGGAATTCTTCCAGGGTTCGGTCGTAGTAACCGCCACCATAACCCAGTCGATGACCGAACCGGTCAAAGGCCAGCATCGGGACGATCACAAGATCGGGGCTCAGCAGTTTACCCTCGGCAGGTACCATCACTCCGAATTTGGATCGTGACATCGCACTTCCCGGCGTCCACTCCCTGAAAACAAGGGCCAGCCCCGCATCTAGCGTGACCGGCAGCGCGATGGCTGTTGTCGGCAGAAGATCCCGCAGTGCCTGCGTCGGATCCATTTCCGACCCGATGGGCATATAGCCAGCAACGACTCGCGGCGCTCGGTCTTTGACCAGTTGTACAAGATGTTCGCTGGCGCACCGGCTGGCGGTTTCGGTTACCAGTTCTGCGCGCCGCGCCCTGGCCGCAAGACGCGCGAGCCGTTTGCGCTCCACCACGTTCATAGCAAAAAGATGGTGGCCAAACCCAGAAAGGACACAAACCCGACAACATCCGTGCAGGTCGTGACGAATGTCGCCGATGCAACGGCCGGGTCCAGTTTCAGCCTGTCCAGAACAACCGGCACCATCACACCCGCCAACCCCGCGACAAACATGTTGATGACCATCGCCGACGCGATCACCGCAGACAGCACCGGGGACCGGAACCAGAGAAACGCGATTGATGCCATCACCAGCGCTAGGAAACATCCATTCAGCAGGCCAGCCAGAGCCTCCCGCCGGATCACCCGGAAGGTGTTGGATTCAGTCAGGTCTTTCGTAGCCAGTGCCCGAACAGCAACCGTTAGCGATTGGGTTCCCGCGTTACCGCCCATGGACGCAACGATTGGCATCAGGACTGCAAGCGCAACGATCTTCGCGATGGACCCTTCGAACTGCGCGATCACCATCGCCGCGACATTGGCCGTTACGAGGTTCACGCAAAGCCAGGGAAGGCGCGCACGAACCGTGCTGCTGACGCGGTCGCTAAGACTTTCTTCGCCCACACCGGCAAGGAGCAAGATGTCTTCTTCGGCTTCTTCATCCAGTACGATCATCGCGTCGTCGATCGTGATAACACCAACCAGCCGATTATTCTCGTCTACGACCGGTGCTGAAATCAAGTGATACTGGTTGAACGCATAGGCCACGTTTTCTTCAGGCTCGGCAACGGAGATCGTACGAAAACTTTCCTCGACAATGTCTCGAAGCAGTGTCGGACGCGGCGAACCCAGCATTCGACCCAGCGAAACATAGCCAACCGGATGGATCTTCGGGTCAACCAGAATGATATGGTAGAATTGTTCCGGAAGATCGTCGTCATGGCCACGCAGGAAGTCAATCGCGTCGCCTACTGTCCAATGCTCGGGCGCTGTGACAACCTCTCGCTGCATCAAGCGTCCGGCGGACTCCTCTGGATAGCTTAGCGCTTGTTCGACTGCCGCGCGCTCACTCGCCTCCAATGCATCAAGTATGGTGCCCTGCATTTCGGCATCCATATCCTCGACCAGATCAACGACATCGTCCGTTTCCAGATCGCGGATCGCCTGCCCCAGCATTTCCGGCTCAAGCTGCTCGATGACCTCTTCACGCAGTGCTTCGTCAAGTTCAGACAGCACATCCCCGACCATGTCGCTCGACCAAAGCGACAAAAGCGCAGCACGGTCTGCGGAATCGATCTGTTCCAGAATATCAGCAACATCCGCAGGGTGCAGTTCGTCAAGTTCCTGTTGAAGCTTCTCGCGGTCTTCGGCTTCTACCGCATCGAGAACACGCTCGACCTGCCCGGTTTCCGGCTCGGCGGTCACGATGTCAGTGGACTTCTCGATGTCGTCTTCCGTCATATCGTCCCCATGCGTTCACCAATGCGCCAGCGCTTCCGGTCCATCGGGATTGCCATCCTGCTCGGCTTAGCGTCCTCTTGGAATGGCCGCAAGCAAAGGCTGGTAGTTCATTAGAACGTGTACACGACGCTTTTGCGACTGCGGCGATTCCACAACTTCATTCGTTGCGGGACATGCCGAAACGGGGTTCTCTGACTACTCCTTTACGACGGACTTCAGTATGGCCAACGCCTCGGCATGAAGTTCCGCTGATCCGGCTGCCACGACGCGGCCACCACCTAAGGCACTCCCACCCTGCCAGTCGGTCACAATGCCGCCCGCGGCCTCGATGACCGCGATGGGCGCCAGGATGTCGTACTCCTGCAGGCCTGCTTCGATCACCAAGTCGATCTGCCCCAGCGCCAGCAAGGCATAGGCATAGCAATCCATTCCGTAGCGCGTCAGCTTGGCGCGGGAGGCCACTTCGGCAAATGCCTGTCCTTCAACTGCAGAGCCGACCTCCGGGAAAGTGGTGAACAACACGGCTTCAGACAGTCCAACACCATCGCGGGTCTTCAAGGGGCTTGTATTCGTGGGGCCGGTGTACTGCGCGATGCCCTGCCCGCCCTCGAACCGTTCCCGCGTAAAAGGCTGATCAATGATGCCATATATTAGGCCCGACGCGTCACGCGCAGCAATCAGAACCCCCCAAGTGGGCGTACCGGACATATATCCGCGTGTACCATCTATGGGGTCGATCACCCATGTGACACCGGAGTTACCTTCCTTGACGCCGAATTCCTCACCGCGAATGGCATCATCAGGGCGATGTTGTTCAAGCAGTTCTCGCAAGCGCGCTTCACAATCGCGGTCGGCAACGGTTACAGGATCGAAACCATCAGAGGATTTGTTGTCCGTGGGCAAAGCCACGGTCCGGAAATGTTCAAGCGTGATAGGGCGTGCCGCATCTGCCAGCAAGCGTGCCGTTTCAACTATATCGGCGGCCTGACCGCCCCGCGTCATACCAGTCATGCCGCTATGTGAGCCGTCCGTCGCGGCAGGTCAAGCAGCGTCGCTAAGCACGCGCGCAAGTTCAAATAGCTGTCGTCGCTGGTTTTCGGGAATGGCATAATACGACCTTACGAGTTCCAGCGCTTCCTTGTCGCTAAGAATGTCCGCCGGCGCGCCCTTGGCTAGCATTTGCGTCTGTTCGACTTCCGGGTCGAACCCTTCGAAGAAGTAAGCAACCGGAACCTGTAGTGCGTCCGAGATATCCCACAGCCGCGAGGCGCTGACGCGGTTCATTCCAGTTTCATATTTCTGGATCTGCTGGAATTTTATTCCAACTTTTTCTGCCAGTTGTTGTTGTGTCATGCCAATCATCCAACGGCGATGACGAATTTTTTTTCCGACATACACATCAACGGGATGTTTCATAACAACCTCACAGTGGCCTAAGCCAAATCAGTAAACTTACAACTTATACTAAAAATGCTTTTGAAGTATTCCCGCATCAGCATAGCGCGATAAGCTGTAACTTCGTAGAAAAATCTTATGCAGTCGTTGACAAGCAAGTTACAACTCAACCGTAGGTAATCGGCGAAAAGCCGCGGATAAACGAGTATTATCCTGCATAACTGAGCCTTAGAAGCTCAGACAGGCGTTCACGCGGAAGTGATCTGGTCAGTTCGGAAACGTATAAGTTGATCTTTTTTCTGGCTAGATCCGGTAGAGCGCCGCCGTGGACTACAACGTCCAGATAGCCTGGAACACTCCCTTCCAGCATCGCACTAACCGCCAGATCCGCGCTCAGGCAGGCTTCGATGGCGCGACTGGATTCCGCCTCGATGGCCATTTCCCATGGGATGCCAGCGGTATCGAGAGCGGACTGTACCGCTCCACGAAAAATGCAGTTGGGTTCGAATGCCAGCCGTAGTGGGCGTGTTTTCCACGCGTTTCCGTTGGGTGCACCCAACCAGACCAGTGGAATTTTTGCGAGCGTTTCGCCTCCGGCGTCCAGGTGATCTTCTGTTGTGAGGATCAAATCACACTCACCACGCAGGTATAGTTCCTTCAACCGCCGCGTGTAGCTGGATTGCAGCTGGACCTTCATGCGCGGGAACTCCGCATGGAAACGGCGCAGAACAGTCGGAATATGCGGATAAATGATGTCATGTGGGACACCCAACGATAATTCACCTTCGTATTCGTCCCCAGTCAACCGCGTGACAACATCATCGTTCAGCGCCAGCATCCGACGTGCATAGCCCAGCAACTGCTCCCCAGCGGCCGTAAGAGCGACTGTACGCGCGGACCGGTCGAGAAGCTCTACATTCAGCCCTTCTTCCAGGCGCTTCATCTGCATCGATACCGCAGATTGGGTCAAATTCAGAAGATTGGCCGCGCGGGTTACGCCACCGGCATCGGCAACTGCGATGAACGAACGAAGAGAAGAAAGGTCAAGACTGCGCATTACATCACACTCCGTGATGATATAGGAAACTATAATTCATTTTACTTATACGCTTGGATGCGGTCAATCATCACTTGCCGTCACGTTTCGGCAGCAGTCGTGAACAGGAGGACTTTCCATGACCGCCAACATCAGAAAAGGCTATTTTCAACGCGTTCTGGGGTTCGCAGGAACCATGCGTGTCGGTATGCCACGCCTCAAGCACCTCCTGAGCCTCCAGCGTCAACGTCGCGATCTGGGGTCACTGGAAGATCATCTTCTCCGCGATATCGGTGTTTCCCAGCACGAAGCTGACATCGAAGCGAGCAGGCGAATCTGGGACGTACCATCCAACTGGAAAATATAAGCGCGACATTTTCGTCCAGCATGTCGGATAATCTTGAAATGTGGGCCGGAATTCCCGATATTCACCGGTAACGGTGGTGGCCGCTGGCCGCCACCCCAGCTATGCGTATTTGGAGGGAACCAATGGCAAGATATCAAACAGTCGGCTCTGTGTCGGGCGTCCGCACCGCTCAGATCGACGAGGGCCTTCGTGCCCACATGAACAAGGTCTACGGCACGATGTCGGTGGGGATGCTCCTCACCGCGCTGACTGCTTGGGCCATTTCCGGCCTCGCGGTGACGACCGATCCAACGGGAGCCACCGCGCAGATCGCGGCGGACAAGTATCTGACCGGGCTCGGCGTAGCGATCTACGCGTCGCCCCTGAAATGGCTGATCATGTTTGCCCCGCTGCTGTTCGTCTTCGGCTTCTCCGCCGGGATCAACCGCATGTCGGCTGCCACGGCTCAGACCGTATTCTATGCCTTCGCAGCCGTCATGGGCTTGTCCATCAGCTCGATCTTTCTGGTCTTCACGGGCGTGTCGATCGTTACGACATTTCTCGTCACCGCCGTCGCTTTCGCCGGTCTAAGCCTCTACGGCTACACGACCAAGAAGGACCTGAGCGCGATGGGCACGTTCTTGATCATGGGGGTCATCGGTCTGATCGTGGCGTCGATCATCAACATCTTCGTCGCCTCCTCGGCGCTGGCCTTCGCAATCTCGGTGATCGGTGTACTGATCTTCGCGGGCCTGACCGCGTACGACACCCAGAACATCAAGAACACTTACATCCAGATGGCTCAGGCCGGTGATCAGGAATGGCTGGGCAAGGCGGCCATTATGGGCGCGCTAAGCCTGTATCTGGACTTCATCAACATGTTCATGTTCCTGCTGCAATTCCTGGGCAACCGCGAATAACCGATACAACAGCTTAGATGACGGGCCCCGCCAGATCGAAATCTGGCGGGGCTTTTCTTTGGCCTTGCCACACGATTTCTTTAAACAGGAAGACAGGCCGATCCGCACCTTGGCACCGTACATATCAGTCAGCATCCGCGCGCTTGGGGAGTCCGCGATCAAAGGCCCTTTCAGCAGTCCGCCATTCCCCACCAAGTCCCTTATAAAAGCTAATTGACGGGGGAATGGTATTTCTTGGCAGCACCCAGTCAAATGCCTGGAACGCCGCAAATGGTGCCAATCGGATTATCCGGCCAAACGAACACTCGTTGGGAGCTTTCAGTGCCACATTCAGATCAAGCTGATTCCGCATTGCGGCGATATGTTGAACCAGCCACTGCCAGACCCTCAGTGCCGAGCGCTGCCTGTATGTCACCGGAGAACGCGCCACCCCGGCCGGGTTGAGGCCCTGGTCTTCGCCGCGGCAGACGATCTTGCCCTGCATCAAACCGTTTGCACCAAGAGTGCATCGTTTACCGCGAGCGAGACAACCATGGCAGGTTTACTTGATGAAAGTACTTAATGGCCTAAAAAGTTTACTCAGGCCGAAGATTGCGGACCGTGCCCGTCGAATCCGACGAGGGTTGTCCGACAAAATTGCCCTAAACCTCGTGAGGATACGGGCACAGGTCAGAAACCGAATATGGAAGTTCCATACTTGTTTCAGGTCCGCGTATATTGCGGGATTATGTTGGCCAGAAACCGGCCAACATAAGGTTCTCCAACGACAGCACTCGCATATAGTAGCGCAAGAGCGACTACCCTATCGAACATCTGGTTCTATTCAGTGAGCGGTCGCGCCTTCACTTGAGGAGCCACGCTCCAGCGCGGCTTTGGCGGCCGCAGCCTCTTCGGCTTCCTCGTCCCATTCAACGGGATCGGGCTTACCGACAAGCGCCTGATCCAGCACCTCGCGGACATGTGACACCGGAATGATGGTCAGCCCTACTTTCACGTTGTCGGGAATATCACGCAGGTCCTTCTCATTCTCTTCCGGAATGAAGACGGTTGTGATCCCTCCGCGCAGCGCAGCGAGCAGCTTTTCTTTCAGCCCACCAATCGCAAGTACATTCCCACGCAGTGTGACCTCGCCTGTCATGGCGATATCCTTGCGCACGGGGATCTGCGTCAGCACGGACACGATCGAAGTGACCATCGCCACACCCGCAGATGGACCGTCTTTCGGTGTCGCACCTTCCGGCACGTGCACGTGGATATCCAGTTTGTCGAAGCGCGGTGGCTTTACCCCGATCTCTGGCGCGATGGACCGCACATAGGATGACGCGGCGTCGATGGATTCCTTCATCACATCGCCGAGTTTACCCGTCGTTTTCATGCGACCCTTGCCTGGCAGGCGCAGCGCCTCGATGGACAGAAGATCACCGCCCACCTGTGTCCAGGCCAGCCCCGTGACGACGCCGACCTGATCGTCTTTTTCGGCCAGACCGTAGCGGAAGCGCCTGACGCCGAGATAGTCTTCCAGAAGATCGGGCGTGATTTCCACGCTCTTCACTTCCTTGCGCACGATCTTGGTCACCGCTTTGCGCGCCAGCTTGCTGATTTCGCGCTCCAGATTTCGCACACCGGCCTCGCGCGTGTAGTGCCGGATGATATCCGTCAGCGCCGCGTCAGTGACCGAGAACTCGCCCTTCTTCAGGCCATGATTCTTGATGGCCTTGTCGTTCAGGTGACGTTTGGCGATTTCCAGTTTCTCGTCTTCGGTGTAACCCGACAGCGGGATGATCTCCATCCGGTCCAAAAGCGGTCCCGGCATGTTGTAGCTGTTCGCGGTCGTCAGGAACATCACGTCGGACAGGTCGTATTCCACTTCGAGGTAGTGGTCCACGAAGGTCGAGTTCTGTTCCGGATCAAGCACTTCCAGCATCGCGGAAGCGGGATCTCCACGGAAGTCCTGCCCCATCTTGTCGATCTCGTCGAGCAGGATGAGCGGGTTCGTGGTTTTCGCCTTCTTCAGCGCCTGAATGATCTTGCCGGGCATCGACCCGATATAGGTCCGGCGGTGACCGCGGATCTCGGATTCATCGCGCACGCCACCGAGGCTGATACGAATGAATTCGCGCCCCGTCGCTTTCGCCACAGACTGACCCAGAGAGGTCTTACCGACACCCGGAGGGCCGACAAGGCACATGATCGGGCCTTTCAGCTTCTTGCTGCGCTGTTGAACCGCCAGGTATTCGACGATACGTTCCTTGACCTTTTCAAGGCTATAGTGATCATCGTCGAGTACCTTCTGCGCGCGGCCAAGGTCTTTCTTGACGCGAGACCGCGTGCCCCACGGGATAGACAGCATCCAGTCGAGATAGTTGCGCACCACCGTTGCCTCGGCCGACATCGGGCTCATGTTCTTGAGCTTCTTGATCTCGGCATCGGCCTTTTCGCGAGCTTCCTTGCTGAGCTTGGTGTTCTCGATTTTTTCTTCGAGTTCAGCCACTTCGTTCTGACCGTCCTCACCGTCGCCCAGTTCCTTCTGAATGGCTTTCATCTGCTCATTCAGATAATATTCGCGCTGTGTGCGCTCCATCTGGGATTTCACACGCGTTTTGATCTGTTTTTCCACCTGCAGAACGGACATCTCGCCCTGCATCAGAGCATAGACCTTTTCCAACCGCTCAGCGATATTGAGCGTTTCCAGAAGTTCCTGCTTCTTGTCGACTTCTACACCCAGATGACCGGCAACCAGATCGACCAATTTAGCCGGGTCGCGGGTTTCGGAAATCGCGGACAGGGCTTCTTCCGGAACATTTTTCTTGATCTTGGCGTAACGTTCGAACTCCTCAGCGACCGAACGCAACAACGCCTCGATCGCGGCCGGATCGCCGTCTTCTTCGGACACAAGCTCGGCAGAGGCCTCGAAAAAATCTTCATTATCGAGAAACTCGATGGTCTTGACGCGTGTGCGGCCTTCAACCAGCACCTTTACGGTGCCGTCTGGCAGCTTCAGAAGTTGCAGCACATTGGCCAGAACGCCCACGCGGTAGATACCGTCCGCATCGGGTTCATCGACGCTGGGATCGATCTGGCTGGCCAGCAGGATCTGCTTGTCATCCTGCATCACCTCTTCCAACGCTTTGACGGATTTTTCTCGCCCGACGAAGAGCGGCACGATCATATGGGGGAAGACCACGATGTCGCGCAGCGGCAGGACTGGGTAAGATGGGCTCAGTTGCTCTTCCATGTTCTTTCCTTATGGCAGCGGATCCCGGCCCCGATCATCGGCAGCGCTGGATCCTCTCCGGTCATGAAAACGATATGTGGGCGTCACGGCCCGCGCTTTCAACTAGAACCGGTATCGGTGTTGATACCAGCATCGCGCGAAGTCACAGCGGCGGCAAGTCGCCTTTTGCCCGTTCGGTGTGAAAATCGCGCTGGAACTGGTCGAAGCGGCCTTCTGAAATCGCATCACGCATCCGCGTCATCAGTTCCTGGTAATAGTGCAAATTATGCCAGGTCAGTAGCATAGAGCTGATGATCTCACCGGTGCGGAACACGTGATGCAGATAGGCGCGGCTGTAATTGCGACAGGCCGGACACGTGCAGTGTTCATCGATCGGACGCGGATCGTCTTGATGTCGAGCATTCTTGATATTGAGCGCGCCCCGACGCGTAAAAACCTGCCCAGTCCGGCCCGAGCGTGACGGCAAAACGCAGTCCATCATATCGATGCCGCGTGCGACCGCACCCACGATGTCATCGGGTTTGCCCACCCCCATCAGATAGCGTGGCTTGTCGGCAGGCAGCATGTCGGGCGCGTAGTCGAGCACCTCGAACATGGCCTCCTGTCCCTCTCCCACGGCCAGACCGCCGACCGCATATCCGTCAAACCCGATGGATTTCAGATTCTCCGCGCTTTCTTCACGCTGTTCCCGGAAAACGGAGCCCTGCTGGATACCGAACAGCGCATGCCCTGGACGATCCCCGAACGCATCACGCGACCGCTGCGCCCAACGCATCGACAGGCGCATCGATTCAAGCGCAACATCTTCTTCGGCTGGAAACGGCGTGCATTCATCGAAGCACATGACGATATCGGCCCCCAGAAGCCGCTGGATTTCCATCGACCGCTCCGGTGTCAGGTGGTGCTGAGACCCGTCGACATGGGATTTGAAGGTCACGCCCTTCTCGGTCAGCTTACGCAGGCTGGTGAGGCTCATCACCTGGAAGCCGCCGGAATCGGTCAGGATCGGGCGTTCCCAGTTCATGAAGTTGTGTAGCCCGCCGAGATTATCGATCCGCTCCGCCGTGGGTCGCAGCATCAGGTGATATGTGTTGCCCAGAAGAATATCCGCCCCGGTGGCGCGCACGTTCTCGGGCAGCATCGCCTTTACCGTTGCCGCAGTCCCGACGGGCATGAAAGCGGGCGTACGAATGTCTCCGCGTGTCGTTGAAATCACCCCGGTTCGGGCTTTTCCGTCCGTCGCCTGCAGGTCGAATTGGAATTGACGCGCCATCTAGTAAACTCCAAGTGCAACAAGGCACCGCTTTTATGCGTTTCGGGCACAGATAGCCAAGAGGATTCTCATATGGACGACAGACCATCCCCCGCAAGCGGCGCGTTCCGCCTTGGCTGGGAAGAATGGGTCAGCCTGCCCAAGCTTGGCCTTCCTGCGTTGAAAGCAAAGGTCGATACGGGTGCGCGTACCTCGGCACTGCACGCATTCGATATCGAACCTTTCGGGCCAGCGACCAAGCCCAAGGTACGATTCGCCATCCACCCGATTCCCGGGCGCGACGACGTCTCGATTCCCTGCTCGGCCACGGTTCTGGACCGGCGCGAGGTCACATCCTCGAACGGCGAGGCAGAGTTACGCTACGTCATCGGCACCGACCTTGAAGTCGGCGGGCGGCGTTGGCCGATCGAGATCACTCTGACAGACCGCGGATCGATGGCTTACCGGATGCTGCTGGGACGACAGGCGCTGGCCGAAGACATCGTGGTCAGCCCCGGCGACAGCTTCTGTCAGCCCATTCTGGATTACGAGGCCTATCATTCCGCGGAGGTAAAACATGTGGCGCCCGACCGGACATTGCGTGTCGCCGTGCTCAGCCGCGAGGCCAACAACTACTCGACCAAACGGCTGGTTCATGAAGGCGAAAAGCGCGGGCATGTGGTCGAAGTCATCGACACCACCCGCTGCTACATGGCGATCAACAAGCATGCGCCAGAGGTCCATTACGATGGCCGCCGCCTGCCCCGCTACGACGCGATCATCCCGCGGATCGGAGCATCGATCACACCCTATGGCACAGCGGTGATCCGCCAATTCGAAACGCTTGGCACCTATTGCGTGAACCCGTCCGAGGGGATTACCGCCAGTCGCGACAAGCTGCATGCCCATCAGGTTCTGGCACGCTACCGCATCGGGATGCCCGAGACGGCCTTCGCCGCGTCCCCCAAGGATACATCCAACCTGATCGGACTGGTCGGAGGTGCGCCGCTGATCGTGAAGCTGCTGGAAAGCACGCAGGGCAAGGGTGTCGTACTGGCCGAAACCAAAAAGGCTGCGGAATCGGTGATCACCGCTTTCCGCGGGCTGAAGGCCAACTTCCTCGTGCAGCACTTCGTCAAGGAAGCGGCCGGTGAAGATGTGCGCTGTCTGGTTATCGGCGGCAAGGTCGTGGCCGCGATGAAACGCACGGGAGCCGAGGGCGATTTCCGGTCCAACCTGCATCAGGGTGGAACGGCCGAAACCGTGCGTATCACCAAGGCTGAGCGCGAGGCAGCCACCCGCGCGGCCAAGGCCTTCCGGTTGGATCTTGCGGGTGTCGATCTGCTGCGCTCGGAAGAAGGCCCGAAGGTGTTGGAGGTCAATTCATCCCCCGGTCTGGAAGGGATCGAAGGCTCCAGCGGCAAGAACATCGCCGGATTGCTGTATGACGAGATCGAAAAGCGTGTCCGCCCGCGTCCGGCGCGCAGAAAGACCGCCACGCGCACAACATGACCGCGTCACTTTACGATCGGGGCCATCATCCCTATATTTGACTATGAAGTATAAAGAGATCTGACATGACCGCCACTGACACCAATCCAGACCAGCTTGAAGGCGCACCGCTGATCAAGTCGTCCAGCACCGGCCACCCGCTTTACGACAATGTGGTTGAGGCGTGCCGGACGGTCTACGACCCTGAAATCCCGGTCAATATCTACGATTTGGGGTTGGTCTACACGATAACGATCAACGACGAGGGCGACGTCGAGGTGCTGATGACCCTGACCGCGCCCGGATGTCCGGTGGCCGGTGAGATGCCCGGTTGGCTGGCCGAAGCGATTGAACCCCTGCCCGGCGTGAAAACGGTGAATGTGCAAATCACTTGGGATCCTCCCTGGGGGATGGAAATGATGTCAGACGAAGCCCGGCTTGAGCTCGGGTTCATGTGATCGGAGGGACGTGATGTTCGGTATTCCCGGAAAACAGGCCGTGACAATGACGCCTGCCGCAGCCAGGCAAATCTCGAAACTGATGACGAAGGACGACAGAAAGGGCCTACGGATCGGCGTCAAGAAAGGCGGCTGTGCAGGCATGGAATATACAATGGACTACGTGTCCGAAGTCGATCCGATGGACGAGGTCGTCGAACAGGATGGTGCACGGGTTATGATTGCGCCGATGGCACAGATGTTTCTGTTTGGAACGGAAATCGACTACGAGGTGTCGCTTCTGGAGGCCGGGTTCAAGTTCAAGAACCCGAACGTAACCGAAGCCTGCGGCTGCGGCGAATCCATCAAGTTTGACGATACGCTGTCCGCGTAACAGGCATCAGCAGGCCTATTTGACTTGACGCGCCGCTGCACGATTGTCACTCCATCACCTAGTTTAACGGAGGGCAGGCGATGCGGCGCAAACTGGCGGCTGGAAATTGGAAAATGAATGGCGGTTCGGCAGAGTTAACCGAAATACGTCATCTAACGGGTGTCCTGCCCGATTCCCCACCGGATATCCTGATCTGCCCGCCCGCAACGTTGATCGACCGAATGCGGTCCCAGATCGGCGATGCTCCGGTCGCGCTTGGCGGACAGGATTGTCACAATAAGAAATCGGGCGCGCATACGGGCGATATATCCGCCGCGATGTTGCGTGATGCCGGAGCGAGCTACGTGATCCTTGGTCATTCGGAACGACGGGCGGATCACGGAGAGACGGACGCGATCGTCAAAGCGAAAACAGAAGCCGCTTGGGCCGAGGGATTGACTGCGATCGTCTGCGTCGGCGAAACCGAGACGCAGCGCGATGCGGGCCAAGCCCTAGAGGTCGTCGGGGCGCAGCTCGCCGATTCCATTCCGGCCGATGCTACCGTCGAGAACCTGGTCGTGGCGTATGAACCTGTTTGGGCCATCGGCACGGGGCGCACACCCTCGCTTGAAGAAATCGCGCAGGTTCATGACTTCATGCGCGGCGCACTCGCTGCACGTTTCGGCGCGGATGCGGCTGGCGGTGTGAGGCTGCTTTATGGCGGCTCCGTCAAACCCGGCAACGCAACCGAGATATTTGCCGTTTCGAATGTCGATGGTGCGCTGGTTGGCGGCGCATCGCTGAAGGCATCCGATTTTGGCGCAATCATTGCGGCGCTGGCCTGATCACTCCTCGGGATCAGAGCGTTGGAAGCGATCTTCCTGTTCCACCGCGTTCAGAAGAAACAGCGACGCGAGCGCCTGCGACATCTTTTTGCCCTGAAAATGCGTGGTAAACAACGCCACAGCTTCTGAGCGGTTGGAAAAGACCTCATAGACGCGCCGTTGGACGAAGCGGATCAGGTCCGGTTTGTCCTTCTTGATCACCAGCGCGTAGGGTTCATAGGTGTAGCTGTCGAACTTGCGTTCCACCCCCGAGCAGCTGTTGTCCTCGGCAAGCCAGGCCTCCAGTTTACCGATGATGATGTCGCGATCACCGAAATAGGCACGTTCTATCCCGTAAGGATGCGCAATGCCATACGGGTAGGAGTAGGATCTGTATTCACCGGAACAGAACCATTTTATGGTTTCGGTATGGCTTGAAAACTCACAGAAGAAATACCGGTTCCTACTATAGCCTTCCTCTGTCTGATCAATCGAATAGGTCACGTCCTGATAGCAATTCGAAGGTGTTTCGTCATTGCACCCGTCTTCTGTTCCAGCCGTCGGCTTGACCTTGAACAAATCCGATTCGCAGGCGCGCTGCGCCGTTTCGATCGCGGTCGATCCGCGCACATAGCCCAGCATGACATCCCCACCTGGCCCCTGCGGCTGACGCCTTAGATATGACACGCCGGAAACGAACACGATTGGGGAAAACACGCCCAGATTGCGGCCATCTTCGGCCGAGAAACGCAATGTGACAGGGTCGCAAAGAAGATCAATGAAGGGAGCACGCGGTGGTGTCTCGAATGCGTTGAAGCGGTTCTCTGCTGTCACCTCCACGGCGTCCACGACATACCGGTCGGACGAAAACAACCGATAGCACAAATCGACCATGTATCCGCGAAACCGTTGCTGCCCCGATGATCCCTGGAGATAGGCGAACGGTTCTGCATCGGCCCGGAACCCGACCCGGACGACTTCCCGGTCCCCCGTCTCCTGCGCCAGCCCCGGTGTTGCGGCGAGCAAGCCGAAGGCAAGAAGCGCGAGCATTGCCGTCTTCTGTGCGCGCGGGCGAAATGGAATAGGTTCGGGTCTTGTCTGTGGAAGCTGGGCGCGCTCGTCAGGTGGTTCTTCCTTGGGCGCGTAGGGCGGGATCAGGAACCACGCAGACCCCAGCGCCAGGAAAGCATACACGAAGAAATCGATGCCGCCATAGATCGAGAAACAGGCCGAGCCAGGACCGGACATCGCCAGATTGCCGAGAAACTGGAATATCCCGGACGCGCCATTGCAGAAACCGAACCCGATCCAGATACCTAAATGCGCGGCCCATGCGAATACGATAAACAAGGCGTTGGCTATCCCGAAGCCGATCAGCCGCATACGTGAGCGATGCTTGCGGACCATCTTGGCATCCACGGCGATAACGACCATTACCACTTGAATGACTGAAATCAGTGCCTGCGACACGAAATAGGTCAGGAAGGGATATGGACCGCTGAGGTAGATTTCTCGGAACCGCTGTTCGGTCGATGAGATCAGCGCCGCCCAGAACATCGCCAAAAGTGCCAGAAGAATAGCAGCGGAAAGGACACCGATTGCCCCTACCCTGACGAGTTGCTGCATCATATCGCGGTCGAAATGCCGTAGGTCGATACGCTTCCATTCGTCGTTCTCCAGCATGTAATGCCGCACCCCCATCGCTACGAACAGAGGGAAGCAGAACTGGATTGCGGTCCGGGCGGTCTCCAGAATGGTTGTCAGGGTCACCGTGAGTGTCGTCTTGTCGACGTTGCCCAGAAGCGCGTGAATGCCCGTCGTCACACCGAGCGCATAGACCGCCGCTACCGGAATCATCGCCGTGAGTATCCAGTATTCCGGCCCTTCATCCATGAAGTCATCGGCAAAGGCATCACGGATCAACCTGCGCAGCTCGCGACTTTCGATTTGACTATAGGCGCGGTCGCGCTCCGCATAGACCACCAGGATTGAGGCCAATTCATCCCGCAGCTTCTCCATGCGTGCCGTGATGTCGTTCCAGTTGCGCTCCAGCCTTTTGCGGTGGAGCACCAGCCGATCCTCGTCGGCCATGCCGGAATTTGCATCCTCATCGGACTTTGGCGGCTTGGAATAGTCCTGCGCCAGAAGGTCTTCGAAATCCTGAAGCGCAATGAAGGCTTCTCCGGCTTCTTCCTGTTCCAGCCGACGCAAGGTGCTGCGCACCGTCGCGTTCGGCCAATAAGTGCGCTCGTCCTTTGACCAATCGAGAAGTTGCTGAAGCTGGAAACGCGTGCGAAACGCGCGTTGCTGTTCGGGTCCATGGGCGAGTTTTTCCAGCCATGCCGGTGCGTTCTCTATCCCCGGTGCTTGCCCTGACAACTCATCGAGCCCTTTCTTAAGCTTGTTGGTGCGATCGGCAATCTTGATCGGGATACCCGCGGATTTATGAGCCCAACTGCGCAAACGTCCCTCGACGACCTCAACGGGTTTCAGCATGGGCAGAAAACCGACCATCCCGAAGCTGATCAGCAGCGGCCATTGAGGGGAGTTGAAATCCAGCGAGCTCACATCCACCTGCAATCCCGCCGCAGGAAGGGAATTGAGCGTTTGCAGAATCAGTCGGCCGAACAGGGTCAGCGCGACATAGATCACCAGCAATGCCCCTGCATAACGCGCATAGGCACGTCGCATCAGATCGCCGCCGCGCAACTCCATGGGGGCCAGTTCGCGCAGCACCCGGTAATCGAACGACGCGGGATCGAATGACCGCTCGTTGAAGCGCCGGAATGCGAAAAAGATGATAATGCCCGCGCCCACGACAAAGGCGAAGAAAAAATCGCCGGTCAGCTCATACCCCATGAAGGGAATATTACGCGGTTGTCGAAGAGCGCCGTAATTCCACAGGGAGGTCATATAGCCGTCCGGCCAGACCTGAGAATAACTGTCCATCAGTGAACCCCTTACCGCAGGCGAACCCGCTGGAGGTCAGCACTTCTGGATCAGCGGGTTGCACGGATTGGCCGCCGGCACCTCTCGTGGCGCTACGAGGGTGAAAGCGGACAGAACCAGAAAAATTCCAAGCAAGATCAGCCTAGGCATAGCTTCCCCCTAAGTTAACGCAAGGTTAACATCAGACGGTGCCAAACTCAAGAATGACTTGACTAAACTGCCCGAGCACCGCGCCCGCCGGGAGCAAAGGAAACGGACGCGGTCTTGCTCGGATACTCGTTACCAACCTATACGATTCAGCACTTCTGGATTTCCGGGTTGCACGGATTGGCTTCAATCGGCTTTTCCGTTGGAACCGGGAACGACATATTTGAAAATGAGAATGCAATAAAAAGAAATGCGTAGCCAAGATGAGACATAGTGACCTCCATCAATATGCCGTAACGTAAATCTTGAGACGCGAACCCGCAATTCGGGGAATCCTTACCCCTACGAAAACACCCGCTACAACGGGCGGGTGTCTCTATAGCTCAACTGGACGAACTTACAGGCGCGAAGCCACGTTTTCCCAGTTTACCAACTTGTCGAGGAAGTTCGACAGATAGGCCGGACGCTTGTTGCGGAAGTCGATGTAGTAGCTGTGCTCCCACACGTCGCAGCCAAGAAGCGCAGTCTGACCGAAGCAGAGAGGGTTCACGCCGTTCTCGGTTTTGGTGACCTTCAGGCTGCCATCGGTGTCCTTGACCAGCCAGCACCAGCCGGACCCGAACTGCCCGGCACCTGCGGCCGCGAAATCTTCCTTGAACTTGTCGACCGAGCCGAAGGCCTCTGTAAGTGCGCTTTCCAGTTCACCGGGGATCTTGGTCTCTGCTGGACCCATCATTTCCCAGAACTGATTGTGGTTCCAGTACTGCGATGCGTTATTGAAGATACCGTTCTGGGCAACCGCATTGGGGTCATAGGTGCCCTTGATGATGTCTTCGACGGACTTGCCTTCCCACTCGGTGCCGGCAATCGCCTTGTTCCCATTGTCGACATACGCCTTGTGGTGGATGTCGTGGTGGTATTCCAGCGTTTCCTTCGACATGCCGAGATCTGCCAGCGCGTCATGGGCATAAGGAAGGTCAGGAAGTTCGAATGCCATTTTGGCCCCCTACGTTTCGGTGGAAATTACGCGGCTACTTGGAGCCTCTGTAGGCCCGAACGTCAAGGGCTGGCGCGCTGTTCCGCCATTTGCGGAGATTTTTTTTGATCCCGTCGCAAAAGTTTGACACCTTCGAGCTGTGCCGAGCCAATTCACCGCAGTCGATCTCTCTTTTGCCTGGCGACAGGAAAGGCTATCTGGCTGATATGAGTTTCTGGATTGTCACATTCGGGCTTGCCGCCCTTGCCGCCGCCCTGTTGATCGCCGTGCTGATCCGGCCGCGCGGTGACGTTGTTTCCCGCGCGGATCAGGATATCGCTATTTATCGTGACCAGTTGAAGGAATTGGACCGCGAGATTGCTGAAGGGCTTGTCACGCCGGAAAGCGCAGATCACACACGCGCCGAAATCAGCCGGCGTATCCTTGCTGCGGATGCGTCCCGCAAACAGAGCGGAAACGCCGAAGCACCAATCGCGGCAACTCGTGCGGCGGTTGCCACGACCGCGCTGGTTGTCGTTATCGGTACGGCGGGAACGTATTTCTGGCTGGGTGCACCGGGTTATGGGGACCTGCCGCGCGGCATGCGAATGGAACTGAGCCAGGAGATGCGCGAAAACCGCCCGTCCCAATCCGAGGCAGAGGCACAGATCCCCGATCACTTTCGTATCAACGCGGAACCCGACCCGGAGCATGTCGCCTTGGTCGAGCGGCTACGCAACACCATGTCCCGACGCCCGGACGATCCCGAGGGCTGGGCACTGCTTGCGCAAAACGAAGCCGCGCTCGGCAATTACCGTGCGGCCTATCAAGCGCAGGCGCAGTTGATCGAACTTCTTGGGGATGACGCGACCGCCGCCGATTTCAGCGATCAGGCAGAAATGCTGGTACTGGCTGCAGGCGGCTACGTGTCACCCGAAGCAGAACGTGCGCTTTCACAGGCGCTGGAACGTGATCCTCACTCAGGACCCGCGCGGTACTTTCTGGGGCTGCTACATCAGCAAACAGGCCGCCCTGATCTGGCCTTCCGGACCTGGAACACCTTGTTGCAGTCTTCAGATCCAAACGCACCGTGGGTGGCGTCGATCCGATCCCAGATCGAAGATACAGCTGCCCGTGCCGGTATCCGGTTCCAATTGCAAGACGCACCCGCAACCCCTGCCCTGCGCGGCCCCTCCTCCGAAGAGATGCAGGCCGCAGGTGATATGACCCCCGAAGATCGCCAAACGATGATCGAAGGCATGGTCGGCGGCTTGGCCGACCGTTTGGCCAATAATGGTGGAACACCCGAGGAATGGGCGCAGCTGTTGCGCGCCTTGGGGATTTTGGATCGCCAGGATGAAGCGCAAGACATTTGGGCCGAGGCACAGCAGGTGTTCGCGGGCGATTCCACCGCCCTGACAATATTGAAAGACGCAGCCACCGCCGCAGGGGTCAGCCAATGATCGTCGAAACCATCGAAGAATTCGCAGAACAGATCCCCGCCTCCTCTGCATTGGCTGGGCTTGATCTGGGCACCAAGACCATTGGCGTGGCGGTCAGCGACGGGATGCAATCGGTTGCGTCGCCGCTCAGCACGATAAAGCGGTCCAAGTTCACACTCGATGCAGACGCGCTGGTACAGATATTGGAGGTCAGACAGATCGCCGGTTTGGTCCTTGGTTTGCCCCGCAATATGGACGGAAGCGAGGGACCGCGATGCCAGTCAACCCGCGCCTTCGCACGCAATCTGGACCGGATCATCAACCGCCCAATCACATTCTGGGACGAACGGCTTTCAACCGTAGCGGCAGAGCGGGCATTACTTGAAGCCGACACATCCCGCAGCAAGCGCAGCGCCGTGATCGATCATGTGGCTGCGGGTTACATCCTGCAAGGTGCGCTCGACCGACTGCGCTACCTGCGGGTGAACGACTAACGTCTGTCAGCCAAACACGGCGCCCCTAAGCATGTTCAGCGCGACGATTCCGAGAAACACGGCAAAGATGCGCCGCAGCGGTTTTGGATCCAGACGATGCGCCAGGCTCGCCCCCATAGGCGCGGTAATCAATGTCATTGAAATCACAAGAATCAGGGCCGCGACATTCACCGCCCCGACCGTGAATGGTGGCCGCACATCAGCCGGAATATCCAAGGTCAAAAAGGCCAGTACCGATGGCACGGCGATCGACAAGCCAAAGCCCGATGCGGTGGCGACCGCGCGATGAATCGGAATGCCGTGAAGTGTCATCAGCGGCACACCGAACGACCCGCCGCCAATGCCCATCAGCACCGACAGAACCCCGATGACCGGTGACAGCGATAACCGTGCTGCCAGCCCCGGCATTTCATCGCCCAAGCGCCAGTCAATTTTGCCAAATGCCATGTAAAGTCCGATTAGGAAGGCAAGCGCGCCAAAAAGGAACTGGAGGAACTGTGAGGAAAGCTCTGATGCCAGCCAGACACCGCAAAGCGCGCCGAACATGATCCCGGGTGTCCACCCACGCAGAACTTCCCAGCGCACAGCCCCCTTTCGTGCATGAGCCTGAAGTGACCGCGCCGAGGTAACGATGATCGTTGCCAGCGACGTCGCCAGACAGATTTGCATCAGCCAGGGCGACTCGTATCCCAGATGTGCGAATATGTAGAAGAAGCTAGGCACCAGCACGATGCCGCCACCGACACCAAGCAGTCCCGCGAGAAGCCCCGCAAACAAGCCGACGGCCATGAGGATTGCAGCGAAGGGAAGCAGCGTCATCAAATCCGGCATGTCGAATTCCTTCTGTTCTGGCGTCGCTTACAGAAGGAAAACGATAAGCACCAGCGAGCCCGGGATTTACTCTGCGGCTTGCGCCATTTGTGCCGCGACCAGTTCGAGCGCCTGCCCGATCACCTCCGGACCCGCGCCGGGTTTGTTGGCATTTTCAGACAAGTGCCTTCGCCATATACGTGCGCCCGGTTGTCCTGCGAACAGGCCAAGCATGTGACGGGTCACGGAATGCAGACGTCCCCCTGAAACCAAATGGTGTTCTACATAGGTCATCATCTCCTGCGCGACATGTTCGCGTGTCACATGGCGATCATCGCCAAAGATCGTGCTGTCGGCATCTTGCAGGACCGAATACGGGTCGTGATAGGCCGCTCGCCCGATCATCACGCCGTTCATTCCGGCATCCAGCAGACCGCATGCCTCGGCCAGCGTGTTGATACCGCCATTAATCGACAGATGCAGATGCGGAAATTCCTGTTTCATGCGCAGCACCAGATCATAATCAAGCGGAGGAATGGTCCGGTTTTCCTTAGGACTAAGTCCCTGCAACCAGGCCATCCTCGCATGAATGGTCATGCGCCTTATTCCCGCGCGATCCATCGTTTGAATAAAGTGCGGAAGTATCTCCGCCGGGTTCTGATCGTCCACACCGATCCGGCATTTGACTGTGACTTCGATACTACTCGCGTCCTGCATGGCTGTTACGCACCGCGCAACAAGATCGGGGTCCGTCATCAGTACCGCGCCGAAGCAACCTGATTTCACGCGGTCCGAAGGGCAGCCGACATTCAGGTTGATCTCGTCATATCCTGCCTCGCAGGCCATTTTGCACGCTTGTGCTAGTTCTTTCGGATCAGACCCACCCAGTTGTACCGCTACCGGGTGTTCCGCCGTGTCGAAGTCGAGCAGGTGCCGGGCATTTCCTCTGACCAGAGCCGGGGCCGTAACCATCTCCGTGTAAAGCAGTGCCTGACGAGAAATCAGGCGGTGGAAGTACCGGCAATGCCGGTCCGTCCAATCCATCATCGGGGCAATACTCAGTGTGGCGTGTTGGTCTAAAGTCATTTGCAATCATTCGTTTCGGGATCGAATGCCCATTTTGCGCAGAGGCAAATATATCACATCGTAAATGCAGGACACACGTGCGCCATGTAACCGCTTCATGGTCAGGTGCAAGCTTCTGGTCTTTAGAAATCGCTGACGACACCCCACGCCCGCAGAAAGAACATGAATTATCACCTACGCGATCTTGTGACGAACCAGCCATTTGCGTCACATTAGGCAGCGCTCCCCAATGGCCACAGAACATAAGGGGGAGAGGTCCGTAACGCCGAGACAGGAATACCTACTCAGGTGGCACGTCTCGCTGAAAGTTCTTGTTCAAGCATCGCACGAAGCATTTCGCGGTTCACGGCATCCGTCACGAAGGCTTCTCCGATCCCGCGTGCAAGGATGAAGCGCAGTTTGCCATCCATAACCTTCTTGTCCTGTGCCATCAATTCGATCAGAGCATCAGCATCCGGCAGGTCCCCGTCGATATCCGCGAAATCGGTCTTCATACCCATCTTGCGCAGATGCGCGCGAACGCGGCTGGGATCCTCCTGCGAACATAGCCCCATGCGTGACGACAGATCGAAGGCCAGCGCACATCCGACAGCCACGCCCTCACCATGCAGCAGACGGCTGGAGTAGCCGGTGGCCGCTTCCAGCGCGTGACAAAATGTATGACCAAGATTCAGCAGCGCACGATCTCCCTGTTCGGTTTCGTCCCGCGCTACAATCTCGGCCTTCATCTCGATCGACCGTTTGACGGCGGCGCGTCGTGCGGCACGATCTCCCTCCGCGATTTTCGGGGCATCCATTTCGAGGCGTTCGAAGAATGCTGAATCTCCCAGAAGCCCGTATTTCGCGACCTCACCATAGCCCGCCAGAAAGTCTCGCGCAGGCAAGGTATCCAGCACGGCGATATCCGCCAAGACGAGCGATGGCTGATGAAAGGCACCTACCAGGTTCTTGCCTTGGGGTGCGTTGATTCCCGTCTTGCCACCAACGGAACTGTCCACCTGCGCCAACAGCGATGTCGGGATCTGCACGAACCGCACCCCACGCCGCAGGATGGCGGCGGCAAAGCCAACAAGATCGCCGATCACCCCGCCGCCGAGCGCGATTACCACGTCGCGGCGCTCGATCTTCTGGTCGAGCAGCCATTCGACCGTGCGAGATAGTTCCGTCCAGCATTTCGTAGCCTCGCCTGCGGGCAGGATTAGGGCGGTGCTTTCGATGCCCGCATCGGCGAATGCGTCAGTCAGCGGTTTCAAATGTAGCGCCGCTACGTTCTGATCAGTAACGATGGCAACGCGCGAGCGCGACAGAAGTGGCGCAACGCGCTCGCCCGCACGTCCGATCAGGCCTTCCCCGATTTCGACATCGTAGCTGCGGCTGCCAAGTTCTACGCGGACCGTATCAATTTGATTGGACATGATTGTTCGCCTTCAAAACTTCGGGATGCTCGGCCAAGGTGTCGCGAACCTTCTTGGCCATGTCCTCCACCGATCTGTTGTGTTCCGCCCGAACATGTATAGGTGCCTGCGCATAGAATGGCGTGCGTACTTTCACCATATCGGCCAAAGTCTGATACGGGTCCGACGTCATCAGCAAGGGGCGTGTCGTCCGATGACGCACCCGCGCCCATAGCAGGTCGAGCGGCGCGTCCAGCCAAAGCGCGGTAGCGTGGCTGCCGATCAGATCTCGATTTCGTTCCTGAAGATACGCGCCGCCACCGGTGGACAGAACCATGGGTTTTGCGGACAGAAGGCGTTCGAGAACCTGCGTTTCTTTCTGCCGGAAGAACGGCTCGCCATGATCGCGGAAAATTTCCGCAATAGTGCGGTTGGCAGCGCGTTCGATTTCATCGTCCTGATCTATGAACGGTACATTGAGCAGCCGGGCCAGCGCCGTGCCCACCGCTGTTTTTCCCGCGCCCATCATGCCCACGAGCACCACGGTTTTCTTTAATTCATAAGCCACGCAGGCCGAACTCCGCATATTCGTAACATTTTGCCCTTCTATGGCGTGATCTTGCCGAAGTGACCAGTTATAATCCTGAAAAGCCGCGAGAGCAGGTTAAACACAGGCAGCCCAATGATCAGATTTCTGAAGATTCTTCTTATCCTTATCGTCCTCGGATTCCTCGGCTTGTCGGGTTACGCCTATTTTGGCGATATCAGCCCGAACCAGTCGGAAACGCGAATTCCGGTGGAGTTGGATGGCGAGTAGGTCCGGACTAGCCCTTTCTTCCGCTTTCGCGACGATTCTGGCGACGCAGGCAGTGGCGCAATCCGAGTCGGCACCACTGTCCGCAATTCCTTGGCTGTCGGAAAGCCTGGATCAGCCACAGCCGACGGCGGAGCCGCCAGCTACACCAGCCAAGCCCATAGGCAGGATCACCGTCCGATCACTGGATGAAACGCTGCCCGACGCGTCCGGGTTGGAAAAGGCCGAAGCCTTTGGGCTGCCGCCCGATCTGTGGAGCGGATCGGACCCGGAGCGACTGGCGGAGTTGATCGCGACCATGCCCGCGCAGCAGTTGCCCGCGATGCAACGGTTGTTTCACACGCTGATGATTGCAGAAACGCGCGATCCGCCTGTCGGCGACGGATCGCTCTTGCGGGCACGCGTGGATGCGCTGCTCGGAACCGCCGCGCTGGCCGACGCGCGAAGCTTGATCGAACGCACCGGCACCACCTCGCCGGACATGTTCCGCCGCTGGTTCGACATTGCGCTTCTGACCGGAACCGAAGATCGCGGTTGTGCGACACTGGACGCCAGCCCCGAATTGTCGCCCAGCTATGAGGCACGGGTATTCTGTCTGGCCCGCGTCGGGCGATGGACCACGGCGGCGCTAACGCTGGAAACGGCAACCGCGCTTGGCCGAATCGACATGCAGTCGCGCGACTTGCTGGCGCGTTTTCTTGACCCCGAGTTGTTCGAGGGTGAACCCGACCTGCCCCTGCCTGAGCCTATAACACCGCTCGACTACCGCCTACTGGAAGGGATCGGCGAGCGCGTTCCAACACAGGATTTGCCGCTGGCCTTCGCCCATTCAGATCTGCGTCACGTCATCGGCTGGAAGGCGCAGATTGTCGCAAGCGAACGGCTGGTGCGCGACGGGGCGATCGACAGCAAAGACCTGTTGACTATCTATACGACGCGGCGACCCTCTGCCTCGGGAGGAGCCTGGGACCGCGTTGCCGCGATTCAGGCGCTGGACATCGCGATCAACGCGGGAGATACAAAATCCGTCGCACGGGCACTGACACATTGCGCGCCCTTGATGGAAGAAAACGGGCTAGAGGCTGCGCTTGCACATATGATGGCGCTCCGCTTGTCGCGGCTGGCTCTGGATGGCAGCGCGGCGCAAACCGCCTATGAACTGGCACTGGTCTCCAACTCTGGAGCGGCCTTCCTGCCGCCCGACGATTCGATCGAGATGCCACCGCACCTTCAGTTCGCATCAGCCGTTGCACTTGACAGGTTGTCCGAAGCTTCCCCGCCCGATAGCCGTAGCGCAATTCTCGCAGAAGTGCTGCTAAGCGGCGAGGTTCCGGTCGAAACCAAGGACATGATGCGGAACGGTCGCGTTGGTGAGGCGCTACTTCTGGCCCTACATGATCTGGCAAGCGGAACCGAAACCGACCCCGATGATATCGCGCGGGCGTTGAATGTGCTGATTGCCGGAGGGCAGGAAACCGTAGCCCGCCATGCAGCACTGCAATTCATTCTTTTGGACCAGCGCGCATGAGCACCCGATGGATCAGCGGCTTTCTGGAGGCGCAGGCCGCCGAACTGGACGCCGCACGCAATACCTTGCTGGCCTATGGGCGTGACCTGAAAGACTTCGACGAATGGCTGGCCCGCCATAATATCGGCATGGACACTGCCATGCGCGCAGATGTCGAAGCCTATCTGGAATGGTGCAACGCGCAGGGGCTGGCCCGCGCAACGCGTGCGCGGCGACTGGCCTCGATCCGGCAACTCTATCGCTTCGCCTTCGAGGAAGGGTTTCGTGCCGACAATCCCGCGATTCAGATCAAGGGACCGGGCAAAACCAAGCGGCTACCCAAGACACTCGGCGTAGACGAAATTTCCGCGATGCTGGAACAGGCCGGATCGTCCGGACGAAATGCAACCGAAAAGATGCGCAACAGTTGCATGATGGAGGTGCTTTACGCCACCGGTCTGCGGGTCAGCGAACTGGTTACCCTGCCCGTCGCGGCAGCACGCGGTGACCCGCAGGTTCTCTATGTGCGCGGCAAGGGCGGCAAGGAGCGCCTGGTGCCTCTGTCTCGGCCCGCGCGCGCGGCCTTGGCCGCTTGGCTGCAACATCGAGACGCGCTGGAAGACATCGCCCTGCGCGAAAAGGGCAAGCCGCGTTCGCCCTATCTGTTTCCTAGTTGGTCCAAAGCCGGTCATATCACACGACAGAATTTCTTTATCACGATCAAGCGGATCGCGCTGGATGCAGGCATCAACCCTGACAAGGTCACGCCCCATACGTTGCGTCATGCTTTTGCCACGCATCTTTTGGAAAACGGCGCGGACCTGCGCGCAATTCAATTACTTCTGGGGCATTCCGACCTGTCTACGACGGAAATTTACACCCATGTAATCGAGGCGCGGCTGAAGGAGTTGGTACTGGAACATCACCCGATGGCAAAGGACTAGGTCTTTCCAAGTCGCCCGATGCGCCCTATGTGAGCCGCATGACAAAGACATTGCATATCATCGGGGCCGGAATGGCCGGGTCGGAAGCGGCATGGCAGGCGGCAAACGCTGGCGTGCCCGTGGTGCTGCACGAAATGCGCCCAAAGGTCGAAACCTTCGCGCACAAGACCGGTAATTTCGCGGAAATGGTATGTTCCAATTCCTTCCGTTCCGATGATGACGAGCAGAACGCCGTCGGGTTGCTGCATTGGGAAATGCGTCAGGCGGGTGGCCTGGTCATCTCCATGGCCGACCAACATGCCCTGCCAGCGGGTGGTGCCTTGGCAGTTGATCGCGAACCTTTCGCCGAAGCGATCACGGCAAAGCTGCGTGCGCATCCGCTGATCACGGTGTCCGACGATGAGATCACCGCCCTGCCGCCTGCGGATCAGCCTACGATCATCGCCACCGGCCCACTGACCTCGGGCGCGCTTGCCGAAGCAATCCGGGCGGAAACAGGGGAAGAAGCGCTGGCCTTTTTCGATGCCATCGCGCCCATCGTCTACGCCGAAAGCATTGACATGTCGAAAGCGTGGTTCCAGTCGCGCTATGACAAGGGCGAGACGGAAGAAGAACGCAAGGCCTATCTCAACTGCCCGATGGACAAGGCGACCTATGAAGCCTTCATCGACGCGCTGATCGAATCCGACAAGACCGAATTCCACGAAGGCGAAACCGCCAAGTATTTCGACGGATGTCTGCCCATTGAGGTCATGGCGGAACGCGGCCGGGAAACCCTGCGCTTCGGCCCCATGAAACCCGTTGGTCTGACGAACCCGCATGAGCCCGACGTGAAACCCTATGCTGTTGTACAATTGCGCCGCGATAACGCCCTTGGCACGCTGTTCAACATCGTAGGCTTCCAGACCAAGATGAAGTACGGCGCTCAGGCCGATATCCTGCGCATGATCCCGGGGCTGGAAGAGGCGCGCTTTGCCCGGCTGGGCGGCATTCATCGCAACACCTTCCTGAACTCGCCCACCCTGCTCGATGGCCAGATGCGACTACGGTCTAAACCGCATATCCGCTTTGCCGGGCAGATCACGGGTGTGGAAGGCTATGTCGAAAGCTGTTCCATGGGCCTGCTGGCCGCACGTCTCGCGGTTGCGGAACTGACAGGGCGTGACTTGCCACCTGTGCCGTCGGACACTGCCATCGGCGCGCTGGTGACGCATATCACCGGCGGTGCTGACGCCAAGACCTTCCAGCCGATGAACGTCAATTTCGGCCTGTTCCCACCGATCGACGCCAAGGGCGGACGCCGTGGACGAAAAGAACGCTACAAGGCCTATACTGACCGGGCGAAGGTATCCTGGGCCGGATGGCTGGAACATTTCGACGCCGCTGAAAAACCGGAAACCGTTTGAATGCCGGGGCTTGTGCCGCGCTAACCCGCGCAACATATATCTAGCCATGCTGTATTTGCTTGCCCTTCTTCTGCCTCCGCTGGCGATCATGCTCGCCGGTCGCATCTTCATCGGCCTGATCGTTCTGGTGATCTGGATTCCCGCCCTATTTTTCTCGGGCGGGCTGACGCATCCCATGTTCATCATCCTCGCATGGTTCCTGATCCATCAATCGGCCACGAACCGCCGCGCTGACCGTTTCATGCGGGACATGACCCGCGAACGGGACTGATCAGTGGTCAGGACGCGGTTTGCGCCATCGCCCACCGGCCCGTTGCATCTGGGACATGCCTACTCGGCGCTTCTGAATTTCGACGCGGCTAGACGATATTCCGGTGAGTTTCTTCTAAGACTCGAAGACATCGATCAAAGTCGCGCGCGGCCTGAATGGGAACGGCTGATCCATGACGATCTGCGATGGCTCGGGCTGGAATGGCCTGAGCCGGTAATGGTGCAATCACAACGTTTGCCAGTCTACCGCGCGGCGCTGTCTCGACTGTGGGATACGGGGCTGCTCTATATCTGTACCTGCAAGCGGCGCGATATCGAGGCCGCATTGTCAGCTCCACAGGAAGGCGCACCGTTGCACGGACCCGACGGGTTGATCTATCCCGGAACCTGTCGCCACAGGATGGATACACCACGCCCGCCTGCCCCAATGCCAGAGGAGGCCGTTCTACGGCTGGACATGGCGAAAGCGCTGGATCGCATCCCCGCCAAACGGCTGATATTTGACGAGACGGGCGCGCCCCATGCCGGAGACGCCGAACTCGACCGCGACACGCTAATCAAGCGGGTCGGCGACTTCATCCTTGCGCGCGCAGGCATGGGAACCTCCTATCACCTGTCGGTCGTGATAGACGATGCCGAGCAACAGATCACCGATGTGATCCGGGGCGAAGACCTGTTCGACGCCACGGCGATTCACGTTGTGTTGCAGGCGCTGCTCGACCTGCCCACCCCGCGATACCACCACCACCATCTTATCCGCGACGAAACCGGCAAGCGACTGGCAAAGCGCGACGACGCACGTGCGATCCGGCTGTACCGCCAAGACGGCGCGACGCCCAAGCAGATCAGACAGATGGTCGGGCTGTCTACACCATCGGCTTCATGATCTCGGTTTCGCCTTCCGCATTCACCGAAGTGAAGAAACAGCTTCTACGGTTCGTGTGGCATGCGGGTCCGGTTTGATCCACGAGCACCAGAAGGCAGTCGCGGTCACAATCCACGCGCATCTCGACCAGTGTCTGAACATGCCCGCTGGTTTCGCCCTTGACCCAAAATTTTTGCCGCGAACGCGACCAATAGGTCACTTTTCCGCCGTCGAGCGTCTTTTTCACGGCGTCCGCATTCATCCACGCGACCATAAGTACCTCATGGCTGGAATGATCCTGTGTCACGACGGGGATAAGTCCGTTGGCATCGTATTTCAGGCTGCTCGGATCGAAAGCCATGTCGGGTCCTTTGCTTTGACAAACACGACGCCTATGTAGGAGACTCGACCGAGAAGGGAAAGCCACCATGCCGGAAGCGGATCTGATCAAGCTCTATTCCAAGAAGATCCTGGCGCTTGCCACGAGTATCCCGCATCAGGGGCATCTGGACACGCCGGACGGATCGGCCAGCAAACGCGCGCCGCTTTGCGGGTCGGTGGTATCGGTCGATATCGGCGTTGAGGACGGGCGCATCACCCAGTTTGCCCAAGACGTAAAGGCCTGTGCGCTGGGACAGGCGACCGCCGCTGTCGTAGGCACCCATGTGATCGGGCGAAGCCGGGCCGAAGTTCAGACCGCGCGCGACCAACTCGCCGCTATGCTAAAGGAAGGTGGCCCGACCCCCGACGCGCCCTTCGAGGATCTGGAAGTCATGCTTCCCGCGCGGGACTATGGCAACCGCCATGGGTCTATCCTGCTGAGCCTCGACGCGACGCTGGCCGCACTGGACGACGCCGCCCGTCGTGCCTGCGCCTGACGCCCTTAGACTGAACAGAAAAAGCGCCGCCTCCGGGACAGTGGAGACGGCGCAGTGAAGGCGATCGCCCCTCGCGCGAAAGGCAGGTGGAACCATGGGGACATGGCCGCGCGATGGCGCAAATCGCAGGCAGATCAGAACAGAATGGGCAGGTGGAACAAGAACAAGAAAGCCAGCATCAACGCGCTTGCACCAAGCAAATCCTGCCACAGATCGCGTGACGTGCGCTGAAATACATCCTTAAGATCGTTCAACATTGTCGTCTCCCTCGCCGTTGTTCTTGTTATGTTCTGATTCGCGATTCGCGTAAAGAACTTTTTAAGAACATTTGTGAACGAAGCAGATCAGCCGACTCCCAGAAGCCGCAGTGCTCGGTCCTGTTCAAGCAGCCAAAGCAGGGTTCTCGCTGCTTCTCCGCGGTCCGATTTCAGGTCCGGATCGCGCGTCAACAAGGCACGTGCATCATCCCGCGCTGTGACCAGAAGCGCTGTCTGACTTTCCGCATCGGCGATCCTGAACCGTGGCAAACCGGATTGGGCTGTCCCCAGAAGATCCCCCGCACCCCGCATGGCGAGGTCTTCTTCGGCAATCCGGAACCCGTCTTCCGTGTCGCGCAACAACGTCAGACGCCGCGTTCCGCTTTGCGACAGCGGCGGATGATAGAGCAACAGGCAGGTGGATTTCTCGGCCCCACGCCCGACCCGGCCGCGCAACTGGTGCAGCTGGGCGAGGCCGAAAATCTCCGCATGTTCGATGATCATGATAGAGGCGCTCGGCACGTTTACCCCGACTTCGATCACCGTCGTAGCCACCAGAACGCGCGTCTTGCCGCTGGTGAACGCCTCCATCGCGGCGTCCTTCTGTTCGGTTGGCATTTGGCCATGGACCAGCCCGACAACCTCGTCACCGAGCGCAGCGCGCAAACGCTTGAACCGGTCCTCGGCCGACACCAGATCGCGTGTTTCACTGTCATCGACCAGCGGACACACCCAGTAAGCCTGCCGCCCGTCTATCACTGCCTGGCGCAACCGCGCGATCACCTGATCGAACTTATCTGCTGACACGAGGGCGGTTTCGACGGGCGTCCGCCCCGGTGGCTTTTCGTCCAGAACCGACAGGTCCATATCCCCGAAATTCGTCAGGGCAAGCGAACGGGGGATCGGCGTTGCCGTCATGACCAGCACATCCGTCGCCTGTCCCTTCGCACCCAGATCTAGCCGCTGCTGCACGCCGAAACGGTGCTGTTCGTCGATCACGGCGAGGCGCAGATCATGAAACGTCACATCGGCCTGAAAGACCGCATGGGTGCCAACGAGGACATCTATCTGCCCATCGGCCACATCCTTCAGCTTGGACGCCCGCGTCGCGCCACCGTCGCGTCCCGTCAGTATATCCAGACGCACGCCAGCATCCTGCGCAAGGGGTTGCAGAGACTCCAGATGCTGCCGCGCTAGGATCTCGGTCGGCGCCATCAGTACGCCCTGCCCGCCAGCCTCCACGGCGACAAGAAGCGACAGGAACGCCACGAGCGTCTTGCCCGACCCCACATCGCCTTGTAGCAGTCGGTACATCTTTCGATCGCTTGCAAGATCAGCTGCGATTTCTTGCGCCGACCGCAACTGTGCCCCGGTCAAGGCATAGCCCAGCCTGTCGACCACCTTGCGTTGCAAGCTTCCGTCGCCGCGCGTCACGCGGCCCTGTGCACGACGCACCCGCGCGCGTGCCAAGGACAGAGTCAACTGGTTGGCGAAGAATTCATCATAGGCCAAGCGCGCCCGCGCCGGAGCATTTCGCGCAAGATCATCGGTATGTTGCGGATGATGGGCTGCCTGCAGCGCATCACGCCATGCGGGCCATTCCTTGCGACGCAGAAATTCCGCGTCAATCCATTCGGGTAGATCGGGCGCCTTGTCCAAGGCGGACCCAACCGCCTTGATCGCCGCCTTGCGGGTCAGACCCGCGGTGAGCGGGTACACCGGCTCATAATCGGGGATGTCGGCCACCTGGTCCGGAACGACCACATAGTCCGGATGCGCCATCTGCGCATGGCCTTCAAACAGTTCCAACTTGCCAGACACGACGCGTCTTGCGCCGAGCGGCAACAGGTTTTCCAGATAGGCGGCACGCGCATGAAACCAGATCAGCGTCAGGGTTGTCTGGCTGTCCTGCGTGACGATCCGGTAGGGTCGCCCCTTCCCTGAAGGTGCATGATGGGACAGAATCTCTATCTCCACCGTCACGGTGGTTCCGTCCGGCAACCCCTGCACACTGTCGCGCTTACGCCTGTCGATGCCACCTTCGGGTAGGTTGAACAGCAGGTCGCGAGGCTTTTCTACCCCCAGGTTGGGCAGTAGTTGGGCGGTTTTTGGTCCCACGCCATCCAAAGACGTCAGAGCCGAAAACAACGGAAACAGGATCTGCGGCCGACCGCTCATGTTGCGCCGATCAGCGCCAGCCACGCATCCTCATCCATGGTCTCGACACCGAGTTCCGCCGCCTTCTTCGCCTTGGATCCGGCGCCGGGCCCCGCAACCAAGAGGTCCGTCTTGGCCGACACCGATCCGGACACTTTCGCGCCCAGGGCTTCGGCGCGTGCCTTGGCCTCTGCGCGGGTCATCTTCTCCAGCGTCCCGGTGAACACGACCGTCTTGCCCGCCACAGGGCTGTCTGCGGTGTCTGGCGCGGCCACGTCCTGTACGTCAAGACGTTCGATCAACCGGTCGATGGATGCGCGCTCGGCTTCCTGCTGCATCGTGGTCACCAGCGACGTCGCCATGACCGCTCCCACACCATCGATGGACAACAGATCATCCCACACAGCGTTGCCTTCTTCTACCGCATCCATTGCGGTCTCGAAACCTGACCAATCACCATAATGGCGTGCCAGAAGGCTGGAGGCGCTTTCGCCCACATGGCGGATCCCCAACGCGAAAATCAGCTTGTCCAAATCGACGCTGCGCGCCCGATCAATCGCGTCGAACAGGTTGTCCGCCGATTTCTCGCCCCAACCCTCGCGGTTCTTCAACTGCTGCATGCCACTGCCGAAACGGTCGCGCAGCGTGAAAATATCTGCCGGTTCCCTGATCCAGCCGTCACGGTAGAACTGTTCGACCTGCTTGGCCCCCAGCCCTTCGATGTCAAACGCCGCGCGCGACACGAAATGCTTCAGCTTCTCTACCGCCTGCGCGGGACAGATCAACCCGCCCGAGCAGCGCCGCACGGCGTCGCCCTCCTCGCGAATGGCTTCAGATCCACATTCGGGACAGACTTCAGGAAAGGTGTAAGGCACGGCACCCTCCGGGCGTCTCGACAAATCCACATCCGCGACCTTCGGGATCACGTCGCCGGCGCGGTAGACCTGAACCCAGTCACCCACGCGAATGTCCTTGCCATCGCGGATCGTTTCGCCCTTGGAATCGCGGCCTGCGATGTAGTCCTCATTGTGAAGTGTCGCATTGGACACGACCACCCCCCCGACCGTGATGGGTGTCAGCCGCGCAATAGGCGACAGCGCCCCGGTGCGGCCCACCTGAATGTCGATGGCCTCAAGCTGGGTCCAGGCCAGTTCAGCGGGAAACTTATGTGCAATCGCCCAACGTGGTGTGGTCGACCGAAAGCCCAGCCGTTCCTGCAACGCAAGGTCATCCACCTTGTAGACGACACCGTCGATATCATAACCGAGCGAGGCACGTTGTTCTTCGATCTTATGGTAATGGGTCAGCAAATCCTCGACCGTCGCGCAGTGCAGCGCCAGGGGGTTGACCGAAAAGCCGAACGCCTCCAGCGCCCTGATCGCACCATCCTGCGTATCCGCAAAACTATTGGAAATCTCGCCCCAACTATAGGCAAAGAACCTCAAGGGACGGCTGGCGGTGATGGACGAATCCAACTGCCGCAGCGACCCTGCTGCAGCGTTTCGGGGGTTGGCAAAGGTTTTCTGGCCCGATGCTTCCTGTCGCTCGTTGAGCGCCGCGAAGTCCTCGTGGCTCATATAGACTTCGCCGCGCACCTCGAAGATCGCCGGGGCACCACTGATCTCGATCGGAATGTCGTTGATCGTGCGCGCATTTGCGGTAACGTTCTCGCCCACCGTTCCGTCGCCGCGCGTAGCCGCATGGATCAGCCTGCCGTCTTCATAGCGCAACGACAGCGACAACCCATCGATCTTGGGTTCGGCCACGTAGGACAGCGCCGCATCATCCGGTAGCCCCAGATACTTCCGGATCGAACGGTCGAAATCGCGGATATCGTTATCGTCGAACGCATTGCCCAGCGACATCATGCGTCGCGCATGAGTGATCTTGCCGAAACCTTCGGCAACTGGCGCACCGACTTGGTCAGAAGGGCTGTCGAGGCGTTTCAGCGCGGGGAACCGATCCTCGATCGCGGCATTGCGTTGTTTCAGCCGGTCATATTCCGCGTCCGAAATTTCGGGCGCATCATCCTGATGATATGCCAAATCGGCGCGTTCCAGCTTTACAGCCAACTCCGCCAGTTCCGCCTTCGCCTGTTCCTCTGTCAGCGCTTCGACATTCGGTTCCCGCACGGTCGGCCCTCACTCCAGCTTCGTGTCTGGAGTGATATTTCGCGGGCGCCCAAACGTCCAGTATGATCAGGCACGCAGGGCTATGGGTTCCATCTGGCTGACAGTATCCGGATCACGCAGGACATAGCCGCGCCCCCAAACGGTCTCGATATAGCTTTCGCCACCCGTGGCCTGCGCCAGCTTCTTGCGAAGTTTGCAGATGAAGACGTCGATTATCTTCAGCTCCGGCTCGTCCATGCCGCCATAAAGATGGTTGAGGAACATCTCCTTGGTCAGGGTCGTACCCTTGCGCAGGGAAAGAAGCTCCAGCATCTGGTACTCCTTCCCGGTCAGATGCACTGGCCCATTGTCAGTCTCAACGGTTTTCGCGTCTAGGTTGACTGAAATCAGCCCCGTATGGATCACGGCCTGCGAATGTCCTTTCGAGCGACGGATGATCGCATGAATACGCGCTACCAGTTCTTCGCGGTGGAACGGCTTGGTCAGATAATCATCCGCCCCCTGCCCGAAACCACGAATTATACTGTCCGTGTCGTCGGTGCCCGAAAGGATCAGTACCGGCGTTTCAATCTTGCCAAGCCGCAACTTGCGAAGCACATCATGCCCCGTCATATCCGGAAGACCCAGATCTAGCAGGATGATATCGTAATCGTAGAGCTTCGCCAGCTCGATACCTTCTTCTCCCGTATCCGTGCAGAATACGTTCAGATCGGCATGGCTAAGCATCATCTCTATGCTCTTAGATGTTGTCGGATCGTCCTCGACCAGCAATACGCGCATCAATGTTCTCCACTTGTCCACGACCTAGCGTGACGTTGGACAAGTTTAGTTAATCATAGGTTAGTAAATCAACTCAAAGTTGTTCTTGGTGACCTTTGGGGCTATTGTCTCCCCGCACTATGGGATTATTGATACGAAGTTAGGGCTGTCGCCACGTTCTGCACTAGATAAACGAAGGATCGCCTCACGGTCGAAGCCGTCGAATCCAATGCGCTGCGGACCACGCATATCGAATTTGTCGCACCTTCGATCAGTTCCACCGTTCTGAGCAACAGACCCGCTCATTGACTCGGCGTGATACTGTCAATCGCCTCAGCATCGTCATGAGCGCATATTGTGCACACACGGATGAATTGTAGCAGAAAACCACGGCTGCTGTAGCTTGTTCAAACACATGAAGCGATTGTGGCGGAGAGACAGGGATTCGAACCCTGGAGACGGTTTCCCGCCTACACACTTTCCAGGCGTGCGCCTTCGACCACTCGGCCACCTCTCCGTGAGGGCTGACGTATACTCACCGCGGCGCGGGTTGCAAGACCTTGCAAGAAAAATTCCGACGCAGCCTGCCCGTTCCGTCAGGTCGCGTCGCCATCCCCGTCACCATCCACCATATCACCCTCGGTCACGAAGGGAGCTTGCGGGGACTTGGACGGTGTTTTAGCCTGCTTGCGCTCGGCAGATGCACCATGCAGCGTCTCCGGATTGCGAATCCAGATGTCCCGCTGCGCAAAGGGAATTTCGATTCCCTCTTCTACAAATCTGCGCGCGATTTCATGGTTCATTTCGGATTTCACATTCATAACGAAGTTCACGTCGCGTATGATCGCCCGTATCTCGAAATCCATAGAATCCTCTCCGAACCCTATGAACAGCGCGGCCGGTGGAGGCGACAGGATGACCATGGGATGTGCTTCAGCAATCTCCATCAGGATACGCTCAACTGTCTTTGTATCCGTACCATAAGCCACACCCACAGGGACGATCACACGCCCGACAAGATTGCCGCGCGTCCAGTTCGTCACCTGCCCCGAGATCAGATCGGAATTCGGCACGATCACATCCGTGCGGTCGAAGGTTTCAATCCGCGTTGCGCGCACCGCGATGCGGCGGACATAGCCCATCTGGCCGTTCACCTCGATCCAGTCGCCTTCGGATACCGGCCGCTCGATCAGCAGGATGATCCCCGAGACGAAGTTCGAGACGATGGTCTGAAGACCGAAACCGATCCCGACCGACAACGCGCCCGCGACGATGGCGAGAGAAGACAGGTTCAGCCCCGCGCTCGTGATCGCCGCGATCCCCGCAAGGAATATCCCGACATAGCCAACGCCGGACACCAACGCAGTCCGAGCACCCTGGTCCAGATCGGTTTTGGGCAGAATCGTCCTGCCCAGCCCATTCTGAACAAGCCGCGTGATCCCGTATCCGAGCGCGAACACGACGATCAGGGTCAACAGCACTTCAGGCGAAAGGCGTGTGTCACCGAGCACGATGCCTTCCCTGACCCGCGCCCATACCTCGGTCAGATCAGTCCAACGAGCACCCCATATCAGCGCCAGGACCGGCAACGCCACCAGCCCCAATAGCCCGCCAACAAGTAACGGGACCAGCCCGTCCGCGATGTCGTCCTTGCCCGTGGTCGCAATACTGTACAACCGTGCGAACGTACGTTGCAGCAGAAAGATAAAACCGAACAGCGCAATCGACAGTATCGCAGAAATGACCGCTGCCTCGGCAATGTTGAGATAGCCAAAACACCCGGCAGAGACGCCCAGCACCGCGACGACCCTGGCCACACGGCCGATCAGGACAATGGCGCCTTCCTCGAAATGGGCGGCCCCCTCCTCTTCCGTGTCCCTCTCATCATCGCGGAAGCGCGACCGCGACAGAACTTGGCCGAGACGAAACAACGGGATGGCCATTGCCACGATTACGATGAAGCCGGTGTAATCCACCGCCAAAGGGTTCAACTCCAGCCCATCGCCAAGGACGACAATGAAGGAATACAGCCCCAGCAAGGGCACGATACTGCGCGTGATCCAACGGGCAGCCGCGCGCTGCTGATTGTCCAGAACGCTACGCCCGATCTGACGGTCTTCAGCCGGGAAAAGACGCAGGTTCAGCCAAAAGCCAACGATCAGGACAAGACCGGCTGCGGGGATGGAACGCAGGACAGACAGCCCGATCGGTCCAAACAGGCCGGAGATACTAAGCGCCGTCGTGAACAGTACTAACCCCGCCCACGGCAAAGCCAGTTGCAACAGGACCACCAGACCGATCGCGGCCATACGGAATGAGGGATTGCCGAGCCGCGCGACCCGCCCTTCCCAATAGCTTGCCCAACGCCGACTACGCACGAAAATGTAAAAACTCACCGCAGCCAGGATCAGCGGCCCAACAAGATTTGTCACGATCTGATTGAGCGTCCGCTCGCCATGAAGACGTTCATTGATCTCGGATGGGATCTGCTTTGCCAAGCCACGTAACACCTCGATCACCGGCGCCCAGTTAAGTGGGTTCAGCGGCGTATCCACGCGCGACAGCAGATCCGCAGTTTCACGCGCCCTAAGCGATTTGTCGATCTCTCTGACGAAACCATCGGCGCTGGAAAATGCCTCGGTCGCACGCAGACTCGGTGCGCGGACGTCAGCCAGCTGCTCTTCCAGTTCCGAGCGCCTGTTCGCGATGTCTTCGGGCTCGCTTTCGCCCTCGGCAGGCGCGGATCCCAACGCATCTATCTGACGTTGAAGGGTCTCGATCTGCCCCGAATTTATACTTTCAGCCTCAAGGAAACGTGCCCGCCATGTCACGATGTCCGCGCGCAGTTCCTCAAGTTGCTGTTCAGTTGTTGACTCGGCCGCAAGAACACGCTGCGCCTGTTCCAGTTTTGCCTGCCATGCATCGTAGTCCGGCGTTTGCGCAGCTTCCTGTGCCCACGCCCCTGCAACCATCAAGACGCTCAGCACAAAACCGAGAAGTAGCCGGGCCGGATAGGCTAGGCGCATGGGATCAATCCTCGAAAACCTCGGGAAGGGATTTGGCCGGACGGTCAAGCCATTCCGGCACGGGCAGTTTCTTTTCGTGTAGGAATGTCGGATTGAAAAGCTTCGATTGATAGCGATTGCCGTAGTCACACAGCACCGTCACGATCCGGTGCCCCGGTCCCATTTCCTTCGCCATACGGATAGCCCCCGCGACGTTGATGCCCGACGACCCCCCAAGGCACAGCCCTTCATCCCGAAGTAGATCGAAGATGATCGGCAACGCCTCGGCGTCGGGGATGCGGAAGGACATATCCGGCGTGAAGCCTTCCAAGTTTGCCGTGATCCGCCCCTGCCCGATACCTTCGGTAATCGAGTCGCCTTCGGATTTCAGTTCGCCTTCGGTATAAAAACTGTACAGCGCGGCACCTTCGGGGTCGGCCAGACCGATCTTCACCCCCTTAGGTTGCAGTGCTGTTGCAACGCCCGCCAACGTCCCGCCCGATCCAACCGCGCAGATGAAACCATCCACTTTGCCATCGGTCTGCTCCCAGATCTCCGGTCCTGTGGTTTCTATATGCGCGCGCCGATTGGCGACGTTGTCGAACTGATTGGCCCAGATCGCGCCGTTCGGCTCCGTCTTTGCCAACTCCGCGGCCAGTCGTTGCGAATAGCGGATGTAGTTGTTCGGATTGCGGTAAGGCGCGGCGGGCACCTGAACCAACTCGGCACCTGCAAGCCGGATCATATCCTTCTTTTCCTGGCTCTGCGTCTCGGGGATCACGATGACCGTCTTGAAGCCCATTGATGCGCCAACCAGCGCAAGGCCGATGCCCGTGTTGCCCGCTGTGCCTTCCACGATAGTGCCGCCGGGGCGCAATTCGCCGCGCTCTACCGCGTCACGAATGATATATAGCGCCGCGCGATCTTTAACCGACTGACCGGGGTTGAGAAATTCCGCTTTACCCAGGATTTCGCAGCCTGTCGCCTCGCTCGCCGCGTTCAGGCGGATCAGAGGTGTGTTTCCGATAGCATCGGCGAGGTTCTTCTGGATGTGCATGCTGCCCCCTGAAATATCGTCCCGTCTTCATTAAGACAGGCAGCGGCAGATGTTCAACCTGCTCCGCTGATCAGGTTAACCTGAAGGTGAACGAAGATCATCCGCCGTGACCGTAATCTGCGTGACGTCGCACGCCCCGGCATGAAAGCCGGCCGCGCAGGAGGTCAGGTAGTAGTTCCACATACGGCGGAACCGATCATCAAACCCCATCTGCCGGATACGGTCCCATTCCTCGTTAAAGCGCACATGCCAGCGACGAAGTGTCTGACTGTAGGATTCGCCAAACTCAAAGCTGCCCACGACCTTCAAACCGGCTTTCGCCGCTTCATCCCGCAATACCGACGGGCTGGGAAGCATGCCACCAGGAAAGATATATTTTTGAATAAAATCAACGTTTTTGCTGTATATGTGAAAGCGACGATCCTCGATCAGTATGATTTGCAGCGCAGCTGCCGCGCCTTCTTTAAGACACTCTCGTAAGACATTGAAATAAGAAGGCCAGTAACGCATCCCGACGGCTTCAAACATCTCGATCGAAGCAATTCCATCATATCGGCCCTTTTCGTCGCGGTAGTCCTGCAGTTTCAGTTCCACCTGATCGGACAGCCCGGCTTTTTCAATGCGCGCCCGCGCGAAATCAAGTTGCTCTTGGCTGATGGTCAGCCCCGTGACTTTCAAACCGCGTTCGGCCGCCGCATACTCCGCAAACCCGCCCCACCCGCAGCCGATTTCAAGAATATGATCGCCGGGTTGCACGTCCATCCGATCAATCAACGACGCGTATTTGGCGCGCTGCGCGGCTTCCATACTTTCCTGACCTGTTTCGAACAGAGCCGAAGAGTATGTCATCGTATCGTCAAGCCATGTCGCGTAGAAATCATTGCCCAGATCGTAATGATAGGAGATGTTCTTGCGCGCCTGTGCCTTCGTGTTCGCCTTTAACCAGAACCGGAATCGTTCAAATGCACGTACCACGCGAACAGCCGTGAACCCGTCCAGCATCATGTCGAAATCGGTATGTACAAGGTCCATGAAGGCTTGCAGATCAGGTGTACTCCACCACCCGTCAAGATAAGCCTCGGAAAATCCCAGATACCCGTCACGCAGCAGACGGGCGAACAAGTCGTGATTGTGGACGTCGACATGCGCCACTGGCCCCGGCTGACCGGAGTCGATCCTGAAGCCTCGCCCGTCGGGCAGTACGACATCCAGCCTGCCATGCGCGATACCCGACGCTTTGTGAAACGCCTCGGCAAAATATCGTGGGAGGCCCGATTGCGCATCGGTGGTGGTCAGAAATTGCATATCTTCTCCGGCTTTGTAACAAAATCCTACTCGACCAGCAGCTTGCGGCAAGACCTTTTCTCTAACCGTTCCTGAAGCGCTCATAACGGTCCAGGGCATCGGTGCGGCTTTTCTTCAGATCGACCAACGGATCGGGCGGGTCATCGTCAACAGACAGGTTCCAGCTGCGGGGGATCGCATCGTAAAACGCCAGCGCATCATCAGACGGGTCGCTATGGTTCTTGGCCAGCCATCTGGCTCGATACTTACCGTCGGGGTCGAACTTCTCCGCCTGCGTTTGCGGATTGAAGATGCGGAAATAGGGCGCTGCGTCCGGACCGCTTCCCGCAACCCACTGCCAGCCAAGCGCATTCGACGCAGGGTCCCAATCGATCAGACAATCACCAAACCAATCCATTCCAATCTTCCAGTGAAAGCCCAGATTCTTCGTCAGAAACGACGCCACAATCATCCGCGCGCGATTGTGCATCCGCCCTGTCACATAGAGTTCCCGCATCGCCGCATCGACAACATCGACTCCCGTGCGCCCTTGCTTCCACGCTTTGACGGCCTGGAGCCGTTGGTCCTCCTGCCACGCGAAATCCGACCATTCCTCGCGCCAGTTATCTGTCAGAAGACGCGGTGTGTGATAGGCTAAATGATACGCGAAATCGCGCCACACGAGTTCCTTCAGATACGTTTCCGCGCCCTTGCATCCTTCTTCGACATGCCGCCGCGCTGCATGCCAGAGCCTTGCCGGGCTGATTTCTCCCAAGGACAGATAATCGCTCATGCCCGATGTCGCGTCCCGGTCGAGCCGATCCCTGTGAATGCCGTATTCATTCAGGCGGTCATCCAGAAACGTCGCCAGACGCTCATATGCTGCCGCTTCGCCCGCCGCGATATGCTTTTGCACCACGCCAGCACCGCGGTTCATTGCGGCCGCCAGGTTCCACTGCGACAGAGTATCGCTGTCGGGCCAGTGTTCAGGCGCCGGCAACCTGTCAGGTGCGGAATCCGGCAAAACGACGTCGCGCGACCGGACGGCTTTCCAAAACGGTGTATAAACCTTGTAGTGATCTCCCTGCCCCGTTTGGACGGTCCAAGGTTCGAACAACACATGCCCGGCATAGCTGCGCGCTGTAAGGCCGGCAGCTTGCACCGCGGCTTTCACGCCTCGGTCCCGCTCGATCGTATCGGGCAGATACAGCCGGGACCAGACAACCATTCCTGCACCCGATTTCTTCGCAAGGTCCAGAAGCACCGATTCGGCATCCCCATGTCGCAAGATCAGTTTCGATCCACGAGCCCTTAGCGAACGGCTCAGCGCCTTTAGTCCTTCCTCCAGCCGTATCTTGGCCGCTGCACCGATATTGTCCACCAAGGCGTCGCGGATAAACAAAGGGATAATGGCCCGCCTGGAAGCGATAGCTGCATTTAGTGCCGCATTATCGTCGAGGCGCAGATCGCGTCTGATCCACCAGATAACCGGGGCACTGGTCATGCCGTCTCCGACATGGCGAACAAATCGGTGTCGTCCGGCACCAGCCCGGCGGCTGTCAGCATAGCGTGGACCTGTCCACGATGATGTGTCTGATGATTGAAGAAATGTACAACACACACGGCCAGCGGCTTCGTGACATCCCGCTTCAGCGCACCGGAATACCAGTGCAGGTCACCGCCGAGCGCTGCATCAGTCAGTTTATTGGCCCAGTCCAGGATGATCTGGTTCGTCGATTCACGCATAGCGACATATGCCTCCCAGCTTCCGGTCATTTCCGGACTGGCGGATATCGGCATGCCAGGCTTTTCAACATTCGAGAAACGGCTCATCCACATCCTGTCGCCCCAGAGAAGATGGTTAAGCGTGCCCGTGATAGACCCGAAAAATGCACCGCGATCCATATCGCGGTCCTGTTGCTGCAATGCCCCGGCCGACGTGAGCTGCGACCGCGACTGCCAGTCATTGTAACGCGCCATCATCCGACAGTAGTCCGCTGTAATCATTTTGACTTGCTCCGTTTGCCCGTCCTTTAACTACGTTTAAAATTGCATTCCGGTTCAATCCGCACAACAAGCCACGATATCCGCTTGAAAGCCGGCGCTGTGCCTCTTATCTTCAGGGTGTTCTTCGGAACTATGGTGATAAACGCGCTCGTAATAAGCGGATCGGACCCGGGGGCGGTACCCGGCGGCTCCACCAAACATCCCTTGTTGGGGGATCTTGGGGCCGAAACAGGATCGACGAACGTCTAAAGGGGTTAGCTTTCACTCGGTGAGGTACCACCGTTATCGGTCCGATAAAGCATAATTGCCAACAACAATCGTGCTCCGGTCGCAGTTGCTGCTTAAGCAGTAACCAAGATCGAAATTTAAGCCCAGTCCTCTAGCAAGGGCTGGCGGGGTCCGCAGGCACCTGGCAACAGAAGCCTGCACTTTACATGCACATGCTAACCGAAGAGTTGCCAATCGCGATCTAGCCTGCCCGCGTCAGCAATCAGTTCGGGTCGCAGATGTCACATCCTTCCCTATTGCAAGAATGATACAGCCGTGACTGCGAGCAGCAGGAACTGGACGCTATTGAGAAATTGTTCAGCCCGAAAGTGTGCGAAAGGGGCTTGTTGACCGATCTGTCCGTCAGCCCGATGAGTTCCGCGAATTGGTACCTGCCTTGCTGGCCCCAGTATGTGATCCGAGTTCACGATTGGCCCGGTCGTCGAACCAGAAGACTTGCTTGCGGCTTCGATCAAGTTGACAGCCCATTCCGCAGCGGATCACACGCCGGTATCTGCGACCGGACAGGTCGTGATGCGTGTTATAGAATCGCGCATAGTGGAAGTTCGCAACCAGTTCGACTTCCTCGGATTTTTCGAGAATCTGGGCCTGTTGCCTTACAACACGATAATGCTGTGCTTGTCGGGCGAGCGGCGGGTGCAGTCCAGTTCGAAGTTTTGGTAACAGTGGCCACGGGTCGCTTGCGCTCCAACAGATTGGCTGGTTCAACTGCGTGAATGAGCAGCACCGCACCCCCGTTGTCCGACCTGTTCCGCAGCTTTCTGCGCATTGGCCTCCTGTCCTTCGGCGGTCCTGCCGCGCAGATTTCGGTCATGCACCGCGAATTGGTCGAAGATCGCGGCTGGCTCAACGAACAGCAATTCCTGCGTGCGTTAAGTCTTTGCATGTTGCTGCCGGGACCGGAAGCCATGCAACTGTCCACCTATTGCGGCTGGAGGTTGCGCGGCGTGCCCGGTGGGCTGATCGCCGGGTTACTGTTCGTTCTGCCGGGCGCTGCGGTAATTGCGGTGCTGGCCGTTCTTTATGCGGAATTGGGTAGCGTCCCGTTGGTCCAGTCCCTGTTTGTCGGCGTCAAGGCGGCGGTCATTGTCATCGTATTGCAGGCTTTGGCAAAGCTCAGCCGCAAAACGCTGCAATCATCGGACAGATGGATCATCGCTGTCCTTGCCCTTGTCGGGATCGCTGTGCTCGACCTGCCCTTCCCGTTGATCATTCTGGGGGCAGCTCTTTATGGCGCGTTCCTTGGCAGGCGTCAGGGGGCGGACCCATCCGACGCACAGAATGCCAGGCTGCCCATGCGCAGCATACTGATCTGGCTCTTGATCTGGTGGGGGCCTGTGGCAGGTCTGGCACTTCTAGACGCGCATTTCCTCACAAATGTTGCCTTGTTCTTTTCCAAGCTGGCCATCGTGACCTTCGGCGGGGCCTATGCGGTTCTGGCGTACATGGCGCAAGAGGTCGTCTCGGACTACGGTTGGATTTCTGCCCCACAGATGCTCGACGCGTTGGGGCTGGCGGAAACCACACCGGGGCCGTTGATTCTGGTCACGCAATTCGTAGCAATGCTCGCGGGTCATATCCAAGGAGGCGTAACACTGGCGCTGGCGGCAGGTGTGGTCGCACTATGGGTAACCTTCGTGCCCTGCTTTCTGTGGATCTTTACCTTCGCACCATATGTCGATTGGCTTGGACAGCAGCCGCGGCTGGCGGCAGCGCTGTCTGCGATTACCGCTGCCGTCGTGGGTGTAATTGCCAACCTGTCGATCTGGTTTGCAGCGCATGTGTATTTCTCCGATATTCACGAAATATCGTTCATGGGAGCGTCCTACGCCCTGCCTGATCCAACCAGTTTCGCCCCCCTACCCGCAGGATTGTCCGTGATCGCCGCATTGCTGCTGTGGCGCTTCAAACTTTCGCTACCGTTGACATTGATGATCGCCGCCGGATTGGGCGCGGGCTGGGGAATGTTGTCGGGCTCGGTGTGAAATCTGCATTCGCCCCTTTCCATTGCCCTCGAATTTCCGCTAGACCGGAACAGAGCCAAGAAGGACGATACCCCGTGACCCGCAAGATCGATTACGGCAACCTCATGCACCGCGCGATGCGCTCGCTCATCCAGCAAGTTCTGGAAGATGTCGCCGAGAACGGTCTGCCGGGCGAGCATCATTTTTTCATCACCTTCGACACGATGCACCCCGATGTCGAAATTGCTGACTGGCTGTCGGATCGCTATCCCGACGAAATGACCATCGTGATGCAGCACTGGTACGACAACCTGACGGTTACAGATGAAGGTTTCGCTGTCACGCTGAACTTTGGTGACAAGCCCGAACCGCTATACGTCCCCTATGACGCGATCCGCACTTTCGTGGACCCGTCCGTCGAGTTCGGTCTCCGCTTCGAGACGCAGGAAATAGAAGAGGACGGGGAAGATCTGGAAGACGCCGCTCCCATGGCAGAGGACGTCACAGAAGACGAAGAACCACGCGAAGCCGAAGTCGTCAGCCTCGACAAGTTCCGAAAATAAGGAGCCCTTGCGCATCAACATTTGCGCTTGATCGCACGGACACATAGAAGCTGTCCCAAACCAGTTTGAGGAGAGCTTGCATGTCTGCAACCCGCACTGAATCCGACAGCTTCGGCCCGCTCGAGGTCCCTGCCGACAAGTATTGGGGCGCACAAACCCAACGCAGCATCATGAATTTTCCCATCGGTTGGGAAAAGCAGCCCGTGGCCATCGTGCGTGCGCTCGGCGTCATCAAGAAGGCCTGTGCGCAGGCCAATATCGAGCTTGGCAAGCTGGACGCGGAGCGCGGCGAAGCAATCGTGCAGGCTGCTGGCGAAGTGGTTGATGGCAAGCTCGACGACAACTTCCCGCTGGTCGTCTGGCAGACGGGATCCGGCACGCAATCGAACATGAACGCCAATGAAGTGATCGCGAACCGCGCAATCGAAATTCTGGGCGGCGAGATAGGGTCGAAAGATCCGGTCCACCCCAATGATCATTGCAACATGGGCCAGTCGTCCAACGATACTTTCCCAACCGCGATGCATATCGCCACGGCAATGACGGCGCGCGACGTTCTGCTGCCCGGTCTGGAAAAGCTGCACGCCGCGCTTCAGGCGAAGGTCAATGAATTCGACGGGATCATCAAGATCGGGCGTACACACACGCAAGATGCTACGCCTCTGACATTGAGCCAGGAGTTTTCAGGCTACACCCACCAGGTCGCTATGGGGATCGAGCGGGTCAAGGCTGCCCTGCCCCGCATCTACGAATTGGCACAAGGCGGCACAGCCGTCGGCACGGGGCTGAACACCTCGAAAGGCTGGGGCGAGAAGGTCGCGCAAAACATGGCAGAAATTACCGCTCTGCCGTTCGTGACCGCACCAAACAAGTTCGAGGCGCTTGCTGCGCATGATGCAATGGTCGAAATGTCGGGTGCGTTGAAGACCGTGGCCGCAAGCCTGTTCAAGATTGCCAATGACATCCGTCTGCTGGGCTCCGGCCCCCGCTGCGGTCTGGGGGAGTTGATCCTGCCGGAAAACGAGCCCGGTTCGTCGATCATGCCCGGCAAGGTCAACCCGACCCAGTGCGAGGCGCTGACGCAGGTCTGTGCACATGTCTTCGGCAACGACGCGGCTGTTGGTTTCGCGGGGAGCCAAGGGCATTTCGAGTTGAATGTCTACAAGCCGATGATGGCCTACAACGTTCTTCAGTCCATGCAACTTCTGGGCGATGCCTCGGCCGCATTCACAGATAACTGCGTCGTTGGCATCAGGGCGAACAAGGACCGGATCGAGAAACTGATGCGGGAGTCACTGATGCTGGTCACTGCTCTGGCCCCGACCATCGGCTACGACAACGCGACCACGGTCGCCAAAACCGCGCATAAGAACGGAACCACTTTGAAGGAAGAGGCGATTGCCCTAGGCTTCGTGGATGAGGCCACCTTCGATGAAGTCGTGCGTCCGGAAAACATGGTCGGGCCGAAGGACTAAGGCCTAAAGGGGCGGAGGCCGCTATGCGCTGGAAAGGTCGCAGAACCAGTTCGAACATCGAAGACCGTCGCGGACAACGCGGCGGAGGTGTCGGTCTGGCGGGCGGCGGACTTGGCCTGCTCGCCATTGTGCTGATGGGGGCATTTTTCGGGGTGGACATCTCGCCACTCCTGAACGGTACCAGCGACATGTCACAATCCTCCAAGCCCTCCGGCCCCAATGAGATCGACGACGCGGGCGAGGAATTCGTCGGCGTCGTTCTGGCGGATACCGAAGCAGTCTGGTCGGAAATCTTCGCCAATTCCGGCCTGGATTATGTGGATCCAACGCTGGTGCTTTACACCGGCGTTACCTCATCTGCCTGCGGCGGTGCACAATCGGCGATGGGGCCATTCTACTGTCCCAACGACCAGAAGGTCTATCTGGACATGGATTTCTTCCGGGTGATGGAACAGCAACTTGGTGCCGGGGGCGATTTCGCGAAAGCCTATGTTGTCGCGCATGAGATCGCTCACCACGTCCAGAATCAACTCGGAACCTTGAGCGAGGCCAATCAGGTTCGCGCACGCAGCTCAGACGTGGAATCAAACGCCTTGTCTGTCCGGATCGAATTGCAGGCCGACTGCTATGCCGGGGTCTGGGGACGCGCCGTAGACGAAAAATACGGGGCACTGGAAGGTGGCGACATTGACGAGGCATTGAACACCGCCGCGCGCATCGGCGACGACGCGTTGCAACAGGCCAGCCAAGGCGTCGTCGTGCCCGACAGCTTCACCCATGGCACGAGCGAGCAACGCCAGACGTGGTTCTATCGCGGCTACCAGTCAGGCGATCCCAACCAATGCGACACCTTCGGGGCGGATAGGCTGTGACGCGCAAAGTCGTCAGCCTGTCGAAAATCCGCAAGGCACGCGCCCGAAACGAGAAGCGCGCGACAGCCGATGCCAATGCGGTCAAATTCGGGCGCAGTAAAGCGAAGCGGGATTTGGACCACGCGCGCCAACGTCAATCCGAAGACCGGCTGGACGCGCATCGTAAAGACGACACGGAATGAACCGACGTCCCAAAAAGCACTCGCTATCGCTACGCGGCCACCAGACCAGCGTCACGTTGGAGGATGAATTCTGGACGGCGTTCAGGGACATCGCAAAAGAACAGGGGCAGCCCATCAACGCGCTTGCAGCACAGATCGACGCAAGCCGCGGCATGGATATGGGGCTGGCAACAGCGATCCGGCTGTTCGTGCTGGCCTATTTCCGCGATAAATGCGACTCCTTGTCGTCAGAGACGAGATAATAGACGAGCGACGCTTTGACGACCGCCATCGACCAGTTCCGCCTAACGGGGTTCACCCTGCCCTCCGATTTTCCGGTCACGCGCAAGCATGTGCGCCCACCGGAACGGCGCAGCGAGGAATATCTGAAGAATTACGACACACACACGTTATTCTACGATTGCGTGTATCAACCCACAAAGCGCAGGTATCTGTTCACGGCACCGCGCATGTTCAATTTATGGCCCGTTTTTCGCGATGCACTTCGGATCAACGGGCATCCAGCCCGCGTCCGGCGCAAGCGATTTCCGAAATATGAGCAGGCCGTCCTACTGGCCGATGAAGGCGAACTCCGCCTTTCGCTCGGTGGCACAGATCACCTGATCGAGACACGGCTTGACAGGTCAGACGACTTCGCGGGGCTGAACTGCATCGCCACGATGAACAAGAACAACCGGGTCGAGTGGATCACAGATTGGGCACGGTACTATGTGGCCAATCACCGGCTGCAAGGTGTCGTCATCTTCGACAATGGCTCCACCGATTACAACATCGACGATCTGCGGCAGGCCTTGGTATCGGTTGAGGGGCTTCAACGCGTGGCCGTCGTTTCAGCTGCCTTCCCTTATGGATCAAACGATCAGGGCACAGGATGGGAAATCCGCCCGAAATTCCTGCAACCCGCGCTGCTCAATCTTGCGCGGACGGAGATATTGTCCAAAGCCCGCGCTGTGTTGAATGTGGACATCGACGAACTGGTGATCGCGCGCGATGGCCGCTCTGTTTTCGACATCGCCGCCGGCCATCCAAACCTGCCTGTGAAGCTGCCGGGGCATTGGGCTTATCCTGCCGAGGGTACGGATGGGCCCGTGGGGCACGCCGCACACGTCTGGCGGGCTGATCCAAGCAAGCGATCCAACAAGAAATGGTGCGCAGTGCCCAGCGGTCTGATGAGCCGCATGGGCTGGTATGTGCATCACATTGGCGGTGAACTGTTCCGGTTCGCGAAAGAGCCGGAAGGGATGGAGGTCGTCCATTGTCGAGCGACCTCGACCGGTTGGAAGTCTACCGATGTGCGCTTTCGGCTACCGGGATCCATGCACAGGGACTTGGAACTTGAATCGATCATGGCACGAGACTTCAAGGCGACCACCTCATGACCCGAGAGCATTTTCAATGCACCCCGCTCCATGGCTATCGCATCCCGGATGACAGCGTGCTCCGTCGCGACCATGTGAGGCCGTTTGCCCGTCGCACCGAACATTACGAAAAACGCTATGACAGGCAGACACTTTACTATGACTGTGTCTATCTTGATGACACGCAGACTTATGTTTTCACGGCCCCTCGCTTCTTCAATCTTTGGGAACCGTTCCGAAGGGGCCTGATGGTCGATGACAAACCGGCAAGAAAGGTCCGGCGACAGGTCTTCGAAAAGGGAGAACAGATTGAGGTTAAAGCCACGAAAGGCACCTTAAGTCTACAATTTCTGGGAGTGGAGCATCCGGTTTCAGCCAGGGACAGCCTCGCTTCGCATTTCGACGGGCTGAACGCGCTGATGGCGGTGTCCAAGAACAACCGGCTGGACTGGATCGAGGATTGGGCGCGGTATCATATAGCTCAGCAGAATGTTCAGGCGATCACGATCATCGACAATGGGTCCACCGATTACGACGCCGAAGAGATTTTGGATCGTTTGGCGCTAATTGACGGTCTGAAGGCCGCCAATGTCTATTCTGCCCCCTTCCCCTACGGCCCGAATGATTCTCTGGAACGCGGCGAACACAGCCCGCGGTTTTTCCAAAGCTCGATGTTCAACTTGGCGCGTCGCGACGTCCTAGCAGGCAGTCGCGCAGTGCTGAGCGTAGATATCGACGAAATTGTCGTGTGTGACGGCGCAACCAGCGTGTTCGATCTCGCGGTCGAAAAGCCGAACCGCATGGTGAAGATCCATGGCGAATGGGCTTACCCCGCTCCCGATAGTCCGCTGCCAGCATCACAGGGCGCGCATCGCTGGCGATCCGACCCGGCGAAGCGTTGTCGCCAGAAGTGGTGCGCGACCCCCAACGGTTTCATGAGCCGGTTCGGTTTTGAGCCACACCGTGTCGGCGGGAAGATGGTGAAGCTGGTCAAGAAAACCGATCAGGCACACCTGATCCATTGCAGGGGAACATCCACGGGATGGAAGGACAAGCGCTTCGATATGCCCAAACTGAAACATGACCCGCAACTGGATGCGTTCATGGACGAACATTTTCCGGACAGGAGCCAATCATGACCATGGCCGCAACATCCGTCGTTTCCCTGACCGGCTTCATCCTGCCCGAGAGCGCTTCCTTGCGGCGTGACCATGTGCGTTCCGAAGACCGCAGAACCGAGCATTATCTGGAACGCTTCGACAGCACGACCTTGTTCTATGACTGCGTTTATCTGCAGGATGAAGGGGCCTATGTCTTTACGGCACCACGGTTTCTGAACCTGTGGAAACCCTTCACGGAGGGGCTGAAGATCGACGGACAGGCACCCAGACGCTTCAACCGGCGTACCTGGCTTAGATGTGAACAGGTCACGGTTCCCTCTGCGCGCGGTGAACTGACCCTCGACCTTGAAGGCAAAACCTATGCGCTGGCATCACGCACTGGCACGGCTGATGCCTTCGCCGGGCTGAACTGCCTGCTGGCGGTCAACAAGAACAACAAACTGAATTGGATTCGCGATTGGGCGGATTACTATGTCCGCGAACATGGGCTACAAGCCGTCGCGTTGTTCGATAACGGATCGACCGATTACACGCCCGAGGATATTGTCGAAACGCTGTCTGGCGTCAGCGGGCTTAGCGCCGTGCAAATCCATTCCGCCCCTTTCCCCTATGGTCCGACCGATCGTGGCGCACGCTTCGATGTCAGCCCCCGCTTCTTTCAATCGGCGATGCTGAACATCGCGCGCCGGGACGCGTTGTCGGCCGCACGCGCCGTGCTGAGTGTCGATATCGATGAGATAGTCCGCAAGCATGGGGATGCGTCGGTCTTTGATCTGGCCGCCAGACATCCGCTCGGTATGGTTACAGTGCACGGAAGCTGGGTATACCCGCCTGCCGATGTCGATGGCCCGGTGGACCAGGGCGTGCATGTCTACCGCCGTGTGCCCGACCGTAAGTGCAACCGCAAATGGTGTATGACGCCGGATGGTCTTATGAGTCGCTTTGGCTGGGCGGTTCACCAGATCGGTGGTGTTGCGCAGAACCTGTTTACCAACACCAGCAAAGTATCGCTCCTCCACTGCAAAGGCACTTCAACCGGATGGAAAAAAAAGCGGTTCGATATGCCCGAGAAGATCAAGAAAGATCCCGATCTCGTGGACTTCATGGCGAAAAACTTTCCCCTAGCCGAGGGCACCGAGTGAAGGGAAGGTTTCCAGAAGCCACCACGAAAAGCGCGTAAACGCACCAGTCGTCAGCGCCAGCCCGACAACGACCAACAGCGCCCCCATCATGCGCTCGATCAACCGCATATGCCGCTTGATCCGCTTCATCAGCCCCATCGCGCGATTCATGTAAAGCGCGACCAGTATGAAGGGTATGCCCAGCCCCGCCGCGTAGATCGCCAGCAGAAGGGTACCGCGCGTGATCGACGCTTCTGTCGCGGCAATGGACAGGATCGCGCCAAGCTGCGGCCCGATACAGGGTGTCCAGCCAAACGCGAAGGCGAGCCCCAGCACATAGGCACCAAGCGCCGACCCCCCCCGATCACCCGCATCAAGCCGCGCCTCGCGATCCAGGATCGGGATGCGGAACACGCCCAGGAAATGCAGTCCGAACACCAGAACGACGATCCCCGCGATCCTGGCAAACAGAACCTGGTTTTGCAGGAAAAATGCGCCGAAGACAGAGGCGGTGAACCCGAGAAACAGGAAGACCGTAGACAAGCCCAACACAAAGAACAGCGCCGGTAGCAGTGCGCTTTTACCTGGTGTTTCGTTCGAGCCCTGCATTTCGGCCACGGAGATGCCGCTCATATAGGCAAGATAGGGCGGAACGACGGGCAGCACGCAAGGCGACAGAAACGACAACATACCTGCGGCCAGCGCCACCAGCATGGACGGGATCAAGCCCGCATCAATGATCTCGAATCCGAACATGATGTCGGTTTAGCCCATCTTGCATGCAGCGTCATGGAGCGGATACTCACATTCACGTGCCATGATGTCAGGGGAATAAATGAACGCCGAATTCGAGATTGACGCAGTTGGCCTGCTCTGCCCGCTGCCCGTTCTGAAGTTGCGCAAAAGGCTGCAATCAGTGCCTGTTGGCACGACCCTTTGCCTGATCTCCGACGATCCGGCAGCCATAATCGACGTACCCCATTTCTGTGCAGAGAGTGGGAACGAACTGGCCGCGCAGGAGAGTTCCGGCGCGGCCCAGCGTTTTTTTGTCACGAAGCGTTAGCTACCAAAGGACCACCAGCCGCGTCGCTTCTGGCGCGCCGATTCTTTCGGCTCCTCGGTCTCCGACTCGTCAGTGGCCTTCGGTTCATCATCGCCGGAATGCGCCGTAGTTACGATCCGCATGGCCTCCAGAATACCACCCGAACGCGAGCTTTCTTCCGACTGCGCGGACGTTTCGTCCTGCGTGGGCTGTTCCTCTGTCAACGGCTTGGCCGAAACGGTTTCCGCATCGTCTTTTGCCGTTGCCGGTTCCTCGGCGGGTCGCTCCGTTTCCGGCGCTTCCACAGGCCGGGGATCGTGGTTTTCGGCCACCACTGGCTTCGCTGCCACTTCGTCCGACTGCTTGTTCGCTTCGACCGCTACAGCCGCATCCTCAGCCTTCTTGCGAGGCTTGCGTGTACGACGCCGCTTCTTCGGAGCGTCCGGTTCACCTTCCGCGACGGGCGCATCAGTATTGTCGACTGGCGCGTCCGTCTTCACAGGTTTGCCTTCAACCTTTTCCTCTGCATCTGGTTTCGATGTATCCGCGTCGGGTTCAGACGTGGCCTGATCCGTTGAAGCGTCGCTGCTTTCATTGCCGTTGTCTGATCCACCGCGACGGCGGCGACGGCGACGGCGGCGTTTCTTGGATTTGCCCTGATCTTCGCCATTGTCAGTGTTCGACGTTTCCGATGGCTCCTCGGGTTCCTCTGGCGCTTCCGGCAACGCAGCCATATCTACCGACACGACGGGTTCAGCCACCGCCTCCACTGCCCGTGTCGCGGTCTTAAAGCGATCAATGGTGAAGTCTGGGCTGACCAGCGACGGATCCGCCTCGATCCGCACGGCCATACCATATCGCGCTTCGATCTGCGCAACATGTTCACGCTTGTAGTTCATCAGGTAGTTGGCGATCCCCAGAGGGGCCTTTACCAGAATCTCGCGCGACCGGCGACGCACGCCCTCTTCTTCCAACTGCCGCAGGATCGACAATGCGAGGCTGTCATCCGAGCGGATCAGCCCTGTGCCGTGGCAATGGCTGCAAGGCTGCGTAGTCGCCTCGATCATGCCGGGGCGCAGACGCTGGCGCGACATTTCCAACAAGCCGAAACCGGAAATCTTGCCGACCTGGATACGGGCGCGATCGGTTCTGAGCTTGTCCTTGAACTTCTTCTCGACGGCCGCGTTGTTCTTGCGCTCTTCCATGTCGATGAAATCCACCACGATCAGGCCCGCGAGGTCGCGCAGACGCAGTTGGCGGGCGATTTCTTCGGCTGCTTCAAGGTTCGTCTTGAGCGCCGTGTCCTCGATGGAGCCTTCCTTCGTCGACTTGCCGGAGTTCACGTCAATCGCGACCAACGCTTCGGTCACGCCAATCACGATATAGCCACCCGACTTCAGTTTGACTGTCGGATTAAACATGCCCGCCAGGTAGCTTTCAACCTGATAACGCGCGAAGAGCGGCATCTGTTCGCCATACTGCTTCACGTTCTTGGCGTGCGAAGGCATGATCATCTTCATGAAGTCTTTCGCCGTGCGATATCCTTGCTCGCCTTCGACAAAGACCTCATCGATCTCGCGATTATAGAGGTCGCGAATCGAGCGTTTGATCAGATCGCCTTCTTCATAAATCTTAGCTGGCGCAACCGATTTTAGCGTCAGTTCGCGGATCTGTTCCCACAGGCGCTGTAGATATTCGTAGTCGCGCCGGATTTCCGCCTTGGTGCGCTTCGCGCCCGCCGTACGAATGATCAACCCCGCACCGCGGGGAACATTGATCTCCGTCGCGATCTGCTTGAGCTTCTTGCGATCGGCCGCGTTGGTGATCTTGCGGCTGATCCCGCCACCGCGTGCCGTGTTCGGCATCAGGACGCAGTAACGGCCCGCCAACGACAAGTATGTCGTCAGCGCAGCGCCTTTGTTGCCGCGTTCTTCCTTGACCACCTGCACCAAAAGAATCTGGCGAACCTTGATGACTTCCTGAATCTTGTAGCGGCGCGGCTTGGGTCGACGCTGCGGACGAATTTCTTCGACGGTGTCATCATCGGCAACCGACTCAATCGAATCGTCTTTGCCTTCCGACTGCTCATCATCGTTCCAGTCGTCTTTGGCAGCCGTATCGTCGCTCGTTACTTCGGGTTCGGCTTTGACGTCCTCGGCTGTCGCGTCTCCAGGCTTTGCCTGACCATCACCCGCCGCACCCGGGGCGTCGATTGGCTCGGCGAGTTCCGCTTCGCCCTGGGTAAGATCAACAACATCCATCCCCGGAATGGCATCCGCAGCATCCGCGACGGGCGCTGCATCATCTCCTTCCGGCGTGACGTCTTTCGTCTCGACCGCATCCGCCTGTTCCGTTTGCGCGGCTTTGGACCGTGAACGGGTACGGCGGCGGTGCTTGGGCTTTTCGCTTTCGTCCGCGTCTTCTTCTGCTTGTTTCTCGGCTTCGGCGTATTCTTCAGCCATCAGCGCTTCGCGATCAGCGACCGGAATCTGATAGTAGTCCGGGTGGATCTCCGAGAAGGCCAAGAAGCCGTGCCGGTTCCCACCGTAATCAACGAAGGCCGCCTGCAGCGAGGGTTCTACCCGCGTTACTTTTGCCAGATAGATATTTCCGGACAGTTGGCGGCGATTTTCGGATTCAAAGTCGAATTCCTCGACCTTGCTTCCATCGACCACGACGACGCGGGTTTCCTCCGCATGCGTGGCGTCAATGAGCATCTTTTTTGACATTTATTCTCTATATACGCACCAGCGCGCCCTGCCCGGCAGTCTGAAGCCGCACGCAGAACACGGGTGTCTGGTCTGGTCCGGGCACACAGGACAAATTGTTCCCTCCTGAGCGCAAGCGCCCCAGAGTGGATTGCAGTTTGTCTCTTGCGTCCCATCGGTTTGTCCTCGGTACCATCAAAGGCACCCAAAATTCGCCCGGCCAACCTTTCGGGGCGCGGACAGCTCGTTACCCTTGCGGGCATTTTCGTCTGAACCGGGTCGGCAGATTTGCCGAAACGACCGGCACCAGTGAAACTCGGGGCAGAAACAACTCTCTGCCATTAGGTCATTAAACCGCTACGTTCAGAAAATACAATGGCATTTCCGAGATTGATCACTTTTTAGAGATATTAGAGATAGTCGGCTCGCTGCAGCCCATATTTGGCCATTTTTTCGTTCAACGTGCGGCGCGGCAAACAAAGTTCTTCCATCACGCTTGCGATGGACCCACGGTGGCGGCGCATCGTGTTGTCGATCAGCATGCGTTCGAACGCCTCGACATATTCCTTCAGCGGCTTGCCTTCCTGCGTCAGGCTGGTCGGCACGGCTTCGTTGTCGGAGATCAGCAGCGATGTGATCGACCCCGATCCCTTCCTGCTTTGAAGCACAGCGCGTTCGGCGATGTTCTGCAACTGCCGAACGTTGCCCGGCCATGGTGCCTGCAGCATCTGCGCGGCCTCTTGGGCCGCGACCTTCGGCGCCTCGCAGCCGTATTCTTCGGCAAAGCTTTGTGTAAACGCACTGAATAGCGTCAGGATATCGTCGCCGCGCTTGCGCAAAGGCGGCACATTGATGCGCAGCCCCGCGATACGGTGAAACAGATCAGGGCGGATCACCTGCTCCAGACGCGAAGTCGGATCTTGCAGGTTCGACACCGCGATGATGCGCGGGGCTTCACCGTCCTTATCCTCATTGAGAGCAACCAGAAGCCGCGACTGCGCATCGGCGCTCAGCGCTTCGATGTCTTCCAGAATGAGCGTCCCCCCACGCGCTTCGATCAGTAGTGGCAGTTCACCGCCGCCCGTGCCGTCACCCAGCAGCCGGGTTGTCTGCACCTCCGGTTCGCCTGACGCGCAGAAGTGATGCATCACCGGCCGGTTCGCGCGCGGCCCCACGGCGTGGAGCGCATGCGCCACCAAGGTCTTGCCGGTCCCCGTCTCTCCTTCGATCAGCACATGTCCTTCGGCTTGCCCAACATCCAGAATGTCATCTCGCAACTGCGTCATGGACGGGCTGTCGCCCATTAACCTGCCCATTGCACCTGTACCGCTGGCCAATTCGTTGCGCAGTTCGCGGTTATCGAGTGTCTTGCGGCGGGCGTTACAGGCACGACCGACAATCTCTGCCATCTTTTCCGGATCGAAGGGTTTCTCGAGAAAGTCGAACGCCCCAACGCGCATGGCCTCGACGGCCATGGGCACATCGCCATGCCCTGTGATCAGCACGACCGGAAGCGCGCTGTCCAAATGCATGAGGCGCTTCAAAAACGCCATGCCGTCCATTTCGGGCATCTTGATGTCGGTCACCACAATGCCCTCGAAACCGGGCTTGATGACGGCCAGCGCTTCTTTTGCGCTGGCGAAAGCTTGGGTCTGGAACCCCGACAGGGACAGCCACTGACTGATGGACTGCCGCATGTCCAACTCGTCATCCACGATCGCGATTTTTATATCTTGTGCCATTCTGCTCACTCCGCAGCCAACCCCTCTTCTCCGAACAGGGGAAGCTGTATTTCAAAAACTGCACCGCCACCATCAGGGCGGTTCCGGGCGGTCATGCGACCGCCCATATCCGATACGATCCCGCTGGATATCGCCAGTCCGAGCCCCACCCCGTCGCCAGGCGCCTTGGTGGTGTAGAAGGGCTCGAACAGCGACTCCAGATCCTTGATGCCTTCGCCATTGTCGCGCACCGTCAGTGTCGCGGTGTTGCCCAAGGCGATGATGACGTCGATCTCGGGAGTGTCCACGCCGCGCGTCGCATCAGTCGCGTTGCGCAACAAGTTGATGATGACCTGCTCCAGACGGATACGATCCCCGGTTACCGGAACCGCCGTGTCGGGCTGGCTGCGTCCGATCAGAATTCCGCGCTGTCTGATCTGGGGCTCCATCATCGCGATGGAGGAACTCACCGCATCGCGCAGGTCTATCCGTTCAAACCCGTCACTGCCCTTGCGCGCATAGGTCTTCAACTGCTGCGTAATAGCACCCATCCGATCAATCAGGTCATTGATACGCTGTAAAGAGGACAAGGATTCATCTGTGCGCTTGCGTTGCAGCAACAAGCGCGACCCGGCCAGATACGTCTTCATCGCTGCCAAAGGCTGGTTCAATTCATGGCTGACCCCCGCCGCCATTTCACCCAACGCCGCAAGTTTCGAATGCTGTGCCAGAGACTGTTCGGCCACTTCGAGGTTTTTCTCGGCCTTCTGACGTTCCGCGATTTCGTGCTGCAACATGGCGTTCAGTTTGCGCAGTTCGCTGGATTCGCGCTCGAACATCGCCGATCTGCGGTTTGCCATGCGGGACATGACGTAGAACAGCCCCGCCATCAGAACGGCAAAGCCCATAACCTCGATTGCCAGAACCGTATTCACGCGCTGACGCACGGAGTCGAACGTTGTGTAACTGATCAGCCGCCAACCCTGAAACGGGATGCGTGTCTCACTGCGCATCATCGCTTCACCACTGATATAAGCGTCCTCGGACTGATCTCCCCATTCCGGTCGCACGTTGAGAGCACGCTGGATCACGTTTTCCGGCGGTTTAGCCTGCAGCGCCTGGTCTTCGGTCAATCCGCGCCAAGCGGGTTCCGTAGACAAAACGATCAATCCTTCACTATCCGTCACCACGATCTTTTCGGTTACTCCGGCCCAGCTCTGCTCGTATTTCTGCAAGCCTACTTCGACGACGATCACACCCACAAAGGCGCCGTCATGCTCGACCTTGCGCGAATACAGAAACTGCGTCCGGCCCAATTCGTTCCCGCACGGTTGTGAAAACCGTGTCATTTGACCGCAGGGCAGACACGAAATAAGGCGCTTGCCTGTGAAGACTGCCAAGCTCGGATCGTTCGCTTGACGCTACGGTCCGTCCATCGCGGTCCAGCAATTGCAACCGCGCCGCGCCTATTTCATTGCGGTAATTTATCAGGCGCTGAGAGCTGTGACATGTGCGTCCGTAGACAGCGCGTTGATGAGCAGCGGATCCCGCGACAGAAGCTGCGGCACGATGGCATGCCGGCGCATTTCCGACACCAGATTACCGGAAAACAACGCAAGACGCACCTCTGAACGGGTTCGCGTGGAGGCGGTGTAGCGTTCGGTCAGTATCTGATTGGTCGTCCATATCACCGCCCCTGCCACAAGGAACAGCGCAAAGACGGCGAGCCGAATTCTCCACAGAAAATCCGGCAGAACACTCTGTTTCTGGATGTCCGTCGGCTCAGCCATGCAGCGAAACTACCCTGAATCCGAAGCGCATGGACAGGATTTTCCGAAAGACGCTCAGGCGGCCACCACTTGACTGGCAAGCGTTTCGAACATCGCTACGCCATCCGTACCACCATGCACGACATCCACGGCACGTTCCGGATGCGGCATCATGCCCAACACACGACGGTTTTCGGACAGGACGCCGGCGATGCGATCGACCGACCCGTTGACCTCTCCAGCGTAGCGGAACGCGATGCGATCTTCGCCCTGCAGCTGCGCCAGCCCATCCGCGTCGATATTATAGTTGCCATCGTGATGCGCCACGGGAACGGTGATGCGGTCACCCTTGGCGTAGCCTCCGGTGAAGGCGCTATCGCTAGTCGACACCTCAAGTTCCACGGGCTTGCAAACGAACTTTATGCCACCGTTGCGCATCAAGGCTCCGGGAAGCAGGCCGGTCTCGGTCAGCACCTGAAACCCGTTGCAAACGCCGAGCGCGTATCCGCCCTTCCCGACGAAATCCACCAGTGCCTTCGAAATCGGCGAACGTCCGGCAATCGCCCCGCAGCGCAGATAGTCACCAAAGGAAAAGCCACCCGGCACGCCGACGATGTCGATATCGCCCGGCAGACTGGTTTCCTTGTGCCAGACCATGATCGGCTCGATGCCCGAGATGTTACGAAACGCCACCGCAAGATCGCGGTCACAGTTGGATCCGGGAAAGACGAGAACAGCGGCGCGCATCAGGCGATCTCGACGCTGTAGCTTTCGATCACCGTATTGGCGAGCAGCTTTTCGCACATCTCGCCAACCCGGGCCCTGGCAGCATCCGCATCCGTTTCCGCCAGATCCAACTCGATCACTTTGCCCTGCCGAACACCGTCGACACCGCCAAAGCCCAAGGACCCGAGCGCATGGCGGATCGCCTCTCCCTGAGGGTCAAGGACACCGGATTTCAGCATGACATGCACGCGCGCTTTCATGGATCGGCCTTTCAGTTGATGAGCGTCGGTTTGGTCATTTGCGTGGCATTCCTGGGCAGAACGCCCAGCCGTCGTGCGACCTCTGTGTATGCGTCGGCGAGGTTGCCCAGATCATGCCGGAACACGTCCTTGTCGAGTTTCTGGTTCGTCTTCACGTCCCAAAGGCGGCAGCTGTCAGGGCTGATCTCGTCGGCAATGATCAAACGCTGGAAATCACCGTCATAGATCCTGCCGATCTCGATCTTGAAGTCTATCAGGCGGATCCCAACGGCATGGAACACACCGGTCAGAAAGTCATTCACCCTCAGTGCAAGCGCGACCATGTCGTCAAGATCCTGCTGGCTGGCCCAGCCGAAGGCGATGATATGCTCTTCCGTGACCAGCGGATCACCCAACTTATCGTCCTTGTAGCAAAACTCCACGATCGGGCGTGGCAGCGGCGTGCCTTCCTCGATACCCAGACGCTTGGACAATGATCCCGCCGCACGATTGCGCACGATCACTTCCAACGGCACGATTTCTACAGCGCGGATCAGTTGTTCGCGCATATTGATACGCTTGATGAAATGCGTCGGAACGCCTGCCGAGGCCAGCCCATCCATGAAGAACTCGGACAAGCGGTTGTTCAGCACGCCCTTGCCTTCGATGACATCCTTCTTCTCGGCGTTGAAAGCGGTCGCGTCATCCTTGAAGTACTGGACCAGCGTGCCCGGCTCCGGGCCTTCATAGAGGATCTTGGCCTTGCCTTCATAGACCTTCTTGCGACGTGCCATGGGGACTCCTATGGGGACGGGCGCTGCATCGGGCGCGCCTGAATTCCTGCGCCATATATGCCATGCGCGCCAGTGTCGCAAGCGACCCTTGAACCCTTGCCCCGGGTTCTGCCAACACCCATAAACTATAATAAGATAGTTCAGGAGAATGCAGCATGACAACGTTTGATGATCGCGAACAGGCTTTCGAGGCCAAATTCGCCCATGACGAGGAAATGAAGTTCCGTGCCGAAGCACGCCGCAATAAACTGCTGGGGCTCTGGGCCGCTGAAATGCTGGGCAAAACCGGTGCCGACGTCGACGCCTATGTGCGCGAGGTGATGAAATCCGATTTCGCCGAAGCGGGATACGAAGACGTCGTACGCAAGGTATCCGAAGATCTGGGCGCACGTGCGGACGATGCCGCTGTGCGGGCCAAACTGGAAGAACTTCTGCTGGTCGCGAAAGCGCAACTCGTCGAAGAAATCTGATCAACCGGCTTCGCGCTTACGGGCGCGGAGCCAATCTCCTCAAAACAGTGACATTTGATTGCCACGCCGCAAAGGCGGCGCGAACAGATCGATCCGCAGTGGCGGCAGTTTCCTGTCCAGGCCCAATCTTTTCGCGGCGAGTTTGAAGCGCTTTGCAATCAGATCCGCATGCGGCCCGGCACCCCGCATCCGCTGCCCCCACTGTGGATCATAGTCCTTCCCGCCCTGCATTTCCCGCACACGGTTCATGACATGCGCGGCACGGTCGGGAAAATGATCATCCAGCCATTCCGTGAAGAGCGGTGCGACTTCCAGGGGCAGGCGCAAAGTGATGTAGCTTGCCGCGACAGCGCCCGCGTCCCTGCCCGCTTTCAGAACGGCCTCGATCTCGTGATCGGTCAGGCCGGGAACCACCGGTGACATCATGATCCGGGTCTGGATGCCTGCCGCGCTCAGCCGTTCTATCATGCGCAGACGTCGCTTCGGGCCGGGCACCCGTGGCTCCATGCGGCGCGCAACGTCCGTATTCAGCGTCGTGAGCGACACCCCCACCCGTGTCAGCCCCTGCGCCGCCAACTCCGACAGAATGTCGATGTCACGTTCGATCAACGCGCCCTTCGTCACAATCCCGACCGGATGCTGAAAATCACGTAGAAGCGACAGAATTTGACGCATGATTCCAAAGTCGCGCTCTATCGGCTGATAGGGATCCGTATTGGTGCCGATCGCAATCGTAGCGGGTCTATATGATTTCCGGCGAAGCTCACGATCCAGAACTTTTGCCGCATCCGGGCGCGCCACCAGCCTGGTTTCGAAATCCAGCCCGGGCGACAAACCCAGATAGGCATGTGTTGGACGCGCAAAACAGTAAACGCAGCCATGCTCGCACCCTCGGTAGGGATTTATGGACCGGTCAAACGGAATATCGGGCGAGGTGTTGCGTGACAGAACGGAACGCGGCGTTTCAATCGCAACTTCGGTTCGAAGCACGCTTGCGTCATGGGGAATATCCCAGCCATCATCCATTGCCTCGCGCGCGTGCCGCTCATACCGACCGACCAGATTCGACCCGGCACCGCGCCCGCGCAACTTCGTTCCCGGCGAAATATTTCGATCATCCGATTCCATGCGGGAAAAATAGAACAAAATACGAACATTTGCTAGTGTGCTCAGGTTGCAAGCACGCTTCATCGGTGGCGCTTGTAATGCGCGATCCTCCTCCCCATCCTTAAAGACGGAGGTTGTTTATGCCGTTAGACCGTCTTGTTCTTATTCTGATAGTCGTCATTGCTGCGGCTGGTTTGACTGTAGGCATCGGCTTGTGGGTGCTTTCAGCGTTCGAGTTTCCCGGTATTGCGGGCCTTGTGGCAGTTCCTTTTATGCTTCTTGCCTATATCCTGTGGCGCCTTGTGTATGAACGCCTGACCAATAACGAGAATCGCCGCTATGACGACATCGAGCACTGACATGCCGATCGCGACAACAGACACGATTCCAGAACGCGAGATTGGTGAAACGCTCGACCTGGTGCGCGGTTCGAGACCTCGACCATCGCGTAGGCAAGCCAGTGAAGTCGTCGCCTACGGCACAGCGGTCAAACTGGCGCTCGGAACCTGACGATCAGGCCGACGCTGTATCTGCAGCTAGGGATCGGATACGTTCCACCATGGCCCGCAAGCCGTTCGAACGTTGCGCCGACAAATGGTCATGCAGGCCAAGACGCGCCAATTCGGCAGGTGCATCCACCGCCGTCACTTGCCGAACACTCAACCCCGAATAGAGCGCGTGCAGCACCGCGATCAGCCCCCGCACGATCATCGCATCGCTGTCGCCCTGAAAATCGAAGCGGGCCTGCGCGCCCTGCCCTTCGATGATGGGACGAATCCAGACCTGGCTTGCACAGCCATCCACCTTCGTGGCGGGGACACGGAAGGCATCGTCCAGCGGCGGCATAGCCTTACCCAGTTCGATTACATGACGATACCGGTCTTCCCAGTCATCGAGAAACTCGAACGTCTCGGCGATATCTTCAAATGCTTCGCTGGCCATCGCAATCTCCTTACAGGAGGGAGGTAATCCGACCGCACCCAAAGGTCCAGAGCATGCCAAGGCTTTCCATCGCGCTTTCTTTGGGCTAGCACCGTGTGGAACAAAGAGGACGACAATGCGCACAACCGGTTTGCTTCTTGTGACTGCCATCGCACTGGCAGGATGTTCCGCTCTCAATCCCCGCAACTGGTTCGACCGCCAAGAGGTGGTGACCCTCGCCCCTGAAGGCGGCTACGTGCCCGTTGCAGTCGATGGGCGGCCCTTGGTGGATCAAGTGGCCACAGTAAATGTTGAACGCACGCCCGGCGGAGTGATCGTCCGCGCAACCGGCGTGCCACCGACGCAGGAATACTGGGACGCAGAGCTGGTGCAGATCGAGACACCTGATCTACCCGCCTCGACCATCCGCTACGAGTTCCGCCTGCGCGGCCCCATTGGCCCTGCGAATGTCGGATCAGTGCCGTCGCGCGAAATCGAGGTCGGCAAGTTCATCAGCAACCCCGATCTCGCTGGCGTATCGACGATCACCGTGACGGGCGCACGCAACGCGGTAAGTCGGTCTCGTTAAAGCGCCACGATACGGACCTTTCCGCCCTTTGCTGCCAAAGCGATACCGCCGTCACACATCTTGAGCGCGGTATCGCCGAATACCTCGGCCCGCCAGCCCCGCAACGCGGGAAGGTCGCGTTCCCCGGCCGAAATCGCGTCAAGATCCGCGGAAGAAGCGATCATCTTTTGTGCCACGCCCGATTCTTCGGCCTTCGCCTTCAGTAGCACCCGAAGCAAATCGGCAAGCGCCGGATTGACCTGAAGCTTCTCGCGACTGCGGTCGGGCTTGGGAGCGTCCTCAGGTTCAACGGCCATGCCTGCTGAAACCGCCGCCAGGATACCTTCCGCAATCTCACCCTTGCGTGCCTCTCGCAACAACAGGCGCGAGCGCCCCAGATCCTTTTCATTTCGCGGTTTTGTCGAGGCCAGTTCCAGCAGCGCATCATCTTTATAGACGCGGCTGCGCGGCACGTTACGTTCCTGGGCATAGGCTTCGCGGAACTCCGCCAGCTTCTGCACAACTGCCATGAACTTGCCCGATTGCGTCCGCGTTTTCACACGCTTCCACGCATCTTCAGGCCGCACAACATAGGTCTCAGGGCTTAGCAGGGTTTCGATCTCTTCTTCGACCCATTTGCGCCGGCCCGATTTCTTCAGTTGCGCATCGAGATATTCATAAATCTGGCGCAGATGCGTCACATCCGCCAGCGCGTAGGATTTTTGGGCATCGGTCAGCGGGCGGCGGCTCCAATCCGTGAAGCGGGAGGATTTGTCCACCTGATCCTTGCAGATCTTCTTGACCAGCGTCTCGTAACCAACCTGTTCACCAAAGCCACATACCATTGCCGCGACCTGCGTATCAAACAGCGGTGTTGGCAGCACAGCGCCATCGAAGAAGAAGATCTCCAGATCCTGCCGTGCCGCGTGGAAGACCTTTACGACCGACGTATCGCGGAACAGATCGTAGAGCGGTTCCAGCGACACATCGCCCTCGATCGGATCGATCAGAACGGCATTCTCCTCGCCCTCGCCCGCGAACGCCATCTGGATCAGGCAAAGCTTGGAATAGTAGGTCCGCTCTCGAAGGAACTCCGTGTCGATGGTCACATAGGGATGCCTGCGCGCCTCTTGGCAAAATACATCCAGCTCTGCGGTCGTCAGGAGTGTCTTCATGCGAGTCCGTTCTTCAGAATACGTTTCAGGTCGATATGTCATTCGCTTGTAGCGGAACTACCCACAGAGGAACAGAGGCGCTAAGGCATCAACAGAAGGCTGCGGTCGCCTTCGGCAAAACGGCGCAGAACCGCCGGATACAGCTTGTGTTCCCATTCCAGAACACGGGCGGCCAGCGTTTCCGGCGTGTCCTTGTCTTCGACTTTGATCCGCGCCTGCCCCAGCAATGGCCCGCCGTCCAGCTCTGCTGTTACCTCATGCACGGAGCAGCCATGTTCCGCATCGCCTGCTTCCAGCGCACGCGCATGGGTATGCAACCCCCGATACTTGGGCAGAAGCGACGGGTGGATGTTCAGCATCCGGCCAGCCCAACGGTCGATGAACACAGGGGTCAGTACGCGCATGAAACCGGCCATGCAGATGATGTCCGGATCGACCTGTTCCAGCGTCCGGTTCAAGTCCCGCTCGAATGCCGCGCGATCCTGACCGAAGGGGCGATGATCCACCAGCGCCGTATCAATCCCCATCTCTTCGGCCTTCGCCAACCCGCCGGCGTTGGGACGGTTGGACACCACCAGCGCGGGCCGCGCAGGATGATCCCCGGTCATGCTTTGGGCCAGCGACACCATGTTGGATCCGCCACCCGAGATCAGAAGAGCAACGCGTTTGGTCACGCAAGCGTCCCTGTATAGCTCACACCTTCCCCTTCGGTCACGCGGCCGATGGTATAGACGGTCTCGCCAGCCTCGCGCAGCACCTTCGTAATATCGTCAACACGGTCGGCTGCAACGATCACCGCCATGCCAATACCACTGTTGAAGGTCTTCAAAAGCTCGGATTGCTCCATCCCAGCCGCATCAGCGAGCCAGCGGAACACGGGCGGCAGCGACCAGGCGGAGAGATCGATCTCGATTCCTTGCCCTTCACCCAGAACACGCGGCAGGTTTTCGGTCAGACCGCCACCAGTGATATGGGCCAGCGCATGCACGCCGCCTGCTTGGATCGCAGCCAGAACCTGCGTAACGTAAAGCCGCGTGGGAGTCAGAAGCTGCTCGCCCAGCGTACCATAGCCAAAAGGCGCAGGCGACGCCCAGGTCAGCCCCTCGAGCTCTGCCACCTTCCGCACTAGCGAGAATCCGTTCGAATGCACGCCGTCCGAGGCCAATCCGAGCACCACATCGCCAACGCTGACATTCGCGGGCAGATGACGACCCCGTTCCATTGCACCCACGGCAAAACCAGCCAGATCGAAGTCACCCGCGTCATACATGCCCGGCATTTCCGCGGTTTCGCCACCGATCAATGCACATCCGCTGCGTTTGCACCCGTCCGCGATACCTTCGACGACACGGGCCGCCGCTTCTGTTTCCAACGCGCCGGTCGCAAAATAGTCCAGGAAAAAGAGCGGCTCAGCCCCCTGACACACCAGATCGTTCACGCACATGGCGACCAGATCGATCCCCACCCCGTCAACATGACCTGTATCAATCGCGATCCGCAGCTTCGTTCCCACACCATCTGTCGCGGCAACCAGAACCGGGTCCGTGTAACCCGCAGCCTTCAGGTCAAACAGCGCCCCGAAACCACCCAGTCCGGACATGACGCCCGGACGTCTGGTCGCTGCGGCGGCAGGCTTGATCCGTTCGACCAGCGCATTGCCAGCATCGATATCCACGCCCGCATCCGCATAGGTCAGGCCGTTCGTCTTGCTCGCCATGGGGCACTCCTCGTCAATGATTGCGGACCTGCTAGAGGATTTGCCTGCTCAGGGCAATCCGGCACGCCCGGTCGTTTCGGCGGATTCGGGACATCCGATGAGTGCCCGATCACTCAATATGCAAAAAAGGCCCGCGACAGAGGCGGGCCTTTTCGAAATTCGCAGTCGACAACCGGACCGACTTAACGCTTCGAGAACTGGAAGCTACGACGGGCTTTCGCGCGGCCGTATTTCTTACGCTCAACGACACGGCTGTCGCGGGTCAGGAAGCCAGCGGCTTTCAGTGCACCACGCAGGCTCGGATCGTAAAGCTGAAGCGCTTTCGAGATACCGTGCTTGACCGCGCCCGCCTGACCGGACAGACCGCCGCCCTTGACGGTGGCTTTAACGTCGAACTGGTCTTCAACACCTGCAACGGTGAACGGCTGACGCAGGATCATCTGCAGAACCGGACGTGCGAAATAGGTGTTCAGCTCTTTGCCATTAACGATAACTTTGCCAGAGCCCGGCTTGATCCAGACACGTGCAACTGCGTCTTTACGCTTGCCGGTGGCGTAGGAACGGCCCAGCTCGTCACGAACGGGTTCGCGGTTGATGTTTTCCTCGGCGACGACGGCTTCGGACCCGGAAACCGCCCCTTTGAGGTCCTCAAGGGAATTGATTTGTTCGGCCATAATCAGCTCCGGGTGTTCTTCGAGTTCATGGATTTGACATCCAGCACTTCCGGCGACTGAGCCTCATGCGGATGTTCGGCGCCGGCGTAGACGCGCAGATTGGTCATCTGCTGGCGGCTCAGGCGGTTGCCCGGCAGCATGCGCTGGACGGCTTTCTCGACAACGCGCTCTGGATGCGCACCTTCGAGGATCTTGCCGGCGGTGGTGGACTTGATGCCACCCGGATGGCCGGTGTGGCGGTAGTAGGTTTTTTCCGCGCGCTTCTTGCCCGTCAACTGGATTTTGTCAGCATTTATGACGATCACATTGTCACCCATATCCATGGACGGGGTGAAGCTGGCCTTGTGCTTGCCGCGCAGACGCATGGCGACGATCGAAGCAAGACGACCCAGAACCACGCCCTCGGCGTCGATCAGAATCCATTTCTTGTCGATGTCAGCCGGAGTGGCTGTAAAGGTTTTCATGTCATTGACCCTTTGTGGTGGGTTTGGGCTCATGCCCGAAATCGGATTGCGCGGTTTTACCGAAACCTGAGGAATGTTCAACACTAAAAGACTTGAATTTATACATTGCAAACAGGCACTTAAAATTAAGGTATTAAAATACCCCATCAATCGACGTGTATCGCACTAAAAAGGGCGGCCAAGCCGCCCCTTCATTCCCCGTAACAGGATAAGTCAGCGCCGCTTGCGACGCGCAGCGATCCCAAGCCCGCCCAGACCCGCAAGCAGCAACGGCAAACCCGCAGGCAGCGGTACCGGCGTGGTCGCCGTCAGGTCACCAAGATCACCCGAGAAGTTGGCGATATGAAGTTGACCGTTATGCTGGCGGATCGACGCGGCCAGCAAACTGCCATCGATATCGGAATTGACATGTACTTGCGCAAAGGGCGCAATCACCGTGCCAAGTACGTTGGTCATAATATCAAGCTGGCCCGTGAACTCATAAAAGTTCCACAGGATGCTGGACGCGATTGACCGCTTTTCTGCTTCGCCGCCGAACAAGCCCGCATGGTGGGCCGAAAAGCTCGACAACGCGGCATCACCAGAGACGTTAACGATGATCTGGTCAGCACCGCCGAGATCATCGACGAAAAACGTGTTATTGGCCGACGCCAGATCCGCAAAGGATACATTGTAAACCGATATTCCGCCGCTGGCCGGGGCTGTATCGAAATGTAGCGTCTTCTTCTCGGCAGGTTCGCTATCGCGGGCCGTGTAGCCGCCCATCGCGCCCAGGGATTGGACTGCATGGTCTATCTCGGAAAAATCAATCTCGGGGAAACGATCCGCAAAGGCAGCACCCTGCACCGATTGGTTGGAGTGGTTATTCCCGAAATTGTTGTGCCCCGAATAGGCACCGCCGATATACCCGTCGCCGCCATTCTGGACTTCGAGGTGGTCAGACATTGCGCCGCCAATCACGACGTTTTCGCCGCTAAAGCTTTTGACTTGATTGCCAACGCTTCCTTTGACGACCAGCGTGTTGCCGCCGCCAACAGAAGGCGCAAGCAGATCCGCACGGCTACCGAAGCTGGTCGCGCCATTGGACAGGTTGCCGCCCACATAGCCGCGCCCCTGCGTGTGGCTTTGGGCTTGCCAATCACCTTTCGAGATGCCGTTGAATTCAGTGATAAGCTCTTGCAAAGATAGAGATGACGCCTGTGCGGAGAACGCGCTCAACGCAAAGACTGCAGACAGACCAAGGATCTTCAACATAGGAAACACACCTGAACACTTAATACACGAAGCCCAGATCCGGCCTCAATTCCTAGCCTCGATACACGGGTTTACGCTACGGCTCAATAGACTTCCCTTTGCACCCGCAGCAAGGCGCAATGAGATACTGTTCTCAGCGCCCCTCAAACGCAGGTTTGCGCTTTTCCAAGAACGCAACAACCCCTTCGTTGAAATCCCGGGTCTTGCCGCATTTACCTTGCAGCTTCGCCTCCAGCAGCAACTGATCCTCGAACCGATTGTCGAAGCTTTGCCGCAGCGCCTGCTTGGTCAGGGAATAGGCCTCCGTCGGGCCTTCGGCCAGTTGTGTAGCACGTTTGGCGACGTGGGCTTCGAAATCCTCATCGGCAACCGCCTCCCAGATCATGCCCCAGTCAGCGGCCTGACGTGCAGACACGGGTTCGGCAAAAAGTGCGGCCCCCATCGCGCGAGGAAATCCGACCTGTCGTGGCAGCCAATATGTACCACCCGCATCCGGGATCAGCCCGATGCGACTGAAAGCTTGCAAGAATACCGCCCGCTTCGCGGCGATCACCACATCCGCTGCGAGTGCCAGATTGGCCCCCGCCCCGGCCGCAGTACCATTCACAGCGGCAATCACCGGCACCCTGCATTCATAAAGCGCGTTCAACATCGGTACGTACTCGTCCCGCAGCGTACGCTCCAGATCTAGGCTCGCCGCATTACCCGCGGCGCCCAGATCCTGCCCCGAGCAGAAGGCATCGCCCGCCCCGGTCAAAACCAGCACCCGCGCCTTGTCCTGCAAATTCTTGATCGCTTGCGTGATCTCGAAACGCATCTGCGTGCTCAACGCGTTGCGAACCTCGGGACGGTTCAGCACGATACGCGCGACGCCATTGTCCATTTCGGTCCGGATGGTTTCAAAGCTCATGCAACTCTCCTACTGTAATTGCGCGGAGTGTGCGTTGGCCTACCCGTTGCGCCAAGCCAGACGCCACGTCAATCTTTCAGAATTTCCTCAAGCCTTTTGGCTTCGTCCGCGTCAAGCGGTGATTCGTCCGTCCGCGCGGATCGGTGCCGGCGCTGATAGGATACTGCCAGTGCCAGCGCGCAGATCAGCAGGACGGGTCCAGCGAGCCACAGGATCAGGTTGGCTCCATCCGTTTGCGGGCGTAGCAGAACATATTCGCCGTAGCGATCCACCACGAAGTCCACGACCTCGTCATTGGTATCGCCCTCGACAAGACGCTCACGTACCAGAAGACGCAGGTCGCGCGCCAACCCGGCATTCGACTCGTCGATATTTTCGTTCCGGCAAACCAGACAGCGCAGCTCTTGTGAAATGTCCCGCGCCCGATCTTCCAGCGCCGGATCACTCAGCACCTCGTCGGGCTGCACCGCATAGGCCGGCGCGGCAAGCACGCAGAACAGAACCGCCAGCGCAGTGCGCAGCCGCATCATGTTGTAACACCTTGTGCGGGTTTCACCTGTTTCTTCACGGCGCTCGCACCAACGCGGAAACGCCTGTCGGTCAGGCTCAGCACACCGCCAAGCGCCATGATGATTGCCCCCGCCCAGATCCAGTTCGCAAATGGCTTGATATAGGTCCGAACGGCCCAACCACCATTGGCCTGCGGATCACCGATCACCAGGTAGATATCACGCAATACACCATTACTGATAGCGGCTTCCGTCGTAGGCATCTGCGCCACGGGATAGAAGCGTTTCTCAGGCGTCAGCCGGGCTACCGGCCGGTCCCCACGATAGACGGTCATCGTCGCCAGAGTGGTCTGGTAGTTCGGGCCCCGAAGCTCCTCGACAGTGTCCAGCGAAATCTCGAACCCGGCCACTTCGAACCGATCCCCGATCTGAGCGACCCTAATGTCTTCCGTTTGCCACGCCGTCATCGCCGCAATGCCCAGGATTGTGACGCCCAGCCCCGCGTGCGCTGTTGCCTTGCCCCACTCCGCGCGTGGCAGGTTGCCAAGCCTGCGCAGTCGCGTGGACCAGTCACCACGACCAGCACGCAGTAGCAAATCCGTCAACGCCCCGCAGATCAGCCACGAAGCGAAGAAGAATCCGATGGGGGCAAGTGCGGATCGACCAGTCTGTAGCGCGTAAACCAACGCACCCACCGCGAAGGCCAATAGAAGCGGCACGCGCAACTGGCGCATTGCCTTGGACAGCTTCGCGCGCTTCCAGGGCAGCACAGATCCCAGCGGCAGAATTATTGCGATCCCGATCATGAAAGGGGTGAAAGCTGCATTGAAGAAGGGCGGACCGACCGACAGCTTGCGGTCAAAGGCAAGCTCCGCGATCAGCGGCCATATCGTGCCTATGAAGACTACGAAGCAGGACACGACCAGCAGGATATTGTTCGCGATCAACGCGCTTTCGCGGCTGACGGCCCCAAACACCGCATTCGTCTTCATCACATGCGCCCGTGCCGCGAAAAGCGTCAGCGCACCGCCCACGAAGAAGGCCAGGATCAGCAGGATGAACATGCCCCGCTCCGGGTCGTTCGCAAACGCATGAACGGATGTCAGCACGCCCGAACGCACGATGAACGTCCCGATCAACGAGAACCCGAACGCCATGATCGCCAGAAGGATCGTCCAGCTTTTCAGCGCCTCGCGCTTTTCAACGACGATCGCGGAATGCAGCAGCGCCGCCGAAATCAACCACGGCATGAAGCTCGCGTTTTCCACCGGGTCCCAGAACCAGAACCCACCCCAGCCAAGCTCATAATAGGCCCACCAGCTTCCCAAGGCGATCCCGACGGACAAGAACATCCACGCAGCCAATGTCCACGGTCGCACCCATCGACCCCACGCCGCGTCCACCTTGCCTTCCAGAAGTGCGGCCACGGCAAAGCTGAAGGTCAGCGACAGGCCGACATAGCCCAGATACAGGAATGGCGGGTGAAATGCCAAACCGGGGTCCTGCAGCAGCGGGTTCAGATCCTGCCCGTCCATCGGCGGCACGGCAAGCCGCAGGAACGGGTTTGACGTGAAGAGGATGAATGCGAAGAACGCAACGCCCACCCAGGCCTGAACAGCCAGGACCCGCGCTTGCAAAGTCGCGGGAAGATTGCCACCGAACCAATGCGCCATCGCCCCGAACAGCGCGAGGATCAGCACCCATAGCAGCATCGAGCCTTCATGATTCCCCCATACGCCAGAAACCTTGTAAATCATCGGCTTCAAACTGTGGGAGTTGTCCACAACCAGCTTCAGCGAGAAATCCGACACTACGAAGGAATAGGTCAATGCCGCGAAGCTGAAGGCACAGAAAAGAAACTGCGTCGTGGCGGCAGGTCCAGCTACCGCCATCCAGCTTTGCCAGCCCTTATGTGCCCCGATCAGGGGTATGATGGCCTGCACCACAGCCACCATCGCGGCGAGGATCAGGGCGAAATGTCCGAACTCTGCTATCATGGCGATGTTATACGATCTGCGCGGTGAAGCTCCAAGGACAAGCCGACATGCGAGACGTCAGGACGCACCATCGGATTTGGGGGGCTCATACACGCCCTGCTCCTTCAACGCGTCGATGACCTCTTTCGGCATGTAGGTTTCGTCATGTTTTGCCAATATTTCAGTAGCTTCAAAAACATTATTTATGTATTTTCCGGTTCCCACCATCCCTTCACCTTCGCCGAACAGGTCGGGCAAAACGCCGGTGTAGCGGACATCCACGGACGCAGCGCCATCGGTCACTCGGAAGATAATTGTTTCGCCCTGGCCCCGGACCAGACTGCCATCTTCGACCAACCCACCGATGCGGAAGGTTTCATTCGGGGGTGGTGGCGCATCAACCACCTGCGAGGGGCTGCGGAAAAAATTGATCCCGTCGCGCATTGCATACCCTACCAGCCCTGTCGCCAAGGCCAGCGACACCGCCGCGATGGCGATGATCTGAATGCGCCTACGCTTCTTGAGCCCCTTCATGCTTTACGGGAACACCGGCGCGAGCATCAGCCCCGCGGTTTCCTCGTGCCCCAGCATGAGATTCGCATTCTGCAGCGCCTGACCAGACGAACCTTTTGTCAGATTGTCTAACGCGCAAACAACGATCGCGCGGCCTTCGCGACGATCAGCCACGACCCCGAGATGCACGAAGTTCGATCCACGTACATGCCGTGTGGACGGGACTTCACCGAAGGGTAAAATGACAACGAACGGCTCCGATCCGTAGGCTTTTGCGAACGCATCATGAATGGCTTGCGCGTCACCTTTCACGTAAACAGTCGCCAGGATTCCGCGGTTGGCGGGCAGCAGGTGGGGTGTGAATTGCACTTTGACCGGCCGGCCGGCGATCTTGGAAAATTCCTGATCAAACTCGCCCAGATGCCGGTGCACGCCTCCGACAGCATAGGGATGGCTGCCCTCGGACAACTCGGCATGCAGGAAACCTTCCTTCAACGACCGACCCGCACCGGAGACGCCGGTTTTCAGGTCGATGATGATTTCATCCAGATCAATCAAGCCTGCTTCGATCAGCGGACGCAAAGCATATTGTCCGGTCGCCGCGTTACATCCAGTGCCGGCCACAAGCCGTGCGTCACGGATTTCGTCGCGGTAGAACTCGGTCATTCCGTAGACCGCTTCTTCTTGAAGTTCAGGTGCGGAATGGGGTTTGCCATACCACTTCTCATAGGCGTCGAGGTCGCGCAGACGAAAATCAGCGGACAGGTCAACTACTCTAACATGCTGCGGCAACGTACTGATAACACTCTGTGAAGTGGCATGCGGCAACGCACAGAACACCAAATCAACTGTCGAGAAGTCAATCTCGTCGATTTTCACGAGATCGGGCAAATCAAGATGGCGCAGATGCGGAAAGACCTGCCCCATCGACATGCCCGCTTTCCGATCTGCGGAGAGCGCGGTGATCTTCATGTTTGGATGCGTGGCGATCAGGCGCACCAATTCGGCTCCAGTGTAGCCGCTTGCACCCAGAATCGCGATCTTATGTATCATCCTTCGTCAGTCCTTCATCGTGTTCTTCTGCATATGTAATCTGGTTTACGCGCTTGCAAACTGGATACGTCGTCGCAGGAACTTCGTGGCCTGGTCGGATACAGAGGACGGCCTTCCTGTGGTCAGGAATGCGCTACTCTGGCCTTCTCCCGTCATGCCGGGATGTCGCTTCAGGTAGTCGGCCAGACTGTCGGCCACCAGACGCGCCTGTGAAAAAACCTGCACATCAGACCCAAGCGCATCCTGAAAGGTCTGCTCCAGCAGCGGGTAATGGGTGCAGCCAAGGATCGCCGCTTCGGGCTTTGGCATCCGACGCTTGAGGGCTTCAACATGGCTGCGTACCAAGGCTTCGGCCAGAATTTCGTCACCGTCTTCGATGGCATCGACAACACCGCCGCAGGGCTGTGCCTCCACATCCACACCTACCGCACGGAAAGCAAGTTCACGCTGGAAGGCCCGACTGGCGACAGTTGCCGGGGTAGCAAATAACGCGACATGCTTCACGGCTACTTCGCGTGGGGGTGAATTGTCTCCCCATTGCCGTTCGGTAAGCGCTTCGATCAGCGGCACAAAAACGCCCAGCACACGTTTATCGGGCGGAATCCATGTTTCCTGCATACGACGCAGGGCTGCGGCGGATGCGGTATTGCACGCAAGGATCACCAGATCACAACCCGCATCCCACAAACGCGTCACGCCCTTTGCGGTCAAGTCATAGATGTCGTCGGCATCGCGCACACCGTAAGGCGCGTTCGCGTTGTCGCCATAATAGACCAAGGGAAGGCCGGGCAACCGCCTGGCCACCGCGTTAAGGACAGTCAGCCCGCCCAATCCTGAATCAAATATGCCGACAGCCATCAGTGTTTATACCGCTTCTCGAATTCGAATCCGTTCCCAAGTGTCCCCAAGGGAACCGGTGACAAGCGATAGGTCTCTTGGCGCAGGAAGTCCATCATGCCGCGGGGGTTGCTTGCGAAAACATCGAGCTGCGCAGTCGGAATAGGCTTGCCGATGACCACATCCACCGGCTTTCTCGCTTGGGTCCGGAACTCGCTGATCAAAAGCCCCATACGCAACGTGCAGTGCAAATGGCTGGCCAGTTGGAAGATGCGAGAGTTGTGGCCATCAAAAAAGACGGGAACCGCCTGCGCGCCGGAGCGCGACACCATCTTGGCGGTGAATGTCCGCCAAGCAGGGTCCATCGGCCGCAAAAACGGCTTGGCCGATGTCGACACGGTACCGCCCGGAAACACACCGATCGCGCCGCCCTGCCCCAAAAACTCTAGTGCAGTGCTGCGTGTCTGAAGGTTCATGCGCGTTGCTTCGCGGGTTTCGTCGAACGACACAGGCAAAATGATACGGTTGATATCTTCTGCCTTGCGAAAGATCTGATGTGCAAGGATGCGGTATTCATCGCGCACCGAACTGAGAATATGCCCCATCAGCAACCCATCCAGAATACCGAACGGGTGGTTTGCCATCACGACCAGCGGCCCTTCGCGCGGAATGTTGTCCAACGTGCCGCCGACTACCCGCAGGTTCACATTGTAGCGATCAAGCATAACACGCCAGAAATCACGGCCAGCCGCGACTTCCTCATCATAGCCATTGGCGCGCCGGACAAGCCGCAGACGACCGCTGGCGTTTTCCATCGCGCGAATCACGGCACGTCCACTCCGGCTTCGCGCCGAATGTGCATAACTGATTTCACGGGCAATTTCGTGTCTTTGAGCCATGGACGCGTCACGATCTGATAAAGCTGATCCGAGATATCACTTTCGCACCACGAACAACACTCCCTCGAACGCAAGGTCCTTACGCGAGCGGCCGGCGGTGTGCATAAATATCGCTCTCATCCTGCGTCGATTTGCCCGCCGGAAACGAAAGGCTTTCCAGATCAAGGGCATCCGTTGCACAATAATCAGACGATCCGGCAAAAACGCCGAAATAACAATGACGAGGGCAGGTATTTCGTTTGCCTTACGCGGCGCGATACGCCAAAAGCCCCGCTTTGGCTCAGGGACGGAAGCGATATGGACTGGGATAAACTACGTATTTTCCACGCGGTAGCAGATGCCGGCAGCCTCACCCATGCAGGCGAGACACTGCATCTGTCGCAATCAGCCGTCAGCAGACAGATCCGCGCGTTGGAAACCAGCCTGAACACCACGCTGTTCCACCGCCATGCCCGCGGACTGATCCTGACCGAGCAGGGCGAGCTTCTGTTCGACACGACCAGTTCCATGATCAAGCGGCTGGAGGCAACGGCCGCGCGCATCCGCGACAGCGAGGAAGAGGTCTATGGCGAATTGCGCGTCACGACAGCCACCGGATTCGGATCGCTATGGCTGGCTCCGCGTCTGACGTCGCTCTACGACAAGTATCCGGATCTCAAAATCGATCTGATGCTGGAAGAGCGCGTGCTTGACCTGCCCATGCGAGAGGCCGATGTAGCCATCCGTATGAAAGAGCCAAGCCAGGCCGATCTGATCCGCCGCAAGCTGATGACGATCAACATGCGGCTATTCGCAACGCCCCAATATCTTGAAAAGCATGGTCGGCCGGTCCGCATGTCCGATATCAGCGACCATCGCCTGATCTGCCAAAGCCCAAGCAGCGCGCAGGTCGCCGCTGGTGCTCAACTTGTGCAAACACTGCTCTCCGAACAAATTCCGTCGATGCTGACCGTCAACAACTATTTCGGCGTACTGCAAGCGACTGTGAGCCATCTGGGGATAGGGGTTCTGCCGGACTACGTAACAGAGATGTATCCGGACCTTCAGACGATCCTGCCGGAACTGGACAGCGCCGATGTGCCCGTCTACCTCGCCTACCCCGAGGAGCTGCGCCATTCAAAACGGATAGAGATTTTCCGCGACTTCGTGACCGAACAGATTGCTGAAAAGCGCCGCCGCGATCAGGCGCGCTGACCCGCACGCAGGCCAATGCACACAGCGCATAGCTGGTATGACGGCAAAAAAGCGATGCAAGGCTTGTGCCAAGCCAAGGCCAGCACTAAATGACGTCTCGAAGCAAGAAGCATCGCTTCTACTTCTACCTCCCTGTTGGACTTAGGCCGAGCTTGTCTCGGCCTTTTTTTTGGCCTTTCGGCAGGTTTTGTTGTTTTGCCTGTTTTTTGTGCGCGTTGCCGACCCGCATGTACGCATTGCGAGCAGAACTGGCAGCCCGAAACGTCACTGCCGCACCTTTACATTCGTGTTATCTTCGCACTTTCACCCAAGCGCGCACTGCCCTATTAGGGCGCTGAACTCCAGTGCAAGGGTAGTCCAGATGCAGGAACCGGAAATCACCGACGATCTCATTGCGGCACACGGATTGAAACCCGACGAGTATCAAAGGATTCTGGATATCATCGGGCGGACACCGAGTTTCACTGAACTTGGCATCTTTTCTGCCATGTGGAACGAGCACTGTTCCTACAAGTCCTCCAAGAAATGGCTTCGCACCCTGCCCACTGACGGTCCGCAAGTGATTTGTGGACCCGGTGAAAATGCCGGTGTGGTCGATATCGGCGACGGTCAAGCAGTGGTTTTCAAGATGGAAAGCCACAACCACCCCAGCTACATCGAGCCATATCAGGGTGCGGCAACTGGCGTAGGCGGTATTCTGCGGGACGTCTTCACCATGGGCGCACGCCCCATCGCGTCGATGAACTCGCTGTCTTTTGGCGCGACCGACCACCCCAAGACACGGCAGCTTGTGCATGGCGTCGTCGAAGGTATCGGCGGCTATGGCAACTGTTTCGGAGTTCCGACCGTCGGCGGCGAGGTCCGGTTCCACCCCGCCTACAACGGCAACTGCCTTGTGAATGCGTTTGCGGCTGGTCTCGCGGATGCGGACAAGATTTTCTATTCGGCCGCATCCGGTGTGGGCATGCCTGTTGTCTATCTGGGCGCCAAGACCGGACGTGACGGCGTCGGCGGTGCGACCATGGCATCTGCCGAGTTCGACGATACCATCGAGGAAAAACGCCCCACGGTGCAAGTCGGCGACCCCTTCACCGAGAAACGCCTGATGGAGGCCTGCCTGGAACTGATGCAGACGGGTGCGGTGATTTCCATTCAGGACATGGGCGCGGCAGGCCTTACCTGTTCCGCCGTAGAAATGGGTGACAAGGGCAATCTCGGCGTGCGGCTCTGGCTGGACAAGGTGCCGGTGCGCGAAGATGCAATGACGGCGTACGAGATGATGCTGTCGGAAAGTCAGGAGCGGATGCTCATGGTTCTGCGCCCTGAAAAGGAAGACGAAGCCAAGGCGGTTTTCGACAAGTGGGACCTCGATTTCGCGATTGTCGGCGAAACCATCGCCGAAGACCGGTTCATCATCGAACTGCACGGCGACGTAAAAGCAGACCTGCCCCTTAAGGCGCTGTCGGGTACAGCACCCGAATATGACCGGCCTTGGGTTCCGACACCTGCCGCCGAAGACCTGGAAATGGTGCCGGAAATCGACCCCATCGACGGTCTGAAATCGCTGTTGGCCAGCCCGAACTACGCGGCGAAACAGTGGGTCTATGAACAATACGACCACATGGTGATGGCTGATACCGTTCGTGCACCGGGCATTGGCGCGGGCATCGTGCGGGTCCATGGCACAGATAAAGCTTTGGCCTTCACATCGGACGTGACGCCCCGCTACGTGCGCGCCAACCCGACCGAGGGTGGCAAGCAGGCCGTGGCAGAGGCCTATCGCAATTTGTCCGCTGTCGGTGCGACACCGCTGGCAACAACCGACAACCTGAATTTCGGCAATCCCGAGAAGCCCGAGATCATGGGCCAGTTCGTCGGCGCCATCAAGGGGATTGGCGAGGCCTGCTCCGCGCTCGACATGCCCATCGTGTCCGGCAATGTCAGCCTGTACAATGAAACGGACGGCGAGCCGATCCTGCCGACCCCGACCATAGGCGCTGTCGGCCTGCTGGCGTCACTTGACGACCTGATCGCGGGTGCACCAGAAGACGGCGATATGCTGCTGTTACTAGGTGGCCCCGGCACGCATTTGGGGCAATCGGCGCTTCTGGCCGAAGCGTTCAACCGCGAAGATGGCGACGCGCCCCATGTCGATCTGGAGCGTGAAAGACGCAACGGTGAATTTCTACGCGACAACCGCAGATGGATCACGGCGGCGACAGATCTGGCGGATGGAGGACTTGCAATCGCCGCGTTCGAGATGGCAGAGGCCGCTGGCGTCGGCGTGACCATCGACGAAGGCGACACAGCCGCGTTCTTCGGTGAAGATCAGGGACGCTACCTGATCGCATGCTCCTTCGATTCGGCCGAAGCGCTGATGATCGCTGCAGGTCAGGCCGGGGTAGAGATTGCGCATGTGGGCCGTTTCGGGGGCGACACCGTCAAATTTGCCGGTTCGGAGGCCACGCTGGACGAACTGCGCACGCTATTCCGCAGCAGCTTTGCTGACGCCATCGCCTGATCTGATACCCCGCCACTTGCAGCGCGGGGTGGCTGGCTCTAGATTCTATCCGTAAAGACAAAGGATACCTCTCGATGCCTATGCAAGCCGAGGAAATCGAAGTTCTGTTGAAAGAGAGCTTCCCGGATGCCCGCATAACGATCACCGATCTTGCCGGGGACGGAAACCACTACGCCGCCGAGATCATTGACGAAAGCTTTCGAGGTCAGAACCGCGTGCAGCAGCAACGCGCTGTATATGCCGCGCTGAAGGGCAAGATGGACGGCAATCACGGTGACTTGCACGCACTGGCGCTGACGACCAAAGCGCCCGACTGATTCACTAATTCAGGAAGGACAATTCCATGAACGCAGAAACCCAGATCAAGGACACGATCACCGCACATGACGTGGTGCTGTTCATGAAGGGAACGAAATCCATGCCCCAATGCGGCTTTTCCAGCCGTGTTGCCGGTGTGCTGAACTATATGGGCGTCGAGTACCAGGACGTGAACGTTCTGGAAGACGACGCCATCCGTCAGGGGATCAAAGATTTCTCCGACTGGCCGACGATCCCGCAACTATACGTCAAAGGCGAATTTGTCGGCGGCTGCGATATCATCACCGAGATGACCCTGTCAGGTGAATTGGATCAACTGTTTGCGGATAGCGCCATCACGTTTGACAAGGACGCCGCCAATAAGATCCGCGAAGCCAACGGCTGACACGCAAAGAAAGTATTAACGTGAAAAACGCGCCGCAAAGTGGCGCGTTTTCGGTCAACCGGCCAATGAATGCGGGTATGTTTGCGCCGACGCAAAAGACTTAACACCCCTACTCCAGAAATCAGCAGCGGCAGTCCAGCGGGCACAGGAACCCTAGGCAACTCAGCTAGAGCAACTACATCGTTCGGTCTACTGACGGCGTAAGTCCAGTTTTGTCGAAGAAGCCAAATCCCACTTCAGTCCCCTTCGAAACACCCCTACTCTGCGCTGGAGCAACTTCCCCAACGGCCCGCCCCGGAACCTTCTGCCGCGCGTAGCGAGAGTTTTCCGGCTTCTTCTCCGCTCCCCAACGTTGGGCCGCCGGGATCTGGAGCTTTCCAGCTGTCTCACGATGACGAGCTGGTGACGCCATCGGGATAATGCATGTCAATCGGAACGTTGTATCCGATCGCGCTGTGGGGTCGGTCTTCGTTGTAGTGTCTACGCCAATCTTCCAGCTTTTCGCGGGCGTCTGCAAGGCTCATGAACCAGTGTGCGTTCAGGCACTCTGGGGCCTTTCACGCGTTCGACGCACATTTCGTTTCCCTCACTCTACCACGGGACCGGATTGCCACTGCGTCGGTTAAAAGAGTTTGAAATGCGGCCCTTGTTAAAACGGGGCATTTTCCTATATTTCATCGAAATCCCCCATCGCTTTGGATGACTCGTGCCATGACGCCGCCGCTTAATTCGCTTGGCTTTGCCAAATCTCCCGCCGACACCCGTGTCGTCGTCGCCATGTCTGGCGGCGTGGACAGCTCAGTCGTGGCCGCGCAATTGGCTGAGGAAGGCTATGACGTGGTGGGCGTAACCTTGCAACTCTACGATCACGGTGCAGCACTCGCCAAGAAAGGCGCGTGCTGCGCGGGACGCGACATCCATGACGCGCGCCGCGTGGCCGAGGAAATGGGTTTTCCGCACTATGTGCTCGATTACGAGAACATGTTCCGCGAAGCCGTGATCGATGAGTTTGCCGACAGCTATCTCGCAGGCGCCACACCCGTTCCATGTATCCGCTGTAATGAACGTGTCAAATTCCGCGACCTACTGGAAACGGCGAAGGATCTGGAAGCTGACTGCATGGCGACAGGACATTACATTCAACGCAAAACGGGCCCCACCGGGCCAGAACTTCACGCGGCCGCCGATGCCACGCGCGACCAAAGCTATTTCCTGTTCTCCACGACGGCAGAACAACTGTCCTATCTGCGTTTCCCTTTGGGGCATCTGCATTCCAAGGACGAGACCCGCAAGCTGGCCGCGCGTTACGGCCTGCCCGTCGCGGACAAGCCCGATAGCCAGGATATCTGCTTCGTCCCGAACGGCAATTACGCCAGCGTCATCGAAAAACTGCGTCCCGGCGCGGCTGATCCAGGCGAGATCGTCGATATGGATGGGAATGTTCTGGGCGAGCATCGTGGAGTAATCCACTACACCATCGGGCAGCGTCGCGGGCTTGGTATCGGCGGGCTGGCTGATCCTCTTTATGTGGTCAAGCTGGACCCGGATAGCCGCCGCGTGGTCGTCGGGCCGAAGGAAGCCTTGTCCACGCGCACCGTTCCCGTGCGCGAAATCAACTGGCTTGGCGATGGCAACCTGATGTCGCGCGACAGTTGGGAGGTCGAGGTCAAGGTACGCTCCACCCGTCCGCCCCGCCCTGCGATTATCCATCCCATCAGTGCCACGGAAGCAGAAGTGGAACTGGTAACGGCCGAAGAAGGTGTCAGCCCTGGTCAAGCTTGCGTCTTCTACATGCCCGATTCCAGCCGAGTGCTAGGTGGTGGCTGGATTTGGCGCGGGCATTAAAACCGCCTTCTTGCATTCATGCAATTTTTGCATTGGCAGTCGCGATAAACGCTATATGATCGCGACATGCAGAGAACACGCAAGAAAACACGCCCCGGTCAGACAGATATTGCAAACGCGCTCGGCGTGTCCGTCAGCACCGTCTCAAGAGCACTCGCTGACTCCCCTGCGATCAACGATGATATCAAGCGGCAGGTTTACGAAGTCGCACTGAAAATCGGCTATCCGGTCAAGGCGCACACCGTCGTCGAAAGACTCGATCAGATCGTCGTGCTGACCTCCGTCGCGGGCTTTAACGACACCCGGTCCTCAATCTATTACGGTCTACTCGAAGGCATCAAGACCGCCGCGACGCGATCCGGGACAGTTGTATCCACTTCCATCACGCAGTCGCGCACGCCACTGCCGGCCGACCTGCGCAACAAGTTGGGGCCAAAAACAGGCTGCGTGTTTCTTGGCATTACCCCGTCACCGGACGTCGCGCAGTATCTGCATGATCAGAGAATTCCTGCCTTGGTGTGCAATGGTGTAGATGAAGAACTTTTGATCGATTCCATATCACCCGCGAACTATAGCGGGGGTCGCCTGATGGCGCGCTACTTGATGGATAAGGGGCATAGAAAGTTTCTATATTTCGGCGGCGTACATCGCACGACATTGCGCCGTCGTGCGAGCGGGTTTCGACAATATGTCGAAAAAGAATCCGGGATGGACGGCGCCGAGATCGTCGCGACATATGAACAGCGTGGCCCACTATCAGATGATCTGTTGACTGATTTCACCGATTGGCTGGAACGCAATCGTGGCGACGCGACTGCGCTTTTTTGTTACAATGATGGTGCCGCCGCATGGGCGATCGAGGCCGCAAAAATTCTGGGCATCTCCGTTCCTGATGATCTGTCCATTGCCGGATTCGACGATATGCCCATCGCAGACCTGACCACGCCGGGCCTAACGACCTACAGGATCGACTGGCAGCAGATTGGCCTGCAATGCGTGGCGCTTTTGACCGCCCGTATGGAAAATCCCGAGTCGCCGACTCAGTACCTTCAGGTCGGCGGAACTTTCGTTGAACGCGCGAGTGTTATCACGGCATAACCTACCATTCGGTAACTTTTTTGTCTTCTGCAAGTTTTGCTTGTTGCAATTTATGTCTCATCCATTCTAACTGAGTGCAGTTTTAATACGAGGTCAGGGAATCGTGACAAAGATTGCAATCCTAATGCCGGAGAGCACCTATCAACGCCAGATCACGCCCGCGCATCTGCGTGACCTCGAAGCTATCGCAGATGATACGGTTCGCCATTTTTCCGATATCGAGTCTTTGCAAATCGATCCTGAAATGGCGCAGGCGGAAGTTGTCATCACCGGCTGGGGCAGTTCGCGCTTCTCTGCTGCTTGCCTTGACCGGCTGCCAAATCTGCGCCTGATTGCTCATGGTGCAGGAACGCTGCGCTTTCTTATAGACCCTGTTTTGCTGGAACATGGCATCCGCGTCACTAGCAGCGCCGCCGCGAACGCCATTCCGGTCGCTGAATTCACGTTGTCTTGGATTTTGCGCTGGAACAAGATGCTGCCCTTCTGGGAAACCGCTTACAAGCAATCTCCCGACAGTTTCCCGCTGCGCGGCAACAACAAGTTCGCCCATATCGGCAACATCAACAAGACAATCGGAATCATCGGCGCTTCCAAGGTTGGCCGACACCTTCTGCAACTTTTGCAAAGCTTCGATATGGAATGCCTTCTCGCCGATCCATTCGTCTCGGCGTCTGACATCGCCAAGCTCGGCGCAAGCAAGGTCGAACTGTCCGAGCTTCTTGAACGTAGCGATATCGTTTCGCTTAACGCCCCGCTGCTGAAAGAAACCCGCGGGATGATCGGCACGGCGGAACTTGCCCGCATGAAAGATGGCGCCTTGTTGATCAACACGGCGCGCGGGCCGATGATAGATCATGACGCGTTGCTGCGCGAACTCCAATCGGAGCGTCTCAGCGCCGTTCTGGACGTGACGGACCCGGAGCCCCTGCCAGATGACTCGCCCTTCCTTGCTCTCGACAACGTATTCTTGACCCCGCATGTTGCCGGATCGCTTGGCACCGAAATCCACCGTATGACCGATAGTGTCATTTCCGAGATCAAGCTGTTTCTGGACAAGGGTGAATTGCGTCATGAGGTTCGGCTAGAGAACTGGGCTACCGCAGCATGAACCAGCGCGTCACGATATCTCCCGGTTTGTGCTCGGTCACGTTTCGCCATTTATCGCCTGACGAGATCATCGCGCTTTGCGCCGATACCGGGATCGAGGCGATTGAATGGGGCATGGACCTACATCTTCCGCCTGGAGACATTGCGCATGCCCGGAAAATTGGCCGTAGGTGCGCTGGGGCGGGAATCGCCCTGCCAACCGTCGGATCCTATGTGCGCTGCGAAGACAACAACCCGGACGAGCTGAAACCCGTGCTGGAATCGGCGAATGCAGTCGGCGCAAGGTCGGTGCGCATTTGGGCTGGCACCGCGGGCAGCGCGGAGATTTCCGCCGAGCACCGCGCCAGAACCATCGACACAATCCGCGACTATTGCGATCTAGCACAGGATGCGGGGCTGGTCTTGTCGCTGGAATACCACGGCAACACCCTCACGGATACGCTGCAATCGACGCTCGACACATTGGCGACCGTCAATCATCCCGCGCTCACCAGCTACTGGCAACCGCGCAAGGCAGGTCCGATCGAGAAAGCGATGATCGAGGTCGAGTCGCTACATGAATATCTTTCCCATATTCATTGTTTTCACTGGGAAAGTTATCAGAATCGTTATGCTCTTTCAGATGGGCGGAACTACTGGAAAACCCTGTTTACCCATCTGGCGAATATCGCGATGGCGGGTCCCGACGAAACTCGCTGGGCCTTTCTTGAATTCGTCCGCGGCGACGATCCCGATCAGTTTCGGGAAGATGCCGCAACACTGATCGCGCTGCTCGAAGAGGTCAATGTGAGTGGCTGACAGCTAAATAAGGGAGGAAGACAATGAAACGACATCTAACGAAGCTGAAGACCGGTGCGGCCCTTGCCGCGCTAATAGCGGCCAGCCCTGCACTGGCGGAATACCAGCAGGCACCGACGCTCGACGGTCAGGTTGAATCCGGTGATCTGGCCCCGGTCGCGGAACGCCTGCCATCCGAGCCGATGCAACTCGAAGCACCAGAAGTCGGCAGCTATGGCGGCACCTGGCGCAGCGCGGTCAAAGGTAACAATGACGAAGGTTGGATTCGTCGTTCGAGCGGCTATGATCCGTTGGTCAAGTACACCTTCGAATGGGACGGCATCGAGCCGAACATCGCCAAGGAATGGGAAGTCAGCGAGGACGGCCTGACCTACACCTTCCACCTGCGCGAGGGTCACAAATGGTCGGATGGGACGCCGTTCACCGCAGATGACGTGCTTTTTGCAGTCAATGACGTCATCAACAATGACGAATTTATCGGCAACCGACCTGCAGCCCTTCTGGGTGCGGTCGCAAGCGCACCCGACCCGCAAACCGTCGTGATCACCCTGTCCACACCCAACAGTCTGTTCCTTGAACATCTGGCGTCCGTGGACGGAATCCAGGTCGTTCACATGCAAAAGGCGTTCTGCTCGCAGTATCATCCGGACTACAACCCCGACGCCAACAAGCTGGCAACCGATGCCGGCCTGACCGGCTGGGGCGAAGCGATGATGAACAATTGTGGTATCAGCCGTGCCCGCAATGCTGACCGCCCGACCTTGTTCGCGTGGGACCAGCAGACCGATTATGACGGCATCAACACGCCGCTGAAATTCGTGCGCAACCCCTATTACTTCAAGGTCGATCAGGACGGGAACCAGCTTCCCTATATCGACGAGTTGAGCATGACGCAGGTCGAAGACGCGAATTCCATCGTACTGATGGGTATCGCGGGCGAGATCGATATGACCAACCGTCATATCGACAATGTCGCCAACAAGCCTGTCTTCTTCGACAACCAGGAAAAGGGCGACTATTCGCTCTATGACACGGTCCCGGCGGATATGAATTCCGCGATCATCCAGTTGAACCTGAACTATGAAGATGACGGTTTCCGCGAAGTGTTCCAGGACAAGGACTTCCGCATCGCGCTGAGCCACGGCATCGACCGCGAAGAAATCATCGACGTGGTCTATGCGGGACAGGGCGAGCCCTACCAAGCAGCACCACGCCCGGAATCGCCCTTCTACGATGAAGAACTGGCCAAGCAGTACACGGAATGGGATCCGGACACCGCCAACCAGATGCTCGATGATCTGGGCCTGACGGACACCAATGACGAAGGCATCAGGCTGCTGCCCGATGGTCGCCCGATCAGCATTCGTATCGACGTGACAACGGATATCGGCGTCTATCTGGACATCCTCGAACTCGTCGCTCTTCAGTGGGAAGAAATCGGCATCGACCTGGATGTGCGCAAAGCTGAACGGTCCTATGTCTATGAACAGAAGGACAACAACCGCCATATGGCCCATGTCTGGAAAGGCGATGGCGGACTTGGCGATGCGATGCTCGACTCGCGCTACTACGTGCCGATGAGTGGAGAGTCCGCCTTTGCTCTGCTCTGGGCACGCAACTGGTTCGATCCGAACAACGCGATCATCGAGGAGCCGCCGGCGGAAGTCGCGCAACAACTCGACCTTTACAAGAAGATGTATGAGGCAACCTCGACCGAAGAACGTGACGATCTGTTCCGCCAGATACTCGATATCACCAAGGACGAGTTCTACACCATCGGCATTTCGCTGCCTCCGAAGAGCTTCGGCATCGCATCAAACAAGCTGGGCAACGTTCCACAGGACCAGCCGATGGCATGGATCTATCCGAACCCCGGCCCGATGAACACGTCGCTGCTGTTCTTCCGCCAGTAACCTCCCGAGGGCAATCCGCGCATCCGCGCGGGTTGCCCATCAAGGACAAAACCAATGCTTCAATTTATCGCCAACCGGATCCTCACGATGATCGGCATGACGCTCGTGCTGTCCTTCGTGTGCTTCTTCATCATCCAGCTGCCACCGGGTGACGTCATCAGCGCATATGCGGCCGAACTTTCCGCCAGCGGCGACTCCTCGTCCACCGCGCAGGTGACTGAAATGCTGCGGCAACGCTATGGTCTGGATCAGCCGTTTTTCGTCCAATACCTGAAATGGCTGCGAAACCTTCTGGTCGGCGATCTGGGCTATAGCTTCAACCTCGGCAAACCCGTGGCCGAAATCATCAACAGCCGTATCGGCATCTCGCTTCTGGTCGAGATTATGGCCGTGACCGTTCTGTGGGGCATCGCCGTGCCCATCGGCATCTATTCGGCCGTGCGCCGCTATTCGGTGGGTGACATGTTCGCCACCGTCTTCGGCTTCATCGGCCTGGCTGTTCCCAATTTCCTGCTGGCCTTGCTGATCATGTACGCGGTCTTCCTGCTGACCGGCACAGCGGTCGAAGGACTGTTTTCCGCAGAATACGCCAACGCGCCCTGGTCGCTCGGTCGTATTCTCGACTTCCTCAGCCATGTGTGGATCCCCGTGCTCGTGATCGCGACCGGTGGTGCTGCGCATATCATCCGCGTGCTGCGCGCCAATCTTCTGGACGAATTGCACAAGCCCTATGTCGTCACCGCCCGCGCCAAGGGCATGAAGGAAAACCGGCTGATCATGCGTTACCCCGTCCGCGTCGCGATGATCCCGCTGGTCGCCACGGTTGGCTGGGTGCTGCCCACGGTCATCTCCAGTTCCATCGTGACGGCCATCGTTTTGAACCTTCCCACCCTGTCGCCCATTCTGCTGCGTTCGCTGCTCAGCCAGGACATGCATCTGGCCGGCGCATTGATCCTGTTCATGGGCATCCTGACACTGGTGGGTACCTTGGTCTCCGACCTGCTGCTGGCGTGGATTGACCCGCGCATCCGCACCGGAATGGCACGATAATGACGGAGGCAACAGGCATGACCCAAACCGACGCAACACCCGAATTCGAAGCTCCGACGCCACTGGTCACGCAAGGCACGGAAACGCAATTCCAGCTGATCTGGCGGGCCTTCCGCGCGCACAAGCTGGCGATGTTCAGCCTCTTCGTGCTTGGTTTTCTCTACCTGATCGCGATCTTCTGCGAATTCATCGCGCCCAACGACCCGCATGACGTGAATGCGCGCTACACCTATGCGCCGCCGCAAAGCATCCATTTCATCGACCGCGATGAAGATGGCGGCTGGGCCATTCGTCCGCATGTCTACGGCTACAAGATGGAGGTCGACCCCGTCGCCCTGCGCCGGTCCTTCGTACCGGACGAGGAAACCAAGTATTACCTGCACTGGTTCCCGAAGACACATGAAACGAAGATGTGGGGAATGTTCACCATCGACCGGCATCTGTTCGGTGTGGATGGCAGACGCGAGGTGCTGTTCCTGCTCGGCTCCGACCGCCTTGGGCGCGACCTGTTTTCGCGGCTCGTTTATGGCGCGCGCATTACCCTGTCCATCGGTCTGGCCGGTATCGCGATCAGCCTTGTTCTGGGTGTCATCATCGGCGGCATCTCCGGCTATTACGGCGGCTGGGTGGACAATGCGATCCAGCGCGTGATCGAGTTCATCCGATCCATCCCACCAATCCCGTTATGGATGGGCTTCGCTGCGGCCCTGCCCCGAGACTGGTCTGCGCTGCAGAACTACTTCGCTATTACGCTCATCCTGTCGCTTATTGGCTGGACCGAACTCGCCCGCGTGGTCCGAAGCAGGTTCCTGTCGCTGAAGGGCGAAGACTATGTCGCCGCCGCGCGTCTCGACGGAGCAAAAGACATGCGGATCATCATGCGGCATATGCTGCCCGCCTTCACAAGCCACATCATCGCGACGGCAACACTGGCTATTCCCGGCATGATCCTTGCGGAAACTTCGCTGAGCTTCCTGGGACTTGGCCTGCAATCGCCGGTGATCTCGTGGGGCGTGTTGCTGCAAGAGGCGCAGAACCTGCGCGCCTTGGCCGATGCGCCATGGTTGCTGTGGCCCGGCGTGTTCATCGTTATCACGATCCTTGCGATGAACTTCCTCGGCGATGGGCTGCGCGATGCAGCTGACCCCTACGGCTCGAACCACTGAGGTATGACCATGACCAACAATGTGCTTGAAGTCAGCAATCTGTCCGTCGGGTTCGATCTGCATCACGCCAGCATCGATGTGGTGAAGAAGGTTTCATTCAACCTGGAACGGGGTGAAACACTGTGTGTCGTGGGCGAAAGCGGATCGGGCAAATCCGTCACCGCCCGCGCCCTGATGCGCATCGCCAAGCCGGGCAAGATCACGTCGGGCAGCATCCGTCTGTATGGCGAAGCAGGTGACGTTACGGACATCTCCAAACTGGACGACATGAGCGCGGAGATGCGCGCTATCCGCGGCGACCGCATCGGGATGGTGTTCCAGGAACCGATGAGTTCGCTCAGCCCTGTGCACACCATCGGTGATCAGATCATCGAAGCGATCCTGCTGCATCGCGACATGACACCCGAGCAGGCTCGCCAAGAAGCAATCGAGTCCCTGCGCCGCGTCCAGATCCCCAACCCTGAGAACGCCATGGACAAGTATTCCTTCGAGTTCTCGGGCGGCATGCGTCAACGCGCAATGATCGCGATGGCGCTGTCTTGCGAACCCGAGGTGCTGATCGCAGATGAGCCGACCACCGCGCTCGACGTCACCACGCAGGCCGAGATCCTGCGCCTAATCAAGCGGTTGCAGCGTGAACTCGGCATGTCGGTGATCTTCATCACCCATGACATGGGCGTGGTTGCGGAAATCGCGGATCGCGTGGCGGTGATGTATCATGGCGAACTCGTCGAACTTGGCCCGGTCAGCGAAGTGTTCCACCGCCCGCAGGCCGACTACACGCGCCATCTGATCGGCGCGTCGTCCAAGTTCAGGATCATCGGTGATCACGACCGGGGCGGCACCCTGCCTCCGCAACACCCCGACACATTGCTGGATGTGAAGGATCTGGACCTGACCTTCCGCAAGACAACGGGCTTTCTGTTCAAGAAGACACAGCAATTCCACGCGCTGAAGAAGGTGTCCTTTTCGCTGCTTCATGGCGAAAACCTCGGGATCGTCGGAGAAAGCGGATCGGGCAAGACAACGCTTGTGCGCGCACTTGTTGGACTTTTGACGGCTGATAGCGGCAGTGCCATCTACACCAGCAAGGACGGGCGGCAGTTCGATCTGCTGCAACCCAACGCGCTGCGCAATGCCGGGCTGAACCGCGAAATCCGCATGGTGTTTCAGGACCCGTTTTCATCGCTCAATCCGCGCATGACGGTGGAGCAGATCATCGCCGAACCCCTGATCCTGGAAGGTCGCCAGCCCAAGAAGGAAATCCGCGAAAAGGTCGCGCATCTTCTGGACCGCGTCGGCCTGCCCCAGAACGTGATGAGCCGCTACCCTCACGCCTTCTCGGGCGGTCAGCGTCAGCGGATCAGTATCGCGCGGGCGCTCGCCGTCGATCCAAGGCTGATCATCGCGGACGAGGCCACATCGGCGCTCGATGGCTCGATCCGGTCGCAGATTCTGGACTTGATGTTCGACCTGCAGTCGGAACTGGGGCTAAGCTATATCTTTGTCGGCCATGATCTCGGTGTTGTTCGCTACTTCTGCGACCGGATCGCGGTGATGCATAAGGGCAATCTGGTCGAAATCGGCACCGCCGCCGATGTCTGCCAGAAGCCACAGCGCGACTACACCCAGAAACTGATTTCGGCCGTTCCGGGCAATGATCCGGACCACCGCAGACTTATCGCAGCAGAATAACCTTCAGGCAGGAGACATCATGAATCCTCTCGCGGACAACCCGCTCAAAACCCGTGCCGATTTCGCACGATCCGTCGTTCAGTTGTGGGAACCGACCAAGCCCTACTTCAGCGAAGGCAAGGCGCGTGTGAACTTCGGTTTGCCCGCCGCGCATTTTCCCATGGTCGCGGCCGAACTCGAAGGTTTCGCCCGCCCGTTGTTCGGTCTTGCCCCGCTGGCCGCCGGCGATCTGCCATTCGACGACTGGGACATGATTCGCGAAGGCTATGCCAACGGCACCGACCCTGAACATCCCGAATTCTGGGGCAACTACGACGGCGTCGACCAGCGTCAGGTGGAATCCGCTGCCATCGGGTTCGGCCTGATCTTCGCCAAGGAACAGATCTGGGATCCGCTCACGGATAAGCAGAAAGAAAACGTCGCCAACTGGCTGAAATTCTGCCAGACACGCCCCGTTGCCAATAATAACTGGCATTTCTTCCATGTTCTGGGGTCGCTTGGGCTGGAATCCGTAGGCGTCGAGCATGATCTGAGCGTGCGTGAAAACGCGCTCGATACGCTGGAAAGCTTCTATATCGGCGAAGGCTGGTATGCCGATGGAGAAGCGCGCCGCTTCGATCACTACATCCCGTTCGCTATGCATTTCTACGGGCTGATCTATTCCAAGATCGCCAAGGGTGACGAAGAACGCTGCGACCGCTTCCGCGACCGCGCACGCCAGTTCGCGCAGGAATTCAAGCACTGGTTTGACGAAGACGGCGCCAGCCTCGCCTTCGGCCGCTCCATGACCTATCGCTTCGCACAGGCATCCTTCTGGGCCGGCCTGGCCTTCGCGGATGTCGAAGCCCTGCCATGGGGTGAAATCCGTGGGCTTTGGGCCCGCAACATGCGCTGGTGGGGCGAGCGGGACTATTTCGACCGCGACGGCATCATGCCCGTTGGATACGCCTATCCCAATCTGCATATGTGCGAGATCTACAACTCGCCAGGCTCACCGTACTGGGCGATGAAGTCCTTCCTTCCGCTCGCCTTGCCCGAGACACACCCGTTCTGGCAGGCGGATGAGATCGAGAAACAGGAAAGCGACGATTTGCTGCATTCCGACGTCGCGGGTATGATCGGCTTCCGCGCGGGTCGTAACCGCGTGATGCTGTCGTCCTGCAATGAAATGCGCATGCCGTTGCGTGGTGCCGCCGAGAAATACGCGAAATTCGCCTATTCGACAGCCTTCGGATTCTCGATGGACCCCGATCGGCTCGGTTTTACCGTGAACCCGTTTGATAATATGCTCGCACTTTCAAGGGATAGCCGCAGCTTCTTCACACGTTCAGAGTTCGATGAATCCCTGATCGGCCCTGACTTCCTGTGGTCCAAATGGTTGCCTGATGACGACATCGAAGTCGAAACCTGGTTGATCGCCCGCGCACCCTGGCACATTCGCGCGCACAAGATCACAACGGCACGGCCACTGGTGGCAACGGAGGGCGGTTTCGCGATCGAACGCACGGACGCCTCATCCATGGAAGGTGGCGTCAATGGTCGCGTGTCCGAGGCGGTCACCGAGCATGCCGCCTCCTACGCCGTGGACATGTCGCCCGAAGCGCGTACACCCATGACCCGCTGGCGCACGCATCCGAACAGTTCGCTATACTTCCCACAGACCCATGTGCCGCATCTGGTCGCTGAGCTTGCACCGGGGACCACATGGCTCATTGGGGCCTACGCAGCGACGCCTGACCCGGAGCAAGGTCCACAATGGTTGGAAAATGTACCGGACGCGCCAAGCATCGAATGGCTGGAACAAGCACGTGACTCCGCCAGTGACATCAAGGGACGAAAGTTCCGGGAACGTCAGGTGAAACTGATCTGACTGAGACGCCCTTGCTCTGCCGGAGCAAGGGCATAATCACGTGAACAGATCGTGGCAAAGCTCAAGCGCATCGACCAGCAGGTCCACTTCGCTTTCCGTATTGTAAAGACCGAAGGACGCGCGACAGGTCGCCGTCTCACCGAGATGCTGCATCAAGGGCTGGGCACAGTGATGCCCGGCCCGCACCGCGACGCCCTTCTTGTCCAGCACGGTCGAGATGTCATGCGGATGTGCGGCACCGTCCAGCGTAAAGGAAAAGATTGCACCCTTGTTCGGCGCGGTCCCCTGAACGTTGAGCCAGTTCAAGCCGTCCAGACGGCTACGGGCATAATCGCATAGCCGTGCTTCATGCGCGGCAATGTTATCCATACCAAGCGCCGCCATGTAATCCAGCGCCGCGCCCAACCCGATCATCTGCACGATGCCGGGAGTGCCTGCCTCGAACTTCATCGGCGGGTCATTCCATGAAATGGCATCGCGCGTGACTTCGCGGATCATGTCTCCCCCGCCCATAAAGGGTCGCATTTCTTCGAGCCGTTCCTGGCGGACATGGATCGCCCCGGACCCCGATGGCCCGTACAGCTTGTGCCCCGTGATCGCGTAAAAATCGCAGCCAATGTCCTGCACATCAACGGGCATATGCACCGCCGCTTGCGACCCGTCGACCAACACCGGAACACCCTTGGCATGCGCCCCTTCGGTGATCGCCTTCACGTCGACTTTTGTGCCCAGCACGTTGGACATATGCGTCACCGCGACCAGCTTGGTCTTCGGGCCAATCGCGTCGATGACCTTCTGCGGATCCAGTGCGCCAGTGCTGTCCACATCGACCCATTTGATCACGATGCCTTGCCGTTCGCGCAGGAAATGCCAAGGAACGATATTGGCGTGGTGCTCCATCACCGAAAGGACGATCTCGTCCCCCGCTTCCATTCGTGGCATCGCCCAGCCATAGGCGACCATGTTGATCCCTTCAGTCGTGCCCGAATTCATCACGATTTCCCGTTCGCTGCCCGCGTTCAGGAAACGGGCGATCTTGCTACGGACGGCTTCGTATTTCTCGGTCGCCAGGTTCGACAGGAAATGCAGGCCGCGATGAACATTCGAATACTCTTGGCTATAGGCCTGCGTGATTGCGTCAATGACAACCTGCGGCTTCTGGGCAGACGCGCCATTGTCGAGATACACCAACGGCTTGCCATTGACCTGCCGCGCAAGGATCGGGAAATCCGCGCGAACCTTGTCGACATCATACATTGTCAAACTCCCGTGGGCGTCAGCCCGAAAATCGCAAGAAGAAGGCTCAGACCGAAGGCGATGGCAAAGGCTGAAACCATGATCATCAGGAAGACCTGCCACAGCGACTTGAACCCGTGCAGCTCGGCGACAAAACACGTCATGATCCACAGAAACAGGAACAGCCCGGCGATACCGACCAGATCAGCCAGAACCGGCATCACGAACATCAGGATCGTTTGCAGCACCTGCAGGCAGACCATGACGAATTGCAGCCAAACGAAAAGAGTCAGCGACTGGTGAAACGTGCCGACCCCTCCCATGGCGCGCCCGATGCGGTAGGCCGCAAAGACGGTGACGTAGAGCAGTGTAATCTGAAGTGCTGCCAGCAGGACGGGATTGGTCAACAGAATAGATTGAAACGGGACGCCGCCCGCCGTGATCATCAACGTGCCCTGCCCAAGCACGACCGAGATCGCCACGACGACGCACAGCATCTGCCACAGCAACGCCGGTGGCAGGTTCAGCCCCAGCATCCGGCGGGCGGTATCGCGTGGCTGGCGGATCGTGGCCACCGCTTCAGAGATCAGATTTCCTATCGAGATGTGACCGGCGGCCATGTCTTCACCCTATTCCTGTGCAACTGTGTTGTCGCCCTTGGGCCATTCACCCTCGATCAACGATGCGAGCCACACTATGCAGAAGACGGCGGCAAGTACCAGACCGACAAAGGTAAGTTCCGGCCCCGGTCCGATAAACCCGGCGGTCAACCCGTGCAGCAGCCAGACCGGGGTTGCGACAAGCATGCTCCAGAACAGCGCGATCCGCGCGGTGAACCAGCTGCCTTTTCCGCCGAGCGCCCGCGCAACCAGATGTGAAATGGCTGCGATACCATAACAGATCAGCGGCATGAAAACGCCCCACGCCAGAAGTGCAGCGCCCACGCGTGCATCGAAGGGCACATCGGGGTTCAAGGTCGCTTCTCGCGACAGGCGCGGAAGCTGGGCAACGAAGATCAGCCCGCAGGCCAGCAACAACGTCACCAAAGCACGGTCCTCGCGCTGACCCGCAGCAAGCAGGCGCCGCATCACACGACGCGGCGCCCGGTAACTTGCAACGATATCCCTGGTGACGGACATCAGCCTCGGCGACGCATCAGCCAGCCTTCGAGACGGGCCAGAATATCCGCAGCAAGGCGTTCATCCTCGATCTCCTCGATCGCTTCGGCAAGGAAGGCCAGCGTCAGAAGGTCGGTTGCAGTGCCTTTGTCCACGCCGCGCGCACGCAGGTAGAACAACGCATCTTCGTCAATCGCGCCCGATGTCGAGCCATGCGAGCAGACCACGTCATCGGCATAGATTTCCAGCTCCGGCTTGGCCAGGAACTGGCTGTCACCATCGAGCAGCAACGACTGGCTGATCTGGTAGCCATCGGTTTTCTGCGCGCCCGGCTTCACAAGGATCTTACCTTGGAAAACACCGACAGCACCGTTGCGCAGCACCTTCTTGAAGACTTGGCGGCTTTCGCAGTTCACAGCATCGTGAGTGATGAACACCGTGTCGTCATTGTGGAAATCACCGTCGCCCACACAGGCACCCGCAACATGCGCGACCGCGTCATCGCCGGTCAGTTCGATCACGCAATCATTGCGCGTCATCGCGCCGTTGATCGACAGAGTGAAGGATTTGAACGTGCTTTCCTGACCCAGGCGGGTGAACAGATGCGTCGAGGCACGCCGCTCATGGTCCCGCCCTTGCGAACGGACATGATGGAATGCGCCGTTGTCGGCGATCTCGACTTCCATCACGGAATTCAGACGCGCAGACGACACACCGCTTTCGAGGATGGTAACTTCGGCACTTTCATCGACTTTCACGATGTGATGCAACAGCACGTCGGAGCTGTCAGACGTGCGGCGATACTCCAGCGCGATCGGCTTCTCGGCCTTTCCCGTGGCATGAATCACCACACCTTCGGTCGCAAATGCCGTGTTCAACGCGGCAAGCGGACGCTCAACCGGCGTTTGACCACGGGTTTCCAGAACGCCGTAGACATCCTTTGCCCAGTGGATGTCACGCGCGACAACATCTGTCAGCATCTCGACGCTGACACCGGCCTGAGCGGGGTCGTCAGATTCATCGGCGCTGAAAATACCATCGACGAACACAAGACGCACGCGGTCGATTTCCGAGAACATCTCCGGATCGTCCTCATCGAACAGCGCGGCCGGGACCGGCTCCACCTGGGTCAGCGTCACCGGACGGGTGTATTTCCAATACTCGTCACGCGCACCGGGCAGGCCCATCTTGTTCAGCCGTTCCAGCGCATCCTTGCGCGTATCAGCCAGACAGCCGGTCGGCTCGGGCAGCGCGAGCGACGCAAGCCGCGCCTCCAACGCATCCAGTTTCGGTTGAGCGACTGCCATTACGCGTCCTCCGCCACAATGTCCGCGTAGCCGTTTTCTTCAACTTCCAGCGCCAGTTCCGGCCCGCCGGTTTTCACAATACGACCGTTCGACATGATGTGAACGACGTCGGGTTTGATGTGGTTCAGCAGGCGTTGGTAGTGCGTGATCACGAGGAAAGCGCGGCCTTCGTCGCGCAGCGCGTTCACACCGTCTGACACCAGCTTCATCGCGTCCACGTCGAGACCGGAATCGGTTTCGTCGAGAATGCACATCTTCGGGCCGAGAACAGCCATCTGAAGGATTTCGTTGCGCTTCTTTTCGCCACCCGAGAAGCCCATATTGACCGGACGCTTCAGCATGTCGGCGTCGATCTTCAGTTCCTTGGCTTTTTCGCGGATCAGCTTCAGGAAGTCAGCGGCGCTGATTTCCTCTTCGCCGCGTGCCTTGCGCTGTGCATTGAAGGCCGTGCGCAGGAAGGTCATGTTGCCCACGCCCGGAATTTCGACCGGGTACTGGAAGGCCAGGAACAGACCGGCTGCGGCACGTTCTTCGGGCTCCAGCTCCAGCAGGTCTGCGCCTTCCAGCGTAGCAGAACCATCGGTGACCTCATAACCGTCGCGACCCGACAGCACATAGCTCAGCGTCGATTTACCGGACCCGTTCGGCCCCATGATCGCATGTACCTTGCCTGCCTCGACGGACAGGTCCACGCCCTTGAGGATTTGCTTGTCCTCTTCTTCAAGTTTGACGTGCAGGTTTTTGATTTCCAGCATTTTTCTTACCATCTTCAATATCAGGGAGGGCCGCTTCGCACGACCCGAGTATCTGTTGTCCGAACCGCTTAGCCGACCGAGCCTTCAAGGCTGATCGCGACCAGTTGCTGCGCTTCCATCGCGAATTCCATCGGCAGGGCCTGCAGCACTTCCTTGGCGAAACCGTTGACGATCAGGGCCACCGCCTCTTCTTCGTCCATACCCCGCTGGCGGCAGTAGAACATCTGGTCGTCATCGACCTTAGACGTGGTGGCTTCGTGTTCGACGCGCGATGAATTGTTCTTCACCTCGATGTAAGGGACGGTGTGCGCCCCGCACTGATCGCCGATCAGCAGGCTGTCGCATTGCGTGTAGTTGCGACTGTTCTTCGCTTTCGGGTGCATCGACACCAGACCGCGATAAGTGTTTTGCGCCTTGCCAGCCGAAATCCCCTTGGACACGATCCGTGACCGGGTATTCTTGCCCAGATGGATCATCTTGGTTCCGGTATCGGCCTGCTGGTGGTTGTTGGTGATGGCGATGGAATAGAACTCGCCCTGGCTTTCATTGCCGCGCAGGATGCAGGACGGGTATTTCCACGTAACGGCAGATCCCGTTTCAACCTGCGTCCACATAACCTTGGCACGATCGCCACGGCAATCGGCGCGCTTGGTCACGAAGTTGTAGATACCGCCCTTGCCGTTTTCATCACCGGGGAACCAGTTCTGAACGGTCGAGTACTTAACCTCTGCATCCTCTTCCAGAACGATTTCCACCACGGCCGCGTGCAACTGGTGCGTGTCGCGCTGAGGTGCGGTGCAGCCTTCGAGATAGGACACGTAGCTGCCCTTGTCAGCGATGATCAGTGTTCGCTCGAACTGGCCCGTGTTCTCCGCGTTGATCCGGAAATAGGTGGACAGTTCCATCGGGCAGCGCACGCCCGGCGGCACATAAACGAACGACCCGTCCGAGAATACGGCGCTGTTGAGCGTGGCAAAGTAGTTATCGGAGATCGGCACAACCGAGCCCAGATATTTCTTCACCAGTTCAGGGTGGTTCTTGATCGCCTCGGAAATCGAGCAGAAGATCACGCCCGCCTTTTCCAGTTCCTTCTGAAAGGTCGTTCCGACAGACACGCTGTCGAACACGGCATCAACGGCGACCTTACGACCCTCTGCCGGAGCATTTTCCGCGCCTTCGACACCAGCAAGTATCATCTGCTCCTTCAGCGGGATTCCCAGCTTCTCATAGGTAGCCAACAGCTTGGGGTCGACATCGTCCAGCGATTTCGGCTTTTCCGCCATCGACTTGGGTTTGGCGTAGTAATACTGTTCCTGGTAGTCGATGGGCGGGTAGTTTACCATCGCCCAGTTCGGTTCTTCCATCTGGCCCCAGCGCTCGAAGGCCTTCAGACGCCAGTCCGTCATCCATTCGGGTTCGCCGTTTTTCTCGGAGATCAGACGAACGATGTCTTCGTTCAGCCCCTTGGGGGCGTAGTCCATCTCGATATCGGTTTCCCAGCCGTATTTGTATTTGCCCGCCATCGACTGGACGGTTTCCACCGTCTCGCGATCGACACCTTCACGGACTTCGACTTTGCTATCCAAAGCAGCCATGACCTTCGTTTCCTTCCCGGCGCGCCATGCGCCACATCAAAATTCCTGTCCTGCCCTGTCAGGCAGCCCGGCGCTTGTGCCGGACATAGTGATTGATCCAGACTTCCGCAAATCGCGTGATCTGTTCTTCCGTCGTCTGCGGCCCGATGGAAACGCGCACCGCGCTCGCTGCGGTGGTTTCGTCATACCCCATGGCGCGCAGGACGCGGCTGGCCTTGACCTTGCCCGATGAACAGGCCGACCCGGCCGAAATGGCAAACCCCGCCAGATCCATTTGCATGACCTGCGTTTCGCCCTTCCACCCCGGAACCGCGAAACATGAGGTATTCGGAAGCCGCTGCGACTCTTTCCCGACTAAAATAGTCTCTTTTGCGCCGGAGGCCAACAGACTTTCTAGAATGTTTCTAAGTTTCTTTACGTCTTCCCAGACGCCATCCGCCAGATCCCGCGCAGCAGCCTCCGCAGCCGCCCCGAAACCGGCAATGGCGGCGACGTTCTCAGTCCCCGACCGTCGGCCCATTTCCTGCCCGCCGCCCTTGATCATCGCCTCGACATCAAGCCCGCGCTTTAGAACCAGTGCGCCGATGCCTTTCGGCCCGCCAAGCTTGTGCGCCGAGATCAACCCCATCTGCACGCCCGACCAGTCAAATGCTAGGGGCACCTTCCCGAAACCTTGGGTAAAATCGCTGACCGCCAATCCTTCAGGCAATGCTTGGATCACACCGGTTTCACTGTTGGCGAACTGTAGCGTGGAACCGGCTGGATCATTGAGCGTCACCAGCCCATCAGTTCCCGCAGAGATATCCGTATTAATCCAAGATGATACAGCATCATGTTCAACTTCAGACCCGCGGAATCCCCGTCCGGACAGTGCAAGCGCAGCTGCTTCGGTGGCGCCGGATGTAAACACGATATCGGATGCTTGCGCACCGAAGGCTTCTGCAATCTGGCCGCGCGCTTGCTCGACAATGGCTTTCGCCCTGCGCCCCTCAGCGTGCACCGAAGACGGGTTGCCCACCTCGTCGAGCGTCGCGATCATCGCGGCGCGGGCTTCCGGCCGCAAAGGCGCAGTCGCGTTCCAGTCGAGATAGACCCGCTCCGCCATCACTCATCCACAATTGCAAACAGGTTCGGAACAGCCGGGCACGGCGCAAGCTGGTTGCCGACCACATCCGACAGCCGCGTCTGATGCAGGAACACATAGACATGAGCGCTAAAGCCTTCCCAGAGCCGGTTTGTCAGAGACTGCGCACGAGACCCCGACGCACCGCCCGACGCCCCCTGTCCCTTGTGCAAGGCGCTGACGGTTTCATCGACTGCCGCCAGAATATCGGCGACCCGGATCTCGGAAGGCGATCGAGAAAGTCGGTAACCACCACCGGGGCCCCGCACAGATTCCACCAACTCGGCCCGACGCAGCTTTACGAAGAGCTGTTCGAGATAGGCCAGCGATATATCCTGCCGCTTCGCGATTTCGCCAAGCGTTACAAGGCTGTCCTCCGGCTGAAGCGCCAGATCGGTCAACGCGACCATTGCATAACGTCCCTTGGTGCTGAGTTTCATCGCAGGCCCCGCTGTCCCATTGACCATTGGCATCGGGAACGTTACTTCCCTCCCGATGCGAACCCCGCCCAAATGCGGGTTTAGAACCGTTCTAAAGTTGGGCGTGCGTGCCGTCAAGCGTGACAAACCCGCCCCATGTTGGAGAAAGTCCGCCGACCCATGCCTGAGGTAATTTTCCCCGGACCAGAAGGCCGCCTTGAAGGCCGCTACCACCCGCAAAAGACGAAAGATTCTCCGATTGCGATCATTCTGCACCCCCATCCGCAATTCGGGGGCACGATGAATAACCGCGTCGTATATAATCTGCACTATGCCTTCCACAAAATGGGCTTTACGGTGCTTCGCTTCAATTTCCGCGGCGTCGGTCGCAGTCAGGGCGAATACGATCAGGGCGTCGGCGAGTTGTCGGATGCCGCGTCGGCGCTCGATTACCTGCAGTCGATGAACCAGAACGCCAAGCATTGCTGGGTTGCTGGTTTCTCCTTCGGCGCGTGGATTGGGATGCAGTTGCTGATGCGCCGCCCGGAGATCACGGGTTTCATCTCTGTCTCACCACCGGCGAACATGTATGACTTCTCGTTTCTGGCGCCCTGCCCATCTTCGGGGTTGGTCATCAACGGCACGTCGGATCGCGTGGCACCGCCCGAGGATACCCGCAACCTCGTAAACAAGCTGCATGAGCAGAAGGGCATCACCATCACCCATTCGGAGATCGAGGGCGCCGGCCACTTCTTCGAGGATCCGCATATGGACACGATGATCGGCTCGGTCGACGACTATGTCCGCCGCCGCCTGACCGAGACCACACGATGACTGATCGCGCGCCCGAGGACCTGGTCCGCCAACTGGCCTTTCTGAACGAAGCCGACCGGCTGAAGTCCGTCGAGCGCGCAACCACTTTGAATGATGGCTCGCGGCAGGAAAACAGTGGCGAGCATTCCTGGCATGTCGCGCTTTACGCGATGGTGCTTGACGGGCAAGCCGAACCGGACGTCCGGCTGGATCGCGTGATCAAGATGCTGCTGCTGCATGATTTGGTCGAGATCGACGCGGGCGACAACCCGATCCACGCCCCGACCAGCGATCCTGCGCAGCAAGCACTTGCCGAAAAAACTGCGGCAGATCGTATTTTCGGGTTATTGCCAGAAGCACAGGCGATTGAGTTTCGCGCGCTTTGGAACGAGTTCGAGGCCGCAGAAAGCCCGGATGCCCGCTTCGCCAAAGCAATGGATCGTGTTCAGCCCCTGCAAACCAATCTGGCACTGGACGGCAAGCTTTGGGAAATGCACGGGGTCACCGAAGAGCAGATTCGCAGACGCGTGGGGAATCCGATTTCCAAAGGCGCACGGACGCTTTGGGACCACCTGTCCGCAAAGCTGGCAACTCATTTCGCGGTGAAGTCATGAAATTACCGCCGGAGATCACCCCCGGCGGCGGAACTCGTTAAAATCACTAGCGTGCGACGGCCTTTGGCCTGCACAAAATTGCTTGCTATGAAATCCTCAGTAGGATCTTGGGAAGGATCTGAAGGCCGATTTCACACACAAAAAGACACAAACGCCCAGCCTGCAAACCCGTAGGTATCTAAACAAGCAGCCAGCCATCTGCGCCGACAACGGGAAACCCCTCATAGGTTCGGCATCTTAGCGGTGAGGCTTATGGTGCACCGCAACTTCTCAGACATCCGGTATCTACCAAGAGACCGGTAATCTCTCAAGCGAAATTCCGCCGATATTATGTTTCTTTTAAAAAAGGTCTTTTCTGTAAAAATATCAAATAGGCCACGTTTCGTATACCTCCGCATACAGCCTTCCACGCTCCAACACTTTGAGGTAGAAGGCGCGAGAGACGATTCACCATTGAACGAAGGATACCGGCCGTGACCAAGATCAAGGTTGAAAACCCGGTCGTCGAGCTTGACGGCGACGAGATGACTCGGATTATCTGGGACTTTATCAAGAAGAAGCTGATCCTGCCCTATCTCGATATTGACCTGCTCTATTACGATCTTGGCATCGAAGAGCGTGATCGCACGGATGACCAGATCACTGTGGATGCGGCAGAGAAAATCAAGGAAGTCGGCGTCGGCGTTAAATGTGCCACCATCACGCCTGACGAGGCACGCGTCGAGGAATTCGGCCTCAAGCGCATGTATCGCAGCCCGAACGGCACGATCCGTAACATCCTCGGCGGCGTGATCTTCCGTGAACCGATCATCTGCTCCAACGTGCCGCGCCTTGTTCCGGGCTGGACCCAGCCGATCATTGTCGGTCGTCACGCATTCGGCGACCAGTACCGCGCAACCGATTTCAGGTTCCCCGGCGCGGGCAAGCTGTCGATCAAGTTCGTCGGCGACGACGGTGAAACCATCGAGCACGAAGTGTTCCAGGCACCCGGTTCCGGCGTCACGATGGCAATGTACAACCTCGACGACTCAATCCGCGATTTCGCACGCGCGTCGATGAATTACGGCCTTGCCCGCAACTATCCGGTTTACCTGTCCACGAAGAACACGATCCTGAAGGCCTATGACGGTCGGTTCAAGGACATCTTCCAGGAAATCTACGACGCCGAATTCAAAGAAGAATTCGAAAAGCGCGGCCTGACCTATGAGCACCGCCTGATCGACGACATGGTCGCGGCAGCGATGAAATGGTCCGGCGGATATGTCTGGGCCTGCAAGAACTACGATGGCGACGTGCAGTCCGACACGGTCGCGCAGGGCTTTGGCTCGCTGGGACTGATGACGTCGCAACTGATGACGCCCGATGGCAAGATCGTCGAGGCCGAAGCCGCTCACGGCACGGTCACACGTCACTACCGCCAGCATCAGGCCGGCAAGGAAACGTCGACCAACTCCATCGCATCGATCTACGCTTGGACCGGCGGTCTGAAGCACCGCGCGAAGCTGGACAGCAACGAAGCGCTGTTGAACTTCGCCACCACGCTGGAAAAGGTCATCGTCGATACGGTCGAAAGCGGTCACATGACCAAGGATCTCGCCCTCTTGGTTGGGCCGGATCAATCCTGGCTGTCCACGATGGGCTTCCTGGAAAAAGTCGACGAGAACCTGAACAAGGCACTTGCCGGCTGATCAGGATCAGATAGACAATTCGAAGGGGGTGGCATCGGTCGCCCCCTTTTCCTTTTCACTTGCGGGGTTTCATGGCTGAGAATGCAACCAAGCATACGCCGCTCGAAGATGCGCAAGGGCTTGGCGCGGGCGTTTTTCTATGTGCGCTAGGGCTGGTCTTTTTGACCCATCTGGGCTTCATCACGGGTCAGACGGCAGGGATTGCGGTCATCATCTCCTATCTGACGGGTTGGTCCTTCGGGCCGATTTTCTTCGTTATCAACCTGCCCTTCTATCTGCTTGCGTGGCACAGGTTGGGGCCGGAGTTCACGCTGAAAACGGTTCTATGCGTCACCGCTTTGTCGGTTCTGACCAGCGTTATTCCGCAAGGTTTCGGCATCACACATCTGAACCCCGCGCTTGGCGCGATCGCCTTCGGTGTGATGACGGGTGTCGGGCTTCTGGCGCTGTTTCGTCACAAAGGCAGCCTTGGCGGGATCGGCGTCGTCGGGCTGCTCATTCAAGATACCACGGGCTTTCGCGCGGGGTATTTTCAGCTTGCCGTCGATCTGGTGATCTTTTGCGTGGCATTTCTGCTATTTCCCGCCGAACGCGTCCTGTATTCGCTGCTTGGCGCGGTCGTGCTGAACCTGATCATCGCTATCAACCACCGCCGCGACCGCTATCTCGGCACTTGAACCGGAGCCCATCATGCCTGTCCACTACCTGACACTTCTGGTTGCTGTCGCGTCAGAGATCATCGCGACCTCTGCACTGGCTGCCTCCCAGCAATTCACCCGGATCGGGCCGAGCATTCTGGTCGTCATCGGTTACGCAGCGTCATTCTATTTCCTGTCCCTCACGCTGAAAGTCATGCCCGTGGGGATCGTCTATGCGATCTGGTCGGGGCTAGGCGTCATCGGTATCTCCGTCATCGGGCTCATTTTTCTGGGCCAGCGGCTGGATCTGCCCGCGGTGTTCGGAATGGCCCTGATTGTCGCCGGAGTGCTGGTGATCCATCTCTTTTCGCGCAGTTCCGGTCATTAGGGGCTGGTAATTTCTGCATCTGCACTATAGGTCGCGGCCAACTCCCTAAATTCAGGAACGCGTCCCATGGACCTGCGCAATATCGCAATCATCGCCCACGTCGACCACGGCAAGACAACGCTCGTGGATGAACTGCTGAAGCAGTCCGGGGCATTTCGAGAAAACCAAGCCGTCGCAGAACGCGCGATGGACAGCAATGATCTTGAGCGTGAACGCGGGATCACCATTCTGGCCAAGGCAACCTCGGTCGAATGGAACGGCACGCGCATCAACATCGTAGACACCCCCGGTCACGCCGATTTCGGTGGCGAGGTGGAGCGCATCCTGTCCATGGTCGATGGAGTCGTCCTGCTGGTTGATGCCGCCGAAGGTCCGATGCCGCAAACCAAGTTCGTGACATCGAAGGCACTGGCGCTCGGCCTGCGCCCCATCGTTGTTTTGAACAAGGTGGACAAGCCGGACGCAGAACCCGATCGCGCGCTTGACGAGGTCTTCGACCTGTTTGCCGCACTCGACGCCGACGATGACCAGCTTGATTTCCCCGTTCTCTATGCGTCGGGCCGCAGCGGCTGGGCGGATGAGGAACTGGACGGTCCGCGCAAGGATCTGAACGCGCTGTTCAAGCTGGTGGTCGATCACGTCCCTGCCCCCAAACAGATCGAAAACCGCGATCAGCCCTTCCGCATGCTGGCAACCACGCTTGGCTCCGACCCGTTCATCGGTCGCCTTCTGACCGGTCGCGTCGAAAGCGGCACGCTGAAGGCCGGCACCACGCTGAATGCACTGTCGCGCAAGGGCGACCGGATCGAACAGTTCCGCGTCACAAAGATCATGGCCTTTCGCGGCCTCGGCCAGCAACCGATTGACGAAGCCGAGGCAGGTGACATCGTCAGCATCGCAGGCATGTCCAAGGCGACCGTGGCCGACACCCTGTGCGACCCGTCCCTTGATACGCCGATCCCGGCGCAACCTATTGATCCGCCGACGATCACGGTGACTTTCGGCATCAATGACAGCCCGCTGGCGGGCCGTGATGGCAAGAAAGTGCAGTCGCGCGTCATTCGTGACCGCTTGCTCAAGGAAGCCGAATCCAACGTTGCGATCAAGGTGACCGACACCCCCGGCGGCGAGGCCTTCGAAGTCGCGGGTCGGGGCGAATTGCAGATGGGCGTTCTGATCGAGAACATGCGTCGCGAAGGGTTCGAGCTGTCGATCTCCCGGCCGCAGGTCCTGTTCCGCGAAGAGAACGGCCAGCGGATGGAGCCAATCGAAGAAGTCACCATCGACGTTGATGACGAATATTCCGGCGCGGTGATCGAAAAGCTGACCGGCCCTCGCAAGGGTGATCTGGCCGAGATGAAGCCGGGCGGTGCGGGCAAGACGCGGATCGTCGCGCATGTTCCGTCGCGCGGCCTGATCGGCTATCACGGCGAGTTCCTGACCGATACACGTGGCTCGGGCGTTCTGAACCGTGTCTTCCACGGCTGGGCACCGCATAAGGGCCCGATCCCGGGACGTCGCGCGGGTGTGCTGATCTCGATGGAGAACGGCACTTCGGTCGCCTATGCACTGTGGAACCTCGAAGAACGCGGTCGGATGTTCATCCCGGCGCAGGAGGCAATCTATCAGGGCATGATCATCGGCGAGCACAGCCGCGAGAACGATCTGGAAGTGAACCCCCTGAAGGGCAAGAAACTGACCAACGTGCGCGCCAGCGGCAATGATGATGCCGTGCGCCTGACGCCGCATATCCAGTTCTCGCTCGAAGAGGCCATCGCCTATATCGACGATGACGAGCTGGTCGAGGTCACACCCAACGCCATCCGCCTGCGCAAGCGCTTCCTTGATCCGCATGAACGCAAGCGCCAGGCGAGAGCAGCCAGCTAAGACAAGCACTGGCGCCCGAAAGGGCGTCAGTCCTCCTTGCGACGGACCTCTGGTTTCAGCCGCAGCTTTTCCGGTAGCGGGATAAATTCATCCTTGTCGTTGATGGGCAAGTCAAACAGCCCCTCGCCCCAGCGCGCCGCTTGCCATTCTTCTTTCGCAGCTTCGATCTTGTCCCGCGACGAGGCCACGAAATTCCACCAGATGTAGCGCGGCCCCCCTAAGGTTTCTCCGCCAAGCATGACCAGCCGCGCACCCTGCGCGCCCGCGCCGATCGTGATCTTGTCACCCGGTCGAAAGATCATCATGCGGCCCTTATCGAACACATCGCCCGCGACCGTGACCGCGCCGTCGATGACGTAGATCCCGCGATCTTCATGATCGTCCGGCAAAGGCATACGTGCATTGGGCGCAAGAGTCACATCGCCGTAAAACATATCCGTGAATGTTGATACCGGCGCAGCTTCTCCATAGGCGCGCCCCATGATCAGCCGCATGTCGATCCCGTCACCCGAGATCACAGGCAATGTCTCCTTACCGTGATGTTCGAAGGTCGGCGTGCGATCCTCATCGCGTTCAGGCAGTGCCACCCATGTCTGGATGCCGAACAGGCTGCTGGGACCGCTGCGCGATTGTGCGCTGGTGCGCTCGGAATGGCTGACGCCCTTGCCCGCCACCATCCAGTTCACCGCACCGGGCGTGATGACCTGATCCGTTCCGATGCTGTCCCGGTGATGAAAATCGCCCTGAAACAGGTATGTGACCGTTCCCAGCCCTATATGGGGGTGCGGGCGCACGTCGATACCCTGCCCGGTCAGGAATTCGGCAGGACCCATTTCATCGAAAAAGATAAAGGGGCCGACCATCTGGCGCTTGGGTGCCGGCAAGGCGCGACGGACCTCGAAACCGCCAATGTCACGTGATCGCGGGATGATCAGCGTTTCGATGGCATCATTACCCACCAGATCGGGGCAGCCGGGTTCCAGGGCGGGGTTCCAACTCATCGCGCATCCTCCGTTTTCCTAACGGAAGCCTATGCGACAGCGTGCAGTTTCGACAATCACGAACTATCGCCTGGATTGCGCGGAAAGGGCTGCGCCAATGCACAGCCCTACGCTTGATCAGTTGGCCTTCAGGTAGGCCACCAGGATATCGCGTGCGGCTTCAAGATCGGTCTTGTGAACCATCTCCGTAACCGTGTGAATGTAGCGCGTGCCGACCACGATGCCGACCGCACGCGCGCCTGCGGCGGCCTGCTGCGCAGCCGCACCGTCTTGGCCACCCGAGCGCAGCATGGTGCGCTGATACGGAATCTTCTTCTTCTCGGCCAGTGCCGCGAAGTCGCGTACAAGCCCCTTGTCCGCGATAAACGACCCGTCACGGACATGCAGACCAAAGCCTTCGCCTTGCTGCGTCGTGCGATCCTGTTCGGGAACGCCGGGAGTGTCGCAAGCCAGCGTCGTGTCAATACCTATGCCGATATCGGGCTTCACCGCATAGGCCGCCGTGCGCGCGCCGCGCAGACCGACCTCTTCCTGCGATGTGAAGGCCACGTGGATATCTGCTTCGTTCTTAGCGTCACCCAGCCCCCGGATCGCTTCGATGCCCAGCCAGACAGCTACACGGTTATCGAGCGCCTTGGACACGACCTTGTCACCGATTTCGATGAATGGTTCATCCATCACGACGTAATCGCCGACCTGCACGACGTCCTTTGCCTTCTCGCCCATACCGATATCGACGAAGAACTCGGCAGGTTCAGGGATCTTCTTGCGGACTTCGGGGGTCGCGATATGCACCGGTCGGCCACCGGGGTTCATCACCCCCTTGTAATCGCCATTGTCAGTGCACACGAGCACACGGCGCGAAAACAGGTTTCGTGGATCAAACCCGCCCACCGGTTGCAGATACAGAAAGCCCTTGTCGGAGACATGGCTGACCAGAAATCCGATCTCGTCCATATGGCACAGCAGCATGATCCTCTTGGGGTTCTTGCCCTTGCGCGACTTGCGGCGACACAGGAGAGACCCCATCGCGTCCACCTCGACATCATCGAAGAGACCCTTGATCTCTTTCTTGACCAGATCGCGGACGCGTTCTTCATTGCCAGGCACGCCTGGCGTTTCACACAGGGCCTTCAACAGGTCGAGATTCATCATCTGCTCCTTGAACCGATTTTGGTGACTCAGGCGTCGAGACCTTTCGATCCCATATCCAGATACTTTTTGCGCCGCGCGGCTGTAAGCTTCGCCGCATCCTTGCCAGAAAGATCCTTGAGCATGTCCGCAATGGATTTGCCGACGCGATCAATGGCGTCTTTCGGCGCCCGCTGTGCTCCGCCCTTCGGTTCGGGAATAACCACGTCTGCAACGCCCAGCTTGTGAAGGTCCTGCGCCGTCAGGCGAAGCGCCTCGGCGGCTTCACGCATCTTGTCGGCGCTTTTCCAAAGGATGGACGCGCAGCCTTCAGGCGAAATCACGGAATAGACGGAATGTTCCAGCATCGCCAAACGGTCAGCCGTCGCGAAAGCTACAGCTCCGCCGGAGCCGCCCTCACCGATGATGACACTGATCAGCGGAACATTGATGGTCAGGCATTTCTCGGTAGATCGCGCGATAGCCTCTGACTGGCCGCGTTCTTCCGCCCCTTTGCCCGGATAGGCACCGGGAGTGTCAACCAGCGTGATGACCGGCAGGCCGAAACGATCCGCCATATCCATCAGCCGGATCGCCTTGCGATAGCCTTCTGGCCGCGCCATTCCGAAATTGTGGCGCAGGCGCGATTGCGTATCGGCACCTTTTTCATGGCCGATCACGACGACAGGTTGATCGTCGAAACGCGCAAGCCCCCCCATCACTGCATGATCATCCGCGAAATTCCGGTCACCCGCCAATGGCGTGTATTCGGTGAAAAGTGCCTGGATGTAATCCTTGCAATGCGGACGGTCAGGATGGCGTGCCACCTGACATTTACGCCAGGGCGTCAGCCCCTTGTAGAGACTGTCTAGAAGCGTCACCGCCTTCTGATCGAGTGCGACGGCTTCCTTTTCGACATCCATCTCGTTATTGGAGCGCGCGAGCGCGCGTAATTCCTCTGCCTTGCCTTCAATCTCAGCAAGAGGTTTTTCAAAATCGAGATAGCTGTGCATGACACCTCCGAAACCGTGGTCCGCAGCTATATGGCCTTCATAAGGACCGGATGCAACAATCCTCGGGCCGCTGCGAGCGAATTCAATGCGATGGGATCGATACAGGGAAGAAAGTGGTCGGGACGGCAAGATTCGAACTTGCGACCCCCTGTACCCAAAACAGGTGCGCTACCAGACTGCGCTACGCCCCGACGGAGGCTTCTCTAATCGGCATGGCCGGAAATGAAAAGCGGAAATTACTCGCAGGGCCAAACTACGGACGTGTCGTCAAATGCGGGGTGGCGGATTTCCGTCCCTTCCCCGATTCCATAGCGTCCCGCCGTGCCCCCATTGACTTCCAGAACGGCCAGAATGTCAGGACCGGCTGAGATAGGGCTTTCGTCATGAGGGATGGCATTTTCGTGAACCGAGCGCACAATACCGTCGGGGCCGATGAATATCATATCCAGCGGGATAAGCGTGTTTCGCATCCAGAAAGACACCGGCTGCGGTTCATCATAAACAAAAACCATCCCAGAGCGCGCGCCAAGTGATTCGCGGTGCATCAGTCCTCTTGCCCGCTCCTGAGCGGTATCGGCAAGTTCCACCGTAAAACTCGCTTGCCCCCAAGGGCCACGCAAATCTATGCGTTCAGGACGACACTGAGCATTGGCTATTCCCGAAACCGATACGCAGGCAAGCGCAGTTAGCGAGATCAGCCATTTCATGCGCGGACAAATTCCTGTTCGTGTGCCCCTTCCAATGCCGATTCCCAAGACATGACGACAGCGGCCATGTAACCGCGGCTGCCTTCAATCACGCGAAGGCCAATTGCCTCACCCGGCTGCAGATCGGCAAGGCCAGAGCGGCGGAGTATTTCGATATGGATGAACACATCCTCCGGCTTGCCAAATATATTAGCAAAACCAAAGCCTTTGGCTTTGTCGAACCATTTCACCCGCGCCGGTTCCAAAGGACCCGCCTGCGACATATCCACGGATTCTTCCGCAAATCCAGACAGGGGGCTATCAAGATCGGATAAAGGCGGCTCGATATCGTGCACTTCCACGGCCTGCCGCCCACGCGGCGTGGCCTGCATCAGAATCGTGATACGTGCACCGTCAGCGACAGAGCTTTGACCGAAATTCCGCAAGACGTTGGCGTGCAAAAGGATATCAGGTCCACCACTATCAGCAACCACGAACCCGAACCCTTTCGAGGGGTCAAACCACTTTACGACACCTTCTACGACCGTTGCCTCGTCTTCCGTACTCATCTCGTCCACACGCATTTGAGGGGCGTCCGTCTGCCCAAACCGACGCCTTATATTATTGTTACTTAACTTTACGCTTGCCGCCTCCAGATTAGCAAGCAAGGTTAAGAAAATAGCGGCAAAAATCCGCCGCTTTGGCCATCAACGAAAATTGATTTCAATGTAAACGAAATCTTAAGGGTTGAGCCGGTCGATCGTCCATGCAGCTGAAACCGTCGAGCGACTCCAGCGGAAGCGATCGTGCAACCGAAAATCGCCGTTACTCCAAAATTCGAACTGGATGGGCCTAAGGCGGTAACCGCCCCAATGCGCGGGACGGTCGGGATGATCCCCCTTTTCCGCCTCGATCCGGCCCAGCCGGTCTTCCAAGGTTTTGCGATCAGGCAGGGGTTCAGACTGCCGCGAAGCCCAGGCGCCCAAGCGGCTGCCCAGCGGCCGGGAATGGTAGTAGCGGTCCGACGCTGCGGCGGAGACCTTTTCCACCGCCCCGCGCACACGGATTTGACGTCCCAGCGATTTCCAGTGAAACAGCAACGCCGCGCGAGGATTCGCGGCCAGTTCCTGACCCTTGGCGCTATCGTAGTTGGTGAAGAATACCAGATCCTCGCCCTCGATATCCTTCAGCAAAACGATTCGAGCGTCCGGAAGCCCGTCCTTATCCACCGTGGCCAGCGTCATCGCGTTGGGATCAGATGGCTCTGTCGCGCTCGCCTCTCCCAGCCAGCGTGACAGTATTTCGCACGGGTCGGTGCCTTCGAAAATGCCTGAACGGTCTGTCACGTCTGTCTCCGGAATCGGTCTGAATGGTGCTTGCAAAGTGTTGCCGAAGCCCAACGTCTAGTGCAAGTCGCCGTTATCCCACCCCACAATCTTGATGAGCGCCTCCGGATCGCCTAAACGATTTCCATTCGATAGGTGGCAGGAGAAGAGCATGTCGACCAAGCTGATGCAGGGCAAACGCGGGCTTATCATGGGGCTCGCCAACGATAAATCCATCGCCTGGGGCATTGCGAAAGCCTGCGCCGAACAAGGGGCGGAGCTGGCATTCTCCTATCAGGGCGATGCGTTGAAGAAGCGGGTTGGCCCATTGGCCGAACAACTCGGATCAAACGAGTTGATCGAATGTGATGTTTCCAGCGAAGAGTCTATCGACGCGCTGTTCGCGTATCTGGAAAAGATCTGGGGCAAGTTGGATTTCGTGGTCCACGCCATTGGTTTTTCCGACAAGAGCGAGTTGCGCGGGCGCTATGTGGACACCAGTCGCGCGAATTTCCAGATGTCTATGGATATCTCGGTCTACTCGTTTACCGCCGTGGTCCAGCGCGCCGAGAAGATGATGAATGAAGGCGGCTCCTGCCTGACACTGACCTACTACGGCGCAGAAAAGGTGATGCCGCACTACAATGTCATGGGGGTAGCAAAGGCTGCACTCGAAGCCTCCGTGCGCTATCTGGCCGAAGATCTTGGCAAAGATGGTATCCGCGTGAACGCGATTTCTGCCGGCACTATCAAGACGCTTGCGGCCTCCGGTATCGGCGATTTCCGCTACATCATGAAATGGAACGAATACAACGCCCCCTTGCGCCGGACCGTCACGCAGGACGAGGTAGGCAAATCCGCGCTGTATCTTCTGTCTGACCTTAGCTCAGCCGTCACGGGCGAGATCCTGCATGTCGATTCGGGATATCACGTCGTTGGCATGAAAGCCGTTGACGCCCCCGATATTTCAAAGGGCTGATCGAATGCCGCTATTCGAATTCTTCTCGGTCGCGTTACTGAGCCTGATGGCCGCGATCAGCCCTGGCCCGGCCGTGCTGATGTCCGCCAAAACTGGCTTGACCGAAGGTTTCCGGACGGGGGCTAGCCTCGCTTGCGGCATTGGCACCGGTGCCGTGATCTGGGCTATGGCCGCGCTGTTCGGACTGGCCATGGTGTTCGAGGTCGCGCCTGCCCTGCTTACGGCCCTGAAAATCCTTGGCGCGGGCTATCTGATGTGGATGGCATACGGCATGTGGCGCCACGCGTCTGAACCAATGCTCATGGACACGGATATACGCCCGCCGCGCAGCGCGGCATCCGCCTTTCGGCTGGGTCTGTTCACGCAGCTTGCCAACCCCAAGCCAGCCGTGATGTTCAGCGCGATTTTCATCGGGGCGGTTGATCCGGGCACACCTTGGCCCGTCTTCGCCGCGCTTCTGGCCGTCGTTTTCCTGAACGAATTCGGATGGAACACCTTCGTCGCCCGCCTGTTCTCACTGGAACGCACGCGGCGCGGCTATGTCAGCCTCAAAACATTGATCGACCGGTGCTTCGGCGGCATGCTTGCCCTGCTCGGCATCAAGATCGCAGCTAGCTAGGGACACGCCATGACCGACCGTCTTCCCCACGAAAAAGGCTTCCACATCAGTTGGGACCAGATCCATCGCGACAGCCGCGCGCTTGCGTGGCGTCTGGACGGGCATGGGCCTGCCGAGGACGGAAGCTGGAAGGCCGTCGTCGCCATCACGCGCGGCGGCATGGCGCCTGCGATGATCGTCAGCCGCGAGTTGGACATTCGTACCGTCGATACGATTTCCGTGAAGTCCTATGACCATCAGGATCAGTCCGAAGCGGTCGTGCTGAAATCACCGGACAAGGAACTGATGGGCGACGGCGAAGGCATCCTGATCGTCGATGACCTTGTGGATACCGGCAAGACACTGGCCTTGGTGCGAAAGATGTTCCCCAAGGCGCATCTGGCGACGGTATACGCCAAACCCCAAGGGCGCGAGCAGGTCCAGACCTACATTACCGAGGTCAGTCAGGACACCTGGATCTTCTTCCCGTGGGACATGGCACTGCAATATGTCCGCCCCTATCGAGGGACGGAATGACCGCCCCCTATTCCGCGACGATCAGGAACACCTTTGCGCCGCCTGTGATGGAAGCACGGCGCTGGCTGGCACAAGCCACGCTGCCCGAAGACAAGCCGCTTCTCAACGTCTCGCAAGCTGCTCCGGTTGATCCACCGCCGGAACCACTGCGGCAGGCGATGTCGCAGGCAATTCTGGAACACCCCCAGGCACATCTTTACGGTCCCGTTCTCGGCAATCTCGACTTACGCGAAGCATTGGCAGCCAAGAACAGCACGGTTTATGGCGGTGATATCCGGACGGAGCAGATCGCGATCACCGCAGGTTGTAACGAGGCCTTCGCAGCCACGATTTCGAGCATCGCTCAGGCGGGTGACGAGATCATCCTGCCCTGCCCTTGGTATTTCAACCACAAGATGTGGCTGGACATGCAAGGGATCACCGCGCGCCCGCTCGCTACGGACGACACGCTGCTACCCGACCCCAGACACGCGACGGCGTTGATCGGCCCAAAGACCCGTGCGATCGTGCTGGTCACCCCCAACAATCCCGGCGGCGCAGAATACCCGGCAGCCCTCCTGCGCGACTTCCTGGACCTGGCGCGTGCGCATGGGCTGGCCTTGCTGATTGACGAGACTTACCGCGATTTTCACAGCGTCGATGGCGCACCGCATGATCTGTTCACCGACCCCGATTGGCACGATACGCTGATCCAGCTTTATTCCTTTTCCAAGGCTTACCGCCTGACCGGCCACCGCGTCGGCGCCATTGTCGCCTCACAAGAACGGCTGGCCGAGGTCGAGAAGTTCCTCGACACGGTCACGATCAGCCCGCCGCAGACCGGCCAGATCGGTGCGCTTTACGGGCTCAGGGCACTTGATGACTGGCTGGCGGGCGAGCGACAAGAAATCCTGTCACGCCGCCAACGCATTCTCGACCGGATGACCGGGCTGAACGGCTGGCACCTGCACGGCTGCGGCGCCTATTTCGCCTATGTCCGGCATCCTTTCGACATGCCGTCGCCCGAGTTGGCGCGCCGCCTTGTGAGTGACGCGGGCATTCTGCTGCTACCCGGCACGATGTTCATGCCGGACAGCCACGCGGACGCGAACAAACAGCTACGGATCGCCTTCGCGAATGTCGACGCAGGCGGTATCGACAGACTGTTTGACCGCCTGTCTGCACTGGACTATCGCTGGCGCTGAACGCAGCTAATCCCAACCAAGGTTGCCGCCTTCCCGCAAAGTGACTACACCTGCGGGAGTTTGCGAAGAGGAACGCGGAAGTATGGCAAGTCAGGGCAAGAAAAAAGCCTCCAATATCATCGTATGGATCATTCTGGCGCTGCTGATCGTGGGCCTCATGGGCTTCGGCGCAGGTAATTTCGGTGGCACGGTTCGTACAGCCGCATCCGTGGGCGACACCGAGGTTGAAGTCACCACCTATAGCCGAGCGCTGCAACAACGTCTCCAGACGCTGCAAACCCAGACAGGCCAGTCCCTGACCCTTGCCGAGGCGCAGCAGATGGGTATCGACGGCGCCGTGCTGACCGGGCTTCTCAACAGTGCCGCTTTGGATGAAGCCGCACGCAAGGCCGGTCTGTCTGTTGGTGACGACAACGTCGCCGAACAGATCCAGCAGATCTCGTCCTTTCAGGGTGTGGACGGAAGTTTCGACCGCGAAGCCTACAACTTCGCGCTGCAACGCAACGGCATGTCAGCGGGGGATTTCGAAGACACGATCCGCGCCGATCTGACCCGTGGTCTTTTGCAAAGCGCGCTTGTTTCCGGGGCACTGCCATCCCCGGTCTATGCCAACACGATCTTCGATTTCATTGCTGAGCAGCGCGACTTTACCTATGCCGAAATCGACCGCGCCGATTTGGATGAGGCTCCAACTCAACCGACGGCCGACGAAGTCCGCGCCTTTTACGACGCGAATGCCGAGCAGTTCACCTTGCCCGAGCGCCGCAAGCTGACCTATGCGTGGCTGACACCTGACATGCTCATCGACGAGGTGGAATTGGACGAAACCGCCCTGCGTGAACTCTACGATTCTCGTATCGACGAATTCCAACGCCCCGAAACGGTCATCGCTGAACGCCTGGTGTTCGCAGATGACGAAGCGGCAGCAGCAGCCAAGGCGCAGCTTGACGCAGGAGAAACGACGTTCGATGCGCTGGTTGAAGACCGCGGGCTGACACTGACCGATGTCGATCTGGACGAAATCACACGCGATGATCTGAACACCGAAGCCGCCGATGCTGTTTTTGCACTGGGTGAGCCCGGCATTGTGGGCCCCACCCCGACCGACCTTGGCCCCGCGATATTCCGCGTGAATGCCGTTCTGGCCGCGCAAACAACCGAGTTCGAAGACGCCCTCCCTGAGCTCCGCGACGAATTGGCGATGCAGCGCGCGCGCCGGATCATCGAAGCGGACGTCGAAACCACCGACGACATGCTCGCAGGCGGAGCGACGCTGGAAGATCTGGCCAAGGAAACCGACATGGTTCTTGGCACGGTCGAATGGACCGGCAATGAACATGAAGGACTGGCCGCCTATCCCGAATTCGCGGCGATCGCTGACACGCTTACGCAGGATGATTTCCCGGAGATCCGGCAGCTTGAAGATGGCGGTATCTATGCCGTGCGCCTGGACGAGATCGTTCCCCCGACGCTTCAATCTTTTGAAGCTGTCGAGGCCGATGCCCGCGATGCGGCTACGCAGCAGAAACTAATTGATGCGCTGACGGCGAAAGCCGACGAAGTGACCGCGCAGCTCGGGGAGGGGCAGACCTTCGAGGAGCTTGGCTTTGATCCGGTTGCAAAGGTCGATCTGACCCGTCGCGGCTTCATTGAAGAAGTGCCCGAAGAACTTCTGTCCCGGCTTTTCGAAATCGACGCCGGCGATCTGGTGACTGTCTCGGGCGAAGACTCGGTGTTCGTCGCCCGTCTGGACAGTGTCCGCACCCCGGCCGCCAACGATCCCGGTCGGGAGATGATGAACCAGCAACTCCAGGGGCAAGTCGCTCAGGCCGTCGCCCAGGACATTCTGGTCCAATTCTCGCGCGCGATCCAGCAAAGCGAAGGCATCACCGTCAACCAGAACGCGCTTAACGCCGTTCACGCGCAAATGCAGTAATCATGACGCCTGACTTTTCCGAGTTCGCCCAAGGATACGAGGCGGGAAAGAACCAACTGGTCTATGCCCGCCTGGCCGCCGATCTGGACACACCCGTTTCGCTTATGTTGAAACTGGCCGATGCCCGCCCCGACAGCTTCATGCTGGAATCGGTGACGGGCGGCGAGGTGCGCGGACGGTATTCCATTATCGGCATGAAGCCTGATCTGATCTGGCGGTGTCGCGGCACGACGGCCGAGCTGAATCGCATGGCACGATTCGACCCCGACAGTTTTCAGGTCGAAGACAAACCCCCGCTCGACAGCCTCCGGGCATTGATTGCCGAGAGTCGCATCGACATGCCCGAGGACCTGCCCGCGATGTCGGCAGGGCTTTTCGGCTATCTCGGCTATGACATGATCCGGCTGGTCGAGCATCTGCCAAACGTCAATCCAGACGCTCTGGGCCTGCCTGACGCTGTGTTGATCCGCCCGTCGGTCGTCGCCGTGCTGGACGGGGTGAAGGGTGAAGTAACGGTCGTCGCGCCCGCATGGGTCGAAAGCGGACAGTCGGCCAAAGCCGCCTATGCGCAAGCCGCAGAACGGGTCATGGACGCGATCCGCGATCTGGAACGTCAGGCCGCGGGCGAAAGCCGCTCTCTTGGGCAAGAGGTGCAAGACGCGTCCGAGCCCGTCTCCAACTTCACGAAGCAGGGCTATCTGGACGCTGTAGAAAAGGCGAAGGAATACATCCGCGCGGGAGACATCTTCCAGGTCGTGCCAGCGCAGCGCTGGACGCAGGACTTCAAGCTCCCGCCCTTCTCGCTGTATCGATCGCTCAGGCGCACCAACCCATCGCCCTTCATGTTCTACTTCAATTTCGGCGGCTTTCAGGTCATCGGCGCCAGCCCGGAAATTCTCGTGCGGGTCTTTGGCAAGCAGGTTACCGTTCGCCCGATCGCCGGCACCCGTCCGCGCGGCGAAACCCCTGAAGAAGACCGCGCGTTGGAGGCTGATCTGCTGGCCGACAAGAAAGAGTTGGCCGAACACCTGATGCTTCTCGATCTGGGTCGCAACGATGCCGGGCGCGTGTCAAAGATCGGCTCCGTGCGCCCGACAGAGGAATTCATCGTCGAGCGTTACAGCCATGTGATGCATATGGTCTCCAATGTCGTGGGTGAGCTGTCCGACGATCACGACGCGCTGTCGGCCCTGCTTGCAGGCATGCCCGCGGGTACCGTGTCAGGTGCGCCCAAGGTGCGTGCGATGGAAATCATCGACGAGTTGGAGCCGGAAAAGCGCGGCGTCTATGCAGGTGGTGTGGGCTATTTTGCAGCCAATGGCGATATGGATATGTGTATCGCGTTGCGCACCGCCGTTCTGAAAGATGAAAAGCTTTACATTCAGGCCGGTGGCGGCGTCGTCTATGACAGCGATCCCGAAGCCGAGTTTCAAGAAACAGTCAACAAATCCAAAGCGATACGACGCGCAGCGGAAGAAGCGGGGCGTTTCAACGGCGGGAACAGCTAGGCTATTCCCGCGCCGCAACCAGCTGGGCAATCTCCACGCCGTCGGTGCGGGCCAGCCAGTCGCTGATCTCAGCCCGCACAAGCATGCTGTCGCGGACAAGAACAATCGCCTGCCCGTCCCGTTCGGCGCGGGCAACCGCGCTGGACAGGGTGTTCGCGATACCCTGCGCAGTCTCGATTACGCGGTAAGGCAGAAATACCTCGATCCCCTGCCGCTCCAGCATGACACGTTCGACCCCGGCGGACGGAGACGCCAGCATCACCCGCCGAGCATCGGGTTCCGAAAAACCGGGGTTTGGCAGAAACTCAGCAAGCTGCTCGGAACTGCGCGGATCGAGAACAAGGCTGTCTTCGACGATGGCCGTGGCCCAGCCGGGCGTGTCTCGACCGGCCAATGGCTGAAGGAGCACGAAGATCAGTCTCGGGCCGTCAGCCGCGCCGATATCCGGCAAGTCTCCATGCGGCACATCCGGCAACGGTCGTGATGCGACATCATGGAGTTGCGCGAGGTCTGCCATCTCGACAACACTGTCCGTCGTGGCTGAGACAACTTCCAACCCGGACATCTGCATTGCCGGAGCTTGCTCCACTTCAGACAACTTTGCGACTTCCGGTGCTGGGATCAGCGAAGCCGGCAACTCCGGATCGAATACTGGCAGGTCGTACGTCCCCGTCGCTTCCAACCGCAGCAATGCCGGCGCAGATCCGACTGGATCTTCCGCGCGCAGCCCGGCGACAGGCACCATTCCCCTTGGGCCAAGGGGCATCCCATCAATATGCGTAAGATCATCATTGGCCATTTTCCAGGCTGGCGCGTCGGGAACTGCCTGGGCCAAGGGTACGTCGGCCGTGGGAACAGACGCAGCGTTCAACGGAAAAGGCAGCTGCACATCGATGCCCGGGCGCGGCCCACCTAGCCGAATCTCATTTTGATGGACCGTCGGAATCAGCGGCGTGCGCCCTCCGAAAGGGGCTGCCATCTGGCGCGGGGCGGTTGGTAAAGGCGCAGGTGCTGTCTGCGCTGGCGGGTCGGCCGGGGGCGGCGTGTCAGCCTCGACGCCGATTTCGTCAGACGCAACTTCCATCTCGGGCACGTCCAGTTGCAGGGCAGCAACCACCAGCAGCGCACCACCCACGACGACGCCCCAGAATAGCCCTGCAACCAGCCCTTTCGTCATGCCACTGCCCTTTGCTTCGGCGCGGTTATCTTGTTATCGCTGCCGCCACAGTCGGTCGTAACGGCTTCGACGCCCCTTGACCACCCATTGCCGAACTGAACAAGTGTCTGCATAGTTGCGAAGGCTTTCCGCCATCCAAGAAGAAGAACCGGACTCATGCTGCTACTTATAGATAACTACGACAGTTTCACCTATAATCTGGTGCATTATCTGGGCGAGTTGGGTGCCGATGTCCGGGTCTGGCGTAACGACGCGATAACGGCGGATCAGGCCCTTGAGCTGACCCCTTCGGCGATCCTACTGTCGCCCGGCCCTTGCACGCCGGATCAGGCGGGTATCTGCCTGGAACTGACCGAAGCGGCGGCCCAGGCCAAGATCCCCCTGATGGGCGTTTGCCTTGGCCACCAGACCATCGGTCAGGCGTTCGGTGGAAAGGTCGTGCGGTGCCATGAAATCGTGCATGGCAAGATGGGAGAGATCCACCACAAGGACGCCGGCATCTTTCGTGATCTGCCTTCACCCTTCAAGGCTACCCGCTATCATTCCCTGGTCGTGGAGCGCGAAAGCCTGCCCGACTGCCTGGAAGTCACTGCCTGGCTCGACGACGGCACCATCATGGGGCTGAGGCACAAGGAACTGCCGATCGAGGGCGTCCAGTTCCACCCGGAAAGCATCGCCTCCGAGCACGGTCACCAGATGCTCGCCAACTTCCTCGGCAAGAACGCGGCAGTAGCGGCATGAGCGACGATCTGAAACCGCTGATCGCTGCTGCGGCCCAACGACCTTTGACCAGCGACGAGGCCCGCCGGGCCTTCGACATTCTGTTCGAGGGCAACGCCACGCCAAGCCAGATGGGCGGTTTCCTGATGGCACTGCGGACCCGCGGCGAAACGGTAGAGGAATACGCCGCCGCCGCTGCCGCGATGCGCGAACGCTGCATTCCCGTGAAGGCACCTGATCGCGCAATGGATATCGTGGGAACCGGCGGTGACGGGGTGGGCACGCTGAACATCTCCACCGCCACCGCTTTCGTTGTAGCGGGGGCTGGTGTCGCGGTCGCCAAACACGGCAATCGCAATCTCAGTTCAAAGTCCGGCGCGGCCGACGCACTCGGCAAACTGGGTATCGAGGTGATGAACGGCGCGGATGTCGTCGAAAACGCGCTGGCCGAGAACGGCATCGCCTTTTTAATGGCCCCAATGCACCACCCCGCCATGCGGCATGTCATGCCCACGCGATCGGAACTTGGCACGCGGACAATTTTCAACATCCTCGGGCCGCTTACGAACCCTGCCGGCGTCAAATACCAACTGACAGGCGCATTTTCGCGCGACATCATCCGACCAATGGCCGAGACGTTGCAACGACTTGGATCGCATGGTGCCTGGCTTGTGCATGGCAGTGACGGTATCGATGAGATGACGATTACCGGCACGACATGGGTGGCCGCGCTGAAGAATGGCGAAGTCACCGAATTCGAAATTCACCCTGAAGATGCAAAACTGCCCGTCCACCCTCTGGAGGCGATCCTTGGTGGTGAACCGGCCGAAAACGCCCGCGCTTTGGCTGCCCTGCTGGATGGGGCGCAAAGCGCCTATCGCGATGCGGTCTGCCTGAATGCCGCTGCCGCTCTGGTTGTGGTCGGCGAGGCATCGGATTTGCCCGAAGGCGTGGCCATGGCCCGTGAAAGCATCGACAGCGGCGCAGCGAAACACAAAGTGGAAGGGCTGGCCAAGGCCAGCAAGGCAAACGCATGAGCGAAACCATTCTGGACAAGATCAAAGCCTACAAGCTGGAAGAGGTCGCCGCCCGGAAGGCCGAAACCCCCCTTGACACGGTGGAACAACGCGCCAAGGCCGCAGAACCCACGCGCGGTTTTGCAGATGCACTTCTGGAAGCATCCCGAACCGGCTACGGCCTGATCGCGGAGATCAAGAAGGCAAGCCCGTCAAAAGGGCTGATCCGACCAGATTTCGACCCGCCTGCCTTGGCGAAGGCCTATGAGGATGGCGGCGCGGCATGCCTGTCGGTGCTGACCGATACGCCCTCCTTTCAGGGGGACGACACCTATCTGACGCAAGCGCGGCAAGCCACGTCTCTGCCGGCCCTGCGCAAGGATTTCCTGTATGATCCCTATCAGGTGATCGAGGCACGCGGGCTCGGGGCGGATTGCATCCTGATCATCATGGCCAGCGTCAGCGATGCGCAAGCGGCGGAACTGGAAGCCACCGCGTTTGAATGGGACATGGATGTGCTGGTCGAGGTCCACAACCAGGACGAGCTCGAACGCGCCAACCAACTGAAATCACGCTTGTTGGGCATCAACAACCGCGATCTGCATTCCTTCGAGACATCGCTGGACACCACTCGCAAGCTGGCCCGGATCGTCCCCGAGGACCGCATCATCGTGGCGGAATCAGGCATATCCACCCGTGAAGATCTGGCCGACCTCGCACGTTACGGGGTGCGTTCCTTCCTGATCGGCGAGAGCCTGATGCGGCAGGATGATGTCGCCAGTGCCACGCGTCGGCTGCTGAGCCAGCCGCTGACCTCCGGCATGCACTGATGGCTGGCCTGACCCATTTCGACGATGCGGGCCATGCGCATATGGTCGATGTGTCCCAAAAGGACATTACAGCGCGTGTGGCCGTTGCGTCAGGTGCCGTCAGGATGCTGCCGGAAACACTTGCCCTGGTTCGCGAAGGTCGGGTCGAGAAGGGCGATCCACTGGCCGTGGCAAGGCTGGCGGGCATAATGGGCGCAAAACGCACCTCCGATCTGATCCCCTTGTGTCATCCCTTGCCCATCACCAAGGTTGCCGTGGATTTGCGCGAGGATGAAGCCCTGCCCGGCATCCGCATTCAAGCCACCGTCAAGACGACTGGTCAGACTGGCGTGGAAATGGAGGCCCTGACCGCCGTATCCACCGCGGCACTAACGCTTTACGACATGCTGAAGGCTGCCGAAAAGAGCATGGAAATCACTGATATCCACCTTGACATGAAAGAAGGCGGCAAGTCAGGCCGATACGAGGTCAAGGGGTGATATCTGTCCCCGAGGCATTGGGGCGGATTTTCGCATTACTGACGCCTGTTGGAACGGAAAACATTCCCTTACGGCAAGCCAACGGGCGCGTGCTGGCAGTAGATGCAATCGCGCCGCGCGACCAACCGCCCTTCCCTGCTTCCGCGATGGACGGCTACGCGATCCGGCATGATGACGCGGAACTCGGGAAAGAACTCACCGTTATCGGCACCTCGGCAGCCGGTGCCGCCTTCGCAGGGCCTATCGGCAACGGGAAAGCCGTTCGCATTTTCACCGGTGCGCCCGTACCTGTCGGCGCAGATCGGATCGTTATCCAGGAGCACACGACGCGCGACGCAGACCGGATCAAGATCAGCGACCTGTCTGAGCAAGACTTTATCCGTGCGCGTGCCTCTGATTTTGCGGAGGGCTTCCGCTTGGGCGCACCACGTCGCTTGGGGGCCACTGAACTCACCCTTCTCGCGTCGATGAACCAGCCTGAAATCGAGGTATATCGCCGCCCCAAAGTAGCGATCATCTCTACCGGCGACGAACTTGTCATGCCTGGCGACGATGTGCGGGCTGACCAGATTTTTGCTTCGAACGCTTTTGGGCTGGCCGCGCTGGTCGAGAACATGGGCGGCATCGCGCAAATACTGCCAATTGCGCGTGATAATCTGTCAGCCTTGCGCGGCGCATTCGATCTCGCCGCGAACTCGGACTTGATTGTCACCAGCGGTGGCGCCTCGGTCGGCGACCACGATCTTCTAGGGAACGCTGCTGAAGAGCTTGGTTTGACGCGTTATTTCTACAAGGTCGCGATGCGTCCGGGCAAGCCGCTGATGGCTGGTATGTTCAATGGAATACCCTTGATTGGGCTTCCCGGAAATCCAGTATCATCAATAGTATGCGGCACAATCTTTGTGTGCCCAGCCTTGCGCTACCTGCAAGGCCTTCCAGCTGCGCCGATACAGCGTATAACCGCGACACTCGGCCGGGATCTGCCGCATAATGGTCCGCGAGAACATTACATGCGTGCGATGTTCGAAAGCGGTTCGGTTACCGTCTATGACCACCAGGACAGTTCTCTTCAGACAATCCTCAGTGGCGCGAACTGTTTGCTGATCCGCCCGCCCAACGCTGCGCCTGCCCAGGCCGGTCAAGAAGTGGAAATCATTCAAATATGACAGAATGAATTGACACAAATCAGGAACGCACCTAGAACATTATGCAAACATGTTCGCGCGAGGGCCCTGTCGTATGCTGACCAAGAAGCAACTTGATCTGCTCGACCTTATCAATCGTAAAGTTCAGAAAGACGGCGTGCCTCCGTCTTTCGATGAAATGAAAGAGGCGCTGGATCTGCGATCCAAATCCGGCATTCATAGGTTGATCACCGCTTTGGAAGAACGTGGGTTCATTCGCCGCCTCGCACACAAAGCCCGCGCAATCGAAATTGTGAAGCTGCCCGAAGCGCTGGAGGGCCGTTCCAATGGCTTCACGCCGCGGGTGATCGAAGGTGACAAACCCGCGGTCCCCGCAGCTGCTGCGCAGAACGGAAACCAAGTGCCTCTTCTGGGGCGCATCGCAGCCGGTTTGCCGATTGAAGCAATAAATGACGGTGCCGACAGTGTAAGTGTCCCTCCGAACATGCTTCGCAATGCCGGCGCACATTATGCGCTGGAAGTGAAAGGTGACTCTATGATCGAGGCGGGCATCAATGACGGAGATGTGGTTGTCATCCGCGAAGGGTCGTCTGCAGAGAACGGCGAAATCGTTGTCGCTGTGGTAGAAGGCTATGAAGCCACGCTGAAGCGTTATCGCAAACGCGGCAGTACGATTGCACTGGAACCCGCGAATGCGTCCTATGAAACCCGGATGTTCCGTGAGGATCAGGTTGAAGTGCAGGGGAAGCTTGTCGGCTTGATCCGGACCTACTGATTGCTCGCACTGACCTGACCGATCTGCTCGAAAACCCCGTAAACAACTTCAAGGGCAGCGAGGGCGTCTTCTGGCGGGGCAGATAGAGGGCCCGGATAGACACCCAAGCGGAGCTTCTTTGAGTTCCATAACCGTTCACCGGATGCGATGCGGCTAGAACGTATTATCCAGCCCGGCCCGTCTTTTGTGACCGAGAGCGCCCCTGTCGCGTTAAAGCTGTCCGGCGCAAGAAGCTGCGGACAATCCAATTGTCGATCCGGAACGTCAGCCGAGATGGTCAGACCTTCAGGACATTCAACCAGTCCCCGCGCTTTTCCTGGTGTCAGAACAGTTACGTGAATATCCCCAAGAAATAGCCGGCCCTTGGGCTTTGCCCGCGCCGATGCCTCACGCTGACCGGCCGCGTCCCCATCATTTTCCAACCATTCTGACGCCGCAAACCCATCGCCTCTCGGTTTGCTCAGCACGCGTCCTTCGTTGCCGGCAAGCCCCACGAGTCCACCGCTCGGGCTGATCAACATGTCGGGTCTTTGAGAACCGAGCCAAAGACTCGCAGCAACCGACAACATGATCGCGCCGACCAATCGCAGCCAGCCCATCGAGATCACAACACCCACCGCACCCAAACCGATCAAGGGCAGCACATTCGCCGGTGGGGCCACAATCTTCCTGACCCCGCCCGACCAATCTGCCACCCAGGACGCGCTGAAAAATATCCAGTCGATACCCAGCCCCATGATCGCGAAAGGCCATCTTTCCAATCCTAGCGGTGCAAGCAGGAACGCAAGCAGGCCCGCAGGCATAACAATGGTGCCCATCACCGGAACCGCCAGCAGGTTCGCCAACAGCCCATACCTTGCCATCTGATTGAAATGCGCCGCCGCAATAGGAGCTGTCGCAAGCCCTGCGATCACGGAGGTAACCACCAGGGTCAATACGGGCCACAGCCATTTGGGCACATGAGAACGGTCGATTTTTTTCATACCGGAGAAGGCCCAGATCAGCGCCGTTGTCGCAGCAAACGACATCTGAAACCCCGGACTCAAAAGCGTCTCCGGAAACAACACCAGAACGATGATCGCGGCCAATGCAACCGCGCGCAACGTGATTGCCTTACGGTCCAGAAGTACGGCGGCGAGCATCACCGAAACCATGATGAACGCCCTTTGCGTCGCGATGCTGCCACCAGACAGAAGCAGGTAGAGGGACGCGCAGAAGAAGGCGCCGACCGCCGCACATTTCTTCGCGTTCACCCGTAACGCCAATGGCGGCAGGATCGCGATCGCCGTGCGCAATGCCGCGAACACCACGCTCGTCAGAAGCCCCATATGCAGCCCTGAAATTGCCAGAAGATGCGCGAGATTGGTTGCGCGCATGGTTTCCGTGCTTTTCTGGTCCAACGAAGATCGGTCCCCCGTGAGGACTGCCGCGGCGAATGCTCCCGTCTGTCCCGACAAGTGGCTTTGCACCCATGCGGACAACGCCGTTCGCACTCCGAATACCCTGATCCGCCAACTTATTTCCGCCGGAACGATCCGGACGACCGGGTTGCGGCTGTAGCCCACTGCACCCAATCTGTCGAACCACGCGTGACGCTGAAAATCGAACCCACCCGGCTCCACCGGGCCTTCAGGAGCCGACAGATGCCCGGTCGTCGCCACGCGCCAACCCGGCTGGAGGACACCAACGGGAACGAACCCATGCAACGACACCCGCACCTTGTCAGGGATGCGCGAGATGGGCGTGTTTTCAAGATACACTTGGTCCAAGGTGATCCGCAGTTTGTCACTGCCTGATCGGTCGATCTCGATCAGGCGCCCCTCTATCGGGCCGAAATAGCGAAACCCAAGAACCGGACCTGCAACCTGATGGGCACGCGCGCCCGTCAAAGCGACCCCGACCAACACCAGCGCCAACGCGTAAAGCAGAGGCCCTGTCGTTTCATCGGCATAACGAGCGCCAAGCACCAACGCAGCCGCTGTCAGCGCGAGAAAAGTCAGAACCGCCGGCGCAAGTTCATTCGGCAGTCGGAAATAAAGCCCGATCCCGGTCGCAAGAAAAACCGGCACCCACAACAGAAGCCGCCCCCGCTGAAGAGCGATGGTCCGAACAGGGCTGATCGATTGCAGCAATTGAAGCTCCGGGTGATCTTGCCACCAAGTCTTCATCAATCATGGTTTCCGATTTCTTAACGGAAGCCACTTGCGGGGCCGGAATCGCACGGCGCGACCCTTTACGGACCAAGGGCCGCAGTCTAATCATTGCGCGAAATTCCAAGGAGCCAGAAATGACCGATCAACAGGTTGTCACCCGTTTTGCCCCATCTCCCACCGGATACCTGCATATCGGCGGGGCACGGACGGCGCTGTTCAACTGGCTCTATGCGCGTGGGCGCGGCGGCAAGTTTCTGTTACGGATCGAAGACACCGACCGGGCCCGGTCGACCCCTGAAGCGACCCAAGCCATTCTGGACGGCATGTCATGGCTGCGCCTTGATCATGACGGCGACGTGATCAGCCAGTTTGAACGTGCGAACCGACATGCGGAGGTCGCGCACCAGATGCTGGATGCGGGCCACGCCTACAAGTGTTTCTCGACACAGGAAGAAATCGCCGCCTTCCGCGAACAAGCCCGTGCAGAAGGCCGTTCCACCCTGTTCCAGTCACCTTGGCGCGATGCCGACCCGTCGACCTTCCCTGACGCCCCATACGTCATTCGCCTTAAGGCCCCTCGCGACGGCGAAACGGTGATCGAAGATCAGGTTCAGGGCGCTGTTACCTGGAAAAACGACCAGCTGGACGACATGATCTGCCTGCGCTCGGACGGCACGCCGACCTACATGCTCGCCGTCGTCGTCGACGATCACGATATGGGCGTCACCCATGTGATACGCGGCGACGATCATCTGGCCAATGCCGCCCGCCAGATTCTTGTTTACAACGCGATGGGATGGGATGTACCGGTTTTCGCTCATATCCCACTGATCCATGGCCCCGACGGCAAGAAACTGTCCAAGCGGCACGGCGCTCTTGGCGTCGAGGAATACCGCGCGATGGGCTATCCGGTTGAAGGGATGCGCAACTATCTGACCCGACTCGGTTGGAGCCACGGCGATGACGAGGTGTTCACCACGGAGCAGGCCTTGGAATGGTTCGGATTCGACGGAATTGGCAAGTCTCCGGCCCGTTTTGACTTCAAAAAACTGGAAAATATCTGTGGTCAGCATATCGCCATGACGGATGATGCTGCACTGCTTGCAGAGATCGAAGACTTTCTGTCCGCAACTGGTCAGCCGAAGCTAACCGGCGGGCAACAAGAGGGGCTTTCGCGGGCCATGTACTGCCTGAAGGATCGCGCGAAAACAATTCCACAACTTATTGAAAAAGCATATTTTGTGCTTGCAGATCGCCCACTTGAACTGGATGAGAAATCATCGAAGGCTATCGACGATGTATCCTGCAGTATACTGATAGAATTGACGCCGCAGCTGCAAAATGCTAGCTGGGAGCGCGAAACGCTGGAGGCTGTCGTCGCTGATGTGGCAGAGCGGAACGGAACAAAGCTTGGCAAGGTCGCGCAACCATTGCGTGCAGCGCTTGCCGGTCGCGCCGTTTCACCCAGTGTCTTTGATATGATGCTTGTCATTGGTCGGGATGAAACCATCGCCCGCCTGACGGATGCGACCAGCTGAGGCCGGCATGCGCTGGCCCGGCTTTACGATTACCCTCGAACCGTGTGCGCTCGTCGTACCGGTCGGCAACGGAGGACCTGATGCCTGACACATCTCAATCCACACGCACTGCCACGCTGTCTTTTGACGACAAGACACTGGACCTGCCGATCTATTCCCCGACGCTGGGACCGGACGTAATCGATGTAAGCAAGCTCTACGCCCAAGGCGGCGTGTTCACCTATGACCCGGGCTTCACATCGACCGCATCGTGCGATTCGACGATCACCTTCATTGACGGCGGTCAGGGGCAGTTGCTGCACCGCGGCTATCCGATCGACCAGCTTGCCGAGAAATCCCACTATCTCGAAGTCTGCTATCTTCTGCTTTACGGCGAACTTCCGACCGGCGCGGAACTGGAAGATTTCGAAAGCCGAGTCACCAAACACACCATGGTGCATGAACAGATGCACCGCTTCTTCACCGGCTTCCGCCGTGATGCTCATCCGATGGCCATCATGACCGGTGTTGTAGGTGCGATGTCGGCCTTCTACCACGACTCCACCGACATCACGGACCCGTGGCAGCGCGAAGTCGCGGCGATCCGTATGGTCGCCAAGCTGCCGACGATCGCGGCAATGGCCTATAAATACTCCGTCGGTCAGCCCTTCGTCTATCCGCGCAACGATCTGGATTACTCCGCGAACTTCTTGCGTATGTGCTTTGCGGTTCCCGCCGAGGAATTTGAGGTCAACCCGATCCTCAGCCGCGCGATGGACCGGATCTTCATCCTGCATGCCGACCACGAACAGAACGCATCGACCTCAACCGTGCGCCTGGCTGGCTCATCGGGTGCAAACCCGTTCGCCTGTATTGCGGCCGGGATTGCCTGCCTGTGGGGGCCAGCCCATGGCGGCGCAAACCAGGCTTGTCTGGAAATGCTGCGTGAAATCGGCAGCGTGGACCGTATCCCGGAATACATCGCGCGCGCGAAGGACAAGAACGATCCGTTCCGCCTGATGGGTTTCGGTCACCGCGTCTACAAGAACTTCGACCCGCGCGCGAAGGTGATGAAGCAGTCGGCCGACGAAGTTCTGGAACTACTGGGTGTCGAAAACAACCCCACATTGCAAGTTGCCAAGGAACTGGAGAAGCAGGCGCTGGACGATGATTACTTCGTCAGCAAGAAGCTGTTCCCGAATGTCGATTTCTATTCTGGCATTATCCTGGAGGCGATGGGCTTCCCGACCTCGATGTTCACCCCGATCTTCGCGCTATCGCGCACTGTCGGTTGGATTTCCCAGTGGAAGGAAATGATCGGCGATCCGAACCAGAAAATCGGCCGTCCGCGTCAGCTCTATATGGGGGCTACCGAACGCGACTATGTTGATGTCGAAAACCGCTAGCAAGGCGATGTAGCAACGCACGAAGCCGCCCTTACCATGGGCGGCTTTTCTGTCGCATGGTCCGGGGAATTCGACTCGCCGCCTTTGGCGACATGTGATTTTATTCGCGGGCGCCCTGACCACGGCCAAGAAAGGATGCCATGAAAAGCTTTGTCCCCGGCCCCGACACTCAAAAGGCGTTTCGCGAGGCGTTGGGACAGTTCGCTACCGGCGTTACGGTCGTGACGACAAACAGCCCGGATGGACCGATCGGCATCACGGCAAACAGCTTTGCGAGCGTATCGCTCAACCCGCCACTGGTTCTGTGGTCACCAGCCAAGGCGTCGGCGCGCTATGACGTGTTCGCAATGGCGGAAAGGTTCGCGATTCACATCATGGCCTCGGACCAACTGGATATCGTCCGGGGCTTTGCCCGCAATCCCGATTTCTTCGACGGGTTATCATGGAACCCCGATGAGGCTGGCGTGCCGCTGATTGACGACTGCTTGGCACGTTTCGACTGTGCCAAGGAAAGCCAGATGGATGGCGGCGATCATCTGGTCATTCTGGGCCGGGTCCTTCAGGCATCACACCGCACCGGTGCGCCGCTTCTGTTCGCACGAGGTCAGTTTGGACAATTCAATCTGTTGGACGGCTAGGAGTTCTCACGCGGGAGAACCATCGCGATCATCGCCATGGCGCACCCCACCAACGCCAGGATTTGCGAGGGCCCCAGCGTCGCAAGTTCGGCAGGAGCAAACTGCACAGCGGCCATGACAACGGCAGAAAGAAGTACCGGACCGTAGATCGTCACTGCCCCGCCCAGATGGACCACACACAGCACCGCCGCAGCAACGATTGCCAGTTTTGTCGTATCAATATCCACCGGATACCCCCAGAGCGCCCAGATCAAGCCAGCAGTCGAGGTCAGCGCCGCCCCCAGCAAATGTGCGGCGAGCGCGACGGAATCAGACTGCCTCGGGCGGCACAACATGGCGAGGCCGACCAGACTTCCCGCGACGACGACCGGCAATTGCTCATCTGTCATGCCTTCAGGCAAAACAAAGAACTCCGATATATCGCGGGCAGTATTCTGCGGCAGCGCGATCAAGCAGAATAATGCAAGGGCCGACGCCGACAGAAGCGTGAAGGCCGCATTTCCAACGCCCCGTGTCAACGCCCAGACGGCAAAGGCTATAACGATACTCAGCCCTATCGGAGCAACCACACCCCAAACCGTCCCTGCCGCGACCTGATCGGGTGCGATCATTCCGACCGAGGACCCTATCACAAGGTAGATCACGTGCGCCGGGTCGATACGTTGTCTGTTGGTCGCAAGATCATACCCGGCCACCAATAGCACGGCGCAGGATATCTGTAGCGCGGACTGGACGTTCAACAGATCCGGCCGGAAGATTGGCATCACCACGACCAACACAACGACGGCGACAGCCATCAAGCGTCTAATCAGGTGGATAGGCGAAGGGGGTCGAGTCATACCGATACCTTCCCGTTTGCCGCGCCCAGCCCGACAGCGCCAACGAGCAGCGCGGAGCAGGCAATCAGACCACCATCAACACGCAGCAATTCGCCAAAGCAGAACACGGCCCCGAACAGTAAGGACGTCAGTGCGCAAAGTAACATCGACCGCATCCCGCAACTGATGAACGTCATGCCCCCGAGGATTGCCACAATTGACAGGCCAGCATGCGGCGCCGTGCTTGGTGTCGCATGTAGCAGCGCACCCGCAAGCGCCGCCAGAACACATGACAGGACGAAACCGGCAAGCGCGAAGCGGCCAAGGCGCAGGCCAAACATTCGGGCCAGTTCGGGGTTGCTCTGCGATGCGCGCATCGTCAGGCGTGGCAAGCGCCAATTTCTGAACAGAAGGAACCCGGCACCGAGCAATGCAGCCGCCGCATAAGGCGACCATCGCGGTAAAATAAAAGCCTGTTCAAAGTCGAGATCATCCAGCCCCACAGTGGCGATGATCGTAACTGCCAGCAGCGCAAGAGTTCCGCGTCTGACATCTGGTTGTAGCGGATGCACGAACAGGGCGAACACAGCGATACCAATCAGCCCGACGGCCAATAGAAGGATCGCCGTGAACGCAACCGGATGGATCAAGTCCCTCGGCAGGTGCGCGAGCAACACGTCCGGCGCGGTGGCCCCAAGAAGCATAAAGGCCGGAAAAGTCAGATTCACGAGATCAGAGAGCCCGTAGAAGATGATCAATCCGGCAGCTAGCAGAAAGACGAGCGACGCAACGGTGATCGCATCAAGCATGCTGCTGCGCCAGATATTGGCGGGCCACAGGCTCCATGCACCGCCGAGCGTTGCAGTCAGTAGTATAATAATCAGGATCGCGCTGCCAGTTCTGCCGCTCATCAGTGGATCGGCCCCTCTCGCGCGCGAGTTTTCGCATCAAGGAGGATATTCTCCGCGTCGAGCTTCATTGCAAGCTCAGCAGTGTTTTCGGTTATCAGCAAAGACGTCGATCCGCCCCAATGATCCGCAATCAGAGCAGACATTTCGGGTCTCGTTTCGACGGGCAGATTGGACAGTGGATCATCGAGCACAACCAGCTCCGGTTCCCGAAGGGTCGCGATTGCGATGGCCAGCAGCAAACGCTCGAAAGGAGGAAGTCCTGAAGCGGCACCGTCAAACCCGCCAAGTCGGTTGAACGCGGTGCCCTCCGGCAAGACCCCGTTGCGCCCGCGCCCGGCCGACAGCCGCGCCAATCGCAGGTTTTCATCGACCGTCAGATCGTCAAATACACCACCACCGCGCGGGATATAGGCGAACCAACGGCGGATCGTGGTGAAGCGCGCCCGCGCCCGCAGCTGTGTACCGTCCCACAAGACGCGTCCGGCGGCAGGCTGTTCCAACCCCATTACACAGCGCAGAATGTCACGACCTAGCCCGTCCGTGTCTCCGAGCAGGGCTGTGCAGTCATTTCGTCCCACTGTAAATGAAAGCGCCTGGTGGCCGGCGATCTGCAGCTCCTCCACCCGCATGCGCGCGATTGTCCTGCGCCGTTTCGGCGCCGTCCGGTCTTCCAGCGGGCGTATACCGGGGCCTTTCACCGCCTCGCGAATCTTTTCGGGAGAGATGTTCGGTGCGACCGGAGAACCAGCCGAACGCTCTTTCGCGCGACGCAATGCCAGCGCCAGACGTTCCTGTCCGCTGCTATCCATGCACACCTCCGTCGAACTGAAGGAACATGAAACCAGCCAGAAAGCCCTGCGAATGGCCCGTCCGATCAAACATCAATACCACCGCTCAAAATACTCTGAACCGCCTGCCACGGCCCAGCTAACAGCCGATTCAATAAGAAATTATTCTTACCTTAGGTTAGCCAGAGCGGTCCGACAAGGGACAGGCGGATCAAGCTGGTTGGCCGCAGGCATTTCAAGGACGCCCGCGACCCAATCACATCAGTCAGCGATATTGACGACGACATTGACGGAGGCAGTGATCCCAACCTCTCCGGCGGCGATGGGCATGCCACCATCTGCCATCGAAGCCGCACGCATCATCATCTCGGGACGTGGAGACGATTGCGGGTCGGAAATCGACTGGATATCGCCGAGTGTCACGTCCGCAGCCTCGGCATACAGCGCGGCCTTATCCAGCGCATCCTGAACTGCCGCGCGACGGGCCTCGTCAAGCAAAGCCGCGTCGTTCTGCATCCCAAAGGAAAGGCTATCGAGACGGTTTGCGCCATCCTCCGTTACTGCACTGTCCAGAAGCGTGCCAAGGGTGGACAGGTCGCGCACGCGCACAGCGAGTACAGATTGCGCCTCGAAGCCCTGCTCAATCAGATTGCCCTCATTGTCGCGATCACGCAGCGGCATCAGGTTCAGCGTATCGCTTTGCATATCCCGCGCTTCGACCCCGCTGGCTTCAAGCCGCGCAATCAAGGCGGCGGACGCCTCTCGCATCTGCGTCATCGCAGCGGCGGCACTGTCGTTTCGCGCCACAACGCCGATGCGTATAGTTGCCATATCAGGGGCAGCAGTGGCTTCGCCCTGCCCTGACACCATGATCTGGCGTGTGTCTGCCTGCGCCACGGAGAACGCGGAAACGAGCGCGGCGGCCAAGGCTACGGTTTTGAGCGACATATCAAGTTCCTTTTTGGCATTGATCCTAACTAAGCAAGATAGGGTGTCTATTCCCGCCGTGGAAACCTGATATAGTGAACGTATTAAACACGTTGATGTGAGTTCCGCACTGCCATGACCGGGTCCTTTGCTCTCCACTTTACCGAATCCGCCATCATCCTGGCGAAATATGTCGGGGCGGAATGGCAGGAATGCGGTCATGTAGACACCGGATCAACGCAACTGGCCAAGGACGTAAAACAGCTATGCGCTGACGGCGGAGCAACAAACATCGTGGCCGTTCTGCCCGCAGAGCAAATCCGAATAGAGACGTTTCCAATCACTCCCGCGCTTGCGGTCGCTGATCCGTCTGACGCGCTGTGCAGTCTGATCGAGGATCGGATCAAGCTGCCTCGGACCGAGTTCTGCTTCGATTGGCTTATGACCAGTGAAAGCATGGCCGTCGCAATCGTCGCGCGCAAGACAATGCGGGAAGCCGCCGTTTTCGTCACGGCCTGCGGATTGAAGCTGGCAGGCATGGCCGGGCCCGCCGGATTGCCAAAACTGGCCTCACCGCCATGGTTCGGCGATCTGGATACGATCCTTGACAGCGCGACCGCAGCAAACGTCGCCCCGATACCTCCGGTCACGCCCATTGCGCCCAAGCGTGCCCCACCACCGGCTGCGGCAGCCAAACGGGCCATTTCATCACCTGCGCCCCCCGATATCAACATCGCGCGGGAACACGCCCGTTTCGCGGCCCGTCTGCAACCATTTGAAGGTAATCCCGACCACTTCGAAGATAGCGACGCCTCTGCTCCTGTCGCCGATGTAGAACGGCGGTCCTTGGGGGCACTTATCGGAAGGCTTCGGCCCAACCCGCCAAAACGAACCGCGACTGGAAAGGCGAAACTCGTTCTGACCCTGGCGGCGGTTCTGACGCTGGTTCTGGGGACAGTCGTTCTGCTGCCACGCTCGGAACCGGCGACACAACACACCGAAGCCCCGGTCGCAGAAATCATGTCTGGCAGCGTGCCGGAAGCCACGCCTGAACCGGACGTCGAAGACCCCGCCACGGACGTTACACCGGTGCCGCGGTTCGCGGATGCGGATCTCATCTTTTCGCCTGACAGCGCCATGCGTCACTCTCCCGTCGCTGCGGATCTGGATGGTTTGGAACAGCCCGGTCTCGACCCGGAGCTGGGCGCGGATGCGGTGGCGCTGCAAGACGCGACAGGCTTGACGCGGCCGGAAATGGCACTGCGGCTGTCAGCGGTCCCCGAGGCGGGTGAAGCGAGCGGTGAAGACATCGTCATTGCCGACGATGCCGGGGCCGATCCCGAACCCGACCCGCTTCTGGAGGCGATGCGCAAGGCACGTCCACCGCAGCGCCCCGACGATCTGGCCGAGCGGTTCGAGCGCTACCAGTTCGGTGGACGGACCTTTGCAGAACTCGCGCGTTTACGCCCAACCCAGCGCCCTGACGAGATCGAAGACGCCGCCGCCAGAATCGCCGAAGCACAGGCATTGATCGCCGAGGCAACGGAGCTCGCCGCTGATCAGACGCCCCGGCCCAAGCTTCGCCCGGATGGTGTGATCGAGCGCGCCGTCGCAGCTCGCGTTGCGGCGAAAATGGAAGGACGCGAAGATCTGGCCGAAGTCGCAACAGCCGCGTCGACCGCCGCCGTTGCACCGGCGCGCCCGCAACCACAACCGCAACAACCGGCACCACAGGCGCAGCCGCAGCAAACCGTGTTGACCACGCGCGGCGCTGGCCCTGACAAGATTATCCTCTCTGATATCAATCTGCTTGGGACATTTGGTAAATCCGGATCGCAACGCGCCTTGGTGCGGCTGTCCAGCGGTCGGGTGATGAATGTCTCGGTCGGTGATCGTTTGGACGGCGGGCGGGTTGCTGCCATCCGCACCGGTGAACTGACCTACACCAAGGGCAACCGGAACTATCTTCTGCGCATGCCTCAGGGCTAGGCGCTCACATTCGCGTCACCTTTGAAACAGTCGCAACCGACGCATTCACACTGCCGTCGAAAACCGCCATCATATCAAGACGCAACACGCCATACACGGAGACTCAATGGAAGGTTTTCTGTTCCAGGCCATGATCTATCTGACGGCAATGGTCGTCGCGGTGCCCATTGTCGCCCGTCTGGGTCTGGGATCGGTGCTTGGCTATCTCCTGGCGGGTGTTGTGATCGGCCCGGCGCTTGGCCTTGTAGGTAGCGAAACCAAGGATCTGCAACACTTCGCCGAATTCGGGGTGGTGATGATGCTGTTCCTGATCGGGCTGGAACTGGAACCACGTGCGCTTTGGGCCATGCGTCAAAAGCTGCTCGGCTTGGGCGGATTGCAAGTCACCGTCACCACCGCGTTGATCGCGGGCGCAGGTATGGCACTGGGTCATGACTGGAAGGTCTCACTAGCAGTGGGCATGATCTTTGCCCTGTCATCCACCGCAATCGTGCTTCAAACGCTGACCGAGAAAGGTTTGATGCAGACCAGCGGTGGGCGTGGTGCGTTCTCGGTTCTGCTGACACAGGACCTCGCCGTGATCCCGATGCTGGCCGTTATGCCCCTGCTCGCCAGCGCGGCCATCCCCGCAGACCATGGCGAGGATGCGGCGCATGGCGGCCACGGCATAATGGACACCGACGCCAGCACGGCCGTCTTTTCCTTCATCGATACGCTGCCGGGTTGGGGGGTTACCCTGCTGACGCTCGGCTCCATCGTGTCCATCGTGCTGGCCGGCATCTATCTAACGCGACCGGCGTTCAGCTTCATTCATGGCTCGCGCATGCGGGAAATGTATACGGCGTTCGCGCTGTTCATCGTGATTACCATCGCGTGCCTGATGCTGATGGTCGATCTGTCCCCTGCCTTGGGAACCTTTCTTGCAGGCGTCGTCCTGGCCAACTCCGAATTCCGGCACGAATTGGAATCGGATTTGGAGCCATTCAAGGGGCTGCTTCTGGGCCTGTTTTTCATCACTGTCGGCGCGGGCATTGATTTCAACATATTCTTCGGCGAGCCGGGCCTCGTGCTGGGCCTGACGCTGGCCGTAGTTCTGATCAAGGGGGCGGTGCTGTTCCTGCTGGCACTGATCTTCCGAATAAAGGGACGCGATCGGTGGCTGTTCACGCTCGGTCTGGCCCAAGCCGGTGAGTTTGGCTTCGTTCTGATCGGATTCGCCACGCAGCAAAGTGTGTTGGGCGGAGAACTGTCTCAGACGCTTTATCTGGTCGTCGCCTTATCCATGCTTCTGACGCCTCTGCTGTTCATACTTTACGAATTCATCGCCAAGCGACTGCGCGAGAGCGATCCAGCGATGACCCCCGACGTTATCACGGAACGAGGCCCAATCATCATTGCTGGCGTGGGTCGCTTTGGGCAGGTCGTCAATCGCATGATCCAGATGAGCGGCTTCAAGGCCATCGTTCTGGACCATGATCTCAACACCATCCGCCTGATGCGCAGCTTTGGCTTCAAGGGATTTCTGGGCGACCCCACCCGTCCCGAGTTGCTAAAGGCTGCAGGAATCGAAGAAGCGAGCGTTCTTGTCGCCGCGATGGATGAAAAGGACGCCACAACGCGGATCGTCAGGCACGCGCGGTCCATCCGGCCGGATCTTCATATCGTTGCCCGCGCCAGGGATCGGGTGCATGTCTATGAATTGTACCAGGCGGGCGCCAATGACATCGTGCGCGAGATGTTCGACAGTTCGCTACGTGCCGCCCGCTATGTGTTGGAAAACATGGGCGTATCTGAGTTTGAGGCCGCAAAGCTAGAGAAGACATTCTTCCAGATGGACCGGCACGCTGTTCGTGAACTGGCGGAGTTCTGGAACCCGTCCATCCCGGTCGGACAGAACAAGGCGTATATAGAGCGATCGAAAGAGCTGAATAAAGAACTCGAAGCCGCGCTGGTCAGCCAGCTTGTCACCGCCCAGGAGCAGGAGGAAAAGCTGGATACGGATCGCGAAACTGCGCCTCGATCACGCCGCGTATCCTTTCAGCACAAGGCATAGAAAAAGCCGCGCCTTTTTCGGCACGGCTCTTTCTGAATGCGGGATTGATCCCTATCAGGCGGCGCGGCTCAGAAGAACCTCGTCCACCTTTTGTTGCGCATCATCTTCGCCAGTGCCGCCAACAGCAGCAACTTCGCGGGTCAGGCGCTCCAACGCAGCTTCATAAAGCTGACGTTCGGAATAACTTTGTTCGCGCTGATCGTCGGCACGATGAAGATCGCGCACCACTTCGGCAATCGCAATCAGGTCGCCCGAATTGATCTTTTGCTCATACTCCTGGGCGCGACGTGACCACATGGCCTTTTTAACCTTGGCCTTGCCTTTCAGAATCGTCAGGGCCTGACCAATGACATCGGGGGTGGACAACGAACGCATCCCGACCTCCGTGGCCTTGTTCGTAGGAACCCGCAACGTCATCTTATCTTTCTCGAAAGAGATGACGAACAGTTCCAGCGTCATGCCGGCAATTTCCTGTTCTTCGATCGATACGATCTGACCAACGCCATGAGCCGGATAAACGACGTAGTCATTCGGGCGAAATTCGGACGACTTCGCTTTAGTCATCAGGTTCTTATCCTTTGTTGTTGCCGCGTCTTCCTTGACCGGAACGGTGCCCCCGGCAGCATACGAGGGCAAGAAAGGCCACCCCCGCACCATCCTGCAGGAGGGTCAAACCGTCACAATGTCGAAAGAAGAATATAGCAAATAATTCGGGCCACGAAAAGGCGCCTGCGAAATCACTCTAACTTCGCAGTACAACGTCATGAAAAGGCTAAATGTAACGTAACGTTAACTTAACCACCTTCACCCGGCGCTTCGGAAAAGTACTTCTCCATCTTGCCAGATTCGCCGTCGCGCTCTTCCGCTTCCGGCAGCGGGTCTTTCTTGGTGTAGATTACCGGCCAGATCTCGCTGTATTTGCGATTGAACTCGACCCATCCTTCCATGCCCGGCTCGGTATCGGGGCGGATCGCGTCAGCCGGACATTCCGGTTCGCAGACGCCACAATCGATACATTCATCCGGGTGGATGACCAATGTGTTCTCACCTTCGTAGAAGCAATCGACGGGGCATACTTCGACACAGTCGGTGTATTTGCAAGCGATACAGTTCTCGGTGACAACGTAAGTCATTTGATAGCTCGTAACTGGTTCGGTGGTCTTCCTATGCCTCTCAATCAGATCATTCAAGCGGCATCGACTTGGTTTTCCGGGCTGCGCGGCGGGATTTGCTGTCGGGCTTTCCGGCAACCGGCTTGGGTGCCGATGGATCGGGGGCCGTGGCGGGGGTCTGATCGTCGTAAAGCAGGCGTGCCTCCGATGCAGGTCCCCTTCTTTCGCCCAAAGCCAACACCCTTACGACACGAATGGTTTTACCTTGTGGAAAGGTCAACGTGTCGCCGGCGCGCACGGGGACGGACGCTTTTTTCGCCCGTTCCGAGTTGATCCGCAGATGTCCGCCGGTCACGACGTCCGCCGCGCGGCTGCGCGACTTGAAGAAGCGCGCATACCACAGCCATTTATCGGCCCGCAGTGTTGCTGGCGCGCTATCTGACATCTCAGCCCTTGTCGCGCAGCCCCATCAGAGCGGCCGCGAACGGGTTGTCAGGATCGATCTTGTCTTCCTTCTTCGGCTTGGACGAGAAAGTGCGCGGTCCATCCTGCTTGCCGCCCTGACGCTTACCCTTGGGCTTGCCGGATTTCGGTTTTCCCTTGCCTTGGCGCTGCTGGCTGGCGGGCCGCCCTCCGCCACGGCGTTTGGGTGCCCATTTGAAGGTGTAGAAAACCTCGATCTGCGGCTCTGTAGCTGCAGTTTGGGCGGCTTCGACCGGCGTCTCCTTCGCTTCACTCACGTCCGTCTGAGCGGTGTCCCCGTCCTGCGGCCGCGCGTCATCCGCTGGCACTTCCGGGGCCTGTTCTTCTGTCGTGGTTTCTTCGGTCGTGGGCACATCGGCAGATGCTTCCGTTGCCGCATCCTTGACCTCGACCCGCTGCTTTTCACGCTCGCCGCGTTCGGCAGCATAACCCAGCCCCTGCATCAATTCGGCGAACTGTTCCAGGGTCATACCGGTGATCGACAGCATGTCCGGCGTCGCCTCGAACCCGCCGCGCGTGTCCTGAACACGCAGAAGATCGGCCAGGCGCTCCAGCATATCGATGCGGATCGCACGCTCGCCAGCGGCACGGTAGCCTGACATGGTGTGATAACCGTCCTGCGTATCCTTGCCAGTAGGCACAGTGACCAAGCCGGGCGGCGGTGCCTCAGGAAAGTCATCAAGCCCCTTCTGAAGCGCCCAAAGCACAAGGCGCAGACGCGTCGGTGCGGGCTTCAACAGAAGCGGCATGAAGATCGTGAACTGACCAAACCGCACGCCATGCTTGCGCAGGGCCGACCGCGCATCCTGATCCAGCGCACGCACGTCGTCAGCGACCTGATCACGGGGGATGATGCCGTGACCTTCCAGCATGCGGAACGCAAAGCCGCGCGCGAGGCCTGTCAGCGCTTCGTCTCGGGACAGCCCCAAGAGAGGCTCGAACAGCGCGGCAATCTTGCGGTCAATGAAGTGCTGCAAGCGCCGCTGGACCTTCTGGACGACATCCGGTCCGGCCTCTTCATCAACGAAGGCAACCACTTGCGGCTTCAAGGGTTCCGGCCCCGCGACCAGCTTGCCGACCGCATTGTTGCCCCACATCAGCCCGCCCTGATCGGTGAAATCGATTTCGGTATCCGGCGCATTGTAGAAGCGGTCCGAGCGCAGATGGTATTCCGGCGCCAGTGCCTGCAGGCTGGCCTGCCGCAGCGTCTTGGCTTCATCCGCCGTCGCTGCCTTGTCCTGACTGAAGCGGAACCCGTCAAGGCGACCAACAAACTGGCCTTCCACCGTCACTTCACCCTTATCGTTCACCTCAGCCACAAGGCTCTCCTTCTGCTTCAACCGCCGAAGCAAGACTGACGTCCGGCGATCTACAAATCTTTGGGTCAGACGTTCATGCAATGCGTCCGACAGTCGGTCTTCTACCGCGCGCGTGCGCTCGCGCCAATGGCTTTCGTCATCCAGCCACCCTTTGCGCTGCGCGACATAGGTCCATGTGCGGATAAAGGCCAGACGTTTCGACAATGTGTCGATATCTCCTTCCACACGATCAATGCGTTTGACCTGTCGCGCAAGCCAATCATCGGGGATTCGACCCAATTCGGAAAGATGTTCGTAGATGCCCTGCAACATATTGGCGTGTTCAGCATGGCTGATGCCACGAAAATCGGGGATTCGGCACACATCCCAAAGCAACCGAACCGCGTTCGGGTTGGTGCTGCGCGCCTGAATATCGGGGCTGGCGGCAAGGGTTTTCAGCGCGATCAGGTCGTCGGCATCACGCCCACGTGACAGCCATTCGTCCTGCGGCGGGCGCTCCAGCGATCCGATCAGGCGGTCCACGGTTCCGAATTCAAGCACCGAGTTTCGCCACTGCATTTTCTTGATGGGTGTAAAGCGGTTGTCGATGATGGCCTCGACGACCTCATCGGGCAGCGTGGGTGCCTCTCCCGTAACACCGAAACTGCCATGCTGGGTATGCCGCCCTGCCCGTCCCGCGATCTGGGCCAGCTCGTTTGGCTGCAGCGGGCGCATACGGCGGCCGTCGAATTTGGACAGGGCCGAGAACGCAACATGCTTGATATCCAGGTTCAGCCCCATTCCGATGGCGTCGGTCGCCACGAGGTAATCGACATCACCATTCTGGTAGAGATCGACCTGTGCGTTTCGCGTCCGCGGGCTGAGCGCCCCCATGACCACCGCTGCCCCACCCTTCTGACGGCGGAGCAGTTCCGCGATAGCATAGACGTTGTCGACGGAGAAGCCGACGATCGCCGAACGCCCCGGCATGCGGCTGATCTTTTTCGGCCCTGCATAAACGAGTTCCGACATGCGCTCACGGCTTTGGAACTGCACACCCGGCACCTGCGACGCGATGGCGGACCGCATGGTCCCGGCACCCAGAAACAGTGTCTCGTGCTGACCACGCGCATTCAGCAATCGGTCGGTAAAGACATGGCCGCGTTCCGGGTCGGCACAAAGCTGGATCTCGTCGATTGCTACAAAGTCCGCACCAATTCCTACCGGCATAGCTTCGACAGTGCAGACCCAGTATTTCGCGCGATCCGGAACAATGCGTTCTTCGCCCGTGACCAGCGCAACGACGGACGGACCGCGAATGGCCTTGATCTTGTCATAGACCTCACGTGCAAGCAGCCGCAGCGGAAGGCCGATAACCCCTGTAGGGTAGGCCAGCATCCGTTCGATAGCGTAGTGGGTTTTTCCGGTGTTGGTCGGGCCAAGTATGGCCTCGACGCGCCCCTTGGACGGCATCACTCATTCCTTCGGGATGCGTGGTTCCACATCCCTTTTTTGATCCATCTTAATCAGAGCGCACTTCCGCCGTGCGCCTGCTCAAGCCTTTCCAGGGCGTCTTTTATGTCCGGCTGATGCGGATGTATAGCATGCACGGCCCGATACACGCTGATCGCTTCCTTTTCGTAGCCAAGCTGCACCAGGATCTGTGCCAATCCCGTCATTGCACCGAAATGCCGAGGGTTGAGCGCCAGGACCCGTTCCAGATCGCTCATCGCCGGCCCCAGCTTTTCTTCGGCATAGAATGCCATTGCACGCCCGTTCCAGCCTTCGGCGAAGTCCGGTGCGTGGTCGGTCAAAGCAGTGAAATGTTCGATGGCGGTCGTGGTGTCCCCGGCCTCCAGCGCCGCGCGACCACGCTCCAGCAACAGATCAACCGAGGGCGAGCCACTGTCGGACCACTCAGACCAGATCTGCTCCTCGACTGCCTCCCAGTCCTGCGTCCGTGGATCGCGCAACTGATCGAACAGCGTGTCCAAACCTGTTGATTGGGCGAACAAAGTGCCCGCAAGTAAGGAGACACATAATTGTGTCGTGACGGTACATTTGAAAAGCTGCCACAGTCGGGTCATATCCGGAATGTAGTCCATTTGCCGTGAATGTCGATAAATTCACGGTTCTACTCGGGAGATATATCATGAGTGACATCGTCGCAAAGGCCGTTGACGCGCTGAACGACAAGATGGATGGCGGCTTCGACGGGACCGCCAAGTTCGAGATCGAAGATGAAGGTTCAATCATCATCGACGAGAACGGTGCGAAAGCAGATGACGGCGACGCGGATGTCACCCTGACGGCCGATGCCGAGACGTTTCAGGCTATCCTCGAAGGCGATCTGGATCCGACTGCCGCATTCATGTCCGGCAAGCTGAAAGTCGATGGAGATATGGGGCTTGCGATGAAGCTGGGCAGCGCGCTGGCGTGACCCGGGTCCAGCATATCCAGCCGGATAAATCCGCATTCCCGTCCGCCCCATTCCACGCCGACGTCGCGGACGCGCCCAAGGGCGCATTCGCGGCTTGGGCGATGGCTGCGGACGGCGTGAAGATCAGGCTGGGCATGCTGTCCAAAGGAAAAGCCGGGACGATTTTTCTTCTGCCCGGCCGCACGGAATACATCGAAAAATACGGTCGCACCGCATCCGATTTCCTGGAACGGGGCTATGGCATGGTCAGCATCGACTGGCGCGGGCAAGGATTGTCAGAGCGGTTGCTCGACGACCCCCTGATCGGGCATGTCGAGGATTTTCTGGACTATCAGAAAGATCTGGCACAGCTTCGCGTCTTTGCCTTGGCACAGGACATGCCGCGCCCCTGGTATATGATCGCGCATTCCATGGGCGGAGCCATCGGCTTGCGCGCACTGGATGACCGCTTCGACGTGCAGGCCTGCGCCTTCAGTGCGCCGCTTTGGGGCTTGCAGATGAACGGCGTTTTGCGCCCGGTTGCCTGGGGGCTCAGTTGGTTAGGGCACAAGATGGCCTGGAACGGGCTGATTACGCCCAGCACCTCTCGCCAGACCTATGTGAGCGAGGCTCCCCGCAGCGACAACATGCTGACGCATGATCCGGACATGATGGATTATATGAAGCGCCATCTGGACGTGGAGCCGGGGCTGCATCTGGGCGGCCCGTCCATCCCGTGGCTCTATCGCACGCTCGCCGAAAGTCGCGATCTGGTGGCAAACGCTACCCCGCAGATACCAACGCTAACCTTCGTGCCGGAACTGGAATACATCGTCAGCACCGACGCTATGTTCGACACCGCCAAGCGCTGGCCGCTGGGCGACACCGTGGTTGTCCCCGGCGGCAAGCACGAAACGATGATGGAGACGCCCGAGCGGCGGCAATTGTTTCTGGACCGCTGCGTCGCGCTGTTCGAGCAGAACGCCTAGATCTCGATTTCGGAAAACGCAGCGCGCAGCGCCTGCGACCAAGCGGTGCTCATTGCAGCAAAGACTTCATCCCCCTGTTCGATCCGGCGGAAACTCGACACACGACATTCATCGCGCCGGATCACCGTCATATCCAAGGGCATCCCCACCGACAGGTTCGAGCGCAGCGTCGAATCCATAGACAGAAGCGCGACCTTCTGTGCATCGGCGAGGCTTGTCTTGGGTGTCACCACACGGTCGAGAATTGGCTTGCCGTATTTATGTTCACCGATCTGGAAGAAGGGCGTATCTGGCGTGGCCTCGATGAAATTGCCTTCGGGGTAGACCATAAACATCCGCATCGGACCGCCCTGGCGCTGACCGGCGACGATCATGCTGGCAGAGGCCGCCTGTGCGTTGCGGGTCATCTTTGCGCTAACCTCGGTCGCCACATCGGACAGTGTCTTGCCGATCACCTCGGCCACCTTGAACATGCTTTCGGTATGCATGATCGACGGGGTCGCGGATTCCTCGGGCGCTTCGATAGCTTCTTCCAGCCGCGCGATGACGTTTTGGGTCACCGACAGGTTGCCCGCAGTCATCATGACGATCACCCGCTCACCCGGTTCTTCGAAGATATACATCTTCTTGTAGGTTGAGATGTGATCCAGCCCCGCATTGGTGCGTGTGTCGCTCAGCAACACCATACCTTCATTCACCAAGAGCCCGACGCAGTATGTCATTGAAGTCTCCGAAAGCCTGAAACAGGCAGAGCGACAATCTATTGCTGCACCGCCTGCACGGCAACCCTGACGTCGAGATGTTCTCCGCCGTTTCCAAGTGCGACGCCACGTATCGGGGCCGCGTCGTACGCATCATAGCCGGAGCATATCCGCACATAGCGTTCATCCGGGCAGCAGCCATTGGCGGGATCGAAGCCGACCCAGCCGAGATCAGCAATGTACAGTTCCGCCCAAGCATGGCTTGCCTCGACGGATGTAGGGCTGTCGGCCGCCGCTTCAGGGTCGGACAGCAGATAGCCGGTCACGTAGCGCGCCGGTATGGCCTGCTCAACCGCCAACGCGATCAGCGTGTGCGTATGATCCTGACAGACGCCCCGCCCCAGCGCCAGCGCCTCGGCCGCCGTGGTGCGGGCATCCGTCGATCCCGGCATATAGGCAATTGCTGCGCTGACCGCGTTTGAAAGCGCGTGCGCCTGATCCAGCCGACCTGGCCCGGCTTTGCTCACGACCCCCTCACCCAATTCCGCGATTGCCAGATCAGGCCGCGTTGCGCGAGTCGTCGACAAATACACATCCGGCTTTATGAGTTCGCGATGGCCACGCAACACTCCTGTCAGGTCGGTCGTCTCGACGATACCGTTGACCTCGATAACAGCCCGCGTGACTGGCCCCTTGATACTGACAGTCTGCGCCCGATCCCCTGCCCCGTCGGTGAATTGCGCTCCGACCACAGCATCGTTGGTTGTGACGGACCATTCTTCAATTTTTTGTCCATCGAAAACCGAAGGAAACAACCGCTGGCTTTGCAATAAACGACGGCGAGGCTGTTCATAGGAATATTCAGTGTGATGCGAGATGCTCAGCCTCATTGGACACCCCGCAAATAGGTATTCTGGATTTCGCTGCTCAGTTCTGCAACCTGCCGCTCAAAGCGCGTGATAAACTCGTGCAAGCCCTCGTCGAAGATTGCGTCGCTCGTAAGCCCGTGCAATTCGTCGCGAATAGTCATCACCATTTCATCCGCCCTCTGCGGGCGATCATATTCTTTGGACAGGTTCAGCAAATAGCGCGACGCTTCGTCGATGGCCGTTCTGAAAGACCGTGGGCATTGCGGGTTCAGGATCAACAGGTCCACGATCTTCGCCGGTGTCACATCCCCACCATAGGCCCAGTGAAACGCGCGGTGCATCCGCATACTGCGCAGCAGGATCATCCATTGAAAATTATCCATCCCGGAACCGACATATGCAATATCCGGCAGCAACACGAAATACTTCACGTCGAGAAGCCGCGCCGTGTTGTCCGCCTTTTCCAGGTTGTACCCGAGATACAAGAAATCGTAGCCGTCATTGCGCAATTGCGTAGCGTAGATCGTGCCTTGTATCAGCGCGCCCTGCCGAGACGTCCATTCCGTCAGCGTACTGAGATCCAACTCGCTGCGTTCCGTTCGAGCGAGTTGCTCCAACTCCTGATATGCCCCGTTGATCGCGTCCCACACATCGCCGGTCAGTGCCGTCCGGACAATCCTGGCGTTTTCACGCAGATGAAAAATGCAGGACGCGACCGAAGACGGGTTGTCACGGTCAAAAAACATATGGCTTACGACGTTGCGCTCCACCGCCTCGCCATATTTCTGGGTAAACTGGCCCATGGACCCGCTGGCCTTGAGGATGGCTTCCCATTCCGATCGATATCCCTTCGCGGTGTCTGGCAGCAACTGGATGCGCGACCCGACATCCAGAAGCCTTGCGGTGGTTTCCGCGCGTTCCAGATAGCGCGATAGCCAGTAGAGGTTATCTGCGGTTCTGCTCAACATTATGCGCTACTCCGCCAATACCCAGGTGTCCTTGACGCCCCCGCCCTGCGACGAGTTCACGACAAGCGAGCCTTCCTTCAGCGCTACGCGGGTCAGGCCGCCAGGTACCAGTTCCACCTTTTCACCGACAAGGCAGAAGGGACGCAGATCGACATGACGCTGGGCCAGCCCCTCGTCAACAAAGGTGGGTGTCGTAGACAGCGCCAGCGTTGGTTGCGCAATGTATTTGGACGGATTCTGTCGCAGCTTGGCCGCGAACAGCTCTATTTCGTCGTGGCTGGCCTTGGGGCCGACCAGCATACCATAGCCACCTGAGCCGTGGACTTCCTTCACCACCAGTTCCGGCAGCTTGTCCAGAACGTATGACAGATCGTCCGGCTTGGCGCATTGCCATGTCGGCACGTTGTTCAGAATGGGTTCTTCGCCAAGATAGAAGCGGATCATCTCCGGCACATAGGTATAGATCGCCTTGTCATCGGCCACGCCCGCACCGGGCGCGGAGCAGATCGAGACACCTCCCGAGCGATAGACGTTCATCAGCCCCGGCACGCCGAGCATGGAATCGGGACGAAAACACAGCGGATCGATGAATGCATCGTCGATCCGGCGATAGATCACGTCCACACGCTTTGGCCCTTCGGTCGTGCGCATCCAGACGAAATCTCCCTCGACATACAGATCCTGTCCTTCGACCAATTCTACCCCCATCATATCGGCGAGGAAGGAATGTTCATAATAGGCAGAATTGAAATGGCCGGGGGTCAGGACCACAATTTGCGGATCGCCTTCGCACTTCTGCGGCGCCAAGGAAGACAGTGTCCGGCGCAGCTTCGTAGGATAGCTGTCCACCGGCGCGATCCGATTCTCCTGAAACAGCCGGGGGAACAACCGCATCATCGCTTCGCGGTTTTCCAGCATGTAGGACACGCCCGAAGGGGTGCGGCAGTTGTCTTCGAGCACGTAAAAATCATCTGGCCCGGTACGCACCAGGTCGACTCCCACAATATGGCTGTAGACAGAACGCGGCGGCTTGAAACCTACTGCGGATTTCTCATAGGCTTCATTCTGATAGACCAAGTGCGCGGGCACGCGCCCTGCCCGCACAATTTCTCCGCGCCCATACACATCCGCGACAAATGCATTCAGCGCCAGGGCCCGCTGGCGGATTCCGCGTTCCAGCCGTGACCATTCACGCGCTGTGAAGACGCGTGGAAACATGTCGAAAGGGATTAATCTGTCCGGGTCTCCACCTTCGCCGTAAACCGCGAATGTGATGCCGATACGCCGGAACATGGCCTCGGCCTCGGCCTGCTTTCGCTTGCGAACATCCTGCGACATCTGCGTCTGCCAGCCGTCAAGCGCCTCATAGGGAGGTCGAACTGCCTCCCCGTCTTTCATCTCGTTGAAGTAACTTGTGCTCATATGCCCTCGATGCCCCACGTCTCCAGTTGGTTGCACGACAAGAGCGATCTGCAAAGGGAAACCTTCTGCTCCGCACATCAAGCGTGGTTGAACTGACCAAAATTGTGGCGCGTCGCGAAACTTCGATCCCAAGTATTGGACAGTTGCGAAACGGAACGGTTCATTCGTGCTTGAATGACGTTACCGCCCCGTCCTATGTCGGAGGCAACACAGGAAGGGGTTTCCATGACCAAGTTTTCGTCGCCCGTATTCGATGCCAGCGAAGGCGCTGGAAAAAGCGCATTCGGCAACCTACCCGACTGGGACCTGAGCGATCTGTATACCGCACCGGACGCACCCGAGTTGTCGCGCGATCTGGAGTGGCTGGACCAGGCCTGCACTTCCTTCGCAGCCGACTATGAGGGCAAACTCGACACGCTGGATGCGGCGGGGCTGCTGGAATGCGTGGAGCGCGATGAAAAGTTGTCGATGATCGCGGGACGGATCATGTCCTATGCGGGGCTGCGGTATTACCAGAACACCGTTGATCCGGACCGTGCGAAGTTCATGTCGGACATGCAGGACCGTATCACCGTCATGACATCGCAATTGGTGTTTTATTCGCTGGAACTGAACCGGCTGGACGATGACAAGCTGGCCGCAATGTTTGCCGAAAATGAAAAGCTTGCCCGCTACAAACCGATATTTGATCGTCTGCGCGCGATGAAGCCCTATCAGCTTTCGGACGAGTTAGAAAAATTCCTCCACGATCAATCCACCGTCGGTGCGGCGGCCTGGAACAAGCTGTTCGATGAAACCATCGCCGCACTGGAGTTCACGGTCGATGGCGAAGACCTGAACTTGGAAGCCACACTCAACCTGCTGACCGAACAGGACAGGTCCAAACGCGAAGCCGCAGCCCATGAACTGGCTCGTGTCCTGGGCGAGAATATCAAGCTGTTTGCCCGTGTCCACAACACGCTGGCCAAGGAGAAAGAGGTCACCGACCGCTGGCGTGGAATGCCGACGCCGCAAACCGGCCGTCACCTGTCCAACCACGTGGAACCCGAGGTCGTTGAAGCGCTGCGCAACGCGGTCGTGGCCGCCTACCCCAAGCTGTCGCATCGTTACTACGAATTGAAGCGCAAGTGGCTTGGGCTGGATACGATGCAGGTCTGGGACCGCAACGCGCCGTTGCCATCAGAAGAAACACGCACGATTGATTGGGACGAGGCCAAGGCCACGGTCATGGATGCTTATTCAGATTTTGACCCGCTTATGGCCGAGATCGCCGAGCCGTTCTTCGACGAGGGCTGGATCGATGCGGGCGTGAAGCCTGGCAAGGCCCCTGGCGCATTCGCCCATCCGACGGTGACCGATGTCCACCCCTATGTGATGCTCAACTACCTGGGCAAGCCGCGTGACGTGATGACACTGGCGCATGAGTTGGGTCATGGCGTCCACCAGGTACTGGCCGCGGATCAGGGCGAATTGCTGTCCTCCACCCCGCTGACGCTGGCCGAAACCGCCAGTGTGTTTGGCGAAATGCTGACCTTCCGCAAGCTGCTCGGCGCCGCTGAGACCAAGGAACAGAAGAAGACCCTTCTGGCCGGCAAGGTCGAGGACATGATCAATACGGTCGTCCGCCAGATCGCGTTCTACGACTTCGAGTGCAAACTGCATGAAGCGCGCCAACAGGGCGAGCTGACCCCCGGCGATATCAACGCGCTGTGGATGAGCGTGCAGGCCGAAAGCCTCGGCCCGGCATTCACCTTCATGGAAGGCTACGAGACCTACTGGGCTTATGTGCCGCATTTCGTGCATTCGCCGTTCTACGTCTACGCCTATGCCTTCGGCGACGGGCTGGTGAATGCGCTATACGCGGTTTACGAAGAAAACGGTGACGGGTTCCAGGACAAGTATTTCGATATGTTGAAAGCGGGTGGATCGAAGCACCACAAGGAATTGCTGGCCCCGTTCGGGCTGGACGCGACGGACCCCAAATTCTGGGACAAGGGCCTGTCGATGATCTCGGGCCTGATCGACGAATTGGAAGCGATGGAGGACTAATCTCCTCGTTCATCTGTCCAATGGTCGCGGCGCGCCAACCAGTGCCGCGACTTTACAGGATTGTCCTGAAACCGGCAGCCATCAGCACCCTGGCGGACCATCCGTCCGACATCACTTGATGGAAAGCGTTTTCCGGATGTCTCCGCTGGCGCGGTCATAGATGATGATTTCGTCCTGATCGGTTACGATCGCATACCAATCGCGGCCCTGCGTGAATGCCGAAGCGTTTGCACCACCGGGTACGGTAATCTCATCGGGCAGAGCGATGCGCGGTTCGGACGTAAATCGGATGACAAGCAGGGCGATGATCGTTAGAAGCCCGGCAATCATCGTAATCGTCAGCACCGTTACGAGAATGCGCAGAAAGCGCAGATTGGCCGGTTCTGGCTGCCCTTGGGGATCATTTTGCATGTCGTCCACGCGTCTTCTCCATGTCGTCATTGCAGCGGACCCGCCGTCACGACTTGATAAAGCGCTTGCGCGTGATGTGCCAGAGGAAGCGGCGCTGAGCCGGACGCGATTGAGCCGAATGATCGCGGATGGGCAGATCAGACGCCGTGGTGTCGTGCTGGAGAGCCCCAAGACATCCGTGGTCGAAGGTGACGAGATCGAGCTTGAGATTATCGAGGCCGAAGAAAGTGATATCGTCGCGCAGAATATCCCGCTCGATGTGGTGTTCGAAGATAACGACCTGATCGTGATCAACAAACCAGCAGGGATGGTGGTGCATCCGGCACCGGGCTCGCCTGACGGAACGCTGGTCAACGCGCTGCTCGCGCATTGCGGGAACACGTTGTCGGGGATTGGCGGCGAAAAACGGCCGGGCATCGTTCACCGGCTGGACAAGGATACCTCAGGCCTGATCGTGTCCGCCAAAACGGACCGTGCCCATCACGGGCTTGCCGAGCAATTCGAGAAACACAGCATCAACCGCCACTACCGCGCAGTCGTTTACGGTGTGCCGGATGCGGCTGATCCGCGGCTGCGCGGGCAACGGGGGATCAGCTTCGAGACGGGCAACATCCTGAAAGTGACGACGCAGCTTGGGCGCCACAAGGCTGACCGTCAGAAACAGGCCGTGATGTTTTCGGGCGGTCGGCACGCGGTCACGCGATGCCGTGTCGTTGACGCCTTCGGCAACCCGGCAGTAGCCGCGCTGGTCGATTGCTGGCTGGAAACCGGCCGCACACATCAGATTCGCGTGCATCTCACCCATGCTGGCCACGCGCTGATCGGCGACCCGGTCTATGGCGGCCACCGAAAACTGGCCAAGAAGTCCTTTCCTGTCAGCGCGATGGAGGCCGCAGCACGGTTTCCCAGACAGGCGTTGCACGCGGCAACGTTAGGTTTTGAGCACCCAGCGACGGGGGAATGGATAGAATTCAGCGCAGAGCTACCAGATGACATGCAGCGGCTGGTTGATGCTCTCGGGCAGGCACAAAGCACCACAAAGACGTGAGAATCTGTTTCAGCCCCTGTCGCATTTCCAAGAAAGTGGCGAAGATATGAATATATTTCCCTTCGGGAACTTGAACTGATCGGTTCAGTTATTACAGTATAACTTCGCCAATAGGGATAGAGGGCACAAGGCATGAACAACTTCGCCAATCTTCCAGCACCGTCGCCGGAGCAGGGTCTGAACCGCTATCTTCAGGAGATTCGCAAGTTTCCCCTGTTGGAACCGGAAGAAGAATACATGCTGGCCAAGCGTTGGGTCGATCATCAGGATGCGGATTCCGCGCACAAGATGGTCACGTCCCACCTGCGTTTGGCGGCCAAAATTGCCATGGGCTATCGCGGCTACGGCCTGCCGCAAGCCGAGGTGATTTCCGAAGCCAATGTGGGCCTGATGCAGGCCGTGAAGCGTTTCGATCCAGAAAAGGGATTCCGACTGGCGACCTATGCCATGTGGTGGATTCGGGCATCCATTCAGGAATACATCCTGAGATCGTGGTCGCTGGTAAAGCTGGGTACGACATCCGGTCAGAAGAAGCTGTTCTTCAACCTGCGTAAGGCGAAGGCTCGCATCGGTGCACTCGAAGAGGGTGACCTGCGCCCCGAGAACGTCAAGCGCATCGCCGAAGACCTGAACGTGACCGAGGACGAAGTCATTTCGATGAATCGTCGCATGTCTGGCGGCGATGCCTCGCTCAATGCGATGGTCGGATCAGAAGATGACAGCGCCACGCAATGGCTGGATTGGTTGGAAGACGAAGATGCCGACCAGGCGTCGCAGTATGAAGAACGCGACGAGTTGGACACCCGCCGCGAGATGCTGGTCAAGGCGATGGATGTGCTCAACGATCGGGAGAAAGACATCCTGATGCAGCGGCGACTGAAGGATCAACCAGTCACCCTCGAAGAACTTTCCGGCCAATACGATGTCAGCCGCGAGCGTATCCGCCAGATCGAGGTGCGTGCCTTTGAGAAGTTGCAAAAACGCATGAAAGAACTGGCCTCGGAAAAAGGGCTTCTGGAAACCGTCTGATCGAATCGCCTCCCTTCTGAAAGTGCCCCAGAGGGTGCGCTTTCAGGAATGTGAGGGAGTTGACCATCGCCTGCTCTGACACCCTACGGATTCGATCGCAGCCAGACGTGAATACGCATCTGGGTCGTTCAACTTGGTTTCCCGTGAACGATGCAAGCATCACGCTTTCGGAGTATTCTGAGCAGCGGGATTGCGAAACAAAATCATGGAAGTCGAGAACCCCGGGAGGGTTGGCGACAGCCCAACGAGATACAGACCAGCATATCATGCCAAGCGCCTCAAAGGCGCGCGAAACGCTATCTGGTTGCGGCGCTTGCGATGACCAGCGAAAATATCAGCAACTCATCCTACGGGGTGATTTACCAAAATCCTGATTTTCTTAGGGTTTTTGGCACCGGCGGTAGGGATCGGAGCAAAAATGCACAGCGTTGAAATACAACGATAAATTTTATGCCCAGCGCCCGTTGGCACCATTATGTGTAAAGCAATGTGCACATTTCATGCCACGAGCCAACCCTCCAGTTGGTATCGCGCGTTGTTCCATCACCTCCGATCACGTCCTGCGGAAATGTTCAAATGAGTGTCGACAGGTTGATGTGACTGTTTCGAATATTGAAGCCGGGAAAGACGGCTTCCCCCGAGCACCCTACTCTTCCCTCTTCCACGAACGTGCCCGGTTTATCGCTCGGGTTACGTACACTGGGAACACCGACTTCCACGCTTGCGGCAGATGAACGGGGCACGGCTGTTTCAGTTGTCGGGCCGGATACAAATTCGGTTCAGAGGTTGGGGCATCTAAACGGGCGTGTTCTTGCTCAAGTCGATCTGCGACTTCATCTCTTCGACCGACACGACGGGATTGACAGCGGCAACTTTTGCCTTCTCGCCTTCGACATCCAGCGACTGGTCGATGGCTCCGGCAACCTTGAGCCTGATCTCGATAAGACGCTCGGCCAGGGATTTCGGGACCGAAGGATCGGAAAGTTCCGGGTTCGACCCGAAGAATTCGAAGTTTCCGCAGACATCGAAAATGCGAAACTCTGTCTTGTTCTGGCCGGGGTCGAAGAGGTCGGGACATAGCCGCGCTCCGCGCCCCACCATCTGCCAGAACCTGGTCTTCGAACGCACGAGCTTGAAGAAGACCAGGTTGACCATCTCGGGGACATTGATCCCGGTGTCCATCATGTCGACTGAGATGGCGATCTGGGGTTCTCTGCTGGCGATCTCGAAGCTCTCGATCAGGCTCTGGGCGTAGCTTTCGCCATGGACGATGCGGCGCGCGAAGCTGCCACCATAGCAGGGCCAGCCGGCGCTGAACCGTTCTTCGATGAACTTTGCATGAGCCTTGTTGGCCGCGAAGATGATCGTCTTCCCGATCTTGTCGCCACCATCGACCCGGAATCCCGTACGCCATGACAGCCGCTGAGCCTGTTGATCGACAATGAGGCGCAAGCGCCATGCGTTCGAGCGCAGCGCCGAATGGCATCAAGTTCCGCGGCGATGGTGAGTGGCTGGCCCGCAAGCATAGCTCCTCACGCCGGAGGCAATGGCGCAAGGACCATCTCGCAATGGATGCAGGCACGGGAGACATCCGCGCTGTCGAGTTCACGTCCAGCCGCCAGGGCGACAGCCCATTCGTCGGGGAAACGATCCCCCGGATCGTTTCCTGATCCTCCTCATTGCCAGAGTTGCTGGCACAGATCCCGCCCGACGAGCCGATCGAGACCGTCACCCCTGACGGAGCGTATGACACGCGACGGTGTCATGGCGCGATCATTGAACGAGGTCCCCGCTTGCCGGACCTCTCCGCGTGCCAAGCCATGTCGGGGTCGAACCAGACCGAGAGTGAGCCACGCTTGCACAGCGCTGCGTTATACTCGGGCCAGTTCGTCGTGTGATAGCGGGGAGGTATGGGTCTCGGCATAGACGCCAGCTACAACACTGGATTCACAAAGGGAATCCCTACCGATATTTGCAACAACGTCCTGCAGCACCCGGTTTCTGACCCGGACCGGCCTTCAGCGCCGCTTCGGTTGACCGCTGTACAGCCCGGAACAGACCCACAGCCCTTGGCACGAAGCCTGCGATAGCTGACCTTCGCCGCGCGGGTCGCGAACTGGTACGATGCGGGACAAACCAGCCGTCCGCCCACCGAGCTCGAAGGGCGGATTCGGGTCGCCTCCAAGATATGTCTCTCAAGCAAAACATGATAGCCCTTCCGCAGGTGACCCGCGAAAGGGCTCCGCTGGATCAAGCGCGCCTATAGCTTCAGAAATCGCGCGATCGCCTCGATGGATGCCGCGTGCGCCGTGGCGCGGTCCCAGCCCTCGGGGTCGTCGCAGATCGGGTCCTCGCCCTCTTCGACAAGCAGCTGCGCCGCATTTTCCTTGCAGATCGGAAGGAACGAGAAGTGGTGGGCGTTCGGGACAATGGTGTGTTCCACATTGGACAACATCTCGATGAGCCCGCTACCCTCCGCTCGAACATCCGTGGCGAACCAGGTGAAGCTGTCGCCCAGGGACACGACTTGTACAGGGATATCGATCTCCGCCGCGCTCTCGGGGGTCGCGGCATAAGTAAAGCCGGGATCGACGGCGACGACGGAGGTGAAGCGCGGGTCCGACATCTCTGCCGAGAACTCCGGCGGCAGGTTCTCGAAATCGACCCCGCCGCGCATAAGAAACAGGCAATCCTGTGCGGTCTCGCCGAACCGCTCGCAATAGTCCCGGTAGGCTTCGGGCTCGAGACGCAAGCCAGCAATCCCCATCACTGTGGACCCGCCGAGTGAGAAGCCAAGGGCCGCGATCCGCTCGCGGTCGATATGCGGCGCGATCTGTGGGTCAGTCAGGACATGGTCGAGCGCGGCACTCATGTCTGCGGCCCTTTCGGACAGGCGCACGGTCCGGCGCGGGGAACTGTCACCAGTCGTCGTTCCGGGGTGGTTCATGACCAGGACCATCGTGCCACGCGCAGCAAGGCCAGCAGCGAACCAGGCTGTGCCGCCGACGCCGCTGCCGGAGCCGTGCGACACAACGATCAGCGGCAGTTCCCCATCGGGAAACCCGGCGCCGATATAGGCCTCGACCGGCTCGAACACCACGCTGTCGCCGACGGGTGCCGCATAGGTCGTTCGACCAACCGGATACCAGAGGCCAGCCGCAATCAGATCCGAACGGTGGTCGGCCCGGATATCGAAGCGATCGAAACCGACATCGGGGTCCGCAAGCGCCGGGACAGTGAATGAGATGACGAGCGCAGCGGTTGCAAACAGGGATTTCATCTTGGGTCTCCTTATTTCAGATGATGAACCCACCTCCCACGGACAGCTCTATTATGCGTCCTTGATCCGGTTCGAGGTCGTGCAGAACCGGATCCTGGTCTATCCATCCAGCATGTTGACGTTTCCGATTCCACTTGTGGTCACCCTGATCCTTGGCTTTCTGGCTTTGCGACATGCACTTGCCGGCGATCGATCAATCCTGTTTCTAGTGCTGCTCGTGGCCTGCGCGCTCCAGGCCTTCGTGATCTCACTGACACAGCACTACGGGCTGTCCCGGTTGTGGCCTGTCCAACCTGTCATCGCCGCCGCCATGCCGCCTCTGGCCTGGCTGACATTCCAGTCTGCCGCCCTGCGCCCGTCTGAACGCAATCGCGACTGGCTCCACCTGCTCGGCCCAGCCTTCACCGCCTTCTGCACGTTCTTTGCCCCCGATGACGCTGGACGTTGTGCTACCCGCGCTCTTTGCTGGTTACGGCGTGGCGATCCTGGTCCGGCTCCGGACCGACGACGCCCTGCCACTCGCGCGGCTCGGCTCCGGTCCGCTGCCGGCGAGGATCTGGAAGGCCATCAGCCTTCTCCTGATTATTTCAGCCGTATCAGACGTTCTGATCGCCGTTACGCTCCTGCTCGGGCATGCCGAATGGCGGCCACTGATCATCAGTGTCGTCACTTCCTTCACGCTCCTGGGCATCGGGCTCCTGTCGCTCTCACACGATGCCGAAGGCAAGGCTGAGGAGGGTTCGGACGGGACCGCGCCGGAGACGTCTCACCCCTCGGAGGAAGATGCGGCCCTGATCGCGCGCCTCGACGCGTTGATGAGGAACGACCGGCTCCATCTCGATCCTGACCTAACGCTTGCCCGTCTCGCTCGGCGGCTGCACGTGCCGATCAAGCAGCTCTCGGCTGCGATTAACCGGACAACGGGCGAGAATATCTCGCGCTATGTGAACGGGTTTCGCGTTCGCGGCGCCTGCACGCTGCTGGAGAGCGGCGAGAGCGTGACCCAGGCCATGCTCGGGAGCGGGTTCAACACGAAATCGAACTTCAACCGGGAGTTCTCGCGTGTCATGGGGCAGTCGCCTTCTGCTTTTCTTCGTCGTGCGCAGGAAGGACAACGCCTGACCGGCGCTCAGGTCAGCCCTGCAAGCAAGGAAGCTGCGCGCGAGACCGCTCTTCAAACGTGGCGGCGTTAGGTACCTAAACCTCGATTAGCAGCCATTCAGTGCGGATGCAGCATTGGTAAACAAGGGCTCGAACCGGCCGCTCACCGCCTGTTACGCGGGCGACGGCACTGCGGGACTTTCCCGCCTTTTGCTCACGCGGCTATTGCTGACGCAGCATCGCTTCGCGGATGCGGCATGCTCGCCGTTGCGTTGAAGCCAAAGTCGCCAGAGCGGTCATTCAAAGCCCCGCTGAGACACGAATTTCAAACCGTGCGTTCGCTGCGGGCGGTTACGAGGACTCAGACGCGGGCGAAGCGTGAATTCGCCGCGCTCGCACCAATACCCCTTTTTTGGTTCGCGCGGTTCGGATCGAGCAAGAGTCTCGCCTCCGACGCTCTTGATAGCGTGTCTTGTCGCGTTTGAGGTACACGAGCTCCGCGCAGGCTGTGGTCATTTTCGAGTTTCTAGAAATCGTCAAATTCGGGGACGTTGCCTAGCCTTACAAGGAAACTTGGGTCGCCGACTTCTCCACTGGCTGGATCTTCAGTAACCATGTATGCGTCAGCACCTGCGCAATTCTCAGATAGAGCCTCTCGTTCGGCTCTGTTTTGTGCCTCCGACGCTGTTGAATATTCGAGCTGCTTGGCAATTTTCAGCCCAGCCTGCCCATCGCGCCCAGCCTTCTTCTCGACATACGTCTGGCAGATATAGTGAATTTTTTCATTGGTCCGCTCTGAGTTTGTCATTGGTTGATCCTTAGAGGAAGCCGGGATGAACGGGGAATCCAGGGACTGCCTTGGCTGATTTCAGCCCGACCGGATCGCCTGCGGCCAAGCTTGGTGCTTAACGCAAAGCAATGCCGCCGAAGCCCTATCATCACTTTGAAACGGCTCTAGAAGGTCGCGTTTTGCGCGCTGGTGTCACTGTGGTTTCTGGTGACGTGTTCGCCTCTCTTTCAAGGCGCGCATTGCGCAGCCGGGAATTCTTAGCTTGTCGTTGTTCAGTTTCTTCGTCGACCATTTGCCTGACGACACGCGTCGTCTTATCCATCGGAGTTTCCGGTTTGGAGTCATACACTTTGAACAGATTGTTTTTTGTCAGTTTCGTCAATTTTCAGTTTCCTTTGTTGTTGCAGGTCGGCTGGACCAAGCGAGGTCTTTCAAACCAGCGCCAAGTGTTCGACCTTGCCTTGGGTGTGCCGTGATGGTCGTGTGGGTGGACTGCCCAAGAGTTCTACTTTGATGTCCGGCGCGGCCATGGCATGCATCAACGCATTGTAATTCATCTGGAATCTTACCTCGGAACCCAGCGTCGGCTGGGTGCCGGGCGTTCCAATGACAAGATGATCGCTGGTTGCACCGATCAATGTGCTTCCAACAGGCATTGAAAGCCCCAGAATGTCGGTGTCCTGATGTCCCATAGCGACGATAAAGCGCTTGGAAACACCACTGGCTTGCGCGATGCGACGTCTTGCCAAAGTTGGTTCGACCAGAGCAATGGCGGAAGGCGCAGGTTTTGCACCCGTTTCAATAACTTCTGCGACAAGCGTGAAGGCGTCTGTGTACATCCCCTCGATCCGGTCGCCAGACACTGGCTCAACACCCAGAAGGATCGCCTCACCCAGACGGAGATCGTTGACGCGACCCGTCGCGTGTTCGCCAAGTGCCCATGGCAGGTTGGCTGAGTTGCCACCAGAGACGATCTCGAGGAACGGGCCGCATACCCTCTCGATCTCATTCGCGATGTCGCAGAAAGCGGCCATTTGCAACGCAGTCGGGGCAAGCCCGTTCAAGCACGCAAAGTTTGCGCCGATCCCTTTCAACGCAACCCCAGACATTTGCATGACCTGCTGCGCAATATCTTCCAGGTTCTCCGGTAATATCCCGTCGCGAAGGTCACCCATTTCGACCATGAGAAAAATACCGTGGACGGAACCATTGCGGATCGCGGCAGCAGCCAAAGCCGAAATGACCAAAATCTCTGTGTTGTAGCTTGTCTCGCAGGACTGAACGACTTGATCGGCCTGGCTTAACATCGGCGTGCGGATCAGAGTGATAGGGCCTGTCATGCCTGCCGAACATAGCCTTTGGACATTGCTTATGCGTGCATCTGCAAGCCCTGCGGCCCCGCCATCGAGCATGGCCTGAGCAATCGCTGGATGCCCACAGACACCCTTGGTCACGCCTGTAACGCCGATCCCACGCGGGCCCAGACGCCCAGCAATTGTCTGTGTGTTGCTCCGTATCTTGCCCAGATCCACTTCGATGCGCGGGCAGCTCATATCGCGGCCACGGGCGGCCTTTGTGTCAATCCAGGGTACGCGGCTACGACCATCGCCAGCAGATGTGCAGCCGGCCTGGCCAATGCATCAGTGACTGGTAGCCCGAGTTTGTGTGATTGGGCCGCGATGGTGTCCGTGATTTCGGCCTCGGACATCTCCTCGTGATTGAGCGTGACACCGATGACCTTTGTATCGGCAAAGGCTTCGATCAAAGTAATCTCACTTGAAGACGTGGGCATCGGCATATTGGGAAAGTCGCAGCGATGTGCACGTTTGGGCGCGTGCTGAAGGATGACAGCATCCGGCTGGCTCCCTCGCAGGATAAAGGCGGATGTGCAAAACGCGGGATGGCTGAGTGCGCCTTGGCCTTCGATCAAAATAACATTGGGTTGTTCCGCTTCAGAAGCCGCAACAATCGCGCCTTCAAGCTCGCCACAGCAGAACTGGGGCGGCACAGCATCCATTGCGATACCGTATTTCGCGCCCTGCATCAGGCCGGTCTGGCCCGTGCCGACAAGCACTGTCTTGATCCCCTTCGCATTCAGGGCGTGCGCCAAAACGGTTGCCGTTGTGCGCTTGCCAATCGCGCAGTCTGTCCCAAGAATGGCGATGCGCAGGGCTTTGACACCAGCGATACTACCATCGAACAGGCGCATGTCCTTGCTGGGCTTCGGCTTGCGAATGTCGCGGATCGTGACATTCCGTTCCGAGGCGGCATTGGTGATCTCCATGTCATCGCTCAGGTACTCATGCAGCCCGCTCACGATGTTCATGCCAAGCTCAATCGCTTGCAGAACAACACCTCGGTCCGCAGCCGAAAGACGTCCTGTTGAAGGAGCCATCCCATAGATCAGCGTATCGGGAAGGACAGCTTCATGGGCAACTGCCGCATTCAGATGACCAAAGATGGGTATGCTGTTGCTTACATCGTCGAGAACGGTTCCACTATCTTGTCCGATATAGGTGCTGTCGATGACAGAAAGGATGCGATACGCTTGTGAATAGCGCACAAGGCCATTCGCCGTCTTGCCATCGATTTGCGCGAAATTTCCCTCGCAATAGACGACCGCCGTCGGTGAGGATGTGATCTGCCTGCCTGACGTCATGCCTGCGGGTTTGATCTGTTTCATTGGAGGTGCTTGCGGTCCCCTGATAGGGCAGCGGATGGTATCGACAGTTTCAGATTTGGTTTCCATTGTGGTTCTCATTTATAGGTTGGCACGGCGGGCAGAATTGCCCTCACATGTGCATTTTGAATGGAGATGGTGCCCGTGGCTCGCGCCTAGTTGTTAAGGACGCACAGCCCTTTGATTTTTGGAAATTTTGTTGCATTCCCAGCGGTTACCCGACCTGTCCAGATGCGCATTTTTGGGAAAGTTTATGAATTCGCATGTCTCGGCAGAGGCGGTGTATCCCGCGACCACAAACGGACTACCAAATGTCACAACTGACGTGGTTGTGCGCAATGACATCGGCAACCTTCCCAAACATCAGATCCCTGCTACAGGACGTGACAGCTGAATTTTCATGATGGAGGGTTGTGGTCCGCTCTGGCAGGCTGATACGCCTATTCCGCAGAGAACCGCAACTTTCGTATCTTTCACATAGTCTCTTAACGTCGGAAATACAACGTTGATGACTCTGGCTTCATTTCTAAGACCACCCATACCCCAAAAGAGGTCAAGGTTGGCGAGCACAAAGGCACGTTCTGGATTGGCGAACGGCAGTTGAAGTCCGCCAACTTCGTTCAGATGTTGATTCTTTCAGCAATGCTTAACGCATCTTCCAGCTCGACACCTAAATAACGCACGGTGCTATCGACCTTCGTATGGCCAAGCAGAAGTTGCACAGCGCGAAGGTTGCCCGTCTTGCGGTAAATCTCCGCTGCTTTGGTTCGGCGAAGCGAATGGGCAATGTTGCGCCAAACAGGCTCGAGGGTGAATGCGCCCTTTCCCCGCTGAGTTCAGGTGACGGCTTCAATCTCGGCTCTGCCAAGGGCCGAGAAGGTGTTCGTGATTGCGATGCGGATGTGGATTTCGGCGAACGGACATGATCCTCTCACCGAAAAGTTTCAGGCAGTTCATCCTGGCCTCGACCCGGCTTCGGATATGGTATCGCGCCCACTTCTTCCAAAGTGCCCGGCCCAGATGTCGGGTTGCACGCAGGATTTCGTTTCTCGTGATGGCCGCGTGGCAGTCTGCCTTCCCCAGGCGCGCCCGTTGCGACGGATGGGTAGTGAGGGCATGACTGCCACGGGTTCGAAGGAATGCCCGAACGCATCGGCACCTCGTTCAATGATCGCCCATGACATCGGCGCGTATCATAGGCACCATCGGCGGTGACGGTCTCGATCGTCTCGTCGGTCGGGATCTGTGCCAGCAGCTCCGGCAGCAGCCGGCTGTCGCCCTGACGGCTTGATGTGAACTCGACCGCGCGAACGTCTCCCGTGCCGGCGTCCATGGCGATATGTACTTTCCGCCACTTCCTGCGGCGCGAGGTTCCATGCTTGCGGGCCAGCCACTCACCATCACCACGGAACTTGATGCCTGTGCTATCGATCAACAGGTTCAGCGGCTGCCCGGAGACGCGATACGGGATCTGCACCGCAATCCGCGCCTGGCGACGGCACAGGGTCGAGAAATCCGGCACCGGCCAGTCGAGACCAGCCATCTGGATCAGGCTTTCGACCAATCCAACGGTCTGGCGGAGCGGAAGACCGAACAGGACTTTCAGCGTCAGACAAGCCTGGATCGCATTCGTCGGGTAAACCGTCCCCCGGACGGTTTACTGGCCCTCCTCATTCCGAGAAAGTCTCGGGCCGTCCCCGCTTGCCGGACTTCTGCGCATACCAAACCATGTCGGGGTCGAACCAGACCGAGAGCGAGCCACGCTTGCGCAGCGCAGCGTTATACTCGGACCAGTTCGTCGTACGGTAGCGGGTTGGAGGAGGCTTCGGCATAGACGCCAGCTACATCACTGGATTCATGAAGGGAATCCTCGCCGATATCTGTAACAACGCCCATGGCAATGTTCGAAGGTGCTTTGGCACTCGCCATACCGGAGTGCCAATATCATCGAAATGATGGCGCAGCTGGGGTTCCACAATAGCGTCTCGAAAATATCTTTCGGCTTCCTATCATTGGTAGCCATTCATGCTCGCGCACATCGTCGACGCTCGGCTTTACAAGCGCCGAACAGAGTTACCGCCAGCGATGATCGCGTTGATCAAATCCGCGACGGCACGATGCTTTTCCGTTTCAAGTTCCGTGCCCACAGCGTTCTCATGGGACGCCGCAGCGTCGCGAAGAACCCCCACGATCTCGTGCTCGGGCAGCAGCTTGCGGTCATTCATCGCAAGCAGAAGCGCCTCGCAGATCGAAAGGGCCGCCGTGCCGGCATGATCTGTCTGGTCGGGCATCGTGGGATTTCCTCGCTGCGAATTGGCGTGCATGGCCGTGGCGCGCCGGGATGATCCGCTCCTTTGTTGCAGGTAATGTGCTAGGATGGACTGATCTGAATCAGTGGCTTGGTCAGAAGTTTTCGCTACTGCCTTCACCATGAACTGCCGTTATTGCGAGGGAGCGTATGACCGTCGAGGCGCAAAGCCCCCTGATCCGCAAGCTTTCGACCTTCGTCGCATTGTCGGAGGCGGAGCTTGCCGTGCTCGCGCGTCTGCACCGCCGCCGCCGGACGTTCGTTGCCGGACGGGACATGGTGCATCAGGGGCAGTCCGGCCAGCTGGCCTACATCCTGTCGTCTGGCTGGGTCTGTTCCTACAAAATCCAGCCCGACGGGACGCGCCAGATCGTCGATTTTCAGGTTCCGGGCGACTTCCTCGGCCTGCGCAGCGTGCTGTTGCGCACCTCGGACCACAGCTTCGAGCCCATCGTCGACATCGAAGCTGCCGAAGTGCTGACGGACGACCTTCTTGAGGCGTTTGCGCAGACGCCACGCCTGGCGACCGCAATTCTCTGGGCGGCATCAAGGGACGAGGCGATGGTCGTGGAGCATCTCGTCGGCATCGGTCGGCGTGATGCAGACGCCCGCATGGCGCATTTCCTGCTGGAGCTGGGATCGAGGCTGGCGCTGGTCGGCATAGGCAGCAAGGAAGGCTTCGACTGCCCGCTGACGCAGTATCACCTGGCAGATACGCTGGGGCTGAGCGCGGTCCACGTGAACCGCGTCCTGCGGCAGCTTCGTGAGAGTGGGCTGGTGACCTTTCGTGACGGGCATGTGACGTTTCACGACTATGGCGGGCTGGTGGAACTTGCCGAGTTCGATTCGGCATATCTGGACCAGAGCGGGCCCCTCCTGAAATGAGAGGGCCGCCCTCCCTGTTCGGCAGACGGCTCTAGTGGTCACGTCAGACGCCGAATGTCACGCGAGGGCGTGGGTCGCTGCATTGAGTTCATTGTTTGACTCAGCCTCCCTCATGGCAAGACGCGCTTCCTCGGCGGCCGCGTAGTGCTTCAATGCTTCATTCTTCTTCAGGCTTGGCAGCGCAGCGTTGCAAGCATTTCTGACGGAGATTGCCTTCAGCGATGGCCGTGTCATGTTGAGCGGCATGGCATTGTCCTTTCATGGAAGTTCCGAGAATAAGAAGCCTGCCAAAATGCCGACCTTTGGGGTACGGCACCCTCGCACGCTTCCAAGTACTCGGTAAACGTGCCACCAAATACTCGTTGGGCACATCTCATCTAGTCAATGTCAGGGCCTTGCTGCACTGACGCAAGTTAGTCCGGCCCCTCCGCATGTAGAGTGTCTCTGCGGTGCTCAGGTCACTGCAGTTTGCTGGTGGGAAATCCTCAACCATCTGTCTTCATCGCGAAGGTAAGTTGAGGCGCATAGCGCCTCCAGTATAGGCACATCAGCTTTCTCTGCCGAGACCCGGTAAGTAAGAATGGCGATATCACCGCACCGCATCACACGCCGTTCGGCCATGACAACGGAACGCCAGCCGGTTCTCTGTCGAAGATGGGTCCAGATCTGGTCACCCTGGAGGATGCCGGGCGGATAGGAAAAGATCATGACGGCGTTGTTAGCCGTCGTCGCACGCGCGTTGTCCGCGCCACTGGTCCAGAAGTGTTCCTCCACGTCCCAGAGAACGCCCTGCTCGCGCGGCGATAGCGTCCCGGACTTGTGCGCCGCATGGGATGGTGTTCTTCCGGTCTCAGTTGAGAGAGTCATTCGCCTGACCCCGTCCCGCCAACCATAAACATTTGAAACAGAATAAAGATGATCGCGAGCACGACCCAGATCGCTCTGCTTGTGCCCAGGCGGCCGTCGGTGCCCGTCGAGGTAGCTCGCTTCAGGATACCTGACATCGGGCCTTCGGGGAGCAGCTGGCTCAGGTCTCTTGCGACCCTGCCTTGATCGCCTGCGAGCGCGGGAACGTCCCGAAATCGAGCAAGCAGTATCTCCAACCGCGATCGGGCGGCGTCACGCCCCAGTGTGGCCAGGTCAGCGGTTTCTGCCCAGGGATCGAGGCCGAGCCGCGCGAGCGCGGAAAGGACCGTCACGACAAAGCCGTTCCGGTCTTCACCGACCGACGCATAGAGAAATCGCTCGAACTCGGGCGGGTGCGGGTTGAGAACATTGGGTTCGGCCATCGCGATTCCATTCCTTGGTTGCAGGAGCGCAGATCGCCCCTGTTTCCCCTAGCGTACGCGCAGGTCGGTCCCGGTGCCCTTACACAGGTCAGTGCCGGCGACGCCTTTCAGAGAGTTCACAACCGGTCAGGCGCCCGGGGACTAACCTGTGTCAGCGCAAGGCGAACGATCATGAGCTACAAAAGGCGAAAGCGTTCGACAGGTCGGGCCCGGATTTCAAGGGGGCGCCGACAGTAATGAGCGACGAAACTGCCAAAATCGCGGAGATCAGAGATGAACATGCGGTCGACCAGATCGACGGTGACGTTTTCGAACCCGTTCACCTTGTCGGGATACCCCGGCAACCTGCCTGCAGGCGACTACGACGTTCTCGTTGAAGAGGAACTTCTTCAGGGGCTGAGCTTCGAGGCCTATCGACGGACGGCGACCTACCTGATGGTGCGCGGCCAAGGCGCTCGTGCGGGGCGAAGCGCGCTCCGGGTGATAACCGAGCGTGACCTGAGCGAGGCGCTGCGCCGGGATGCGGCCACAACCGAAACGAACAATCACAGCGAAGCGGCGCTTTCCCCGCAGGAGGACAGAACATGAACACTCCCGAATGGCTCAAACCCGGCATTTATGGTGCGCTGATCGGCGCGGTCTTTGTCGGTATTGTCGGATTCACATGGGGCGGCTGGGTGACCGGCGGTACCGCGAATGACAGAGCGATGGCGATGTCCCGAAACGATGTCGTCGCCTCCATGGTACCAGTCTGCCTCGATATGGCACGCTCGGACCCGGCGCGAACGGACAAGCTGGCAACGATTCGGGCAGCATCGACCTACCAGAGGCGCGATGCTCTCATGACAGCCGGCTGGGCGACGATGCCAGGAACCGATGCTCCCAACCGGGACATCGCGCAAGCTTGCCTGAAGGAACTGGACCTCTGAGGGCTGCTGGTCAGAGCCGATGATGTGATGGCGCAAAACGCGTCACACAGTCAAACGCGCGTGCCACACGACTCGCCGAGTGCCGAAATCGAAACAGGAACTTTCAATGCCTTCCGATGACAATGGATCCGACAATCGAGGACCTTGGAAAAACAAGCAGACCCGCGCTCCCCCTGAGGTTGACGCAATTCTCACGCGGGGTCGGGATCGGCTGCATGGTATCCTGCCGGGCGGACTCCCGCCGGTGAACCGTCTCGTGATCGGGGCTGTGATTGCGCTTGCGGCTTTTGGGGCGTGGTCTTCCTATTACACGGTGCCGAGCGACTCCGTTGCGATTGTCCAACGGTTCGGAAAGTACACGGCCGAGGTCCCTCCGGGGTTGCACTTCAAGATTCCGTTCGGGATCGACGTGACCACGTTGGTCCCGGTCAAGCGTCAGCTAAAACAGGAGTTCGGTTTCACGACACCGGGCGCCACCGACCCCTATCAGAGCCCGACCGACGGTCGCCGCGAGACCGAGATGGTGACCGGCGACCTCAACGCGGCGCTCGTGGAATGGGTCGTGCAGTACAGGATATCCGAACCCCGGAAGTTTCTGTTCGAGGTGCGCGAGCCGAGCGCGACACTGCGGTACGTCTCGGAGTCGGTAATGCGCGAGGTCGTGGGGGACCGCACGGTCGACGAGGTGATCACCGTTGGCCGCCAGGAAATCGAAAGCGAAGCCCTGCTGAAGATGCAGACGCTCGCCACCAAATACGCCATGGGCATCAGTATCGACCAGGTGCAGCTGAAGAACATCAATCCGCCCCAGCCCGTTCAGGCATCATTCAACGAGGTGAACCAAGCGCAGCAGGAAAAGGAGCGGATCATCAACGAGGCCCGTCGAGAATACAATCGGGTCATTCCGCTTGCCGAGGGTGAAAAGGACCAGCGCATCCGCGAAGCCGATGGTTATCGCCTGCGACGGATCAACGAAGCCGAGGGCGACGCCGCCCGCTTCACGGCTCTCCTGACGGAATACCGCCAAGCCCCCGAGGTAACGCGGCGCCGGATCTACATCGAAACCCTGCAGGATGTTCTGCCGGGAATTGGTTCCAAGATCATTGTCGACGGGTCCACGGCAAGCATCCTGCCGCTTTTGAACCTTGACCGGCAATCTGGAGAGAAACCATGAAGACCATTTCGCTCTTTGCCGCCGGGGTTGCGGTGGCGGTGGCCGTCACGGCCTCTTCTGCCGTCTATACCATCGGTGAAGTGGAGCAGGCCATTGTAACCCAGTTTGGCAAGCCTGTCGGCGCCCCGATCACCACGGCCGGTCTCAAGGTGAAACTGCCGGTCATTCAGACGGTTAACCGGATCGATCGCCGAGTCCTGGAATGGGACGGCTCGCCGTCGGACATGCCGACCAAGGACAAGCTCTACATCTCGGTCGATCTCTTCGCGCGTTGGCAGATCACCGATCCTCTTCAGTACTTCCTGCGCCTGCGTGACGAGCGCAGCGCCCAGTCACGCCTCGACGATATTCTCGGCAGCGAGACGCGGAATGCCGTGGCCAAGCACGAACTCATTGAAATCATTCGAACGACCAAGGGGCGGACGCCGCTGCGCGACAATCTTCTGACCGACCAGGAACTGGCGCAGGATATCGGCGCTCTCGTTCCCATCACCAAGGGGCGGGCGCTGGTCGAGCAGCAGATCTTCGAGGCGGCGGCGGAAAAGGTGCGGGTCTTCGGGATCGAGCTTCTCGACATCCGTTTCAAGCGAATAAACTACAACGAAAGTGTGCGGCCCAAGATCTATGACCGCATGATCTCGGAGCGGCGACAGATAGCCGAACGCTTCCTGTCCGAAGGCAACGGTGAAGCGGCCCGTATTCAAGGCAATCGGGTGCGGGATCTCAACAAGATCCAGTCCGAGGCCTATCGTGCCGTAGAGGAAATCCGTGGCGCTGCTGATGCCGCTGCGGCAGACATCTATTCAGGTGCCTACAACGTCGACGCCGTTTCCAGCGAATTCTACGATTTCACCCGCACCATGCAAGCCTACGGCGATATGATTTCCGACGACACGACGCTTGTCCTGACGACGGACAGCGACATGTTCAGGTTCCTTCGTGGAATGCAGGTCGAGGTACAATCCGTCCGTGATCCCCCATCTGCTACGAGCGATGGCGGTGTTGCGTCAACATATTTTGATCCACACCAATCAGGCGCCGTGGAGCCAGTTGCGGACCGGACCGGTGCCGATGCAGCGCAATAGGCGCATGGTCTTGGTTCGCGAGCATGCATGACCGGTCCGCTGAAAACGAGACGTCCCGAATCGAAACCCCGCAGTGTGGAAGGAAACGAAGCCATGGCATCTGTCAAAACACTTCCAAAAACATCAGCAGAGACGACCGATCTTGAACGGCGGGTGCTGGCCCATGAACGGGTCTTGCAGGCCTTGATCGCCTACATGGCCCGCACGGAGCCTCGTTTCATCAACCATCTGAACGAACGGTTCGTGGAGCCGATGCGTATGGCGAAGCACGAACACGATCACCGCGAAACCGACGACTACGCGGAAGAATTTATCCGCGCCGTGATACTCCTTGGAGAAGCCCGGGTGCTTCATCCCGAGGAACCCAACGTGATCAATAAGCAAAGCGGATCACCCAAGGGCCAAAAGAGAGAGAGGCCTTTCATGGAGCGCCCCGCGAAGTTTGATCCGGTGCAGGTGCGCGAAAGAAATGGCATTTGGGAAGTGATGGCTGAGGGTAAGGTTCGCAGCGACTACCATCAGAAGGAACAAGCACTTGCGGCGGCGGCTTTGCTCAGGTTGTCCCAGCGATGACCGGTAGCAGCTCTCCGACAATCCCCCGGGAATTCCCGATCCAGGCGGCCGAGAACGAAGGCATGCCGCCGTTACCAGAGACCCCGGAGAACCCTTCACCGTTTGCGCGCCCCGGGCGCCGGACAGGAACGCTCCGGCTGGCGCAGTCGATGGGGAGCGGGTCACGTAGCGGACCCTCGACCGCAAGGAAAAAGCCAATGCGACACAACCAAGAGCCAACTAGACTTCCGTTCGCGCGATTGACCGCAAGACTGTTTGCCGCGGCCGGTATGATCGCGTCCATGGCCTTCCCTGTCTTTGCGCAGGATGGAACCGGCCCGATGCCCGAGAACGCTCAGCCGCGCAGCTACGGCAGCGGGTGGGTCTGCGATCCCGGTTTCCGGGTGGACGGCGCCGAATGCTTGGCCCTCGATATCCCCCAGCATGGCTATCCGACCGGGCGCTCCTACGGGACCGGGTGGGAGTGCGACCGTGGGTATGAGGAAGTGAGCGGGACGTCCTGTAATCCGATTCCGGTGCCTGCCAATGCCTTCCTGCGGTCGTCCGGCTACGATTGGCAATGCGAACGCGGGTACCGGCAGGATCGCGAATCATGTGTGCCCATTGTTCTGCCCGAGTATGCTTATCTGACAGAAGACGACTCAGGGGCGGGATGGACCTGTGATCGCGGCTATGCGGCCGTGTCAGGGACATGCATGCTGATTCCCGTGCCAGCGAACGCATATCTGACCAACGCAAATTACGGTGCCGCCTGGGCTTGCGAGCGGGGTTTCGTTAAGATTGACGACCGTTGCGACGCCGTTGTGGTTCCAGCGAATGCGTTCCTGACGCCGGACGCTTACGGGGCGGGCTGGCGCTGCGAGCGTGGCTATGAGCTGGCTGGCGATGCTTGCGTCGCCATTGATCTTCCGGAGAACGCGCATCTGGACCGATCCGGCAACCGGTGGACCTGCAATCGAAGCTTCCAGCTTTCCGAAGGGGCGTGCATTCTTGGAAGATGATATTGAAAACACGATGCACGGCGGTGCGCCCGGCATGCGCGTCAGCATAGGGTGTCGTCTGCGTTACAGTTTCCCCCAGCCGACGCCGCTGATCGCGATGCTGAACGTCCACTATTCGCGCTTTGGCGATCTGGAGCGTGCCGATTACCTCGTCACTTTGCCGAGTGTGCCGCTGGAAAGCTATCGGGACGGCTTCGGCAACTGGTGTACGCGCCTTCTGGCTCCGGCGGGCGATTTCTGTCTGTCCACCGACGGCATCTTCCGCGACACGGGTCGACCTGATCCGACGTTGCCGGGCGCACAGCAGCACGCGGTCCAGGATCTGCCATCCGATACGCTCATGTTCCTGCAGGGGAGCCGGTATTGCGATACCGATCTTCTTTCGGAGGAAGCCTGGCGTCTTTTCGAGACCACTGAACCCGGATGGTCGCGCGTTCAGGCGATCTGCGATTTCGTACACGGGCATGTCCGCTTCGATTACACGCAGGCGAAAGCGACGCGCACCGCATCGCAGACAATGGCTGAGCGACAGGGTGTCTGCCGTGACTTTGCCCATCTCGCTATCGCCTTGTGTCGCTGCATGAATATTCCGGCACGCTACTGCACCGGATATCTGAGCGATATCGGTGAACCGCTGCCTCATCCGCCGGGGGACTTCGCCGCGTGGATGGAAGTCTTTCTCGCTGGTGAATGGCACATGTTCGACCCGCGGAACAACAAGCCGAGGTTCGCGAGAATTCTGATCGCGCGCGGGCGCGATGCCGCCGATGTGCCTTTGACACTGACATTCGGTAAAAATACGTTAACGGAATTCAAGGTCTGGGCGGATGAATTGATCTGAATGATGATGGCTTCCTTTTCGATACACAATCGTAAATCGCATCGCCGATCCCCACCCATATACACAATACCGAGGCCAAACATCCCGATCCGTCATGGATGAGGATTTGGCGCCGGCCAATCAAAGGATTGATGGCATGTCCTTCAAGGACTTGACCGCCAGAGCTGCGGTCGCAATGAAGCCGAAGCCTGCAGAGACTGTGAAGACCCCTTCCGAGGAGAACGAACCCAAGCCCGCCGACAAGGAAGCGCCCGCGAAATAAGAGACATCTTGAGGCCTGCACAGGCTGCGCGCCCCATTCTCAAGGGGCGCGCGGACAACAGAAGCAATAAGGGAGAGGATCACGCCGATGGAATATCTGACGAGCAAGACCGTTGCGGTTTTCGTCCGACCGTTCACCGTTCCAAGCTTTGCCGAGACGCTCCCGGCAGGGGAATACGAAATTGAAACGGAACTGGTTTCGCCACCCGATCAAAAGGATCCCGAAGCCTGGAAAGCCTCGGTCCTGGTGAAGCTTCATCCTCGGATTTTGCATCCTGGACTGGCAAGAACCCTGACTGTTTCCCTTGCCGACCTCGACCACGCACGTGCCAGGGACAAGCTGACGGGTAAGGCGTTATCCGACTTCTTCCTTGAGGAAATGCTGGCAGATCCGATGGTGCGCTTGGTAATGGAGGCCGATGGCGTCTCCGAAGCACATCTGCGGCATCTCTATTCGGACCGCAATACGCCTGATCCCGATCAGGGTGGGCGGGCATCGATCACGACCACTCAAAAGACGCCGGGCGATGCACCAATACAGGCTGCCGAAAACGAAGGCATTTCGACAGCGCCGGAAACACTGTCGCTATCGCTAGGCCGCCAAGTCGCGGGACAGACTTGATGTCGGACGAGGCCATGGCCGAAGGCGAACGGCCATGCATTACGACCGTTCGGGCCCGGCGCGACGTTCCGCAGGAGCGCCAATGCCTGCGGTGCGAAACCCTTTTCTGGAGCGAAGGGTTCGGAGAGCGGATCTGTCGGCGCTGCAAGGGATTGAACGCCTGGCTAAACGCCGTGCCCGATAGCTCCGGGTCATCGCGCCGCCGCTGATCCGCATCGGCGTGCGTGCCGTCTTCCTCGAACCACACTGGACGCCCATTTTGGCCTGCCTCGACATCCTTCACACTACAACCTACCGATACCGTCAGGCGGTCGCCCTCGGGCCGCACAGGTTGATGCTGCGTCCGCGCGAAACGCGGGAACTGCGACTGCTCTCGCACGACCTGTCCATTACTCCCGCGGCAGCTTTAACCTGGGCACACGATGTCGCCGGCAATTCCATAGGGACCGCACTCTTTGACACTCCGACAGATCATCTGGTGATCGAGATCCGCGCAAGTCTAGAGATCACCGCGCCGGCCTGGCCCGTTTTTGTCATCTCCGCTTCTGCCATCGAGTACCCGTTCCTCTATTCAGCCGACGAATGGACGGATCTGGGCGCGCTGACGGTTCCGCAGTATGGCGACCCCGACGGCCGATTTGCCCGATGGATCGAAAGCTTTGTCATGAGGCGACCAACAGACACGCTGTCTCTGCTGAAGGACATAAGCAATGGCGTGTTCACGCAGATTTCCTATCAGATGCGTGAGACGGAGGGTACCCAGACGCCGATCGAGACCCTCGACCGGGGATGGGGATCGTGCCGAGATTTCGCGGTCCTGCTCGCCGAGGCAGCCCGTAAGCTTGCACTTGGGGCCCGTATCGTCTCCGGCTACTTGTCCGATCCAGAAGACAGCCTCATCGGGTCCGCAGGTACCGGGTCCACCCATGCCTGGGTCGAGATATACCTGCCCGGCGCAGGGTGGATCGCCTTCGACCCCACCAACCGGAGCGTCGGCTCGCAGAACCTTGTGCCGGTTGCAGTTGGTCGTGACATTCACCAGATCGTGCCGGTCTCTGGCAGTTTTTCAGGAGGTCGGGGCGCCCTTAGCGATCTTTCGGTTGAAGTCTCGGTTCGCAGCGGCATTCAAGACATCTCGAAGCCATTGGAGAATCCGACCAATCCGTTAGCTTATCCGGGACTCTAGGTGCCCGGGGCGTGCATTTCGTGTGCATGCAGTTCTGAAGGTCAGCAAAGCGTTGCGGAGCAGGCCTTCACGTGGCTCTTGCCGAATGGCGACTTCGTCTAAGCGAACTGTAAATTTGACGTCCGATCCTTGCTGCGAGCCGCACCAATGGCGTTTTCTCACGCTGCTTAGCGGCATGGAGTTTTCGCTCATGCCGCATTTTTCGCGCTGCATGCGCGCGCAGCAGAAAATAAAATGACTGAGTCGGGCTCTTCGCCGACCTTCGCCACGGCTCTCCCGAGCGGCGGGACCGCGCGGCGAAGCTACCGCCGAAATTCATCTCTATCTCGACGTGATTTCCGCAATGGAGCCCGCGCTCTCCTGGAGCACCGACTGGCTTTGTGTCCACGCGGCGGGCTCGATGTCAAACGTGCTCCTCAACCAGGCTAGCGTGAGCCGCCGCGTGGCCTCCAGCGCGTCGGGGTCCTCTGCTTCGGTTTCGCGCGCGTCCCACCCCGCGATACCGCCCAGCCCATGGCCGACGCCGATGATCGTCAGTAAGGCATCGGCCCCGGGTGCGTCATGAAAGGGGTCCGCATGCCACTCGGGGCCACGGGGCGTGAAATGCGGGTCGTCGTCGGCACCGCAAACCACAAGCGTCGGGACGCTGATACCGCTGAAGTCCACGTCGAAGAAGGGAAAGTGCTGCGCGTTTTCTGGTGTGAGGTCCGCGCCGCCACGGCCTGGAGCGGCAAGCAGGATACCGGCACGGATGCGCGGGTCGGAAAAGTCCTCGCCCTGCAAGCGCGCGCCGAGTAGAAGGCCGCAGGTGAAGCCGCCGAAGGAATGCCCGGCCACGGCGATACGGTCGTGGTCCAGGCGGCCGGAGACGGCGGGGGCCTGCCGCTCGACCTCGGCCAGCTGGTCGAGAATGACGCGCATTTCCGCCACCCTCTCGCGCCAGAAAAAGGGTCCGTTGGGCAGATCGGGGTCGAGCCCACCGACCCGGGAGCTGGCTTGCGTCGGCTGGAGAACAGCCAGTCCCCGCTCCGCCCAGAACTGCGCAAGCGGGGCGTAGCCATCCTTGGAGGGGAGATAGTTCGAGGGACCGAAGCCGTGCGACAGGATCACGATGGGCAGATCGCCCCCAGCAGCCGGAGCGGTCAGGCGCAGCTCAAGCGGCTGGCGGCCCGGCATCGGCAGCCGGATCGGCGTATAGGCGACGGTGATCTCCGGATCTGGTGTCGGCAGGGCGCGGGAAAGGGTGATCAGTCTGTTCATGGAGGTGTTTCCTTTCGAAAGGGATGGCCGCATCGGACGTGTCAGGCCGTGGCAAGGCCTTCTTCGCGAAACCAGGTTTCTGCGTCCGCGCCTGCGGGCAGCTTCATCGGCGCGGTCTCGTCCGTGACGGCCCGCCAGACAGCCTGCGCGACATCGCGCGCCTCTGTCTTCTCGGTCGCTGACCGAAGGCTCTGGAAATAGGCCTGCACGAAGGGGCCGTAGGCCTCGGGCACATCCATACCCATCCGTGCCACGGCGTTGCGTCCGAAGGATGTCGACGGCGCGCTACCGGGCAGCACCAGCCGGGCGCGGACGCCGAATTCAGCCGCCTCAAGCGCGAAGCTTTCAGTGAAGGCATTCAGGGCGGCCTTGCTGGCGCTGTAGATCGACAGGGCGGGCAACGGGCGCAGCGTCACGCTGGAACTGACGTTGACGATGACGCCACTGCGCCGCGCGCGCATGGCTGGCATCACGGCGCGGGTCATGGCCATGGCACCCAGCACGTTCGTTTCGAACAGTTCGCGGGCCCTGGCGATGTCAGCACCTTCCAGCACGTTGAGCATGCCGACACCGGCGTTATTCACCAGCGCGTCGATCTGGCCCGCGTCGGCAATCGCAGCCGCAATGCTTTCGGGGTCGGTGACGTCCAGGGACAGCACCTGCAGGCGGCCTGACTCCGGCAGGCCTTCGACGGAAGGGCTGCGCATCGTGGCGATGACGTCCCAGCCCTTATCGAGGAACTGCACGGCGATGGCCTGGCCGAAACCGGAGGAACAACCGGTGATGAGAACACGGGGCATTTCAGATCTCCTTGTCTTCTGTGATAAGGAGATAGACGGCAGTCTCCGGTCATTCTATATTCAGATGTCCACAATAATTCATCAATCGTCCAGACCCATGCTCGACAACCCTGCAGATCCTCTTACCAGCGTCGTTACCTTGCTCAAGCCTGCGGTCTCCATCTCCAAGATGGTCGAAGCTGGTGGTCATTGGATGGTGGAGCGTCACGACATGGCCAGCCCCTTCTATTGCGCGATGGTCGAAGGGCAGTGCCGGCTGCACGTCACTGGGCGCGATCCTGTCACGCTGGCGGCCGGAGATTTCGTGCTGATCCCCCACCTGCAGGGCTTTACCATGTCGAGCGAGGTGCCCCCGCCGCCGCATGTGCCACGTCTGCCGCTTGAAACCGGTCCCGGACGTTTCCGGCTTGGCCTGTCAGAGGCCCCGGTCGATGTTCGCGCTCTGGTCGGGCATTGCCGCTTTGACGCGCCGGCCAATGACCTGCTCGTGTCGCTGTTGCCCGAGATGATCCATGTCTTGGGGCAAAGCCGCCTGACGGCCTTGGTGCCGATAATCCACGAGGAAACCCGTGCCGACCGGCCGGGGCGCGGAATGATCCTGGAGCGGTTGCTTGAGGTTCTGCTGATCGAGGCCCTGCGCTCGGGTCCGGCGGCGACCCTGCCGCCAGGGCTGCTGCGCGGCCTGTCTGATCCGCAACTGGCCAGTGCATTACGACGTATCCACGCCGAGGCGGGCGGCGCCCTTTCCGTTTCAGACATGGCGAAGGAGGCCGGTATGTCGCGCTCTGGATTCTTCGAGCGGTTCCGCAGGCAGGTTGGCTGCGCGCCAATGGAATACGCGACCGAGTGGCGCATGGCCGTGGCCAAGACCTTGCTACGGCAGGGCGGGCTGACCAATACCGAGATCGCTCTGAAGGTCGGGTACGGCTCCGCCAGCGCATTTGGACTGGCTTTCGTTCGGCACGAGGGCCAGTCGCCTGGTGCGTTTGCAAACAAGAACAGACGTTAGAAGTGGATGCCGATGTGCGTCGACAGTCCTTAGGCAAAGTCGAATTTGGGCTCGGGGCGGCCTTGCGGTGGCGCAGCGCACCCCCTCAACAACGGTCAGGATCGACAGGCAAGGACGGGCCTGAGCCGTCGCTATACACAGATGAACAAATGGGCCTTGGGGGCACCCGTTGAAAAACCCCGCTTGCGTGCCCTTTATCAGACCATCATCCCAAATGACCCAACCGGGATTCGCAAGGCTCAGGTGTCTTGCCCAATATAACGGTCGAGAAGCGCATCCGCGATTTCCGAAACCGTCTCGCGCGCCGTGGCGTGGTCCACATTCACAACATCAAGGAAGGCGATCATCGCTTCGGTGCCAGTCGCCGTCGCAAGGGCATGGATCAGCTATTCTTGCTCCGGTGCTGGCAGTCCCAGATCATCAGAGGCAAGCCCCTGCTCATACATCAAGATGCGACGAGCCCCCCGCCGTGCGGGGCAATGGGTTCCATCCGGCTTCCAGGCCGTCGGAAATGTTCCCGCGCGTTTGTTGATCCTTAACGCGCCGGGTCACATGCATGAGGCCTTCTTCACTGGCGTCGGAAGGGCTTTGCCGGACGACCAAACCGACCTGCCTGCACCGCCCGAGCCCGACATCGCGGCAGTTGTCGCAAAAGCGCGGGAAACCGGAATGACAATTTTGCCGCCAAACTGAAATTACCACCGTCCCGGTGTTCCGCCTCACAGAGGCCATCATTTTGGACTCGAAACTGCCATGCGGCATCGCAGCGCAGGGGGTCGGCTCGGAAGGCAATCGAGAACGGGACGAAGCTGTCGTCCGGATTCATCAATCTACGTAGGACAGAAGAGACCGCAGCCGCTCTAATAGCCTTAGCGCGTGTTCGATCTCGTCTTCGCCAAGGCATTCGGCTATATCGCCCAGCCAAATCTGCCGGACACGATTAGCCCTGGAGTAGACCGACCGGCCTTTTTCCGTCACCTCTACGCGCTGCGCACGCTTGTCTTGGGGGTTTTCCGTCATTTCGAGCAATCCCCCGTCAACAAGCACATTCGTCAGGCGTTGCACGGCTTGGCGTGATGCGCCTGTTTCTCTCGCAAGTTGTGAGACGGTACGGGGTTCTGATGTCCGGATGGCTGCACCAAGAATCTGCCAGCGAGCGCTGCTGAGACCGAACGGTGCCACCTTGTCGTCACCTGCCGCGATCAGGCAGCCGTTCAAGCGAAACACTTCGAGAACGAGGCCCCCAAGCTTATCAGCGCTTGCATTCATACTTGATACTCCCCCTCAACTTTGACAGCATGTTGTCAAACATGAAGCCACAATAGACCAGGAGAGTATCATGTCGGAAGAGCCATTCTTCAGAATCGACAAGTTCAGCGTTCCAGCCGCATCCAGACCTCGCTTCATAGAGCGCCTTAGGCGGACGCATGATGCCTTGGATGAAGCGACGGGCTGTGAGCAGAATATGATACTTGAACAGATCGAAGGCACGGGGCGCTTCAATATCGTCACCTTTGTCAGATGGCGAAATCGCGCTTGCCATGATGAAGCAAGAGCCGCTGCGAAAGAGCGATACGACCGGACCGGTTTCAATCCGCAGGTCTTCATGAACGAGCTTGGTGTCGTATCCGACCTTGGAAACTATGCTTGCCTTAAGGAAGGCGGCTAAGGGCTTGTTCCGTTCTCTAATCTGTCAATGCGCTTTTCCAATTGCTGTCGATGTCTGAGGTTGCCTTCGTTCTCCTCGAGCTCCGGGGCTCAGGATGGGGTTGGCTGGAGGTAGGTCGGCAAGGTTGAAACCGCAATCTGGCCGAAGCCGCTGCTACAGAATACACGCCGTGTCCTACGCCCTCCCTCGGGCATCGTTCCCGCTGGGAACTGGTGTTTGGAATTCTCGCTTTGAACTTTGCAATCTCAGGCCGCTTTGAAGATGGTTTGGTCTCGCATGATGGCATGAAAAATGATTGCGAGACGTCTGGCCAAAGCCACGCGCACCTTAGCGAGACCCTTCTGCGCTTTCTTGCGGAGGTCATGTCGCGGCATTGGCAACCATAGAACGGTGTCGCGCGTCACCCGCACTGTCTGTAAACGTCGTGGATTGGGGTCGAAGCGGACTCTTTGGCCCTTCGCTGCGACCTGATCCTTTTCTATCGTCTCCGCGGTTTCGGGTGCTGCCGAAGTTTCACTCGACGCCCTTTGCGATCTCCTGGAGATCGCTCGAAGCACGGGCACAGTACCCCCCTCATCGCCGAGGCAACGGCGCGGTCGGAAAGCCCGCAGAGCCGCCGTCTTGAAAGGGATTGGACCTGCCCCAAGCGGTGTCACCCGGGCAGGCCGATTTCAGTTCCGGATCACCGATATCACGGCGCTGCCGATCTCCTGAAGCGCGGCATTGCGTGTTGCGAAATCCGCATCTGTATCGGAGATGAAGATGGTGGCGATCCAGGGCGATCCCCCGTCAGGGGTAATCACCGCAATGATGTTGCGCGTATGGTTGCCACTGCCGGACTTGTCGAGGATCAGCCAGTCATCCGGCGCATCCGCGCGCAGCAAGTTGCCGGTCACGCCACCAAGGCTCATCCACTCCGCCAGTTGGTCACGGGAGCTGGGGGACAGCACGTCCCCCAGCAGCAGTCGACGCAGTGTTGAGGTCATGGCTGCCGGGGTCGTCGTGTCGCGCGGGTCCCCGGGCACTAAGGTGTTCAGCTCGGGCTCGCGCCGGTCGAGTCGGCTCACCTCATCCCCGGTTGTTCGGAAAAACTCCGTCACCGCCTGCGGACCGCCGAGGTAATCGATCAGCATGTTCGTCGCCGTGTTATCGCTCATGTCGAGCGCGGCGAGGCAGAGGTCCGCGAGGGTCATCTCGGTGCCAACCTGTTCCGCGGTGACAGGCGCATAGGACAGAATGTCCTCCTGCGTCACGCGCAGGGTGTCAGACAGCGATAGCCTGCCCGCATCACGACGCGCCAGAACGGTGCCGCAGAGCGGGGTCTTCACCGTGCTGTTCATCAGGAAACGTTCGTCCTCGCGGTGAAGCCACGACAGCTCCGAGCCAGTATCGACAAGCGACAGACCGATGCGCGCGCCAAGCCGCTCTTCGACCTGCGCGACGGTGTCCGCGAGCGTATCGATGGGCCTCTGGGCAAACGACACTGAGGCCAGGGACAGGCTGAGAAAGACCCCTGCCGCGACGCGCGGCAGGACGGAAGCGGTAAACCGCATGAGGGTATCCTTTTTTAAGGTAGAGGCGCCCAAGGCACCCAGTGGAAGGCATCAGGTGAAGTCATGGGGGCACTATATTTCTCCTTGCACACAGGCCTCAAACGACAAATCTTATACCCTCCCATAAGCTGAGGTATTGCCATGGACCGCCCCGACCTGCCACTCAATGCCCTACGGGTCTTTGAAGTTGCCATGCGGCAAGGCAGCTTCACAAAGGCCGCGATCGAGCTGCGCGTCACCCAGGCGGCGGTGAGCCACCAAGTCGCGCGGCTCGAGGACCTGCTCGGGGCCACCCTGTTTCTGCGTACCTCACAGGGTCTCGTGCCGACCGACGAGGGGCGCCTGCTTTTCCCGGTCCTCGAGCACGGGTTCGACGCGATGGCGCGGGTGCTGGGAAGGCTCGATGGTCGCCGGGATATCGAAGTGCTGAAGGTCGGGGTGAACACGACCTTCGCGCTTGGCTGGCTGATGCCGCGGCTCGAGCTGTTCCGTCAGGCGCATCCAGAGATCGACCTGCGCATCTCGACCAACAATAACCGCGTGGAGATCCTGCGCGAAGGACTCGACATGGCGATCCGCTTCGGCACCGGCGGCTGGACAGGGCATGAAGCGATCCCGCTGATGGACGCCCCGCTGGCCCCGCTCTGCGCCCCCGCACTGGCCGCGCGGCTGCTGCACCCCGCCGATCTGGCGCAGGTGACACTGCTGCGCAGTTATCGCAGCGCCGAATGGGGAGGATGGTTCGAGGCGGCGGGCACGGCCTGCCCACCGGTGACCGGCCCGGTTTTTGACAGTTCGGTGGCGCTTGCCGAGCTCGCAGCTTCGGGCGCTGGCGCGGCGCTGTTGCCAGTGGCGATGTTCGAAAGCTACATCGCGCAGGGCCGCCTTGCGCAGCCCTTCGGAGTTACCGTGCCGGCGGGGTGGTATTACCTCGCCTGGCCGTCGGATCGACAGGTGACCTCCGCGATGCGCGTGTTCTCAAGCTGGTTGTCAGGAACGAGCGCAGAATGAGGCCCACGCGAGGGTTAGCTCTCGGTCAATTTGGGCTCGAAGCTGACTTGCGGCGGTGCGCCAGCCGAAAATTCGGCAGACATCAACACCGGGGCTTCCCGGCCCATGCCCGAGTCATTCTTGCCGAGGCTCAGCCAGTTCGTCGTGAAGCCATGAGAGCAGGGCATCGGTCTCTGTGTGGTTCCCGTTCCGAGCGCCGCGAAAGACCGAGACCTCGGTGGGGCGAAATACGGCCTCGTCGCAGACCCTCTCGAGCTTGCCGTCGGCGATAAGCCCGCTCACCGTGTTTCGCCACCCAAGGGCGATCCCTTGTCCGGCAGCCGCGGCTTGCAGGACCAGCGGAAAGCTATCGAAGTAGGTCATCTTGGCAGCTCTCAGGCTGGCATGTCCGACGGCCGCGAACCAGTCCGACCAATCCATCCAGTCCTGAGGCAAGACCTGGTGCGATAGCAGAGGCTGGCGCGCCAGCTCCCGGATCGATAGCGGCAGGGTTTCCGGCGGTACCAACCCGGGCGCGGCGACAGGAAAGATCTCATCCGATGCCGTGAAGGCCAGTCGCGCCGACCCGGAGGGCCGCCCGGTCGTCTGGATGGCCACGTCGAAGGGTTCAAGCGCCGCGGTCAGTGGGGCGAGCGCGCTGATGACCCGGACCTCCAGTCCGGGGTGAAGCTCGTGAAAGCGCGCCAGGCGCGGCATTAGCCAGTAGAAGGCTTCGCAGAGCTGGCAATGCAGGACCAGTCCGCCTGCGGCCCGTCCGCCGCGCAGCCGCGTCGTCTCGGCCGAGATATCGGCAAGCGCCGTACCGACAACGCGTCCGAAAGCGCGTCCGGCCTCGGTCAGGAAGACGGCCCTGTTCCGCCGCTCGAAGAGCCGCATGCCGAGATCCGCTTCCAGGGCAGCGATCTGCTTGGTCACGGCGGTTTGTGTCAGCCCCAGTTCCTCGGCGGCGGCCGTGAAGCTCTCATGCCGCGCAGCCGCTTCGAAGGCCGGGAGGCGGGACAAAGGCGGCAGTGGGCGGCGATCCATTCCATGTTCTCATGTTTTTCTGATTGTATCTCATTTTATGAGGGATACTCCGGATGATATCCACCCCGAATGGCATGGATAATCGAACGAACACCCCCTCTTGACGGAACTACTCGGGGCATCATCGCGATCCTCACGGCGGTCTTTCTTCTGTCCTTCTCGGATGCACTGGTAAAACTGAGCGGCGACCGCTTCGGGCTGGCGCAGCTGGTCCTGCTGCGGTCCTTCTTCGCCGCGATTTTGCTTGCGACGTGGGTCCTGGCGACCAAGGACAGCTCTGCCCTTCGCCTGACCCGGCCCGGCTGGGTTTGGGCGCGCAGCCTCTGCCTCGCCGCGATGTGGTTGAACTACTACGCGGCGCTGCCGGCCATGTCCTTCACCCTCGCAGCGGCCTGCTACTATACCTCTCCCGTCTGGATGGCGCTGTTGGGCCGCTTCCTGTTGGGGATGACCATCGGTGGGCGGGGGTGGACCGCCGTCACTCTCTCTCTCGCAGGGGTGCTCCTAGCTGTTTCTCCCTCGCCCGACAGCTTCACCCCCATGCTGCTACTCCCGCTCGCAGCCGCCGGATTCTATGCGCTGGCCGGGATCATCACCTGGAGTCACTGCCAGACGGAGAGCCCGGAGGCGATGGCCTTCACGCTCAATCTCTGTCTCTGTGGCGTTGCGGCCGCCGGACTTGTCGGCTTGGCGGTCGTCCAGCCGAGCGGCGGAGAGGGCTTCGTCCTGTCTCTCTGGCCCCGGCTGGCTGCTGCAGACTGGAGCCTCGCAGTCTTTCTTGGGGGTCTCTTGGCGATCATCGCCACGGCGGTCGCCATGGCCTACCGCCTGACACCGACGCCGGTGGTAGGTGTCTTCGATACTGCATACCTGGGCTTCGCAGCCTTATGGGGCGCCCTCTTCTTCGGAGAGGTTCCTACAGCCCGTGAAGCTCTTGGGATCTCAATGATCGCGGCTGGTGCAATCCTCATGAGCGCCAGGCGGCAACGCCAGCAAGAGCACTGATAGCTGATGTGGATGTCTACATTGAGTTGATTGTGGTGAAAAGCTCTGCAACCGCACCTGATGGGTCAACTTTGCGGAAAGATGTTCTGTTTTACTTTCGTGCCCGCCAGAAATCGCGCAAGCTATGCTCCGAAAAAGAACAATGTTCTGCATTTTGAATGGGTGCGGAACGGTGCAGAGAGTTTGTCAACTCAACCCGCCCAAACGGACACCCGTCGCAGTCGGCCCACACCGGACATTCGCACAGGTCGCAGCCGCCGCAGCGCGGCTTCCCCGAACCGGTTCTCTGATCGCGGTGATGTCAAGGGCATGGTTCTGTTGTCCGCCGGGGTCTTGGTTCTCTCCGAAGTCAGGCAGTGCCGCTTCATGATGGCGTCCGGGGCTGATCGTCTGGAATGTCATTCACGAGGTTGATGCGGTTGGCGTCACCTCGACCGCTTCACGCGAGATCGATCTGCCACCGTCCCGGAGGACGCCGAACCCGCCCTGTCCTCAGGCGGGTATGCTGTTTGTCAGGTTGCGGGCTCCCCTTTCCAGTTGAACTCGGTTCCATCACGCCAGATGGCATGGAGGATCACGGCGATCTTGCGTGCCGTTGCGACGGCGGCCTTCTTGAAGCCTTTGCGCGCGCTGAGCCGGATCGCCCAGGACTTGAGAGGTGAGAACCGTCTGACCTGTGTCATCAAGGACGCGGCAGCGGATACAAGCAGACGTCGCATCTCGGCATCTCCGCATTTGGAGATACGGCCTGATCTGTCGATCTCGCCCGATTGGTATCGTCGTGGCGTCAATCCCAGAAACGCGCCGACATCGCTCGATCGACGGAACCTGCTCGCATCGTCCAATGTCGCGATGAAGTTGAGCGCCACGAGGGGGCCGACGCCCGGCACTGTCATGAGGCGACGTGCCAACGTATTCTGCTTGGCAACATGCATCAGTTCATCGGCCAGGGCTTCCGCCGAGGCGCAAAGTGTCTTGTGGATGGGTATCATGGTCTGTGCCACAAGCCCCAGCATCGGATCGCAGGCTCCAGCCTCGGCAAGCTGGTCTCGGAATCCTTGGCGATGATGGGCACTGGGAACAGCTCCCATGCGGATGCCGAAGGTTTTGAGGACACCGCGGATATGGGCTTCGAGATCCTTGCGCATGCGGATCAGTCGTTCTCGCGCCCCCACCAGCGCCCGCACTCGGTCGGAGGCTTCGCTGCGAACATGGACTTTCGTGAACCAGCCGGTCCGAGACAGCTGCGCCAGACCCTCCGCGTCCGCCTTGTCCGACTTGTTGAGGCGCGCAGACAGAGCCTTGTGCGCCATGCGAGCGTCGATGCAGATGATCGGGACACCGCGCTTCTCAAGCTCACGCGTCAGCCAAGTGGCGAGTATCCCGCTTTCATGCACGACACGTTCCGCATCAGGAACTTCCCGGGAAAGATGGTCGGCGATGACATCCGGGTCCGTCGGCAGGGTCGCGCGTTTCACAACCGATCCCTGCGCATCCACAACGCAGACCGAGACTTCTTTCAACGAAACGTCGAGACCAACATAGTTGCTCATGGTCGTTCTCCTCACGGCTTTTAATTGGTGAGGCTGATCCTATCAGACCTCGTTCACCCGGGGAGAGCGACCGCCGCGATCACACCATGTCATTCAAGGCGCCGTGCAGCACGGTCAAGCAGGCCGAGGTCCGGAGTGCGGACAAGGACGAAGCCGCTACCGCGGCAGGGGCGCCCGTGGCTGAGGTGTTGAACGATCCTGCGAGGGTGCGCGTTTTGCGATCTCTCCAACCTGTCTGACGATTTGGGCCTTCTCAATCTGATGACAGGAGGTTCCCATGACAGAGGAGAGAACGCCCCCGCTGCGCGAGCGGATGATCGAGGACATGCGCATTCACGCGATGGGTGACAAAGCGCAAAAGGCACATATTCGAGCGGTCAAGGATTTTGCGCTTTTCCTGGGGCGATCACCGGACACCGCGACACCGGATGACCTTCGCACCTACCAACTGCACATGACCGATACCGGCATGACACCAACGACGTACAACGCGCGGATCATGGCGCTCAGATTTCTGTTTGGGAAGACCTGTGGGCGCGAGGAGATGAAGAAGTACATGCAGTTCCGAACGCAGCCACGCAAGCTGCCGACGGTGCTGAGTATCGAAGACGTGTCGGAGATTCTCGCCGCGTGCGGTCGGTGTTGATTTCCGCTGAGAAGTGACGCGGTATTTTCACCGAGATTTGACCCACGCTTGTTTATGTATCAGCGACTATTTGACGGTCAATGCCTGGGCCTCCTTTCGCGTTTTCCTTGCGGCCTCGGAGCTGGCCTTGAAGCGGTAGCTGTCGTTGCCGGTTTACAGAATGTGGCAGCGGTGAGTGAGCCGGTCCAAGAGGGCTGTTGTCCTCTTCGCGTCGCCGAAGACCTGAGCCCATTCGGAGAAGCTGAGGTTCGTGGTTATGATCACACTGGTGCGCTCATATAGTTTGCCCAGGAGGTGGAACAGCAACGCGCCGCCTGATGAGCTGAACGGCAGGTAGCCGAGCTCGTCAAGAATGACCAAGTCAATCTTGGTGAGCATCTCGGCCATTCTGCCGGCCTTTCCGAGCGCCTTTTCCTGTTCCAGCGCGTTGACCAGTTCCACGGTCGAGTAGAAGCGCACTTTGCACCTGTGATGCTCGATGGCCTGGACGCCGATGGCCGTTGCGATGTGGCTTTTGCCGGTGCCCGGTCCGCCGATCAGGACGACATTCTCGGCGTTTTCCATGAACGCGCCACGGTGCAACTGCCGGACGGTGGCTTCATTGATCTCGCTGGATTTGAAGTCAAAGCCCGCGAGGTCCTTGTAAGACGGAAAGCGGGCCACCTTCGTGTGATAGGCGATGGAGCGCACTTCTCGTTCTGCCATCTCGGCCTTGAGCAACTGGGACAACATCGGCGTTGCGGCCTCGAACGCTGGAGCGCCCTGGGCGACCAGATCATCGACGGCCTGCGCCATGCCATGCAGCTTTAAGCTGCGTAGCATGATCACGATTGAGGCGCCTGCAGGGTCATGACGCATGGCGATTTTCTCCAGCCTGTCTCAGAGCGTCATAGCGGTCGACGTTGGCCTTTGGCGCCGTTTCCAAGGACAGGGCATCTGGTGTGTCGACCTCGGGATGATTGGTTGATTTGCGGTCGATCAGCCTGTGGAGCAGGTTCAGGATATGCGTCTTGGTAGGCACGCCAGCTTCAAGTGCCAGTTCTACGGCACATAGAACGGCGGCCTCGTCATGATGCAGGACCAAGGACAGGATATCGACCATCTCCCGGTCACCGCCCTCTTTGCGCAACATGGTATCCTGCAGACGGCGGAAGGCTTCAGGCATCTCTGTGAACGGTGCGCCATTGCGTAAGGCGCCAGATTTGCGCTGGACAACAGCCAGGTAGTGGCGCCAATCGTAAACGACTTTACTCGGTTTGCGATGTGTTCGGTCGATGATCCGATGGTGCCTGCATACGGTTTGGCCCTCTGCCACGACGACCAGCCGATCTGGATAGACATGTAAACTGACACGATGGTTGGCAAAGCTGGCGGGAACGCTGTACCGATTGCGCTCGAAGGTAATGAGGCATGTCGGCGATACCCGCTTGCTGTGCTCGACAAACCCATCAAAGGCCGGTGGCAGCGCCATCAAGGTAGGCTTCTCAGCGTTCCAAGCGTCAGCGATGGAGCCGGGTAACGTCTGATGCGCCGTTTCCGCCCAAAGGGCCAAACAGCGATCCTCCAACCATTGGTTCAATTCATCCAGATCCTTGAAGACAGGCATGACTTGCCACATGCGGTTGTGCGCATCTTGCACGTTCTTCTCGACCTGACCTTTCTCCCAACCAGCGGCGGGGTTACAGAACTCGGGCTCAAAAACGTAGTGGCTGGCCATGGCCCTGAAACGTGCGTTGACGTCCCGCTGTTTGCTGCGGCCAACCCGATCCACCGCCGTCTTCATATTGTCGTAAATGCCTCGCCCCGGTACGCCGCCGAAGACGCGGAATGCGTGCCAGTGGGCGTCGAACAGCATCTCGTGGGTTTGCAGCGGGTAGGCTCGCACCAAAAAGGCCCGGCTGTGCGACAGCTTGATATGAGCGACCTGCAGCTTGATCCGCTCGCCGCCAATGTTCGCCCAGTCTTCGCTCCAGTCGAACTGGAACGCTTCGCCGGGCTGGAATACCAAGGGCACGAATGTGCCGCGTCCCGTCGTCTGCTCTGCCCGGTGTCGATCCGACTGCCAGGCCCGAGCGAACGCCGCCACGCGACCATAGGAGCCGTCATAGCCAAGCTTGACCAGATCGGCATGCATTTGCTTCACGGTACGGCGCTCTTTGCGCGGCTTCCGCGTCTGCGCCAGCAACCAAACAGATAGACGGTCCGCGTACGGGTCCAGCTTGCTCGGCCGAGATGGCGTCTTAAACTTCGCCTCTACAGCGCCTTCGCGAAGATACTTTCTGATGGTGTTGCGAGACAGGCCCGTGCGCCGGGAAATCTCGCGGATTGGCACTTTGTCACGCAATGCCCAGCGTCGAATAACACTCAAAAATCCCATGCCGATCACTCCATATCTCCCCGACCAAAATCGTCAGGGACAACGTGTCCACATGGGTCAATTCTCAGTGAAACTATTGTGGGCTACCGGGTCACTTCTCAGCGGAAATCAACAATCTGCGCGGCCACGAGCAGATACTTCACCCCCGGCGCGCCAATATCCGCCAACTCTGCTTTGCGCACGACGGGCGAAACGTCGTCGGCCAACTCAAAACTGAAGAAGGTCGCGAGGTCCATCGGAACACCGTCGAGGATTTTCTTCAGGACCGAGACGGAGGGCTGCGTCGCTCCCGCCTCGATTTGGCTGATTGTGCCGGAACCAACCGCGGTCCGCCGGGCCAGTTCGCGCTGAGACAGGCATTGTTGCGGAACTCGGCGTCATGGGGGATTCACTGTGCGAATCCGTATGGTTAAGAGGCTGGCATGAGCAAGCCAGCCCCCACCCGCTGCCGCACAACGAATTGGAAGTCCTATAACGATGCGCTGAAACGGCGTGGGTCGCTGATGATCTGGTTGGACAAGGACATGGTTTGGCTCGCTCCCAAGGTCGGTCGTAACGGCCGTCCTCCCATATTCTCGGATGCGGCGATCCAGTTCTGCCTGTTGGTGAAAGTTATGTTCGGCCTGCCACTGAGACAAACAACCGGGATGGTGGACAGCATTCTGAAGATGGCTGGCCTGGACTGGCCGGTTCCCGACTTCTCCACCCTGAGCCGGTGCCAGAAATTCATCACCGTACAGATATCGAGCCGTCGCACAGCAGGCCCGCTGAACCTGCTGGTCGACAGCACCGGGATCAAGTTTCTGGGGGATGGCGAGTGGCTGGCGCGCAAACATGGAACGCAGCGAAGACGCCAGTATCGCAAGGTTCATATGGCGATGGACACCGCCACAGGTGACATCCGCGCGGTGGAATTCACCTCGAGCCGAGACGGCGACAGCCCGGTTCTTCCCGATCTGCTCAGCCAGGTGCCGCCCGAAGAGCAGATTGGCACCGTGACCGCGGATGGTGCCTATGATACGCGCCGATGTCATAGCGCGATCCTCGATCGCGGCGGCACGGCCATCATACCGATCCGGAAAAATGGCCGTCTGTGGAAAGCAGACAACCCGGCAGCAAAAGCCCGCAATGACATCTTGCGAGCAACCAAACGGTTGGGCCGAGCGATCTGGAAGCGGTAGTCAGGCTATCACGCCCGAAGCAGGACCGAGGCGGAAATGCGATGTCTCAAGTCCTTCGGTGAGCGCATCGCATCAAGGAACCCCGACCGCCAGACTGCCGAAATCCACATCCGCATTGCCCTCATCAACCGCTTCAACGCGCTCGGCACCGCCGAGATCGAGCGCGTTGCCTGAACTCAGCGGGGAATGGGGGAACCTCGCTTAATGCTGAATTCTGCAACAATGCCCATTCGCTGACATCAGGTATTCCCCCAAACTTCAAGCATTTCCAGCGCATGTGTCGTATTTAGCGCCCTGCGCTTTGGCCTTGCCAGAAAAAATCTCATTCCACCGCGATCACTTTTCGCGACAGAACTGCCTGGTTCGCCACGTCCAGAAAGCGAAGCTCGTAAATGCCGGGCTCCTCCGGCAAGGTGATCTGCACCGGTGGTTCACCAGAGATTCTGACTGCTTCCAGCCAAGTAAAGATCGCCTGATTGCCACGCGCTAATGTGATCCGCTGATCAGCGCTGGCGCTATTCACGTTCCAGCCGACGTCGATAACGGCACCAGGCGCGGCGGTCTCCGGTGCACTCAGGCTTGCACCGCTTTCCAGAGCCGCGTCGGCGGCCAGCACTTCGATCGCGTGGCGCGCCATCGTCCTGCGGCCTTCCTTGAGTATATAGCGCAATTCGTAAAGGCCGGGATCCGCCGGAGCCTGAAGCTTCTCCTTGCTCTTGTCGCGAACGCGGAAATATTTGGCATGGCTACCTTCCTCGGCACCTCTGGCGACAATGGTAATGTAGTCCTGGTCATCGACAGTGCCCGTCCATTCAACTGTAATTTCTGAATTGGCCCTGATCTCATCCGGCCCGCTGACCGTTACTTCCGGCTCGATGATCTCGATGGGTTGGCGCGCCATCGTCCTGCGGCCTTCCTTGAGCACATAGCGCAACTCGTAGAGGCCGGTCTCAGCCGGAGCCTGCAGCATTTCCGCGCTCTTGTCGCTAACGCGGACATAGTTGGCATGGCTGCCTTCCTCGGCGCCCATGGCAACGATGGTGACGTAATCCTGGCCATCAACCGTTCCGGTCCATTCAACCGGGAACCGCTCGCCCGCCAGTGCCGTATCCGGTCCGCTGACAGTTACCTCGGGTTCAGTGATCTCGATGGGTTGGCGCGCCATCGTCCTGCGGCCTTCCTTGAGCACATAGCGCAACTCGTAGAGGCCGGTCTCAGCCGGAGCCTGCAGCATTTCCGCGCTCTTGTCGCTAACGCGGACATAGTTGGCATGGCTGCCTTCCTCGGCGCCCATGGCAACGATGGTGACGTAATCCTGGCCATCAATCGTCCCGGTCCATTCAACCGGGAACCGCTCGCCCGCCAGTGCCGTATCCGGTCCGCTGACAGTTACCTCGGGTTCAGTGATCTCGATGGGTTGGCGCGCCATCGTCCTGCGGCCTTCCTTGAGCACATAGCGCAACTCGTAGAGGCCGGTCTCAGCCGGAGCCTGCAGCATTTCCGCGCTCTTGTCGCTAACGCGGACATAGTTGGCATGGCTACCTTCCTCGGCGCCCATGGCAACGATGGTGACGTAATCCTGGCCATCAATCGTCCCGGTCCATTCAACCGGGAACCGCTCACCCGCCAGTGCCGTATCCGGTCCGCTGACAGTTACCTCGGGTTCAGTGATCTCGATCATCGCGGTGCCAAGCACCTTGCCGTCTTCCGATGTCATGTAACGCAGTTCATACATGCCGGTATCGGCCGGGGCGCGCAGGTCGCCTTCGGTCCTGTCCTTCACGCGAATATAGTTATCATACTCCCCCAATTCGGTTCCTGTGGGCACAATGGTGACATAATCCCGCTTGTCGAGAGCCTTGTCCCAACCGACGCGGACGAGCGAACCGGCAAGGGCAGTTTCCGGACCGGTAACGGTTACCTCGGGGAGTTCCGGTTCCGGTTCCGGCTCGGGTTCGGCAACGGCAGTGCCAACGGTACTCAATGCCCGTCCCAGTTCCTCGGCATTGCTAGCCGATATATATTGCCCGCCGGTCTTCTCGGCCAGACAGGATAGAGCGGCTGTATCCGCGTCGCCGAGACCGAATCCCACCACATGCGTGGTGAACCCGACACCGCCCTTTTCAAGCGTTTCGGCCAACGCGCAGGGGTCACGCTCGCAGCTTTCCAGCCCATCGGAGATAAGAACCACGGTGGCAGGTGTATCGGTGTAGGAAAGCTCTGTCGCGGCCTGCTCTACGGCGCTGGTCAGGGGGGTCTTGCCCGTGGGAGTGATCGCGCCGATCCGATCCAGAATCTCGGTGCGGGTGCCTTCGCCGGGCACGACAATAGTTTCCATATCCGAGCAATCGCCGCGGCGGCGGTGACCATAGGCCATAAGCCCGACCTTGCGAGTTTCGGTCCACTCGCCCAGCAAGTTTTCCATCACATCCCGAGCGATCTCGATCTTGGCTGTGCCATCGATCTGACCCCACATGGAATTGGACCCATCGAAGACGATCATCACGTTCTTATCCGCCGCGTTAACAGGGGCAGCGAATGTCAGTCCTCCGGCTAGCGCGAGAGTGGCCGCTTTCAAGGTAATCTTTTTCATTTCCCGTTCCTCCACTTGTTCGGTCCAACCCCGGCAGATCATCGCACACAAATTGCTGCGATTCCGAAGCACCAGGGTATTCTAACCGAAACCTTGCTTTCGCGGTCATGGCTTTCCATCGGGCACCACCTGGGCCAGAGCGGCGACCGGAGACAGAAGCAAGGAGAGCGTGATCAGGAATCTTCTGGTTAATGTCAGCAAGAAAACCTCCATGGGTCATGCATTGTGATATCCACTGTCTCTTGCGCGCAGCCCTGCGGGGGCTGCGCGCCATCACACTTCGGCTGGCGTCGCGTCGGCAGCCCCGAGGGCTTTTTCCTTCAGCTTGCGGAATTTCTTCGACATTTGCTCCAGCTTGGCCTCCCATTCCGAATTGGGTGTCTGGCCTTCGATCGTCTTGAAATAGACCTGCATCATGCAGGCGATGGCGAAGGGTTCCAGCAGCGCGGCCTTGACGCTCCATGCGAACAGCAAGGCAAAAATGACGCTGCCAGCAGCCCAAGTGCCCGGCATCATGTAGACGACAAGCGCCGCCGGGGCGAGCATGACCAGGAACACCAGGAAGCCGAGCCCGTAGACGATGATCGCCAGCCATGCGGCGTTTTTCAGCATCACTTTGTAATTCTGCCCATAAAGCACCAGCGCCTCCTTGGCCGACATCCATGCGTTGGTGGAGTTGGTACGGATCGCATAGGCAAGGATCACCTCGTCCACGAAGCCGACCGCGACGCGCAGAAAGGCCGACAGGATGCGCGTAAGCTGCTGCACGCCCGGTATCGGCAGAATGGTCAGAATGCCCCGCACCAGACCGGTAATCGCCTTGATGACTCCCTTGATCAACTGATCGATCGCGAACAAGTACGCTGGCGCTGAGACTGATCGATCGCGACTCGCTTGACTGACTACGGTCGTGGCATGCGCGACCTGGCCGCGCCCTTCCGGCATCGTTTCCCGTCGATCAGTTGGATCAGAACCGCGATATGACCGGCCTTGACGATGTAGAGGATGTATTCGCGTGCCCAATACATGACCGCGCCGAAGATGCCGAACCCTACAAAACCTCCCCACATCGTGGTGCTGGCCCGGACTCCCTCATCACCAAATCCGCCGATGCCATACCCCACCCCGGCGCCGGCGCCGGTGACAAGGATGTATCCGAGCGTAATCCGAAATAGACGGCCATGCGCAGGAGAATGAAGGGGGATGTGCGCACCATCATTCCCAATGCGCCGCCAAGGCTGAAATCCCACATATCAATTTTTTCCTTTTTTAAATCTCAGTTGGTTTCGGGACAGGATGCGCGTTGCCCGTTCGCCCAAGGCCATGACGGATCACCAGTTGTATATGTCGTTTAATCTCTTGGTCCGATAATCAGACGCGCCGCATCCCGTCGGAAGGCCGAAGCCGAAATTGCTTGGACCGAAAGCGGAGTTGGGAAACTGAGGCATTATTTACTCCGATTACAAGATTACTTCGCCAATCTCGGACTTTGGGCCGGAAGATCGCATAACGAGACCAACGACGCCCCGTTCGTTCAGAGGGGCATTGTTGCAGAATTCAGCATTAAGCGAGGTTCCCCCATTCCCCGCTGAGTTCAGGCAACGCGCTCGATCTCGGCGGTGCCGAGCGCGTTGAAGCGGTTGATGAGGGCAATGCGGATGTGGATTTCGGCAGTCTGGCGGTCGGGGTTCCTTGATGCGATGCGCTCACCGAAGGACTTGAGACATCGCATTTCCGCCTCGGTCCTGCTTCGGGCGTGATAGCCTGACTACCGTTTCCAGATCGCTCGGCCCAACCGTTTGGTTGCTCGCAAGATGTCATTGCGGGCTTTTGCTGCCGGGTTGCCTGCTTTCCACAGATGGCCATTTTTCCGGATCGGTATGATGGCCGTGCCGCCGCGATCGAGGATCGCGCTATGACATCGGCGCGTATCATAGGCACCATCCGCGGTCACGGTGCCAATCTGCTCTTCGGGCGGCACCTGGCTGAGCAGATCGGGAAGAACCGGGCTGTCGCCGTCTCGGCTCGAGGTGAATTCCACCGCGCGGATGTCACCTGTGGCGGTGTCCATCGCCATATGAACCTTGCGATACTGGCGTCTTCGCTGCGTTCCATGTTTGCGCGCCAGCCACTCGCCATCCCCCCAGAAACTTGATCCCGGTGCTGTCGACCAGCAGGTTCAGCGGGCCTGCTGTGCGACGGCTCGATATCTGTACGGTGATGAATTTCTGGCACCGGCTCAGGGTGGAGAAGTCGGGAACCGGCCAGTCCAGGCCAGCCATCTTCAGAATGCTGTCCACCATCCCGGTTGTTTGTCTCAGTGGCAGGCCGAACATAACTTTCACCAACAGGCAGAACTGGATCGCCGCATCCGAGAATATGGGAGGACGGCCGTTACGACCGACCTTGGGAGCGAGCCAAACCATGTCCTTGTCCAACCAGATCATCAGCGACCCACGCCGTTTCAGCGCATCGTTATAGGACTTCCAATTCGTTGTGCGGCAGCGGGTGGGGGCTGGCTTGCTCATGCCAGCCTCTTAACCATACGGATTCGCACAGTGAATCCCCCATGACGCCGAGTTCCGCAACAATGCCCCTTCTCTCACTTAAAAAGTCGACGTTTGGCTGGTCATGTCATTGTCCGATGGTAAATCCGCGTTCTCCGGAGGAACCGGCGCGGCTTCATCTGGAATCTGCGGCAGAGCAGTGTTCCTGCTTGCGTCGAAGGCCTTCGGCATGGCGGATGGGATCTGATCTTCGGTTGTCCGCTCGGAAAGAGCCATCGAGAGATAGGGTCGCGGCTCTGGAAAGTATCCGCGTGACCGTCGCTCCTTCTCTTCGCTGACCTCGACCATAAGGCGGAGCATCTTGTCCGCAAGGACCGCATAATCTTCTTCGGTCTCATCAATTCCAATGCCCAGCCGGACGGCGGTATCCCTGATAGGCGTGACGGCCGGGCTCCGGTCGCAAAGAAAGATGGCGTCGCGCAATGCGGCCCGGGCGGCGGCTTCGATTGCAAGGGACGCTTCGCACTGCTTCACGGGTCCTCGGTCCGGTGAGCGCGCGTATCCACCTGCGCCGCCCGGTGTTCCCCAAAAGAGAAAGGGCCTAGAGGCAGCGACCTCTAAGCCCTTGAAATCTTTGGCTCCGGCGGTAGGGGGCGCAATGCCAACATCAAACCGCTGAATTTAAACGATTATTCGGTCCGAATATCTCCATCGACTCCGGATGTGTAAGAGTTTGTGACATGAAATGAGTAAGTCATCAATAGCCGAAACCCTGTCCTAAACACTCTTTGGAAGGCAAGTGGATGGAAGCGCAGGACCTGCTGGATTCTGATAGCGTCATCAGGCAGAAGGGATGACAAATCGTAATGTTGCGGAGGCCACCCATTGCAGAACCTTCTTGATGACCTGACGGAGCTTCTCCAAACCGAACAGGCCTTCATCTCGGACGGGGCGATCCTCAAGAATGCGGTGATCGAGGCGGCGCTGAACATGGACCCGCGTTTGCTGGAACTGCTGATGCAGTCCGACCCAATCAAGGAGCACTTCTTCACCGAGGTCGCGGGCGTTCAGGTCTTCGACAAGGTGAAGTTTCAGGACTTCGTGTCCAACAAAGCATTCCTGCCCGACAGCTACACCGCCTTCAAGAACCGCATCGGTCTGACTGATGGGCGCGGCGATTACCTGAGCCAGTCGCGCGACGTGGTGCTGGCGTGGCCCTACAAGGATTGCGTGCTGGAAGGCGGCATGACGAAAGAGGACAAAGGCCGCAACGAGGTGTTCTGGAACACAACGCTGGCCCCGGACGACATCACGCGGCTGTTCGAACCCAAGGTGCTGACCGGCTGGGAACGCTGGGATGCGGAGGCCGTGGCAGAGGGCAAGGCCAAGCCCGTGGGCGAGGTGTCACAGGACGACAACCTGCTGATCAAGGGCAACAACCTGCTGGCGCTTCATTCGCTGAAAGTGCGCTATGCAGGCAAGGTGAAACTGATCTATATCGACCCGCCCTATAATACCGGCAATGACGGGTTCCGGTATAACGACCGCTTCAACCATTCGGCGTGGCTGACCTTTTTCAAAGGGCGGCTTGAGGTTGCGAAGTCGCTACTGACAAGGGATGGTGCAATCTTTGTCACCTTGGATGACACCGAAGTGCATTATGCCAAGGTTATGATGGATGAAGTGTTTGGGCGTGAAAAGTTTGTAGCGCACATTGCTTGGCAAAAGCGAACATCACCGGATGACCGCGTTATCTTGGGCAACTCTCACGACAACGTGCTTGTATTCGCGCGAGAGCAAGGAACAACAAAGCGGTCAAACGGCACCTTTAAGACCATCTTTGAAGAAAGTGCCAACCGCTTGCCAATGACGGACAAGCAACGGGCCGAATACAAGAACCCCGACAATGACCCCAGAGGGCCTTGGGTCCACCGGGACTTTACCGCTCAAAATCAGAAGAAGAACGGCAAGTGGGGCCGGGAAAACCAGATGTATTGGATCACCGCACCATCGGGTGATCGGTTTTTCCCGCCAGAAGGCTATTGCTGGAAAGTCACGGAAGATGAATACCGCATGCTTGAGAAAGAAAAGCGTATGTGGTTCGGCAAAGAGGGGAACAATCAACCAAGGCGAAAGAAGTATCTTGCAGACGAGAACGGCATTCAGTCATCGACCTGGTGGGCACACCAAGACGCTGGAACAAACGAGCAAGCAAAGAAGGAGTTGAATGCAATCATCGGGACAGACGAATCGTCAGACTTCACGCCAAAGCCCGAACGGTTATTGCAACGCATTGTCCATATCGCCACCAATCCCGGCGACATCGTTTTGGACTTCTATTCCGGCTCAGGAACGACTGCGGCGGTAGCGCACAAGATGGGCCGTCGCTGGATAGCCGTAGAGCAAATGGACTACATTCTTGAGCTACCCGCGTCGCGCCTCAAGAAAGTCATCGAAGGTGAACAGGGCGGCATTTCCAAAGCAGTTGAGTGGCAAGGCGGCGGATCGTTTGTCTATGCGGAACTCGCGGCGTCCAATGCGGCCTTTGTCGAGCGCATCGAAGCGGCCCCGGACATGGCCACGCTGCTAACCATTCATGCCGACATTCAGGCCAACGGCTATCTGCGCTATGACGTGGACCTGAGCGGCTTTGACACTGACGACTTCGCCGCGCTTCCGCTCGAAGACGCCAAGCGCGTGTTGATGGACTGTCTTGATGCCAACCACCTCTATGCCAATCTCGGCTCCCTTGGCGATGCGGATTTCGACATCCCGGACGAAGACGCCCGCGCGACCCGCTCTTTCTATGGGCTGGACACATGAGCCAGACGCTTACAGAACAGATTGATGCGGTGGCCAAGTTCGGGATGCTCAAGGCAGACATTCCCGACGACATCACCGGCAACCTTGCGCCCCAGATCGAGCTACGCCCCTATCAGCGCACGGCGCTGGAACGCTGGCTGTTCTACATCGACAAATACGAGGGGCGGCCCAAGGCCCCGCACCTGCTGTTCCACATGGCCACGGGCAGCGGCAAGACGGTGCTGATGGCGGCGCTGATCCTTGACCTCTACCGGCGCGGTTATCGCAACTTCCTGTTCTTCGTGAACTCCGCCCAGATCATCGAGAAGACTAAGGAAAACTTCCTCAACCCCGCATCAGCCAAGCACCTGTTCGCGCCCAGTGTGCGGATTGACGACAAGCCCGTGGACATCCGCGCGGTGGATACCTTCGACGCGGTGAACACGGACGCGATCAACATCCACTTCACGACCATTCAGGGGCTGCACACCCGGATGCAGGCCCCGAAAGAGAACGCCGTCACCATCGAGGATTTCCGCGATTACAAGGTGGTGATGATCTCAGACGAAGCGCACCACCTGAACGCCGAGACCAAGAGCAAGGACAAGCTGACGAAGGACGAAGCGAAGGACAAGGCCAGTTGGGAAGGCACGGTATCCGAGATTTTCCGCCAGCACCCCGAGAACATGCTGTTGGAGTTTACCGCGACCGTGGACCTTGGGCATGAGGCGATCCGGGCGAAGTATGCCGACAAGATACTGTACGACTATTCGCTGCGGCAGTTTCGGGAAGACGGTTATTCCAAGGACATCGAGCTGCGGCAGGCCGATTTGCCACCCGAGGCCCGGATGATGCAGGCAATGGTCCTGAGCCAGTACCGCCGCAAGGTGGCCGAAGCGCATGGGCTGCATTGCAAGCCGGTGATCCTGATGAAGTCCAAAACGATCAAAGAAAGCGCCGACAACGAAGCGGCCTTCACGGCGATGGTCGCGGGGCTGACTGGTGAGGGCTCTGGACGCGCTCAGGGCGGCTTCTGAGGGCGATGAGACCCTTTCGCAGGCCTTCGCCTTCATCATAGACGAACGGGGCATGACCGGCGCGGATTTCGCCCGTGAGCTACAGGGCGATTTTGCCCCCGAGAAGGTGGTGAACGTCAACATTCCCAAGGATTTGGAAAACAGACAGATAGAACTCAACGCCTTGGAGGACCGCGACAATGAGATACGGGTGATCTTTGCCGTCGATAAGCTAAACGAGGGCTGGGACGTACTGAACCTGTTCGACATCGTGCGCCTCTATGACACCCGCGACGGCAAGGCCAACAAGGTGGGTAAGACCACGATGGCCGAGGCGCAGTTGATCGGACGAGGGGCGCGGTACTTCCCCTTTATGGCCCCGGACCAGCCCGACGTGGCACCGGAAAAGCGTAAGTATGATAGCGCGGTAGACACGCCCCTGCGCATCTTGGAGGAACTGCATTACCACTGTTCTCACAACCCCAAGTACATCCAAGACATCCGCAACGCCCTACGCGAAACCGGGATGCTTGACGATACCGCCCGGACTGTGCGCTTGCGGCTTAAGGACAGCTTCAAGCAGACGGATTTTTATGAGCGAGATCATGTCTGGGTAAATGACCGGGTGCGCAATCCGCGCGACGGTGTAGCAGGGTTGGGCGCTTACAAGATCGAAGGGGCTTTTTCCTATCCCAATCTGATGACAGGCCGTGTGACGGAAGCCTCAGCCTTTGGCGGTGGACAGTTGACGTTGAAACCGTCAAGTAAGGAACCCGTGTCCCGCGACTTCAAGCTGGGCGATTTCGGCAGGGCCATTCTGGGCTTCGCGATGGACGCCAACGACTTCTTCCACTTCGCTAATCTGCGGACCTTTTTTCCGCAACTCGCCAGCGCCTCTCAGTTTGTCACCACTGACACCTATCTCGGCGGCGTGAGGGTGAGCGTGCGCGGCTTGCCCGATGACCTGGACAACCTGACCGCGCGGCAAAAACTGGACATCACGCAAAACGTCCTGCACCAGATCGAAAGCGGCGTGAAACGGGAGAGTGTTGAGTATATCGGCACCAAGGACTTCAAGCCCTATCCCATCAAAGACCGCTTCACCGACAAGGTGCTGAAACTGCGGATCGAAGGTGAGACCGGGCTAAGCTGGACAGAAAGCAACGTGCCGGGGCTGGATCAGATCGACCTGAGCGGCAAGAATTGGCACGCCTATGACGACAGTTACGGCACCGATCAGGAAAAGCATTTCATCAAATACATGCACGATCAGGAAGCCCGACTTCGCAGCGTCTATGACGACTTTTACCTGCTGCGGAACGAAAAGGCCGTGAAACTATATGACTTCGACACCGGACGTGCCTTTGAACCAGACTTCGTTCTATTTCTGAGAAAGAAGGACGCGAAGGCCCGCACGATCCTCCAGTTGTTCATCGAACCAAAGGGAAACCACCTGCGCCCGCAAGACGACTGGAAGCAAGAGTTTCTCGAGCAACTAAAAGCCAATGCGAGGGTTGAGACCGTTTTCCAAGGCCGAGACTACTCTATTCTTGGATTGCCATTCTTCAACGAAGTGGGACAAGCCAACGCAGATTTCAAAGCTGCGTTTGAAGATGACGCAATCCAGTGACTGATGCGCGCAGGTCCGCCAACGCACCACTAAGCCAAAGTTCTACTCACCAAACGGCTCGACAATCTCAATAATTCTCAAACTTCTTTCCAAAGTTTTTTGAAAACGAAGAGAGGCTCCATGTCCCGTTAGTCAAACAGTTAGACTAACGGGACATTGAGCTATGACTGAAGAAATTATCAACACCGATCCGGATATAGAGGCCGCATTTCATGCCGGCCAGTTGACTAAGATCGAAATCACCGCAGCCAGCATGACGCTGTCTGACGGCGTTTTCACTTTGAACGCCAAAGACATCCTACCGCCGAAAATCAAAAACCCTGCGGACGAGGCCCAGCCAAAAACTAACAAGGAACGCCAGCGCGCCTATACGCAGCGCAAGAAAGACGCAGGCTTCAAAAAAGATTGGATACACGAAAGCGTCGCGATTTTGGCGGACGAGGTTGGCGGACAGGAGTGCATCGTCGCCGAGATCGAACGCCTACGCACACGCGCTGAGATGGCCGAGGAGCGTGCCGCTGCTGAGCGGCTTCGAGCCGAAGCGGCGGAAGCTGACGTGAAACGGTTGAAGGCGCTACGGTGGTGGCAGTTCTGGCTGTAATGGGCATGCGCCTTGGGCTTATTCGCCCAGGGCGCCCGGAGGACGCCTACGGCGTTGAGAGGGCGTACCTGTGGTGGGATCATCATCCAACTTCCCGCGTTTCTTTAACCGGATGCCACGTCTTACGGCGGCTTCTATTAGCGCGGCTTCGATATCGGTGAGTAGATCATAGAACTCGACTGACGACATACCCCGGCCCTGAAGTGTTTCAAGTTCATTTGGGCCAAATGTGCGACCATTGACAACAACAGGCAAGTCCCATGGCTCTTGATTGAAGAAAGGTCGCAGTTGTAACGAGTAGTAGGCAAGGCAATCTCGCATCTTAACAAAATGTAAAAGATGCTCGGGCACATCCAGCTTGCTATAGTCGCGTTCCTCTAACTTTCTCATTCTAATTTGTGTTGGTGTCATCTCACATCCTGACTTTCAAAGGCTTGGTCCAAAATTTTGTTAAGAGATCGAGAAACTCCGAGACCACTTGAAATGATCGCATTTCGTACAGTTTTCGCGCTCCTCCTCAAATTTGCTTCACGCTCCTCCATTGTTGCTAAGCGCTGCGCTGCAAATTTTTCGAATGCCAACCTCTCTTCCGTAAAATGCTTTCGTTCGGCACTCAATGCAGCATTTTTTAGCTCTAAACTTTTAGCCTCATGCGAATTTTCTTCTGCACAACGTTTATTTCTCGTTCGGGCAATTTTATCGGCTTTGGAGAAATTTTGCGCCAATTCACGGAACCGCTGACGATCCTTCAGAAGTCCGTATTCCTCGGGCTCCAATCGATCCATCACGGTAAATTTCTTCCGCTGTGGTGGCATAACGCGATCCAAACCCATTTCGTCCCGAAGATACTCAAAAAAGGCGCTCTGCAATGCCGATCCTTGAGCCCTTGTATCATCGCGTGGAATCGGCTTTCCGGTTCGAGGGTCAAGAATTGGCTTGCCTGTCTTTTTGTCGGTCTTGTGATACATTGCACGCGCATGCTCCTTAGAAAATTTGGACACGCTGGCCTTCTTGACAATTCGCCCATCTTTGTAGCGATAATCGTATTTCGGCAGTAGGAAGGCGTCGACGGTGTGGCGACCCTTTTCGTCACGGTCGAGGCGAGCGGCGAATACTGCGTCGCCACCGTGAAATTTATTAAGAAAACGGACTGTATGATGTAGCATTTTCAACTGCTGGTCTGGGTCCGTACCATCTATCAAGCCAGTCGGAAACTGAACTAACGCGTGAATGCACGCTGTTCTGCCAGACTGTTTGACCCCATCCATATGACGGGCGCGCGCCGCTGCCAGATCAATACTGCCGTAGATAAGTGGCCCATCGTCTCTGACGCGGCGGCGTTGGCTGCTTTCGTCTTCACGTTTTCCGTGTTTCTCGGCCCGGGCGAGATCGGAGAACTTCAAAGCCTGCTGTCGAACCGCACCTACCATGCCGAGGTTGTCATTATTTACATTTCCCATGATACGAAGGTAGTGACGCAATTACCCAAAATGAAATTTCGGATAACCCGCTAACCCTTTTTATCAAGATAAAAAGGCGGGCCCTTCGGGCGAGCCTCCTCAAGGTCGGCCGAGGCGACGTCCTTCTCAGGAGCTACAGTCCAGAAGAGAGATGTAGCGGCACGTTTTGTAAAGCGATGCTTCGGCCATTGTGTGGTCTCGTGGCGCATCCTGATCACGATGTCCGTGTAACCCGGAAGAGCGCCGCTTTGTACCAGCAGCACTGCGAATGTAATGCCTGTCACATTCGCCCAAGTTTGAAGCGAGGGAGACAGTTGACGCTTTACTCTGCTTGGCACCAATTCGGGTGCAGCCATATCAGTAGAGCATTCAAAGCCGCGGTTGGGGGCAACCAATCTAAACTCTGGGACACGCTTCTTGCGGTGCAGCGCAATCTGACTCAGCAACGCACCATCGTACTTTCGGCGACACATTGATATTTCACTTATGTCAATGAGTGCGTAGACGTCCATGTCTGCCATAACATCGAAAAAATTCTTCGAGAATTGCCAAGTCAGATAGCGACCATTTCTGGAAATCGCCAGATGATCAAACAGATCTGACGTGCACGCCAGTTCATTCACCGGATTGCGCAAGAATCGACTTGACCGGGTTCTGCCTGGAAATCCAATCTCCCTGAGTTGCTTGACCAACACGAAGTGATCCTTTGGATTGACGTGATAAGGATGTATTGTCGGCCAAGCCTCATCTGTCTGCTCTTGAAGATAGATGAGCGCGAACAGGAGTTTTGCAGCAGATGGGGAAAACCGTGCCATCTTTATGAACTCTGCCGCGTATGCTGAAATCCGAAACTTCTGGTTGCCAATATTCAATTTACTGATCCTTTCTATATAAAAGAAAGGTGGATCCGAATACATTTCGGACCAACGAGATGGAAAAATTTTTCTGCTTGCTTGTTTCTACATCCTGCGGGTTAGTAAAAACAAACTGCCAAGTTGATCTCTGAGTATACAATAAAGTTCGCAAAGCTGCGTAAATTACAATTCATGGCGCATAGTATGCTGGTTGTAATCACTTATAATGTGCGGAACCTTTGAAAATAAGAAATCCAGAAATCTGGAAAAGGCATATGCCTGATGTGTATTAGGAGGGTTCTTATTTTTGAGGCGATAGATGGAGAGATGGTTGATGGTGGCCAAATTTTTTACAGACATCTGAGTTGTCCTAAGGGAATTTCCCTTTCACGAGGAATGTAATTCCTACACGATGCGCAAACGTTTCCGAGTGGATTCAATATCCGCTGCCTTTGCCGCCGTTACTGAGGAAAATGGACTTTTGATCATTGATACATCAATGTTCACGCGCTCGACAATCTCCTGAAGATAGGTAAGATCGTGACCGTCGCCACCATAGTGCTTCAGGTTCACCGTCTCCATTTCGTGACCCATCAGGATGTGGCGTAGTTCGCCATCGGTACGGGCCCTTATGTGTTCAACATTGAATTGGGTGCGGAAGCTATGAAAATCGATTCGTTCGCTATAGACCCCATGAGCCTTACGGTAGCGCGTGAAGTCTTTGGTAAAGTTCTCAGACAGCGTATTTCTATTTTTTCCGCGTGTTTGATGCGGAAAAAGACGATCCTCACCTTCGCGTTGTCGCATGGCCACGAAGTCGAGAAATCCAAGAGCGATCAGGTTCGAGTGAATCGGAATTTGACGTGTTGCCGCCTCTGATTTTAAGTGCTGCCATTTGGCGCCTACCTTGATGTCAAAGAAGTCAATGCCGTTCTCGCAGGCAATGTCCGCCACTCGAAGCTGTAGAACCTCTTCCTCGCGCATCCCGTGATGAACTGCGATGAGGGGAGACCAGAACATGGGATCTCCGATATCCTCCATCCGTCCTTGGAACACGGGTGTCCGAAATAATTTCGGCAGATCATCGCCCCAGATTTTCCGGCTATTGTCCTCTTGAAGAATTTCAAGTCGTTTAAGCTGAGCCTTCGGCCAGATCACACCTTTCATGTGGTTTTCGGTCAGATGACCATGGGCAATGAGATATCTAAGCACACGCTGCGTGTCCTGCATATGTCGATATACGGTGTTGACCCGCAGACGGGGAATGATTTCTTGATGCTCTGCTGCCTCGATATTTCCGTGACTTGCACCGGACTTTTTCAGGTCCGCGTGGACACGGGCCTTGTTCCTCTGCTCAATGAGGTCGGTTGCTTCGACAATTTCGCGGATCGAGCGCGTCTCGGATGAAGATTTTCCGTGGTTTGCCGGTACTTTCTGGATGAGCGAGAACGCTGATGTGAAATCCGCCCGTTGCAAGTCTGAAACCGGTTTGTCTCCGATCACGTCGATTATGAGCTTTGCGGTGGATTGCAGGTTCGCGAACGAGTTGCGCCTGTAAGAGTCGCCTTTCGATAGGACGGCAACTTCATCGACCTCTTTGCCCGGCTTGCCCTCCAAACGGGTCTTTCCGTATCGGTCAAAGGCCTCAGACAGCGTAATGGCTGCCTGTTGTTCAGACGCCCGAGTTTCGGGCTGACATGGGATCGGTGCTGCGGTCTGAGCAGCAGGAGGGGTCAGAGCCATTGCGGTGGCAGGCGCAGTGATGGTCGATGAGGGTGTTGCCGGAGTGACGGGAATCGTGGATTGGAAATGACATCCGACGGGAGCGGTCGGTTCCGCAGCCGTCATTGCGGCCTGAAAGAACCGGCTGGGCTGAGAGTATATGCCTTGTTCGCGCTGCGCACGTTCCCGGCTAAGATCAAGAAGCACACGGGTTGCTTCATATGCCAAGATCATCCAATCATTGGTTTTCTCCGCGATTCTTACGCCAAGACGATCGGCAGCAGTGCGAATGGGCTCGCGTGCGGCTTCACGGTTGCCCAGATAAAGGGCTTCACGCAGTGTCTCCTGCAAGGCTTGCTCTCGCTGAAAAGCCATTTGTGCTTCGACGCGGGTGCGTTCAGGTGCAATGGAGCGCGCATAATCCGACGCTGCGATTTCAAATCGCACCATCTCGGACAGCACCCGCTCCATCAGACCAGTTTCCATATCTGCAACGCCCTTCGCATAGTCGAAGGCGAGGTTGCTGAGCCACGTCAAGCGACGGGCTACCACCTCGGCCTCGCGAAAGACGTCGGTCCGCAACGAAAAAACCAAAACCGGGTTTGAGACGTTTCTTGAAAAAATTTCCGGTACACGCCGCCGCCAGTAAAAGGACGATGGTCTGCGCTCCAGGTGCTGACATGTTTTTCGGCTTCTCATTGCTCCGACTCCCGCAGGCGGTCTGTGTAATCGGATGTGACAGAGAATGTGACCAGAACGACAAAAGCGCCCCGAGATGGAGCGCCTTATCGTTTATTTCCAAACACTTACTTTGTGTTTGGCTCCGGCGGTAGGGATCGAACCTACGACCAATTGATTAACAGTCAACTTTTATGCTGTCACGGGGCGTAACAGATCAAAACTTCCGTATCTTCTAATAACCTTGAAATTAAGGCATTTTCCACTTATGTTACATCTTGTTCGTAACATCGGGGAACAAGGACTATAGCGTTTTATGTTCCCCATAGTGTTCCCCAGAAGGCCAATTGATATGAAGTTGACAGACGCGACCGTTAGAAGTTTGAAGCCAACCGACAAGCGCCAAGAGATACCCGACGACCTGCTGCCCGGCATGTATCTGGTGGTGCAGCCCACCGGGAAGAAAAGCTGGCAGGTCCGCTACAGGGCCGGTGGCACGCATCGGCGTATGACGCTGGGCAGGTATCCAGACAAGCCACTTGCTGACGCGCGTAAGCGTGCCCGCGAGGTAATGCAGGAGGCTCAGTCGGGCGCTGATCCAGCGGCAGAGGTAAGAGCGGCAAAGACGGAGGCCCCGACGAACACAGTGGCCGACGCGCTCGACGACTACGAAAAGCGAAAACTCAAGCATCTCAAGTCTGGTGATCTGGTGAAGCGGGAATTGGATCGCTTTGTTCGGAAGGCGTGGGGTGATCGCCAGATAACCAGTCTGGAACGGCGCGACGTGCAAGACCTGATTGACGACATATCGGACAGCGGGCGCGGTCCTACTGCCAACCGTGTTCTCGCCTACACCAAAGCATTTCTAAACTGGTGCTGCGACCGTGGCGTGCTGGACGTTAACCCTGCCGACAAGGTTAAGAAGGCGGTAAAGGAAAAGGCCCGCGATAGGCGTTTCTGGGATTACGAAATCCGTTGGTTCTGGATGGCGTGCGAGCAGGAAGGCTACCCGTGGGGGCCGCTTGGACAGTTGCTCCTGTTGACGGGACAGCGGTTGAACGAGATCGCGCAACTGACCGAAAGTGAAGTGAACGGTGAGAGCATCGAATTGGCGAGCGGGCGGACAAAGAACGGCAGGCCGCACGCGGTGCCGTTGTCGGAGATGGCTTTCGACATTGTCGAGGCACTTCCGAAGGTCAAGAACCCGCATGGCTACCTGTTCACCACGAACGCGCGAACTCCTGTGCAGGGCTTCCACAAAGCACACCAGCGGCTTGCCGACAGGATGCTGGAGATTGCCGAGGAAGAACGGGGCGAGCCTGTAGAAATCCCGCACTGGACCTTCCACGACCTGCGGCGGTCCTGTGCTACTGGGCTGGCTGCGTTCGCACGAATCGAGGTGGTCGAAAAAGCCTTGAACCATGTGTCCGGGAAACTTGGTGGTGTCGCTGGCACCTACAATTACCGCGAATATACCATAGAAATGCGAGATGCTCTTGAGGCGTGGGCAGGCGAAATCCGCTCATATCTGGGGAACACAGACAACGAGAGCGACCTTGTTTCTAAGAAAAACGTCGCTTGATGCGGATGCCCAATTTGCGCGGCGACAAATCAGACCTTACCATTCCTTCACGTTGTAAACACTGAAAGGAATGAAATGAATCTAATCCCTGCAAAAGAAGTAATGGCCCGCTGCGGTGGGGTAAGCCAGATGACCCTTTGGCGTTGGCTAAATGATCCTGAAACGAAATTTCCGCAGCCGCGCTACATTAAAACTCGCCGCTACTGGAAAGAGGACGATCTAGCCGCATGGATCGAGGGGTGCGCCGCTGATGCGTAACCAAGAAAAAACCGCGCCGTTTCGTGGCGCGGTCTGACTTAGTTTAACTGAACTGAAAACAGGGTTGGAGGCCCTTGATGCATAGGAACAACATAAGTGAAGGCCGAACTAAATTCAACTTGGGCTGACGCCCAGCTACAATATGATACCTTTCACGAAATCATTGCGGAAAGCCCCGCGTTAGAACCTTTAGCGATGGCGGTTGCATACCGTCGAGCGAACTTCCCGAGCAACGATGAATATGAAGTTGCCATGACCTTGCTGAAAGAGGCTTGGTGGGATGAATGGGGGCTGTCCATATCGGGCTATCGTTCCCCAGAAGAAGCGCGAGCCGAGGTTTCCGAGACTGTCGCGAGGTATAGGCGCTACCCGAATATGCGTGGCGTAGCGTGGAAATACTGGCAGCGCGAGAAGCTATTAATCGCTGATCTATTGGAAAAGAACCCTCCTGATGACCTTCAGGAGCCATGGGAATTAATAAGGAAACCTGAGTTTATGGAATTGCTCAAGCGGGCGCACGCTACGGTCGATAACATGGAAAACGTGGTGCCGTTACGGGCGAAGGACGAACCAAATTCCGTCGAAGATAGCAAAGATGCAGGTAAGGGGCCGTCGATAATCATCCCTGTATCGCCAGCGCCGAAGGCAAGACCTTTCATTTACCGTGATCCTGCCAGCATTCCGCAGCGACCTTGGGTCTATGGCAATCACCTTTTGCGCAAGGCTTATTCTGTGACCGTTGCGCCCGGTGCGGCAGGTAAGTCCACAACAGTCCACACTGAGTTTCTTGCCATGGCGAGCGGGCGCAATCTTTTGGGCGTCGATATGACCAAGAAAATGAAGGTTTGGTATATCAACCTTGAGGAAGAATATGAGGAACTAGAGAGGCGTACCATTGCAGCGATGATGCATCACGGCATCGACCCTGCCGAACTTGATGGCCATTTCTATATGAGCGGTTCGGAGAGTGATCTTGTGACGGCTATTGAGCATCGAAACGAGGTTAGAATAGTTGAGCCAATTTGGGAAGCTATGGTGGCCCACGTCAAGGAAATGGGTTTCGACGCCATTTGCGTTGACCCGTTTGCACAATCTCACAATGTGGCTGAGACGAATGAAGCCTATAAAATGGTTGCGATGGAATGGCGGCGCTTGGCGCAAGAATGCAATTGCGCCGTTGAACTTGTCCACCATACTCGCAAGCCGCAAGCTGGTCAGCAACTATCCAGCCAGGACGGGCGCGGCGGTGGTGCGTTGGTGAACCATGCACGCGATGGCCGAGTGATCAACAAAGCAAGTGCAAGCCAACGTCAAGAACTGGGCATTCCTCCGACAGACCACGCCACCTATTTCACCATGACCAGCGACAAGCCGAACTACTCCACCGGTAGCGGTCCGGTTTGGTATCGCACTGTCGGGGTTCATATCGGCAATGGCGACGTGGTTGCGACGGTCGAGCAATGGGACAAGCCCGACGCATTCGACGGCATCAGCACCGATGACGTGTTGAGGGTGCAGAAGGCTATCGACGGCATGGCAGACCCGCGCGAGGCCGTGCAAGCGGCGACATGGGTTGGTTACACCGTCGCTGACGTGCTGGGCTGGGACCGTCCTGACAAGGATACTCCAGAGCGCGCACGGGTGAAGGAACTGATTGCCACATGGAAGCTAAACGGCGTGTTGATTGCTTGTGAAGGCCCGCGCCTGACCAATGGCACATGCCCGCCCATTCTTCGCGTTGGTGAGTGGATACACCACTAGTCTGAAAATGAACTAGGGAGAACTAGGGGAACTAGTGTGTGAGACCACAATAACCACCTCCACACTACTACTTCCCCCCTTTAGGGGGGTAGTAGTGTGGTAGTGTGGTGAAGGCATAAGAATAAGGGAAAATAGGACTAGGGGAGCATCCCCGTGTCCCGCTGTCCCGACAAACCAAGAGGAAGGAACTAAGAAATGAAGTTTAAGAGACTTAATGGCGACAATGAGAGTGAGTATGATGTGCAGGTTGTGGATGGTGTAGTCCCTCTGGATATCCGTGAGCGTGATACTGGCAGTATGCTTGTTAAATCGGACACGCTTCCAAAAAGATTTGACATCATAATTGATGCCAACAATAAGTTGGTTGTAGTTTGGAAAGATGCTTACAAAATGAGGGGGGCGTATCTAGTCGAGTATGCGGCGTGGCCCCCAGATTGGAAGCAATACATACCACGCTAGCCGCCTACAGAAGCCCCGCCATTGCGCGGGGTTTTCTATTGATGGCCAATTACCCCTGCCGCCTGCCCTGCCGTATAATCACAAACATGAATTGGTATAGTCATATCCGCGCCCACCACGACCGACTGATGCAACGCTACTCGCAAGGCAATGTCGTTCTTGAGAAGCAGGAGAGCGTTCCGGGACCTGAGCCGTGGGATCCGCCCGTGATTGCGACCGTTTATTATCCGTTGCGGGCTACGGTTAGGGGCATTGACGCGGAACACCTAGACAGTGCGTCTAATCTCACCATGTCGGACCTGATCATACAGTGTGCTGTGCCAGCCGTTGTGCCTGCTGTTGATGACGTCGTCCGTGTGGATGGGGCTGCGTTGGCTGTGCTCCAAGTGACCGCCCTGCCCGGCGCTGGTGGTCCTGTGGGCTACAAGCTGGTTGCGCGTGGGTGATGACACATCATGTTGTGCATATGTGGTCCCAATGCCGCAAGATATGGGTGAACCGGCGCACGCGGAGCGGGCTGCTGCTGTCTCTATCCCAAAAAATCCGGTGAAAAATGAGCGGTAGGCCAAGTAAACAAGCGTCTGAGGCGCTGCGGTTCTTCAAAAAGCTGAAGGTTAGTGTCGGTAAATCGGCTGGGAAACCTGTTAAGCTTGCCGGATACCAGAAAGATTTTATCAAAGGCGCATTGAAATCTGACGTTTCTATTGCGTGTCTTTCTATTGGCCGGGGCAATGGTAAAACGGCATTGAGTGCTGGCATTGCTCTCGGTTATCTCATGGGTGAGATTGATCCCCAGCCAAAGCCCGAGATTATCTTTGCCGCCCGAAACAGAGATCAGGCACGAATCGCGTTTCAATTCGTCTGCGATTACATTGACGGGCTGGACGAGGATGAACAAGAGAACTTCATAATTCGTCGCGGTTCCAAGCTTGAGGTGGAATACATCCCTAATGGCGGTCTCGCTCGCTGTATTGCGGCTGATGGTAAATCAATTCTTGGCGGCGCTCCAACATGCGCCATACTGGACGAGAGAGCGGCTTGGGAAAAAGACAAGGGCGACAATCTGGAAAACGCCATTCTGTCCGGTCTGGGTAAGCGTGATGGCAGGGCGTTCATTATCAGCACATCTGCGCCGGATGATGCGAATACATTCTCACAGTGGTTAGATCAGCCACCACCGGGAACCTACGTGCAGGAGCACAGACCAGCACCCGGTCTTCCCGCCGACGATCTTGAAAGCCTCCTGATTGCCAACCCCGGAGCCGTGGAGGGCATTGGCTCATCCCCTGAATGGCTGCTGTCTCAAGCCGAGCGAGCGATTGCCCGTGGTGGATCGGCGCTGTCCAGCCTCCGAAACTTGAACCGTAATGAGCGCGTCGCGAGTGATGATCGGTCGGTGCTGGTAACAACCGATGAATGGCTTGCTGCTGAGGTGGATATTGACGATCTGCCACCGCGTGAAGGTCCGTGCGTTCTAGGCGTCGATCTGGGCGGTTCACGTAGCATGTCGGCTGCGGCACTGTATTGGCCCGAGACGGGGCGTTTGGAAGCCGTGGGTGCTTTCCCGTCCGTGCCTTCTCTCGCCAATCGTGGGGCGTCTGACGGTGTGTCTGACCGCTATGAACAGATGCACAGCCGGGGGGAACTAACGACGCTTGGAGACACTACCGTTCCGGTTGGTCCGTGGCTTGCTCAGGTGGTGGCGTTGGCCGATGGTCAGGGGATCAGTTGCATCTGCGGTGACAGGTTCCGCCACGCCGAGTTTGTGGAAGCCATGCGGGCCGCTGGTCTCGACCGGGTGCCGTTCATTGAACGGGGTTTCGGGTGGAAAGACGGGGCCGAAGACATTGAGAGATTCCGTAGGGCGCTTTTCGAAGGAAAGGTGCGCACGGTCCCTTCCCTGTTGCTGCGCTCTGCGTTCGCTGACGCTATCACGCTGGTTGATCCTGCTGGAAACCACAAACTGGCAAAGGCGCGCTCACTGGGCCGTATCGACGCTGCTGCGGCATCTGTGGTCGCTGTGGCAGAGGGTGTGCGCATGACGGCCAAGCCAACGGCAAAGGCACCGCGTTTTGCGTGGGCGTAGCTATTCCCGCGCCGGGGCTGCGATATACCGGACCCAACGATGGGCTGCGGTCAGGAAACAGGCCAAAGACCGCGACGACTGGAAATGTGTCACCTGCGGCAACCGGGGCCGTCTAGAGGTGGATCATATCGTTGCCATTCGCGATGGTGGTGCGCCTTATGATCTAAGCAACCTGCAAACGCTTTGCGTGCGGTGCCATTCCAGAAAGACCCGTCTGGAAATGGGTTTTCCCGATAAATCGCCGGAGCGAAAAGAATGGGATGCCTTACTAAAGAAGAAGCTGCCCGATTTTTAGCAAGGCCATTAATCCAATATGATTGTGTTTGTCAATTGACAGTAACAATCCAAGGATTAACTCAATGCTGCAAAGCGTTAAACTACAGAAACGCCAATCGGAAATCCGGCAATCGCTGGCCGAGTTGGCTAATAAAGATGAAATTACCGAAGATGAACAGCGTTCCATTGATAAGCTGGACAAAGAATATCAGGCCACAGAAGCGAAATATCGCGCCGCTCTGATTAGCGAAGACGAAACCCGGAAAGAAGCTGGCGAAGAACTGGAAACCCGTTCGGAAAAAGAATGGTCCGATATGATGGACCGTTTCGAGGTTCGCCAAGTCGCTATGGCGCTGGATACCGGCGAAAAGCTCACCGGAGCGACCAAAGAAATCATCGAAGAACTTCGCTCTCATGGCTCTTATCAGGGTCTGCCTCTCCCCCTTGCCGCTCTGGAACAACGCGCTGGAGAAACTGTATCTGGCGACCTGTTCAGTCCCAAGGCGACCCGCAACATCATCGGGCGCATTTTCCCGAATAGCGTTGCGTCTAAACTTGGCGTTCAGAGCGTCAACATCCCTCAAGGCACCGCAGAATGGCCGGTTGCGACCGCTGGCGCTGTCACTGGCTGGCAGGCCGATGAACTATCGGACGTTGGCGCTGCAACGGCTTATCAAACCACCGAGGCTACCGTATCGCCGGACAACACCCTTGGCGCTCAGATGGTCCTGACCCGGAAGAGCCTTAAGCAAACGGGCCAAGGTCTAGAGAATGCGGTGCGTCAGGACATGAGCGCAGCGATTGCCGTTGCCCTGGACGACGCGATTATCAACGGCTCCGGTGCTGCTGGTCAGCCTCTGGGCATCGTTCCCGGTGCGGCAACCTACGGCATCACGTCTACCGACATGGCTGCGGTTGCGCCTGATTGGGCTGCTTTCCGTGCTGAGGTAATTTCCTTCATGGAAGCCAATGCGATCACTGATCCGTCGCAGGTCAAGCTGGCATTCCCGCCTGCTATCTGGGGCGAAATGGATGACGCGCTTATTTCTGGCACAGCGGTTTCCGAACTCGACCGCATGACCAAGCATGGCGTGTCCCCGGTTCTGGCAAACCAACTCACCGCCGGTAGCGCGATCCTGACCACCACCGTTAACGGCGTGGCACCGGCCTTTGTGGGCATGTGGGGCGCGGTTGATATGATCCGCGATCCATACACGCGAGCCGCTTCGGGGCAATTGGTTCTGACCGGCCTAGTCACTGCTGACGTGACCGTGGCGCGTGGGCTGCAAACCCGCATTCTGACGAACTTCGCGTAATCAGATGGAAGCGCCTATTTATAACGGCGGTCTTGAACTTCGGGCGGCGGGTGATGGTTCCCGCCGCCTGTCGGGGCGGTTCCCTTATCGGTCCCGTGCCACGATCCATAGCGGTGGCAATGGACGTCGCCCACGGAAAGAAGAATTTGCGCCGGGTGCATTTCAGTTTTCAATTGATGATCCTGACCGCGATCAGCATATCCTGATTGGGCACAGTTTTGACAAACCCCTCGCCAGCAAAAAGGCCGGAACGCTTCTGTTTAATGACACCAATGAGGCATTGCTTTTCGAGGCAATTATTACCGGGGAAATGCAGGAAACAAGCTGGTGGAAAGACTTTGCCGCTTCTTTTTCTGCCGGTCTCATGATTGGTATTAGCCCCGGCTTTCGTATTCCCCCGCCCGAAGCTGTCGAGGATGCGGAGGAAGTAACCGAAGAAGACCCGGAAGAAGGCAATGCGCTAATTCGCACTATCTTTGCGGCGGTGCTTTTCGAGATGAGCATTGTTACCCGCCCGGCGTATGACGAAACGTCGCTCGATCTTCGCCAATCTCAGGAATTGATTTTGCCAAAACCCAAACTGCATTCCAGCATGAGGTGGCGCTAATGACTAGCCTCTATATTGAAAGCGAAACTACGGTATCGCAGACCTATCCGACCGCCCCTGCTGGATTGTCCACGGAAGCCGCTGCGATCCCTGCGGCTATTATCTGGGATATGATGGAGGCTTATTGCAATACTAATTGGTCGGAAAGCGTCGTGGACTTCAATGTTGACGCCCCGCCCTGTGGTATCCAATGGAAGCCGCCCTATGTGCCGTTTGCGATTGACGAGATCAACGGCGAGACAGCTACGGACTTTGATGCGTTCGGACAGGTGGCGCTCACTGGCATGAATAACGTCCGCTGCACCATTGGCGGCGCTGACGTGACCCCTGCTGTCGAAGGGGCTTATGTGCGCCTTGCTGAATACATCGCAGCTGCGGGCGGCGCTCCTGCGGGCGTGACGCGGTATTCAATCGACGTGGGCGACATTAGCGAAAGCTGGTCTCGCAAGACGGCGCAAAGCGCACTGGCTGCGTCCGGTGCTGCATCATACCTGACGCGCTACAGAAAGGCTGGCAAAGGCCATGTTTAATTTCTTCAAACGCAACAAGCCCGAACCAGAAGAAACCCGGTCTATCTCTGCCGGTGGATTTACCGCGCAAGTGATGGGTGCGCGTGAGGCTTATATCTCTGGGCAATCCGGTCTGGGTGAACTGACAGCAACCGTGCAGAGTGCCGTATCGCTTTGGGAGAACGCCCTGAGCGCCGCTGACGTGGAAGGCACCGACCTGATAACCCGGCGCGACATGGCGCTTGCTGCAAGGTCGCTTGCCCTGCGTGGTGAAGCTATCTTTTACATTGGCGACGACGGTCTGTTGCCCGCATCGGATTGGGAATTGTCTACCCGCAACGGTAAGCCCCATGCCTATCGGCTGTCGCTCTATGAAACGGGTGGCTCCTACAGCGTCACGGCCCTTGCTGCGGAGGTTATCCATCTTCGTATTGGTGCCGACCCTGTAGCGCCGTTCTATGGCGTCTCTCCGCTTCGCAGGGCGTCCCTGTCTGCCGACCTGCTGCACACGCTGGAAACGGCGCTTGCTGAGGTCTATGGCAACGCGCCGCTTGGTAGTAGCGTCTTGCCATTCCCGGAAAGCCCGGAAACTGATCTGGAAGTGCTGGCCTCCGGGTTCCGTGGGCGTCGTGGTCGCGTCATGCTGCGGGAAAGTGTTCAGGCTGCCGCTGCTGGTGGTGCTGCTCCTGCGCAGGACTGGTCGCCTAATGACCTGTCGCCGCACATTGACAGGACGATGGTCACGGAGAACCTGAAAGCGGCGAAGGGCGCGATCCTGAATGTCTATGGCGTCCTGCCTGCACTGGTTGCTGACAACGCTCAGGGGCCGCTTGTGAGGGAAGCACAACGTCATTTGGTTCAGTGGACCTTGCAGCCGATTGCCATGTGCATTGCCGAGGAACTGACAGAGAAGCTTGGCACCACGGTTGAGATCGACACGGCTAGGCCGCTCCAAGCCTTCGACGCTGGCGGGCGTGCGCGTGCTGCGGCGACGATTGTGCAGGCGATGGCGATGGCGAAAGAAGCTGGCGTTGATCCTGACGCGGCCATGAAGCTGGTTGATTGGGACTGATGGCACGGGAGGAAAAGTATATCCTGCCCGTGCTGGACCCGCCCGAGACGTTCTATTGGGGGCCGGAGATTGACCGTGCCACCGCGCGTGATCTGGGGCTGAAACGCTACTTCACAGGCGAGCCATGCAAGAAGGGACATATCGCTGAAAGGTGGGTGTCCAGCCTGACCTGCGTTGAGTGCGCCCTGCGCCGTCACCGGACGCCAGAATACTTGGAATACCTCCAGCCCGTTGCCGAGGCATGGCGCGAGGAAAACCCCGACTTGATCGACCAATACAACGAGCAGCGGCGGAAACGGCGTAAGGATGACCCCGAGGTGGCCGAGCGCCAACGTGCCGCTTGTCGCGAATGGTATGCCGAGAAATCAAAAGACCCGGAATGGCGTGCCGCTGAACGCGAGAGGCTGCGGAAGTATGGCTAAGATCACCAAGCTGTCTGATCTGACGTGGTCGCAGAAGGTGCTGGAAGGCGGGTATCCAACCGTACCGGGTTTGGGCGTCCTGCCGCCGGGTGAGGTGTGGCCGGTGGTGGAAGAAAAGCTGGGATATGGCGTTGGCAAGCGTCGTGTCCGGTATATGCTGATAGACCCGCTTGCCCGGCAGTCTCCGAAGGTGTTTTACCCGCCGGAATGGTGGGACGTGCATAGCGTGCAGGAGGCCGCGCAATCCGTCGATGATCGCGGGGAACTGACGGGGGAATGGGTTTATCGGGACGCCAAGCTCCGCAAGGACGGTGGCGCGTTGATCCGGTTAGGGTGGGCAACAGTTATCGAGGCCACGATTAGCGGCGTCGAGGTGGGTATTCCCGAGGCCGTGCGGTATGCGCTGACGTGGCAGGAGATGCAGCCGAAAAGTGCTAGGGCGAACGCCTTGAACCGTGCTTAAGTTGGACCGAACCAATGGAGGTGCAAGGATGCGGTTTGCAGAAGGACCCGTAAAATATTTTGACTTCAGGGGCGAGACAGCCTCTGACATTGCCGACAGTGATAATCTTTTGAGCTACCTTCGAGGTGCCGGGATCGCACAGGACCATGAGCACTTGGCTGGGTTCCGAGTGTCCTATCAAGGGCCGTATCGCGAAGGGGGTTTTGCCGTATTGGTCTATCTATATACGGATGACCAGCTTGATGCAGACATGAAGACCCTACGGAACGTCAGGGCGGTGGATGTGGAGATGACTGCGAACCGATTCTTTCAATCGTTCAAACGCTTTGACCTTCTCCAAGTAAGGAATGGCTTGGAAGTCGAAGAGTGCATGATTGACGGACCACATTACGACTAACCAGCGTTCCCCTGTTCCCCCGGTGTTCCCCAAAAGAGAAAGGGCCTAGAGGCGGAAACCTCTAAGCCCTTGAAATCTTTGGCTCCGGCGGTAGGGATCGAACCTACGACCAATTGATTAACAGTCAACTGCTCTACCGCTGAGCTACGCCGGAACACGAGGCGGGATATAGCAATGGGTTTCGGGGGCGTCCAGAGGGTTTGCGCAGAAATTTTACAAACTTTACGCATTCTGCCGCAAAGTAAAATTTGCCTGTGGTGACAAATGTGGAGCGGCGACAATCTCGGCATCCTGATGCATCTTGATAAGATGGGCGAAGACATTGCGCTTCGCGACCGGTAACATCAATGGCGGCAGGTCGTGATAAATCTCTCGCGCGATTTCGGACAGGCTCATGACATCTCGAGACAAGGTCTTAAGAATTTGCGCGTGGCGTCGCCGCCGGTGTTCGACCAGCCAGTCGATTCGCGCGTTCGGGTTCTTGATCGGCTGGCCATGAGCCGGATAAAGTCGATCACTGTTCAAACCGGCCAGGGTTCTGCAGGACTGCAGGAACGCGGCGAGGTCACCGTCAGGCGGTGAAATCAGTGACGTTGCCCATCCCATCACCAGATCACCGGTAAAGATGCGCCCGCCCCACTGAAACGACAGATGGTTCGACATGTGTCCGGGCGTCCACAATGCGACCAGCGTTTCGCCATCCATTTGAATCGTCTCCCGATCGCACAGACGGATATTCGGAATGAAGCATTTGTCGACGCCCTCACCACCGCCGAGGTCCAGCCCCGCTTCCAGCATTTCGGTCATCAAGGCACTGCGGCCTGCATCCCACGGGCCAAAACCATAGGTTGGAGCGCCGACTTCTTCAGCCAGCCGCACTGCCAATGCAGAATGATCCAGATGACTGTGGGTCACCGCAATATGAGTAACCCTTTGGCCAGGCTGTAGCGCCGACAGGATTGCTTCCAGATGCATGTCCAGATTCGGTCCCGGGTCAATGACCGCGATATCACGTTGTCCAAGCAGGTAGGTATTGGTCCCCGAGAACGTCATCGGCGATGGATTTGACGCACGCACCACGCGCAGCCCGGGTTCCAGTTCAATTACCTGCTGAGCTTCGGCCTGCACCACTTGTGACTTCCCTGTTCTGCTTGTGAACTCTAGATGTAGACCATGAACTTCGCCTGGCTCAAACGCTATATGCCCCGTGGCCTGTACGGTCGCGCCCTTCTGATACTGGTGTTGCCGGTCGTCACGGTCCAACTTGTCGTGTCGGTCGTGTTTATCCAGCGACATTTCGAAGGTGTCACGCGGCAGATGACACTCGGCACCATCGCCGAACTCGAATACCTGATCGATCAGGTCAATCTGGCACCAGATCTGGACACTGCCAAACGGGCTGCAGATTCCCTCAGCCAAAGGCTCGATCTGAACGCCACCCTTCCCGTCCAGTTACATGATGCGGATCGCCGACATCTTTACGATTTATCCGGCCGAATCGTCATCAAGACACTGCATGACCGGATAGACCCCATCCAGGCCATCGACCTGATCGAGAACTACCGCGAGGTGCGCATGGATGCCGTGACGGATCATGGCGCCATGCTGATCGTGTTGCCTCGACAAAGGGTGTCGGCGTCCAACCCGCACCAGTTGCTGGTACTGATGATCTTCACCAGTTTTCTGATGACGCTGATCGCCTATCTGTTTCTGCGCAACCAGTTGCGGCCCATCAAGCGGCTGGCCGATGCGTCCGAGGCTTTCGGCAAGGGCCGGCACGTCAAGTATAAACCGGCCGGTGCGCGCGAAGTGCGATCTGCCGGGCAGGCGTTTCTGGATATGCGCAACCGGATCGAACGGCAGATCGAACAACGGACACTAATGCTGTCCGGTGTCAGCCACGACTTGCGAACCCCTCTTACACGCATGAAGCTGGCACTATCGATGCAGGACGAAACCGACGACACCGCCGACATGATGAAAGATGTCGAGGACATGCAACGCCTCGTCGATGAATTCCTGAGCTTTGCACGGGGCGACGCGCTGGAAGAGGCCATCCCGACCGATGCTGCCGCCTTGGCCGCGGAAGTCGTCGAGATGGCCACACGTGCCGGACAGGATGTATCCCTTGGTCATGTCGCGGAAGCGGGCGAGGCCATGCTGCGACCGCAGGCACTAACACGTGCTTTAGAAAACCTGATCGGAAATGCGGTGCGCTATGGCACCAAGGCACGCGTGTCTGTTGAAACCACTCCGCGCACCATCAAGTTTCTGGTCGAAGACGATGGTCCCGGAATCGACGACGCCCTCGTCGATCAGGCGGTCAAACCATTTGCGCGGCTCGATCCATCCCGCAACCAGAACAAAAGTTCCGGCGTGGGGTTGGGCTTGTCCATCGCTACCGACATCGCGCGCAGCCATGGCGGCTCGCTGACCCTGCGGCGCAGTGCGGATCTCGGCGGGTTGTCGGCAGAGCTATTGATTATGCGCTGATCCCAACCCATCCAGAACAGCTCGTGCGGCCCGCAGGCCCGGAGACTCCTGCCCCGCACCCAGACGTTCCATCGTAAGCCGCGCCGCTTCCAACTGCTCTGCGGGTGCTGACAGGGTATGCGACAGCGCCGGCGCAATCAGGTCGGCGCGGCAATCGGTACCAAGAAACTCCGGCACAACCCGCGTTTCACTGACCAGATTGACCAGTGTCACCGTGTCGATCCGCACCATGCGCCAGATGATCTGTCGGGTCAGCCAGTTCATGTCATAGGCGATGACCATCGGCGTTTCTGCAGCCGCCAGTTCCAGCGACACGGTCCCCGACGCCGCCAGCGCCGTATCCGCAAGACGGAACAGACAGCGCTTGCGGTGCTCGACCTCGGCCGATGACCGATCCCGCGGGTCAAGCATATGCACCTGCACAGGCCAGTCCTGCAAAGTGTTCGCGACCATCGCCACCACACCCGGAGCGGCGGGGAGCACGAATTCGAGGTCAGGTATTTCATCCGACAGCCGCTTGACCACCTGCCGGAACACGGGCATCAGCCGCTTCACTTCTCCTGAACGCGATCCCGGCAGAATAGCCAACACCTTGGCATAGTCGGGGATGCCAAGCTCATCGCGCAGCTCCGTGACCTGCTGATCGCTTGGCTGCTCCTGCGCGACGATGGGATGGCCGACAAAGTCGCAGCGCATGCCTTCAGCTTCCATATAGGGCGGCTCGAAAGGCAGCAACGCCAGCACCTGGTCGATCATCGCCGCCATCTTTTTCGCCCGCCCGGCACGCCATGCCCAAACAGACGGCGCAACGTAATGGACAGTGCGGATCGACGGGTCGGCGGTCTTCACGATCTTCGCCACGCGCAGCGAAAAATCCGGACTGTCGATGGTCACCATCACATCCGGTTTCTCGTCAAGAACAGCCCGCGCGGTTTCAGCAATGCGGCGTTTGAGGTGGCGGTACCTGGGAAGCACCTCCGCCAGCCCCATCACGGACAGCTCCTCCATCGGAAACAGGCTGGTCATTCCTTCCGCCAGCATCTGCGGTCCAGCCACACCGCTAAAGGCGATCTGCGGCTCCAACTGCTTCAGCCCTACCATCAGCGCAGCCCCCAGCGCATCACCCGACGCCTCGCCCGCGATCAAAAACACCCGCGTCATGCGTTACCTTCGCCCGCCGGCCGCACCCACAGGAAAAGACCGTGTCGGTCACAAGCGGCTATTGTCTGGTCGGGCTGAAGAACCATCACGCCGCCTTCCTCGATCACAACACCGGCAAGCCCCGCGCGTGCCGCCCCGTCAATGGTCGCCGGTCCGATCGCGGGCAGATCGACACGACAATCCTGTCCATCTTTCGGCCCTTTGAATAACACGCCTCTGGCACCATTTTCGCGTGGTCGAAATCCTCCGGCCACATCCGCCACATAGGCAAGCATGGCGTCGGTCCCGGGAACGGCCTCCACGGCCAGCGCAATCCCTTGCGCGACAACTGCCCCCTGCCCGACATCCGCCGCGCTAAGCAGATGCACGATCTGCGCAGCTCGCGCGGCATCCTTGCGATCATGATCCGTCGGTTGCGCCTTAGTGTGAACCCCGCCCGCAAGCAGCAGTTCCGGCGCGATTTCATGCGCAGCGTGGACGGTGAAACCTTCGCTTTCGAAGATGGAAATCACCATCCGCAATGTTCCGTCATCGCCATTACGAATGCCCGGCAAGATGCGCGGCGCCAGCCGGATCGTTTTGAAATCCAGCTTCATCAGATCGAATTTCGGTCGCTGTATCGCACCTGCAAAGACGATTTCTCCGACATCATGTGCACGAAGATCGTGAAAAAGCTTACCAAGCCGCTCGACACGGAAATCAACGACAGGCACATCCAAAGGATTGTCCGGTTCGAACCCTTCCATCGACGCCAAAACGACCTGTCGCCCGTCGGACAACAGCCGCCTGCACAGTTTGACCGGAAGTTCCCCGCGTCCTGCGACGACTGCGATCCCCCCTGCCATGGTCTATTTCGGGGTCAAGAAGGAACGGTCCGTGCGCTCCAAAAGGAAATCCACGATTTCGCGCACATACTCGCTGTCGTTTTCTTCGCCCAGGCGGCGCGCTCGGTCAAGAAACGCCCCCTCGCCCTGTGCCAACATCTGATACGCGGCCCGCAGCGAAGTAATTTCTGACCGCGCCACGCCCTTTCGTTTCAACCCGACAAGGTTCAGCCCATCGAGTTCTCCACGCGGCGCCTGCACCAGGCCGTAGGGCATGACGTCATTGGTCACCATGGTCACGGCGCCGATGATCGCGCCACGTCCAATCCGGACCCATTGATGGATGCCGGATAGACCGCCGATGATCACGTCATCTGCAATCTGGCAATGCCCGGCAAGCGCGGCCTGGTTTGCCATGATCACGCGATCGCCCACTGTCACATCGTGCCCGACATGCGCACCGGTCATGAACAAGCAGTCATCACCCACCTTGGTCACACCGCCACCGCCCTTCGTGCCGGTGTTCATCGTGGCTCCTTCGCGGATCCGATTGCGCTTCCCGACGATCAGACGTGTTTCTTCGCCCTGAAACTTCAGATCTTGCGGAATTTCTCCCACGACGGCCCCCGGAAATATGACCGTTTCATCACCAATTTCGGTCACCCCCGTCACGACGACATGGCTTTTCAGCTCCACCTTTTCGCCGAGCCACACTTTAGGTCCAACCAGTGAGAACGGGCCAATCCGGCAACCCGCGCCGATGGTCGCGCCTTCCTCGACAACTGCCGAGGGGTGAACGATCGCGTCCGGCGATACCGTCATGCGTCCCCTTTCGGCATGTCGATCATGGCGGAAAACTCGCATTCGCAAGCAAGTTGGCCATCGACCGTCGCACGGCCCGCAAACTTCCAGACCTTGCCGCCACCACGCAGCGTTTCGACATGAAGCTCCATCACGTCGCCGGGCCCGACCTTGCGGCGGAACTTGCACTTGTCGATACCCATGAAGTAGACGAGCGCCCCTTTATCAACCAGATCAAGCGACAGCCCGACAAGAACCGCCGACGTCTGCGCTAGCGCCTCGACCATCAGCACACCGGGAAACACCGGAACAGACGGGAAATGGCCGGTGAATTGCGGCTCGTTCATGGTGACGTTCTTGATGCCGACCGCGCTTTTCGATGGCACGATATCACGAACCTTGTCCACCAGCAGAAACGGATAGCGATGCGGAATGACCTTTTGAATCAGGTCGATATCGGCGGAGGTTGGCGTTTCGCTCATTGTCGTTGGCATCCCTGCTAGTAACGTGTGGAAATGACGTAGCAATTGGCACGCGCTTGCACAAGCTTCGCGTCGGTCACTGCTCGGACGTTGATTCCACCTCGGCAGGCGTATTCGGCGCGCTGATATCGGTTCCATCGCCCAGTTCAGAGTCGATCTCCGCAATGGCTTCCTGCGTGATGTCCACACCTTCCAGCGACATTAAAATTGCCTGTCGGTCGATCAGGACACGACCGCCACGCTCCTGAAGAAGCCGCGCGAGAATCGGTCCGGCATGATCAAGAAAGGTCTGCCGCTCCGTTTCAAGATACGCCTGAAGATCGCGGGATTTTTCGTCCCGTTCGCTACGAATTCTCTGGACCTTTTCATCAAAAGCCGTCGCCAGCGCCGCGAAATCCGATGGCGGCAATTGCTGGCGTCGTTCCGTCAGTGATTGTTCTTCTGCGACCAGTTCGGCTTCGATCCGACGGTTCTCTGCCGCCAGCGCCTCGCGCCGCTCGATCAGCTCTTCCTGAACACGCTGACCAAACGCTGACTGCAGAAACAATGCATCCTGATCCAGTGTCAGAACCACGCTATCCCACGTCTCAGCATCCCCAGTCTGCGCAATCGCCGGCGCGCCGCCCACCAATAGGGCAAGCGCACCGACAATCATCAGATCAGAAGCGCGTCGAAACCGTGAGGTCGAACGTCCGTTCGTCGTCATAGTCTTCCTTGTCCAGCGCCTTGGTGAAATCGAAGCGCAACGGGCCAATCGGTGTCGTCCAGAACAGCGAAGCCCCGACAACCGTACGCAGGTGGAAGCTGTCATCCACTTCGCCGCCCGTGCCTGCAGTATCGTCCAGCCCCCATACCGAACCGGCATCAAAGAACACACCGCCACGGAAGCCATACTCCTCGGGCAGACCGATCGGGAAATCGGCCTCCAAGCTCAACGCCGCCATGTAATTGCCGCCGAGCGCGTCTTCATTGGTTGCCGTCAAATCGCGCGGCCCGATGCCGTTCCGGCTGAAGCCACGGATATTGCCTGCGCGGAAACGGTCGATGACACGGCTGTTGCCATCGATGAAGTTCAACGACCCACCTTGAAGCTGCGCGGTCAGGCCGATTTCTTCGTTCCAGACCTTCGTTTCCGCGCCCAGCAATGCCGTCGTTTTGACATACTTGTTGTCGCCGCCAAGTCCCGCAAAATCTTGCGAGAAGCGGAACTGGAAGCCGGTATTGGGATCAAGCCCAACGCGCCGCGTATCGTAGGTGTAGGTATAGCCGACCGCGCTGGTAATCCGGTCGCCTTCCTCGCGCTGAATGATTGCAGAACTTCCGTTATCTCCAATGTCGTTGGAGTCGTCGGGATAGCCGAAATCGACATCCTTGATTTCATCCTGCGACAGGCGGTAGCGCAATTCCAGCCGACCGTTCTCGCTGATCGGAAATTCCAACGACGGAACCAGACCCAGTTCGCGCGTGTCGAAATCCGAACTGAAGTTGTTGGATGTGCGGTAGTAAAGATCCACCGTCCCGCGCAGATCCCGCCCGAGAAGCGCCGGGTCAGAGAAGGTCAATGCCGTATCGGCGTTGTCGACGCCGGCAGCGATGGACAGGTTCAACAATTGCCCGCGTCCCAAGAAGTTGCGCTCGGACAATCCGATCGCCAGTCCCGGACCATCATCGACCGAGTAATTGACACCGAATGTCAACGAACCGGTGGGTTGTTCTTCTACGTCCACGTCGACGATCACGCGGTCAGGCTGGGTTCCTTCACGCGCATCCACCTGTGCATCGGAAAAATAACCGAGCGCGCGAATACGTTCTGCGCTTTCGCGGATCTCGCGCGGATTGAAGGGGTCGCCTTCTACCACGTCAAACTGGCGACGGATCACACGGTCCTGCGTCGTAGCGTTGCCTTCGATGTCGATGCGCTCGACAAAGATACGCTCACCGCGCGTCAGGACGAAGTTGAAATCAAGCTGCTGGTTGCGGTCGTTACGGGTAACGCGGGGATCGACACGAATGAAATCCAGCCCGTCCTGCAGCGCCTTGCGTTCCATCCGCGACACGCTGTCTTCGATACGCGCCGGCGAATAGGTCTGCCCCGCCTTAATCCGCAGAATGTTGCGATATGCCGTCGGATCAAGCCCCGGCACTTCCGATGATACGCTGATATTGCCGATGTGATAGCGTTGCCCCTCCTGCACATTGAACGTCAGGAAAAAGGCGTTGCGTTCGCGCGAAAATTCCGGCGCGACGGACAGGACCTCGAAATCCACGAAACCGCGCGAACGATAGAAATCCGTCAGAAGCTGGCGATCAAACTGGATGCGGTCCTCGATAAAGGTATCGCTGCGGATCAGGGCCCGGAAAAGTCCGGCCTGCTTGGTTTCCAGTACCTGGCGCAGGCGGCGGTCGGAATAGCTGCGGTTACCGACGAAGCCGATACGCTCGATTTCCACCACACGACTTTCGGACACCTCGAACACCAGGTCGACGCGGTTTTGCGAACGGGGAATGATCTTGGGAACAACCACCGCTTCAAGGCGCCCGGCCTGACGGTAGGCGTTGGTCAGTTCACGCGCGTCGTTTTCAGCCGTTGTCGGGCTGTACACGCGACGCGGTTGTGAATTGATCAGTTCCTGCAAGGCTTCATCATTGATGCGGCGATTGCCTTCGATGCTGATCTGGTTGATCGTCGGGTATTCATCGACGGTGATGATCACGCGGCTGCCACTGACATCCAGATCGACATCTTCGAACAATCCCGATCCGACCATCCGCTGATAGGCGGCGTTCAGTTCACCAGCGCTGACTGGTTGACCGGGTGTCAGTCCGGCATAGGTCAAAACAGTCGCGCTATCGATGCGTTGGTTGCCGCGGACCTCGACGCCACTCAGATTGACACCTTGTGCAGTGGCCGGAGCCGTACACATCACACCAATCAGCGCCGCCGCGCTTACTCCAGCGAATATCCAGCCGCGCTTGCGCCCGAAACCTGTCATGTCCCGCCCCTCGATTATCCGGCTTTCTCTTTGGCTAAGGTGCTAGCCCGTCCATTCCGCCTTGTCAAAAACTCACTGGGCAAATCGACCCGTATTTTGTGGATCGCCGCATATCTGCCGCAGCATAGCGCGTCAGGGACAGAACAAATCGTTCGTGACCGAGAACAGCATCAAGGTCAGGATCAGCGCCAGCCCGATGCTCATCAACACACGAAGCGCCTTTTCACTGGGCGGCTTGCCGATGATCGCCTCATAGGCGAAGAACACCAGATGCCCGCCGTCCAGCACGGGAACGGGAAACAGGTTCAGCATCCCAACGGCCGTGGACAACACCGCAATGAACCAGATGAAGCTGATCAATCCCTGCCGTGCGACGTCGCCTGATGTCTCGGCAATTCCTATAGGCCCGCTCAAATTGCAGCTGCTGATAGCGCCCGTGATCATGTGATACAGCCCCGACAGGCTTTGCTCAACGATGAACCATGTCTGCGCGGCCCCCTGACCTATCGCGGACAGCGGCCCCGGGGATTGTGTATCTGGTTCAAAGACCAACCCACCCGTGACGCCGATCAGATAGCGCTGCTCGAACCCGTCTTGTGTCGGCAAATCAACAACGCGAGGCGCCAGCTCCTGCGAGAAGATCTCGCCGTCGCGCCAGATTTCAAGCTGCACGGGATCGCCTTGAGACCCTCCGACCTGTTCGCGCAACTGCTCGAATGCGACGACGGGAGCACCGTTGATTTCCGCAATCACATCCCCCTTGCGCAATCCTGCGTCCATCGCGGCAGACTGGGGCGAAACGCTCGCGACCAGCGGCGGATAAGGGTATGGACCCTGCACTGTCATGCCCTGCCCGTCGCGCGTAACATCATAATCAATCGATGCAGACAGGGGCAGGAGGTCGGTGAGCGTGCCAAGCGTCTCGAATGAATCGATGTCTTGGCCCCCGATTGCACGGATTTCATCGCCCTCACGCAACTCGTAGGCACCGGTGGGCAGCGGAGAAATTCTATCCACGGTCAAGGGCAGCGTTGCCTGCCCCTGCACCATCATCACGCTCGCGAACACCAATATGGACAGCACGAAATTGAAGATCGGACCGGCGGCGACGGTCGCCGTGCGCGCCCAAAGCGGCGCGCCATGCATGGTTCGCCTGCGATCTTGCGCGCTCATCTTCCTGATAGCAGCCTCATCCATTCCGCTTGCCGCATCATCATCGCCAAGAAAGCGCACATAGCCGCCCAAAGGCAGCGCCGCGATTTGCCAGCGTGTCCCGCGCTTATCCGTCCAGTTTGCCAACTGGGGACCAAAACCCAACGAGAACACCTCGGCATGAATACCACACCAGCGCCCCACGATGTAATGGCCATATTCATGGATCGCGACGATCACAGACAGCGCGATCACGAAGGCCGCAAGCGTGTATATCGTGTTTCCGAAGGATGGCAGAAACGCCAGAAGATTGTCCAAAACTTGCTACTCCGTCGTCTTATCGTGCTGCTGCCGCGTCGGCCTCGTTACGGGCCAGCGCATCTACAGCCAGTACGTTATCCAGCGTCATATCCTGTGACAGCGCGTCCTGGGACCACAACCTAGTCAACACACGCTCAACCACCACCGCCATATCGGTAAATCCGATGCGTCGCGCGATAAAGTGATCTAGGGCGCGTTCCTTCGCCGCATTGAAGGCGGCACCCGACAGCCCACCCGTTTCCATCACCTCGCGCGCCAGTCGCAACGCTGGATACCTGTCATCGCAGGCAGGGCGGAAGGTCAGCGCACCGATCCGCGCCAGATCCAACCGTTCCACCGGCAGATCACGGCGCCGGGGCCAGTGCAGCGCATAGCCGATAGCATGGCGCATGTCCGGCGGACCGACATGCGCCATCAAGGCGCCATCATTGAACCCGACCAGAGCATGGATAAGGCTTTCAGGATGCACCAGCGCTTCGATCTTCACCGCCGGAAGGTCAAAAAACTCATGTGTTTCAATAAGTTCCATTGCCTTATTAAACATAGACGCGCTGTCGATGGTAATCCGCTGCCCCATATTCCAGTTGGGATGTGTGGCAGCCTGTTCAGGGGTGGCCTCGCGCAGCTTGTCGATGGGCCAGTCGCGAAACGCTCCGCCCGATGCCGTGATGATGACGCGCTCCACGGCATCCATATCTTCGCCAACCAAAGCCTGAAACACTGCGGAATGTTCACTGTCTACCGGCAGAATGCGGCTGGCGTTGCCGCCGGCTGTTTGCTTCAGCAGCCGCCCCGCACAGACAAGGCTTTCCTTGTTCGCCAGTGCCAGCATCGCGCCTTGCTCGGCGATCCGCAACCCCGGCACCAAGCCTGCGGCCCCGACGATGGCGGACATCGCCCAATCGACAGGTCGCGACGCAGCTTCTGCAACAGCAGCGGTGCCGGACGCCACCTCAACGCCGCTGCCAGACAGGGCATCTTTCAACTCGTCCAGACAGTCGTCAAAGGCCGTGACGGCCAGTTGGGCGTTCAACGCCTTCGCCTGCTCAGCCAGCCGTGCCACATTGCGTCCGCCGGTCAGGGCTATGACATCATAGGCGTCGCCATCGCGCTGGATCAGATCGAAGGTGCTTTCCCCGATCGATCCTGTGGACCCGAAAATGGAGATTCTTCGCATCGTCAAACTGCTATTGGCGGGAAATCCACGATTTGCTCGACCAAGAGCAGGAAGACCGCTGCGCCGAGCACCCCATCGAACCGATCGAAGAAACCGCCATGTCCGGGGATCAGATGTGAACTGTCCTTGACACCGGCCTTTCGCTTGATCGCGCTTTCCGTCACATCACCCAGTTGCGATGCCATGGATAGCGCCACGCTGATGCTGACGATCTCCGGCCCGACATAGAGGAACGGCAGGAAAATCAGACCGACCAAGCCAGCCGAGACCCACCCGCACAGGATACCGGCCCAAGTCTTCTTGGGGCTGACCCGCGGCCAGAATTTAGGCCCGCCGATGAGACGTCCGCCAAAATATCCGAAGATGTCTGTCGCAATCACGACCATCACAAGCCAAACCATCCACAACGCGCCAAAGTCCTCGCGCAACTGCACGAGACCATAGCCCGCCAGCACGATAATTGCGGTGAAAATGGCAAAGGACAGCCGCGCACGGTGCATGCGACCGATACTCGCGAAGGCGGGCAACATCAGCAGCGGCAGGCCATATCCTTCGGGGATTATCGACACCAACAAGCAGCAGACACCGGCCAATCCGCCGAGCATCAGCGAAACACTGGTGCCGTGCATGCGGGCCAGTTCCCATACGATCACCCCGGCCACGACCGACGCGAAGATGGCAAACAGGATACCACCGAGCCAAACGGCAGTGATACCTACCAAGGCAATTATCCCACCTGAAATCAAGCGGGGTTTGAGGTCCGACCAACGACCAGGGGATTGCCGCGCCGTGCTGCCCTCGTCGTCACTCATGGCGAAACGGTGCCGAAGCGACGTTCTCGCGTGGCGTAGGACAGAACGATGTCTGAAAACTCCTGAGCCGTGAAATCGGGCCAAAGGGTCTGTGTGAACGCGTATTCCGCATAGGCCGACTGCCACAGAAGGAAATTCGAAATCCGCTGTTCGCCTGATGTGCGGATGACCAGATCGGGATCGGGCGCAAACCCCGTGTCCAAATAGGCGCGGATGCTGTCCGGCGCCAGCGCATCAGCCGCGACTTTGCCAGCTGCCAGGTCCTGCGCCAGCCGCGCGGTTGCACGGGCCAATTCATCCCGTGCGCCATAGTTCAGCGCCACAGTCAGATTCAGGGTCGCATTCGGACAGGTTTCACGCTCCAGCGTATCCATCAAGCGCGTCAGCTTCGGATCAAGCCGGGATCGGTCACCGATGAAACGCACACGCACGCCATTGGCGATAAGGTCTTTCGCCTCGCTCTGGATATAGCGGCGGAAGATGCCCATCAGGCCGGACACTTCACCTTCCGTCCGCTTCCAGTTCTCGGTCGAGAAGGCAAACAGCGTCAGATGGGTCACGCCCAGATCAGGACACGCCTCGACGATCTCGCGCACGCGCCGCGCACCGATCCGGTGCCCCTGAATGCGCGGCAGACCACGCCGTGTAGCCCAACGTCCGTTGCCATCCATAATGATGGCCACATGCGCCGGGGTGATCTGCAATGTATCTTTGGCTGCCATTCCTGCCCTCTGTGATCTTGCTTGCATCCAGGCGCGGGCAGCCTAGACCTGCATGATCTCTGCTTGCTTGTGCTCGAGCGCCTCATCGATAGAAGCGATCATGCGGTCTGTTAGTTCCTGCACCTCGTCCGACCACAGCTTGGTGTCATCCTCGCTCATGCCAGCCGATTTAGCCTTCTTGATCTGGTCCATCCCGTCACGCCGCACATTGCGCACCGCTACGCGGGCATGTTCGGCATATTGAGCCGCCACTTTAGTCAGTTCCTTGCGGCGTTCTTCATTCAACTCGGGAATCGGCAGACGGATGATCGTGCCATCAACGACAGGGTTGATCCCGAGACCACTCTCACGGATTGCCTTCTCGGCTTTGCCGACGAGCGATTTGTCCCAGATATTGACCGTCAGCATGCGCGATTCAGGGACGTTGACCGTACCAACCTGGTTGATTGGCGTTGTCTGTCCATATGCATCAACCATCACCGGGTCGAGCATGGACGCTGCCGCCCGCCCCGTCCGCAGCGAAAGGAATTCCTGCTTCAGTGATCCCATCGCACCCTGCATACGGCGTTCCAGATCTTTCATGTCGATTTCGAGGTCTTCGTCTGCCATCGTCTCACCTGACCATTCCACTTGCCGCATTTACGGCTTTATCATTCTGCGGGCATGCCCACCGTCATACTACGCGCAGGCTATACTCTTATCCATGCACTTTTGTATAGGTTCCCTTGCCGCTGAGGATCCCGCGGAACCCGCCCGACTCATCCAGCGAAAAAACGATGATAGGCAGATGATTGTCACGCGCCAGCGCAATGGCTGAGGCGTCCATCACACCCAGATGCTTTTGCAGTACCTCGTCATAGCTGACCTCGTCGTAACGCTTGGCATCGTCGAACTTCTTCGGGTCCTTGTCATAAACACCGTCGACTTTGGTGCCCTTGAAGATCGCTTCGCAGGACATTTCGTTCGCCCGCAAGGTTGCGGCCGTGTCCGTCGTGAAATATGGGTTACCGGTGCCAGCAGCAAAAATACACACACGTTTCTTTTCGAGGTGCCGCACCGCGCGACGGCGGATATAGGGTTCAGCCACCTCGTTCATCGTGATCGCCGAGATCACCCGAGTATGGATACCGAGCGCCTCAAGCGCCGATTGCATCGCCAGTGCGTTCATCACCGTTGCGAGCATCCCCATATAGTCGGCCGTCGTGCGTTCCATCCCCTGCGCGGACCCCTGAAGCCCTCGGAAGATGTTGCCACCGCCAATCACCATGCAGATCTCGACGCCCAGATCGTGCACCGACTGCACTTCGCGCGCGATGCGTTCGACAGTTGGCGGATGCAGACCGTAGCTTTGATCTCCCATTAGCGCTTCTCCTGAAATCTTCAGAAGAACACGCTTGAAACTCACTTCCGGTTTACCCGCTGCGTCGTCCATGCCATCTGCCTTGCGATGTTATATTTGCTGCCGCGCACAATGTCTGAAACAGTGCGTCGGTTCAATGCGATCACGCCGCATTAATGACCCTGACGCGGATTGCTGCCGCTACGAAAACAAGAAACGCACAAGATATGTCCAACGCCCTGCCCCGTTTCATCCCAGACAAACCCGTTCTGATCGCTGGTCCCACCGCATCGGGCAAGTCAGATCTGGCCCTGCGCTTTGCCGAGGAACAAGGGCGTCACATTGTCAACGCGGATGCGTTGCAGGTCTATGACGGCTGGCACATCCTTACCGCCCGCCCGTCCGAGGTGGATATGTCTCGCGCGTGCCATTGGCTTTATGGCCACGTCAGCTATCGCGACGATTACTCCGTCGGACAGTGGCTGCGGGATCTCCGGCCGCATCTCCACCGATCCCCCGCCCCCGTTATCGTGGGAGGAACGGGGCTCTACTTCATGGCATTGACGGAAGGTCTGGCCGAGATACCAACGACGGAACCGCTCATTCGTCAGAGGGCGGCAGACTACCTGGCGGCATACGGACTATCGCAGATGGTGGCGGACCTCGATACGAGGACCCGTGGCAGGCTCGACACGAACAATCCGATGCGCGTGCAGCGCGCCTGGGAGGTCAAATACCAGACAGGGCGCGAGTTGGCAGATTGGCAGGACGACACACCACCGCCGCTGGTTGATGAAAATCACGCCCATTGCTTCGTGGTGCAGTCGGACGCAGATTGGTTGAACGCGCGCATAGACCTGCGTTTCGACCGGATGCTCGAATTGGGTGCATTAGAGGAAGCCCGTCGCATGGAACCCGACTGGGATTCGACCCGCCTGTCCTCGAATGCCATCGGCGCGACTGAGCTGATCGAGGTGATTCGCGAAACAATGTCACTCGAACAAGCTACGAAATTAGCAAAAATTGCGTCTCATCAGTACGCAAAACGCCAAAGAACATGGTTTAGAAAGCGCATGAAAGGGTGGAATCCGCTGAATTCCGCCGATTTCACCCCCAGTTAAGCCACACTCACTAGAAAAAATGCTGTAATTGCATTGAATCGGCGAAGGTAAACTTTGCCAACAGGGATCATGGAACTAACAATTAATTTAAGTCGAACCAAAGGGATGTCATGTTCGATACACAAAGCAACGATACGATGCGCCGCCACTTCCAGATCGTCTCTATCGGTCACCTGGCTAAGGAAGGCGGATGGGGAGTCGATGCTCCGCGCAGCTACCTGGTGCCTGTGTTGCTTTGGTTCACCTCTGGTCAGGGGCGTATCTCCATCGACGGAGAAGTGCGCGGATTCACGGCGCATAATGCGATCTATCTGCCAGCGAACACGCCCGTAGGTTGCGACGTCGGCAAGCGGACGCAGGGCACCGCGATTTTCTTCGGCGGGCACCACCCTTTGCCCAAACCACAGGAAACGCTGCATTTACGCCTCCACGGACTTCAAAAGCAAACCGATTTCAATCAGTTGATCGAAAGCCTGATGCTCGCCAACGGCGATCCCAGTGTCTATCGCGATGAAATGGTCTTTCATCATGCCGCATTGACGCTTCTGTGGCTGGCGCGTGAAAGCCACGTCCCACAAGCCAAACTGAAACTGCTGACCAGCCATCCCGAGGACGAAGGTTTGCAGCAGGGGCAGGGTTAATATCTTCACCTGTCGGTAGCCAGATTATCAATCAGTTACATAACGACCCTAAAGTATTCCAACGTTAGGCGTTGACGAATGCGTTCCAATATTGCGCAATAGGGTCCACGATCTGATAATCGACCGCACCAGTGCTGTCTGTGGCGCAGGCTGCATGCGGATCGCGGTCTTCCATAACGATGACAGGGAGCACCGCCCATGACGCGCGATCGCCACTCGGGGAATATCCATCCGGCAGCAAGGATGTTCGCGAAAGAACATCTCGACAACCTGATGAGCCGGCGAGAATTCATGAGCCGCGCTACGGCGCTCGGACTTAGCAGCGCCGCAGCCTATCACCTGATTGGTCTCACTCCGGCAAGTGCCCAGACCGAAATGGTCACGCCCCAAACGGGCGGAACGCTGCGCATCCAGCAGCTTGTGAAGGCGTTGAAGGATCCACGCAGCTATGATTGGAGCGAACTGGGCAATGCGACCCGTGGTTTGCTTGAATATCTGGTCGAGGTCCAGCGCGACGGTTCGTTCAAGGGCATCCTCCTGGAAAGCTGGGAGATCAACGACGACGCAACCGAATACACGCTGCATGTTCGCCCGAATGTGACGTGGAACAATGGCGACGACTTCACTGCCGACGATGTGGCCGCCAACTTGACGGGCTGGGCCGACAAGACGGTGGAAGGCAATTCCATGGCATCGCGTGTTGCTTCACTCGTCGATCCCGACACCAACCAGGCGCTTGAAGGGGCGATCGAAGTGGTCGACCCGCTGACCGTGAAGCTTCACCTGCCCCAGCCTGACATCACGATCATTCCCGGCTTCACCGACTACCCAGCCGCTGTTCAGCACCGCGATCTGATCGGGACCAACCCGCTCGATCACGGAGTCGGCACCGGCGCCTATCGCATCGCATCCTACGAAGTTGGCGTGAAAGCCGTGTTGGAAAAGAACCCCGACCATGACTATTGGGGCGAGGCGTATCTGGACACGGTCGAGTTCATCGATCTGGGCACCGACCCGGCGGCATGGGTTGCCGCAGCCGAAGCCGATGAATGGGATTTGAACTATGAATCGCTTGGCGATTACATCGAAATCCTTGATGCTATCGGTTACGTCAAATCCGAGATTCCAACGGCCGCAACGATTACAATCCGCTGCAACCAGGTGGCCGAAGTGGATGGTCGAGTACCCTATGAAGACAAGCGGGTACGGCGTGCGCTTCAACTGGCTGTCGACAACAACATCCTGCTGGAACTTGGCTATTCCGGCCGTGGCGTGAAAGCCGACAACATGCATGTCGCGCCCTTCCATCCCGAATATGCCGAGATGCCACCGTTCGAGCAGAATGTCGAAGAAGCCCGCCGCCTGATGGAAGAAGCCGGCATGCTGGACTATGAGCACGAACTGATTTCCATTGACGACGACTGGCGCCGCAACACCACGGACGCCTGCGCGGCGCAACTTCGCGATGCGGGGTTCAACGTCAAGCGAACGATCATCCCCGGCTCCACATTCTGGAACGACTGGACGAAATACCCCTTCAGTTCGACCAACTGGAACGGACGCGAATTGGGGGTCCAGGTTCTGGCGCTCGCCTACCGATCCGGCGGCGCGTGGAATGAAACCGGCTTCTCCAATGCCGAATTCGACGATACGCTCAATCAGGCACTGGCCATCGCCGACGCCGATAAGCGGCGAGAGTTGTCCAAGCAGCTGCAGGAAATCATGTTGGAAGAAGGCGTGACCATCCAGCCCTATTGGCGGTCGCTCTATAACCATCACAAGGAAGGCGTCGTGAACGCCGAGGTGCACCAGAAACAGGAAATCAACCCGCATTATCTGGGTTGGGCGTCCTAATTTTTAGCCTCCCGTCAGAATGCCAGGCGCGCCGCCATTGGCGCGGTGGTCTTGGGTGCGCAGTGTAATGGCGCTTTTCATCCTGCGACGCATCGGGGTCATGCTGTTGACTGCGCTGTGTCTGACATTCGTGGTCTTTTCCCTGACCAATCTTGGCCCGAACCTGGAAAAGCTGGCCAAGACCCAGGGCAACACACGAATGACGGATGCCGAGGTCGCAAGCTGGTTGGCCCGCAACGGTTATGACGCTCCGATGATCTGGCGCTACGGCGAATGGCTGGGTGTGGTACCGGGCTGGACGCGGACGGATGCGGACACGGGAAACACCACGGGTCGCTGTATCCCGAACAATGTTCCCGCAGACAGCGCACCTCGCTTTTGTGGTGTGCTGCAGGGCAATTTCGGCTATTCGACAGTCTTTCGCGAAAACGTGTCGACGATCACCGCCACGCGTCTGAGCCTGACCGGCATACTGATGTTCTGGGTCATGATCGTGATGGTGCCCACCGCCTTGCTGATCGGCGTGCTGGCCGGGATGCGCGAGGGATCGAAGCTTGATCGGGGGCTTTCCACCATCTCCATCGTTTCGACGGCCACGCCGGAATATGTCTCGGGCGTCGTGTTCATCACTGTCTTTGCGTCCTCCGCCGTCGGGCTGAAATGGTTCAAGGGATCGGCGGCGTCCGCAATGGATGACATCACATTTTCCAACTTCACCCTGCCCGTCATCACCATGGCACTATACGGCATGGGCTACATCGCGCGGATGACGCGCGCATCAATGGCCGAGGTCATGACGTCGCAATACATCCGCACCGCGCGTCTGAAAGGTGTCAGCTTTCCGGCGGTCGTCATAAGGCACGCGCTGCGAAACGCGCTGATCGCGCCTTTCACGGTGATCATGCTGCAATTTCCGTGGCTGCTGACAGGGGTTGTGATCGTGGAGACCCTGTTCAACTATAAAGGCTTCGGCTGGACGCTGGTGCAGGCCGCCAGCAACAACGATGTTGAACTGCTACTGGGCTGTTCCGTCATCGCCGTCTTTGTCGTTCTGGTCACGCAGCTGATTTCGGACATCGGCTATGTCTATCTCAACCCACGCATTCGCGTCAGCTGAGGGCCGATCATGGAAGCATTGGGCTGGGGTGCCATAATAGTGAAAATCCTGATCCGGTTCTGGCCGGTCTGGATCGCGCTGGCCGTCACCTTCGCGCTGTCGATCCGTCAGAAGCGGCAATTGGGGCTCTATGGCAGGCTGTTCGACAGCAGCATCGGAATGATCGGCTTCGGGCTGGTGATGTTCTGGGTGTTCACGGCCATCTTCGCGGGGATCATTGCCACCCATGGGCCAATCGACCTTGTTGCGCAGATGAAGAACAAGGTGCCCGGAACGCCCCTGCCTGACGGCTATGAGGGCTACCCCTATTACCTGCTTGGCGGCGACAATCTGGCGCGGGACGTGTTTTCTCGGATGGTTCTGGGCGCGCGTGAGGTGTTGAAGATCGCGCCTGCGGCCACCGCTTTTGCCTTCATGGTCGGGATCACGCTGGGCCTGCCAGCCGGGTATTTCGGGGGGCGGCTGGACACGGTGCTGTCCTTTATCGCCAACCTCGTTCTGGCCTTTCCGGTGATCTTGCTGTTCTACCTGTTGGTCACGCCGGAAATCGTCGCCAGCGGCATCCCCGTCTATATGGCGGCCGTGCTGTTCCTGTTTCCCGTCATCTTCCTCGTCGTTCTGTGGAACGCGCGCTTCTTCACCCAGCCCGCGCGCCGCAACCTGTTCGTCGCGGTGACACTGGTGATCGGGCTGTGGCTGTATGCAGGGCTGGCCTTCGATGCCGATCCGCTGGGCATCATTTCCATGCCGCCCAATGTGCTGATCGTTTTCGTGTCGGTGGTGTTCGTGAATTCGCCCACGGTTTTCCGTATCGTTCGAGGTATCGTGCTGGACATCAAGACACGCGACTATGTGGCCGCGGCGCAAACGCGCGGGGAAGGTCCGTGGTTCATCATGCTGTGGGAAATTCTGCCCAATGCACGCGGACCGCTGATCGTCGATTTCTGCCTGCGCATCGGCTACACGACCATCCTTTTGGGAACACTGGGCTTTTTCGGCCTTGGCGTGAGCCCTGAAAGCCCGGACTGGGGCAGCACGATCAACGAAGGCCGCCGATTGCTGTCGATCTACCCGCACCCCGCCCTGCCACCCGCCATTGCGCTAATGAGCCTGGTTCTGGGGCTGAACCTGTTGGCAGACGGGCTGCGCGAAGAAAGCCTGAAGGATTGATGAAAACGTCTTCTACCGGACAGCGCGGCATGGCTAGACTGAGAACGGGCATTATAGCCCGGAATGGGAGAGCGAAATGAAAGCCAGCCTTCTTTCAGTAATCGCAGCGTTCGGCATCGCGACCAGTGCGACCGCGCAAGAAACCCACCAGGTTCAGTTCGAAACGGGCGATGACAATGCCGCTGTCGAGGCGAGAGTGACCAGCAACGCCTATGTCGGCTATGTACTTGGTGCACGCGAGGGACAAACCACGGCCGTATCCCTGATCACGGACGGGAGCGCCTTCTTCAACATCCTACCACCGGGCAGCGATGGTGAGGCAATCTATATCGGATCGACGGACGGGCCCGAGGCGACGGGGATCACATTGCCCAGCACAGGCGACGACAAGATTCGCGCTTACCTGATGGGCAACGCAAGGGATACCCGAGAATCCGTCCCCTTCACCCTATCCATGGCGATCATGTAAAACAGCGTCGCCCGCGCGCGGCACCCCCACCGGAAGGCAGGCAAGCGATGAAACCGGACTATGACGGGCCGATACTGGAAATCGACAACCTTTCGATTTCCTTCTTCACCCGAGAACGCGAAATCCCTGCCGTGATGGAATTTTCCTGCACCGTGCAGCCCGGCGAAGCCATGGGGCTGGTCGGTGAATCAGGGTGTGGGAAATCCACCGTTGCGCTTGGCGTCATGCAGGATCTGGGCGTCAACGGGCGCATCACGGGGGGCGCGATCCGGTTCAAGGGGCGCGATCTGGCCGCGCTATCGGCGGACGAATTGCGCGGTCTGCGCGGCAATGAAATCGCGATGATCTATCAGGAGCCGATGGCCTCGCTGAACCCGGCGATGAAGGTCGGGCGGCAGTTGATGGAAGTGCCGATGATCCATGATGGCGCGTCCAAGCGTGATGCACGCGCACTGGCCCGCCAGTTGATCGAAGATGTCCGCCTGCCCGACCCCGACCGCATCCTAGACAGCTACCCCCACCAGTTGTCGGGCGGTCAGCAGCAGCGCATCGTTATTGCAATGGCGCTGATGTCCAAGCCGGCGCTGCTGATCCTGGACGAACCGACCACCGCGCTCGATGTGACGGTCGAGGCGGGTATCGTCGATCTGGTCAAGGAACTGGGGCAGAAATACGGCACCTCGATGCTGTTCATCAGCCACAATCTGGGGCTGATCATGGAAACCTGCGACCGGCTTTGCGTGATGTATTCGGGTGAGGCAGTCGAAACCGGTTCCGTGTCCGGCGTGTTCGACATGATGCGTCATCCCTATACGCAGGCGCTGTTTCGGTCGATCCCCCTGCCCGGCACGGACAAGAACGAACGCCCCCTTGTGGCCATCCCAGGGAATTTCCCGCTGCCGCATGAACGGCCCGAAGGGTGCAATTTCGGACCGCGCTGCGACTATTTTCGTGATGGTCTGTGCAACGCGCAGCCCGTGCCGATGTTTGACGTGGTTGGCAAAGACCGCCACAGTACCCGTTGCCTGCGCTTCAGCGAGATTGACTGGAACGCGCCGCCGGACGCGGCCACACAGACAGAAGCCTGCCAGATCGGCGAGGTGGTGTTGAAGGTCGAGAACCTGAAGAAATACTATGAAGTCTCAGGGAACGCGCTGTTCGGCACGGACGCGGACAAGCTTGTCAAAGCCAACGAATCCCTGAGTTTCGAGGCGCGCGAAGGCGAAACACTCGCGATCGTTGGCGAATCCGGTTGCGGCAAGTCCACGCTGGCCAAGGTGCTGCTGGGACTTGAAACCGCCACCAGCGGGAAGATCAGGCTCTACAACCAGACCATCCACGACACACCCATCGAGAAGCGCAACACCGACACGGTGTCCTCTGTCCAGATGGTGTTTCAGAATCCGTTCGATACACTGAACCCGTCGATGACGGTGGGGCGCCAGATTATCCGGGCGCTTGAGATCTTCGGGTATGCCGACAACAACAAGGACAGGCGCCACCGGATGCTGGAACTTCTGGATCTGGTAAAGCTCCCGCGCGCCTTCGCGGACCGAATGCCCCGACAGTTGTCTGGCGGGCAGAAACAGCGGGTGGGCATCGCGCGGGCGTTTGCGGGCGGCGCGAAGATCGTGGTTGCGGACGAACCGGTGTCCGCGCTCGATGTATCCGTGCAGGCGGCCGTGACCGATCTGTTGATGGATATCCAGCGTAAGGAAAAGACGACGCTTCTCTTCATCAGCCATGATCTGTCGATCGTGCGGTATCTCAGCGACCGGGTGATGGTGATGTATCTGGGGCATGTGGTGGAAATGGGCACGACCGAGCAGGTTTTTTCGCCACCTTACCACCCTTACACTGAAGCGCTGCTATCCGCAGTACCCATCGCCGACACCAGTGTCGAGAAGCAGCATATCGTGCTGGACGGCGACATTCCGTCCGCCGTCAATCCGCCGCCGGGATGCCCGTTCCAGACGCGCTGCCACTGGAAGCATCGCGTCGCGGACAACTTGTGCGAAACGCAAGTACCGCCCACCCGCGAACTTGCGCCGGGACATACCAGCAAATGCCACTTGCCGGATGATGTGATCGCGGAGATGGTGCCGATCATCAAAACCGCTGCCGAGTAGTCCGATGTCCCGTTTCGCCCCGATGCCCGATCCGCCCTACTACGCGGTGATCTTTGCCAACCAGCGTACCGACACGGATGATACGAGATACGGCGCGATGGCGGATTGGATGGTTGAACTGGCAACCGCTCGCCCCGGATGCATCGGACTGGAATCAACGCGCGACGCGGAAGGGTTCGGGATCACCGTCAGTTATTGGACAAACGAGGCGGAAATCATCGCATGGAAGGCCGATGTGACGCACCTTGCCGCGCAAAAGACGGGACGCGAAAAGTGGTATGAACACTACCGGCTTCGCGTCGCAAAAGTCGAGCGCAGCTATTCAGGCCCAGAGGGTCGCGACTAACCCGCCGCTTTATCCTCGAGCACCAGCCATTCTTCTTCTGCGTCCGACAGGGCCGTCTGGCGTGCGACCAACGCATCCGTCGCCTTCTGGAACTTCACTGGTTCGCGTGTAAACAGTTCCGGATCGGCCAGCAATTCTTCGAGCTTGCCGATTTCGGCCTCCAGCCGTTCCATCACGGATGGCAATTCCTTGAGGCGGTGTGCCTCGGTGAAGCTGAGACCCGATTTCTTCGGCTTCGTCTTTTCCTTGGGTTCCGGCGCGGGTTTGGCAGAAGGCTTTCCCTTGACCTCCGGTTCCGCCGATTCTTTCCGCTGCGACTGGTAGTCGGACCAGCCGCCCGCATAGATCGTCGCGCGCCCGTCCCCTTCCATCGCGATCGTCGTGGTCGCGACACGATCCAGAAAATCCCGGTCGTGGCTGACCAGAAGCACGGTTCCGTCATACTCGCCCAGAATATCCTGAAGCAGATCGAGCGTCTCGACATCCAGATCGTTGGTCGGCTCGTCCAGCACCAGCAGGTTGCTTTCCCGGGCCATGATACGCGCCAGCAAGAGCCGCGCCTTTTCGCCGCCCGACAGTGACCGGACCGGCGCGCGGGCCTGTGCTTCGTCGAACAGGAATTCCTTCAGATAACCCACCACATGCTTCGGCGTGCCGCGCACCATAACCTGATCGCTTTGGCCCGATACGCGCATCGAAGGATCGCTGGTCAGGCTGTCCCAAAGCGTGGCGTTCGGATCAAGCTGCGTGCGGTTCTGATCGAAAACGGCCATTTCCAGATTGGTGCCCAGCGTCACATCGCCGGCATCCGGTTCAACCTCTCCGGTCAGGATTTTCAGCAGTGTGGATTTGCCCACTCCGTTGGGGCCGACGAACGCCACGCGATCGCCACGCATAACCCGCAGCGTAAAATCCCTGACGATCTCCTTGCCTTCAAAGGATTTCGAGATGTTCACCGCCTCGATCACCCGCTTGCCCGATTTCGGGCCGGATGTCAGCGCCATTTCGGCCGCGCCCTGTCGTCGAATCATCGAGGCGCGTTCCGACCTCAGATCCTGAAGTGCGCGCACTCGTCCCATGTTCCGTTTACGACGGGCGCTGATTCCCTCAACCGCCCAGCGGGCTTCGGCCTTGATCTTGCGATCCATCTTGTGGCGGGCGTCGTCTTCTTCGGCCCAGATCTTGTCGCGCCATTCCTCGAAACCGGCAAAGCCCTGTTCCTGCCGGCGCACCTGCCCCCGGTCGATCCAAAGCGTCGCGCGTGTCAGCGCGGCCAGAAATGCACGGTCGTGGGAAATGACCACGAAGCCTGAACGCGTGCCGGCAAGCTGGTCTTCCAGCCAGCGGATCGCCTCGATATCCAGGTGGTTCGTCGGCTCGTCCAGAAGCATCAGTTCGGGATCTTCGGCCAACAGCTTGGCCAGCGCGGCGCGGCGGCGTTCACCCCCCGACGCTGTTTCAACGGGCGTGGCAGGATCGAATTTCAGACCTTCGGCCACCATGTCCACACGGTAAGATTCGGACGGCTCCAGTTCGCTTGCGGCGAAATCGCCCAAGGTCGTAAAACCCGACAGGTCCGGATCTTGTTGCATGTAGCCGACGGTCGTCGCGGGCGCGAGCACGCGGTCGCCTTTGTCAGCTTGAACAAGGCCTGCCATCACCTTGAGAAGTGTGGACTTTCCTGATCCGTTTCGTCCGACCAAGGCGACACGGTCGCCCGGTTGAACAATCAGGCTGAGATCGGAAAAGACAGGATCGCCGCCGAAGGTCAGCGAGATGTCATTGAGCTGTAGCAAAGGGGTTCTGGCCATGGCAGCGAGCTAGACCCCGCTACCACCGCCGTCAAGATCACCCGTGCGATGCTATTCGAGGAATTCGCCGGCCTGCGGCGATCCGAGGTTGCCGAAGATCTGGCGCAACAGCCCGACATCAGGCACCGACTGGTCGGTCACGCGCCGCGAAAGCGTCACGACACGCCCGTCTTCAAGCCCGTAGCGTTCGATATTGCGCACCGTGCCACCACCGGAAAAGCTGATCGCCACAATCTGGCGTTCGATCTCTTCGGGTTTGAACAACCCGCGCGTTTCACGGCGCGAAGACACATAGTACCATGTGTCACCGCGCTGAAATCCTTCGTTCAGCGGCGCGCCAACCAAATCAGTGACAGAATCGCGAGTGTCGCGGCCGACTTGAATTTGGGCCAGATCATAGTCAGGTGGTGTATAACCATGATTACGCTTGATCGGCGCGCAGGCCGTCACAGCCACACAGAGCCCCGCAATAAACGTGCCACGCATAACCGCGCCAAACTCGAAAAGGTCTTTCTTCATTCGGACTTGCCCGCCGCTTTATCTTCTGTCACCGCCTTACCGAAGCAACGGCACCGTATCAAGGACGGAACCCTGACGATGAATTCATCAAATGGCAAGGACACAAAGAAATGTCCCAACGCACCTATCTGATCCGCCCCGGCGAGCTACGCAGCCAGTCGCGCAGCTTCGCCTTCCGCCCTGAATCGGCAGAATTGGAACAGATCGCACAAGATCTGGACATCCTCGGGCTACGCAAGCTGTCTTTCGAAGGCGCACTGACCCCGGCAGGCAAGGAGGGCTGGGATCTGAACGCGACACTTGGCGCAACCGTCACGCAAGCCTGTGTCGTCACGCTGAAGCCGGTCACGACGCGTATCGATACGACCGTCGAACGCCGCTACCGCAGCAGCCTGCCCGACGACGAGGCCATCGGCGAAGTCGAGATGCCCGACGATGAAACGCTGGAGCCCCTTTCGGAAACCATCGACCTCGGTCAGGTCATTCGCGAGTCGCTGGCGCTGGAGTTGCCGCCATTTCCGCGTGCCGATAGCGCAAGTTTTGGCCAAGCCGTCTTTACGGAGCCGGGCAAAACCCCTATGTCCGACGAAGACACCAAACCCTTTGCGGGGCTGGCAGGATTGAAGGAAAGGTTCAAGGACCAGCAATAGCTGACATGACCCTGCGGAATATACTTCGCGGGATCAAGAAAGCCCTTGCACCGGGCCGGAAAAACAGTATGTATCCGGCTTCATTTACACATCGGGATTTGTGACCCGCCGAATGGGCGTGGCGCGGTCCTGCGACGAGAACGGGCCATGCGCCCTAGTTAATACCGAGGTTGAGACATGGCTGTCCCCCAGAATAAAGTCACACGGTCCCGCCGCAACATGCGCCGTGCGCATGACGCTCTGGTCGCCGGGAACCCTGCTGAGTGCCCGAACTGCGGCGAACTGAAGCGTCCGCACCACGTTTGCGCCGCCTGCGGCCACTACGACGACCGTGAAGTCGTTGCCCAGGCAGACGAGATCGACCTGGACGAAGACGCAGCCTGAACGGCGCAGGGGCGCAATCGGGTATGACACAGAACGTCGCCGAGCCACGCCCCGGCCCTACAGCTGGTAAGCCCGTCACCATTGCAATAGATGCGATGGGTGGCGACAAAGGCCCCGTGCCCGTGATTGCGGGCATGGCAAGATCTGCTGCGAAGAACCCGGATCTGCGGTTCATCGTCTTTGGCGACAAGTCCCGTCTCGAATCCCTGATCAGCAAACGCAAACCCCTGTCCGGGCGCGTCGATGTACGCCATGCCGAAGGCGTGGTCACGATGGATGCCAAGCCCAGCCAGGTGATGCGCAACGGCAAGAACACCTCGATGTGGGCTGCCGTCGATGCCGTCCGCGACCGTGAGGCGGCGGTCTGCGTCTCTTGCGGCAATACCGGCGCCCTGATGGCCGTGTCCATGTTGCGCCTGCGCAAGACCGAAGGTGTAAACCGTCCAGCCATCGCCTGCCTGTGGCCGTCGCGCAATCCGAATGGCTTCAATGTCATGCTGGATGTAGGCGCAGACATCCGCGCTGATGCCGAGGATCTTCTGCAATACGCGTTGATGGGAACATCCTACGCCCGCGTCGGCCTCGGGCTTGAACGCCCAAGGATCGGTCTACTGAATGTTGGCACCGAGGAACACAAGGGCAGAGCCGAGCTGAAGCAGGCCTACGACCTGATCGACGCCGCCGCCGATACGGCACGATTCGATTTCGTCGGCTATGTCGAAGGAGGCGATATCCCGTCGTCTCGGGTTGATGTTGTCGTAACCGATGGCTTCACTGGCAATATCGCGCTCAAGACAGGGGAAGGCACCGCCAAGCTGATTAGCGAGGCCTTGCGCGAGGCGTTCAGACATTCCGTCCTGTCGCGTATCGCCGCTGTCCTGGCGCTGCCATCCATGCGTCGTTTGAGCAAGCGGATCGACCCGCGCCGGGTGAATGGCGGTGTGTTTCTCGGCCTGAACGGCACGGTCGTGAAATCCCACGGCTCCGCCGATGCGACAGGTGTTTCCGCTGCGATCAAGCTGGCCTATCAACTTGGCGCCGCGGGCTTTCATGAACGGGTCAAGGCGCGGGTTGCGTCCATGTCCCACCCGATGCAGGATCAGGGTCTGATCGGGCAGAACAACGGTTTCCAATAATGACAACACGCGCTGTCGTCCGGGGGGTCGGACATTACCTTCCGGAACGTATCGTTCCCAACGAAGAATTCACCAAAACACTGGACACCAGTGATGAATGGATTCGGTCGCGTTCCGGAATCGAGCGGCGCCACTTTGCCGCTGAAGGCGAAACAACATCCGATCTGGCGACGCGTGCAGCCCGCCTGGCATTGGACGATGCGGGCATGACCCCCGACGATATCGACGCGATCATCGTTGCCACTTCGACACCGGATCTAACCTTTCCCTCTGCGGCAACGATGGTGCAAAGCGCGCTCGGCATGACCAGTGGTTTTGCCTTTGATGTGCAGGCCGTATGCGCGGGCTTCGTATTTGCCTTGGCCAACGCCAACGCATTGATCGTTTCGGGGCAGGCAAAGCGAATCCTCGTGATCGGGGCCGAAACCTTCAGCCGGATCATGGACTGGACGGATCGGTCGACCTGCGTGCTGTTCGGCGATGGCGCGGGAGCGCTTATACTGGAATCCGAAGACGCCGAAGGCAGCGCTGCCGATCGTGGTATCCTGGCGTCCGACCTGAATTCCGACGGTCGTTTCCGCGATCTCCTGTATGTAGATGGCGGTGTATCGACCGGCACGACCGGGCATCTGCGCATGGAAGGCAAGGAAGTCTTCCGCCATGCTGTCGAAAAGCTGGCCAAGACGGCGCATTCGGCACTGGATAAGGCCGGGCTGACAGGCGAGGACGTGGACTGGATCGTTCCCCATCAGGCCAATCTGCGGATTATCAAGGCCACCGCGCAGAAGATGAATGTTCCCATGGATCGCGTTGTCGTGACGGTTCAGGACCATGGCAACACTTCTGCCGCATCCATCCCGTTGGCGCTGTCCGTGGGGCGTTCACGTGGGCAAATCAAACCGGATGATGTCGTCGTGATCGAGGCCATCGGCGGCGGTTTGGCGTGGGGTGCGCTGGTTCTGCGCTGGTAGGCGAGATCGCCCCTCGCAAGTGCTTGATCGCATTGGTGATTGACTTGCCTTTCGGCTTTTCACTATGTTGTTCCAAGTTTTGGAGGGGTAGTCATGGGCAAGACACTGACCCGCATGGATCTCAGTGAAGCGGTATTTCGTGAAGTCGGACTTTCCAGAAACGAGTCGGCAGATCTTGTCGAGTCGGTGCTGGAACATATCAGTGACGCGCTCGTTTCGGGCGAGTCGGTAAAAATTTCGTCTTTCGGAACGTTCAACATTCGCGACAAGGCGGAACGGGTCGGTCGCAACCCCAAGACCGGCGAAGAGGTTCCGATCCTTCCCCGACGCGTGCTGACCTTCCGGCCCTCCCACCTGATGAAAGACAGGGTCGCGCAAGGCAACAAGCGCTAGACCCGCGCAGATGAATGAATAAATCCCGGAACGCGTTCAGAACGATTAGCGAAGTGGCCGAGTGGCTCGGCACTCCGACGCATGTGATCCGCTTCTGGGAAAGTCGCTTTCCGCAGATCAGCCCGGTAAAAGGATCAGGGGGCCGACGTTACTTCCGACCCGAAGACATGCGCCTTCTGGGCGGGATCAAGCATTTGCTGCATGGTGAAGGCCACACGATCAAGGCCGTACAACGCAGGCTGGCCTCCGAGGGTGTTCAGGCGATTTCCGCTTACAGCCACCCGTTGAACCAGGCGGCTCCGCCGTGCAAACGCGATACACCCAAGGACACGCAAGCGCCTTCAGAAACGGAAACCATCACAGAATCGCCCGCGCAAGCCACCCTGCCCGGTCTGGATCACATTCCGCAAGATCCAGACGATCAGGCTCACATCAACCCGGTTCTGCCGTTCAGCGCTGAGCTCCGCGGAACAGACCCTGGCACCGCGACGAACGCGACCGCGATACGCGACGCCTACGCCCGACTGCAAAAACTCCGCGACCGCCTGAAAGACTGATGCACAGAATAATTTCTGACGTTTCCGACTTGCTCTTGGGCAGAAAAATGATAGACATCGCCGCTGTCGGGCTATGGCGCAGCTTGGTAGCGCGTCCGTCTGGGGGACGGAAGGTCGTGAGTTCGAATCTCGCTAGCCCGACCATTACAAAACAGCCCGCACCCTTTCATGGGCGGCGGGCTTTTTGTTAGGCGATGCGGAAACCGGAGGCCCCATGACCAGCAACACCGGCGTTCTCGCCTCGCAAGACATCCTCAAAATGGTCGAAGACGGCCAGATCATCGGCGCTCGACGGATCTGGGACGCGCAATACCAGCCAGCGTCGCTCGATTTGCGGCTTGGAACTGTCGCCTATCGCATCCGCGCGTCTTTCCTGCCCGGCGCCATGTCCACCGTGGGCAACCGTCTGGCGGAATTCGAGATGCACCGGATTGATCTGGGCCCCGGTGCAGTCCTAGAAAAGGGCTGCGTCTATCTGGTGCCGCTGATGGAAAGCCTCGACCTGCCCGAGACAATCCAGGCCGTGGCAAATGCCAAGAGTTCCACCGGGCGTCTCGATCTGCTGACGCGCGTGGTCATCGACAACGGCACCGAATTCGACCGCATTCCCGCTGGATACAAAGGACCCCTATTTGCCGAGATCTGCCCGCGCAGCTTTTCTGTCCTCGTCCGTCCCGGCATGCGGCTCAACCAGATCCGCTGTCGGCACGGGCAGTCCATCCTGAGCGATGACGACCTGCTGGAACTGCAAGACAGCCAACAGTTGGTGAACGGTCCCGCCCATATCGAGGATGGGGTCGGCTTTTCCGTCGATCTTACGCCCGGTGACGATGATCTTGTCGGATACCGTGCCAAGCCGCATACCGGCGTGATCGATCTGGACATGATCGGCCATTACGACGTGCGCGATTTCTGGGATCCAGTGCGGGTCGATCGAGGCAACATCATCCTCGATCCCGGCGCGTTTTACATTCTCGTCAGCCGTGAGGCCGTCCACATTCCCCCGGACTGTGCGGCGGAAATGGCCCCTTATATGGCTTTGGTCGGAGAATTCCGCGTGCATTACGCTGGCTTCTTCGATCCCGGATTCGGCAATGCCGCCGCCGGTGGCCAGGGATCGCGCGGCGTGCTGGAAGTGCGCTGCCATGAAGCGCCCTTCGTCCTCGAACACGGGCAGCGGGTGGGCAGGCTGATCTATGAACGCATGCGCACGCGCCCTGACCGGCTCTACGGAGCCGACTTGCAGTCGAACTATCAAGGGCAAGGGCTGAAACTGTCAAAGCACTTCAAGCCCGCCTGAGACGTCAATCGTCGTCTTTGAATAACGCATCCTGTGTGTCGTCCGACGCTTCGTCCTGATCGTCCTGCCGCGCAGCGGAAAATTCGGGTGTCGGGCGGTTGTCGAGCAACCCTGCGGCGCGCAGCTCCTTGATGCCGGGCAGATCGCGGGCGCTTTCAAGGCTGAAATGGTCCAGAAACGCATCCGTTACAACGAAGGTGGCGGGACGGCCCGGCGTCATTTTGCGTCGACCAATCCTGATCCAATCCATTTCCAGCAGCTGGTCTATTGTACCGCGGCTGACACTGACGCCGCGAATTTCTTCGATCTCGGCACGCGTCACCGGTTGGTGATAAGCGATGATGGCCAGCGTCTCTACCGCCGCACGGCTCAGCTTGCGGGTCTCCACCGTTTCCTTCTGCATCAGGAAGGCCAGATCCGGCGCGGTTCGAAACGCCCAACCCGAGCCCATCCGCTGAAGACGCACGCCGCGCCCGTCATAGCGTTTGGCAAGATTGTTCAGCGCCTCTTCCGGATCCGAGCCATGTGGCAGGCGGCCAATCAATTCGCGCAAAGTCACCGGTTCGGCACAGGCAAACAGGATCGCTTCGACCATGCGTTCCTGTTCCTCCATCGCGGGCGCTTCAAACAGGCTGGCCTCGTTCTCGGGGCTGGAGAAAGTGTCGCTCATTTACCGTCCGGCTTCCGTCTTAACTGAATGGGCGCGAATGATTCCGATTGCCGCAGTTCCGCCTGCCCCGCCTTTACCAGCTCCAGCGATGCCGCGAATGTCGATGCCATGGCCGAGCGACGCTTCGCCGGATCATCGCTCCAGCCATCGGGCATATAGGTCGACAGATCCGTCCAATCGCCGGCAAAGCCGATCAGGGGACGCATCCGGTCCAACGCCTGTTCCATGGTTAGAACCGCATCGCGATCCATCACGAAGGGGCGGAACTCGTCCTTCGTCCTTATTCGCGCATAGGCCTGCATCAGATCCAGCAGCGATGCAGTGTAACTGACCCGCCGACTGCGGGACACGGTTTCGGTCAGCCCGCGTGCGAAGACGTCGCGGCCCAGTTGATCGCGCGCCATAAGCTGGGCCGCCGCGTTGCGCATCGCCTGAAGCCGCTCCAGCTGGAAAGCCAGATGAGCGGCCAGTTCCTCGCCGGAAGGCCCTTCGTCTTCCGGATCAGGCGGTAGCAACAGGCGCGATTTCAGAAAGGCGAGCCAAGCGGCCATCACAAGATAATCGGCGGCCAGCTCGATGCGTAGCTGTTTCGCTTTGTTGACGAACAGAAGATACTGCTCCGCCAGCGCAAGGATGGAAATCTTACGCAGATCCACTTTCTGCGTGCGCGAAAGCGTCAGCAACAGATCCAACGGCCCCTCGAACCCGTCCACATCGATGATCAGAGCTTCGGCTGCAAGCCTGACCTCAAGCGCGGTGACGTTGCCGGTGTCAGCGTCAGACATGCACACCTTCCCGAAGGATGGCCGCAAGCTCAGCGTGCAGTCCATGCGCGTCAATCGGGTCGGGTGTGCGCCGGGCAGACAACGCCGACGTCGCGCGTTCGGCACCTTTCCCAGACAAGCGGCCGGCTGTCGCTACGACGTCTTCCATCTCACTCATCACTGCGTGACAGTGCAGCACCACATCACAACCGGCGTCCAAGGCCTTTCTCGTGCGGTCCGTCATATCGCCCTCAAGCGCATGCATCGACAGGTCATCCGTCATCAGCAGTCCGTCAAATCCGATCTGTTGCCTGATGAGGTCAATCACGATGCCTGACTGGGTGGCCGGGTGATCCGGGTCAATCTCGGAGAACACGATATGCGCCGTCATACCCATCGGTAACTCGCATAGCGCTTGGAACGGAACGAAGTCGGCCTGTTTCAGTCTTTCGAGATCGGCATCGACCTTCGGCAGTTCCAGATGCGTGTCCAGCGTCGACAACCCGTGACCCGGCATATGCTTCATTACGGGTAAAACCCCGCCATCCAGAAGCCCATCGGCCACCGCACGCGCAGCGCTGGTCACCGTTTCCGGCCCGTAGCCATAGCAGCGGTTTTTCAGGACGGGATGCGTGTCGACGCGCGCGATGTCGCCAAGGGGCGAGCAATTGCCGTCGATGCCGACCTCACGCAGTTCTGCGGCAATCAGGCGGCTGCGGATATACATGGCGCGACCGGCCTTGGCGGGGCCAGCCTGTTCCATCTGATCGAGCGCGGGCAACCATTCATGCCAGTGGGGTGCCTGCAGTCGCTGAACGCGCCCACCTTCTTGATCAATCAGTATTGGAGCTTCTCTCCCCACGGCATCACGCAAGGCGGCGGTCAGCGCGATCACCTGATCCGGCGTATCGATGTTGCGAGCAAACAGGATGAACCCGAACGGATCAGCCTCGCGAAAGAAGTCACGTTCATTCGCCGTCAGTTCAGTTCCGGTACATCCGAAAATATAAGCGCCTTGTGTCCGTTCGCTCATGCTTTGTCCGCGTCATCCCTCGCATCATCCTACCGAGGCAGGTACGGCACAGCTTAGCGTGTCAGCACAGGGATACAATCGGCCTGTTCAGCCAACAGCACCGAACAGAAATTTCGCGCCGACGTAAGATCGTCAAACCCGGCCACCCGCAACCTGTAAAAGGTGCGGCCATTGCTGTGCGCGGGTTCGATCACTTGCTGCTTCCCGGCGACATAAGTGTCGAAATTCGCTGCGATGTTGTTCCAGGCGGCTTGGGCCATCTCGGGGCTGTCGAACGCACCAAGCTGCACCAAACGCGTGCCAGCAGATATCCGCAGCGTCTCCATCTGGCTTACATTCGCGGATGCACGCGTGACCATTTCCATCCGGTCGCCGGTATCCAGTGCTGCCTGCGGCTCGCCTTCCGCGCCCGCCCCCGACTCACCAAGCGCTTCTTCGATCGCGGAGTTGACGGAAGCGCGCATGATATCGTCAAGCGATTTCGACTGTTGTGCAGGCTGCGACGTAGGCTGCGCGCTTTGGGTCGAAACCTGCGAACGCTGGGAGGGACGCGCAACGGGGCGCGGCACCGTCACCTCATTGGCGTCGATCGACGCGACCTGCTCTTCCTGCGGTTCCTCGTCGACCTGTGCAAGCTGCTCGTCCAGATTGTCTCCAGGATCTCCTTCTGTCACCGTCTGCGGCGATCCCGCAAGCTGCGTGGCAGGATCCATGACCTCGGCATCGGGCATCTCGCCCAGTTCAGCCACGGCAACATCTTCATCGGCGACGCCAACGGGTTCGGGCGCCAGCACCAACTTGTCAACTTGCACTTCGTTCTCGCCCTCGGACGCGACATTGTTCACTGCCAAACCTTGGTGATCGGCCTGAAACCCGCCGGGATTCTCGGGCGCTATCCGTGCAGGGCCTTCCATTGCTCTGACGACAGGCACACCGCGCGCATCGCGCAGGGCCAGATCGGTCGCCCACCAGCCAAGCCCGCCCACAAGCGCGAGCGACGACGCTGCACCGGCCCAGCCCATGAGCGTCGCAAAGAACCCCCTGCCCCGAAAGCTGGGGCGCGGCTCCTCTTCGAAAGCCTCGGAATATGCCATTTTTCGCCTCATCTCGCCCCCCGTTATCTTCGGGTTCGCGGTTCAAATTCTGCTCTGCAACCGCTGGGCGTGGCGCTTTTGTCAGCGCATCTCTTCCAGCGGCTTTACCCCAAGGATACCAAGACCGGAGGAAATGACAACCGCAACTGCCCGTGGCAAAACAAGTTTTGCCGATGTTGTGACCAAATCGCCCTCCTGGACAAAGCGCAACTCCGGCTGGTCATTGCCACGATTCCACAGCGCGTGGAACTCGGACGCCAATTCATAGAGGTAAAACGCCACTCTATGCGGCTCATGGGTGCGCGCCGCGATCTCGACCAGACGCGGCCATTCGGCAAGTTTCTTCGCCACCGCGATCTCGGCAGGGTCCGTCAGGCCAGCAAGATCCTGCTTGCTGATCGCCTCGTCGGACACGTCCACGCCCAGATCGGCAGCTTTTCGCAGAACGGAATGCACCCTGGCATGCGCGTACTGGACATAGAAGACGGGGTTGTCCTTGGATTGCTCCAACACCTTGTCGAAGTCGAAATCGAGCGGCGCGTCGTTCTTGCGGGTCAGCATCACGAAGCGAGTCACATCCGGCCCCACCTGATCGACTACGTCACGCAGGGTAACAAATGTCCCTGCCCGCTTGGACATCTTGAACGGCTCGCCATCCTTGTAGAGTTTCACCAACTGCGTCAGCTTGACGTCCAATGGCGTCTTACCATCGGACAGTGCCGAAACAGCCGCTTTCATCCGCTTGACGTATCCACCGTGATCCGCACCGAAGACGTCGATCAGTGCATCGAAACCGCGTGTGATCTTGTCATAATGGTAAGCAATGTCGGGCGCGAAATATGTCCAGCTTCCGTCGGACTTCTTCACCGGGCGATCCACATCGTCGCCATGTACGGTGGAGCGGAACAATGTCTGCTCTCGCGGTTCCCAGTCCTCGGGCAACTTGCCTTTGGGGGGCTCCAACACCCCCTCATAGATCAGGCCCTTGCCGTCGAGATCGTCAAGCGCCGCTTCGATCTTGCCGGTGCCGTAAAGGGACTTCTCGGAAAAGAAGACATCCATCTTGACCCCAAGCGCGGCCAGGTCTTCGCGGATCAGGTCCAGCATCCGCTCGGTCGCGAATTCGCGGATCTCTTCCAGCCACTCGGATTCATCTTTGCCGACGAACCGATCACCGACCTTGTCCTTTAGTGCCTGCCCTACCTCGATCAGGTAGTCGCCCGGATAGGTGCCGTCCTCGAACGCGACCTCCTGCCCATGCGCTTCCAGGTACCGCAGATATACCGACCGCGCGAGGACATCGACCTGTGCACCGCCGTCATTGATGTAATACTCGCGGGTTACGTCATAGCCCGCGTAATCCAGCAAGGATGCAAGCGCATCACCGAACACCGCACCACGGGTATGACCGACATGCAGCGGCCCCGTCGGGTTGGCCGAAACGTATTCGACATTGATCTTCTGGTTTGCGCCCAGTTCGGACCGACCGAAGCCCGCATCCGCGAGCACACCGCTGACCAGGCCCTGCCAGACCGCATTGGACAACCGCAGGTTCAGAAAACCCGGCCCCGCGACCTCGGCAAGCGCAATCCGCGGATCTTCAGCCAACTGACCAGCCAGGGCATCGGCAATGTCGCGCGGCTTCATCTTCGCGGGCTTGGCCAGTACCATTGCCGCGTTTGTTGCCATATCACCATGCGCCGCGTCTCGTGGCGGCTCCACCGTTACATTCGAGAAATCCAGCCCGTCGGGCAGGGTTCCCGCGTCTTGCATGGCGGTCAGCTTGTCCAGAACAAGCGTCTTGATATCGGCAAACAGGTTCATGTCACTAAGTCCCAGAAATTCGCAGCGGGTCTAGCACAGACGCGGCCAGACGCAATTGATTTAACCTTGGCCACAATGGCGTCGGTGTTCCTGAAGTGCGAAGCGATCGGTCATGCCCGCAATGTAGTCGGCGACCAGACGCGCCCGTTCGGTCTGGTTGAGCCCGCTATCTGCCACGCGATGCCAGCGCCACGGCAGGAGGCTCGGATCACGCATGTAGACGCCGAACAGATCCTTCACCTGACGCGTGACGTCGTCGCGGATCACCACCACCTGCGGCGCGCGATACATGCGGCTGAACAGGAACTTGCGGATCACGTTGATCTTGTCGACCATCTCCGGTGAGAAAGCGATCACCGGCTTGCCCAGATTGCGAATCTCGTCGCAGCTTTGCGGGCCAGCCTCTTCAATGATACCGCGCGAGTGGTCGATCAGGTCGCTCACCATATATCCGAATACACGCCGCAGCGCCTCATGTCGCCGGCGGATAGGATCCAGATCAGGATACGTCGCGTCCACGTCGGCATAGGCGGGTTGCAACAGTGGCAGGTCCAGCAATTCCTTATCGGTGAACAGCTTCGCGCGCAGCCCGTCCTGCAGATCGTGGTTGTTATAGGCCACATCATCGGACAGCGCGGCAACTTGCGCTTCGGCGCTGGCGAAGGTGTTCAGTTCCATATCGTGCCTGGAATTGTATTCCGACAAAGCGTAGGGCAGCTCACCCTCGACCGGTCCGTTGTGCTTGGCAATCCCTTCGAGCGTATCCCATGTCAGGTTCAACCCATCGAAATCGGCGTAGTGGCGTTCCAGCCACGTCACGATCCGCAGCGTCTGCGCGTTGTGATCGAACCCGCCGAAGGGCGCCATCATCTCGTCCAGCGCGTCCTCGCCCGTATGTCCGAACGGGGTGTGCCCCAGATCATGGGCAAGCGCCACGGCCTCGGTCAGCTCGTCATTCAATCCCAGCGCACCGGAAATCGTCCGGGCGACTTGCGCGACCTCAATCGAATGGGTCAGGCGAGTACGGAAATAATCCCCCTCATGTTCCACGAAAACCTGTGTCTTGTGCTTAAGGCGACGAAAGGCGCTGGAATGGATGATCCGGTCCCTATCGCGCTGATAGCACGACCGGAATGCACTTTCTTCTTCGGGGTATAGCCGTCCGCGCGTGGCGTCTGGATGCGCCGCATAGGGTTTCAACATGACCTGCCTGTCCTTGTCGCTGTGCCGTGGTCCGCATATATTGAAAGCCAAGCCATTCCAAGTGACGAGGAAACTGATGGATCTGTCGCTACCGCCCAAGGTTACCGAGCGCGCCTTCGCTCGCCTGAAAGAAATCAACGACACTTCCGATGCGCCAAAGGCGCTGCGCGTCGCAGTTGAAGGCGGCGGTTGTTCGGGCTTTCAGTATGACATCAAGCTCGACGAGCCATCCGACGACGACCTGGTGTTGGAAGGCAGCGGGCAGAAGGTTGTTGTGGACAGCATCTCCCTGCCGTTCCTGACCAACGCCGTCATCGACTTCACCGAAGAACTGATCGGCGCGAGATTTGTGATCGAGAATCCCAATGCCAGCAGTTCCTGCGGTTGCGGCACGTCCTTCGCGATGTAGTCGGATCGCCTAAAGGTCAGTTGTTCAGCTCGACCCGGGCGAATTCTGCTATGGTCAGCGGAATCGTTGCGAACGGGCTATTTTCTTCGACAAACCATGACGCCGACAGCCCCATCCCGACGAACACCCATTGCAACAGACGACGTCGATCCAACCGCGCAGCTTCGGCCACGATTGCAACCCGGCGCCGGAAACAAGTTTGATCAGACGCGGCCGGGACGTTCGGATTAACGAGATCAGGGTTTGAAAACAGCGCGACGTATTCAAACGCCCGCTCGCCGACCAGCCCCTTGGGATCAATCGCCAACCAACCTCGCGCCCCAAAATCCAGCACATTTCCGTGGTGTAGATCGCCATGCAGCACATGGATGTCGCGCTGATCTTCAAGCAGTTTGTCGATCAATTTCGCAGCCTCTGAAAACACACCACCTTCCGCCGCGCCCACGTCCCGTAGTGCGCGAAACCAACGGTTCATGGGCACGAAGGAGCTTGGGGCAAGGCGATGATTGTGAAGCTGTTGCGCCACACAGCACAGAACAAGGCAGGTTACATCATCCTCGCCGCCTCGCGCCATATTTGCGAGGTCTCGCTGTCCGGTGGCCCGCTCCATCAACACTGCCAACCCATCTCTGGCGAATACCCGCGCCGCCCCTTCGCCCGCCCATTGTTCCAACAGACGTGACCCGCGTCGCTCCTCATCGGTCAGGCACAACTTCAACATCGCGGGTTCACCAGCCTTCAGAACGGGCAGCAATCGCGATGTATGTGTGACAAGCGGCTCCCCGTCACCCAAGAGTGCCCATTTCTTCAGATAGGGATCAAACATGCGCTCTGATAGCATGTCGGTCGTCCACACCACAGCTTCGGTTTGCGCCGATCACACAGCACGCGTATGGATATCGTCAAATCGAATATCTTTCGTCTGAAGGGCCGCCGCCATGAAAATCGCCAGCTTCAATATCAACGGGATCAAGGCCCGCATCGGCGCGCTGACCGATTGGCTGAATGATGCGCAACCCGATGTCGCGATCTTGCAGGAAATCAAATCCATAGATGAGAACTTTCCGGCCGATCACTTCAGGGACATGGGCTACATAGTTGAAACCCATGGGCAAAAGAGCTTCAACGGCGTCGCAATTCTGTCCAAGCTGCCGCTCGAAGATGTCACACGTGGCTTGCCCGGCGACGATGACGATGAACAGGCTCGCTATATCGAGGCGACCGTGATCGGCGACAAAAAACCGGTCCGTATCTGCGGCCTGTATCTACCGAACGGCAACCCGGCGCCGGGCCCGAAATACGATTACAAGCTCGCATGGATGGAACGGCTGCGGCAGCGCGCAACCACACTACTTGAACTTGAAGAACCCTTCCTAATGGCAGGTGATTACAACATAATCCCACAGAAAGAAGATGCAGAAAAGCCCGACAGCTGGCGGGAGGATGCGCTGTTCCTGCCTCAATCGCGCGAGGCCTATCGCAAGATCACCAGCCTCGGGCTCACCGACGCGTTTCGAGCGTGCAATCCGCATAACCCGCCCGCCTCGCCACCCGGACATTACACATTCTGGGACTATCAGGCCGGAGCATGGAACCGGAACAACGGCATCCGCATCGACCATTTCCTGCTGAGCCCGCAATGCGCGGATATTCTGGAAGATTGCCAGATCGATCGCGACATCCGTGGGCGCGAGAAGCCTTCCGACCACGTTCCGATCTGGGTCAAGCTCGCCGCCTAAGACTTGGTCACATCGGTCGTGTAGAGCCAGTCGAGGCTGTGTATCGCCGCATTTGGTGCAAGTTTCTTGCCGATTTGCAGTATGTTTTGGGCTGCAAAACGCATCGGGCCGCGAAGGTGATAGGCCCATGCGTTCCGGTCGGCGGATGCCACGATACGGGCGCAGCGATCTCGACGCCGATCCTGATAGGCCTCAAACGCGGCGGAGATTTCGCTTGTGGTGCCGAGTTCATTCGCAAGAACCCACGCGTCCTCTATGGCCATGCACGCGCCCTGCGCAAGAAACGGCAGCGTTGGATGAACCGCATCGCCAAGCAACACGATCCGACCACTGTGCCACCGTCGCGCCACGGGATGCTTGAACAGACCCCAGCGATGCACGGACTCTATGCGTGACAGCAAGGCGCGTACCTCCGGCGCGAAGTAGGAGAAGGCGCTGCGCATGTTGTGAGGATTGTCTTCGACATCCCAACGCTCTTCATGCCAATCCGATTTTTCACACACCGCAACAATATTCATCAGCCGCCCATCGCGCAGCGGATAGGTTACCAGATGCCGCCCCGGCCCCATGTAAACACGGGCGACCGCAGGGGTCTGCGAATCCAGCGGGACAGTTGCCCGCCACGCGGATTGGCCGGTGAAGGCGGGCGTTTCCTCAAGCCCGATAACGGATCGAAGCGTTGATCGCACACCGTCACACCCGATTACGATATCCGACGCCTCATCTTGGCGACCGTCAAATTGGAGCGTCACGGCCGCGTCAGATTGTTCTGCACCTACGACCTGATGATTGCATTTCACCCCAACCCCCGCGTCAACAGCGGCCTCATGCAGTACCGAAATCAAGTCGGATCGGTGCACGAACAGCCATGGGTTGTTTGTCCGGATCGCTGAAATGCGCAGATTCTGAAGGAGTCTGCCGTCACCACTGCGCCGTAGCTCTATCGCCTGCCCTCTAACCGCACGATCCTGAATCTCGTCCGCGATGCCAAGGGTTTCGAGCACCGCCATGCCGTTGGGGCTGATCTGGATACCTGCGCCAACCTCGGCGACCCTGTGCGCACGTTCATAGACGGTGACCTTGGCCCCGCGTCGTGCCAGCGCCAAGGCGGCTGTCAGACCACCGATTCCGGCCCCGACGATCGAGATATCGCGTCGATCCAGCATATGCCTCCGCAAACAAAAAGGCACCGGAAATGAACCCGGTGCCCAGAAACCTCATAACAGGACGGAACCCGCGGATTCAGTCGTCGCGATGGACCTTTTCGCGGCGCTCATGGCGTTCCTGAGCCTCAAGGCTCATGGTCGCAATCGGGCGCGCATCCAGCCGCTTCAGCGAAATCGGATCACCCGTCACTTCACAAAAACCATACTCGCCATTCTCGATCCGACGAAGCGCGGAATCGATCTTGGCGACCAGCTTGCGCTGGCGGTCACGTGTTCTGAGCTCAAGTGCGCGGTCGGTTTCTTCCGAAGCTCGATCCGCAACATCCGGAATGTTACGCGAGCTGTCTTGCAGCCCTTCAATCGTATCCCGACTTTCCGCCACGAGTTCGTTCTTCCAGGACGTCAGCTTTCTGCGAAAATATTCCAGTTGGCGTTCGTTCATGAAAGGTTCGTCCTCGGCAGGACGATAATCGTCGGGTAGAAATACCTCAGCCTTCATTTCTGCTCCCAGTTAGTAACGGGATTCTTGACGGCCCGCTCAAGCTTAAACATCCAGATTCCTCCCGCCGCCCCAATAGCCCATAGCGTGGGCAATGTCACGCCGATTTACAGCTTGCTTGATGCGTTGGGCGGGTGTGATAACCTTGCGAAAGCAACGGGGCGGGGCAGATCAAAATCTTTATGAAATTCAACAACAATAGACCTTGGGTTAATCTTCTGGCCCGTGGCGAAACAGCGTGTGTTTTCGAACACGTATATGACCATGCGTAAAGCTGTTCCTCGCGCCGTTTCTATCGTTTTCGCGGGGCTTGTGACCGCCTGCACGCCGATTCCGATAGATCAGCCCGCACCGCCCGTCCCCGCCGATGTCGACCTGCCGCAGATGAAACTTTTCGCGGTCAGCTATCCCCAAGCGCCGCAGCGATCAAACGAGGAAATCGCCCGCGACTTCATTGATCTGACTTTCTTTCTGGAAAGCGGCACCCCCCTTCCGATCCTTACCCGGTTCGAAGAACCCGTAACAGTTGCCTTGCGCGGCCCATCACCGGCGATCGTCGGCTATGAACTGGACCGCTTGATCACCCGTCTCCAACGAGAAGCCCGGATCGACGTCCGTCGCGTGGCCGATGGGTCCGCGGCGGCTCTCAACGTCGAGGCCGTACCCCGATCCGATATGCAGCGGCTGGTTCCCAGCGCGGCCTGTTTCGTTGTGCCTGCCAATATCCGCTGGAGCGAGTTCCGCGGCGATATGCGCCGCGCCGACCTGAACTGGTCACGCCTGCAAACCCGTCGGGCAGCAACCGTATTCATTCCCACCCAGATCAGCCCGCAAGAGGTGCGCGATTGCCTGCATGAAGAAGTCGCGCAGGCATTGGGGCCGCTGAATGATCTGTATCGGTTGGAAGATTCGATCTTCAACGACGACAATCTTAATTCCGTCCTGACCGGATTCGACATGATCGTGTTGCGTGCGACCTATGACGACAGCTTGCGCACCGGCATGACCAGCGGCGAAGTGGCCGCGCGTCTACCTGCCATTTTGCAGCGGATCAATCCCAAGGGCGCACGGTACGCGACACGGCCGCTTCAACCGACGCCGCGCGAATGGCTCAACGCCATCGAGGCGGCGCTGAGTGAAGGTAGATCGGGTCGGCGCAGCGCCGCCGAAAAAGCGCTGGAAATTGCCCGCGGCCAAGGCTGGCGCGACTCGCGACTGGGCCTGTCGCTATTTACCCTTGCGCGTCTGACCGATGTTCATAACGGTGATCTGGCGCTGGCACGCTTCATGGAAGCGGCCGAAGTCTATGACAGCCGGCAAGCCACGCAAATCCATGCCGCGCATGTGGGCATGCAGATTGCAGCCTTCGCACTGGCGGCGGAGGAATATCCGCTGGCTGTCGGGATCGCGGATCGGTACATCCCTGTCGCCCGGCAAGCTGAAAACGGATCGCTTCTGTCGGATCTTCTGATGGTGAAAGCGGTTGCGTTCGAAGCTTCGGGCCGTCAGAAGGAGGCCGACGCGCTTCGCTGGGAAAGCCTTGGCTGGGGGCGCTACGGATCGCGCAGTGACGCGGAACTTTTGCAGCGTGAGCGAGAGATCGAAACGCTGGTACGATAGAGCGGAGCACATGGCATGATCATTCTCGCAGGGGCGGCTCTGGGCGCGATTTGGGGTGGTTTTCTGGCCAGGCGGCGCAAGGGCAGCAAGTTGGACATCGCGCAATATGCTGTCGGCTTCGCCATAGCTTTCGCGCTTCTGGGTCTGTTCATCAGCGTATTTCTGGCGCGGTCCATCTGACTGCTTGCCGGGCCCGACACGCGCACCCATATTTCTAGCATGTTGAAGCTGACGCCCATCATACTTGCGCTGTGCTACGGGCTGGCGATGTATCTGTTCTCCTCTTTCCGGCTGCGGCGGGAACTGGATGATAAATCGACCGAACTGGCCGACCCCAGGCTGAAGACGCTGACCGACCGTATGGCTGCCGCCCTGGATCTGCCGCGCATCCGCGTACATATATACGAGGTCGCGCCGCTGAACGGGCTGGCCGCACCCGACGGGCGCATCTTCATCACGCGTGGCTTTTACGATGCGTACCGCGCCGGTCAGGTCAGCGCCGAAGAATTATCCAGCGTGATCGCGCATGAATTGGGCCATGTCGCGATGGGGCATACGCGGCGGCGACTGATCGACTTCTCGGGCCAGAACGCGCTGCGCACAGCGCTAGCGATGGTGCTGGCACGATTCATTCCCGGCTTCGGCGCAATGATCGCCAATGCACTGGCGAGCTTGCTGGCAGCGCGCATCTCGCGGGGAGATGAATTTGAAGCAGATGCCTATGCCTCAGCCCTGCTGATGAAATCAGGGATCGGGTTGGCACCGCAGAAGTCGCTATTCGCCAAGCTGGACGCGCTGACCGACAATCGCCGGGGCGTTACGCCCGCCTGGTTGATGAGCCACCCCAAGACAGAGGACCGCATCGCGGCGATCGAGCGCAACGAAGTAAGCTGGACGCCTCAGGACTGATCCAGTGCCTTGGCAAAGCGTGGCAGACGGGCCTTTTTCAACACGGCACGTCGCCCCAGACCAGTGGCGGCCATTGCCGCCTCAACGGGTGGCTTGATCGCCGTACGCACCACGGACGGATGGTCACCCAGCAGTTCCAATAGCACCAAGTCGGGATGCTTGGCCCGAACACCCTGCTCCGACAGCGCGCGCGATGGGAAATCCTTCAAGTTCAGCGTGATGATTGTCGGCGTGTTTGCCGCCAATGCAGTCGCCAAGACATGACGGTCGTTGCGATCCGGCAGAAACAACGCAGCTTCATCTTCCTCGGTCACATCGAAGGACGCGGCAGGAAAGCGATCAGCCAGACGAACGGCCTCGGCGGCAAATATCCCTGCCTGATCCGGGTGATGCCGGATGACGGCCCGACGCCATTCCTCAATGATGCGCACGGACCAGATGGGATCAAACAACCCTTCGCTAGCGATTGCGAGCAGCACCTGTCGAAGCAGGGTGGGATACAGCACACATGCATCTAGAACGGCACGCATCAGAAGATCCGGAATGTCAGCGCTTTCAGGTAACCGCTTTCAGCCAGTTGCGGGTGCTGCGGATGGTCGGGACCTGCATAGCCTGTGCGGATCAGCTGTGCCCGTCGCCCAGCCCGCCCGATGCCGCGCACGCAGGCGAGACGGAACTTGTCCGGCGTTGCCGTGTGCGAGCAAGAACACAGTGTCAGGTAACCACCCTCTGGCACGATCAGGTTGGCCCCTAGACGCGCCACACGTTCATAGGCGCGCAACCCGGCATCAAGCGCGTTCTTGTTGGGGGCGAATGCGGGCGGGTCACAGATCACCACGTCAAAGCCGAGCCCGTTCTGCTGCATTTGGGTCATGACGTCGAACGCGTCGCCTTGCCGGGTTTTGAACCGATCCGCAAAGCCTGCCAGGTCAGCTCCGCGCGTCGCCAGATCGAGTGCCGCCGCCGAGCCATCGACAGCCACGGCCGATGCCGCCCCACCTGCAAGCGCAGCCAGCGAAAAGCCCCCCACATGCGAAAAGACGTCCAACACCGTCGCGCCTTGGGACAGGCTTTTGACAAAGGCATGGTTGTCACGCTGGTCGAAGAAAAGCCCTGTCTTCTGACCGGCGATCATATCGGCGATATAGATCGCGCCGTTCATGGGGACTTCGATGAAATCAGGGGCCGCGCCACAAAGAACAGCGTTTTCTTCGTCGAGCCCTTCCAGTGATCGTGCCCGCCCCGAAGCGTTCTTGATCACCGTGGTAACACCAGTTACCTCAACCAATGCATCCGCCAAAACGTCCTGCAATTGATCCGCCCAAGCCGCATTCGGCTGCATCACGGCCACATCGCCGAAACGGTCAATCACGACTCCAGGCAAGTCGTCGGCTTCCGCATGGATCAACCGGTAGAACGGGGTGTCATACAACCGTTCCCGATGCGTATAGGCCGCGCTTATACGCGCCTTGATCCAGTCGGTCGCGATGTCGGCATTTGGATCAAGGTCGAGAACCCGACAGATGATCTTGGACGCAGGCGTGATCGCAACGGTCGCAAGCGGCCTGCGGTCATTGTCCTCCAATGTCGCGATACTGCCTGCCGCAAGCGCCTTGGTGCGACGATCGGTGACCAGTTCATTGGCATAAACCCAGGGAAAACCATGCCGGATACGGCGGGCATTGGCTTGTGGGCGAAGCCGGACTGTAGGGCGCGTCGTCATGGATGTATCCTTGTTGCCTTCCTGCCCTCGTCATAAAAGTCCGAACAACAAGTGAAAAGCCTTGCCGATCTATGGTCGGTTCACGCTGGTCGTGTATGGCATTGATAGCGCTAACGGGCTATAAGACACGTGACTCATGAGCCAGCTACCCGGAAGGACGACATGAAGCTAAACGCTACATTGGACCGCGTCACTGACCGCATTCGCGAGCGCAGCGAAAAATCCCGCAGCGATTACCTTACCCGCATGCGCAGCGCCGCTGAAGCCGGAACCGCCCGCGCTCACCTGACCTGTGGAAATCAGGCCCATGCCTATGCAGCGATGGGTGATCAGCAAGGAGCGCTAGCAGAGGGGCGCGTACCCAATCTTGGCATCGTCACGGCCTATAACGACATGCTGTCGGCGCATCAGCCGTTCGAACGGTTTCCCGATCTGATGCGCGAGGCCGCGAAGCAGGCCGGGGGCACCGTTCAGGTGGCCGGTGGTGTCCCCGCGATGTGCGACGGTGTCACGCAGGGCCAGACCGGGATGGAACTGTCGCTGTTTTCCCGCGACGTAATCGCATTGGCCGCGGGTGTCGCACTAAGCCACAACACCTTTGACGCAGCGGCCTATCTTGGCGTGTGTGACAAGATTGTGCCTGGGCTGATCATCGCTGCCGCCACATTCGGACATATACCGGCCGTGTTCGTGCCCGCAGGGCCGATGACCAGCGGCCTGCCGAATGACGAGAAGGCGCGTGTGCGCCAGAAATTCGCGGCGGGCGAGGTTGGACGCGACGAGTTGATGAAGGCGGAGATGGCCTCCTATCACGGGCCGGGCACCTGCACCTTCTACGGCACGGCAAATTCCAACCAGATGCTGATGGAGTTCATGGGCCTGCACCTGCCCGGATCAAGTTTCGTCAACCCGAACACTCCATTGCGTGACGCGCTGACACGGGCCGCGACGGAACGGGCTCTGTCGATCACGGCTCTGGGAAATGATTTCCGTCCCACCTACCGTGTGCTGGACGAGAAGGCCTTCGTGAACGGCATCGTTGGGCTGATGGCGACGGGCGGGTCAACCAACCTGGTGCTTCATTTGCCCGCGATGGCACGTGCCGCCGGTGTGTTGCTGGACCTGGAGGATTTCTACGAGTTGTCCGAGGTGACCCCATTGCTGGCAAAGGTGTATCCGAATGGTCTGGCCGATGTGAACCATTTCCATGCCGCGGGCGGTCTGGGCTACATGATCGGGCAGTTGCTGGAAGATGGGCTGCTGCATCCGGACACAACGACGATCGCCGGTGACGGGCTGGACCTGTACACCAAGGAGCCCAAGCTGACCGACGCAGGGCTCGACTGGGCGGATGGTTCCGGTGAAACCCTGAATGACAAGATCCTGCGCCCCGCCACCGATCCGTTCCAGAAGACGGGCGGGCTGAAGCAGTTGGAAGGCAATCTAGGGCGCGGCGTGATGAAGGTATCCGCAGTCGCCCCCGAACGTCATGTGATCGAGGCGCCGGCCCGCGTCTTCCACGATCAGGCTGCGGTCAAGGACGCCTTCCGCAAGGGTGATCTGGATCAGGACACGATTGTCGTCGTGCGCTTCCAGGGACCGCGCGCCAATGGCATGCCTGAGCTTCACGGCCTGACGCCCGTTTTGTCGGTTCTGCAAGAGCGCGGACACAAGATCGCGCTGGTCACGGATGGACGCATGTCAGGGGCATCGGGCAAGGTGCCCTCCGCGATTCATGTTACCCCCGAAGCCACCGAAGGCGGCTTGATGGCCAAGTTACAAGATGGCGATGTCATTCGCGTTGACGCTACGGCGGGCGTATTGCAGGTGTTGACCGAGGGTGTCCAGGACCGCCCCGCTGCCACACCGGATTTGAACGGCAACCAGTTCGGCCTGGGCCGAGAGCTCTTTGAGGTGTTCCGCCGCAATGTCGGATCAGCTGACAATGGCGCGGGTGTCGTTGTCGGGCATCGCTATGTAGAAGCCGCCGAATGATCGGCCAGTCGAACAGGAACGGACGGAACAGAATGACCCCACAAGACGCGAGCGCATTTTTGCGAGACATGGCCGCCAAGTCTCCCGTGGTCCCTGTACTGGTGGTCGAGGATGCCTCAACCGCCGCTGACATGGCCAAAGCGCTTGTAGATGGCGGGCTGATCGCGCTGGAAGTCACGCTGCGCACACCGCAGGCGCTGGATGCCATCCGCGAGATGAGCAAGGTTGATGGCGCAATCGTCGGCGCGGGCACGGTGCTGACAGCCGATGACGCCAAGGCCGCGAAAGACGCGGGCGCAGAATTCGCCGTAAGTCCGGGCAGTTCCGATAAGCTGATCGCGGCATGCGAAGAAATCGGCCTGCCTCTTCTGCCCGGCGCAGTCACCGCAACCGAAGCCATGCGCCTTCTTGAACACGGCTTCACCTTCATGAAGTTCTTCCCTGCCGAATCGTCGGGCGGTGCGCCGAGCGTGAAAGGTCTGGGCGGCCCCCTGCCCCAGATTGCTTTCTGCCCAACAGGTGGTGTCTCTCCAAAGAACGCGCAGGACTATCTGAGCCTCCCGAACGTCGCTTGTGTCGGAGGGTCTTGGGTCACACCCAAGGACAAGGTCGCGCAAGGCGACTGGGCCGGAATTACAGCGCTCGCGCGCGAGGCATATGCTCTGCGGAGTTAAGCCCTAGCGCTGATCGGCTGGCCCAGCGTCGCCATAAGGCAGCACAGCGTCGCCAATCACCTTGGCCGCGCTTTCACATTCCTGGTCTATCCGATCTTCCAAGGCCTTCATGTCATTGGCTTCGGTCACGCGAAGAAGCATCTCGATGCCACCATGGCCCAGATCAGCCGGGGCTATACCGCCGCCCGTCAGAAGGGATGCCACCGATTTCACCGACGACAACAACCGATGTGCGGACAACAACATGTCAGCCGCTTCGCCGCCAAGCTTCTCTCGCGCCAGTTCCAACTGATCCCGCGACTGCCGCTTGCCGGAGCCGCTTTCCAATGCCAACGCCTGCGCGAACAGTTCGATATCCTGCAACCCGCCCGATCCGTTCGAGACATCCCATATGCCAGATTTAGGTTTCGCGTCCGACAGACGCCTGCGCATGTCGACCAGATCGGTCCACATCTTGCCCGGATCACGCTTGGACTTGACCATTTCCTTGCGGAAGGATTCGACTTTTTGTGCCAAGGCATGATCGCCCGCAATGACCCGCGCCCGGGTCAGGGCCAGATGTTCCCATGTCCACGCCTCGGTCCGCTGGTAGTTCTGATAGGACGCCCATGAGGTCGCGGCCGGTCCCTGTCTGCCGGACGGGCGCAGACGCATGTCGACCTCGTATAGCGCACCCTCGGCCGTTCGGGCGCTCAGCGCGGTCACAAGCGCCTTGGTGAGCCTGGCATAATACTGACGGGCGGACAGCGATTTGCGCCCATCGGACACGGCATCCGAGTCTGCGTCATAGATCAGGATCAGGTCCAGATCTGACCCCGCCGACAATTGCCGTGCACCCAGCGATCCCATCCCCAGAACGATCCCGCCGCGCCCAGGCACACGACCGAATTTTCTAGCGAACTCATCCTGAACCACAGGCCAAAGAGCTGCCACAGTCGCTGCAGCGAGGTCGGAATATTGGCCGGACGCTTCCGCGGCCGTGATCAGTCCACGCAGAAAATGAACGCCTATCCGGAAATGCCAGTCTTTCATCCAGCGCCGTGCGGTATCAAGCTGCGCTTCATAGTCATCGGGCGTGCTTGCTAGCTGTTCTGTCAGTTCCCGCGACAGATCATCGGCGGCAGGCCAAGGCGCGAAAAAATCCCCACCGATCACCGCGTCCAGCACCCCCGAATTACGCGACAGGTATTGAGCCAGCGCCGGAGCGGTCGAACAGATATCGACAATCAGATCGACAAGCTGCGGATTGGCTTCGAACAACGCGAAAAGCTGAACCCCGGCGGGCAACCCGCGCAGGAAACCATCAAACCGGCTCATGGCCTGATCGGGATGGGCGGCGGCATCAAAACGGGCCATCAGATCAGGCAGCAAACGCGCGAAGATCGTCTGGGCGCGCTCTGACCGCAAGGCCGGATAGCCACGCCAGCGTTCCACCCATTCCTGTGCGCGGTCAGATACGCCTGTGGCCTTGTCGGACGGGCGGCGCATCGGGGCAAAGAAGCTCTCGGTCAGTTCATGTACCGTCTCGAAAATCTCGCCTAGTTCATCGCGCAATGTTTTGGGATCATCCGTGCCGCAGAACATGGCCAGCCTCTGCCAGCCGTCCGGTGTGTTTGGAAGGTCATGGGTCTGAGCGTCTCGCAGCATCTGCAATCTGTGCTCAATTTCCCGCAAACGCACATAGCAGCCATCAAGCGTGTCCGCATCGCCGCTGTCCACCCAGCCCTTCGACACGAGCATCCGCAAAGAATCCCGCGTGCCCCGCAACCTCAAATCCGGATCACGGCCACCCGAAATCAACTGATGGGTCTGTGTGAAAAACTCGATCTCGCGAATACCTCCGGAGCCGAGTTTCACGTTGCGCCCGTCGAGACCCTGCGCACCGCCCTTATGTGCCCTGATCTTCTGGCGCAGCGTATGGGCGTCTTCGACCGTGGCGTAATCCAGATGACGCCGCCAGATGAACGGTCGGATGTCGTCCAGAAACCGCCAGCCTGCCTCCACCGCCCCTGCAGCCGGGCGCGCTTTGACATATGCTGCGCGTTCCCATGTTCGTCCCAGCGCCTCGTAGTAACGTTCCGCCGAGGTTGTAGATACGGCGACGGGCGTAACCGATGGATCAGGCCGAAGCCGGAGATCGGTACGGAAGACATACCCATCAGCCGTCAGGTCCGACAACAGTCCCATCGCCTTCCGCACAACGCGAACGAAAACCGATCGGGCCTCCGGCAGATCTTCGTAGTCATACCGTGCGTCATCGAACATGCAGATCAGGTCGATATCCGAAGAATAGTTCAGTTCGAACGCACCCATCTTGCCCATGGCAAGCGCGAACAGGCCTGCACAGTCGGTCAGATCATCTTCAGTTGCACCGGGGAGTTTACCGCGTCGCAGTTCACGCTCCAGCACGGTCTTGAAAGCCACCTCGACCGAGATATCCGCGAACCGGGTGAGGGATTCCGTCACGCGATCCAGATCCCATACCCCCGCCAGATCGGCGAGCCCCGTCAGTAGGGCCACGCGCCCCTTGGCCTGTCGCAGCACACGACTCGCATTGGTTCCCACCGCACGGCGCGCATCATCCAGCACGGCATCCAGTGCCACGCCCGGCGTGGCAGCGAATACCTCTTCGAGCCAGCCTGCTTCCTTGCGTATCAGGCCCTCAAGATAGGGGCTGCATCCGGCGGTGCCCTTCAACAGGTCTTTTGTACCGGCTGGTAAACCCTGCAAGCCAGCCGCGAGGTCTTCGGCACGATCCGTGTCGAAGGGTAATGGCAGGCGCGTGATAGATGTGTCAAAACTCATGGCCGAACGATGGACCGCTGCCCGAGCAGCGTCAACGCAGGAAAGGATCATCAGAATGAGCAAGAGCCTCAAGCGTGTTCGCGCGGCGCTGACAGACGGTGCTGTCCCCATCGAAATCTTGCAGATGAACACCCTAACCCGCACCGCAATACAAGCCGCTGAAGCCGTGGGGTGCGAGATCGACCAGATCGCCAAATCCATCATCTTTCGCGGAGAACAGACAGGGCAGATCGTCCTGTTCATCACTGCGGGCGCAAACCAGGTCTGCCCAGACCGCGCGTCAGATGTCGCGGGTCAGGCGCTTGGCAAGGCCGATGCCGATTTTGTCCGGAAAACGACTGGATTTGCCATCGGAGGGGTATCGCCGGTCGGTCACCTGTCTCCTCCAGTGGCCTATTTCGACCCCAGGCTTCGAGATTTCGAAACCGTGTGGGCCGCAGCGGGCACCCCGAACCATGTCTTTGCAATCACGCCAGAAAATCTGATTCTCTTGTCCGGCGCAGTCGAGGCCGATTTCGTCGTGCCCTGAAAAATGTAAAAAACGTTCACATTGCCTCTTGAACCTGGCCGGTGCAGTGCCAATCTCAGGGATGTGAAAGACATTCACATTCGGCCCGTCAACCCAAGGAGACCACGATGAGTTCTGTCGCAACCTGGCCTTCCCAAGCCGAAACATGGCTTGACCAGCGAGGCAAAGGCGCGTGGATCGCCGCAATGATCCTCGGCTTTGTCTTTTTCTGGCCCGTCGGCCTCGCCCTTCTTGCCTATATGATCTGGAGCAAACGCATGTTCGGCAACTGCAAGAAATCCCGCAACGCCCGCCACGCGGCCTACACATTCCGCTCATCCGGCAACTCGGCGTTCGACGCCTACAAGGCAGACACGCTGCGCCGCTTGGAAGAAGAACAGCAAAGCTTCCAGAATTTCCTGAAACGTCTGCGCGATGCCAAGGACAAGGCAGAGTTCGACCAGTTCATGGAAGAACGCGAGCGCAGCTCGCGCAACAGCGAACCGCAAGAGGCCTGATCCGCCCTGCCCCCTTGCGTGGCCCACGGGCCACGCCCATTTCTTGTGTCGAGACAAAACAGGATGACCATGACCTATTCGGACGCGCTGTGGGGTCTGCCCGACCCCGATACGCATCAGGACTTCTATGCCGACATTCCGCTCAAGCGCTTTGGCGCCTGGGTGATCGATCTTCTGGTGATCTTCGCGATCTGCGTGCTTATCCTGCCCTTCACCGCCTTTATCGGGCTGTTTTTCTTCTGGGCGCTGTGGCTCGGCGTCGGGCTGATTTATCGCATTTGGTGCATGTCCGCCCGCTCAGCGACACTCGGGATGCGCTTGATGTCGATCGAGTTCCGCAACGCCCGGGGCGAGCGCTTTGATTCAGGCACGGCCTGCCTGCACACACTGCTTTACACACTGATGATGTCGACGCTGATCCTCCAGGCAATTTCCGTCATCGCGATCCTCGTTACCTCGCGCCGCCAAGGCCTGCATGACCTGCTGCTGGGTACGGCCGCAGTGAACCGATCAGCCTTGCTACGTTGATGCATAATTGCCTATTGGCGGTCCGTCACACTATTGTTAGGCTCTGGCGAGAAACCGCCGGAGTCTTATGCGTCATACGCTTCCAATAGCCCCGCAGTTCTACGTGACTGCACCACAGCCCTGCCCGTATCTCCCGGGCAGGATGGAACGCAAATTGTTCACGGCGCTTCAGGGCGATACGGCAGAGCCGTTGAATGACAGCCTTTCCAAACAAGGCTTTCGCCGGTCTCAGAACGTACTTTACAGGCCAAGCTGTGCAGAATGTTCCGCATGTCTGTCCGCCCGCATCAGGGTGTCCCAATTCAAACCCAGCCGCAGCCAGCGCCGCACCATCCGCCGCAATTCGGATCTTCAACGGCGCGCAACATCACCCTGGGCCACGGAAGAGCAGTTTTCACTGTTCCGCAGCTACCTGGACGACCGCCATGCCGACGGTGGCATGGCCGATATGGATATCTTCGAATTCGCAGCAATGATCGAGGAAACGCCCGTCCGTTCGCGTGTGATCGAATATGAACGCTGCTCCGACGCAGACCCGGGCGTAGATGAATTGGCGGCGGTATGCCTGACCGACGTGCTGGATGACGGGCTGAGCCTTGTCTACTCCTTCTACGAACCCGACCAGCCGCGCCGCAGTCTTGGCACTTATGTCATTCTCGACCATGTCGAAATAGCCCGCGAAGCAGGCTTACCCTTCGTTTACCTGGGATATTGGGTGCCGGGCAGTCCGAAGATGGGCTATAAGGCCAATTTCGAAGGGTTGGAAATCTACAAGCACGGTGCTTGGGAACCCATCGGTGACCCGGCCCGACATGATGCCGAAACACACCCCCTATCCGTCGACCCGATTTCGGAACAGGTGGCACGCATCAATCTGCCGGATACGCTCGCGATAAAGGGCTGAATCCTTCACAGCGATGAGATAGGCAGATGTCATGATCGAGAAGAAATCTGCCGATTAACTTACTCTTCTGTCATACAAGCCGATCAAGTGGTGCGGGTGGAGGGACTTGAACCCCCACGCCTTGCGGCGCCAGAACCTAAATCTGGCGATTACCTAATGAAAACAACAAAATTAGCGTTAAAGTTTGGCAGAACATTCGAGAAACGAACGGCGAAACTGCTAACGCGGTTTCACCCGCACTTGTGACGTTTTCCTGCGGTGCTCCGCAGCGCCTGACCGCCCCGATCTCTGGATGGGGCTCGGCCAAGGCTGGTGAGACGGTTCGACAGGAACCGATCAATGGCCGCCCCCCTGGCGCATCTGGTGATGCCACCGCAGCGCACCGGCGACGAGGCCGCTCATCACCAAGGTCGCGCGGCAAGCCGTCCGCGCCGGTGATCCTGTGACACGCGAGGCCGGACGGCCTTCTGACGCGACACCCCCCCTATCCTCTTCCCCGGCGTTTCCTCGTGCTCCTCGCAGGCCAATCCTGCCCCCCAGATTTTCTCAGATCTAAGGCGATTGCCGCAGAGTGAGGGTCAGAAAATCATTTTCGACATTTCCGGAGCTTCGGCCCGCGATTGCCGAAACCAGGGCCCTCCCGCTTAGGTCCTATCGCGCGCAAGTATCCCTTGCTCGGCATGAAGCGACAATCGCGATCCGATAAACATGCTCGATGTGGCCATTCTGGTCAGTGAGCCCCCTTGGCGGAAAATACGGACTTTTCCTCTAGGCTGCCTCAGCCGCCAATAACCGGGCACGACACCAGCCACTTGGACGGCATTGATAGTGTAACCGCCCCCCGACGGCATCACTGTGCCAAGGTGGGATCGCAACAATCCATTTTGGGAGGCGGTCATGTCAGAAGTTACTACAGTCGGACTGGATCTGGCGAAGAATGTTTTTCAGGTTCACGGTGCGGACGGCGCGGGCCATGCCGTTGTCCGGAAGAAGTTACGACGTGCGCAGGTGCTGGAGTTTTTCAACCAGTTGCCGCCGTGCGTCGTTGCAATGGAAGCCTGCGGCGGCGCTCATTACTGGGGCCGCGAGATCGGCAAGCTGGGTCACGACGTCCGGCTGATCCCACCAGCCTATGTGAAGCCCTTCGTTAAGCGGCAAAAGAACGACGCGGCCGACGCAGAGGCCATATGTGAGGCCGCAGTGCGTCCGTCTATGCGGTTTGTGCCGGTTAAAAGTGAGGAGATCCAAGCGGCAGCCATGGTCTTTCGCGTTCGTGAATTGCTGATCCGGCAGCGCACGCAGATCATCAATGCCCTTCGCGGTCACTGCACGGAATTTGGTGTTATCGCGCCGAAGGGTGCCATGAATGCGAAAAAGTTGATCGCTGCTGTAGAAGATGAAGCCTCCGTGTTGCCACAGGCTGCGCGTCAGGTTTTGGAGGACTTCATTGGCACGCTGTCCGATCTTGAGGCCCGGATTGGCAAGCTTGATGCTGAGATCAGAACTCGCGCGCAAGACAACGAGATGGCGCGACGGTTGATGACAATTCCTGGGATTGGCCCCTTGATCGCCATGGCCCTTGTGACACTTGCGCCTCCCGCAGACAATTTTCGTCGAGGTCGAGACTTTTCAGCCTGGCTCGGTCTCGTTCCGCGACAGCATTCCACCGGCGGCAAGCAGCGTCTCGGCGCGACGACAAGGATGGGCGAGAGGTCCCTGCGACGTTTACTGATCATCGGCGCCAACAGCGTCATCATCAAGCGTCACGTCCATCGGGATGCGCAACCCGGCACATGGTTGGCGGCCCTTCTATCACGCAAGCCAACGATGCTGGTGCGGGTGGCGCTGGCGAATAAAATGGCGCGGATCGTCTGGGCCTTGATGGCCAAAAGCGGTGTCTATCAGTCTCCGATTGCGACCGCCTAACAGCGGCGCCACTGCGAGAACGTCGGAGCGAGAGAGGGCAAGGAGTAGTTTGGCGCAACGGTCGTGAGACGGGATCGGGAAACCCAGCCTGCAACAAAGTGCCTTCGAGCACGCGGCGTTGATTTGGACCCGGTCCGCGAACACCGCATCGGGCCAGCTACCCGTGCGCAAGAGGGGTCAATTTTGGACGCCGATAAGGGGTCAAAGTTGGATGCCGATTGACAGCCATCGAGGCCGTCACCGCGGACGGCACCTATGATACGCGCCGATGTCATGGGGCGATCATTGAACAAGGTGCCGATGCGTTCGGGCATTCCTTCGAACCCGTGGCAGTCATGCCCTCACTACCCATCCGCCGCAACGGGCGCGCCTGGAAGGAAGACTGCCACGCGGCCTTCGCGCGAAACGAGCTCCTGCGTGCAACCCGACACCTGGGCCGGGCACTTTGGAAGAAGTGGGTACGATACCATGTCCGAAGCAGGGTCGAGGCCAGGATGAACTGCCTGAAACTTTTCGGTGAGAGGATCATGTCCGTTCGCCAAACCGCCGAAATCCACATCCGCATCGCAATCATGAACACCTTCTCGGCCCTCGGCAGGGCCAAAATCGAAGCCGTCACCTGAACTCTGCCGGGAAAGGGCGCATTCACCCTCGAACCTGATTTGCGCAACATTGCCTATCCAGAGGCAAGAAAAGCGCCCCGGCATCGGGCGACCACAAGCCTTTCTTCTTCAGCTCATGTCGCCACGCGTAAATTTGTTGTCGCTTAATTTCATGGCGCTGCGCAACCTGCGTCACGCTCGCCCCGGCAACCCCAACCGATGCGACAATCTCAAGCTTGTCGTCATCATGCCAGAAGCGCCGCCGCTCCGCCCCAAGAATTTCGCCACGCATCCCAGACCCCGTATAAGAGACGTCGCTAATGACGTCTTTAACGACGTCTCTTAGATCATCACCCCAGCCTCAGGCAGGCGGTGCCAATGGCGCGGTTACCCGTCATCTGACACAAGCGGGAAAGATTGAAGCTCGCCTGAACCCGGAAAAGCGCAACAACGCCGGTAACCAGCGTCCCTCTCAGAACGCCCTTGTAAGCTACTTGACCTCAGCCGGCAAAAGATAACAGTTCCGTTCAAACTCAGCGCGTTGATATGGCCCAGGTAGCGATTGTAGCCCCGATTTCCGCAACAATGGTGCGGCTAGGCGACCATCCATCCTCTCTCAGCAACGCTCCCTGCAATGGAATTGAGCGCTCTGATCTGCTTTGTAGCATCATCCCTCGAGAAGGCATCGGTCAACACTTTAGCAAAACCATTAAAAACATTAAATACTTCGTCCAACTCGACGACAGAGATTGGCATGCGTTCGTTGGATTGGAGAAAACCGTCTGCCGCAGATGCTATGAGCATATAAGCAGCTGCATGATCAGGGTTTTGTTTCGCCGCATTGTAAGCGGTTTGAGCAAATTTTCTATAGGCATGCATACCTTTTCCGTTGTCCCGCAGAATAGCAATCTGATCCGAAAACATGATGTGTTCCTTGACGATTATGAGGGGGTGATTTGGCTGGCTCCGCCGTGTTTGGCGGACCACTCCAGAGGATGGTTTAGGAAGTTTTCGACCTCCGCCAGCGTATCGGGTTCGAAATAGCCGTCGGTTTTACAAACGGACAAGACATCTCTCCATGTTGCCAGGCTATGAAGCCGTATACCTTCACGCTCCAACATCTGTGTCGTTTCTTCGAAGATGTCATAGAAAAAGATAACGCTGGCATCCGTGACCTCTGCGCCGGCCCGACGAAGTGCATTGCAGAAATTTACCTTGCTTCCACCATCGGTTGTCAGGTCCTCTACGAGCAATACGGTTTGCCCGGGCTTGAGGTCGCCTTCGATCTGGGCGTCTTTACCAAACCCCTTCGGCTTCTTACGGACATACTGCATAGGCAAGCCAAGCTTGGCCGCAATCCATGCCGCAAATGGAATACCTGCGGTTTCGCCCCCTGCTACAGACTGGATCTTTTCGAAGCCGATCTCGCGAACCAACATGGACGTCATGAAGTCCATCATCGCATCACGCATGTGGGGATGAGAGATGATCTTGCGACAATCGATATAAACCGGACTGACGATACCGGAGGTGAACATGTAGGGACGCTGGGCATTAAAATGGACAGCGTTGATCTCCAAGAGCATCTTAGCCGTCATTTCAGCTATCTGCTCGCGATCAATTAATGACGTAGAGAACATAGTCCAATTTCCTTTCAGTCATCCGACCCTTGAAGATATTCATTGATCACGGATGAAGCGGCAATGAAATCACTAACTTCCATGGCCTCGTCAGGATTGTGTGAACCATTTCTGTTGCGCACGAAGATCATGCCAGAGGGAATGCCGGCATTAGAAAATACCGCCGCATCATGGCCACCACCTGAGGGCATAGTGAAGGCATTCAGCCCTGCCCTGTCCATAGCCCTCTCCAGCCCCTCGACGATCTTCGGATCCATCAATGCCGGCTCTGTGCGCAACTGATCACCGAATTCAAAACGTACTTTGCGCTCTCGTGCGATTTGCGCCGCCTCTTGCTGAAGGAGTTCGACCATTTGATCGAGTGTCTCAGCACTCTGACTACGGACCTCCAGGCTGAAGCCTATCATGTCGGGAATGCGTGACATCGCATGACGTTTCGGGTCTGTAGATACAATCCCCGAGGTCATGACCATGTCCTCACCTTTCTGGAGAACCGTTAGCCAGCTTTCATCCAGGCGGTGCAAAAGGTCAGCCATCGCCAGAACCGGATCATGACGATACGCACGCGGCACAGCGCCCGAATGTCCTGCCACGCCGATGCACTCCACGCACGGATATCTGATGTTGCCACGAATACCGGATACGACAGCCGCCGGCAGATCACGCTCAACAAGCAACGGACCCTGTTCGATATGCAGTTCGATGTATTCGGATATCGATTTCAGATCGCCTAACGGCCTCCCCGCTTCAACAAGAGATGTATCGATACCGATGTCTGACATATGCTCCAACATGGGGCGTTTGTCAGACTTCTGCCGCGACATATATTCCTGTTCTTTTAGCGTCCCGGTGAGCATCTTGGACGCAATATAGCAGGGTCCGAACCACGCGCTTTCTTCTGCACGCATAGCAATGGCCCGTACAGGTGTTGCGAGCTTTTCACCCCGAGCCTGTATGTCTATGAGGCAAAGAAGGGCCGCGACGACGCCAGCAAGACCATCGTAGTTGCCCCCCATAGGCACGCTATCAACGTGGGAACCGATCAGCTTATACGGGGCATTTTCATCATCTAAAGATGTTCGAAAAATGATATTTTTCCCGGCATCACAATCTACTAGAAGACCATGTTTACGCCCTATATCAGCCAAATACTCGAGTACTTTGGTCTCGATCTCGGAGAACGCCGGCCTACTGACACCTTTCGTGTCCGGCCCCATGGAAGCGACATTGTCAAAGAGCGTGGATGCCAGCTCTCTGTAGTGTTCGAGCGTGTAGGTGCTCACGGGGCAGCCTCCATGGAGACGACAGCTTCAGGGGTATCAGAGTCGATGACTGTTCCGACAATGCTGGAAAGTGATTTTATATTTCTCTCGGCACAATAGGCTTCCAGATCCCGAATGATGATGGGCATGGCCAATGGCTGTATGAAGCTGGCAGTTCCAACCTGAACCGCCGTTGCACCGGCAACCATGAACTCAATGACATCTTGAGCATTGGATATGCCGCCACATCCGATGACGGGAATATCCACCACCTTGGCGCATTGGTAGGCCATCCGCAGTGCAATAGGTTTCATGGCTGGCCCGGACAGGCCGCCCATGAGGTTCCCGAGTTTCGGCTTTTTGGTTTCAATATCAATGGCCATTGCAAGCAAGGTGTTGGCCACAACAAGCGCATCCGCACCCGCATCCTCAGCCGCATGGGCCACTTCGGACGTCTCTCCAGTATTCGGTGTCAGCTTCGCCCACAGAGGAAGGTCCGTGGCTGCCCTCAGCTTTTCCATAACCGAGCGTGTGGTCGAGGGGCGTATCGCAAAAGCCTTGCCATCCGCTTCGATGTTCGGACAGGAAATATTCACCTCAATAGCGGCCACGCCTGGAAGTGAGACGGCAGTACATAGTTCGGCGAACTCATCGGCACTGTTAGCTGAAATGCTGACGACCAATGGCGTTTGAAGCGTCTGATAGTAAGGAAGTGTTCTGCGAACGAAATACTCCAACCCTTTAGACGGGATCCCGATGGAGTTGAGCATCGACCCCTGAACTTCACAAACACGAGGGGTCGGGTTTCCCCCACGAATCTCCGCCGTGAATGTCTTGGTGACATGAGCGCCCAAGATCTCCAGATCAAATGCTTCCGCCAGCTCTTCCGAGAAGGTTCCCGATGCAGGCATGATGGGGTTCTTCAGGGTGAGCGACCCGACTTTGGTTGTAAGATCTACTACCATGCCATGGCCTCCTGTATCGAGAACACCGGGCCTTCACGGCAGACGCGTTCCTGAATAATTTCACCGTCTCTGAGGAACGGTCGCACACAGCAGTGGCACATGCCCAAACCACAAGCCATTTGCTGTTCCAACGCGATTTCACCGGGGATATTATACTCAGTGCCGATTTTCTGAAGAAGCGTTAAGAGGCGGTTCGAACCACATGTGTAGAGTGCGTCGACACCATACGTTTCGATTTCATTGGAAATCAGCGAGGAAAGATTTTCGACATCAGATGTGCCCTCAGAGTCCGTGACTGTTATCACCTTCGCGCCCATACTTTCGAACAGGTCTGTCGACATCAGTACGTCCGGGGTTCGTGCTGAACAGATAGCTGTCAAGTTGTGGCCACGTTTTTGAGCTTCCCGTGCCAATGGCGCGAGAGTGGCCAAGCCGACGCCTCTAGCAACCAGCAGGAGGTTTTGCCACGTATCTGCGATACTATACCCGTTGCCAAGCGGGCCGACGATGTCGAGCGTATCGCCCTTTCTCAAGGTCGCCAAACCGCGCGTTCCAGCACCGGTCACTTTGTACAGAAAACGTAGTCGGCCGTTCTGCTCATCGAAGTCGTAGATGCTCATCGGCCGACGCAAATAGGGCTGATCAGAACCTGCGGCAGGACAAAGCAAGTGAAAGAACTGTCCCGGCTTGCACCGCATACTTTCCACCGGAGCGGAAAGTACGAGGCATCGGTATTCACCATTAACAACAGTATTGTCGATTACGGGAGCATCAATCTGATGAACCTTTGGATCATGCTCTTCGCGCTGGAGAACAGATGAAGGGCTGTGCATGATTTGCTCCTTAACCGAAGATCAATCGCGGAACGAACAGCGATATTTCAGGCACATAGGTGATGATGATCAGAACGATGATGTTGAGAGCCACAAAGGGCCAGACACCGTTGACTATGTTCATGACGGGTTTGCCAAGCGTTGACGACGCCACGAAGATATCCAATCCAAATGGTGGCGTGATCATACCCAAGCTGATGTTGAGCGTGACGATCATACCGAAATGAATAGGATCGATGCCGAGGCTGGTTGCTACAGGGAACAGTGGTGGAACCAGGATCAGCAATGCCGAGTTCGGGTCGATGAACATACCAGCGATCAGGAAGCAGACATTGACCACGATCAGGAACTCAACCGGGCCGGCGTTGATGGCGGTCAGGAAGTCGGAGATCTGCATAGGAACCTGAGCAAGTGTTACGAAGAACGATATCAACCCACCCATCGCAAGCAGAATAAAGATGATGGCAGTAGCCACGGCACTTTTTTCCGTTATGTCGAACAGGTCACCGAACTTCAGATTTCGATGCACAACCATTTCGATCACGATGGCATACACCACGCTGATAGCGGCTGCCTCGGTGGGTGTAACTATTCCTGAATAGATCCCCCCAAGGATGATAATCGGCATGCCAAGCGCCCATTTGGCATCAAGGATGACCTTCCCGCGTTCAGACCAGCTCAGACGCGGATCGGACTTGGTACCGCTGCGGCGGGCTTCAATAGCAACATAGATGCAGAATGCCAGTCCGAGGAAAAGACCAACAGCAAGGCCGCCAGCGAACAGCTGGGCAATGGAGGTGCCTGTCATCCATCCGTAGATGATGAACGTAATGGAGGGCGGAATAAGCAACGCGGTTTCGGCGCTGGATACCAATAGGCCCAAGCTGAACTTCTCGGAGAAACCCGCCTTACGCATTTCGGGGTAAACCATGCGCCCCATCGCGGCGACTGTGGCCGGTGCAGAACCCGAAACAGAGCCGAACGCCATCGACCCACCAACAACGGTGTGACCCATACCGCCTCGTGTGTGACCAACCATCGCTTTCACCACACCGATAAGTTGGCTGGCAATCTGACCTGAGCCCATCAAGTTGGCGGCAAATATGAAGAACGGGATGGCGAGCAAGGTTGAGTGATCGATACCGCCAAGTATTTTTTGAACGATGACGGCATCTGGAAGGGTCGAGTAGAAGGCGGTCTTCGTTGCAAGTGCAGGGATTCCCAGCACGAGGAACATTTCGAAACCCGCGACGAGCAGGAATAGAGCAAGAGCGCAGATTATAATGAGCATCAGACCGTCTCCTCTCGGGCAGAAAAGCGATCAATGACGCCAAACAAGCTCAGCCCATATCGAAGAGACAATAGAAGGAAGCCTGCTACCGGTGCGCAGTAAACCAGCCCCATGGGAATACCAAGTGTCGGGCTGCTTTGTCCGGTGGACAGGACAAACCTGACCAAGCTTAGACCTAGCCACGCAACATAGAGAGAAAATACAAGTCCGATGGCATCAATGCATTTCAGTATCGCACGCCGGAGGTGACCAGGAAGGCGATCTCTGAATGTATCAACACCAACATGTTTGCCACGCTCCAGAGCAAGCCCCAGTGCCAGAAACACCAAAAACAGATTGAGCAGCCGCACTGCTTCCTCAATCCACGCGAACTGGCTGGCAAAGGTGCCGCCAATTTCACGGGTCACCACAGAGGTAAAGTATAGTGCGACCATACTTAGAAAGATTGTAACGAGTAGAGAGCGTTCGATCCATCTCAACGCATTTAGAAAAGGCATGGGGGCAGTCCTCCGATGAGATGCGATGCCGTGAAATAGAATACGGCCAGGCTGCAGTGTTCAGCCTGGCCGTCAGAGTTTCCTGGTTACTGAGACACTTCGTCGTACTGAGCCTGATAGATTTCGAGCAGCTCAGCACCGGTATCGCCAGCCATTTCTTTGTATGCGGCCGCAGCTGGATCAAACATCTTTTCACGGAAGTCCGCACGCTCTTCTTCGGATGCGACACGAACGTCAATCCCGCTTTCCTCGATGGTTTTGAGGGCATCCTCGACAGCTGCCGCCTTATGGGCTGTCAGCTCTGGGACAACGGATTGGAAGGCTTCTGTGATGACAGTTTGATATTCTTCGGGGAGATTACCCCACCAGGTCGGGTTGAACAGAATAATATCTTCCATTGCGCCGTGGTCCGAGACAACCAGATAGTCCTGAACCTCGTAGAAGTTCATGCTCTTGATGGTGTCGAGCGGGTTTTCTTCGCCATCAACAATGCCCGTCTGCAGGGATGTGTATAGCTCGCCAAACGGCAGGGCGATCGCGGAGGCGCCGAGTGCGTTGAACTGCTCGATCAAAATCTTCGAGTCCATGACGCGGAATTTCTGCCCCTCGAAATCCGAGATATCGGCGAGAGGCTTGTTGGACGTGAAACTCTTTCGGCCGTTTGGCCAGATACCGATAGCGACAACGCCTTTATCGTCGAATGTATCAAGCAACGCTTGCCCGAATTCGCCTTCACGGAGTGCCTCAGCTTGCTCCGGATCGTTCGGCAGAAGATATGGAATGTCCATGATTGAGACAGCGGAGTTGAAGCCGCCAAGGAAGGCCGCAGGAGCAACGGTCGCCTCAATCGTGCCAAGCTGAACACCTTCTGTCATCTGGCGTTGATTTCCCAACTGGGATTGCGGAAAAATCTGGAACTCAACGTTGCCATCGGTTTCTTCGCTAACGATCTGAGCCACCTTTTCCAGGTGAACATGCCGGCTCTGTTGTGTGGACTCCAGATGCCCGATCTTGGCGACATATTCCTGCGCCATAGCACCGGGTGCCACGAGAGCAATCGCTGTTGCGGCAAGAAGGCTGTTTGTTGTTTTAGTGGTGATCATTTTAGACCCCTGTTGGTTGTAATGTGCAAATCAATGCAGCTATCCGTCTCACTGTCAAGATATATCTCATTTATGAGACACCCCATCTAACGGCCCGTATTCATCTAGAAGCTCGTCCAAATGGCGGACTGCATCCGCGCCCCTCATGGAGCTACTCCAAAGCCTCTCGGCAATGTTCTCGTGTAAATTCAGCGCTTCCGGAGCTGACGTGATTAGACCAACGCCGTTTCTGATGTTGGGGTTCTGCCCAAGGCGGAAAGGGCTGATTGTGACGGTAGATTTTGTTCTCTGTCGCACAATCTGAAAGCTGGTACTTGGTATTGGCTCACTTGCGATTCCGATCTGCACCCCGATTTCTGGTTCAGCAACAAGCTTGCGGATATGCTGCACTTCGACCAACGCGCTTTGTCGGCGTTTGTCCAATATGTCCTTGGGTGCATCTCGCCCCCCTTCCAGTCCTGAGCGCAGGAAGTGGATCAGATCCAAGGATGACACTATGCTTGCTATAAGTGGTCTACGCTTTTGAAACTTGGTCTTCCGCTGCTTCAGGACATCAAGGAGTGCGGAAACGTTATCATCTTCATCCGATGCAAGGCTCTCCCTGAGGATATCCTCCAAAGCAATATCATATTCGGGGGATGTAAGCAGATATGAAACCGGACTGAACATCCCTATGATCTGGTCACATTCGTCTTCGATTTGCCGCATCCGTTCAAAAAAACTGATAGCGTTGTCGATATACTCCACCCCTACTCCGAGCAAAGTTGGAAGGGATACATCCAACTCAACAGCAATAGAGTGAAGCATCTCGATCTTGCTGATCTCTCCTTTCTCGGCGCGATAGAGAGCCGCACGGGAGATATGCAAGCGGGCTGACAGCTCCTCTGGTGAGATTCGACGACCTATCCTGTAGGATCGTAGACGTGCTCCGATCTCAACATAGTCTATGTTCTTGTTGTCGTTCGTTACCAGCATGCGACCCGCCTTCTATCGAGTAGGTAGATCTATTCATACATCAATTCTGATGCTTGTCTAATTTTTGAGATGCGTGTGAGGATTAAGTTGGTTTGCCTGACATCGGCATAAGGTACGCAGTGACGCTGGGGTGTCCAACTGTCACCTGACGAGGACACTGCCGCGAAGGTCGGCGCCACGCCACGGCCGGCCAGTTGCCCCCAGGGTCGCCGCGGCTGCCATGGACGCAGATGGCTTCATTTTCCGGACGGCGGATCGCGCCGAGTGTCTCGCCCTGCCGCTCCATCTCGATAGTTGGGTTTCTGAACGTCGGTGCTGGCTCATGCCCATAAGTCCGATTGTCGCCAGAAGAGCCGGTTGCGTGAGCCGTCAAGATGCCTTCAATCATTCGCATGCGCTCAAGCGTATTCCCGCCGCCTCCTTTCAGGTCGACGACCTGGCCGACACTTATGATCGCCAGCCCGACTACAGCGATGCTGCCATCCAGACCTGCCTTACGATTAAAGTGCTTTTCGGCATAACGCTGAGGTAGACGACAGGATTTGTCGAGAGCTTGCTGCGTCTGATTGGCCTGGACTGGGCGGTACCAAATTTCAGCACCCTGAGCCGTCGCCAGAAGACCTTGAATGTAGACATTCCCTACCGTGGATCAGGCGGCCCGTTACACCTGCTGATCGACAGCACAGGCATCAAGGTCGAGGGTGAAGGTGAAGGTGAAGGTGAAGGTGAAGGTGAAGGTTGAAGGTTGAAGGTTGAAGGTTGAAGGTGAATGGAACGCGCGAAAGCACGGTGGCACCACCCCCTCTGGCCGTCAAGGAAGCAACCGCGGCGCGGATGCTGGATATGCGCACGAACGAGTTCAGGAACCTCGTCCAGATCGGCGCGCTGCCGCAGCCCATCGACCTCGCTGGGCAGGTGCTGCGGTGGCGGGTGTCTGACCTGGAAGCCATCCTGACTGGCGCCGTTCCCGACGAAGGCTTCGAGACATGAAGAAGCTGGAGCTTCCCTATCTGGACACCATCACCGTGAAGGGGCGTACCTACCACTACTTCCGGAAAGGCAAGACAAGGGTACGTCTCAAGGCGGCGCCCGGCAGCGACGCCTTCCTGCGGGAATACTGGCATCTGCGTCGTGGGCGACCGTCTGCGGCGTCCCGGACGACTTGGGACCGGTTGATCGCCAGCTACTATCAAAGCTCAAAGTACAAGCGCCTCAGCAAGGGAACCGCAGCCAACTACAGACGGCATTGTGAAGCAATCCGTGAGAAGAACTGCGCGAGAGACGTCCGCTCTTTCCGTCGCAAACACGCCATCGAGGCGCGCGATGCCTTGCAGGACACCTGGTCGAAGGCCATCGAGCGCGTGGCCGTCCTCTCGATCCTCATGCGCCACGCCGTTGACCTCGAATGGATCGACCGCAACCCGGTCGTGGACGTCGAAAAGCTTTCGGGCGGCGCATATGAGCCATGGCCCGAGGACAAACTGCTCGCCTTCGAAGCAGCATACGAAGAGCATAGCGTGGAACGAATTATCTATGAACTGGCCATCGGCACTGGCCAGCGGTTTGGTGACTGCATCTCGATGAAATGGGACGACTTTGATGGCGAGTATATGAAGGTCGTACAGGAGAAGACCTCAGCCAAGATCCAGGTGTACTGCCCGACGCGCCTTCAGCGCTTCTTGGAAACCGTTCCCAGGAGCGGAGCCCATATTCTCGCGAAGAACCGCACACAGCATATGGACAAACGTCAGGTGCAGAAGAAGGTTGAAGCTATCCGGGAAGCCACCGGCGTCCTGTCCGGGAAAGACCGTCTAGTGCCGCACGGGTGGCGGTACACCGCCGCGACACAGCTGGCCGACGCAGGCGTCGATATGCGCGACATCCAGGCCGTGACCGGCCACAAGACGCTCTCGATGGTTCAGAAATATACCGCCCAGGCGAACCAGAAAGCAGCTTCCAGAAGGGCGCAGACGGCACGAGAACAGAGCAGAAACGAAACAGGAAAGTGCTAACAAAGTGCTAAACACAGCCGTTCCACCACGAAGAAACGGTGTAGATCTTGATATTTTCTCTTTGAAAACAAAGTGGTGCGGGTGGAGGGACTTGAACCCCCACGCCTTGCGGCGCCAGAACCTAAATCTGGTGCGTCTACCAATTTCGCCACACCCGCAAATGGTGCCCCCACACGGACTCGAACCGCGGACCCACTGATTACAAATCAGTTGCTCTACCAGCTGAGCTATAGGGGCAAACCGTTGTCATTTAACGGTTTTAGCGCTTCCTGCTTCCCCTGTCCAGATGCCCTATCATGGTCTCATTCAGGCCATCTGCACAGCGGAGAATCGCCTTCTGCGCGGTGCAGTTCTTAGGTGAACCATGTAGCGGTCGCAAGCAGGATTTTATTTTTTGACTCCATGCGACCGCCAAGCAAACCTTCACCAACTTAAGGTAACGAGACCCCGGTCGTTCCCAGGTTGCCCGCCGGAACACTCGGGCAGGTGCACTAGGCCGGTTCTTGCCGTTGACTCTGCGGTCGCGATACCACAGCGCAACTGGTCGAACCGCCCGTTGGCCACGGTGCACAACCTGAAGAAAGCTGAAATCACGGTCTGCGGAACTTTTCTGCCGTTGTCCGCCAAGGAAAAGCTGCTCGTGACTTGGTGATGAAAAGGAACTCCTATGCCTTCAACTGCCGCCGACATCGTCATCGACGTCTATCAACAACATGCCGCCTCGTGGGCCGAATTGCGTGGCAACGACCTGGTCGAACGGTCCTGGCTGGATGCCTTTCTCGGCGCCATGCCGCAGGACGGACGAGAAGTTCCGGACATCGGCTGCGGCACGAGCCGGCCGATTGCAGGCTACCTGATTGCTAATGGATGCCACGTTAGCGGAGTTGATGGCGCCCACGCGCTGATCGACATGGCGAGAGAGAACTTTCCCGATCACCTCTGGATCACGGCTGACATGCGCGATCTCCCCCCTTTAGGACGTTTCCACGGCCTTGTCGCATGGCACAGCTTCTGTCACCTGACGCCCCAAGATCAGCGCCTGATGTTCGCGACCTTCGGTCGCCTCACCCATCCTGGGGCCACTTTGCTTTTCACCAGCGGCACAACGCATGGCGAAGCGATAGGCACTTTTGAAGGGCAGCCCCTATACCATGGGAGTCTAGACAGCGCGGAGTACTGCGACTTGATGCAAACAACCGGCTTTGAAGTCATCCGGCATATTGAGAACGATCCGACCTGTGGCGGTGCGACGATCTGGCTTGCGAGGAGAACTTCGGACGTCGGTTAAGGGGTCGAGAACTGGACACTGGTTGCGCGCGACATCTATGCCGAAGAACCCGCTTGCGTTCAGTTGTCGATCAGCGATCCGCGACTGGGCTTCAACGCCTCAACCGGCCCACGATTCGACAGGAAGGCGGGCCGCGGACAAGGTGCTGCGAAGGGCGTCTTCGGTTGATTGGACACCGCGTTATAGACAAAGAACGCATTCGAACGCGGGAATGGCGTCACATTGCCGTTCGATGCGTGTAGCGTGTTGCACTCGAAAAAGATGACGGTGCCAGCCGGACCGGTTGCCGTGTCGATCCCCGCCTCGGCAGAAAGCCGTTCCAGCGTCGCCTTGGAAGGTACGCCGATTTCCTGCCGCTTCAGACTGCTTTCATGGTGGTTCGCAGGGGTTTCACCAGCGCAGGCAATGAATTGACGATGCGATCCCGGGATCAGCATCAATGGTCCGTTAAGCCCCGAATTGTCCGTCAGCAGAACCGATGCCGACACGGCACGCATCCGCGGCATTCCGTCTTCGGCATGCCATGTCTCGAAATCCGAATGCCAGTAAAACTCTTTGCCGGTGAACCCGGGTTTATAGTTCAGTCGACTTTGGTGCAGATAGACGTCATCGCCCAACAGGAACTGCGCGATGCCCAGCAACCTTTCATCCCGCGCAAGGCGATTAAACAATAGGCTGTGATCGTCCAATCGAAAGATCGTGCGAACCTCGTCTGTGCCCGGCTCCGTGACCAGATCCTCGGCGCCGATTTGTGTACCGTGCGCACGAAGCTCACCAGATGTTTCAATCAGCTTGGCAACCTCGGCCGGATCGAAAAGATCGTTCTTAATCAGATAGCCCTTGCTCTCGTAGTGATCGGCGTCCGTTCTCGTGATGGGCGCATCAACGTGCCAATCAGACCAAAGCACCGGATCACGTCGTTCCTTGATCCGTTCGCCGTCTTTCAATCTTGTCGGGTACATATCCTGAGTAGCAAATTCTCGAGTTGAACTTGCGACGTTCATTGCGTCCTCCTTTCAATTTGACAATTTTCAGGCTTTCGCAAACACGCAACTACGCGTCCCGCGCATATCCTTCAACCGCGACGCTGAAAGAATTGTTCCTGCTGTCATAAACGAAAAGGGCCGCCGAGCTTACTCGACGGCCTTAAAGCGTTTCGCATCCGCCAGTTGCGCGTCAGAGTTCTTCGACCACCACCAGATCACGCATCGATGCCGGGCGTGCGAAGTTCAGCGCTTCTTGATAGGCATCAGAGTCGTAACATTTCTGAGCGTCTTCGATCGACGGGAAGCGGACCACAACGTTGCGCTTGCGCTCCTTGCCTTCGAGTTGGACATATGCCCCACCTCGCGCAAGGAACGTGCCGCCATGCGCCTCGATGGCTGGCCCGGCCCGCTTGGCGTATTCGGCATAGGACGCTTCATCTGTTACCGTGACATGTGCGATCCACAATGCGCTCATGATTTATCCCTCCAGAACAGCGGTTGCAGCTTTGATGGCAGCATCGGCATTGGCGACATCCTTGCCGCCTCCTTGCGCCATGTCGGGGCGTCCGCCACCACCCTTGCCACCCAGTTCGGAGACAGCAGCACGCACCAGATCAACTGCGGACAGCTTGCCCGTCAGATCATCCGTGACGCCCGCCGCGACTGCCGCCTTGCCCTGCGCATCCGCAATCAGCAGAACAGCACCGGATCCAAGCCGCGCCTTATGCTCATCGACCAGGGGCCGGCAGGTCTTTTCCCGTCACGCCAGACAGGGTCTGCGCCAGAAACTTGACGCCCGCGATTTCCTGGACAGGCGCGTCATTGGAGGCGCCCCCGGACATCGCCAGTTCACGACGCAACTGAGCCACCTCGTTTTGTAGCGCCTTGCGTTCGTCCAGAAGCGCACGAATACGCTCGGGCACATCCGAAGGCTGCGTCTTCAACGAGCCGGCGACCTCGAACAGATAGCGCCCCTGCTGCGCCAGATAGTCGAATGCGGCCGCGCCCGTCAGCGCTTCAATCCGCCGAACGCCAGCCGACGACGCGCTGTCGCCCAGCAGGACGAAGACGCCGATATCGCCGGTCCGCGTGACATGAGTGCCCCCGCAAAGTTCCAGCGAATAGGTGGCCTTGTCACCCCCCTTGCCGGATCCGTCCTGCCGACCCATCGCAACCACCCGAACCTCATCGCCGTATTTTTCACCGAACAGTGCCTGAGCGCCCAGTTCGCGCGCCTCGTCCGGCGTCATGATGCGGGTTTCAACGGGCGTGTTCTGACGGATATAGTCATTGACCTCTGCCTCGACGTTCATCAGTTCGTCGGGCGTCAGCCCTTTTGCATGGCTGAAATCGAAGCGCAGGCGGTCATCGGCGTTCAGAGAGCCGCGCTGCGCGACGTGTTCGCCCAACGCCTGACGCAATGCCTCGTGCAGCAGGTGCGTAGCCGAATGGTTCGCGCGAATGGCGCTGCGGCGGGCATGATCCACCATAAGCTCCGCGCCTTGACCGGCGGAAATCTCGCCCTCCACCACCTTGGCGAAGTGGATAAAGACACCTGCGGATTTCCTGGTGTCCGTGATCTCTGCCTTGCCAGTGTCGGTTTTCATCACGCCGCTGTCGCCGACCTGACCGCCCGATTCAGCGTAGAACGGCGTCTGGTTCACCACGATCTGCAATTCGCCGATACCAGTGCTGTCGATGGCCTTACCGTCTTTAACCAGCGCGATGATCTGGCCTTCCGCCACTTCGGTGTCGTAGCCCAGAAATTCGGTCGGACCATGTTCTTCGGACAGGTCAAACCAGATCGCGGCATCCGCCGTTTCACCCGAACCAGCCCATGCTGCACGCGCCTTGGACTTTTGCTCGGCCATCGCCGCATCGAAGCCGCCCGTGTCGACGGCGCGCCCCTTTTCGCGCAGCGCGTCCTGTGTCAGATCAAGCGGAAAACCGTAAGTATCATAGAGTTTGAATGCTGCTTCGCCGGGAAGCATTGCATCGTCGGGCAGTTTGTCGAGTTCGTCATCCAGAAGCCGCAGACCGCGATCCAGCGTTTGCTTGAAACGGGTTTCTTCCAACTTCAGCGTTTCTTCGATCAGCGCCTGCGCCCGACCGAGTTCGGGATAGGCTTGACCCATCTGTCCGACCAGCGATGGCACAAGACGATACATCAACGGATCCTGCGCACCCAGCAAATGCGCATGACGCATCGCGCGGCGCATGATCCGGCGCAGCACGTAACCGCGACCCTCATTGGACGGCATGACGCCGTCTGCAATCAGGAAGGAGGTCGAGCGCAGATGGTCCGCGATCACGCGGTGATGCACCTTGCCTTCAGCGTCGGGATCGGTGTTGGTGGCATGGGCCGACGCCTCGATCAGTGCGCGAAACAGGTCGGTGTCATAGTTATCATGCTTGCCCTGCAGCAGCGCGCCAATGCGTTCCAGTCCCATGCCCGTGTCGATTGACGGCTTGGGAAGGTCTTCGCGGCGCCCATCTTCGAATTGCTCGAATTGCATGAAAACGAGGTTCCAAATCTCGATAAACCGGTCGCCATCTTCTTCCGGCGACCCCGGAGGGCCACCCCAGATATGTGGACCGTGATCGTAAAAGATCTCCGTGCAAGGACCGCAGGGACCTGTAGCCCCCATCGACCAGAAATTGTCGTCCGTCGCGATGCGGATGATGCGTTCATCCGGCAAGCCCGCATATTTCTTCCAGATATTCGCCGCCTCATCATCCGTGTGGTAAACGGTCACGAGCAGCTTTTCCTTGTTGATCCCGAAATCCTTTGTCAGCAGATCCCATGCGAATGGGATCGCCTCTTCCTTGAAATAGTCCCCGAAGGAAAAGTTTCCCAGCATTTCAAAGAAAGTATGGTGGCGCGCGGTGTAGCCTACATTGTCCAGATCGTTGTGCTTGCCACCGGCACGCACGCATTTCTGCGAGGTCGTTGCGCGTGAATAGTCCCGCTGTTCGAGACCGGTGAAGACATTCTTGAACTGAACCATCCCCGCATTGGTGAACATCAGCGTCGGATCGTTGCGCGGCACCAACGGAGAACTGTCCACGATCGCGTGGTCATTGCGGCCGAAGAAATCGAGATAAGTCGAGCGGATATCGTTCAAACTGGCCATGGTCACTTGTCTTTCTGGGATCGGATCGCACACCGTTTAACGGCCACCTTGCTCAGTGTCCATATGACGCACGGGTTCGAACGAAAAAGACCCCGGGCAATGCCGGGGCCTTTGCGTCGTAAATCAGCGTTGGAACTATTCGTCCAGGACGTCATCTGGGCTCCCCAGACTTGGCATATCAAACTCCAATCCATGCGCCGCGCGGATCTTGTCCTCGATTTCATAAGCGATCTGAACGTTTTCCTTCAGGAAGTTCTTGGCGTTCTCGCGTCCCTGCCCGATACGTTCATCGCCATAAGAGAACCAGGAACCGGATTTTTCCACGATACCGGCCTTCACACCGAGATCCAGCAACTCGCCCCGCTTGGAGATGCCTTCGCCATACATGATGTCGAATTCGACCTGCTTGAACGGGGGCGCCACCTTGTTCTTGACGACTTTCACACGGGTCTGATTGCCGACGATCTCATCACGGTCCTTGATCGCGCCGATGCGGCGGATATCCATGCGGACAGATGAATAAAATTTCAGCGCGTTGCCACCGCTTGTCGTTTCGGGCGAGCCGAACATGACGCCGATTTTCATGCGTATCTGGTTGATGAAGATCACCGTGCATTTCGATCGGCTAATCGAGCCTGTCAGCTTCCGCATGGCTTGACTCATCAGGCGCGCTTGCACGCCGACACTGCTGTCGCCCATATCGCCTTCAAGCTCCGATTTCGGTGTCAGCGCAGCGACGGAATCGACAACGACCATGTTCACCGCACCGGAACGCACTAGCGTGTCAGTAATTTCCAGCGCCTGCTCACCCGTATCAGGCTGTGAGATCAGCAATTCGTCGAGGTCGACACCCAGCTTCTTGGCATATTGCGGATCCAGCGCGTGTTCCGCATCCACAAACGCACATACGCCACCTTTTTTCTGTTCCTCGGCAACACAATGCAGCGTCAGTGTCGTCTTGCCGGAGCTTTCCGGGCCGTAGATTTCCACGATCCGCCCCTTGGGCAAACCACCGATGCCGAGCGCGATATCCAGCCCAAGCGACCCGGTCGATGTGGCCTCGATTTCGTGGATAGGGTTATCCCCCCCCAGCTTCATGATCGAGCCCTTGCCGAATTGCCGTTCAATCTGTGCGAGCGCTGAATCCAGCGCCTTTTGCTTATCCATCTTGCGTGCGTCGCCCAAGTCTAGGAGGTTTGCCGAAGCCATGTTTCCTGTCCTTATTTCACAAGCGGGCCAGCCCCGCAATGCGCCTAATGTTCTTCTCTTGTTCTCATTCTGTATGAGCCAGAGGAGACAGAAAATCAATCAAATATTAACGCCGCCTTACTTTGGGCAAAGGCCGTAAAGAAAGAGTTAGCATCGGCGGATTTGATGCTGCACCACCGAAGTGAGCTGTTGCAATGAAAACGGTTTGGGAAGGAAAACCGAGTTGGGGATTTTCAACTCGTGATCGTTGAGTGCATCCTCTGCATAGCCAGAAACGAAGACCACGCGCGTATCGGGACGATCAGACAAGGCTTTCTGCACCCAGGTCGGGCCATCCATCCCCGGCATGACCACATCGGTCACGAAGACATCTACTTCTACTGCCTTATCCGCAAGAATCGCGAGGGCCTCTTCGGCGTTCTCTGCTTCCAGCACCGTGAAACCTTTCAGTTGCAACGCTCGCGAGGCAAATGCACGCACTGGTGCCTCGTCCTCGACAAGCAAAATGATGCCATCGCAACGATCTTCATCAACCCGTGGAACCTGTTCGACGGGTTCTTCCGGGGGCGTTTCCCGTTCAGTGTGCAACGGGAAATACAGCGTAAAGATCGTCCCGCAGCCCACCGTGCTGTTGGCGAAAATAAACCCCCCCGTTTGCTTGACGATCCCGTAAGCCGTTGAAAGTCCAAGGCCAGTGCCTTCCCCCGCCTTCTTGGTCGTGTAGAATGGCTCGAATATCTTCGAAAGTTGTTCGACCGGGATGCCTTCGCCCTGATCGATCACGCGCACGACCACGTAGCGCCCCGGCGGAATGATCGCGCGGTTGCGATGCAACTCGCTTTCAAGATCGACCGACTGCGTCTCGATCACAATCTCGCCGCCATCAGGCATTGCATCGCGCGCATTGACGACGAGGTTCATGATGACCTGCTCTAGCTGTCTCTTGTCGGCACGAATCCCGCAGCCATCCGGCGAGTGGCGCAATGTCAGAGTTACGCGTTCACCCACCAGGCGGTTGAGAAGATGGGTCAGGTCGGCCAAGCCTTCGCGCAGATCAAGAAACTGCGTTTGAAGGGTTTGCTTGCGCGAGAAAGCCAAGAGTTGCCCGACCAGGCTGGCCGCGCGATTGGCATTCTGGTGTATTTGAACAAGATCGCCGTAGTCACCATCATCTGGCGCATGTCGCAACAACATCAAGTCGCAATGTCCGGAAATTGCCGTTAGCAGATTATTGAAATCATGCGCAATTCCTCCTGCAAGCTGGCCGATTGCCTGCATTTTCTGGCTTTGGACGAACTGTGCTTCAAGCGTCTTCAACTCGGTGGCATCGTTGAGAACGGCGATCAGGAACACTTCACCGCGTTCAACGCTGCGCTTCAGCGTGACCTGAACATACTTGTCCCGGTCTTGCGACGCGAGGCGCAGAAATTCCGATTGCTGCAATCCGCGTCCTTCGGCAACCTCGCTCAACCAATCCTCGACCGGGCGCCCCAGTCCCGAAATCAGTTCTGAAAGACGTATGCCAGGAATAATGTCGTCATCCAGCAAATCCCGGACAGACCGGTTGGCCGCCACAATCGTGCCGTCCCGACGGACCTTCAGAAGTGGGACGGGCAGCGCATCCATCGTAGGCGACTGCGTCGCGGCAGCCTCCAGTTCCTCGGGCAGGCAGTATATTTCATACCCTGTGGCGGTTTGGGCTGCGACTATCGACCTGTGAAGAAGTTGCTTCCCAATCACGATGTCAAGGTTTTGGACGTTGCGGCTGGTTGCGTCGAAGTTCTGCAGCCGCGCCTCGATTCTTTCTCCTCCAAGCAGTTTGATAGCCGATGGAGTGCGCGGAGTAAGGCAGTTATCCTCCCCCAGCGAGAACACTGGAAGCGACACTGGCCCGGTCTTGCTGTCTGGCGAGAACAATTCTTCGATACGCCAAAGAAAGAAACCATATTGAAGCTTTGACACCGAAATCCGACGGGTCCGGCAGTTCAAGTGCTTGTCCTCGAACGCGTAGCCGTCTCGTGCGGCGGCAAGGATCAGACGCGCAGCAAGATCGGACGAATCCGCCGCTTCATGGTCCAGGCAATGAAAGATGAGTGAGGCACCATCGGCCACGTCGGCTGCAGCACCATTGGTGTATTCGATGCGCCCGTCGACGCTGGTGGCAATCATCGGCATCGGGTATGAGCCAAACATTGCCTGAAGAGTGGAAAAGAAGTCGCCGCGCCGCTTTCTGGTGTATCCAGATATGGCGAGCACCGCTAATGAGGGCCCAAGCACGACCAGTCCAACAATCGACCCCAGTTCGGACTGAACCGGATTGCCGAACCAGATCGACACGGCCAGCACGACAAACCCCGCGACCGCCAAGCACCGCGCTACGGGCATGTTCCGCTGACAACTCGTTACGAGAGCATCTGGCAATCCGTATTCGGCCGTCACCTGACTTCTCCACCTTAACCAATCCGCAATCGATGGCTAAGCAGGACTGCGGCCCTGACTACAACTTTAAGTTGAACTTAGTCAAAATGGACCTGTCAAGGATGCAATGAAGAAACCGTCGCCTCCATCCAAGGGTGTCAGCGAACGGCCACAATCGAGAGTTGCAGACGGGTGTCGCTCTAAAAAGGACCGGATCTGGCCGGTGTTCTCTTCTTCCAGCAAAGAACATGTCATGTAGATCAGCGCCCCACCCGGCGCGACCAGCCGAGCCGCTTTGTCCAGAATGTCGGACTGTAAGGTAACCAAGTCATTCAGCCGCCCGGGCGTAAGCGACCATTTGCCGTCCGGGTTGCGCCGCCACGCTCCGCTACCGGAACAAGGCGCATCCACAACAACCGCGTCAAAGGGTGCCAGCGACGCCAGCTTCCTGGTCGGTACGCAGGTGATCTCCACGCCTGCCCGCGCCGCACGATCCGGCAAGTCTTTCATTCGTGCCATCGCGACATCATGGGCGACAAAAACTCCCTGCACACGGGCAGCCACGGCTAAGGACTTGCCGCCACCACCAGCGCAATAATCCAGCATTCTGCCACCGTCCGGCAGCGATACCATATCGGAAATTGCCTGTGACCCAGCGTCCTGTAACTCGATCGAACCGTCGGCATAGGCCTTGCTGCCACGAATACGCCGTTCGCCAGATGTCACTTCCAAGGCGGTTGGTGACAATGGATGCGGGCGTGTCTCGATCCCGTCGTCGGACAATTGATCTTGGATGTGATTCACTGGGCCTTTGCGGGTGTTTACTCGCAAAAAGACGGGAGCCCGTTCACGCATCAGCGAAAGAATATCATCCCGATTTTCGCCCACAGACACGGCCAACCGATCATAAAGCCAGTCGGGGCAATCAAGCGCGACAGAAGGGGCGGTCGAAGCCAGCCCCCCAATCACCTCGTCATTGGTGAGCGCTGCCGGGTTGTAGCCCTCGCCATTGAAAATTTCAGCCGGATCATCGCCCGCCTCCCGCAGCAGACCGATCATCAAGCCCCGACCCGTGTCACTGCCGCCAAGCGCGGCCAGGCTCCGACGCTTGCGCAGCGCATCAAATACGTGGTCACGGATGGCCGCGCGGTCTTTCGACCCGGCAAACCGATGACTGCGGGCCCAGTTGGACAGCGCCTTCTCGGCAGGCTCGCCTGCCGCAATCTTGTCGAGCACTTCGATGGCCGCCTGTAAGCGTGCACCTGGTATCATACGGTGTCCTTATCACGTCACTGTCAGGTCGCGCAGGCTACCTGATCGCGCTATAAAGGACGAGGGAGGAATTTACTCGGCAGCGAGCGCAGGCACCAGACGGGCATCCCTGAACCGATCTGCCGCTTCCCCAGTGACGTATCCCAGCCGACCGTCGCAGATCGTCGCTTCGATCTGACGGCTACGGGCGTTCACGACCACAAGGTCAGCGCGTTTTCCCGGTGCAATCATACCCCTGTCGGGCAGGCGCAGTACGCGGGCGGGATGCTCCGACACCAAGCGCCATACCTGCGCCAGATCCATGCCACTATGTTCGACCAACCGGAAAACGGCCTTGCAAAGTGCCGCCGGATCACCGTTGGAAACCAGCGCGTCGCAACCCTTGTGCTGGATCAGTTCGATCGCCGACCACCCCTGCCCGGCAGCCGTTCCAGCCAACGCGCGCGCTGCCCCGATGAACACGGCATCCCCCACGGCCCGCGCGGCGCGGGCTATCCCGATGCCCGGGGGGTCCATGCAAAGGCGTGCGCCAATCATGCTCCTGTGTTCACGGGTCTCCACGCAGTCGTCCTCGGTCGAGCCATAGACAATGCCGAGACTGTCAAATCGTTCTGCCAACTTGCACAGATGCCGTGGCACGGAATGGGCGTTCATCAGCATCCGGTCCAGCAGAAACGACATATGCTCAACCGTCCGCCCACGTTCGGCCGACCATTTTGCGAATTGGTCGGGGTCACCATCGCGAAGCAGTGCTGCACGGGCCGCACCATTGGTAAAGACCACCTGCCCGATCTCTGGTGTTTGCACCAAGTCGAGAAGCGCGGCTTCATGATGCGCCATCAGCGGGTCGCAACGCAACTGAATGCGCAGATCCAGCGGACAGGAGCGATTGAAGGTGGCTATCTGAGCGACGGCTGCAGTCGCTACATCAGGGCGGGCGTGTTCCCGGGTCCACCCCCAACTGACGCCGACATAAGCCGTCGTCACGCCAGACGCCATCATCGAAATGGTGAAGGTACTGTCCCTGCCCGAAGACCGAGACTGCGCATCGACTATTCCGGGCAACACATAGTATCCGCTCAGATCGACCGCGGGATAAGGCCCGACAGCCAAGCGCCCTTCGCAAACCGCGATGGAGCGTTGCTGGAGCAAACCGTCACGAAGAACGAACGCACCCGAAAGGCGCAATGGAGGAAGACGCGGGATCATCGACGGAGCCTACTGTTATCTTTACCTGTGGATAACATGGCTCTGTGTCCCGTATGTGACAGGGACAGGGGGATTTTCATCCTTGGCGGAACAAGATCCCCGCCGGAAAAATAAACCCCCGGTCCGGTCGGATCGGGGGTTTATCAACTTCAGAGAAGTTGCAGGTTCGACGCGCTTTCACGCCCGTCACGACCCGATTCGAGGTCGAAGGACACTTTCTGGTTGTCCTGCAGCCCTGTCAGGCCGGAACGCTCGACAGCAGAAATATGTACGAAGACATCTTTGCCGCCGGATTCAGGTGCGATGAAGCCGAAGCCTTTGGTTGAATTGAACCATTTCACGGTGCCAGTGGCCATTTCCGTGTTCTCCTAATTTAGTCTGCCCGCAACATGCGGCAGGTCGGCTAGGTCAGTGCTGATCGAAGAACTGAAAGCCGGTATCGGAGAATCAGGGTCGATAGAGGTAACGCTGGCATTCTCTCATATGCCATGATGCGGTTAAGATAGCAACTCGCAGTTCTCTGCGGTAGGTATATCGGCAAACAACAACAATACGCACAGGCATCGTGACACACAAGCCAACCACCCCGCACAGCATTCTGTTCGTCGTGCCCCGCTTTCACACCAACATCTTCGTGGCAACCAAAGCGCTGGTCAAATCCGGATACAAGGTTTCGGTATTCGCAGTGTCATCACGGGCCGAGGAAGATCACAGCATCGTTCAGCCAGTCGTGTTCGGTGAACGCCCATCGCTGCGCAAGCTGCGCCGCGCCATGAAGCAAGCCGATCCCGATCTGGTGTTCCTTCGCACCTCGCGCCCGCTGTCCTACCTGGTCGCACATATGTGCAGCTTCGGTCGGCGCAAGCTCATCCACTACAACCAGCGACCGCTTCACTTTCCACGCAAATGGTACGAGATCTGGGAATGGTGGCTTCAGGGGCTCAGCGCGGAGAGGGTTACACCGCGGCTTGGAAATGATCTGAGCCAGCCCGCGGATCGTTACGCCACCTATCTTCCCTGGCCCGTCGAGGCAGTCGAAGGCATCACACGCGTCCCCCGACATGATGGGCCTCTGCGTGTGATCTGTGTCGGCAAGCTGATGCAACCCCGCAAGAGCCAGGACAAGCTGATCGAAGCGATGGAGGATGCGCTGCAATCCGGACATGCAACCCTGACACTCGTTGGTTCAACCGGAACCGCTACAGGCGCGGCCCAAGCGCATTACAACAAGCTGCATGACCTTGCCAAACGGTCAAACGGCGCGATCCGGATCCTCGAAAACATTCCCTACAGCGAGATGCCGCAGCTCTACGCCCGCCATGATCTGTGTGTCCTGCCGTCGCGTAACGAGCCGCTGGGCACATCACCCATCGAAGCCATGGCCTATGGCACAGCACCGTTGGTCACGACTGGCTGCGGGTCTGCATGCTATATCACGCATCGAAAGGATGGTTTCGTCGTGGAGCAGCGAAGCGTTCCTGCACTCAAGGCCATGATGGACGAGTTGATCGCATCGCCCGAATTGGTAGCCCAGGCCGGAAGGAACGCTGCGGAAACAGCAAAAGGGGAACTGGGCCCGCAAACCTTTGTGAAGCGCGTCGAGACCTTGCTGGATCGCTAGAACGGGTCTGCCGAAACCTGCAATGCGTGATCGTCCGAAATCTTCGACGCGCAGTCGTAGAGTTCCACGAACGCCCTATCCCCTCCCTGTAACGCGAAATTCGCAACCGGCAGGCGACGATTGTTGATCAGTGTCGCACGCCGACCCACGGAAATACGTTCAAGAAGCTCAACGGCGTCCGACCCCGAAGGTAGCGCCGCACCGATGGATGTTCCCTGCGCCCTGCCCCGCAAGCGCCAGAAGCCACCATCGACATCCAGACCGAACGAAACGTCCCGCTGCGCCAAGTCCCAGCGTGGGTCCGTGACGAACAGCGCGATGCGCCCGCTGTCATAAAGCGTCAGATCGAAGCTCTGCCCGGCCCTGTTGCGCGTGGATGCGGAGCACCACAGATCACCACCATCGGTATCAACCGTCAACTCGACCCGCCAGGCACCGCCTGAGTAGAGTTCCGACCTGTCAAGATGCGGGGCCGACATGACCGACCCGGCCGTCAATGAAACAACCAAACCCGTTAGAAAAATTGCAACCCAATACCGCATCAGTCTTCTTGCCCGCATCTCACCCGCTCTTGCGCGACTTGCGCCGTTTGACACCGCCTCTTTGCCCCGGACGGCCCGCCGTCGAACGACCACGCGCGCCAACCGCCGCCTCAGTGGCAGCCTCGACAGCCGACTGTCTTGCGAGGGGATCATCGCTGACCGCAAGATCAACCGCCTCCAATCGCTTGATTTCATCACGCACTTGCGCGGCTTCCTCGAATTCGAGGTTCTCCGCCGCTTCGCGCATTTTCTGTCGCAGCCCGTCGAGATGCGCTTCCAGGTTCGCCCCGTGCATCGGCTTGTCAATCACAGCCGTCACGCGGTTCATGTCCACATCGCCCTGATACAACCCGGCTAGAATGTCGTCGACATTTTTGCGCACGGTTGCCGGCGTGATTCCGTGTTCCTCGTTATAGGCCATCTGCTTGGCACGCCGACGATCGGTTTCATCCATCGCCCGCTGCATGGATCCGGTAACCTTGTCGGCATACATGATCACGCGCCCATCCGCGTTGCGCGCCGCGCGCCCGATGGTCTGGACCAAGGATGTTTCGGACCGAAGGAAGCCTTCCTTGTCGGCGTCAAGAATGGCCACCAGACCGCATTCGGGGATGTCCAAGCCTTCGCGCAGCAGGTTGATCCCCACCAGCACATCGAAGGCCCCAAGACGAAGGTCGCGCAGTATCTCTATCCGCTCAATCGTGTCGATGTCCGAATGCATGTAGCGCACACGAATGCCCTGCTCGTGCAGGTATTCGGTCAGATCCTCTGCCATGCGTTTGGTCAGCACCGTCGCCAGAACCCGCATGTCCTTTGCGGTGACCTTGCGGATCTCGTCGAGCAGATCATCGACCTGCGTCGTGACCGGACGCACCTCGACCTGCGGATCCAGCAGTCCCGTGGGACGGATGACCTGTTCGGCAAACACGCCGCCGGTTTGCTCCAGTTCCCATCCACTCGGCGTGGCCGATACGAAGACCGATTGCGGGCGCATGGCGTCCCATTCCTCGAATTTGAGCGGACGGTTATCCATGCAGGACGGCAGGCGAAAACCATGTTCGGCCAGCACCGATTTCCGGCGGAAGTCACCGCGATACATGCCACCGATCTGGGGCACCGAGACGTGGCTTTCATCGGCAAACACGATGGCGTGGTCGGGAATGAATTCAAACAGCGTGGGTGGCGGCTCCCCGGGCGCGCGGCCTGTAAGATACCGCGAGTAGTTTTCGATCCCGTTGCACACACCCGTGGCTTCCAGCATTTCCAGATCGAAATTCGTACGCTGTTCCAGCCTCTGGGCCTCCAGCAGCTTGCCCTCGCCCACAAGCTGATCGAGCCGTTGGCGCAGTTCCTTCTTGATGCCGATGATCGCCTGCTGCATCGTCGGTTTCGGCGTCACATAGTGTGAATTCGCATAAATCCTGATCTGGTCGAAGCTGTCCGTTTTCTCGCCGGTCAGCGGGTCGAATTCGGTGATCGCCTCCAGCTCTTCGCCGAAGAAGGAAAAGCGCCAGGCCCTGTCCTCAAGGTGTGCCGGGAAGACCTCCAGCACATCACCGCGGACACGAAAACTGCCGCGCTGAAAGGCCTGATCGTTGCGCCGGTATTGCTGCGCGACCAGATCCGCCATGATTTTGCGTTGGTCATACTCCTGCCCGACATGCAGATCCTGCGTCATCGCGCCATAGGTTTCGACCGACCCGATACCGTAGATGCAGGACACCGAGGCCACGATGATCACGTCGTCGCGTTCCAGAAGCGCCCGGGTGGCCGAGTGGCGCATCCGGTCGATCTGTTCGTTGATCTGGCTTTCCTTCTCGATATAGGTGTCGCTGCGTGCGACATAAGCTTCGGGCTGGTAGTAATCGTAATAGCTGACGAAATACTCGACCGCGTTGTCCGGAAAGAAACCCTTGAACTCGCCGTAGAGCTGCGCCGCCAGCGTCTTGTTCGGGGCCAGAATGATCGCGGGGCGCTGCGTTTCCTCGATCACCTTCGCCATGGTGAAGGTCTTGCCGGTGCCGGTTGCGCCCAGCAGCACCTGATCGCGTTCGCCATCCACGAGCCCGCCGGCAAGCTCGGCAATGGCCGTGGGCTGGTCGCCAGCGGCGCTGAATTCCGTTTGCATCCGGAACCGGATGCCCCCTTCCAGCTTCTCGCGATTGCGCACATCAGGGGCGGCTGCGTGAAGTATCGGAATATCCGGAGCCTGTGTCATTCTGAATGCCCTTCTAACCCTGCGACGCTGTTGCTCAAGTAAACTCCCGGTGACAGGATGACCTGATCAGCCCTTGCTACCACCGCGATTCCAGCGGATAAAGCCGCGCAAGTTACGGAGATTGCCATGCTCGCTCGTATTTACAAGCCCGCTCGCACCGCGATGTCTTCGGGAAGTGCGAAAACCAGGAAGTGGGTGCTGGAGTTCGCCCCGGCGTCCCCTCGCGAGATCGATCCCTTGATGGGCTGGACAAGCTCGAACGATACGCGACGCCAGGTCAAGCTTACCTTCGACACGAAGGAGGAGGCACTCGACTACGCCAAGGAGCACGGCATCGAAGCCACGGTCCAGGAACCCCACAAGCGACGCACCAACATCCGCCCCGGCGGCTACGGCGAAAACTTCGCGACCAACAGGCGGAACGTCTGGACGCATTGAGGGTGTAAATCGGGGCAAAGTTGTCTCGGAATCGGAGCGAAGATCCCGCGAAACCTAGATGTAGGGCGCTCAATGGGTGCCCTCTCCATATGTTGATGCCACGAACCTCCGAGCCTCGCAGCGCGAGAAATTCTGACCAGAAACACTCCTCTGGCCCGCAAGCCGTTCAACAAATCCAGCTTGATAGAATTGGGAGCCGAAGTGCTGGCAAACTTGCTGCTTGAAGCGGTCAACGGCGATACTGCGCGGCAGCGTCGGGTGCGAATGACTCTGGTTGCCGATGGAAGGCCCAAGACCGTGACTCCCGATATCCGCGGAAGCTTGGCCGCGATCCGGCAGTACAAAAGGTTTCTGATCTTCCCCGCGCGCATAACTCGTCCAAGCGCTGACTGAGATCATCCAACGCGTCGGAAGTCGTGTCGCGCCCACCGCGCCATCTCTGGACTTTGACCTGCACTGGGCGCAGCTCCATCTGGCCGAAAGTATCCAGGAGCGCATCAATGACAGCTGAGGCCCCGTTCACCCGGGTTCGACAGTTAAGCCGAGATTTGGACGGACTGGCCTTTTCCGCACACAATGAAATCAATGGCTTGTCGTCCTGAAGGTGCTCTTTTGGGCGAAGTTTTGTTGTAACACGTCTTAGATGATAAGCGGCTTGTTTGAATGATCATGGATGGCATATTGTTCGTCCATGTACACGCGCATCACCGAATCCGGCGGCCGTCGCTACCTGCAACTCGTCGAGGGTCACCGCGACGAGGCCGGAAAGGTCCGCATCAAGGTCGTCGCCAATCTCGGCAGGCTGGACAAGATCAAGCCCGGCAAGCTTGACCCACTGATCAACGGCCTGAACCGCGCCGCCGGCCGGCTCGAGAATACCGCCTCCGATATCACCTATGAATCTTCTCTGGGTTATGGCGATGTTTTGCGCTGCATGAGATCTGGAAGGATCTCGGTTTCGACCGTGCGTTGAACCGGGCGCTGCGCTCCGGACGGCGCGAGATCAATGCCGAGGCACTCATCCGTGCGATGGTGTTCAACCGCCTCTGTGCTCCGGACAGCAAACTGGGCTGCCTGCGCTGGCTGGACACGGTGGCGATGCCGGCCATGCCGGAAACCGTGACGCATCAGCATCTGCTGCGCGCCATGGATGCCCTGATGGACCATGCGGATGCCGTGGAGGGTGCTCTGGCCCACCAGATCCGCCCACTGGTCGACCGCGATCTGGCCGTTGTCTTCTACGACCTGACAACCGTGCGCATCCATGGCGAGGGCGCAATGGAGGACGATATTCGCGCCTTCGGCATGAACAAGGAGATCGGCGGCATCGCCCGGCAGTTCGTGCTTGGTGTCGTGCAGACCTCTGACGGCCTGCCACTGCTGCACACCGTTCATCCGGGCAACACGGCCGAGACGAAGACATTGCAGGGCATGTTGCAAAGGGTGCTCCAGCGGTTTCCGGTCCAGCGCGTCATCCTGGTAGCTGATCGCGGGCTGCTGAGCCTCGAGAATATCGGCGAACTGACATCTCTGGCTGATCAGGGCGGCCGCAAGCTGGAGTTCATCCTTGCCGTGCCCGCCCGCCGTTATGCCGAGATGGCAGAAACCTTCCGCGGGCTTGCCTTCGACGATGATGGCCTGGCCGAGGATACCTTCGCCGGGCATCGCCTGATCGTCGCCCATGATCAACTGCGCGCTGAAGAGCGATCAGGCCGGCGCAGGGCGCGCATCCGAGAGCTCGAAGATATGGCAGAGCGCATGGTGACGAAGCTTGATCGGCAAGATGACGGTGAGACCGCCCGCGGTCGTCGCGCTTCCGATCGTGGCGCCTACAGCCGGTTCACTCGCGCCGTCGCCGAAGCCGAACTGACCCGCTTCATCAAGCCCGACCTGCAAGCCGACCGGTTCAGTTGGAGCCTCGACGAGGACGCCATCGTACGAGCGGAACTCTTCGACGGCAAACTCGCGCTGCTGACCAACGCGTCCGATCTGACGGCGCCTGACGCCCTATCACGCTACAAGGCCCTGGCCGATATCGAGCGCGGCTTTCGCGTGCTGAAGTCCGACATAGAGATCGCCCCCGTCCACCACCGGCTGCCCGACCGCATCCGCGCCCATGCCCTGATCTGCTTTCTCGCGCTGGTACTCTACGGCGTCATGCGCATGCGCCTGAAGGCAAAGGGGCATTCCGCAAGCCCCCGCACAGCACTCGACATGCTCGCGTGCATCCAGAAACACACCGCCCATGCGGGAAACCGCACCCTGCACGGCGTCAGCAGAACAACACCGGAGCAACTCGACCTCTTCGAAGCCATGGATCTCCCCAAACCCGCCTGACGGGCTTTGTTGTCACATTTTTGGCTAATCGGCCTTAACAATATCAATTGTTTAAGCGCTTTGCTGATGAACTTGGGCGTTCAAGATACGATATGCGCTGTGATGGGTGGCATCTAGGTCAGATCGCCCCTCGTCCTACGCTCTATCCAGTGACTTTGGCCGAGCATGCCCTCGAGGCCATAATGTGTCTTGGGGGCTTGATGGGGATGGCCGGAGGTCGTCAACCCTACCGCATCATTGTGGCCAGATCAGACATGAAAGGCGGGGAGCCGACATTCGCTGCGCTTTGCTCGAATGACTGACAATAGCATAAGTCGGCGATGCTTCGTTGTAACCTGCGCGCAACCGCGAGCCAGTCGCGACACTTCGTTGCGCCTAGTCAAGCCGACCATTTGGCTTGCGAAGGTGATTTCGGTCTTTCGGAATTCCTTCGACATTCAAGAATGTTAAGCGGCTTGACTGAGTCGCAAACTTGATCCACTCCCATCATTAGGACGATACTGGGCCACTTCAGCACTGAGCGCTTTACCCATGGATGAACCGGATTTCATCGTTGATTACGACGCAAAGGCACCTTCACCCTTGGACCCGCATATTGCCAATGTCTGGCTTGGCGCGACGTCCAACCGTTTCGTCGATGGGTATGACTTGGAGGTATCGGCCTCTTTCGGCGAGCAAATGATTCCACTTGAAGGTGACGACTTCTCTCTTTCTGTCTCCTTGGGCATCAAGAAGGCGTCCATTGAGGTTCAATTCAAGAACTGCCAACTGGACCCCATTTTCGAAAGGTCGGGCGACACATATGCTAGAGAAGATATTGATCGCAGGCAGCGAGGGTGGGGTATCAGTACCGAGGTAGAAGCGGGCGCATCTTCCAGTGCGCCCATTCCAGACGCGAAGGGGGTCGCGAAAGCTGGCAAAAGCTATGGAAGCGAGTCTTTTACTACCGAAACCCGAAGGCGGACGCGCCGCTGGAAGCAAATGGGGCCGCAGACCGTTGAAGTGGAGGATGCGGGGCGCGTTCTAGAGGGGCAGCTAGTCGATAGAGAGAAAGGGTGGTTCGTAAAGCCTGACCCAACTATGGATTTCTCAGCGGTGGTTGCGACCCTAACGACGCGCGGCGAATGGATTCAATTCGGTCGAGTTGACGATATCAAACCAAGCGGTGGTATTGGCAAGCGCGCCGCCCGGTTCCTGAAAGGTAAAAAGACAAGGGACAAGGATCTGTTCGGGTTGTTGCTCCGGACCCTCGCCGCACGGGGGCTGCAGAACGCACTGAGCCGGGATGCGACGTTGGCGGTCAGTCTCCATGTACTACGTAAGCCGACCACCCTTGATGAGCTAAGGGAGGAACGTCCAATGGTGGTCCCCGCAGGGCCTCCCCTGCGATCTATCGGCGTCGATTCATCTGTAATTGACACTTTTCTCCAGACGGACTCTCAAGGGCGCGTCGCAGTGTTGAGAGAAGTCGGCGTGTCCTCAGAAGAACTGCAAAGAGTCCTGAGCGAAAACGGCGGTCAAAGTCCCCGTTCCGAACGCCTCTTCATCGCTGGCACCGCCCCACCATCGGCTTTAGCATCGCTCGAATTCACTATGTCCAGTGATGAAGCTGTTCCAACAGGAGATTGGGACGCCGCAAACCAAAACAGAAGTCGCACCGATTTGGTGGCACTTGGTTTGATCGAGGTCCGCGACGGAAGAGTTTACTCTCTTGTGCCTGACAGCGCATCTGCCGAAGACACGCTGCGGCACGCCGCCATGAAGGCACCGACGCTGCAGGTCACACGAGAAATCTTGCTCGAGGACCCCCACCGGGCAGGGGTTGAGATCGGCGAGGAAATTGGCACGCGTTTCAGCCGGAACTACAATACAGAAGCCTCGAAGCTGAGGGTTGGGAACGCTTTGCGCAGGTGGGCAGTATGGCTTGAACCTCACCTTGTCGATCCGACCAATGCCAAGGGCGCGGCCCGCTTGCGTATTTCCGCGAAGTCCGAACGTCCGGGCATCGGCGCGCCAAGCTTCGCGACGCCTGAGAATGTCCGGAAGGCACAGGCGGCACTGGACCAGGGAGTACGTGCGGAAGACGTCGCAAAGATGATCGGCGTGTCACGCGCAACGATCTACGGATGGTCCAAGCAGGGTATCGTCTCCATCCCCAAAATCAGATGACGACTGACCTGCCGCGAAACAATGTACCCAAAGTCAGAGGGCTATTTTTGTCTCAGCGTAGCCATTGGAACCTAGAACGGGGAGCGGAAGTTCGCTGCGCGGTAGAACGAATGACAATACAGAAGCCTCGAAGCTGAGGGTTGGGAACGCTTTGCGCAGGTGGGCAGTATGGCTTGAACCTCACCTTGTCGATCCGACCAATGCCAAGGGCGCGGCCCGCTTGCGTATTTCCGCGAAGTCCGAACGTCCGGGCATCGGCGCGCCAAGCTTCGCGACGCCTGAGAATGTCCGGAAGGCACAGGCGGCACTGGACCAGGGAGTACGTGCGGAAGACGTCGCAAAGATGATCGGCGTGTCACGCGCAACGATCTACGGATGGTCCAAGCAGGGTATCGTCTCCATCCCCAAAATCAGATGACGACTGACCTGCCGCGAAACAATGTACCCAAAGTCAGAGGGCTATTTTTGTCTCAGCGTAGCCATTGGAACCTAGAACGGGGAGCGGAAGTTCGCTGCGCGGTAGAACGAATGACCGCTATGCCCATCTTTGCCGACGCTCGGAAGCTGATCAGGTCGCCAGCGTTCTGCAACTGACTTACCATGTCGGCATTTTAGTCCGCTTCCCTTGTCCAAGTCAGACGATGGCCGCTACTCTCCCAAACATAAATTGATAGGGGGCGATTCATGCGTACGCTGAAGCTTGATTTAGAGTATTGTTATGGAATTCGAAAGTTAGAGCAGGCTTTCGAATTCACGAGATGCAAGGCCGTTGCGCTATATGCACCAAACGGCGCCATGAAATCGTCGCTCGCCAGGACGTTCCAAGACATCGCCGACAAGAAGAAATCGTCCGACAGGATGTTCCCGGACCGCCCTACGAAACGGTCGGTGCTAGATGAGAACGGCGCCGAACTAGACCCGGAATCCGTCCTCATCATTCGGCCATACGATGAGGACTTCGGAAGCAGCGAAAAGACCTCCACCCTTCTCGTTAATTCGGCTCTTCGAAAAGAGCACCAGAAACTCAACGAAGGCATTGAAGGCGCGAAAAAGGTGCTTCTCGCCGCATTGAAGGTCCAGTCGGGATCAAAGAAGGACCTCGCCGCCGAAATCTCGTCGACGTTCACCAAGACCCCCGAACAGTTTCTCATCGCGATCAATCGCGTCGCTGCGGAAGTAGACGAGCAGCCGGAAGCTCCATTCGCTGAAATCCCATACGATCTCGTTTTCGACCCGAAGGTTGTCGAGATGCTCCAGCAGGAGCAGGTGCGGGAGGCACTCGAAGACTACATCAAGCGCTTCAATGAACTTATTGACCAGTCCCAGTATTTCAAGCGCGGGACATTTACCTATTATAACGCCGACGTGATCGCGAAAGCCCTCGCTGACAACGGATTTTTCGATGCGGCTCACAGCATTCGCCTGAACTCCGGTGAGAAGGTCGAAATCACGTCGAAGAAACAACTGGAGGAATTGGTCAAGGGTGAGAAAGAGGGCATCACGTCAGATGCCGAACTGCGAAAGAAATTCGACGCGGTCGAGAAACTCCTCCACAAGAATGCCAATGTCAGAGAGTTCAAGGAGTTCGTTGCTGACCATGAAGATGTTCTTCCGGCTTTGGAGAACGTCGCAGACTTCAAGGAGCGGGTCTGGAAGAGCTATTTCGTTAAGCACCGGGACGCCTTCGATCATCTGGTCAAGGAGATTCGCGCCGCTGCGGAACGAAGGAAAGAGATCGAGGAAGCTGCCCGTAGTGAACGGACTGCATGGCAAGAAGTCATAGAGATCTTTAACGAGCGGTTCTTCGTCCCATTTGAACTCAAGGTGAAGAATCTCGTCTCAGTTGTGCTCGACGAGGACAAGATTCCGAAACTTGGGTTCACCTTCAAAGAAGGGGATGATCGAAAAGAGGTCGAAAGGGATGCGCTCCTTGATGTCCTCAGTACGGGCGAACGCAGAGCGTTCTACATTCTGAACATCATCTTCGAGATTGAGGCGCGGCGGAAGGCGGGTCAAAAAACGCTGATTGTCGTCGACGATATTGCAGATTCCTTCGACTATAAGAACAAATATGCGATCATCCAGTATTTAAAGGATATCTCAGAAGACGATAATTTTCGACAGGTCATCCTCACCCACAACTTTGACTTCTTTAGGACAATTCAGAGCCGTTTCGTCAGCTACAATTCGTGCTTCATGGTCGCAAGAAAAGAAGAAGGTATCGATGTCAACAAGGCTATCGGGATCAAGAACGTCTTCGTCAATGACTGGAAGGTGCATTTCGGGAGCGAGCCGAGAAAACGGATTGCCTCAATTCCTTTTATGAGGAACTTGGTGGAATACACAAAAGGCGAAACCGACCCAGACTACGCGACGTTGACCTCGCTGCTTCACGTCAAGGATGGCACGCTTGGCATTCAGGACAGTGATCTCTTCCAAATCTACCAGACCATCTTCGGCAGCGCACCAGTGAACGCTACTCCGTCCGGAGGTTCTGTGCTCGACCTAGTCTATCAGGAAGCGGACGGCTGCCTACAAGACGGAGACGCGGCCAACTTCGAAAACAAGATCGTTCTCTCGGTCGCCACTAGGCTACGTGCAGAACAGTATATGCTGGGGCGGATCAACGACCAGAGTCTGCTGGCAGGCATAACCGGCAATCAGACGACGGACCTCTTGAGGCGCTTTCAGCATGATTTTCCAGGTCACGCCGCTATCCGGACCATTGATCGCGTGGTTCTTATGACACCGGAGAACATCCATCTGAACTCCTTCATGTATGAGCCGATCCTGGACATGTCAGACGAGCACCTCCGCAAAGTTTATAGTGAAGTGAAAGCGCTCTAGCAGAAACTATCGGGAATGAGGTCGTTCGCCCTTCAAGAGTAAGTGATTGTTAAGCAGCCAGCATCCGATCATCAGCCCAGCAACTGAAGGCACCACGTCTACATGCCAACAAATTCCGAACCTACACAGCCCGAAATCAGCACGGCTGCAACTCTACTGGCTGTCGCTGGCGATTATCCCTTGCACAAGTTGGGTTGGAAGGCCTTTCAAGATCTCTGCATCGGGGTAGCTGAGGAGTGCCTTCGCAGGCCGGTCCAGAACTTTCTGCCGGGCAACGATGCCGGACGTGATGGAGCGTTTGTAGGTCGTTGGGAAGGTGATGATCCAGCCGCTGGTGAATCAACGATCCAATGCAAGTTCACCTCCAAGGAGGCCAATAATCTCAGTCTCTCAATGCTGAGTGATGAACTTGCCAAGGCTGAAAGACTTGCCCAAAAGGGGTTGGCCCTCGACTACATCATACTAACGAATCATGCGATCACGGGTGAAAGCGAGCTTGCTATCCGTGCCGCGTTTCAAGGCGTCGGGGTTGGTCGATGCCGTATTTTTGGTAGCGATTTCATTAACCGTCAGATACGCACCTCTTCACGGCTCCGGATGATGGCCCCGCGCCTATATGGGCTTGGCGATCTGAACGACGTACTCGATGCGCGCGCCTACGCGCAGGCCCAGTTGATCCTCAGCGCCATGGGTGAAGATTTGCAACGGCTTGTTGTCACTGAGGCTCATCGTCGAAGTGTACGGGCGATCAGCAAGCACAATGTCGTGCTCCTACTCGGTCCGCCTGCAGCTGGGAAATCAACAATTGGCGCGAGCATCGCCGTTGGCGCGGCCGATATATGGCGCAGCTCGACAATACGAGCCACATCACCAGAAGACGTACAGCGGCACCTAAGCCCGGATGTTGCCCAGTTTTTCTGGATCGATGATGCGTGGGGGAACACCCAGTATCAGCGCCAAACGGCAGAGGCATGGAACCAGGTATTCCCGCTGATGCAGGGCGCAATGAAGCGCGGCACCCGGTTTCTAATCACATCACGCGACTACATTTGGAAAGCGGCTCAGGCGGACCTTAAGCTCCAGGCTATTCCGGTGATGAAAACGAGCCAAGTTGTTATTGACGTCCAACAACTGAGCAACGCTGAAAAGGCTCAGATCCTTTACAACCACCTTAAATTTGGCGATCAGCCTCAGAAATTTCGATCTGCGATTAAGGAGTTTCTTCCAGCTATCGCTGAGAGAAAAAGCTTCCTCCCAGAGACTGCACGCCGGATCGGTTCACTCTTCTTTGCGGGTGACCTAACGATCAAGGAAGCCGACGTTGTTGGTTTTTTCGAGAGACCGGAGCAATTCCTTCTCGACACCATTTCCAATCTTTCGAATGACTGCAAGGCAGCAATTGCAACGATATTTCTGAATGGCGGAGTTATCCGTTCCCCCGTAACTTCTTCGATTTTGTCAACCGCTGTGAGCGCATTTGGTAGTACAGAAGCCGCAACGCGGCGCGAGTTGCAAACGCTTAGCGGTAGTCTTTTGCTATTGGCGCAAGACGAACATGGCCCCTATTGGACCTACAAACATCCCACTGTGAGTGATGCATTTGCGCGCTATCTCGCTCAGTCTCCAGAGCTCGTCGAGCTTTACCTTCGTGGAGCAAAGCCGGAAACGATCCTATACGCTGTCGTTTGTGCCGGGGTGACGATTCAAGGCGCGCCCATGGTGGTTCCCGCGACCTTAAACGAGCTTCTTTTTGAGCGGATCGGGAATTTGGCCGCAGGCGCTTTGCGGACTTTTGTGTCCTACCGTTCGAACGTCGCGTTTTCACAAATCATGCTGATGCGTAGGCCAGATATTCTTGAAGGTGCGCGACACTTCATATCGCCGATCCACGAGGATCCCGATGCGAGCTTCCTTGTGAACCTGCATCGGCAGAAGGTGTTGCCTATCGATTGGCGTGACCACCTAGCAACCAAGCTACTCCAAGCATTGGAGGACGAAGCCGATCCAAGCGTTTTTGAAGCCGACTACATAGAAACGATTCTGACTGAGCAAGAAGTCCAGCAAGCGGCTGTTCTCGCCCGAGACAAAGTGCTGCCTAACATTCCGCATTACGTGCGCGCAGTGCGAGAGGAATGGTCAAACGACTATCCACCGGAGGATCATTTCTACGCCTTGGAGACGGCGATAGAGACGATCAGTCGTGCTATCGATGAAGTAGGGAAAGAATCTTCTCGTCCAGATCCCATGCTTATTTTGCATCGGGAGGTTCGTCACGCTGTCGACGAAATGGAGGAAGACTACGAGCCTCAGTCTTCGACGTCCGCGCCAGTCGCTACATCTACTCCTCAGAACGCAGGTCTTCACAGTCTCTTTCGGGATGTGGACGAATGATCGGATTCTGCCCTGTTGCTGGTACGGCGAATGGCTGCTTCGACGGCCGACAGCGCAGCAAGTTTTGTGATGACTCAACGGCAGCTATGGTGAAGGTTTTCTGATGCGGGTCGCGTTGGAACGCTGCGCACTGGCGCGACCACGACCCGCGTTGGAAAACCTTCACCAAAGTTCCAAATGCTGCGGAGCACTCCAAGGTCCGCTTTGTCAAGTTATGAGCAAGACAGCATGTAGCTGGCAGCTACGGGAAGTGTATTGGATGGGTGTAAAGGATGCGAAAATTTTTTGTGTGGCGAGTATTCCGACTGGGTTACCTTGCAAGCCTGTGAAGCCGATGTATGCTATTCTAATACCAGAAATAATTCTAGTTCTCACATATCTAAGCCGCTTTTCTGAGTAGCCTTGTAATATGTGGGTAGGGGAGCCTAAATGATCGATTTCGGAACGCCTTCAAGGGTCAAGTTGCGGCAAGATACTGAGCAACTTTTGGAGCAAGTTGATCTTGCCATAACAGAGTTCAACAAGTTGAGGCCGCTTAGTGATGACGTCAAGGGTCGAATAAAAATGGCATTCTTACCTGATCGGGTGACGTCGAGTTTGAATATGGAAGGCATTGTCGCAACTCGTAGGCAAACATTGGCGATCATGGACTCGATGACGGTCAATGATTCATCGTCAAAGTCAGAACAAGAAGTGCTCAACGCTCTGAGTGCGGATGAGCTTACACTTGATGCTGCGGAAGATGGGCAAAGATTGAGCGCAGCATTATTGCGACAAATTCATGCTTTAATTGAAGACAAGGTTGGTGAAACGCCTGGGTGTTACCGCGAAAGAGATGTCAAAATATCCCAAGCAGCCTTTACCCCCGCCTGCGCACGGTAGTGTGCCAAGTTTGATTGACGATATGATCGCGATTTACGTCAAGGATGATACGGCCCACCCTGTTATTAGAGCTGCTTGGCTTCACAACCGCTTCACACACATCCATCCGTTTCTGGATGGAAACGGTAGGACTGCTAGGCTGTTGCAAGATTTCGCATTGTTATCAGGAAAACTCTTCCCAACAGGGGTACCTTCTGCTTTGCGTGATGATTATTATGATGCTTTGGCTGACGCGGACAATGATGATTGGGATGGTCTTGTAGCAATCATCGCCAACCGCCAGCTTAGTGTGATCGCTAAAGCAAGCGGCATAGCAATGGAGAGGGAAGAGCGGTCAAAGTGGGTGGCTCGACTTGCCAAAAAAGCTGATGACAAAAAGAAAGGGGCTCAGCACAAGCAATATCTAGTTTGGGCCCACAAAATGAACGAAATCCAGTCAGCATTTGAAGCTACCGCTCAAGAAATCAGTGATGTGTCAGATGTACTTTCGGTTGAGCACCAGTCATACCCGATAATCGACTTTAAGACTTGGAAGAACCTAGGAGCCGGTAAAAGAGCAACCGCCACATGGTTCTTCGGTCAGATTCTCATTGTTGATGGGGACCGAGCTTACCGGTTTGTTGTATATTTCCGAAAACACTTGAGCTTTCCTTCTGACCCGTTCGTTGATGGCGAACCCATAATTAGCCTAAGGTTCACTGGCGGTAAGCCGCATGAAAAATACGACTTTGGACAATTTTCAGATCCGGACATTAGGCTCCGGGAGCTGCTTTTCCATGCGGAAGATCTGTACGTTTACTATTTCAACGGAAAGATGAGGCAGGGTCGTCACGAACAAATCGAACAGTGGGAGCATAGTACTGAATTCACAGCCAACGACATTATCGAACACTTGTATAGTGACTTGTTTGAGAACAAGAACGGCGTCTAGGTAAAAGCAGATGTGCCAGTGACCGTAATTGCGGCCGAAGTGTTGCCCGGGTACTGAACTGAACCCAAAAAATATATCTGGCGCATTGTCTGAAAGCCGCCATTGGCGCAACCGCAGCGAATTCACACTTCGTCCGCATTTCTGCCGCTCGACCAGCGCGCGGCGAAGGTTGGGAGCGAGCCCAATTTTCTGATGCTGCGACTGGATCGAACGGCCGCTATCAGTCCAACGACAAATCGAAATGCATAACGTCTTCGCGGGTACCGAGCTTCGTGTACAAGGCAACGGCAGGTTCATCGCCATAATCTGCCTGCACATAGATAACCCAGCCGCCATTCGTTTTTGCGATGGACTTAAGGTCATCGATCATTGTGGTTGCAACACCGCAACGCCGCCATTTTTCCGCGACAGCCAAATCGTAGATGTAGAATTCTGAGCGCTCTTGCTCGAATTTGGGTAATTCATACGCCACAAGTGCGCCGACAACGTTCTCGCCCGCCAAAGCCACCAGCGCGACGACATCGGTCCGTGCGAGAAGTGCCTGCCTGTAGTCCGGTGTGGGCCTCGCACTGCTGTAGCTTTCCGGATCGTCAAAGGCCTCCGCAAAGAGGTCAAGCATTGCGTCGAGATGTTGATAGTCACCGGAGACCAATCGATGGATGGTGATGCTGTCGAGGTCGGTGCTTGGGTTCACATCGAATATCCTTTGAAGCCTAGACTTGAGTATACTCTGCCTTGTAAGCCAAATGAATGCGGACCTTCTGCAACGGACACCCAACGACAAGAAAGTCCCGCTCACCGGACCTTCGCCCCTCGAAAATGCTGCTCGATGGACGAATGGCCGGTCTCGGGAAGCCGCAATGCGGCACCAGCGCTAGGCATGAAGGTCGGGTTTGGGCCGTCCCTGAAGACGACCCAAGTCATTAGATTTCAATGGCCTCTGCAATCGCAAGAGCATCCTCAAGCTCGACGCCGAGATATCTAACGGTGCTGTCCATCTTCGTGTGGCCCAACAGCAGTTGGACTGCACGCAGGTTGCCCGTCTTTTTGTAGATCTGCGTCACCTTCGTGCGCCGCATCGAGTGCGTGCCGTATGCGCTCGCCTCCAGACCGATCGACGTCACCCAATCACGGACAATCCGCGCATATTGGCGGGTCGATATATGCATTCGCTCGTGGAACCGGCCGGGCCAGAGGTATTCGGATCCGACCATCAGCGGGTCCCGCATCCATCTTTCGAGCGAGGCTCGGGTACCTTCCGAGATTTCGAAGCGAACAGGTTTTTGCGTCTTGCTCTGCAGAACCGACGCACGTTCCTTGATCTGGCCAGATGCCATGACATCGACGACCTTCATTTTGACCAGATCGCAGCCCCGCAGTTTGCTGTCGATGGCAAGATTGAAGGGTGCCAGGTCACGGTGGTTCTCGGCCAGTTCAAGTCGGACTCGGATCGCCCATACGTGCTTGGGCTTCAGCGGTCGTTTCTGGCCAACGATACGTCCTTTGTTCCAGGCTGGGCGAAGCGCGCGAATGGCCGGTAAGTTTGGTGTTTCCATGACTGATCCTCCGATCCGCCATGCCCTCCCAAAGCGACAACCCGACGTTGCCCGGAGCACTCTATCACAACATGCCGAGCTGCCTCCGACGTCAGCAAAGAGCCCTTCTCCGACGCTAGGCAACGCCGTGTGTCACTCAAACGTCGCGCGTGGCGTCCGAGAAACCTGCATCACTTCAACCGATGCTGCAATGGTTTCGAACGACTGCCTTTTCAGCACAACGGAAGCGCTCTCGCCAACCTAAAGCCAATCTACAAACTGTCCATGCGGGCCTGTTCGAGCAATTGCACAACCATTGTGAGAGAGAACAAATGCCCCCGGTCGATCCTCTAACATATTCGTTGATGCAACGTTGGGAAGGATATTGGCGCCTTCGTTCGCAAGCCATTCCGCTCCAAGGTCATGGACGAGCGTCGCAAACTCTTTGCGAACCTCCGGTGCGACGTAATTCAGAACTGCGGTATGAAAGATCACGAGACGTGCGTCTGTAGGAGCTTGTGCGGCCAACGCTTCAGTTTTTTCCAGTAGATCACCTGCAATGACATTCGGCGGATCACGTCTGGCAAGCGTGATTGCCGCTTCCAGCCGGGAATACCTTTCGGTTTGTTCCGGCCAGACCAGTGTCTTGAGCCATTGCATGTCCTCGTCACTGCGAACGTCCAACGGATTGAGATCAAGGCCCGCGCGCCATTTTATTTCAGGAAGAGAGGTTGGAATGGGGGTTGTGTTGGATGCTTTGCATGGAAAAACTGGGGCGCCACGCTCTGTGGGGCGCAGCATGGCGCGGCCATAGTCGTAACCGTAGCGGTCGGGAAGAAGGCATAGTCCTGCCGCAGCCCCGACTTCGATAATGGCAAGGGGTTCATCGAACTGTGCAAGCGCCGGAAGGAGGCAGGCACAGCGCCCAGGTTCGTTTGTTTGTGTGGACCGACGGAGGATGACGGGTCTCAGCTCATCCCACGCCGCCAAGGCGTGCTGAGCGAAGTCAAGGCCAGCATCCGGCAGGCCTACAACATGGCGTGTCGACGCGAACAGCAGGTTTGGCTGCTGCTTTCCATCCGGCAACTCCAAAAGCCGGTCAAGTAAGTCATCATTCTCAGCCGCCGAGGTCGCGTAGATTTCGTAAGTTGGCGAGACGCCATGCGCTTCACGGTGTGCAAATGCAAGATAGCGGTCGGCGAGTTCTTTCCGGCTTTTTCTCATGTGAAAAAATTACGGAGAACACATGCACTACGAAAGGCTTTTTTGGCCGTTCGATCCAGAGTGGGTTGCTTTGCAGACATTCTCGCAACCGCAGCGAATTCACCCTATGTCCCGCGTTGCCGCCGTTGGAGGGGCCTGTGGCTGCAGCCCGGAGAGAGTCCAATCCTACCAAGGTCGGCCTGTACTCAGCGGCGCGCAGACAGTTCAGAAACTAACGCGGGAAGCTTTTCGTCGAAAGCGAAAGCTTCATTCGACCAATGCTTGAAATGCCCCCCTAGCTTCAAACGTTCGGCAGCCTCTTCACCGATCATGCTTGTAGCCACGCCTTCATCGCTCATGTGATGTAGGACATCAGATACCATCGCCAATACCTGTTCTAAATCGTCAAACCCGTAGGTCGCACACAAGAGCGATAATCGCGGACATCCGTTCCTTAGTTGCGCCTCTGACCTCTTCTGGAGGTCACCGACCCCGAACGAAAGCGGCGTCATCCAATAGGCCAGATACGCGAGGTCGCGGCAGCGAGGGCCTGGCCCGCTAAGGTCAAAATCTATGATTGCCGTTGCGCCATCCACCCCGAAAACCATGTTGTATGGGGCGAAATCGTTGTGATTGATAACTTCGTGCTGGCATTTATCTGGGTATGCATACGCCCAGTTGCCGGGTTCCGGCGGTATGAAGTCGAGCGAGGCATCGTGCAAATCCCGCAGCAACTTTGCGCTAGCAACAACATGATCCTCGTTGTCCCATAGGTTTTTGGGAAAGTCTGTTGCGCCTTCGATGAACAACAGTATTTCGCGATCTTCCTCATCGATACCTAGAAAGCGCGGACTGGCGACGTTCTTCGCTTCGAGATGCAATAGCAAAGCATGGATGTTTGGGCTTTGAGGCGACATCTTGCGCCTAACAGTGTTGCCAGCCTTCACAACGGTGTTGACGTTCCCGCCAGATAGAGCAACTTCCGAAGGTTCATCTTCCATGGTTGCATGGTAGCACATGGCAACACATTCGAAAGTCTGCTTTCGAGTTCGCATTTCTGCCGCTCGACCAGCGCGCGGCGAAGGTTGGGAGCGATGCAGGTTTCTCGGACGCCACGGGCGACGTTTGAGTGACACACGGCGTTGCCTGGCGTCGGAGAAGCGCTCAAGCGGGCAATCGCGGGTTTGGAATTGGGCGGATCAGCTGGGTCTATGGGGATTTGAAGCGGTTGATTGCCCAAGGTCTCGTTGCGCAGGTTGGGCTGACTGCACTCTTGCAGGCAGCTTCGGCGCGGGTCTTGTGAGCTTTGATGAACATGCGTCGCCCCTCGCGGATATCGACACCATTCTGACCACTACGATCCGGGCTGGGGGCATGCCGGTCGGGTCGCAAGCGGTGTCGCGAGCGGTGGGGATTGGAATTCCGGTCTTTGGCGCGCGTGTCATGCAGCGGCCCTCGCTGTTCCTGGCGGCGCTCTGGGATGTCGTTGCGGCGCGATCGTTTCGACGATGATCCGTTGCCCACCGCAGCAGGGGCATGGCAGCGCGAGGACGCCGCGGTGCGCATCGGTTTCGTCGATCGTGTCATCACAAACGTGACGCTGGTCTGGTGTTTCGGCCCCAAGCAGTTCCCTGATCCTGGCGATATTGGCGGCACGGTTGCCATTCCCGAAGAAGCCGTAGTGGCGGATGCGATGCTGCCCCTTGGGCAGGACATGGATCAGGAACCGGCGGATGAACTCGTCGGTCTTCAGGGTCATGGTGGTATGCCGCCCGGGGCCGTTGACGCGGTAATCCTTGACGCGGAAGGTGACGCTCTGGTCGTCCACGCGGATCAGGCGGCTGTTGGAGATCGCGACACGGTGGGTGTAGCGCGACAGGTATGCCAGCACGGCCCTGGGTCCAGCGAAGGGCTCCTTGGCATACACGACCCAATCGATCTTGCGCAGCGGTTGCAGGAAAGTGTCGAAGTCCGCACGATCAACAAGCTCGGCATGATCGCCGAAGAAGTGCAGCTTCCCGGCTTTGTGCAGCCGGGCCAGCCCGTCCAGGATGAGGCGGCGGTACAGGCGGGACAAAACCCGAACGGAGAGGAAGAAATTCCTACGGCAGGCGATCCACTTGGTGCTGTCCGCAGACAGGCCGCCACCCGGCACGATCATGTGGACATGCGAATGATGCGTCATCGCCGAGCCCCAAGTATGAAGCACGGATGTGACGCCGACCCGGGCGCCAAGGGGTTTGGGGTCGGCGGCAATCCTGATCACCGTGTCCGCGCTCACCCGCATCAGCAGGTTGTAGAGCTCACGTTTGTTCTGATGCGCGATGTCGCCGATCGGTTTTGGCAGCGTGAAGACAAGGTGGAAATACCGGACAGGCAGAAGTTCGGCCTCCCGTGCCGCCAACCATGCCTTTGCCGCACCCGCCTGACATTTTGGACAGTGCCTGTTCCGACAAGAGTTGTAGGCAATGTGTTCATGCCCACAGTCTTCACATCGCGCGATATGGCCGCCAAGCGCCGCCGTGCGGCAGCGCTCGATGGCGCTCATCACCTTCAACTGATCGAGGCTGACATGGCCCGCGTTGGCCACCCGCCAGGCAGGCCCATGGGCGTGGAAAATACCCGCAACCTCCAGCCGTGACTGAGGCAAGGCGGTTTACGAAGCGCCTCTCTTACCCGTCTTGCGCTTCGCAGCGGTCAAATCGTCCAGCGGGCTCGCCACCGCCGAGATCATGCCGGTAGCAACGCTGGCATGAGCCGCGCGGTCGTGGTCAGTTTGGTGTGCCCGAGCAGCGCCTGAATGACCCGAATGTCCACGCCGCGCTCCAGAAGATGCGTCGCGAACGAATGGCGCATCGAGCCGGAGGCGCGTCTTCGACACGACGTGTGCAGCGTGACCGGCTTGGTGATGCCTGCCGTCCGCGTCGCCTCCTTGAACAGCCGTGAAATCTGGCGGGCGGAGAGATGCCTGCCACGATAGCCGGGGAAGAGAACGCGATCGGGCCCGGGCACGCCCGTGTCCTGGCCGGTCGGGCGTTCGGTCCACCACTCGCGCAACAGGCCCAGGATATCCGCGGGCAGCATCACGTTGCGATCCTTTCGGCCCTTGGCCTGCACGATGCGGATGATCTTCTGTTCCCCGTCGATGTCGCCGACCTTCAGCCGGACGACCTCGCCCGCGCGCATGCCGCACCCGTAGGCGAGCGAGAGCATCACGCGCGCCTTCAGGCCGGGTGCCATGGCCAGAAGACGTTTGACCTCATTGCGGCTGAGCACAAGCGGCACCTTCACCGGCTCCTTGAGGTGGAAAACCTCGGCCGCCAGATCATGTCGCCGCAGGGTGACCCGGAGCAGAAACTTCACCCCGGTCATCGTCTGGTTGCGGGTGCAGATACTCGTCCCGCTCTCGATCAGATGCCGCTGAAAATCCCGTACATCATCTGGTGTCGCTGTCTCCGGCGAGCGCCCGAGCCAGGCCGCAAATCGCTTGCAGGCGCGCAAGTGGCCGGTCTGCGATGCCGCGCCGAGGTTGCGTGCCGACATGTCCGCAATCATGCGCGCGCGAAGGGGGGTCGTCGGTGTGGAATGCTGAACATTCATGGGAAAGCCCTCTGTCAATCGAGGCAAAATCACCTCGGCCAACAGCACACACCCGGCATCGAAAACCGCGAAGCAAATCCCAGTTCAGCGCAACGCCCACCACACAGAGCCACTATCGCGTAGCGATTTAGTGCCCGAGCCCGTTTTACCAAATGCTGCGTCGCTCTCGAAGGGCTGCTATGGAGCGGTAAAGCGTTAAGAGGAATCGCGCTATGACAAGCAAACCTTTTCGATCTTACATCATCTGCACTGCCCCACGCAGTGGAAGCACGCTACTGTGCGGATTGCTTGCCGCGACAAACGCCGCGGGAAACCCGGACTCGCACTTTCACTCGTTGTCGCTCGACGATTGGCTGGATGACTACTGCCTGAAGCACATCGATTATGCTTCGCAAGAAGAAGCTGTTCGCGCCATCTTCAAGGCCGCCTTGTCGCGGGGCAAAGGCGATACAGATATTTTTGGTTTGCGAATGCAGCGTGGCAGTTTCGACCACTTCATGCAGCAACTAAAACTGCTGTTGCCGGGCCGCATGAGCGATGTCGAGCGAATTCGAAAAGCATTTGGCCCGACGTTATATATCCATCTTTCCCGTCCAGACCGGCTGAATCAGGCTATCTCGCGTGTTCGTGCCGAGCAAACGGGCCTGTGGCATCGCAACTCTGACGGCACAGAGCTGGAGCGCCTCGCTCCTCCGCAGGAACCGCGATATGACGCCGCCGCTATCAAGCGCCACATGATCGCGCTCGAAGCACTCGACGAAGCTTGGGAGCGATGGTTCGAACTGGAGGCGATGGAGCCAATGCGCATCAATTATGACGCCCTGTCGATAGACCCTAAACAGGTTTTGGCGCAGGTACTCTCCGCGCTGAACCTTGATCCAAGCCGAGCCCAGTCTGTCGAGGCGCCAACAGCAAAGCTTGCTGACGAATTGAGCCGTGAGTGGCGAGATCGATTTGAGAGTGAGAGCTGAGTTTATGCAATACGCAAACGAACGCAAAAGTTGGCACTCGGTTCGTTCCGCCAGACGGCTGGTTTGTCCCGCTGTGCCGCCGTCCGCACAACAGGCGGTGAGCGGCAGGTTCAGAGTCTTGTTGCCTATTCGATTGACCACAGAGTTTCTGCAAGCAAAAGACCCGAGTGATGCAGTAGGTTCTCAATCGAAGGTTGCTCAATGATTTTGCCCGGAGTGATATTCGATATGGACGGCCTTTTGCTGGACACGGAGAAAGTTTGCCTTGAGAGCTTTGTCGAAACGAGGCGAATATTCGCACTTTCCGATAGCCCCGACACTTTTCTCAGGTGTGTCGGGCTTCGCGGGCAAGAGCCTGCCAGAATTATCGGTGACAGCCTTGGCGACAATGTCAGTTTTGATGATTTCAGTCGGGAGTGGGACCGACGTATTGACGCGGCCCTTGGGCGCGAAATTCCTGCAAAGCCAGGTGCGTTGCAACTGGTTCAAATGCTTGCCGATAAAGGATATTCTCTGGCAGTTGCAACATCAACTGAGACGGACAGGGCTTGTCAGCAGCTGGGATCTTCTGGCTTTCTAGAACACTTCGAATGTGTGATCGGGGGAGACAAGGTTATAAGGCACAAGCCAGACCCGGAAGTTTATTATAAAGCTGCGGATCGACTCGGGTATCAAGCAAGAAACTGTATTGCGTTCGAAGATAGCGAAACAGGAACGCGCGCTGCAATCGCATCAGGAGCACAAACCGTGCAAGTGCCTGACTTGATTGCGCCTTCGGACGAATTGCACGCTATGGGTCATGTGATTGCCTCTGGTATCATAGAGGGAGCTATTGCTGTGGCCTTATTGCCTCGGAAGACATATCCTGAAGGTCTGCGAAGTCCCGCACTGCGGACCCCGGACTGGAAGACGATGCTGCACGTTGCCACCAAGGACCGGTTCAGGGAAGCTGCGACGCAGCGATGACCAACCTGGTTAATGTCCGCTAATGGGATGTGTCGGCTGCTTCCCCACCGTTGGGTTATCCTTAACCGGGATCAACACCCCATGACGCCGAGTTCCGCAACAATGCCGAGTGGATGACTAAAGTTGGCGCGAAACAAGTAGGCGCGCTTTAGCATCTGACATCAGGGGGAATACTACTCGATTTTCCGCACAGAAGGCGAATGTTGCGAAGCACGAGATTGTTCCAGATCAGCCGAGGTAGCCCGCGCAGAAAATCAGCCATGGAGCCCTTACCGCCCGCGCGTAGTATTTTCAGGCTTACTGATGGCGGCACGGGTTTGAACCAGGATTTCACGCTGGCTGCCTTGCCTTGTTTCAGCAGGGATAATGCCCGGCCTGTCGTTTCAGGGTTATTCCAGTCCGAAGCATAGACAACACAGCCGTTGCGATTGATGATGAAGATCGAGTTCGGATATCCCCCATAGGCCTGATGGGCTGCTCCATCCAGGTCATCAACAAATATCCTGCGGTTTTCCCCATCTGAACGGAGTCGTGCCGCGCAGCTTTGCTTTTCTTCGTCTGATTGGTGCGAAGCAATGGCAGCACCTGGATGCGCCTCGCGTACATAGAGCACAGCAAAGTCCACGTCCTGGTGCTCGCGGTGCAGTGCAACCATGGTTCTCCGGCGTCCCTGAAATAACGGACAGGTCAGACTCCCCATTTCCAGCACGAGGAAAGTGCCGTCAAATTCAAGAAGACGGGATTGGCCGCCCTCGGCTCGGGTCAGGTGGAAATCAGGGGCGGCGGTGCCTGGCTGCGGGCCGCGAAAATTGACAAGATCGTAGTCCTTGGCGCTGAATTGGCCGTAGTTATACATCTTGCGTCCTTTCTTGGGCGGCGAGGTTTTCTGACATCTTCTTCAGCACTTGAATCATCAGCTCTGCATCTTCGGCAGTAACTCCCCTCAGAGAGAGGTCGATGATGCTATTCGCAGTTTCCGCAAGACCTGCAAATTGGGCACGGCCCTCAGCGGTCATTGCGATATCCACGACCCGACGGTCCCTGCGCGCACGCATACGCTCGATCAGCCCCTTGCGTTCCAGTCGGTCGATCAGGCGCGACACAGTTGTGGGGTCGCGTAGGGTCAGTTGCGACAGGTCGCGCGGACTCAATTGTTCATGTTTGTTCAGGATAAGTAGCAGGGCCCATTCTTCGCCGGTCACGCGATGACCATTGGCAGCGAAGGCCGCCTCAAGCTCCTTTCGGAGCTGAAACCCCAGATGGTTTACCCAGTAGTGCGGAAGGCTGTCGTAGCTCATCATTATTGCTAATTACATTAATTGCTAACAGCAATCAATATGAACTCGAAGGACGACACATATCTGACCGCGCAGCATCAACGGGGCACGTCTTCCATAGCGGACTGCGATGAATCGTAGCTATCCTTGGGAATCACCAACGTCGCCAACTGATGAATGGGGAGTTGTAAAATTTCAGAAGAAGCAAGGCGAACATGCTACTCTCTGCGAGGGGGAAACAGCGGCCTCGGGCCAAAGTGCCCCTTTAAACCTCATGGTATTGTCGCGATGCAGCCTTTTCCTAACGGCCATTGGCCACGATTTGCAGCAACGCGATGAATGTCAGCGTGTCGGCTCATCCTTGACCCGGAAAGTAGCTGAGTCTTCTTGAGCGACAACGGCAGCCCAGTCGTAGAGGTCAGAAAGAAGGCAGCGCAAGGCTTCGCCCTGGGCGGTGAGGCTGTAGGTGACTTCGCGCGGGTAGGTGTTCGTCTCATCCCGCCGCGCCAGGCCGCGCGCGGTCATGCCCGCCAGCCGTTCGGTCAGGACCTTGGGCGAGATGCGTGGCAAGAGCGCCAGGAGTTCCGAGTATCGTTTCGGCCCGCCCGATAGATGCCACAGCACCAGGGCGTTCCAGCGGTGACCAAGGAATCCCAGCCAGTCTTCGGCAGGGCAGTCGTTGGGGCGGCGGGCGATGGTTGGTTCAAGCATTGGGCTTCCCATTTGGTGAGTCCAGAGTCGCCGTGATCTGAACGCTCAGGGAACCTCTAGCGGGCCCGGAAATGTAAGGAAGGAGATCAGGATCTCAGTAAGTTACTCGTGTCGAAAGGAAGAAATATGATTCAGATCAGGCAAGCGATCGAATCTGACGCTGCAGAGGCCATTAGCACCCTGAGGCGCTCGATTACCGAACTATGCACCGCAGATCATCAGAATGATCCGACAGAAATCGAAAACTGGCTTGGCAACAAGACATTCGAGGGTTGGAGCAAGTGGATCCGGCGGGATGACGCCGTAGTGCTGGTGGCAGAACGGGACGGGATGATCATCGGCGTTGGTATGGCCATCTTGAGCGGCGACATCCTATTGAACTACGTCCATCCGGCAGCACGCTTCGGAGGTGTCAGCAAAGCCATTCTCGCTGCCTTGGAGGAAACTTTACGAGCAAGGGGTGTTCACTGCTGTCGCCTGCAAAGCACGATCACGGCCCGATCCTTCTACGAAAGCTGCGGTTTTAAGTCAGAGGGGAACGACACGCTCATGCTCGCCAAATCCCTTTAGCTTCTGGGCCCGTAAGGGCTCGAAACCGTCATCCGTCCCGCGCCGCCTGACGGACCGGGATGCGGGACGAAGCGGTCATTTGGTATCCGTGGCCATCCGAGCGATATCGCCCAGGCTCAGGGACTCGTATCGCGCGAGGACCTGACGCGCGGCTTCCGCTTCGATGTCGGTAAGCGTGCTGTTCACCGCGCCCTCCACTGGGCAGCCTGGGTGATCGCGTGACTCCGAGGGGGCGGACCAACCCGGACGATCGAGCGCCTCGAACACGTCGGCGACCGATATGGAGTCGAGCGATCGCACCACGCGCCAACCACCACTTCGTCCCTTCGTTGCTTCGATCAGCCCTGTCTCACGCAGGCCAGCGAGCATGCGCCGGACCACAACGGCATTGATCGATAACATCGTGGCGATCTCGGCCGAGGACATCACCCGCTCCCGGAGCGATAGGTGGATCAGAGCGTGCAGAACGCGGGGAAGCCTGAGGTCGGATGTCACGCTAGAATCCTAAAGTGTATCATCTTGGGTTACATTATGCGGTCGTACCGCGTATATGTCACATCGCATGTTACAGAATGGAGCGCCACGGTGAATCGTCGTCAAATCTTCGGAGTTCTCGCGGCCCCAGCTCTTGTGCCTTTCATCAGACGCACGCGCGCAGACGCGAAACCCCATGGAGAAGTCCCTATGACAAAGCTAAACTACCGACATGTCGAGGCCAATGGCCTCCGGATGCGGATTGCCGACCACGGTGAGGGGCCGCTTGTCCTGCTCTGCCATGGCTTTCCTGAATCGTCCTATGCGTGGCGCCACCAGCTTTCTGCTCTCGCGGAGGCGGGCTACCGCGCTGTTGCGCCCGACCTGAGGGGGATCGGGGGAACGTCGGCTCCCGCTGACACCGAGGCGTATGCGCTTCAGCACCTCGTCGCCGATATGGTTGCCCTTACAGACGCGCTTGGAGCGCCGAGGGCGGTTATCGTCGGTAACGACTGGGGCGCAACGCTTGCGTGGCACGCGGCACTATTACGTCCAGACCTGTTCTCGGCGGTCGCTGCAGTCGGTGTGCCGATCATGGGCCAGCCTCCGATACCGCCGACACAGATATTTCCGCAGGCCGGGGATACCCTCTTCTACACGCTCTATTTCCAGGACGAAGGCGTCGCAGAGAAGGAGTTCGAAGCCGATATCCGCCGAACGCTGCTCAAAATCTACTATGCGGCTTCGAGCCAGGCCGGCCCCCGCATGGAGGGAGACGGAACACCCAATCCCTTTGGAATGGTGTCGCGGGAACGTGGCTTGCTCTCGTCTCTGCCAATGCCGGAGCGTGACCTGCCGTGGTTGTCCGGTGAGGATCTGGCGGTTTTCGTTTCTGACTATGCCGAGAGCGGCTTTCGCGGCGGGCTGAACCTATATCGTAACCTCGACCGCAACTGGGCGCTTCAATCGGCATTCGCCGGCCTAAAGGTTGAGGTGCCGGCGCTCTACATGGTCGGTACGCGCGATACCGGACTGTCGATGCCGGGCATGATGCAGATGATCAAGGGACAGAAAGATCTCGCCCCACAGCTGCGCGAGCCGATTTTCCTCGAGGCGTGCGGACACTGGGCACCCCAGGAACAAGCAACACGGGTGACCGAGACCCTTCTGCACTTCCTTGCGCAGGTCACGCCGCAACATCAATAACCATAGAACGCTGTCGCTCGCCGCTCGCGCTCTCAGCTAATGTCGTGTACTGGCTGATGGTGTTGAAAACTCCGCGCTTGCCCGGAGTCGAAGCTTCTGATTTCCTTGATTTATGGGAGCGGGAGGGCACGGGATGTTGGGAACTCTAAAGGCGCATCCGCGACTGTTCTACGAGTTCGATCTCGAGACGCATATCCCAGAGAACCATCTGGTGCGTGGGATCGACCGGGTCTGCGTGATCAGCGAGCGCGATATCGATCCCGTCCATCTAGAACGGGCCAAGCTTTTTCATGCTGCCCGTCACCCGAACCAGGAGATGGATCTGTTCATCAGGTCTGAACTGGCCGGGCTGACCCGGCCCATCGCCATTCGGGAATTGCTCCGCCAGTCGTCGGTCGGAAAGGCCGGCTGGTGGAGCGTGGTCCGCGCAATCCGCCCCGGCATCGTCGACGTGGTCAACTGGGAGCCGATCACCGAGCGTTCTGTCATCTGCATCCCGGAAGGAGCCGGATGGCAGCCCCCTTCGCTTCACGCCACCACCTCCTGGAAACGGATTGCACTATCCGTATCGGACCGCGCCGGGGCACGGTCATCGAGGCTTGCCCGGAAGGTTACGTTGTCGCCTGCGAAAAATGGACCGACCCGAAATCCAGGGAGATCACCAATCGCGCTCATCAGTTCCTGTCCCATGATCGCATTGCTGCCGACAATCGCCATGGCCAACTCATCGTCCTGTCCCGACCGCGCGTGACCCTTGCCATCGATGCCGGCGAACTTGACAGCAGGAAGCTGCTCCTCGAGCTCCGCGAACCCGAGCCGGTAGATCAGGCAAAGAGCGGATCATGTTCCAGCTTGCTCCCGCAGCCCAGGCGCTGACGCTGGTCACCAAGGTTGAAGACCATCTCTCCCACGAAGTGGTCCTTGCTGGATTTCAGGATAGGACGGGCCGCCCGGCTTTTGGCGGGAGCCCGGTTGGTAGCGATTTTTCTCTTCGCCATCGCTTGGACATATCTCCATCGGTCCGCAGCGGAACTGTCCGCGCGGTAATTTGTTTGACGATGGGCAAAGTCTGATATTGCCGTTACGCTTCGCCGACGGGCAACGGCGCCTCTATCTGATGGCGGCGACGCACATGACGGGATCAGCTCTGCTCGTCGAGCACCAGATCAGCGCATTGCGGGCGGCGCCAGACCGCCAGTTCCACCCGATCCTCTTCGTCGAAATACACGCGATACTGGCAGACCAACCGATCTGTTCCGACCAGAGGGAGGGACAAGTGGTATTCCCACGAACCGTCGGGATAGCCGACCTTCGCCCGGCCAAGCAGTTGGTACAGTTCATCCTGACTCTGCCCGATCGTGACCTGACGCACCTGATCAACACTGAGCTGCGTGCCTGCGCGCGCGTATTCCGCATCCATCTCGGGATAGGCTCGCCAAACTGTCGAAAACTCTCGCCGGGGGTCCACACGGTTCAGTTGTTCGGTTTCCTGCGCTACTGCATGCCCTAGCGGGAGCAATCCAGTTGCAAGCAACGCGAACAATACTTTGCGCCCATTTATATGTTTCATGTCGGTAACCTCTGTTCAGCCATCGGAAATTAGGGAGCCCATTGCCCGGATACGGCACACACGGAAATCAACGTTCACGAAGCGCCTCCTGTGCCCGGTTGAAAGGTTTGATGAGATACTGCCAGATGGTCTTTTCCCCTGTCCGGATATCGACTGTCGCGATCATGCCCGGGACGATTGGAAACCGGGTTCCGGCCTTGTTGACCAGGTAATCGTCGTAAGTACGGATATAGACCCGGTAATAGACCTGCTCAGGATTGACCTCGTCGCGTACAGTGTCGGGCGAAATCGTCACCACCTCACCTTCAAGCCCGCCAAAAATTGCGTAATCATAGGCCGAGACCTTGACCATGGCCCGCTGTCCGGGGTGGATGTAGGCGATATCACGCGGCGAAATCCGGGTCTCGATGAGCAACTGTTCGTCCATCGGCACAATGGACATGAGTTGCCCGCCGGGAGGAACGACACCGCCGATGGTCGTCACTGCAATGTCTTTGACAATGCCGCGCATGGGCGCACGAAAGGTCAGGCGCTCCAGTTGTTCCGACCGTCCCCGCATAACGGATGCCTGAACTTCCGCTTCTGCGTTCACGCGTTGCAATTCCTCGCCGATCTGCACCCGGGTATCGGCTTTCAACCGAACGATCTCCAGTTCGGTCTGAGCGACTTCGCGAAGCAACCTGATAGCTTCGACGCGGCTTGCGGCACCGCTGCTCAACAAGTTCTCGATAATCTCCAGCTCTTGCCGGGTCAGGTCCAGGCTCTCGTTCAACCCGGCAAGCGCGTCGTCCAGGCTGGCCCGACGCGATCGGAACAGGGCCAGTTCATTGGCACGCAATTGGTCGAACCGTTCACCGTCCAGCGCGGACGGAAACTCGACGGCGGCGGCCCCGTCGAGTTCGGCGCGCAGCCGGGCAGCTGCAGCGATGGCGGAATGATATTTCGCCGCTGCCTCCTGGACATTCGATACCGTTTGATCCGCATCGAGCCGGGCGAGCAATTCGCCCTTCTCGACAATATCGCCTTCTCTGACCGAAATCTCCGCGACGACCCCGCCATCAAGGGATTGAATCATTTGCTCACGCGAACTCGGCACTACTGTCCCGTAGCCGCTCGAAACCTCTGCCAACGGGAAATACCAGGCCCAGGCGAAGAATGCGGACAGCATGGCCGCCACGAGCCAGACCATCAGACGCTGCGGCCGCGTCTCTTCGTTCACCAACACTGCGCTCATGCCGCAACCTTCCCGCTGCGCAGCTGTGCCAGCACCTGTTCCTTCGGTCCGTCCATCGCGATAGTGCCATTGCTGACCACGATCAGCCGGTCCACCATCCGCAGCACGGCCGGACGATGCGTTGCCACGATCACCGAAACCTCGGCCTCCAGTCCTGACAGCATCTCGATCACCGAAGCTTCAGATACCTCGTCGAGTGATGCAGTTGGTTCATCGAGCAGCAGAACGTTCGGATCGCGCAGCAGAAGCCGGGCCAGCAACAGCCCCTGACGTTGCCCCCCGGACAGCCCAAGGCCGCCTTCCTGCACCAGGTGATCCAATCCATCGGGCAGCTTGCGAATGAAGTCGTCCAGTCCCATCTCACCAAGCGCCGCAAGAATCGCCTCATCCGTCGCTCCCGGCGCGCCCAGCGTCAGGTTCTCGCGCAGGGTGCCGTGGAACAGCCGCGCCCCCTGCCCCATGAACCCGATATCGCGCCGCAGATCGGCCGGATCGACCAGGCCCATCACCACGTCATCGACACGGATCTCGCCCTGCAAGGGGTCCAGCAGACCGGCCAGCCCCGACAGCAGGGTCGATTTTCCCGCGCCGTTGCGGCCGAGAATAGCGATCCGTTCACCCGGCGCGATCCGCAATTGCCCGACCTTCAGAACCGGCGTCTGCGGGTCGTGGCCGAAGACCGCGCTCTTGAGGCGAAAGGCGCCGTGGATTGAAGGCTTGTGAATGCGCTGCTGTTCTTCCGGCGAGTCCACCGGCAACGCCATCAATCCGTCCAGCGCCTCACGGGCAACGCGTGCCTGCTGCCAGCGGTTGAGAATCTGGGTGACGGAGGCCAGCGGTGCCAGCATCCGCGAGGACAGCATCGATGCCGCGACGAGCACGCCGGTGCTCATGTCCCCCGCCATGACCATGGGTGCCCCGAAAAAGATCACCACGGCAAACACCCCGCCCTGTACCGACTGCGCCCAGGAGGTCAGCCGACCCACCAGGTCGCGAAGCTCCATCGCAGATCCTGCGGTTGTCTCGTTGTAGTGGTTCCACAGGTTCTGGAAACGCGTCTCGGCCTGAAGGGCCTTGATATCGTCCAACCCCTGGATCGCTTCGACAAGCATTGCGCTGCGCAGCGCGCTTTCGCGCGTGTTCGCCTCGGCCAGGCGGCGCAGTCGTTTCTGTGCGAGCAATCCCGGAAGAACGAGCAGGACCATCGCGACCAGCGGGATCCAGACCAGTGGTCCGGCGATGTAATAGAACAGCGCGCAGAACAGCAGGAAGAACGGCACATCTGCGACCGCTGCCACTGTTGTCGACGTCAGCATCTCGCGCACATGCTCAAGCTCGCGGACTTGCGATATGAACGTGCCGGTTGAACGCGGCCGTGCGGTGTTGCGCACCCGAAGCGCATGGCCGAACACGCGGTCCGATATTTTCAGGTCGGCCGCCTTGCCCGCGACATCCGTGATGCGTCCGCGGGCGATCTTCATCACCAGCGCGAAGCCCATCGCCATCATCGCCCCGATGAACAGCACGTAAAGCGTGTTCATGGATTGCGCCGGCACCACCCGGTCATAGACCTGCATCGAGAAGATGACCCCGGCCAGTGCCAGTGTGTTGGCCACCAGCGAGGCAATCATCACGGACCGATAGGGTGCCATATCGGCCAGAACGATGCTGCGCAGCCAGTCCGGACGCCACGGCGCGATATAGTCGTCTATCCGTAGGTCCGGGCGGCTCGATACCGGGCGCAGCACGAAGAGCCGTTGCAGACTCGCAAAGAGTTCGTCGCGCGTGAAAGGAGTTTCAAGGCCACCCATGCCGTCAACCACGACGCCGAAACCGTCCTTTGTTTCGCGCTCGATCACGCCGATTTCACCATTGCCGAAGTCGGCGATGACCGGCAAGCGCAGCTTTGAAACGGCATTGCGGTGCGGTTTGATCTCTTCGACCCCCAGCCCCGCAGACCGCGCCAGGCGTCGCAGCTGGTTCTTTTCACCCGACCACGCCAGATCAATCCGGACCTGTTCGGGCGAGACGGCAATGCGGTAGTACGCGGCGACACGCAGTACCGCTCCCATCCAACCCTGCGCAGACGGGGCGTCGGGAAGAAGATGCGGCTTGCTCATCTCATGCCCGACCTTGCCTGAGGGGGGCTAGAGTTGCGATGTTCTGCAATACTGCTGGCATCATAAGCTCATCATTGAAATTCGACGCGACGACCATCCCGGCAACCTCAAACTTCGTAGACCACGTTGGATTGAAGCTCCTCGTCGAGGGTTTGATCCGGCGTCGAACTGCCCCAGTCTCCGGTTTCATTGCTGCCGCCCTCCGCCGCAGCCGGAGTTTGAGAGTCCTCTTCCGGCAGTTGATCGATCAGCGCATCTGCGCCTGAGCCGGCATCCGCGTCCGAGATGAGCACATCCTCCAGAATGATGGAGTCCGCGGGCGATCCCGGTTCGGTTTCATCAGGCATCGCATCCGCATCGAGTGCCACCAGACCGAAACTTTCCGTGGTGCTGGAGAAAGAGAGAAGCGACGGTGCAGAAACCTCGTCAGAGGCCACAGAGAAGCCCTCGACTGGCGGCGTTACTCCGGCACCGTCGACCACCAGCGTTACCTCGCTGCCGCCGCTGGTTCCCGTATAGCTGCCGTCGCCGTTATCGTTCCAGTCACCGGCCAGGGTCAGGTTGTCCTCCGCCGATCCTGCAATCGTTAGATGATTGCTGCCACTGGTCATGTTCAGCACATGCTCGACCGTCAGGTCGGTGATGCTGTTGGCCCCGGCGATGCCCATCTCGAGCACCTCGATATTGCTCAGGCTGCTCTGGAGATCATCGCCCGTCAGGCTTTCACCCTGGCGCAGGTTCACCGTGTCATCGCCGCTTCGCCCGTCGATCGAAAGGCCGGTCCACAGCAGGTCGTCATCTCCCGTGCTCGTCTGCTGGACTCCGATGTTGAGCGTGACGGTGCTCTCCGCGTCTGCCGAGACATCCGCCCCGTCCACGGTCCGCGCCGTCACCGCGACTTGCACGCCGTCCGTGGTGGCGTCGGTGTCCGCAATCGCGTTCGCCGCTTGCCGGAAGCCGAGCGCATCCACGTCGGATTGGCTCAGTCCCTCGACGGTGTAGGTATCCGTCCCCGCGTCGTAGTTCACGCCACCTGTCAGGAGCTCGCCGCCGACATAGAAGGACGCGTATTGCCCCAGCCCGGTCAGTTCCAGTGTCACGGTCTCGACGCTGGCGTCAGGCGCCGCCGTCTGCGATGCATCGACGGAGTCCGCCATCGACGCGTTGAGGTTCAGCGGTACGATAGTTCCTTCACGCCCGAATGAATTGGTGGGCGTCAGTTCAATCCCGTTGGCAACGGGTGTCACGGTAACAGGATCGAGTTCCAGAACATCGACACGGCTTTCCGACAGTTCGGTTTCGCCCGAGGTGACCGTCAGTTCCAGATCCTCAAGCGTTCCGCTCCAGTGCTTGGGCGGGAGAATCCCTATATAGGCCGGCAACGACTCACCGTTCGAGGCAACGATCCACGTATTCAGACCATCGGTTCCTCCGGCATTGCTGCTCATGTCGGCTGCGCTCGCATCGCCCACGCTGTCGCCGGTGTAGAGCAGGAAACCATCGGGAAGGTTCGACAACAGCACGCTGGTGATCTGCTCCGACCCGTCGCTGTCGTTGAGATCCAGACCCAAATCGAGTTCGATCAGCGAGTCGCTGCTCGTATCCGCAGCCTCCTCACCGGTGACCGGGGCCGGATCGGTGAACGCCACACCGTCATTGCTGATCGACACCGGCAGTGTAGCGGAACCCTCAGAGGTCACCGCCTCTGCCGCGCCCGTTTCGGTGTTCCGCACCCAGGCATCGACCGTAACGTCGCCGGCCACCATTTCATCGGGTGTGAAGACCAGGTCGGACGGAACACCCATCTCGGTATCCGAGATGACGTAATAGGTGCCATCCGGAATCCCTTCGACTCCGGTGATCTCCTCGGATGGAATCTCCACTCCGTCGAGGGTCAGCGTGCCCTCGCCCAGCCCGTTGGAGCCACCGATCTGAAGATAGAGATCCCCGTTCTCGATGGACCCCGCGGCACCGTCCGCGATGTTGCTCACTGTCACGGTCAACGGGATCTCGCTGTCCGTTTCGGTCAGTTCACCATCGGCATCCGTATCGCCCAGAACGATCGAGACATCCGCCGGATCGGCAACCGGAACAACCGGGATTTCCGGCACCACATTCTCCGAAACCGACTGCGAACCACCGGGAACGGCCGTGGTCAGCGTTGCGTCGAAAGAGAAAGCGTCACCAAGATTGTTGTCGTTACCATCGCCTGCCGGCGTGATCACGATACTGTCCATCAACGCGCCGAGTTGCGCCTGAACGGCGGCCGCATCATCGCCCGGATTTGTCGTGACCGACGCGGTCCAGACCTCCTGGCCATCGACCGTGGTGCGCACCATTCCGGAAATCGATGTTCCGGGCGGAACATCACTGAGCGTGATCGTCAGGATGCTTGGATCCGTGCCCTGCGCCGTCACCTGCCCATTGATCATCTCGGACAACATGAAGCTGGTATCTTCGGTCGCCGCCTGATCGGTATAATCCCACGCATCGATCGAAGGTGGATTGCCGGGATCGCCGGACTCGAAATCCGTGTTCAGCGTCCACTCCGTGCTGTCAGACAGCACTTCGGTTCCGGGCGTCACCTGATCGCCGCGATCCTGTGTCTGGACGGTCATGGAGATGACTTCGTCCGTGACACCTGCGGCACCACTGCCGACCGTGAAAACGACGGGCAGGTCGATACCACCCGCATCGTTGACCGGCAATGCATCGGCGCCATCGTAGATCAGGAGCCAGTTGCCGCCGCCCATCGCCTGTGCATCGTCGACTGTCACGCCCTCCGGCACATTCTCGATGAGAACGCGCACCACGTGCTCGCTGCCGTCGCTGTCGGGCGTGGCGACGTTCAGGTTGACGGTCACCTTCTCTCCGGCTGTATCGACGCTTACAGTGTTGTCCGTCACCTCGGCATCGCCGTCGCTGGAAATACCGCCGATCGAGAGATCGGGCTGATCCGTCACAGGTGTAGCGCTCAACTCGAAACGGCCAGCGACCCAGTCTCCGGTCACCTCGGACACGCTGCCGTCGCCCGGATCTGTTACCTGGTAGAGCAGATCGAACCCGCCCAGGTCACCGTCCAGATGCTCCGAGCCTTGGGCCGAAAGCTGTTCGGCCTGCGCTGCGGTCAGTTCGTAGTAGGTGACGCCGCCCTCGGTGACCGTGTTCAGGCCGGATTCGGACAGTGCCACTTCGGAACCCGGTTCACCGATGAACAGCGTGAAGTTCCCGTCATCCGCATCATCCACGCTGATCCGGAGCCCGGAAAGCACCTCGTCGGTATCGCCGTTCTGATGCACGATCCCGACACCAAGCGGCTGGATCGTGTCCTCGGTCAGCGTCGCACTGCTCGTCAGCGCCGCCTCGGGCGACGGTGTCACGCTGAAACTCACCTCTTCGCTGGTGCCGGTCAGCGAGGAGCCATCGTTCTCGGTCGTCACCGGGGTCACGCTGAAGTCAACCGTTCCGCTGAAGTTCTCCGGAACCGTGATCTCGGCGGTCGCGAGTTGCGCTTCGGTCAGCACCCAGACCCGGTCTGCGCCGGTCACCTCCGGCGTTGTCAGCGCCCGGCCATCCGGCAGGTCGAAGCCTTCGGGCAAGCCCGTCACCCGGAGCGTCAGCGCTTCGGACCCGTCATTGTCCTGCCGGTCCACGGCAAGCAGATCGGCGATCATGACGCTGTCGGCGCCACCGTCCAGATCGGCCTCGACGTAGTTCTGTGGAGTCGCGGTCACGTCGGCAGCGTCCGCGACGCCCCGGACCTCGACATCCATCTCCAGGCTGATCGGATCAGACGTATCCTCGATCAGCCCGTCATCGGTTTCCAGCCTGTCGACCGATTGCGCCGTGACATTCAGCGTGAAGTCATCGTTGCTGTCTTCCGGAGGTCGCAGGGTCATATCAGCCTGGGGATCGAAATCCGTCAGGGTGACGCTGCCGCTGCTGGTGTCCAGCACCGTGCCGTCATAGGTCAGCACCGCACCGGGCGGAATAGCGTCGATGGTCACGTCGAAGGTTTCGGACGGGTCGGAACTGGTCGGGCGGATATTCAGGGGAATATCAGCATCCTCCGGCCCCTGCGTTCGCGCGGCGAGGCTCAGCGTCACCTCGTCCGCCTGCGGCGCAACCACGAGATTGGTCAGGAAGGCCTCGCCGCTGACGGTCTCCGAGTTGTCGTCGCCGCCAATCGCGCCGTCATCGTCATAGTCGACGGTATAGGCCTGAACCCGGATATTGAACTGACCCGAGAAGTTGTCCGCGGCCCGGAATTCCAGCGTGTCCAGCGCGGACATGGGCACGTCGATTGCCGTTCCATCAAAGACAGCTTCCATGGCGGTCCCGTCTTCCACCCAGCGGAACCGCGAGCCGATGGCATCCTCAGGATTGCCGTCGCCGTTGATCAGTTCCGGCGTCAGGCGGGCATAGGTCACCTCGCTGTCGTCCTGGTTGGACCACCCCGCCGCCAGATCGAAGCCATCGCTATTGATGTCGAACCACGCATCTTCCGTCCCGGCAGACGGGTACTCGAAACCCGGTGTCATCGTCAGGTCGTCGGTCCCGTCGCCGTCGGTATCGGTGCCGACGGTTTCGGGCGTCTCGTTGACCGTCACGACAAGCTCGTGCTGCGTCGTGGTCGTATCGGTCACCGTCGCCCCATTGACGATGCTCTCGTCAGCGGCAGTCACGTCGAGCGTCAGCGTCGCGTCGCTGCTGTCGTGGGCAGGCGGAGTGATCGTGAAATCGTCCAGATAAGCCTCGCGCTCGGCCTCGGTTCCCGCCGTGAAAGCGATCGTGTAGGTCGAACCCGTCTGTCCCGCTGTTGCACCCGCAAGCGCATCATCCGGAGCCGTCACGGTCCAGCCGGCCGGCACCTCGAAGGAGACTTCGGTGATGACCTCGGAGCCGCCCGTCGATGCATCTTCACTGGTGTCCGTCAGGCTCACGCCCGCCAGGAAGGCGATGGCGGTGTCCTCCTCGCCCTCCGCGCCTTCGACCGCCACGTCGTCGGCCACGGGCGCAACATGCAGGTTCAACGTGACACTGTTGTCGCTTGTATCCGCCTCGGCGATACCGTCGACCTCGCCCGGCACGACCGTGGAGCCATCCAGGTAACCGTCGGCGTCCTTATCCTGGGCGTTGAGCGTGACGGTGATACCGTTCAGATCGCCGCTGAAATTTGCCGTGCCGCCAATATTTATCGCGGGGAAGGCCGATGCGTCCGTGCCCAGTCCCGGCGCCGAAACCGTGAAACCCTCGCCTGCCGCCACCGTTTGGCCATTCACGACGATATCGACGCCCGAACCATTCTGGATGGTGATCGACCGCAATTCGCTGCCGTCCAGATCGTCGAAACTTGTCAGCAGCATTTCGGACAGATCGACCGACATATCCTCGTCCAGCGCAATGTCGGCCTCGGTGTTTCCGCCAGTGCCTCCATAGGTGATCTCGTCGGCGTTCTCGACCGCGGCGGCATCGACCGTGCTATCGAACACCATCGCTGCCGGATCGGTCACCGCCTGCACGTGGACGGTCACCGTCTCGTTGCTGGTGGCGCCCGGAACATCTGGCAGGGTGTTTCCGCTCCCGTCCACCTCGTAGCTCGTGACGCTGTAGGTTACATCGAAGTTGTCCGAGTCGTGTTCGGGCGGCAGCACCTCCAGCGCCTCGAACTCGTCGCTGGTCATGCTGATCGCGCCCGTGGCGTCCGCCACAGTCAGGCCGGGGTCGGTCAGCGTGATCGTCACCTCGCCGCTATCGTCAACGGTCACCGACCCGCTGCCCCAGCTCAGCTCCGCCCCCTCTGGCAGCCCGGAAAGCGTGATGGCCCCGATGCGTTCCGGGGTGGGATTGTTGCCCGCACCCGTTCCGTCATCGACCACGACCGGCGCAGTCAGGCCCAATGCCACCGCGGTGTCCTCCAGCGTGCCGACATCTGCGGCGTCCGCATCAATCGTTGGCGCATCCGAAACCGGCGTCACATCCACTGTCACGTCGACGGTCGCGTCTGTTCCGTCATCTTCGGTACGAACCTGATAAGTTTCCTGGCCGCTGAATTGCGGGTCCGGCACGTAGTCGAGTTCGCCATCGGCGCTGATGGTCACGGTGCCATTGGCGGTGTTGTAGATCGTGCCACCGGAGCCGTCAGAATCGCCGGTCAGTTCGACGCCGTTCTGCCAGATCACGGTGTTGTCGGCCGTCGCGTCGGCCGAGATGTTGGCGGTGAACCCTTCGCTGTCCTCGTCCACGGTGCGCGCCAGCGTTGCCCCGACCGCATCGTCGGCAATGGTCACGCTGAAATCGGTCGTATCGGTGTCGCCGTCGCTGTCGGTTACCTCTGTGCCAAAAGTCAGGTCCAGACTTTCCTCGCCGTCGTGATCAAGCGGCCCCAACAGCTCGAAAGAGTAGCCCGCGTCTGCCGAGGTCGGATCGGTAACTGTCACAATAAAGACCGGATCACCGCCGTTGACCGTGTAGGCCGTAAGCGTGTGCCCATCCGTCGACAGCTCGTAGCGTAGATCGTCGCCGCCGGATGACAGTCCGTCGGGCGCGCTATCGGTCGTCAGCTTGACGTCCAGCGTGTCCTGCCCCGCACTCAGGTTCAGCGAGCCGTCGACCACCGTCTGAGGTGCGTCCGGGTTGCTGCCTGTCGCCAGGTTTGCCTCGTCGACGGTCCCGTCTTCCGGCGCCCTGAAGGCGGGGGCCGTATCGGTAACCGTAATGGCCTGCGTCGCCGAACCGGCGGAAATGTCGCCATCTGCGTCGATGACGGTATAGCTGAAATCGTCGCTCAGGTCGGTATCGTTGGCAGGCTGTGCGTGCTCCACCGTCGCCAGCGGCGTGTAGGTCCAGGTGCCGTCGCTTTCTACTGTCAGCTCTCCGTATTGCGTCTCGACGGTTTCGGACCCGCCTTCCGGGATCTGCACCGAGACGTCCGCACCGGAGCGGTCGGTATAGCCAACCTCGTGCACGCGGCCGCCATCGGCGCCAAGCGTGTCATTCGCCAACAGGTTCGTCCCGCCGCTTGCCGAGCCGACTGCGCCGCCGCCCTCAGCTACGGTCACGGCGGTATCGTCCTGCGGGACCTGAGGTGCGTCGTCCTCCACGGCAGCGGTCAGGCTATCCACCCGGATATCGCCGTCGGTTTCAACCACGGCGATCTGGATCGACTCGTGGATGCGGTCATTGGCGACACTATCACTGTGCTCGTCCGAATTCTCAGACAGCGCATAGGTATAGCTGATGACGCCCGTCTCGGCGTCATATCCCGTGATCGTGAGTGTCCCATAGTCCGTGGGGATGTCCACCGGCGTGGTCCCCGTACCTTCGAGTTGCAGCGCGGTCAGTTCGGTTCCGCCACTCAGTGTGCCACCGGAAACGGTACCACCGATGACGATGCTCGAAAGCGTCGACAGGCCGGGCGCAATCGTGAAGGTAGAGGCCGTCGCATCGGTATCCGAGCCGGCGTCCGAGCCGTCGGGCAGCCCCGCCTCTTCGACAACGATGTCTTCCAGTTCCCCGTCGACCGCATCGGCGACGGTCAGGCCGGTCACCGTGCGATCATCCGTGCTCGTGTTCCCGTATTCGTCGACCGCCTCCGCCGAGATCTCGGTGTCATCCTCGCCCAGCGGGCCCGGCAAGGTGACGCTCCAGGTGCCGTCAGGCTGAACCTCTGCAGTATAGCTGGACCCGTCGACATCGAGTGTGACTTCGGCACCCGGCTCGCCGGTTCCGGTCACGGTTGGTGGCTCACCGTCAACAACCAGAACCGGATCGATCTCAACGGTGGTCACGGTGTCCTTGAAGATCGTGTCGGTCGTCGTGGCCGTGTTGCCCGACGCATCCTCGATATCGGCGGTGACCGTCAGATCACCATCAGATAGCCCGCTGAGATCCGCCGTCGTCGTGTAGGAACCATCCGCTTGCACAGTGATACTGTCAACCGGCACGGTCACCTCGTTGGTCCCGTCGCTGATCACGAGGGACGTGACGGTGCCGCCGGGGGCCGCGTGGCCACTGATGGCGACCTCTGTCAGCTCATCAACCGACGACAGAACGTCATCGGGCGTCGTCGCGTCATCGGGGCTGGCATCGTCGGTGATATCCACGCCGACGATATTGATGACCCAGTTCCCGGTCGCCGTCGCATTGGGCGCGCCGCTGCCGTCATCGACAGTATAGGGCAGCGAGATTTCCCCCGATGCGCCCGGCCCCGGCGCAAAGGTAAGCTGACCGCTGCCGTTCAGCGTGACCGTTCCGCGATCGTCGCTGAGGACCACCGGGGCGCCCACGGCGATTGGTTGGCCGTCGACAGATGTAACCGTCAGTCCGGCGGTTTCGCCGTCATCGTCATCGCTGTCATTGGCGAGCACATCCATGACCGCGTCGTCGCCCGGCGCGATGAGCGACGCTTCATCGCCGGTCACCGGCTGGTCGTTGGTACCGGTGAGGGTCACCTCGACCGTCTCGGTCGCCGTATCCCCAGAGGAATCCGTGACCGTCACGTCATAGTGTTGTGTCAGCGTCTCACCTTCGCCCAGACCGTCCAGCACGCTGTCGTTGACCGTGAAGGTCCAGTCGATCTGGCCGGTGTCCGAGTCGACTTCCGTTGTGGTGAAAGTGCCGAGATAGTCGGTACCCGCTTCCGTCACGTCGACCGTATGCGTATCCGAACCGTCGGGGTCGATCACGGTGATCGTACCCGTCTGGCTGTGATCCTCCGCGTTCTCCCCGGCCGCACCGTCTGCGGTCTCGGTGACAGACGCATCGAGATCCGAGCCGGGCGAGATCGTCAGTCCATCGTTCTCGCCGGTGATGGTGATTGTCACCACCTGTTCGTCATAGCCGCCGGCGCTGTCGGTCACCCGTACGGTGATTTCGTCGAGCACGGACTCGTCTTCGGCAAGGGCCTGGACTTCGGGCGAGCTGTTGTCGAGTTCGTAGCGCCATTCGCCGGTTTCTTCGTCAACGGTCAGTTCGCCATAGGTGCCGCTGCTGCCCTCGACAGTCCAGACATGACTGTCCGAAGTGTCGATGTCGGTTTGCGCCAGCGTACCGGTGGCGATCTGCGTGCCGTCCTCGGCCACATCACCGGTCGCCTCGCCGGAGATCTCCGGCAGGTCGTTGGTGCCGTTGATCGTCACCGTGATAGTCGTGTCGGCCGTCCCGTCCGTCGATGGCACCGTCCAGCTTTCCGTGATCGACTCGCCTTCGGCCAGTGTCTGGATATCTTCCAGAGTATTGTCGACGGAATAGTCCCAGTTGCCATCGCTATCGACGGACATCGCACCCAGTGCCGCGCCGCCATGGCTACCGCCCACAAAGGCAAGATTGTCTGCATCGACGCCGCTTTCCCCGGCATCCGGGTCCGAGATAGTGAGCTGCCCGCTTGTCGTCAGGTTGCCCGTCCCGTTGTCATCATCCTCGGTCACCGCGCCGGTTCCCTCGGTCACCACGGGCACGTCATTGGCCCCGGTCACGGTGACTTCGATGGTCTCGGTCGCGGTGCCGTCGCGGCTGGTCACCACCAGCTGATCGGTTGCAGTCTCACCATCGGTCAGCGCCTGGGTCGCTGCGCGGTCATTGTCGAGCGTGTAACTCCACTCTCCGGTCTCCGGATCGAAGCTGAAGCTGCCATAGGTGCCTTCCAGACTGTCCGGCGCCTGGAACCCGGCCTCTCCTTCGTCCACATCCTCTACTGCGAGAGTTCCCAAGGCATCGGGACTGCCTGGCACATCGTTTTCCACGCCACCGGCCTCGATGACATCACCTTCCGCTTCACCGGAGATCGCGGCTGGGTCGTTCACAGGGGTCACCGTCACCGGAACCGTCACGGTGTCCGTGCCACCGTTGCCGTCTGAAACCGTAACCTCGAACGAGTCCTCGCCGGTGTAGTCCTCGTCCGGCACGTAGCTGTAGCTGCCGTCGGGATTGACCGTGACCGTGCCGTGCTCCGGATCGCCGTTCAGCGTGTAGGTCAGATCGTCGCCATCGACATCGCTGCCCGTTACGACACCATCCACCGGCGTATCTTCCGGCGTCGTCACCAGCTCGGCCTCGCCAACCGGCGGGTCATTCACCGGCGTCACGGTCACCGGAACCGTCACCGTGTCCGTACCGCCGTTGCCGTCGGAGACCGTAACCTCGAACGAGTCCTCGCCGGTGTAGTCCTCGTCCGGCACGTAGCTGTAGCTGCCGTCGGGATTGACCGTGACCGTGCCGTGCTCCGGATCGCCGTTCAGCGTGTAGGTCAGATCGTCGCCATCGACATCGCTGCCCGTTACGACACCATCCACCGGCGTATCTTCCGGCGTCGTCACCAGCTCGGCCTCGCCAACCGGCGGGTCATTCACCGGCGTCACGGTCACCGGAACCGTCACCGTGTCCGTACCGCCGTTGCCGTCGGAGACCGTAACCTCGAACGAGTCCTCGCCGGTGTAGTCCTCGTCCGGCACGTAGCTGTAGCTGCCGTCGGGATTGACCGTCACCGTGCCATGCTCGGGATCGCCGCTCAGAGTGTAGCTCAACTCGTCGCCATCGACATCGCTGCCCGTCACCACACCATCGACCGGCGTGTCTTCCGGCGTCGTCACCGGCTGGGCTGCACCTTCAGGGGGATCGTTTTCCATCGCTGCGGATCCGGAGTCTCCGCCGCTTGCGGCAGCCGCACCTGCGCCCAACCCGGTGGCCAATAGCCCCGGCAACCAGGGCATGGACGCACCCTGCTGTTCAATCTCCGCAAATGCGAATCCATCAGAGGTATCGTCATACTGCGCCCACCAGTCGACATCGCTCGCATCTTCGAAGACCAGGTCGCTACGCTCACCTTCAATCATCACGAAGAAATTGTCGATACGCAGCACCGAACCGTCGTTCAACGTGATGACCAGGTCGTCACCGTCACGCTGATACCCTGCGATCTGTTCCGGGCCGGCCTGCAGGCGTATGACGCTAGGGGCATCCAATGTGACACGGCTCGTATCGGAAATCTGCTGTGTTTCACTGCTGGCTTTCCGAATTACAGCTAAATGCATCGCCTGTATCCCTTTCCGGTGACTTCTTCACGTTGGCCGAGGCGATGCCGGGTTCTGTCTTTCGGAAATGAGCAAGACCCTGATCGCTGCAGACCAGGGCACACGCGTAAAGGAATTCACCAGTCAAGGAAGTGACAGTGGGTGCTGTAACCGTGACAGCCTTGAAACCATGGAAATAACGGCCGTGTCACAGCTTGAAGTGACACTGACGTTCCGTTAAGGACAGCCACAACCTTGCAGGAAGAGGCTCTGCCAGAGCCGCCAGAACGTATGCGGGTTGAGACACCTGTCTTGCCGAAGACGAACGTCTCCACGAACACGCGGAACCGACATGGCACCAAAGTCGAGATAAATTCGGGGACATTTATTGTGGGCGGAAACCAGCCGTACGATCTGAAACCAGTGACTGCTGCTTTCACAGCTACGGAAAAAGAACTGGTACAGAATGAACTGCAGAATATTCTAGGTTCGAACCAATTTGCGAACGCGCCGATTGTACGTACCTTCCTGGAATACGTGACAAACGAGCATATTGCTGGACGCGACGACCATCTCAAGGCTTACACCATCGCGACAGAGGCCTTCGGCAGAAGCGTCGATTTTGATCCGTCAAGTGATACCATCGTGCGGACGACGGCCGGTCGGGTTCGAAACGCGCTAAAGGCCTACTACGACGCACGAGAAGCTACATCCGGCGTTGAAATCAGTCTGCCCAAAGGCGGATATGTCCCATCCATAGAGTTCCGGGACGTACAGGAGGCGCCGGGCTCGGACAGAACTGATGGGTCTTCTTCTTTTCGCTCCACATTTCTTCGTCCCGGCGTTCTGATCGCCTGCTGTCTGTTTGCAATGGTCGCTATCGCGCTCGTAGTCATCTTCTTGCGGCAAACCGGCGAACGGCCGCTATCGGGAAACGTCGTTATCAATGTTCAGCCAACCGAGCATGTCGGTTCCGATCTGGAAGCACTGGCCAAGGAGATCGACCTCCGGCTTTCCCCGGCGCTGTCGCGCATCAGGCTGGCGAGGATCTCTCCGCCATCCTCGATACCCGGCACGAATGACCCTGCGCCGAGCACTGACGACGATGACATCGTCTTTACCCTCAAGACAAGTATCGCGGGCGTTTCGCCGCCAGAACTGCGCTGGCAACTGGTGGATCCTGAATCCGGCTTCCTGCTCTGGGCATCCAGTGAACCGCTATCGGGAACGAGTTCGGACACGATCGAGAGAGACATCTACAAGGTGAGCTTCCAGATCCTGGGCGAGAACGGCGCGGTGCCCTTGGCCCTGGAAAGGTATCATGGCGAACTCTTTACGAACCAGGCCTGCTTGTCGCGCGCACAGCTCATGAGAGCGGTCGAGAATGCAACGGTGTATCCGGAAATGCGCGAATGTCTTGAACGCACCGTCGAACGATTTCCGAATGATGCCGCGGCCTGGGCCATTCTGAGCACGTTCTACGCGGTGCGGACGCGCTACTACGGGGCCGAGGAACCGGAGGAGCGGCTGAAGCTTATCGAACGGGCCGAACGTGCTGCGGCCAAGGCCGAGGAACTGGCACCCCACGCCTACCTCACCAAGGTCGCGCTCATGCAGCTTGCACTAAGCCAGCAGCGGATCCGTGCGTTTGACGAGTTGCAGGAACATATCCGGGCGAAATATCCGGGCAATATTCACCTTGAATTGCGTATCGCCAGCCGCCTGACCAGGTTGGGCCGCGGCTCGGAAGCACTTGAAATCTACAGAAAGGCCGAAGAGGACTGGGGGATCAACCTCAGTTCGAACTTCGCCGACATTGCATTGGCCCACTTCGTCGAGGGGGACCACGAGAGCGCCTACCGCCTGATGTCGCGTTCGACATCCAACCAGTTGTTCGTATTGCTCGTGAAGGTGGCGATAATGGGCAAGTTGGGACTGGAAGAAGACGCCGCACCCATCGTCGAAAAGCTGGTTGCAACCCATCCCGATATCCGTGAAGCGTTCTACCCATGGTTCTCCGGGCTCAACTGGGTGGATCCGTTGCTGGCTGATCTGGCCGACGGACTTGCAAAGGCAGGTCTTGTCGTGAAAGCTGATCAGCTCGCCTCGGACAAGTCGGGACATCTTCAGGCCGAAGCCCCGCTTTAGAAATTCCGCCAGCTTCGCGTCTAAGCGCAGGTCGTCCTTGAACTTCTCCCAGCGCAGCAAGCCGGCGATCAGCTTCCTTCCGTGTCGGGGGCTCGGGACTTGGCCCTTCGCGAAGGCGTCTTTCACGACGTCCTCAAGGAGCTTGGGCTCATCACTTGTCAGCCGGTCGCGCGAACCTGTCCGAGACATTATCTCCAAAGCGTTGATACTGATACATCGTGCGCGAAAACCCTTGCTCGTCAAAGGCTGCAAGCCTAGCCTTTGTCCATGAACACTCAACTGATAGACCCCTTTGATCGCGCGATCACCTACCTGCGCGTATCGGTTACCGACAGATGCGATTTTCGTTGCGTCTATTGCATGTCCGAACACATGACCTTCCTGCCAAAGAAGGAACTTCTGACGCTGGAAGAACTGGATCGCATGTGTTCTGGTTTCGTGCGCCTAGGCGTGCGCAAGCTCCGGATCACGGGCGGGGAGCCTTTGGTTCGCCGTGACATCATGACCTTTTTCCGCGCGATGCGCAGGCATATCGATGCGGGCGATCTGGATGAGCTGACGCTGACCACAAACGGCTCACAACTCGAACGCTTCGCCCGCGATCTCTATGACTGCGGCGTGCGGCGGGTGAACGTATCGCTGGATACGTTGGATGAGACGAAGTTTGCCGATGTCACACGTTGGGGACGCCTGCCGCAAGTTCTGCGCGGAATCGACGCCGCCCGCAACGCGGGACTGCGGGTCAAGATCAACACGGTCGCGCTGAAGGGCTTCAACGAAGATGAACTGTTCGCCCTGACCGAATGGTGCGCGGCGCAGGACATGGACCTGACCTTCATAGAGGTCATGCCGATGGGCGATATCGGCAACGAAGAACGTCTGGATCAATACTGGTCACTGAAGGATTTGCGTGCCCGGCTGGCCGAGCGATATACGCTCACCGACAGCGCCGAACGCAGCGGAGGCCCTGCCCGTTATGTTCGACTGATGGAGACGAACCAGAAGATCGGCTTCATCACACCGCTCAGCCACAATTTCTGCGAAAGCTGTAACCGGGTCAGGCTGACCTGCACGGGAGAGCTTTACATGTGTCTGGGGCAGGAAGGCCGTGCCGACCTGCGCAAACCTCTGCGCGACAATCCAGGCAGTGACGCCCCCTTGATCGAGGCGATCCGCGAGGCGATCACGCATAAGCCCAAGGGCCATGATTTCGATTATTCGCGGCAGGTGGTTGGCGGGAAAATGTCCCGCCATATGAGTCACACCGGCGGGTGATCAGCTAACGGGCATCCGTTTTTCGACGATCTCCGCCCACCACGAACATCCCGCAGGAATCGCTTCATCGTTGAAATTGTATTCCGGGTGATGAACAGGCGCCGTGTCGCCATTGCCTACCATGATGTATGCGCCCGGACGCTCCTGCAACATATAAGCGAAGTCCTCACCGCCCATGATCAGCGGAGCCTCGTCGCAATCGCCAGATACCTGCCGTGCGACAGCGGAGGCAAAATCGGTTTCATCGTCGGAGTTGACCATGACAGGATAGCCGCGCTGATACTCCAGATCAGCCTTGGCGCCATAGGCGGCAGCGGTCATCTGGACGAGGTTGGTCAGACGGTCCTGCGCCATGTCCCGGTTGGCGGCGTCGAGACTGCGGACGGTGCCCCGCAACACGACACGCTGGGGCAATACGTTGTAAGCTGTACTGCTCGTTTCAAAGCTGGTCACCGACACCACAAGTTGCTCGACAGGGTCCGTGTTGCGACTGACGATGCTTTGCAGGGCCGTGACGATCTGGCTGCCGACCAGAATGCTGTCGGTAGCGATATGCGGTTTGGCCGCGTGTCCGCCCTTGCCTTCAACGGTGATCGTGAACTCGTCAGTCGCAGCAAAGAACGGACCGGGACGGATAGCGAACGTGCCCGTTGGAATACCCGGCCAGTTATGCATGCCGTAAACTTCCTGAATACCGAAGCGATCAAGAAGCCCATCTTCGATCATCACACGCGCGCCGCCGCCGCCTTCTTCGGCTGGCTGGAAGATGACAATAACCGTGCCCGCGAAATTCCGTGTCTCCGCAAGATAGCGTGCCGCACCCAGAAGCATCGCCGTGTGGCCATCATGCCCACAGGCGTGCATCTTACCCGGATTGGCGGAAGCATAGTCCAGACCCGTGGCTTCGGTGATGGGCAGCGCATCCATGTCCGCGCGCAGACCGATTACGGTGTCGCCCTTCTGCCGCCCCCGAATGACGCCGACCAGACCAGTCTGACCGATACCTTCGACCACCTCGTCGCAGCCAAACTCCCGCAGACGCTCAGCCACGAACGCGGACGTTTCATGGGTGTCAAACATCAATTCAGGGTTAGCATGGATATGGCGACGCCAGCCGGTGATTTCGGGTAGCAATTCGGAAAAGCGGTTCTTTATGGGCATGGTCTTATCAATCTGACAGGAGTTTCAGACCACACGCTACATCCGGGCAGACCTGAGAACCATCGAAAAGCGGCCCACTATTCCAAATGCTTGCGAATACGACTGACCAATAGCCAAACCAACAGCACAACGATGGGCGTGGCTCCTGCGGCCAGTTCCGTCTTTCCCAGTCCCAGCACCTTTTCCAGCGGACCGGTCAAATACAGGACAAGGTTCAGCGCATAATAGCTGATCGCGACGACACTGAGCCCTTCGACCGTATGCTGCAACCGAAGCTGCATGGCCGCACGGCGATCCATGCTTTCCAGCAGCGATTGGTTCTGCGCCGAACGTTCGACATCCACGCGCGTTCTGAGCAGGTTCCCTGCCCGCATGCTGCGCTGCGCCAGATCACTGACGCGCCGTTCCGTCGACTGCACCGTTCGCATCGCCGGATCGAAGCGGCGCATCATGAACTCGCCCATGGTCTGGCGTCCCTCGAACCGGTCCTCGTGCAGCACCTCGATCCTTTGATTGACGATTGCGGCATAGGCCCCGGTCGCACCAAAGCGGAAATTGTTCTGCCCCGCGAGATGCTCGAGATCGGCCCCGATCTGCAGCAGCGCCTGCAATGTATCCTCTGGGTCGCTTTCTGCCTTAGCCATCTCTTCGGCCACCCGCGCCAAAGCGCCATCTATGCGGGTCAGTTCCGGTGAGACGCGCCGGGTCATCGCCAACCCGAGCATTGACATGGTGGTGTAGGTTTCAATTTCCGTCAGGCGCTGCATGATACGCCCGATCCGGTTCGGCCCCGTTTCGGGTGGCACAAAGATCGCCATGCGCTTGTTGCCAGCAGCATCGGTGCGGAAATCGCCCGCGATCACCGCCGCACCGTCCAAGACCGAACTGACAGCCAGGCTTTCGGACACGAAGTGATGGTCCACAAAGGTACGGATCTGCGCCGGATCATCTGCCAGACCGATATGGATGATGGCCGAACTGATCCGCTCTCCCGGTGCCCCCGCCAGCCAATCGGCGGGAAACACCCTGGTCAGTGGGGTCTCGAAACCCAGATCTTCATTATCGATCATCACCGTGTAGCTGACAAACTCAGTGTGGCTTTCCCATTTCAGGCGGTACCGGCCGAGTTGGCCGGAATAATGGGTGACATCAGGATCAGGTTTGGCAGCCCCGAAATGGTCCAGAAGATCGAACAAGTGGCGTTGTTCTGCCTGATGATCGCGCAAACCTTCATTGCGGGTCTTGATCGCAAGGTAGATCACCTGCGCCGGCGCTTTCAGTGTCGGGAAAGGACGCGCGTGCAATTCATTGGTCAGTTCAAAACGAAATGGATTGTCCCGCATAGGTTTCCTGTCTGCCACAAATCTTTTACACGTCGAGCCGAGTCATCCGCGCCAGCGGACAATGCCACGCAATTGCCCCACAGGTAAGCCATGCTTCGCATTCGACAGTTTCAACCGGAAGATGCCTATCGGCTCTGGGAAATTTTCTACACGGCCATCCATCAGGGCACGACACGCTTCTACAACGCTGCGCAACGCGATGCTTGGGCCGGCTCCCGTCGGATGCCCGACAACTGGTCGGATCGTCTGGCCAAGCATATCACCAAGGTTGCAGTTAGGGATAGCGCGACTGTGGGTTTCATGACTCTTGGGCGCGACGGGCATCTGGATCTAGCCTTTATCGCGCCGGAGGCGATGGGCACCAACGTTGCAGCGGCCCTTCATGACGCGCTGTTGCACGACGCGCTTCTGCTGGGCCTGACGCGGCTGGATACCGAAGCCAGCCATCTCGCCCGCCGTTTCTTTCTGAAACAAGGCTGGCAAGAAATTTGCGAACAGACGGTCGAACGGCGTGGGGTCGCGCTGACCAACTTCCGGATGGAAAAGCGGCTATAACGTCAGGCTGATTTCAGGGACGAAGGTCGACGGCCTTCCGACCAGCACTGGACAGCATCACCGAAAGCCTTGAACAACGGGCGCGACACGGGATCATTGGCCGCGTTCCATTCCGGGTGCCACTGTACCCCAAGCGAGAACCCGGGCGCATCGCGGATATAGAGCGCCTCCGGAGTACCATCGGGCGCCTCCCCGTCGATCACGATCCGCGAACCGGCGGTCTTGATGCCCTGACCGTGGAGCGTATTCGTCATAACCTTGGTCGCGCCCAACAGCCGATGGAATACCCCGTTTAGGGTCAGTGACACCTCGTGACGCAGTTCGAACTTCTCTTCCAGCGACCCCTCCGGCGGCATGCGATGATTCATTCGCCCTGGAAGGTCACGAATTTCGGGATAAAGCGTGCCGCCCAGCGCGACATTCATTTCCTGAAACCCGCGGCAGATGCCAAGCACGGGCTGTCCCCGATCTACACAGGCGCGAACCAGCGGCAGCGTAATAGCATCACGGTTGCGGTCAAACTGGCCATGCGCTTCGGTGGGCGCCTCGCCGTATTCTTCCGGGTGCACGTTCGGTCTTCCACCGGTCAACAGGAACCCGTCAAAGGTTTCCATCAGTTCATTTATTCTTACGAAGCGAGGATCAGCGGGTATGACAAGCGGCATAGCCCCGACAACATCCGAAACGGCTTCGATATTCATCGTACCGCCCGCATGAGTAGGGTACTGATCATTGATCAGATGAGTGTTGCTGATGATACCGACGATGGGCCGCTTCATTTCGATCCTCATGCTTTCCGTGCACGACGATAGGGTGCAATGTCGTCGTCGTCGAGATGTCGTAAATTCATAGCCGGAATACAAAATGACCTGCCCGGGTTGCAGGCAGGTCTCCGATTTCAAGCCCACGGCTTGGGCAGGATTGGAACCGCTCAGGCCTCCCCGACCAGCCCCGCCGCATCTGCGCCGGCAAGCGCCGCTTCAGCGTCATTGTCTGACGTGTCGCCCGTCACGCCAATTGCACCCAAGACGTCGCCCTTCTTGTCCTTGAGTAACACGCCACCCGGAACGGGAACGACCTGACCGCCGAAGACACCATTCGCAGCGGCCATGAAGTAGGCCTGCTGTTCCGCGCGGGCCATCTGTGCACTGCCCGGCATGCCAAGCATCACAGCGCCATAGGCCTTGCCCTGCGCGATGGCGAAACGGCCCGGGCTCGCGCCGTCTTCGCGCTCGAACGCTTTGACGTGTCCGCCGGCATCCAGAACCACGACCGATAGCGGCTTGAGGTCCATCTCGCGCCCCTTCGCCAATGTCGCCTTGATGATCTGACGTGCTTTCCGAAGTGAGATATCGGTCATGGTCTTCTCCCTGATCAACTTGCCGCTTTGAGTTCGAGACGGCGGCGGTGAAGCACCGGCTCCGTGTATCCCGAAGGCTGTTCCCGGCCCTTGAAGACCAGATCGCACGCCGCCTTGAATGCAATGGTGTCATAGCCTGGCGCCATCGGACGGTAGGTGGGATCACCTGAATTCTGTTCATCCACCTTCTTGGCCATCTTCTTCATCGCATCCATCACCTGCTTTTCGGAAACGATGCCATGATGCAACCAATTGGCCAACGCCTGCGAACTGATCCGGCAGGTCGCCCGATCTTCCATCAAGCCGATATCATTGATGTCAGGCACCTTGGAACAGCCCACGCCTGCATCGACCCAACGAACTACGTAGCCCAGAATGCCCTGTGCGTTGTTCTCGATCTCGGCGGTGACTTCCGCGTCGCTCCAGTTCGTGCCTTCAGCCAACGGAATCGTCAGCAATTCGTCGAGGGTGCCGCGCGCGCCTCCTGCCTTGATCTCGTTCTGACGTTGGAACACATCGATCTGGTGATAATGGGTCGCGTGCAGGGTGGCGGCGGTCGGGCTGGGAACCCATGCGCAATTCGCGCCGGCGTGCGGATGGCCGGTCTTCTGATCCAGCATCTCGTTCATACGATCGGGCATGGCCCACATGCCCTTGCCGATCTGCGCCTTGCCCTGAAGACCGCAGGCCAGACCGATGTCGACGTTGCGTTCCTCGTAAGACTTGATCCAGGCGGAATTCTTCATCTCGCCCTTGCGCACCATCGGGCCCGCTTCCATCGATGTGTGGATCTCATCACCTGTGCGATCAAGAAAACCCGTGTTGATGAAGGCAACACGCGACTTCGCGGCGCGTATGCATTCCTTGAGGTTTGCACTGGTGCGGCGTTCCTCGTCCATGATGCCGATCTTCACCGTGTTCTGCGGCAGGCCGAGGATCTTTTCGACAGCCGTAAAGATGCGGTCGGCGAACGCAACTTCTTCCGGGCCATGCATCTTCGGCTTCACAACATAAACGGAGCCATGTTCGGAGTTGCGCGGACCATGCGTACGGGCCAGATCGTGCATCGCGATTGCAACCGTGCAGAGCGCGTCAAGAAGCCCTTCGCCAATCTCGTTACCATCCGCATCTAGCACAGCCGGTGTGGTCATCAAGTGACCCACATTGCGCACCAGCATCATGGAGCGCCCCTTAACCGTCAGCTTGTCGCCACCCGCGGAGGTGTAGTTGCTGTCGGGGTTCAGTTTGCGCACGAAGGTCTTGCCGCCCTTGGTGACGGTCTCCTCCAGATCGCCCTTCATGAGGCCCAGCCAGTTGCGATAGGCCAGTGCCTTGTCCGGGCCATCCACGGCGGCGACCGAGTCCTCGCAATCCATGATCGTCGAAACAGCCGATTCCAGCCAGACATCGGAGATGTTCGCCGGATCGTCCTTGCCGATGCGGCTCTTGCTGTCTACCAACACTTCGATCAGCAAACCGTTTTTGCGGAACAGGATCTGCCAGTCGCACAGATCGTCCTTGTTGTAGCCCACGAACTGCTCCGGATCAGCCAGCGCTACAGCACCGTTCGCAGTTTCGATCGCCAGCTTGCCGCCCTCGGCGGACAGCTTGGTCACATCGGCCCAGTTTGCCCCGTCAAGTGGGACAGCACCGTCCAGATGCGCCTTGGCCCATGCAATGACCCTTGCCCCGCGATCGGGATCATAGTCTTTGCCCCGTGGCAAATCGCCTATTGCGTCGGTTCCGTAAAGCGCATCGTACAGGCTTCCCCACCGCGCATTGGCGGCGTTGAGCGCATAACGTGCATTCATGATCGGAACGACCAGTTGTGGGCCGGCAATTGTGGCGAATTCGGGATCTACATTCTTGGTCTCGATCTCGAATGCCGGGCCCTCCGGCACCAGGTAGCCGATCTCTTCCAGGAATGTCTGGTAGGCTGCCGCATCGATGCGTTTGCCACGGTGCTCGACATGCCAGGCATCGATTGTTTTTTGCAGGTCATCGCGCTTCTTCAGAAGCGCCGCGTTTTCAGGGCCATACTCCGCCACCAGATGGGCAAGTCCTGCCCAGAATGCGCTGTCACCGACACCAGTACCGGGCAACGCCTCTTTTTCAATCAGAGATGCGAGTTCCGCATCCACTTGCAATCCATTGCGAATAACATATGCGGCCATCGGCTAACGCTCCTCGAATCCCCTCGAAATCTCCCGTGCATGCGGTCGCATGCAATGATCCGTTTAAGTCGGGAGGGGGCTGGACGCAACCATGAGCCTAGATTCCGGCACTTGTCACTGCTGCACCGACACCTCTTCGGCGGCAGTCGGTACGGGCTGGGCGTTATCATCTTGATCGCCCGGATCGTTCCCGCGGATCGCGACGCTCACCGCAAGAACGACTGCTATGATCACGCCGATGGCTACGGCAATGCCGATACCGATCAGCGCCGGGCTGTGCCGCTTCGCCTGCTTTTCCGTATTTGTTTCGGAGGCAGACATGAGATGCTCCTTTTATGCGTCGAGATGGTTGCTGTGTTGCCCTTAGCCAAATAACGTCGCGCGAAATCGCAGGTTCCGCGGAGAAGCAGATGTCCACCACCGACGCCCAGCATGCAGCACCTCAGCCGATCTATTTGAAGGACTACCGCCCACCAGCGTGGTTGGTAGAGGATGTGAAACTGACTTTCAGGCTCGACCCCACTGCGACGCGCGTGCTGTCCCGCATCCGGTTTGTGCCCAATCCAGACGCGCCCGGTGCATTCAAACTGGACGGCGAAAAGCTGAAATTGATCTCCGCCGCGATTGACGGTGTTCCCGTTGAGCCCGAGATTACGGACACCCAGTTGACCTGTAAGACACCGGATGGTCCTTTCACCTGGGAAGCTGAGGTAGAGATCGACCCGCAGGGCAATACCACGCTTGAAGGCCTTTACATGTCTAACGGCATGTACTGCACCCAATGCGAGGCCGAGGGATTTCGCAAGATCACCTATTACCCGGACCGACCCGATGTGATGGCGCCGTTCTCGGTGCGCATCGAATCTGATCTGCCCGTGCTTTTGTCCAACGGCAATCCCGGAAAACGTGGGGACGCGTTCGCGGAATGGATCGACCCTTGGCCCAAACCCGCGTATTTGTTCGCATTGGTCGCGGGTGAATTGGTTGCCCACGAAGATAGCTTTACCACTGCTGGCGGCAAGGATGTCGATCTGGCGATCTGGGTGCGCGAAGCCGACATTGGCAAATGTGCCTTCGGAATGGACGCGTTGAAACGGTCGATGCTCTGGGATGAACAGGTTTACGGTCGTGAATACGATCTGGACGTATTCAACATCGTGGCAGTGGACGATTTCAATATGGGCGCGATGGAGAACAAAGGGCTGAATATCTTCAATTCAGCCGCCGTACTCGCCTCGCCCGAAACCGCAACGGACGCAAACTTCGAGCGGATCGAGTCGATTATCGCGCATGAATATTTCCACAACTGGACGGGCAACCGGATCACCTGCCGCGACTGGTTCCAGCTCTGTCTCAAGGAAGGGCTGACCGTGTTCCGCGACCAGCAGTTCAGTGCGGACGAGCGATCCGCCGCCGTACGCCGCATCGATGACGTGCTGGCCCTGCGCGCGCGTCAGTTTCGTGAAGACAACGGTCCGCTGGCGCATCCCGTCCGCCCCCAAAGCTTTGTCGAAATCAACAACTTCTACACCGCGACAGTGTACGAAAAAGGCGCTGAGCTCATCAGGATGCTGAAGCGTCTGGTCGGCGACAACGCCTATTACGAAGCGCTGGAGCTTTACTTCGCGCGTCACGACGGCCAAGCCTGCACCATCGAGGACTGGCTTGCCGTGTTCGAAGATGCCACGGGACGCGATCTGTCGCAATTCAAGCGCTGGTACAGTCAGGCGGGCACCCCTCGTGTATATGTCACAGAGGACTGGCGGGACGGCAGCTATACGCTACAGTTTCACCAGGAAACGCCTCCGACGCCGGGACAGGACGAGAAACGTTCGCTTGTGATCCCCGTGGCGGTCGGGCTATTGGCGCAGAACGGTTCAGAATTACGCGGAACCGAGGTGCTGGAACTAACGAGCCGCGAGCAAAGCTTCACTTTCGAAAATCTGCCCGAACGTCCGGTGCCGTCGATTCTGCGCGAGTTTTCGGCCCCCGTCATCCTACATCGCAACAGCGACAAAGCCGAGCGGTTGTTCCTGCTGCGCCATGACACTGACAGCTTCAACAAATGGGAAGCCGCCCGAGGCCTGATGAAGGATTGCCTGACTGGCATGGCACTGGGCGAGAACACGGCAGATGAGGATCTGCTGTCGGCGCTGGCAGATGTACTGCGCGACGACACGCTTGACCCGGCGTTCCGCGCGCTTGTGTTGCAACAGCCCTCCGAAGACGACATCGCACAAACCCTCTTCGAGGCGAACACCACCCCTGACCCGACCCGTATCCACCAGGTGTCCGAGCAGTTCGCCAACGCCTTCGCTGCGCATGCCGAAGGCAGTCTTGCCTCCGTGTTCACCGCGATGAAGCCCGAAGGCGTCTATGCGCCTGACGCGCAAGGCGCTGGCCGACGCGCGCTGCTGAACGCATCTCTGACCTTGCTGTCACGCCGAGACGGTGGCGAACGGGCGGCTGAACAGTACGATACGGCTGACAACATGACGCTTCAGTTGGGCTCGTTGTCGGCACTGCTTCGCGTCGGCAGCGGCATCTCGCAGTTGGAACGGTTCTATGACCAATGGGCGGATGATCGCCTTGTGTTGGACAAGTGGTTCTCGATGCAGGTCGCGCTGGCGACACCTGGCGACGCAGCACGGATCGCGACGGACCTGGCCGAGCATCCCAAGTTCGACTGGAAAAACCCCAACCGGTTCCGCGCCGTCGTGGGCGGTCTGGCCTCGAATGCCGCCGGTTTCCATCACGCGTCAGGCAAAGGCTATGACTTCGTTTCCGATTGGCTGATCCGGCTCGATCCGGTGAATCCGCAAACCACGGCACGCATGAGCACCGTATTCGAAACCTGGCGCCGGTACGATGCGGACCGGCAGGATTTGATGCGTGCCGCGCTCGGACGCATTCAGTCCTCGCCCGGCCTGTCACGCGACACTGGTGAAATGGTCGCGCGTATCCTTGAAGGTTAGAGGATACGGAACATTTTGCTGGACGGACGGTTCCTTTTCGACAGGGATAGCATCCCGAGATTCGAAAGGAGGACACCATGCCAGCCATCAATGAATCCGCCATTCTGATGATCTCCACCCACGGCTTTGAGCAGTCCGAACTGGATGCTCCGCGCACCAAGCTGTCCTCGGCTGGTGCAACCGTGCATCTAGCAACACCGGGCGGCGAAGACATTCGCGGCTGGAAGAACAAGGATTGGGGCGACATTGCCCACCATGACAAACGGCTGGAAGAGGTCAGCGCGGACGACTACGACGCAATCGTCATTCCCGGCGGCCAGATGAATCCGGACATTCTGCGCACAAACGCGCAAGCAGTCCGATTAGTCCGCGACTTCGTGGAACAAGGCAAGATCGTGGCCGCAATCTGTCACGGTCCCTGGCTGCTGATCGAAGCTGGCGTCACAGAAGGCCGCGAGATGACATCTTACCACTCGATCAAGACTGATCTCGTCAATGCCGGTGCCAACTGGGTCGACGAAGCGGTCGCAGTGTCAAACGGCATCATCACTAGCCGCAGCCCTGCGAATCTCGACGCATTTGTCACCAGGATCATCGAAGAAGTTCAAGAGGGCCGGCACAAGCGTGCAGCCTGAAAAGCAATCCGCGCACCGGCAATAAGTTGCCGGTGCGCATTGTCCGTCATCGCTTTCAGGGCTAAGATCAACGGAATGTCATATGATCGTCGTCAACGCATGGTTTTGAACGCCTATGAAAGACAGAATTGACCCGTTGATCGAAGAACGTGCGCCATGGCTCTATGCGGGTCACGCATGGTCGCGCCCTTCGCGGGCCGTTCTGACAAAGATGCTGGGCTATGAGCGCACCATCGAACTGGGTGAACATTTTCGTGACATGCCGATGCACGACATCATGCGGATCATGGGGAATCTGCTAGCGCGAGATGTTGATGTCTCCGGGTTGGAAAACATTCCTCGCCAAGGTGCGGCGCTGATCGTTGCCAACCACCCGACCGGGATCGCCGACGGCATCATCATGCAGCACATGCTGTCGAACATCCGCGACGACTCCTATTTCTACGCCAACAGCGACATCTTGCGGGTGTTGCCGCAGATGGAGTCGCTGATCGCGCCCGTTGAATGGCGGCTGGAAAAGCGCAGTGTCGCGAAAACGCGCGAGACGATGGCCTACACCCGCCAAGCCGTTGAAGACGGGCGTCTGGGTGTGATCTTCCCTGCCGGTCGTCTGGCAAAACGTCGCGGGCTGCGCCTGTTCGAGCGCCCGTGGATGGCATCGGCGGCTATGGTTGCGCGTAAGTTCGATCTGCCGGTCATTCCGGTAAACATCCGAGCGCGTAACTCGGTGCTCTTCTACATGTTCGACCTGATACACCCGACACTGCGCGACATAACGCTGTTTTACGAGACCCTGAACAAGGATCGCCAGCCCTACCGCATTACGGTCGGAGAACCGATTTCGCCGGCCTCGCTGCCCGCCAAGTCGGAAGAAGGGATCGAGATGCTTCGGAAGGCAACACTTGCGTTGGGCGGCCGCTATGCCCCATCCGTATCACTGGTGGACAGTACGCGCCGACCAAGCTGGGCTCGAATCAGCGCGTAAGTCGGGAAGGCTCAGAAGAAGCCCTTCTTTTGCGGCTTAACCTGACAATAGGGCTGCTGCTTGGTCCAAGCCGCTATTTCCGCGCGTTTTGACGAACTCTGGAAAGGCGCCCAATCCGCCGCGATGCCGCGCCAACGGCTGTCACGAACTGCGATTGCATTGTCGCGTGGCACCGTCACACCCATGATGCGGATACCGCAGGACAGGTTACTTTCGCCGTTCAACAGTGCCTTGCCACTTGTCGCGTTACAGCCATAGCCCCGCGCCGTCGCAGGTGAAATCTGCAACAGGCCAAACCATTGGTTGCCACCCCCAATGGCCTCTTCGCGCCAAGTGCTTTCGTGTTTGGCCAGCCCCGAAATCAACCCGGCCCAGAAGGCCATACGATCCTCGGCGCTCGCGGTGCGGTAGCCCGGACAGTAAGTGTCGACGTCTTTAGGTTCCAACGTTGCCAGCGAGGAACCATGTGATTGAAGGGCCGACATCGCGGCCTGCGTCCACTCTGCCCCGTCGGGTCGATGATCCCAGCGCGTGACAGGAATATTCGTCAACTGCGCTGATGGATTGACTTGTGCGCGGTTGACTTGTGCGTTTTCTGAACACCCTGCAACCGCCAAACCTAATGCCATCACCCCGATGGACCGAGCAAACCACTTCCGCATGCGGCCTAAACCTTGCTGTTTCAAACGACGCGAAGGATTCACAAATCCGCTCGTCCGCACAACCCCGCCGATTTTTATAGGCGGACTTGCGCCAATCTCTGCCCTCGCCTAGAACGCTCGCGACCAATGAACGAGGCCCTCCAAAGATGCTCGACCTGACCTATGAAGCCCCCAAACCCAAAGTGATCGCTGGCGCGAAGCACGACTGGGAACTGGTGATCGGCCTTGAGGTGCACGCGCAGGTGGCCAGCAAGGCCAAACTGTTTTCCGGTGCATCGACCCAGTTTGGCGCAGAGCCAAATTCCAACGTCGCCTTCGTCGATGCGGGCATGCCCGGCATGCTGCCCGTGATCAATGAATTCTGCGTCGCCCAGGCGGTCCGCACGGGCCTTGGCCTTAAGGCGGCGATCAATCTGTGGTCCGCGTTCGACCGGAAGAACTACTTCTATCCTGATTTGCCTCAGGGCTATCAGATCAGCCAGTTGTATCACCCCATCGTCGGAGAAGGCGAAGTCCTGGTCGATATGGGGCCCGGAACTGCACGTCGCGTCCGCGTCGAGCGCATCCATCTGGAACAGGACGCCGGCAAGTCTATCCACGACATGGACCCCAACATGTCCTTCGTGGATCTCAACCGGACCGGCGTCGCATTGATGGAAATCGTTAGCCGGCCGGACATTCGTGGTCCCGAAGAAGCCGCCGCCTATGTCGGCAAGCTGCGCCAGATCATGCGCTACCTGGGCACCTGTGATGGCAACATGCAGAACGGGAACCTGCGGGCTGACGTCAACGTGTCGGTCTGCCGACCGGGCGATTACGAGAAGTATCAGGAAACGCAGGATTTCTCGTATCTCGGGACGCGTTGCGAGATCAAGAACATGAACTCCATGCGCTTCATCCAGCAAGCGATCGAGTATGAAGCCCGCCGCCAGATAGCCATTTTGGAAGATGGCGGTTCCATCGTTCAGGAAACGCGCCTTTACGATCCGGACAAAGGTGAAACACGCTCAATGCGGTCCAAGGAAGAAGCGCATGATTACCGCTACTTCCCGGATCCCGACCTGCTGCCGTTGGAGATCGAGCAGGCGTGGGTTGACGCTATCGCCTCGACCCTGCCGGAATTGCCCGACGAAAAAAAGGCGCGATTCGTCAATGATTTCGGCTTGACCGAATATGACGCCAGCGTCCTGACGGCCGAGGCCGAGAGCGCGGCTTACTTTGAAGAAGTGGCGTCGGGGCGCGACGGCAAACTGGCCGCAAACTGGGTCATCAACGAGTTGTTCGGCCGGTTAAAGAAAGATGACAAAGCGATTACGGACTCGCCTGTATCAGCCGCGCAGCTTGGCCGTATCATTGATCTGATTTCCAAAGGCGACATCTCGGGCAAGATCGCGAAAGACCTGTTTGAAATCGTCTACACCGAAGGCGGCGATCCCGGCGCAATTGTCGAAGAACGCGGCATGAAGCAGGTGACCGATACGGGCGCGATCGAAACAGCTGTGGACCAGGTCATCGCTGACAATCCTGCGCAGGTTGAGAAGGCCAAACAGAATCCCAAACTGGCGGGCTGGTTTGTCGGCCAGGTGATGAAGGCCACGGGTGGCAAGGCAAATCCCAAGGCCGTGAACGAAATCGTCGCCCAGAAACTGGGCCTGTAACCCTATTCCGGCATGAGTGTGAGCATGATCTCGCGCTCATGCTGGGTAACGCGAAAGCATTGCCGGTCCATGGAATGCACATCACGCGTGGCCGAATGGCAGAACAGACCTTTTCTGAATTCCCAGCTGCCCGAGAACGGCTTTCCACGATAGCGGCCATTGACGGAGTAGTCCGCACCAATCGTCATTTCCACACCATCGGACATAAGCGTCTGCCCGACCACATATCTGCGAAACTGTTCTTCCGTCCTGATCGTGCGATTGCCGTGCATTTCCGGCATGACCGCAGATGAGGTTTCGGGCTGCGTGATCTCGTAGGAACCGCAACCGAGCAACATCACGAAAACCAGCACACGCCACATCACAACCTCCGGCCTCTGACGCGCATAATAACGCCGAGCGACGACATCGCCCAGACAAACCGGGAAAGTGGTTAATTCACACGGGTATAGGCGTAAGGTGCGCCAAAGCCGTGAAGCGGCGTGACCAGGATCTCGCCCGGCTTGTAACCCAGCTTGGAACAGCCATTACCGCCCGACGTGGCAACCCGGAAAGTCATGCAAAACTGGCTTCCGTCCCATTTCCAGGTTCCTGTCAGCGGAACACCATTGATGCCGCCGCTGATGGCGCCGTCCTCACCAAAGGTCGCGCGAATCTCATCTGACTGCCACTGATGACCTACGGCGATCTCCACGAACTGCGCACGCGTCGTAACCGGCGTGTATTGGGATCTGAGTTCCTGTTCTTGCTCGATCGTTTCGACCATGCCGCATGCGGACAATGCCAGCATACCGATTCCACAGGCAAATCTTCTCATTTCCCACCTATCTGTTGCGCCTGCGCGACTGTTTCACGCGACGGCATCCATGTCAAAACTTGATCCCTTCCTTCGGGACGCGTTGCAAGCTAAACGCGAAGGCGACTATCGGACGGGGGTTTTCATGACACAGTACGAGTACAAGGTTTTGCCGGCCCCGGCCCGAAGCGACAAGATCAAGGGCGTCAAATCTGCCCCGGACCGGTTTGCCGCGACGCTGTCTGCTGCGCTGAACGAGCAAGCGGGCAATGGTTGGGAATTTATCCGCGCCGAGACACTACCCCACGAAGAACGGCAAGGGTTGACCGGCACGAAATCCACCTTCCAGACAGTTCTGGTATTCCGGCGCCCAACCGAAGCAGAGCTCCCCCAGGTCGAGCAAGCCGGGTTGCGGCTTCTGGAAAAACCCGAAACGGACGTTCCCGACGCACCCGAAAACAGCGCCTAGCCGCCTATATCCCTAGCCACCAATATCTAAGGCAAGCGCGTGGATGCGCGACACCAGATCTTTCCCAAGCGCGGCGTGAACAGCCCTGTGACGTTCAATGCGGGACATACCGGCCAGTTCCGGGGCCCTGATCTTCACGTTGAAATGGCTTTGCCCGCCCTCGCGATAGCCCGCATGCCCACGGTGAGATTCGCTGTCATCCACAACGACCAGTTCCGATGTGGTGAAGGCTTGCTCCAACTTCTCGCGGATTTCTGCTTCCACACGCATTTTTTTGCTCTGACCCCTTTTGCTTCGCGTCAGAAAGGTTAGACTCTCGCCTCCCCGACGCGCCGACCGTAATCTGTGCGCGCCGAGTCGAAAAGGTATGGTTCATGACAAAAGACGATCCCTTCGGTTTCGATATGTCCGTTTCTTCGGCCAAGAAGAAAAAAACCCGTGGCCGTCGAGGCATGTCTGGCGCGTTCGAAACCTCCACGCGTAGATGCGACCACGAAGGCTGTCAGGAGACAGGCCAATATCGCGCGCCCAAGTCACCGGACCATCTCGACGAATTCTACTGGTTCTGCAAAGACCATGTCCGTGAATACAATCTGAAATGGAACTTCTTCAACGGCAGCACAGAGGAAGAGTTCAATGACCAGATCGACAGTGACCGGGTTTGGGGCCGCGAAACAAAACCCTTCCGCCGTTCGGCCGAAGAGCGGGCATGGGCGCGGCTTGGTGTGGATGACCCGCATCAGGTGCTGGGCGACAACGCAACGCGCAATCCCGGCAAATCAGTGTCCGGCACCCGTAGACTGCCGCCAACTGAGAGGCGGGCGCTGGAGATTCTTGAAGCCAAGGATCACTGGACACGGTCCGACATTCGTAAGGCCTACCGCTCGCTTATCAAGATTCTGCACCCCGACATGAATGGCGGGGATCGTTCTGATGAGGAACGCCTGCAGGAAGTTGTCTGGGCATGGGACCAGATCAAGGACAGCCGCAGCTTCAAGGACTGATCGCGCTTCTCGCCGGGCTGCACCCTTGCGCTGCCCGACATTATCGGGCACGAGGATGCCGTTGCGCCGCGCGCAGCATTGCGGCGAAGAAAGGATTTACGATGGCAGACGGCACGAACCCGACGGCAGTGAAACCCACCGAAGAGATTTCCGTTCGCGATGTCTTCGGAATCGACACCGACATGGTGGTGAAGGGCTTTGCGGACCGTACAGATCGCGTGCCCGAGCTGGATTCCACCTATAAATTCGACCCCGACACGACATTGGCAATCCTTGCGGGCTTTTCACACAACCGCCGCGTGATGATCCAAGGCTATCACGGTACCGGTAAGTCCACGCATATCGAACAGGTCGCAAGCCGCCTGAACTGGCCCTGCGTGCGCGTCAATCTTGACAGCCATATCAGCCGGATCGACCTGATCGGCAAGGACGCGATCAAGCTGCGTGACGGCATGCAGGTTACCGAGTTCCAGGAAGGCATCCTGCCCTGGGCATTGCGCAACCCAACCGCGATCGTTTTCGACGAATACGATGCGGGTCGTGCCGATGTGATGTTCGTGATCCAGCGTGTTCTGGAAGTTGACGGCAAGCTGACCCTTCTGGACCAGAACGAGGTCATCACGCCCAACCCCTATTTCCGCCTGTTCGCGACGGCAAACACCGTAGGACTTGGCGACACGACGGGACTTTACCACGGCACGCAGCAGATCAACCAGGGTCAGATGGATCGCTGGTCGCTGGTGGCCACTTTGAACTACCTCAGCCATGACGCGGAAACGAATATCGTTCTGGCGAAGAACCCGACCTACAATACGGCAGCGGGTCGCAAGACGATCAGCCAGATGGTGACCGTCGCTGATCTTACGCGTACGGCTTTCATGAATGGCGAGTTGAGCACCGTGATGTCGCCACGGACCGTTATCGCATGGGCACAGAACACACACATCTTTCGAAATGTAGGGTACGCCTTCCGCCTGACCTTTCTAAACAAATGTGACGAATTGGAACGCCAGACCGTCGCAGAGTTCTATCAGCGCTGCTTCGACGAAGAGCTTCCCGAAAGCGCCGTAAGCGCCAGCCTTGGTTAGGGCGCCCCATCTGGTGGGCCTGCTTTCTGCGGGCCTGCTAGCGGCTTGTACCTATCCACCACCTCCGCCGGCGCCGGGCTTGTCCACTTGCACCGTCAATCGTGTCGTTGACGGCGATACGGTAAATATCTCCTGTTCCGGGCGAGCGGCAGAAAACGCGCGCATCATCGGCTACGACACACCCGAAACATTTGAACCGCGTTGCACTGGCGAAGCTGCCGCCGGTGCAGCGGCAACCGCGTATTTGCGACATATGCTTGATGCCGCTACGACAATCACAGTTGTACCAAGTGGCGATCGTGACCGGTACGGGCGTCCCCTGATACGACTGGAAACGGATGGACAAGACGTCGCCGGGTGGATGGTGACCGCAGGCCACGCAGAACGTTATTCAGGCGGACGTCGTCCCGACTGGTGTGCGGCCGGATAAACCATCTACAAGTTGCATTTTCCCGTTCCAGATTGAAATGCCACTTGGCCGACCGCTGAAACGCACTTAGCTTTCTCTTATGAACGAGATAGAGCTCAAGTTCCTTATCGCTGATACCGATGCACCGAAACTGCGGAATCGTATCAAGAACCTGCCCGGTGGTGACGCTTTAGGACGTGCATCGACCCTTCGCAGCATCTACTTCGATACGGATGCAAAGGTGCTCAAATCCGAAGGGATCGCACTTCGATTGCGTAACGCCGGCAGGGAGTGGCTCCAGACCGTCAAAGCGAAACAGTCACGCAATGGAGGCCTGCAATCTGTTCTGGAATTCGAATGTGCCGTTCCCGGCGGAAAGCTCGTAATTGACGCGATCGAGGACGACACCCTTCGCGACAAGATCGCCCTGATTGCCGCCTCGCAAGACCTGGTCGCAGTGTGCGAGACCGAAATCAAGCGAACCAAAGCCCTGATACACTGCGGCGATGGCAGCGAGGTTGAAGTTGCGCTGGATTTGGGGCACGTCAAAGCAGGTGAGCGTTCTGAACCACTGGCCGAGTTGGAATTGGAGCTCAAATCCGGCAGTCTGTCTGCGTTGTTCAGCTTGGCTGCCACGCTGCTACCTGAAGGTGGATTACGCTTTTCACGCATGTCCAAATCAGAACGCGGGTATCTTCTCGCTGACGAAGGCCATATCGGTCTTGATCTTTCTCCGCGCAATTCAAGCAATGTCTCGCTGCTTAAGGAGCAGCCGGTAGAACTGGCCGCCCGCGACGTTTTCCGCGAGTGTTTTGAGCAGATCACCCACAACATCGAAGTGGTGTGCGATAATGACGACCCTGAAGGACCTCACCAACTTCGAGTTGGATTGCGTCGTTTTCGCAGCGCCGCGACCCTTTTGAAAAGTGGCGTCGGTGGCGTGAACCTATCGACATTGAAAGACGAAGCCAAATGGCTGGGACGCGAGGTCGGGACAGTGCGCGATCTGGACGTCACCGTGATCGACCTGCTGGAACCCGAAGCCGCACGCCATCCCCAACTTGCGGGGTTCAATTCGTTGCGCGAGGCACTAATTGATCATGGCAACAATGCCCGCCATCATCTGCGTCAGGTATTGCGGAGCGAACGCGTCCACCGGTTCGAGTTGAACCTTGCGCAATTCATCGAGACGCGAGGATGGCTCGATCCGGATGATCACGGACAGACACAACGGCTCGCTACTCCGATCAACGAGGTGGCAAATTCCGCGCTGGCGCATCGCTGGAAAAAAACCACCAAACGAGCACAACACATTGAAGCATTGAGCACTGAACAGCGCCATGAGCTTCGGAAGGAGTTGAAAAAACTCCGCTACGCCGCAGAGTTCTTTGGACCGCTCTACGGAAAGAAGAAGGTTAACAAGTTCACCTCAAAGCTCAAAAAGCTGCAGGACATGTTCGGCAGCATGAACGATCTTGCCATGGCCGAAACGCTGCTATCAGGCTCCGATCCGGTGGCATCTGGCGATCCGGATGCGCAGCGCGCGGTGGGCTGGATTCTGGGAAGCCGAACAGTGCAGGCGGAGTTCGATTGGACCAATGCTACCGCGCTCTGGAATGATCTTTCGAACCTCAAACGCTTCTGGGAATGACGGCTTTCTTTGACCTGTCTCTGGACAGTGCCTCTCTGCTCATGTGACAAGAGCCCAAACAGCCTGAGCGGACCCACATGACCCAGAACGACAACCCGTCAGAACCGTTCAAGAAAGCCCTCGCCGATGCGACGCGAGTGCTTGCCGATGATCCCGAAATGACCGTCAGCTATTCGGTCGATCCTCCAGGCATGGTCAATGATCAGGTCCGCCTACCTCAGGTGTCTCGCCGCATGACGACGGTCGAGGTTCTTCTGGCGCGCGGCACGGCGGACAGCTACGCAATGCGCCGCCGTTTTCACGATGATGCCACCCATGCGCGCTATGCGCCACAAGGCCCGATGGCACGGGACATCTATGATGTGATGGAAACCGCACGATGCGAGGCAATGGGTGCGCGTGCAATGCCCGGCACTGCCAAGAACATCGACGCGGTGATTGCACAGGAGGCCGATCGCAAGGGATATGCCGATATCAAGGAAGCCTCGGCTGCGCCGCTGGCAACTGCTGCGGGGTATTTGGTGCGACATCTGGCAACCGGCCGTGATCTGCCTGAAGGTGCCGCCAATGTCATGAACCTGTGGCGGGAACATATCGAACGCGAAGCCAGTCCCTCGCTGAGCCGCCTCGACGACACGCTCGACGATCAGACCGCATTTGCCAAGCTTGCGCGGCGGATGATCGAAGATCTGGGCTATGGCGACCAGCTTGGAGACGATCCGGACGATCTGGAAGACGAGCAGGACGAAAGCGCCGAAACGGACGAGCAGGACCCCGATCCGCAGACCGACCAGAGCGACGATCAGGACTCGGAAGAGGAAAGCGACGCCTCGCCCGAGGATTCGCAAGCAGACAGCCAGGATTCATCCGAAGCGCAGGTCACGATGGACCAGATGTCGGACGCGGAAACGGTCGAGGAATCTGACCTGCCGGATGGCGAGGCCCCGCTTGACCCACCACCCCCGCCCGCCGCATCGGAGGCGGATCCGAACTACACTGTCTTCAGCAACAACTATGATGAAGAGATCCGGGCCGAGGAGTTGGCCGAACCGGCCGAGTTGGAACGTCTACGGGCCTATCTGGACCAGCAGCTGGAACCGCTGAAAGGCGCAGTCTCGCGCCTGGCCAACAAGCTGCAACGCCGCCTGCAGGCACAGCAGAACCGCAGTTGGGAATTCGATCGCGAAGAGGGTATCCTAGATGCAGGACGCTTGGCGCGGGTCGTTGCGAACCCAACAACACCGCTGAGCTTCAAGGTCGAAAAGGACATGGAATTTCGCGATACTGTCGTGACCCTTCTGCTCGACAATTCGGGGTCGATGCGCGGTCGCCCGATTTCGATAGCCGCGATCTGCGCGGACGTATTGGCCCGCACATTGGAGCGGTGCGATGTGAAGGTGGAGATCCTCGGCTTTACCACGCGCGCATGGAAAGGCGGGCAAAGCCGCGAGGACTGGCTCGCCGCCGGCCGCAAACAGCAACCCGGCCGCCTGAACGATCTGCGTCACATCATCTACAAATCCGCTGATGCCCCATGGCGGCGTGCCAAGCCAAACCTGGGCTTGATGATGAAAGAAGGCCTGCTGAAGGAAAACATCGACGGCGAGGCACTGGAATGGGCACATCGCCGGATGATCCATCGAGCCGAGGCCCGCAAGATCCTGATGGTGATTTCCGACGGCGCGCCCGTGGATGATTCTACACTGTCGGTGAATCCGGCCAACTACCTGGAAAAGCATCTGCGCGACGTTATCGCCATGGTCGAAAAACGCCGGGTGGTGGAGTTGATCGCGATCGGTATCGGGCATGACGTGACCCGCTATTACGATCGCGCGGTAACAATCACGGATGTGGAACAACTCGCAGGGGCGATGACCGAACAACTCGCCTCACTATTCGACAGTGATCCCCGCGCAAAAGCCCGCATGTTGGGATTACGCAAGGCAAGCTGATCTTGCGCCCCTCCGGCATCGCTTGTTAAGTCAACCGGTGCCGGTTTTATCCGGCTTTTCTCAGCCGAAACGGGGTGTCCATTGTTCCAGTCCTTCGAAACGACCAGCCATCCGGAACTCGGCGCCGCGCGGCTAAACGCGCTCCGAGCCCAGATGAAGGCGCAGGAGCTGGACGGTTTTCTGATCCCCCGCGCAGATGCATTCCGCGGTGAGGTCGTAGCCCCGCATGACGAACGCCTTTCCTGGTTGACGGGTTTCACAGGGTCTGCTGGATTTGCCGCAGTGCTGGCCGATAAAGCAGGTGTGTTCATCGACGGCCGCTACACGGTGCAGGTTCGCGGCCAAGTCGATCTGGAGGTCTATACGCCTGTAAACTGGCCCGCGACAAAGCTGCAGGATTGGCTGCGCGAAAATGCGACAGATGGGGCGGTGATCGGCTTTGATCCATGGCTGCACACGCGTTCAGAGATCACGCAAGTCAGTGACGCGTTGACGGACCGCAAGATCACCTTTCAGCCAACCGGAAACCTTGTGGACGTCATCTGGGACGACCAGCCCAAACCGCCGATGGCACCCGTTACTAGTTACCCCGATGAGTTCGCAGGCCGAAGTTCTGCCGACAAGCGCGCCCAAATCGCCGGTGATATGGTCGAGGCGGGCCAGTCCGCCGTCATCATCACCTTGCCGGAAAGCATCGCCTGGCTTCTGAACATTCGCGGCGCAGATATCACACGCACCCCTTTTGCCCATGCATTCGCCATTCTTCATGCCGATACATCCGTCGACCTGTTCATCGCACCCCAAAAACTGGGTGGTGTAGAATTTCCCGAAGACGTTCGTCCTGCCCCGTTCGAGCATTTCGCAGAGGCGCTCGGCACACTGTCGGGTAAAGTTCTGATCGACAAATCCAGCGCACCTTTCGCCGTCAGCGAAGGCCTTGAGCAAGCCAATGTCGAGGTTGTTGAAGGCACCGACCCTTGCGCCCTGCCTCGTGCGTGTAAAACGGAAGCCGAAATCGCAGGTTCCCGCGCCGCACACAGGCGGGACGCCATTGCCATGGTCGAGTTTCTGGCCTGGCTGGATGAGGAAGCCCCCAAAGGCACGTTGACCGAGATCGATGTGGCTACCACGCTCGAAGGCTATCGCCGGGCCACCAACCAGTTGAAAGACATCAGCTTCGAAACCATCGCGGGCAGCGGCCCAAACGCCGCAATGGCCCATTACCGCGTTACCGAACAATCGAATCGGACCATCAGAAACGGTGAATTGCTTCTTGTCGATTCGGGCGGGCAGTATCTGGACGGAACCACCGACATCACGCGCACCGTCACGGTCGGCGAACCCACAGATCTGCACCGCCGCTGTTTCACCCTGGTCCTCAAGGGCATGATCGCCGTCAGTCGGGCGCGCTGGCCTGAAGGGCTGGCTGGTCGTGATCTCGATCCGCTGGCGCGCTACCCTCTGTGGCTGGCAGGACTGGACTATGACCACGGCACGGGTCACGGAGTGGGAGCCTATCTTTCCGTGCATGAAGGCCCACAGCGCATTTCCCGCACAGGGGAACAGGCGCTGGAGCCCGGGATGATCCTGTCCAACGAACCCGGATACTACCGCGAAGGCGATTTCGGCATCCGGACTGAAAACCTCCTCTGCGTCACTGAAGCACCGGCATTGACGGGAGCTGACGATAGACGCATGTTGTCATTCGAGACGCTGACCTTTGTGCCGATCGACCGTCGTCTGATTGACACAAAACTTCTGGATGATGACGAGCGTAACTGGCTCGACAGCTATCACCGGCAGACCCGCGACCGACTGATCGACCATGTGTCCGAGATGGCGAGAACGTGGCTGCTGCAAGCGACAGAGCCGCTTTGATATGTGCGGCGGTTGACGATCCGAAAGGATAAACACACAGCGCCGCAAAAGGCGCGATCTGGGAGAGAGCTATGACAGGATTAGAATCGCTGATGGAACGTGGAATTTCGACAAGGCCAGCAGGCGGGACATGGGTCGTGCGCGCAGGCGGCGCGATCATCGCCGAAACATCGAATGCAATAGAATTGATCGAATCCGGCCTGTCACCCGTGATCTACTTCCCCCGCGATGACGTGGCGATGGCCTTTCTGGACCAGACGGACCAAGCCACACGCTGCGCGTTCAAGGGTAACGCGACCTACTATGCCATCCACACCAAGAGTAAAGTTCTGGACAACGCGGCGTGGAGCTATGAAACACCACTCGACAACGCTGCCGACATCGCAGGTCACATCGCCTTTTATCAGTCGATGGTGACGGTCGAACGTGTCTGATTGATCAGGAATGTTCCTCTGCCGCCACGGCGGCGAGGGCGCGGTTATAGGCCTTCAGTGCATCCACCTGAAACAGGGAGCCGACAAGCTGAGGCGGCTCACCGTCTTTTCCCTGTGTCGTGACCGGCAGAAAATCCGTTTCACCAGCATCGAACTTCGGCAACGCCTGTTCCAGCGTCGCCGCCCTGTCCACGAAAACCCCTTGAGAAATCAGCGCTTCACATTGCGAAGTATCGGGTGCCTTGGGATGGGTCATAGCACGCATGACCGATGACACCCTGAACATCGCCAGAAGGTAGCTTTGCGGACCCGCCGCCATATGACAGCCCCGCCGCTCAAGCTGGGTCAGGAAATAGGACCGATCCACCATGCGGCTGGCCAGCGCCGAGGATAACGACACGGAGGTCATCACAGCTATTCCCGTCTGCCAGTCGCCGGTTAGTTCGAATACGATCATCGTCGTCGAAATCGGCGCGCCCAGAACAGCCGCGGCGACGGCGCCCATCCCGGCCAGCGCATAAAGCGTCTCGCTGCCCGAAAAATCGGGTGCCAATCCGGTGGCAATAATTCCGAAAGCCAGCCCCAGCAGCGCGCCGATCATCAGCGACGGGGAGAATACTCCCCCGCCCATGCGACCGGCAAGGGTCACCGATACCGCCGCACATTTCACGATCAGGAAGATCACCGCTTGCGTCCAGATCAGATTTCCCGTCAGCGCGGCAGAGGTCGTTTCATATCCGACCCCGATGATATGCGGAAACCAGATAGCGATCAGACCAAGTACCGCGCCCGCCACCATCGGGCGCATCCAGCGCGGTAACCCGGTCGCCTGCCATGCCGCAGTGGACAGGCGGTCTGAGAAAAACATCGCGCGCATAAAGAAGGCAGCGACAACACCGGACAAAAGTCCGAGCAACAGGAAGGCCGGTAGTTCAATATAGAAATCTAGCGCGCCGGGCTCTGGCAGCACGAATTCAGTAATACCGCCGTATTCCAGCCGGTTGATGACCGTTCCCGCGACGGATGCAATCGCAATGGGCGCGAAGGCGTGGACCGCGAAGTGGCGCAGGACAACCTCCAGCGCGAACAACGCGCCGGCTATGGGTGCATTGAACGAAGCTGATACCGCCCCCGCAACGGCGCAACCGAGCAAATCGCGGCCCGTTATCCCGTCTGCATGGATACGTTGGCTGACCCATGTCGAGATCACGCCAGCAAGATGAACGACCGGCCCCTCGCGACCACTGGAGCCACCAGAGGACAGCGTGATCAGTGAGGCCAGCGCCGATGCCAGCCCTTCCCTCGTCTCGACGCGCCCATCGTTCAGTGCGGCGCCCTCGATCACGTCGCCAACCGACCGTGCCCGCGCGTCCGGTGTAAAGTAGTGAAGGATCAGCCCAACACATAGCCCGCCCAGAATGGGCACGATCAGCACCCAGTACCAGGGCAGCATTTCAGCCGCGCTCGCCAAGCGCACATCGCTCGTGCCGTAGATCAGCGTCTGAAGCTGTTCGATCCCCTTGCGAAAGAAAAGCGCCGCGAAACCTGCGGCCGTCCCGATCACCAAGGCAATAAACCAGAACTGGACCTTGCTTGGCCCCTTATGACGCACGACACGCCAGCCGCCACGCCAGACGGCGACGGCCTCATCAAGCTGCTGCGATATGACAGACGGCTTCGGATCGCTCACGCGCCCTGCCCTTCAGCATGTCCGATTTGCACAAGTTTGGCACGGAACATCATGAAAAACAAAGCCTTTCCTAGCTTAATTCCTGTGACGCGCGATCGATCAGCGCGTTGGCAGCGGCGCGTGCAGCGTCCGTTACCTGATCACCAGAAACCATGCGGGCGATTTCCGCGACCCGCTCATGCGCGGCCACGACTTCCACATGAGACAGTGTAGTTTCACCCTCGACACGTTTTTCGACTCGCAAATGCTGTTGACCATAAGCCGCGACCTGCGGCGAATGCGTAACGACGAGAACCTGACCGCTTTGCGCAAGTTGCGCGAGGCGTTTGCCGACTGCGTCCGCCGTGGCCCCGCCAACACCCTGATCGATTTCGTCGAAGATCAACGTCTTCGTGCCATCATCGCCGCTGAGACAAACCTTCAGCGCCAGAAGGAAACGCGATAGTTCACCGCCGGACGCCACTTTCTGCATCGGACCGGCAGGCGATCCTGGGTTGGTAGCCACCTGAAACTCAACCGCGTCGACGCCATCGGGACCACTTGCAATACCAGTCACCTGCGTGACAAAGCGCGCCCGTTCCATCTTTAGCGGTGCCAGCTGCGCCTGCATCGCGGTATCCAGCCGTCCGGCAGCGCCTTGCCGGGCCTCAGACAGTTTCGCCGCAGCATCCGCGTACGCTCGCTCCGCCATCGCGACCGATCTGGTCGCCTGTTCCAGTTCCGTGTCGGCTGTTTCTATCCGGTCCAGCCGCGCACGCAACTCATCCGCAAAAGCTGCCAGATCATCTGAGGGGACGCCATGCTTGCGTGAAAGACCCCGCAAGGCAAACAACCGCTCTTCCGTCGCGAGCAGTTCTTCCGGATCAAAGCTCAACTGCGCAAGAACCTGCTCGACGCCAGACTGTGCTTCGGACAGCTCGATCGCAACACGCTCAAGCGCAGCGAGCGGGCCGGACACCGCATCATCCGGCAAGTTCCCTGCCACCGATTCCAGCCAGCGCACGGCATCAGTGATACGCCCTTCGGCGCCTTCCGAATGATCCAGCGCCTGAACCACCCGTTCCACGTCCTGCCGGACCTTTTCAGCGTTCTGCATCAGACGACGCTTGGCATCCAAGGCCGCATCTTCACCCGGTTCCGGCGACAGGTCATCAAGCTCCTGAACCGCATGCCGCAGAAATTCTTCCTCGTCTCGGGCCTTGGCAACGGCGGCTTCCAACCCCTGCATGAACCTTCGCGAGGAAACCAGATCGGTCCATGCAGATCGTGTGTCAGCCAAAAGCGTTCCATTTCCAGCGAAACTGTCCAGCAATGCGCGATGGCCCTTCGCATCGAGCAGTCCGCGATCATCACGCTGGCCTTGCAGTTCTACAAGCGTGTCGGACAGATTGCGCAGGATATCGCCTGAACACCGCCGGTCGTTCACCCATGCAGTTTTGCGTCCATCGGCACGATTGACCCGTCGCAGGATCAGATCGTCTTCAACGGGGATCTCCGCCTCTGCCAGTACTGCCCGCGCCGGGTGGTCGTCGGACAACGCAAAGATCGCGGTGACCTCTCCCTGTTCAGCACCCTGACGCACGATATCTGCACGGCCGCGCCATCCCAGCACAAAACCGAGAGAATCGAGAAGAATTGACTTACCAGCGCCTGTCTCGCCGGTCAGCACGTTCAAACCAGAGCGAAATTCGATCTCGAGATGATCGATCAGCAGGATATTGCGGATTTCCAGCTCAAGAATCATGCCCGTTCCGTTAAGCGCCGATCGACCAAAATGATATCAGAGCCACTGTCCCTGCACTGACTGCCGATAAATGCCGGACAACCAGCTATCGCCCGCAGGCTCCAGCAGCAGCCCCTGCCCTGTCAACAGCGTATAGGCGTCGTTGTACCAATCCGTGCCCTGATAGTTGTAGCCCAAAATTGCCCCGGCGGTTTGAGCCTCACCAACCAGCCCCAAGGACAGATAGGCTTCCACCAGACGATAGAGCGCCTCTGGCGTGTGGCTGGTGGTCTGGAAGTTCTCTACAACGACGCGGAAACGATTGATCGATGCCGCGTAGTGCTCACGCTTCAGATAGTAGCGCCCGATTTCCATTTCCTTGCCCGCCAGATGATCAAAGGCGAGGTCGAACTTCAGAATCGCAGAGCGTGCATATTCACTGTCCGGGTAGCGCTCGATCACCGTCCGCAAAGATTGCAGCGCCTGAAAGGTCAGCCCCTGATCGCGCCCGACATCGTCGATCTGGTCGTAATAGCTGAGCGCCAGAAGGTACTGGGCATAAGCCGCGTCTTCATCCGCAGGATAGAAGTCGATGTAACGCTGTGCGGCTCCGCGACTCGCTTCGTAATCGCGGTCGCGGTGCAGGGAATAGGCCTGCATGATCAGAAGAACGTTTCGCCCATTCGGAATACGGATAGAGACGCTCCACCTCGCCGAAATAGCGGGCGGCGTCTTCCATGTTGTTTTCCGATAGCTCGTATTCACCGCGATCGAAGATTTCCTTCGCAGAAGTTTTCCAGTGCGGGTTCCTGATTGCTACCACCGCCGCAACCAGCAAGAACTGCCGTCAACGCGATGCAAGCGATCATACGATGTGTGAAGAGACGCAACTTGCCCGCATATGTCTGATTATTCACTATCAACCGCTGCTCCTTGACCGGCTCACAGCGGGGATAGCACGAAAGATTCCCGGGAAAAATGGGTTAGTGCTCTTTTTCCGGTCAAGCGCTCGTGCGGACATAGTCGGTTGAGTTCAAGCACACATCGTCAGATCAAGATGACTGACGCCGACACCGGGCAAATGGCTGGCGGTATCGGTATCGCATTCCTCAAAGCACCATGCGCTGTCGTCGGCAAACAGCGTGCGCAGCAATTCATTCGTCAGGGAGTGACCCGACCGGATACCGACGTAACGGCCAAGGATCGGTGCTCCGGCAGTCGCCAGGTCGCCCAAGGCATCAAGCATCTTGTGGCGCACGGGCTCGTCAGAATGGCGTAACCCACCCGGGCTGAGAACATCCCCATCATCAAAGACAACCGCGTTGCGTGTACTGCCACCGAGCGCCAAGCCGTTGGCACGCATCACATCTACATCCGATTGCAGGCAGAAGGTACGACTGTCGCAAAGCTCACGGATGAATGTGCCGTTGTGCATGTTCAGCGCGAGCGATTGGCGACCGATCGCCTCGTCCGCGAAATCGATGCTGAAATCGATTTCCAATCCTTCGGACGGCTCAAGACGCGCACAGGCCTGACCACGGCACACTTCAACTGGCTTCAGGATACGAATCGCACGCACGGGAGCATCCTGACGATCCAGACCCGCATTCATCAAACCGCGCACGAAAGGTGCAGCGCTGCCATCGAGAATCGGAATTTCAGGGCCATCAATGTCAATCAGCGCATTATGGATACCCACACCGGCAAGCGCGGCCATGATGTGTTCAATCGTCGAAACGCTGATGCCGTCCTTGTTAACGACCTTCGTGCAAAGCGACGTCTGTTCAACAAAATCCCAGCGCGCGAAGATCATCTGATCCGCATCGCGGACGTCGGTGCGGCGGAAGCGGATACCAAAGAATGGTTTCGCCGGATGAACAGACAAGCGAACAGGACGACCGGTGTGAAGTCCCGTTCCCGTGAAACGTGCTATGGTTTTCAATGTCGTTTGCATGTCATGCCTCTCCGGGCCGCTTGTTGCTCGTCTAGCTACCTAGGGCGGCGGGGGCATGCTCTCAACTCAATCTTTGCAACGGTCTGAAACATGACATTTTTCGATAAGCGAAAAATTGCCACCACTCGGAAAGCCGAAAACTAAACTTCTGTTAACAAACGAAAAAGGCAGCCGAAGCCGCCCTTCACATTCGTTACATGCAACGCTACGTCAGTTTGCTTGACGACGCAGGAATGCGGGGATTTCGATACGGTCCAATTCAGCATCTTCGTCCAGCTGATCCTCAGAGACCGGCTGCATATTCGGTGCCGGGCGCGACATTTGCGCCCGTCCCTCACCGGCTTGGCCATGTCCGTGGCCCTGCCCCGTCATGCGGTTGATCAGGGAATTGATGCCGAAACGTTGCTTGTCGGCGTGATGGATTTCCGCACTGGGCTGGGCTGGTCGCTCCGTCGGGTTGCGATCAGGTTGCTTGCTGACAGCAGCTTGGAGACGGCGCAGCGTGTCCTCGGATGGTTGCCCGCGCGTCGCGTTGGGACGCGGTGCGACGAAGCTTTCCGGCGCATCCTGAACCGTCTCTGGCTCCGGATGCGGGGTGTAAGCCGGCGGCGGCAGATCATCATCGCGCTGTGTTGTGACCGGTTGGTGGGTGCTGGAGGTATCCAAATTGTGGAACAATGTCGGCTCTTCTTCTCCCACTCGCGACTGCGGTGCATGCGCGGCAGGTGCCTCGACGGCAGCCGCAGCTTCCGGCTGATGAGCGGTTTTCTCCTGCGAAACTTCGCTGACCAACGGCTCGGACAACGCCCGGCGACGCACCGGGCTCGCTTCTTCGATATCCTTTGCGATGGCATCAATGCCCGTTGCCACGACCGATACACGCATCACGCCCTGGATATCGGGGTCCAGTGTCGAACCCACGATAATGTTCGCATCCGGATCGACCTCTTCGCGAATCCTGTTCGCGGCCTCGTCCAGTTCGAACAGCGTCAGGTCGTAGCCGCCGGTGATGTTGATCAGAACGCCCTTGGCGCCTCTCAGGCTGATCTCGTCGAGCAGCGGGTTGGCAATGGCCTTCTCTGCAGCCTGAACGGCGCGATCTTCGCCCTCGGCTTCGCCTGTGCCCATCATCGCTTTGCCCATCTCGTCCATCACGGCGCGCACGTCGGCGAAATCCAAGTTGATCAAGCCCGGACGCACCATCAGGTCCGTGACACCTTTGACACCCTGATAGAGCACATCGTCAGCCATCGAAAACGCCTCGGTGAAGGTCGTCTTCTCGTTGGCGAGACGGAACAGGTTCTGGTTCGGAATGATGATCAGCGTGTCGACGACCTTCTGGAGGGCTTCCACCCCATCCTCGGCCTTGCGCATACGTTTCGACCCTTCGAACTGGAAGGGTTTGGTCACAACACCAACAGTCAGAACGCCTAGCTCACGCGCCGCTTGTGCAATGATCGGGGCCGCGCCCGTCCCAGTGCCGCCGCCCATACCAGCGGTGATGAAACACATATGCGAACCGACCAGATGATCCACAATCTGTTCGATGGATTCTTCAGCCGCCGCCGCGCCAACGGCTGGGCGCGCACCAGCGCCGAGACCCTCGGTCACCTTCAGGCCCATCTGAACGCGTGCCTTGGACCTGCTTTGTTGGAGCGCCTGCGCATCCGTGTTTGCCACCACGAATTCGACGCCATCCAACTCTTTTTCGATCATGTTGTTGACAGCATTGCCGCCAGCACCACCCACGCCGAACACCGTAATCTTCGGCTTGAGCTCTTCCTGCTCGGGCATAGTCAGATTCAGAGTCATAGTTGGATCCGCCTGTATAATTTTTGCGGACTTTTGCGCCCGCGACTGCCTTATTGACGCCAGCTTACCTATGAGCAGGCATATCGTCACCACAAAAAGTGGCGAAACTGGCAAAATCCACCACTTTTCGGCAATTTTTCGCGACATTCTTACTGTCGCGTTAAACTTGGGATGCTTTCTACCAGTTTTCCTTGAACCACTTGACCGCACGGCGGAGCGGGCGGGGGTGTAATCGGTCAGCGGGGATGTCGAAATCCCACCACTCATCCTGCGGGTTCGCGGCAAATAGACACAGGCCAACGGCAGAGGAAAATCCCGGCCCGGTAGCCGCGTGCGGCAATCCTTGAACGCGCAATGGGCGCCCCAGCCGCGCCTGATGCCCTAGCACGCGTTGCGCCAGCCCCGGCAGGCCGGGAATCTGGCTACCGCCGCCCGTCAGCACAAGTTTCTGACTAGGCAGGTAGTCAAACCCGGCCGCATCCAGGCGTGCGCGCACTTCTTCAAGGATCTCCTCGACGCGCGGGCGCATGATTCCGATCAGTTCACTTCGGCTGACCTCGCGGCGGTCATGCTCCCAATCACCTGTTTCGCTGCGGAGCTCGATCATTTCCAGATCGTCGCGCCCTGTCGCCGTCACACCGCCATGAACGGTTTTGATCCGTTCGGCCATATCCAGCGGAATGCCCAGCCCCTTGGAGATGTCCTGTGTAATATGTCCGCCACCGAACCGGACCGTGTCGCCGTAGATCATATGCCCGCGCATGAAGATTGAAATACCGGTCGACCCCGCGCCCAGATCAATGCAAGCGGCACCCAGTTTCTGCTCATCCTCGACCATCGACGAAATCGCGGAAACATAGGCCGATGACGCCAACCCCGCCAGTTCCAGATCACAACGTTTGATACAATGCAGAATGTTTTGCACGCAGCCCTGATCCACGGTCAACATATGCATATCCGTGGTCAGGTGTTGTCCCACCTGTCCGCGCGGATCGCTCAACCCGCTACGACCATCGAGCGCGAAGTTCACGGGCTGCGCATGCATGACCGTTCGATGCGCGCCGATATCAGGCATGTCGCAGCTGGCAAGCACATTGGCAATGTCACTGCCCGCGACCTCATGCCCCGCCACATCCACTTGGCCCAGCAGCCCGTAAGACCGAGGGCGCGCGCCGGAAAAGCACACTATCGCATGATCAACCCGGACCTGAGCCATCTTTTGCGCCGCCTGAACGACGGTTCGCACCGCACGCTCCGCTTCCGGCATGGTGTCGATCTCGCCGCTACGCATGCCCCGCGCCCGAGTCGTTGCCGCGCCAATGATACGAAAGCGTGATTGCCCGGCCATCGATCCGACACCATCCACTTTCGGACGCGCTTCACCGTCAAAGCGCAAGATCAGGCACGTCACCTTCGCGGTGCCGATATCAAGAATCGCGACGACTCCCCGCTGCATCGCGGCTTTGCGCATTTGCCGCATGGCACGTTGGGATTGATACAATTCTGTCATTGACTTGCCAGCCCCTTCTCAAACGCGCGTGTTGTGCGCTGATATTCCATTGCGTCCGGTCCGAGTCTGATCGTCGGGCGCTCGGCGACCCTCATATCCACCGCGACCACATCACGGGTCAGAACATCCGCTGCCGCATCCATCGCAAGAACCCGCTGCAAGGCGCGAACAGGCTCGCTCTCGGGCAGCTGGATGATCTGGTTACGATCCAGAACCACATCCCAACGCCGCTCTCCCTGACGAGTCAGACCGCGGACACGGTTTTTGATGTGGCCAAGCGACTCCCAAAGCTCCAACGCCTGGGGAACGGCAGCGCTCGCACCATCGCCCGTGATCAACGGCAGATCAGGTCGGCCTTCTCGACGGTCGATGTAAGCAATGCGGTGGCCCGTGCCATCCAGGATCATCAGCCCCGAACGGTCGCGCCACAAAATCGCGGGCGTTCTTTCCGTGACGTTCAGACGAAGCGCGCCGCCAAGTTCGACATTGACCCGCACGCTTTCCACCGCATCGAGCGATGAAATCGTTTGGTTGATCTGGTCCTTATCCAGTCGCAGCCAACTGACCGGAAACTCGACCGGCACGCGACGACGGATTTCATCTGCGAGAACCGGCGATGCCCCCGTGATAGACATCTGGCGTATCTGGAATTCGGGACGTGCCTCGATTGAGGCCCTCACCTGTCCGACCCATTCCCGGAACATCTTCTGCTGCGCAGGCTGTGCCACATAAACACCACCAAGAAACACGAGCAGAAACACCGGCAGGATAAAAGTGACAAAACGGCGGAAAGAGGGCGACAACCAAAGGCGCGTCACACGATACTGAAGACGGCTCGGCGCCGGATCACGACGCAGCGTTTCTCCGCGGCTTGCGGTCAGCGTCCGCACGAGGCGTCCTCCAAAATCCAGCGGCACAGCTCCCCGAATCCGATACCTTTATGCGCCGCCTGTTCGGGTGCCAAGGACGTGGGCGTCATACCCGGCTGCGTATTCGTTTCCAGCAGAATTAGTCCATCGAGGCCCCGGCTTTCATCCCAACGAAAATCGCTGCGGCTCAAACCGCGACAGCCTAACGCCCGATGCGCCCGAACCGCATAGTCGAGGCAGGCCTCAAAAACCTCTTCGGGAACATCTGCGGGGACCACATGGCGCGAGCCACCCGGCTTGTATTTTGCGTCATAGTCATACCAGCCGGTCGCATAGATATCTGTCACCGTCAGCGCTCGGGTGCCCAGAACAGCCGTGGTCAGTTCCCGACCGGGCGCAAACTGTTCGACCATCACCTGTGACGGCATGGTTGGTGCCAGCTGCGGCGGGCCATTCGCGGCCTCATGCACCAGATAGACCCCGACCGAAGATCCTTCATTGTTGGGCTTCACGACATATGGCGGCAGCATGGCATGTTCACGCTGCGCCAGTTCAGCGGACACGATGCGGCTGTCGAGCACGGGCAGACCCGCCTCCCGGAAAACCGTTTTGGACCGTTGCTTGTCCATGGCAGTGGCGGACGCGAGTACGCCACTGTGCGTGTAGGGAATCTGTAGCCATTCCAGCAACCCCTGAACGCAGCCATCTTCTCCAAAGCGGCCATGTAGCGCGTTGAAAACAACGTCAGGCTTCATCTCGGACAAACGAGTCGCCAGATCCGGCCCGCAATCGATTTCCTCGACACGGAATCCTTCGGTTCTCAGTGCCGCAGCACATTCGCGCCCCGAAGATAGCGACACCTCACGCTCAGCCGACGGCCCGCCTTTAAGGACCGCCACCAAGGGTTCTGTCATGATGGACATACCCTGCCTCATTGTTTCGGGCTGGTTTTGCCCGCTGCTCTTCTCGTGTCCCGGTTTCTTTTCCGGGTTGCTGTATGAGCGTTTCCGCCCAAGCGGTTACGGAATCCTTAAGCTGGATCACCGACCCGCATGATTTCCCAGACTAACTCTATTCCGCTGGTCTCGAAAACCCTTTTTCGAACCTCTTCGCCAAGTGCTTCGAGTTCTGTTGCCGTAGCGGCACCTGTATTGGTCAGAAAGTTGGAATGCATCTGCGACATTTGCGCGCCACCAAGCGCCGCGCCGCGCATCCCTGCCTCGTCAATAACCTTCCACGCTTTCAATTCATGCGTGTCATTGGCTCGTCCGGTGGAACTGAAACCCGCCGGGTTGCGAAAGGTTGATCCTGCCGTGCGGTCCTTGGTGGGCTGAGTTGCGTCGCGCTTGGCAACCTGGTCGATCATGCGTCGCTGCAAATCATTCGGATCACCCCGCGGTGTTTTCATAGTCACTTGCGTCACGATCCAGTCGGGTGGAACCTCGCTGTGGCGATAGGCAAACCCCATATCCTGAGGACCGAGCGTCATCCGTTTTCCAGAACGGGTAACGGCCTGCGCCTCAAGAAACACATCTGCCATGTAGCTGCCGTAGCAGCCCGCATTCATTCGACAAGCCCCGCCGATTGTGCCGGGGATCGTGCGCAGGAATGTCAGATCACGACCTTGGGAGGCCGCGCGCTTGGCCACTTGTGCGTCCAGCGCCGCCGCGCCCGCCGTTACCGTCTCGCCGTCAAATTCAACACCATTGAAACCACGGCCCAGACGAACCACTACACCACGAATGCCGCCATCACGCACGATCAGGTTCGATCCCACCCCCATCGGGAAGACCGGAATGTCGGGATCGAGCGCAGAAAGGAAATCACACAGGTCCTGCTCGTCAGCGGGTTGAAACAGCCAGTCGGCAGGCCCGCCAACACGCAGCCATGTCAGTTCAGACAGAGATCTTTGCGACGTCAGGCGACCTCGCACCGCGGGAAGAGTGACCGTGTCAGACATCACTTCTTTTCCAGCCGCTCCGGCAGATTGTTTGCCCATGCGCTGATCGTGCCCGCTCCGAGACAGACGACCATGTCGCCCGGCCGCGCCTGTTCGCGCACCAGCCGCTCCAGATCATCTTCGCTCAGAACCGCCCGTGCATGACGATGGCCGTGGCGAACCAGCCCTGCGACCAGATCTTCCCGCGTCGCGCCCTCGACCGGGTCTTCTCCTGCGGAATAAACCTCTGCAATTCCAACCACGTCAGCATCGTTGAAACAGGCACAGAAGTCATCGAACAGCGAATGCAAACGGGAATAGCGATGCGGTTGATGCACAGCGATCACACGACCCGATGCCGCCTGACGCGCGGCTTTGAGCACCGCTGAAATCTCGACCGGGTGATGACCGTAATCATCTATAACACTGACGCCATCCACCTCGCCTACCTTGGTGAAACGACGATTTACGCCCTTGAAGCCTTGCAGCGCAGAGCGGATATCGTCCTTGGTCATCCGCAAATAGCGCGCAACCGCCACCGCAGCTAGCGCGTTGGACACATTGTGATTGCCCGGCATGGGCAGCGAGCAATCAGTGATCACCTGATCTTCGTTCTGAAGATGGATGTCGAAATGCGCAACACCCGCCTCATAGCGCAGATTCACCGCGCGCACATCGGCTTGCGCGTTGAAACCAAAGGTAACGACGCGCCGATCCGTGATCTTGCCGACCAGAGATTGCACCTCTGGATGGTCAGTGCAGCACACCGCCAACCCGTAGAACGGGATGTTCGAAACGAAATCGTGGAAGCCCTTGCGCAGCGCGTCGAAGTCGCCCCAGTGCTCCATGTGCTCCGGGTCGATGTTTGTCACGATTGCAACTGTCGCGGGAAGCCGCGTAAACGTGCCGTCGCTTTCGTCGGCTTCTACTACCATCCATTCGCCCTGCCCCATCCGTGCGTTGGAGCCGTAGGCGTGGATGATCCCGCCATTGATCACGGTCGGGTCCAGCCCACCCGCATCCAAAAGCGTGGCAACCATCGTGGTTGTGGTCGTCTTACCGTGCGTTCCAGCGACGGCAATATTCGATTTCAGCCGCATCAGTTCGGCCAGCATCTCGGCGCGGCGCACCACCGGCAGCCCCTTCCTGCGCGCTTCGTCCAGTTCAGGGTTACCCGGTTTGATAGCAGACGAAATCACGACGACTTCAGCCTCGGTCAAGTTCTCCGCCTTCTGTCCGATGAAAACCTTCGCGCCCAGTTTTTCCAGACGATCCGTAATCTTGGATTGCTTCAGATCGGATCCTTGCACCTGATAGCCGTGATCGAGAAGCACCTCGGCAATTCCGGACATGCCGATGCCGCCGACACCCACGAAATGGATCGCGCCGAGTTCCAGCGGTAGTTTCGTTGCGGCGTTCATTTGCGCCTCCCAGTGCTTCATCGGTCCTGTCCTTCTTGTGCCAGCCGCTCGACAATTCTCGCAAGTCTTTGCGCAGCATCGGGCTTGCCAAGCGCCAACGCGCCATGCGCCATCTTCACCGCTGCGTCGGGGTTTTGCAGGATCGCTGCGATATGCTCGGAAAGGCTGGCGGGATCAAGTTTACTTTCCGGAATCATGACGGTCGCGTCAGCGGCGACGAGCCCACGCGCATTAGCCGCCTGGTGATCCGATACGGCAGCTGCAAAGGGGATCAGGATCGACGGCCGCCCGATCACACAAAGGTCCGCTACCGACGATGCGCCCGCCCGCGAAATCACAAGCTGCGCGTCCGCCATACGGTTGGGTACATCGTGGAAAAACGGCTCGACAGTGGCGTGGATACCTGCCTCATCATAGGCCTGCCGAACGCGATCAAGATCCTCTGCCCTCGCCTGATGTGCCACACGCAGATTTCCCTGCAACGTATCGGGCAATTGCGCGACAGCATCCGGCACGACATCAGACAGTATGCGCGCACCCTGACTGCCACCGATCACCAGAAGGCTCATCGGATAATCACCAGGGGGAATGTAAGGTGCACCGGCCCGCTCAAGGATCGCGCCACGCACCGGATTACCGGTGTGTTCGCCATAAACCCCATCGGGCAGCTTTGTAGGCCAAACACCGCAAGCGACGGTTTCGACGCGGGTGGCAAACTTTTCGTTCACCTTGCCAAGCACACCATTTTGCTCGTGAACCAGTCGCGGAATATTCAGAAGCGTCGCCGCCCCGAGCGCAGGAATGGACGGGTAACCGCCGAAGCCCGCAACGACCGCCGGCTTTTCCTTCCGCATCCGCATTACCGCCGACGCGACCCCTGCCAGAATTTGGAACGGTACCTTGGCCTTGTCGATCACACCGCCGCGCGAGAACGTAGCCGATGGCACTTGCTGTATCTCGACCGCATCCGGGAAGCCGCTGGTGTAGCGCGCACCGCGCTCATCGGTGGACAGGCGCACTTGCCAGCCGCGCGACAACATCTCCTCGGCCAGCGCCTGCGCGGGGAACATATGCCCGCCGGTTCCACCAGCCGCGATCACAAGCAAGGGCGCATCCATCTATCGTCCACCTCCGGTCAGCACATCAGCGATGCGTCCTTGAGGTCTATTGCGCGTGAGTGCAAGCAACATCCCGACGGTAATCCCCGCCGCTATCACCGACGAACCACCATAAGACACGAAGGGCAAGGTCATCCCTTTTGTTGGCAGCAGTCGCACGGCGACTCCCATGTTCACCATCGCCTGCATGCCCAACACGCAGGCCAGCCCGGTACCCGCGTAGCGAGCGAACGGATCACGCTCTTTCAGAAGCCGGATCAGTGACCGCACGGTAATTGCAGTGAAAAGCAAGATGATGCACAGCACCAGAATTAAGCCATACTCCTCGGCGGCCACCGCGATGATGAAATCCGTGTGGGCGTCCGGAAGAAAGGATTTGACCTCTCCCTCGCCGATACCGACTCCGAAGATGCCGCCATTCTGAATGGCGTTTGCCGCATAGCCGATCTGCGTCGTCGGGTCGATTTCAGCGGACAGGTAGCCGTCAATACGTCGGGCGAAGTGTTCGGAAGCGCCATAGGCGAAGACCCCCGCACCAACGACCATACCCGCGACGATCAGCATCAGGATCATCGGTGCGCCTGCCACGAAATAGACAATTCCCCAAGCGAACAGCACCAGACAGGCCTGCCCGAAATCCGGCTGCAATGCGAGCATGCCGACGACGACAATGGTCAGCACGAAAGACATCAACTTGCCCGGTGGACCGTTGATTTCCTGACTGCCCGCCATCAACCAGCCAATCAGGATGACGAAGAACGGTTTGAAAAATTCAGACGGCTGGACGCTGCCGAAGCCCAGCGAGTACCACCGGATCGCGCCCTTGCCGAAATTCGTGCCGAAGATGGGCAACAACGCCAGCGCGACGAAGGCAACCAAGAACCCGATGACGCCAACCCGCCGCACTTGCTGCGGACTGAGCATAGAACACATAAGCATGGCGAACATCGCCATGGCACCAAACAGCATCTGCCGCTGCACGTAGTAGAAGTTCGACAGTCCGTTACGCTCGGCCAGTGGCGGCGAAGCCGCCAGCCCCAGAAGCAAGCCGATGGCAAACAGGCAGAACGCACAGAACAGCGTCCAGCGATCTATCGTGCGCCACCACTTCGGTAGCAGCGGTTCACCCCCGGATTCAGGGAGTGCGCCATGAACCATCTCCGTCATGGGAACACCTGCTCGTCTGCCTCTGCCTGCCCGTATGGTCGGGCTTGCGGACAGACTAGCCGATCAGGTCACGTGAAGCCAGAAAAACAACGAGCGTCGGCATTTCTTCACTGGCCGTCAAGTTCTTCGACGAGCCGCGTGAAATCCTCGCCGCGTTTCTCGAAATCCGCATATTGGTCAAAACTCGCTGCTGCAGGGGCCAACAGGATCGTATCACCGGGCTCAGCATCGGCGGCCGCTTTGCGGACCGCGATATCCATTGTTTCGCAGATCTCATGCGGCACATCGGAAATTTGCAATGCAAACTCACGCGCCGAATGACCGATCAGATAGGCCTTCACGACATGGTCCATTTCGCCAGTGAGCGAGGCGATACCCCCATCCTTGCCCAGCCCGCCCGCGATCCAGCGGATATTCGGGAAGGCACGCAAGGCCATCGCCGCACTATCGGCGTTGGTGGCTTTGCTGTCATTGACAAATCGCACGCCGTTGATCTGCGCGACCGTCTGACTGCGATGCGGAAGACCCGCGAAGCTGTGAAAGCCCTGCTCGATCAGGCGCGGTGCCAATCCCAGGCCTCGCAGCGCGCCATAGGCCATCAAGGCGTTCTGATGGTTATGGACGCCCGGCAGTCCCGGCAGGTTGCGCAGGTCTATGCTCGCAACCTGACGTCCCTTGCGGTACTCGCTCAGAAAGCCCTTGCGAGCAAACAGGTTCCATCCTTCGCCATCGAGCTTGCAAGAAACCGACACGCGTATGACGCGGTCATCGCCCGGCCCTTCGGCTAGCTGGTTCGCAAGGTAAGCACCTTCATTTTCATCCACACCGATGATTGCGCGATCCGGTCCGCCCTCTGCAAACAGCCGCCGCTTCGCGGCGAAGTAGCCACCCATGCCTCCGTGGCGGTCCAGGTGATCCGGGGTCAGGTTGGTGAACACGGCTATATCGGGTGTCAGCGAACGCGCCAGGTCGGTCTGGTAGGACGATAGTTCAAGCACGACGACATCGCCATCGCCTGGCGCATCAATGTCCAAAACGCCCCGCCCGATATTGCCCGCCAACTGCGAAGGTCGCCCGGCATGATCCAGACAGTGATGGATCAGCGCGGATGTCGTCGACTTGCCGTTCGAGCCAGTCACCGCAATCACTCGCGGAAGGGTCTCGAACCTGTTCCATTCATCTGTTGCCAACGACCGGAAGAACAGCCCTACATCGTTGTCCACAGGCACCTGCGCAGCCCATGCGGCCGCGATAACCGGGTTTGGCTTGGGGTAGAGATGGGGGATGCCCGGTGAAACGATCAGCACCTCGACCCCCGTAAAGCCGTCCTGCTTCGTCAGATCACGACATTCGAAACCTTCTACCTCGGCCTTGCTGCGCGCTTCGGGGCTGTCGTCCCAGAGCACAGGCTCAGCCCCACCGGCTTTAAGTGCCCGCGCCGTCGCCAGCCCCGACCGGCCCAATCCCAACACCGCGACACGGCGGCCTTCATATCCTCGAACAGGGATCATATGCAGCCTCCCATGCCCATAAAGGGACCTTAGCGGATTTTCAGTGTGGCCAGACCGATCAGCGCCAGGATCAGCGAAATGATCCAGAAGCGGATGACGATCTGAGGTTCCTGCCAACCCTTTTTCTCGAAATGATGATGGATCGGCGCCATTAGAAAGACACGTTTTCCGGTGCGTTTGAAGTACAGAACCTGAATGATCACGGACAGGGCCTCGACCACGAACAGGCCGCCGACAATGGCGAGAACGATCTCGTGCTTGGTGGCGACAGCGATCGCACCAAGTGCACCGCCAAGAGCGAGCGAACCCGTATCACCCATGAAAACGGCGGCCGGTGGTGCGTTATACCATAAAAAGCCCAAGCCCCCGCCGATCAGCCCTGCGACGAAGATCAGCAACTCACCCGTGCCGGGAACGTAGTGGACCTCAAGATATTCCGAGAAGTCGACGCGCCCGACGGTGTAGGCAATCGCGCCAAGCGCTGACGCCGCAATCATCACCGGCATGATGGCCAAGCCGTCCAGCCCGTCCGTGAGGTTCACCGCATTGGCGGCTCCAACGATCACGATCATCGAGAACGGCACGAAGAACACACCCAGATTGATCAGCAGGTTCTTGAAGACAGGCATCGCGAGCTGACCTGAAAGTTCCGCTGGGTGCACCCAAGCGGCCCATATCCCCGCCGAGGCGGCGATCAGGAATCCCAACAATAGGCGCACCTTGCCCGGCACGCCCTTCGCGTTGTTCCTGCTGACCTTGGCGTAGTCGTCGGCAAACCCGATAGCACCGAAACCCACCGTGACCAACAACACCATCCACATATAGGGATTGTCCAGCCGCGACCACAACAACGTGGACAAGATCACCGCACCAAGGATCAGCACACCGCCCATCGTCGGGGTGCCGGATTTGGTTTCCAGATGACTCGCAGGCCCGTCATCGCGGATCGGCTGACCATTGCGCTGTTTCTTGCGCAGCAGGTTGATCAGCGGGCGTCCGAAGACGAAACCGAAAATCAGCGCGGTGAAGAACGCACCGCCTGCTCGCAACGTGATATAGCGAAACAGGTTGAACAGGTCCCCCCCGTCCGAAAATGCGGTCAACCAATAGAGCATCTAGACTTGTCTCCGAAAATGCGATGCGCGCGCTTCTCCGATTTGCCGCAGCGCGTCAACCAATATTCCAATCTTCGAGCCGAGTGAGCCTTTCAGCAGCACGATATCGCCAGCACTGACCAATTCGGGCAGTTCGTCGAGCAATTGATCCGACGTTTCGACCGACCTGCCTCGCTTGCTATCTGGCAGCGCCTGCCACAGATGCGCCATACACGATCCGACGCAATGGATCACATCTATGGACGAAACCGATGGCAGTTCCGCAATGGCCGCATGTACCGCGTTTTCGTCACCGCCCAGTTCCAGCATATCGCCAAGGATCGCTACACGCCGCCCACCCTTTGGTTCCGAGGTCGCAAGCACGCGCAATGACGCGGCCAGCGACACGGGATTGGCGTTATAAGCGTCATCGATCAACTCTAACTGCCCACCATCGGACAACACAACCGTCTCGCGCGTTCCACGGCCCTTAGGCGGTGTCCATTTGGCGAGACCTATGGCAGCCACGTCCAAGGCAACGCCGCACAGCGAGGACGCCGTCAGCGCAGCCACTGCATTCAGCGCGAAGTGTTCCGCGGGTACCTGGTAGCTCGCGGCAATGGTTTGCCCCATTACATCACAATGAATTTCAGTGGTCATGTCGGTCAGTGACATGTCCAGCAGCCGCGCCTGATGGGTATCGCCCGTGCCAAAGCAGACAACACGAGCGCCCTTGTCTTGCGCGATCCCCGCTAGGATAGATGCGGTCGGAACGTCGCCGTTGAGAACAGCGGCGCCTCCACTGACCAGCCCGCTGATGATCTGCCCCTTTTCCCGTGCGATATCGTCCACCGAGCTAAACGCAGCCATATGCGCTGGCGCGACCGTCGTGACCATCGCCACGTCCGGCCGTGCAATATCCGACAGCGGTGCAATTTCTCCGGGGTTGTTCATCCCGATCTCGATCACCACGAAGTCAGCATCGGCGGGACAACGCGCTAAGGTCAGCGGCACCCCCCAATGATTGTTGAAGCTCCGCTCGGCGGCATGGACCTTGCCTGCTTCGGCAAATATGCAGCGCAGCATTTCCTTGGTCGACGTCTTCCCGACCGAGCCTGTGACCGCGATAACCTGCCCTTTCAGGCGTGTTCGCGCGGAAATTGCCAACGCCCGCAGCCCGTCCATCACGTCCTCAACGATCAGCAAAGGCGCGTCTTCGGCAACACCTTCCGGACGACGCGACACGAGCGCCGCAGCAGCGCCTTTTGCCAGCGCATCGGCAACGAAATCATGGCCATCGCGCCGGTCGGTCAGGGCGACAAACAATGCACCAGGTTCGATTTCGCGTGTATCAATCGAGATGCTGCTGACAGTCCAATCGCCCTGCGCCTCACCACCGGTCGCGGCGCGCGCCTCACTTGCGGTCCATAGCGGCGCACTCACAGCTCGTTCTCCAGTGCAGCGACGGCAATGCTGGCCTGTTCTGCGTCATCAAAGGGATAGACGACGTCGCCCACGGTCTGACCAGTCTCATGTCCCTTGCCTGCGACCAGCAGGGCATCCCCCGGCTCCAGTGTATCGACACCTCGCAGGATGGCCTCGGCGCGATCACCGACCTCATGAGCCTCGGGGCAGCCTTCGAGAACCATTTTGCGAATGGCAGCAGGGTCTTCGCTGCGCGGATTGTCATCGGTGACAAACAGCACATCCGCATGACGGGCCGCCGCTTCACCCATCAATTTACGCTTTTTGGTATCGCGATCCCCGCCCGCACCAAAGACGACGACGATGCGCCCCATAACATGCGGTCGCAACGAGGCCAAAGCGGTCTCCAGCGCATCCGGTGTGTGGGCGTAATCTACGAATACATTCGCGCCATTGGTTCGCGTAGCAACAAGCTGCATGCGCCCCGCAACCGTTTCAAGCCTGGGCAGAGCCTGAAAGACTTCCTCAGGATCAGCCCCTGCGGCAATGGCCAAGCCCGAGGCCAGCAAGACGTTGCTCGCCTGGAAACCGCCGATCAACGACAGGCGCACAAGTTGCGGACGGCCCTGCCAGTTAAAGCGCAGATCTTGACCCGTGGCATCGAAACGCTGCCGCTCGATCCGTAACTGGGCGTGCTGCTCCTGCCCGACCGTGATCGTTTCCTGCCCTCGCGCCTCGACAGCGGCTACGACATCGGCCCCTTTAGGGTCATCGATGTTGACGACGGCAATCCCGTCTTCGCCCAGAACGCGGGTGAACAGCCCTAACTTCGCTTCGAAATAGGCTTCGAAGCTCTCGTGGTAATCCAGATGATCCTGCGAGAAGTTCGTGAAGCCTGCCGCCACGAGCCTCACACCGTCGAGGCGGCGCTGCTCCAGGCCGTGCGAAGACGCCTCCATCGCGACATGATCGACGCCCGCATGGGCCATTGCCGACAAGTGGGAATACAAGGTCAACGGTGCGGGTGTGGTGTGCTGAAGGGCCGCTTCATAATCGCCCTGGATGCCAGTTGTGCCCAGATTGGCCGCGCGGACGCCGTTGATCTGCCAAATCTGCCGCAGAAACGTCGCGACCGATGTCTTGCCGTTCGTTCCGGTGACCGCAACGCAGCATTCAGGCTGTTCGCCAAACCACAGAGCCGCCGCATAGGCGAAGGCCTGATTTGGGTCTTCTGCGACAACCACGGCGATGTCTGTGCCTTTCAGAACATCGCGGGCGATTTCCAATCCGTTGCGATCCGTCAGAACGGCAGCGGCCTCCATGCGCACGGCATACTGGATGAATTCAGCGCCGTGCACCCGCGTTCCCGGCAACGCGGCAAACAGATAGCCCGGCTGGATTGTCCGGCTGTCCACCGCGAGGCCCGTGATCTCCGGATCAGACGCCTTGAGCGCGGTCAGCCCGAGTTCGGACAGGGTTTTCCTGTGCTCCACAGTCATGCAGGAGTGTCCTTATTGCGTATTCCGAGCTTCTCGTATCCCAGACTCTGCAAGCGGTGCAATCTCTGGTCGCACGCCAAGCAAGGGCGCGACGCGACGGATCAGTTCTGCCGCTACCGGAACGGCCGTCCAGCCTGCGGTTCGACGATTTTCACCGGCGATGTATTGCGATCCCTCATCCAGCGTGACAACCACAACATATTGCGGATCACTCATGGGGAAAGCCCCCGCAAAGGTAGCCACAACCTTATTCTTGTAATATCCGCCCGTAGGTTTGGGCTTGTCTGCGCTGCCGGTTTTGCCGCCAACATCATAGCCTTCGACCTTCGCAAAGGAGGCAGTGCCTTTGTTCACCACCGCACGCAGCATTTCGCGAACTTCAGACGATGTGCTTTCTGACACAACACGCGGCCCCAATTGACGCCCGGATTGCTTCAGCAGCGTTGGCGTTACCAAAGTTCCGCCGTTGATCAAAGTCGCATAGCCGGAGGCCAGATGCACTGGGCTGGTGGACAAGCCGTGACCATAGGAAATCGTCATGGACGCGAGTTCCCCCCATTTGGACGGAAGCAATGGACGCCCGGACGCGGCTTCAAACAATTCGACGGGCGTAGCCTTCAAGAAACCCATCTGCTCGAAAAACGCCTGTTGACGGGATGGTCCAATCATCTGCGCGATATGCGCAGTCCCGATGTTCGAGGACTTTACGATCACGTCGGAGGCGGTCAGCCGAGGACCGTAATCGTGGAAGTCGCGGATACGGAAACGACCCCAAGTCATCGGCCCTTGCGTATCGATCATAGTGTTCGCGTTGATAAGGCCCAGCTCCATCGCCTGAGCGACGGCAAAAATCTTGTAAACCGAGCCCAGCTCATAGACGCCCTGAACCGCGCGATTAAACAACGGGCTGTCGCCCGGATCACCCGATGTCAACGGAACCGGTCGCTCATTCGGATCGAAATCGGGCAGTGACACCATGGAAACGATTTCACCCGTATCGATATCCATGATGATGCCGCTCGCGCCCTTGGCATCAAACAGCTTCACCCCGCCCTGAAGGATCTCGCGCGTTGTCGCTTGAATGGTCAGGTCGAGAGACAGTTCCAGCGGCTCGGCCAATCGCGCGGGATCGCGAAGCCTTTCATCAAATTGCCGCTCAACACCCGCAACACCGATGACTTCGGCCGCCCGCACACCTTCGCTACCGAAGCTTGCGCCTCCAAGCACATGCGCCGCGGTTCGGCCATTCGGATAGAGCCGCATTTCTCGCGTAGCAAACAACAGGCCCGGTTCGCCGATATCATGCACCTGCTGGATTTGCTCAGGCGACAATGTTTTGCGAACCCAGACGAATTTGCGCTTACCGCTGAACTGGTCGCGAAGCTTTGCTTCGTCGATATCCGGGAAGATACGTTTTAATTCGGACAACGCATGAGGAATGTTCACCATTTCCTGCGGATGAGCGTAAAGCGCCTGCGTCACCAGATTGGTTGCCAGCAGGTGACCTTCACGATCCACGATCTCGGCCCGTGCGCTGGTGATGTGCGCACCATTGGCAAGCCGGGGCTCTGCCGGCAGGCTGGTCGCCAATTCGCCCATGCGTACGCCGACGACAACAAATCCCGCAATGAAGAAGAGGCCAAGTGCCAGCAAGCGCCCTTCGGAGCGGCGCCGCGACTTGTCGCGCATCACCTCATGCCGACGGCGCAGGTTTTCTCGTTCGATCAGGTCCGGGTTTTCACCTTTGTCGCGGGCACGCAAAATTCGCGCAAGCGGACGTAGCGGGCTGCGTGGCGCTTCCTTGCGGGGGATGCGATCAGTCATCGCTTTCCTCCCCGTTCAACCCGCCATCTTCCGGGATCAATTCCGGCGGCTTCGGATATCCGATCTGGTCCAAACGCCCGAACTGATCCGGTGTCATCGGCAGCAGGCCCAGTTTCGGGAAGTTCAGTTCTGCCAACTGACGAAGGCGCTCAGGACGATTGAGATAGGCCCATTCCGCACGCAACACGCCAAGCTCCTCGCGCAGCAGGCTGATTTCGCTGCGGACCTTGCGCACCTCGGACAATGCATGCCGCGTGCGGTAATTTTCTTGATAGGCCCAGAAAGCCAGCAGGAGGACCGCACCGCCCATCACAATCGCCAGGAACATCCGCATGCGCTATTCCTCCAGGCTCAGGCGTGGAAGACCAAGCCCCTTGCGGCCCGCGTCACTCGGTGCCGCGTCCGTTCGCACAGCAATACGCAGCGAGGCCGAACGCGCACGCGGGTTCTGGTTCACTTCCTCATCATCGGGACGAATGGCCTTGTTGCTCAGCAGATCGAATTGTGGCGGCACCGCTTCCTGCGCTGGGGCATGTCGACTGCCGCCCCCCATTTTTCCCGCCCGGGATTGCAAGAACCGCTTCACGATGCGGTCCTCGCTGGAATGAAAGGTCACCACCGCCAGCTTACCGCCTGGCTTCAACGCGCGTTCGGCTGCTTCCAGCCCGGCAATCAACTGGCGATACTCGTCGTTGACAGCGATGCGCAGCGCCTGAAAGCTGCGTGTCGCGGGATGACTGCCCCCCGGCTTCGCACGCGGCAGACAGTCCTCGATGATTGATACCAGTCGTCCCGTCGTCGTGATGGGGTCGTCCTTACGGCTTTCCACTATACCCTTGGCAATGCGCCGCGAGGCCCGTTCTTCGCCATACTGGAACAGGATGTCGGCCAAGGCGGCCTCGTCCAGCTCATTGACCAGATCAGCTGCACTCGGCCCGTTCTGGCTCATCCGCATGTCGAGCGGACCGTCACGCACAAAGGAAAACCCCCGTTCCGCAATATCAAGCTGCATCGACGAGACACCCAGATCCAGGACGACGCCGTCCAACGGGTCAGGTGCGTATCGGTCAAGTTCCGAAAACGTCCCCTGCACCAGTTCCAACCGACCCTTCCAACGATCCAGCAGCGGCGCGGCCATATCGATAGCCAGCGGATCGCGATCTACACCGATGACCTTCGCCGCGCCCGCATCGAGCAATCCGACACTATAGCCGCCCGCGCCAAAGGTGCCGTCAAGCCAGACGCCCTCAATCGGCGACAACCGCTCAATGATCGGGCGAAGAAGAACCGGGATATGGGGTTTCTTGGCAGGACTGGCACACATGGCTCAGCCCTCCTGATCCAGAAGCATCAGCGGATCTGCCCCTTCCGGCAGCCCTTCGAACAACTCATCGACATTGATGGATTGGCTAGCCTCGAACGTCTCCGGCTTCCATATCTGGAATGTATCGCCGCTGGCGATAAAGAAAGCCTCGCAGTCGTTTTCCAACCCGATTTTATCGCGTGCTTTCTTGGGCAACACCAGTCGTCCGGTCCCGTCAACGCTGGCGTCGATGGACTGCCCGTTAAAGATGCGCTCCATGTACACGCGCGCAGGAGAACCGCGCTTCATCTGGGCGATCTTGCTATCGACCTCGCTGATCGCGTCCATCGTATAACATTCGAGGAAGTTGCGGCGTTCGTCGGCATACACAATCACCAGGTTCGCGGGCTTGCCTTCCACCCAGTCAGGGTCACCGGCTTCAAGCACACGGCGAAAGGTTGCGGGGATCGAAACCCGCCCCTTGCTGTCCACCTTCTGGGTGCTCTCGCCTCTGAACCGTCTCCCCACCCGCCTGTCCTCACTTGCCACCTTGACATGGAAACGGCGGATTGCGCCGCTACCACCGCCCAATCCGCCGTTAATATTGTCGCCTCTGAGGCGCTTGCCCACCTGCGCGCGAGTTGGGGGAATGATGCGCGCGGCGGATCTTATTTAGAGATGAAAGCGATTTGCCTGTATGAACCTGCCGTTTTTATATTTTGGCGCCTTGGGGAACGCCTAATCGTTTTCACCGTGATTAAGGGATGCCATGGGAATTCATGGAAATCAAGGGAATTTATGGCTCTTAATGGGAAAAAGTGACCCTTCGGCAAGACCACACGGCCCTTCATCATACATATAGACAGCAAACGTCCACGGAACACCGAATGTAGTATTCCATGAATTCCCATAATTTTGAGCCTGGGCCGCGAACCTACAGTGAGCTGCGGCCGTAACCCTGGTTTCATACCCACGCGCAGGGAAATCATCCGACTGCGATTAATTTGCGAGCAAAACTAACCCATGCAAATGCCGCATAGCAGCATTGACGAATTGTCGCATTGTGCATCTGCAGCAAAATGCTATCTATCAGTCATCCCAAGCGCGGTACCAGCCGACACGGATCAGGCGAAAGCCGAAACGAGATTTGCAGTTCAGAAGACCCCTCCTCCTCCCTGGGTTTTCTGTTGATCGGCGGCGACACCCTCCTCCTCCCTGGTGTCGCCGCTTTTTTCTTTCCCTGACACAAAAAAGACCGGCGGCGCGCGCACCTCCGGCCAATTCCGTTCCGATCAGTCCAACCTAAAAGGGGATGTCGTCAGCCTGTTCGGCCAAAGTCACGAACCTTGCTACGACATGCTTGGCCCCCGCCTTTTCGAAAGCGATGTTAAGTTTGTCGCCCTCAATACCCACGACCGAGCCATAGCCGAATTTCTGATGGAAGACGCGTTCCCCCACCGTGAAGGTCGAGTCCGCGGTCATGTCGATTACCCGCGATGTGCGTTGCGTCACGCGTTGCGCTTGCGCCGACCGTGTCTGAAGCCGCCGCCACCCCGGAGAATTGTAGACGTCGCGAGACGCGGCGTCTTCTTCCAGCGTCGACACGTTCGACATTCCTGCAGCACCATATCCGCCGCCATACAGGCCCGGCGGAGTCAACACATCGACATGTTCCTCCGGCAACTCGTCGATAAAGCGTGAGGGCAATGACGACTGCCATTGGCCGAACACGCGCCGGTTCGCCGCAAAGGAAATCGTGCAGACTTCTTCTGCCCGCGTGATGCCGACATAGGCAAGCCGGCGTTCTTCTTCCAATCCCTTCAGGCCGCTTTCATCCATGGACCGTTGCGACGGGAACAGACCGTCTTCCCAGCCGGGCAGAAAGACCACGGGAAATTCGAGCCCCTTGGCAGCGTGTAGCGTCATCACCGACACTTTCGGCTCGTCGCTGTCCTGTTCGTTATCCATGATCAGCGCGACATGTTCGAGGAAGCCTTGCAGGTTCTCGAATTGCTCCAGCGCCTTCACCAGTTCTTTCAGGTTCTCCAATCTCCCGGGCGCATCGGGTGATTTGTCGTTCTGCCACATGGTGGTGTAGCCGCTTTCGTCCAGCATCAGTTCGGCCAGTTCGATATGGCTCTGCGCGGGATCGAGTGCCATTGCATGCCACTGGTCCATCTGCCGCACGAATTTCGCAAGTTCCGTCTTGCCCTTGCCCGAAATATCGTCCGCCGCGATCAGAAGCCGCGCCCCTTCCAGCAGCGGCACGCCATTCGCCCGCGCCGCCCGCTGGATCTTCTGCTGCGCCTTGTCGCCCAAGCCCCGCTTGGGCGTATTCACGATCCGCTCGAAGGCCAGATCATCAGTCGGGCTGGTCGCCAGCCGGAAATAGGCCATGGCATCGCGGATCTCCATCCGCTCGTAAAAGCGCGGGCCGCCTATCACACGGTAAGGCAGGCCGATGGTCAGGAAACGGTCTTCGAAGGCCCGCATCTGGTGGCTGGCCCTGACGAGGATCGCCATGTCATCTGCGCTATAGGTGCGACCGCCACGGGTACCACGCTGCATCGCCTCGATTTCTTCGCCGACCCAGCGCGCTTCTTCTTCGCCATCCCAGTGGCCGATGAGACGCAGTTTCTCGCCCTCATCCCGATCGGTCCAAAGTGTCTTTCCCAAACGTCCTTCATTGCCCCGGATCACACCGGACGCGGCCCCAAGAATATGCGCGGTCGACCGGTAATTCTGCTCCAATCGGACAACATGCGCACCGGGGAAATCGCGTTCAAAGCGTAGGATGTTGCCGACCTCGGCCCCGCGCCAGCCATAGATCGACTGATCATCATCACCGACGCAGCAGATATTCTTGTGCCCAGCCGCCAGTAGCCGCAGCCATAGATACTGCGCGACGTTCGTGTCTTGGTATTCGTCTACCAGAATGTAGCGGAACCAGCGTTGATATTGCCGCAACACGTCTTCATGCTTCTGGAACACAGTGACCATGTGCAGCAACAGATCACCGAAATCGACGGCATTGAGATCCTTCAGCCGACGCTGATACGCTGCATACAGATCCACGCCCATACTGTTGAACGCGCTGCTTTCCGCTACGGGCACATTTTCCGGTGTCCATGCGCGGTTCTTCCAATTGTCGATCAACCCCGCGAGTTGACGGGCGGGCCAACGCTTTTCGTCAATATTCGCAGCATTAATGACCTGCTTGAGCAACCTGATCTGGTCATCGGTATCGAGGATCGTGAAGTTCGACTTCAGCCCTACAAGTTCCGCGTGACGTCGCAACAGTTTCACGTTGATCGCATGGAACGTGCCGAGCCATGGCATCCCTTCCACCGATTGGCCGAGCAACCTGGCTACACGTTCCTTCATTTCCCGGGCAGCCTTGTTGGTGAAGGTGACCGCCAGGATCTCGTTCGGGCGCGCCAGCCCGGTATTGAGCAGATGTGCGATCCTCGCTGTCAGCGCCCGCGTCTTGCCCGTCCCGGCACCGGCGAGCATCAGCACGGGTCCGTCCGTCATCTCCACGGCTTCGCGCTGCGCGGGGTTCAGCCCGTCCAGATAGGGTTGCGGTCGCGCCGCCATCGCGCGTTGCGACAGCGAGTATCCAAGCGGGGCTTCGTTGAAGGCGGGATCATCTTGGCTGCTCATGCCCACAATCTAGCCGCTCTCGCGGGAAAGGAAAAGTGTTGTTCATATAATGTTCTGAATCAAGTTTGTGTCTGTTCCTTAGACTGAGGAACCATTGATTTCAGGGTCGCTACGTGATTCACGCCTCTGAAAATGGCGCGGTGGCATGTCTGGTCTATTTTGATTTGGCGACGCAGAGATGGGCGACTTAAACCTGACACTCCCGAGTTTCATCGCACACCACGGGTTGATGATCGGCACGTTCCAAGCATGATGATCTTTATCAATCGCGATGACTTGTACCGACGCGACGCTCCCAAAGAATACGGCCCGCACAATACACTGTACAAACGTTGGAGCGATAGAGATCATGTTGGCCGTCTCATTGACCACCCATTTTGCGGTCCGTTCACGAGTACCGCGACCTGAATATGATGAGATGAGTAAAAACGTTGAGCCCCATTTCGTGGGCTTGCCCGTGAAATGTCGATCCAGAAAGAAAGAAGAACCCGCGAAGGCCCTTGTGTCGAACGTCACCGATTTTGTCCTTCTGACCTCAGATAAGCCATTGAAAACTCTTCGACAGAGTTTGGGAGTAAAGCAAAAATGTCCTTTATCGTAACGGAATTTGTTCCGTGCGGACTCTGACGGACCTCAAATAGCCAGAGGCGGGACAGCGGTATCGACTACGACAGGCGGCGCCTTGTCCCAGTTGCCAGCACCATGTTGATGGCCGAAAAGCCAGAGCTCGGCCAAATCTTGGGGGACAAGGCCGCTGCGCTCACTGACCTCGCGCCCATTGCACATGACGGTGGAACGATGCACTGCAAGCGCGTCATTGCAGGCGGACGGCGCTTGTTGAGGCATGCGATGTTCCAGGCCGCTCTCGCCGCCATCACAACCCGGTCCTGAAAGCCTTCACTACGCGTCTGCCTGCCGCCGGAAAACCACACAAGGTTGTCATCACGGCTGTCGCCCGCAAGCTCGTCACTATCGTGAATGCCCAGTGCAAAGCTTGCCAGAAATGGACCGCTCGACCAGCCAGACAAACACAGTGGCCAGGCTTTGCCCAAGAAAGAAGTGCACGCTCCTATGAGCTTTTGGCAGTCGCTGGTTCGTCAGCTTTGATTAAACAGGTGTAAACCCTGCTCGCATAAACAACCTTCCCGACCAAGATCAACACCAGCCCTCGAAACGACGGGGTATCGTCGTTCTGGAACTTCTGCAGGCGAGAATGTGGGCAGCAGGCGGCCCGATTTTCCGCTTGTCAAAATAAACAAGGCGCGATAGTTCGAGCCCGACACGGTCGGAGTGTAGCTCAGCCTGGTAGAGCACTGTCTTCGGGAGGCAGGGGTCGGAGGTTCGAATCCTCTCACTCCGACCAAATCAAACCTATCGATAGTCAGGGCATTTGCCCTTTCACGTCACGATGTGCCCTTTGGGTGCCGTTTCGCCTTGGCTCGGTTTGCCCGCCGCTAGAGGGCAAACACCTTATCTGCACCCACAGCGCGGGTGCGCCGCTTCAAAAAAAGCGAAAGTCGTTGACGTTAGTAAGTGTTGGGCCCGTTCGGATGAGATCTCCAATCGCGTCGAACAGGCTGTAGCTGTCGTGTTCCGCTAAATGATGGCCGGGAACGCATGCCGCCTGGCTTGCGCGCTCCAGCGTCGTCGGGTTGATCAGTGCGCCTGCAGCATCCTCGGTCCCGTCAATTCCTCTGTGTCCACCGACACGGCATGAACTTTAGGCAGGCCCCGCAAGCCGATGGCCAGAGACAGAAGAAATTCCGTGTTACGCCCACCCCGACCGAGTTTGCGATCTCCGATTGTAACGGTTGTCTCACCACCTGATAGCAACACCGCTGGGCGCTGCACTGGGGTGCCGTGGTCAGCAACGGCACGCGCGATGCCTGCCATGACGGTCCCCATTTCACGTGCCTCGCCCTCAAGCGTGTCCCCGAGAATGACAGGCGTTATCCCGTACCGCTTCGCCACCTGCGCTGCAGCATCCAACGACATCTGCGGCGTGTCCAGAAGTCGGTAGTCGACAGACGGAGCAGGGTCGTCCCATTTCTGCCGCTGGGCGAGCGCAGACAGTACCGGGTCGGGCAGGCCCGGCCCAAGCCGTTCAATGGCGCGCGCGAGATCGATATCGTCATCAGGCAAGGCACTGTCGACCCGGAAGCGATGGCCATCGAATCGTCTCCGGGAACATCGGAAGTCGCGAGCGTTACTAACCTCGCGGGCGCTGCGACACGGGCAAGGCCGCCCCCCTTCACAAGGGAAAGCCACCTGCGCAGATGGTCCATCTCGGCGACCGGAAGACCCGAAGCGAGCAACCTTCGCGTCACGTCGATTTTGTCGTCGAACGTAAGCGTCGGTACCGGCGCGGTCAGCAGCGCAGAGCCACCACCGGAGATCAGCGCCAGAACAAGATCGCCCTCGTCCGCCGTTCCCACGGTTTTCAGGATATCGGCCGTAGCCTCCTGACCGGCCTTGTCGGGGACAGGATGCGCCGCCTCGCGCACCTGGATGCGTTCGGTCGGCACCGAATGGCCGTAGCGGGTAACAACGATGTCCGACAGAGCGACATCGGGCCAGGCGTGCTCAACGGCCCTTGCCATCGTCGCCGCGGATTTCCCTGCTCCGACCACGATACAACGTCCTTCGGGCTTGTCCGGCAGGTGGCGTGCAAGCTCAGCCTAGGGATCGGCAGCCGATACAGCGGCATCGACCAGCTGCCGCAACAACTCGCGCACGCTCGTTTCGGCTGTCTTGGTCATCGCGATTGCCCTGCTCGGTTCTCAGCTTCCGATCTCGTGTCCGGCAAGAGCCTCGATCGCCCTAACCAGAGCCGAGTGATCCAATTCGCCGTGGCCCAAACCCGCGCAACCGCTGAACAGCTCCTGCGCCTGGGCCGTTGCGGGCAGCGCCATCTTGAGGCTGCGCGCCGACACCAGCGCGTTGTTAAGGTCCTTCTGGTGCAGCGAGATGCGGAACCCCGGCTCGAATGTCCGGTCGATCATCCGTTTGCCGTGCAGTTCCAGTATCCGCGAAGAGGCAAGACCGCCCATGATGGCGTCGCGCACCTTTGCCGGGTCGGCCCCTGCCTTGGATGCGAAAACAAGCCCTTCGGAGACCGCGCCGATGGTCAGGGCAACCATGATCTGGTTGGCGATCTTTGCCGTTTGTCCAGCGCCGACATCCCCGACAAGGGTGATGTTCTTGCCCATGACCTCGAAGATCGGCAGCACTCTGTCGAAATCCGCCTGCGCCCCGCCGACCATGATGGACAGCGACGCTGCCTTGGCGCCCGCTTCCCCGCCCGAAACCGGCGCATCTATATAGGCGCAGCCCATCTCTACGATGCGGCTTGCAAACTCGCGCGTGGCGACGGGCGAGATAGAGCTCATGTCGACAACGGTCTTGCCCGCACTCAGTCCGGCGGCGACGCCATCCTTGCCGAACAGAACGGCTTCGACGTCCGGCGTATCCGGGACCATCAGGATGATGACATCCGCGCTTTGCGCGACGGCCTTGGCCGAATCTGCCGCGCGCCCGCCCGCCTCGACGAGATGCCGCGACTTGTCCTTGACGCGGTACAGACCGACCTCGTGGCCGGCAGCGATCAGATGGCCCGCCATGGGTTGGCCCATGACGCCCAGACCGATGAAACCGATTTTCATGGTGGTATCCCTCTTGCTTGAACTCGCGCGATCTAAAGGTTCTGGCCCGGTCAGGCCACCGACCACAGATCCTCCTGGTTGATCCGGTTGAGCATGGCCTGCCCGGTTCGATACCGCTCGATATTCTCGATAATCATCTGCAGCGACCGTTCGGACCTGTCCGGCAGCTTTGCCGAGAAATGCGGCGTGATGAGCAGGTTCGGCGTGTCCCAAAGCGGATGCTCGGGCGGCAGCGGTTCGGGCGTCATCACGTCGATACCCGCGCCCGCGATCTGGCCTTCGGTCAGTGCCGAGATCAGCGCGTCCTGGTCAACGACACCACCGCGCGCTAGGTTCACCAGGATGGCGGACTCCTTCATGTGCGCGAACTGGTCCGCGCCGATCATGTGGCTCGTGGCATCCGACAGGTTGATGACCAGCGTAACGATGTCCGACTGTTCGAGGATCTCGTCGATCCCCTCACCCAGGTCGCTGCAATACATACGATCGACGCCTTCGGGCGCAGGTTCATCGCGGCGGCGATAGCCAAGCACCGTCATGCCGAACGCCTTTGCCCGCACCGCCAGTGCCTTACCGGTATGGCCCATGCCGATTATGCCCATCGTGCGGCCCATGAGCGCAAACAGGTTCGCCATTTCGGGGACACGCCGCCATTCATGCCGCTTCTGCGCCTCATAGAATTCTGGGTAGCCGGCGCAGAGCATCAGCGAGAACATCATTACATGTTCCGCCAGCGCTGGCCCCGACCGCCCCGCCGACCCGGTCACAACAAGGCCCTTTTCGAACACTTCGGGACGCGCGGACTTTGTCAGGCCCGCATGGTCACAATGCACCCATTTGAGCCGCGGTGCTTCTATAAAACGCTGATCGAGGTCACTGTGCAGGATGGCGATCTCAGCTTTAGCCAACGCAGAGGCAACGGCGGCATCATCGCCCGTATCAACACGCATGATCCGTCCGGGCGGCAGCGCAGCCTCAAGCCGGGCCCACTGGCCGGCATCGAAGGGGAGGTTGCTGGATAGGAAAGTTGCAGTGTCCGTCATATGCCGCGCTTTCGTCCGTCAGGCGCCCCCTGTAATTCACACATTATCTATACTATTTTATGTATGATATTCAAACAGAAAATGACACCACACCCGAGAAAGCCGGTTCAAGCTGAGACATGTACACAAAGAACGCCCGAGGACCTGTCGAAGATCACCGATGAGGCTCGGCACAGCCCGAACCTGCAAAGACGTTAAGCTCTCGAATTGCGAGATTGGATCGCTGTTCAGCCCGGCTGCTTCCGGCGTTTCCTGCGCAGCCGGTCGAGGAAGGTGGCCTGAGCGTTGCCAAGGTGTTCTTCGATTGCGCGCGCGGCCTCTTCGGGCAGGCCCTTCTCGACCGACTCGACGATGCGCCAATGCTCGTCCGAGGATCGCCGCATCTGGGCAAGGTTCAATGGTTCCGACAAGGAAAGGGCCTGAAGCCACCTGTCGTGCTTTCGGATGATCGACACGGCTTCGCTGTTGTAGTGGTGATCGACGATCAGGTCGTGAAATGCCACATTCGCCTTGTGATATGCTTCGTAGTCGCCCCTCTCCACCGCAGCCTCGCAGTCTTCCTGATGTCGGCGCAGTGCGGTAATGTCGTCCGGGGTGGCGAACTCGACGAAAGACTTGACGATATAGGCCCATAGGATCGCGCGCAGGTCGAAAACGTTTTGCAGCATCTCCTCGTTGATCTCGCGCACGCTGGCGCCTCGATTTGGTGTGATCGTGACCAGCCCTTCGCCTTCCAGCATCTGGAGCGCCTCACGCGCGGGATTGGTGCTGGTGCCATAGCGTTTGGCAATTTCGGACACCTTCAGACGCGCCCCTGCCGTGACACGACCGTCGAAGATCTCTTCCCGGATCAGATGGGCAATGCGACTGTATCCAGGTTCGCGAACTTTCTTGCTCTTCGACGAGCTTGCTTTGCCGCTTGGGCTTTTGACGACTTTGTCCATCATTCCTCCTTGCCTTGCCACAATAGGCGCGTAAGCGGCCCGTCTCTTTACCATTAGATAATTTGCAGGGAGCGTGCGGGCCCGCTACCCTTGCCGTCTTTGAGGCGGCAATCATAGTACATCATAGCAACAGGTTCACACACAAAATTGTGCGACGCCTTGCCTTCAGGTATCAACAACCAGCCGTCCTGTCATGGCGCACCGTCAATCAGAGTACGAAGTCGATCAACGAGACGCCGCCCTGACCTGTCACATCTTAAGCGACGCGCAGGATGGATTGCGCGGACATGGTGGCGGACAGGACGATGACCGCGATCAGGATGCCCAGGTCAGGAAACGGCGCGGCCATAGCGGCAACTTCAACTTGAGCTTGTTGGCACTCACGATGGTGTTGTCGAACACCAGGCTGATTTCGAGCATCGCCAGCACCGTACAGATGAAGAAGATCGATAGCGTGCCGAACGCCGTTCCAGCCGACCCACCCCCAACTGCAAGCCGACTGCCGCGACAAGAATGGCCCAACGAAAATGGCAAAGCATGGAGCCACCGGTTTGCTGTGCCGAGTCGTCACGCACCCTCACTGACCCCACGATAGTATTAGGTGTCGTCCCGTGCGGCGAGCCAAGCATCGAAGGCCCTGCGGTTTTCGTCCTTCGTGCAGGGATAAAGGCCGATGACAGTATCGCCACTTTCCACCTGTTCAAGCACGAATTCTTCGTAGGCGGTCATTTCGATGCACTCGTCCGCAACCTCTTCCGCAATTTCGGCGGGCACGACGATCACGCAATCAGCGTCTCCGACGATGGCATCACCGGGAAAGACCGGCGCATCGCCACAACCGATGGGTTCGTTGATGGCAATGGCCTCGTTGTTCGTCAGGTTGGTAGGGCTGGACGGGCGCGTGTGATAGGCAGGGATCTCCAGTGCTGCGATTTTCATGGCATCACGAAACCCGCCATCCGTGACAACCCCACCCGCGCCGCGCTTCATCAGCCGAGTGATAAGAATGTCCCCGGCAGAGGCCGCATCAGCCTGCTTGCGGCTGTCCATAACCAAAACATGTCCTTTGGGACACGTCTCGATTGCAACCCGCTGTTTGTGCTCGGGGTCGCGGAAGACTTCGATCCCGTTGCGATCCTCGCGCGCCGGCATGTAGCGCAGAGTGAAGGCAGGTCCGACCATGTTCGCGCCCTTCCAGCCGACCGGATGCACCCCTTGGATTACTTGGTGGCGTAATCCCCGCTTGTAGAGCGCAGTCGCGATCGTCGCGACCGAAACATGCTGAAACTTGACCTTGGTGCTCTCTTTCATCGTCAGATCCTTGGTGAGTTTGGATGGGTCAAAGCGCCAGTACCCAGCTGGGCACTGCACCGACTGCGACCCGGGCAGCAAGGTCAGGCAGTCCGTCGGGCCGGATGCGATAGCTCCAGACCTCGCCGCTCGCTTCGCCTAGGGCAATCAGGTAACGCCCGCAGCGGCTGAGGTCGAAAGCCGTCGGGCACTCCGGCGCTGGCACGGCGCCGATCAGATGCATCCCGCCTGCCGCATCGAGACGGAAGGTGAAGATCCGCGAGGTGTTGCGCTCGGAGGCATAAAGATGGGTCTGATCCGATCCAAGGCGCAGCTCGGCCGCCCGGGCCTTTTCAGCCCCCGGGAACAGCGAGACGCTTTGGCGGACCGAAAGGGCACCGGTTGCGTCATCGACGTCCAGGCAACTCAGGAGACCCATGAATTCCGACAGCAGGTAGGCCCGCGCCCCACCTTCGGTAAACGTGAGATGACGAGGTCCCGATCCGACGGGCAGGTCTAGGCGCGACAGCGGAGCGAGGCCGCCGCGCACGGCATCGAAGCTGCAGCATTGCACGAAATCACCGCGCAGGCTGGTGGCATAGACCAGCCCGTTAGGCGCGGGCACCACGCAATGGGCCTTATGTGCTTCCTGCGTCAGGACCGGCTCGCCCGCGCAGCCGCTGTCATCGATCGGGCTGACAGCGATCACGCTGCCTACATTGGATGAGGTCAGCACGTGCCGACCACTAAGCGATAGCTTCAGGTAGCACATGCTGGCCGGCAGGCTGGAGCTGCCCAGACACTCCAGGCGGCGCGCAGCCCGATTCAGCGCAAAGCTGTATAGACGGAACGGCTCGCCGCGCCAAGCCAGATAGATCCGCTCACCATCGGCGCGCGCGGCCATCGGCACACCCCTGCATGTGCCACCGGCCTCGGGCAAGGTCAGCCTTTCGAGAACTGAAAAGCCGCCTGTCGCCGGATCCAACGTGCAAAGCGCAAGGGCCGCCTGCCCCGCAAGGGCAACCAGGACAAGGTCGCCACCTGGCGTCGTCGCACCTTCCGTTTCGACTTCCATCTGATCTCAGTACTCCGTGGTCCGCTTCAGTCGCAGACGGGAACTCCGGCGCAGACGCGGCTGGAAGTAGACGCATTCTCCGAAGGTGCCCGGCTCATAGGCGCCCTCGTTCTTGGGCATCTCCGAGACGTTCCTGCTGCTGGGGTACTTCTCAATTTCGTCTTCAACCAATTCCACGCCCAGTCCCGGAGCGGTTGGCAGGGGCAAGGCGCCGTTCTCTGACTTCAAGACCGGAGTCACGACATCATAGCGGCCTTCCCAGTCGATCTCGACCCGTTCCAGCATCAGCACGTTCGGAATGGTCGCCATTACATGCAGTGCCGCAAACTCGGCCACCGGCCCCAGAGAGCCGGAATGCGGTGCCATGGTGATGAAGTGGGATTCTGCCATCGCAGCCATTTTGCGCATCTGGGTAATCCCGCCAGCCCGCCCGGTATCGGGCTGGATCACGTCCACCAGGTCTCGCTCGATATAGGGCCGAATTCCCCAGATCGTGCTGACGCGTTCACCTGCAGCCAAGGGAATATCCACCGCATCACGCACGCGCTGCAGGGCATCCAGGTTCTCAGGCGCAACCGGATCCTCATAGAACAGAAGGTCCAGCTGTTCCATCTCCCGTCCCACAGCGATAGCGTCGGCGGCCGTCATCCAGGATGGTCCATGCGCATCAACCATAAGGTCAACATCGCCCCCGACCGCGTCGCGGATCGAAGCCACCAAGTCGATGTCCACGCCACCCGTGAAGCCGACCTTCACCGCACTGTAGCCACGAGAAACCAGTTCACGCGCTCGCTCGGGCGACTTGGCATGGCCATAAACCGGGATCGTGTCGCGAAACCGGCCGCCCAGCAAGTTCCATACTGGCTGCCCAAGAACCTTGCCCTTGATGTCCCAGAGCGCCATTTCGATGCCAGACAACGCACCGCCGCCGACCGTTCCGGTCATGCCGTGGCCCATCGTGGCAATGTAGAGCCGGTGCCACAGTCGGTCGATGTCGCGCGGGTCTTCTCCTATCAGGGCGGTGGTCAGGTCTTGAACGGCCCGTTCGACAACCCGGGGCCAGCCCGAGCATTCGCCGATGCCGTAGGTGCCCTCGTCGGTCTCGATCTTCAGGAACAACCAGTTGCGCGACCCACGGAAGGATCCATCGGCAGCGGACAGGCCCGGCCGGGGCCCGACCTGCATGAGGAAAGTCTTGATGTCAGTAATCTTCACGGGAATTCCTCAGGTAGCTTCTTGGTAGCGGACGCGCCGTTTCTGACCACGCACGCGGGGATCGGCCACAGGCACGGCAGAAAGCAGCGATTGCGTGTAAGCGTGCTGCGGGTTTCGACAGACGGTCTCGGTAACGCCGGTTTCGACGATCTGCCCGCGATACATGACCGCGATACGATCACAGAAATACCGGATCACGGCGATGTCGTGACTGATCAGGATGAAGCTGAGATCAAGCCGATCCTGAAGGTCGAGCAGCAGATCCAGGACCTGCGTCCTGATACTGACATCGAGCGCCGAGGTCGCCTCGTCCGCGATGATGACCCGCGGGTTCGGCGCGATGGCACGCGCAATCGAGACCCGCTGCCGCTGCCCGCCCGAGAAGGCATGCGGGTAGCGCATGTAGGCCGAGACCGGCAGCCCCACCTGCTCAAGCAGCTCATGCACACGGTCGCGGATCTGTGGAGCGGTCATCTTGCCTTCGACGATCAGCGGTTCGGCGATGATCTGACCGATGGTCATGCGCGGGTTGAGCGACGAGAACGGGTCCTGGAACACCGTCCGGATGTCGCGCCACGGCTGCGACAACTGGTCTTCGTCCAGACCGGCAAGGTCACGCTCCTCTCCGGCTTCGTTGGTATAGAGGATGCTGCCCTCGTTCACCTCGTAGACACGTTGCAGGCAGCGACCGAAGGTCGTCTTGCCCGAGCCGCTTTCGCCCACGACGCCCAGGTTCTCGCCCTTGCGCAGCTCAAGGCTGGCCGCGTTCACGGCCTTCAGACCCTTGAACTCGCCTCCGAACCATCCCTTCTTGGCGCCGAAGACCTTGGTGACGTTCTCGGACACCAGGATCGGTGCACCGATGGGGCGAGCCTCGCGCATCGCCAGGCGCCGTTCCGAGGGGTGATCGAGCTCCCGCACGGAGTTCAGCAAACGTTGGGTGTAGGGGTGCTGGGGGTTTTCGAAGATGTCGTAGACATCGCCGGTTTCCACCACCTTGCCGAAGCGCATGACGGCGATTTCATCCGCGATCTCGGCGACCACCCCCATGTCATGGGTGATGAACAGGACAGCCATGTCGCTTTCGTCCTGGATCGACCGGATCAGATCGAGGATCTCGGCCTGGATCGTGACGTCGAGCGCCGTCGTCGGTTCGTCCGCGATCAGGACCGTCGGGTTGCAGGCAAGCGCCATGGCGATCATCGCACGCTGACGCATGCCGCCCGAAAACTCGAACGGGAACTGGTCGATGGCCTTTCCGGGATTGGGAATTTCCACCTTGCGCAGCAATTCCAGCGTCCGCTCGCGGGCCTCCTTCTTCGACACGGCCTCGTGCAGGCGGATCGCCTCGCCGACCTGATCCCCGATCCGGTGAACCGGCGAGAGCGAACTCATCGGCTCCTGGAAGATCATCGCGATGTCGCGACCGCGGAGGTTGCGGATCGCCTTGGACTTGGGGTCAAGCCGGAGCAGGTCGACCGTCTCGTCGAAATCGCCTCCGCGCGCCGTGCGGTGGCGGTGGAGCAATGCCTGGCCACCGGTCACACGGCCGGGCGGATCGACGATCTGCAGGATCGAACGCGACATCACGCTTTTCCCGGATCCGCTTTCGCCGACGACGCAGAGCGTCTTGCCCGCATGCAGTTTGAGCGACACGTCATCCACAGCGCGAAAGGTGCCGCGCGACGTCACAAATTCGGTCGTCAGATTCTGGAGTTCCAGAACGGTGTTGTTGGCAGAAGCGTTCTTGGCTGTTACGGTCATCAGTGTGAATCCTGTGCATAGGGATCAGCCGCGTCCCGCAGGCCGTCGCCAAGGAAGTTCAGGGCAAGCACTGCCACGAAGACGGCCCCGCCCGGAATGAAGAGCCAGGGTGCCTGCGCGATGGAGCGCACGTTCTGCGCCTCCTTCAGCAACACGCCCCAGGAGATGATTGGCGGAGTCAGGCCAAGGCCAAGGAAGGACAGCGAGGTTTCGGCGATGATCATTACCGGAATCGCCAGCGTGACAGATGCGATGATATGGCTGACCATCGACGGCATCATGTGGCGGAAAATCACACGTTTACGTGAGCATCCGTCGAGCCGTGCCGCAGTTACGAAGTCTTCGGTCCGCAGCGCCAGGAACCGCCCCCGAACCACGCGCGCCAGTTCGGTCCACGCGACCAGCGACAGGATCACCGTGATCGCGAAATAGCGTGTCAGTGCGGACCAGTCCTGCGGCAGCGCCGCGCTCAGGCCCAGCCAGATCGGAATGGTTGGCAGCGAAATCACCAGCTCGACGATCCTCTGAATGAACAGGTCCACCCGACCGCCATAGAAACCGGAAATACCGCCAAGGACCAAGCCCAGTGCGAGGCTGAGCGTCACGCCGACCAGGCCGATGGACATGGAAATCCGCGTCCCGTAGATCGTCCGGCTCAGCATGTCGCGCCCAAGCCGATCCGCCCCAAAGATATAGAACCGTTCGCTGGGATCCTTCGTGGTCAGAAAGTGACGGTCCATGGGGATCAGCCCCCAAAGCTTGTAGGTATCCCCCTTGCCGAAGAACTGGAGGTAAATCTTCTCGTCGGGGTTCACTGTGAAGGTGGTTTTAAGCGTGAACGTATCGCGCTCGGACGTCATCGCGCGAACATACGGACGGATGGACCAGCCACCGTCGGCATCACGGTCGATGAAGCGGATCATCTGCGGCGGATGGTAGACGTCTGCCGACGACGTCGCGTTTGGATCGAAAGGCGCGAGGAACTCGGAGAACGCGGCAACGACGTAGAGCATCAATACGATGGTCGCTCCCGTCATCGCCAGACGGTGTCTACGGAATGCGATCCAGATTAAGCGCCACTGTGACGCAAAATCCTGAGGCGATTGGTCGAGTGCGCGCGGGTCTGTTTCTGTTCTTGAAGTCATAATAGTCACCGGAAGCGAATACGCGGATCAATCACCGCAAGCAGAATGTCTGACACCAGCATACCGATGATGGACAGGCAGCAGAGCAGCAGGATGAAGGCACCGGCCAGGTACATGTCCTGCGCCAGCAGAGCCTGAAGCATCAGTGGGCCTGCCGTCGGCAGCGACAGCACGACGGCCGTGATCACGGCGCCGGAAATGAGCTGGGGAAAGGCCCAGCCGATGGTAGACACGAATGGGTTGATCGCAATACGCACGGGATACTTCATGATCAAACGGAATTCGGAGAGCCCCTTGGCGCGCGCTGTCGTCACGTAGGGACGATGCAGCTCGTCCAAAAGGTTGGCGCGCATTATACGTACCAGGCTTGCCGTGGCGCTGGTGCCCAGAATGATGACCGGAATCCAGATGTGCTTGGCAAGGTCGACGAATTTTGCCCAGGACCAGGGCGCGTCCAGATACTCGTCCGAAAAGAGGCCAGATACGTCGGAGCCGAAATGAACTACCGCGATGTACATGAGCACGAGCGCGAAGAGGAAGTTGGGTGTTGCGAGACCAATGAAGCCGATCGTCGTGACCAGGTAGTCTCCGATCGAATACTTACGCACGGCGGAGTAGATCCCGATGGGAAGCGCCAAGGCCCAAGTGAACATGAGCGTTGCCAGCGCAAGCGTCACTGACAGGGACATGCGTTCCCAGATCAGGGTCGAAACGGGCTGCTGCCATTCGAAGGAAATGCCGAAGTCACCCCGGATGGCGTTGCTGATCCAGTACCAGTACTGAAGGAGAAAAGGTTCGTCCAATCCATACCGTTCGCGCAAGGCGTCAAGACGGGCCTGATCAACCACATCCCCGGATTCGGAGAGCTTCGCTGCGAAGCTCGTAATGTAATCTCCAGGCGGTGCGGATATAAGCGCAAAGGCGATGAGGGTGACTGCGAATAAGAGCGGAACTGACCACACGATGCGCCGCAGAATGTAGAGGAGAAGCATATTTAGGCCACCTGGTGTGCTGCTGATGCGTTTGGCTGAGCAGTGCCGCCACGTGAGGAGGCAGCGACACTGCATTTCATGCTGCTGTCTTAGTCTGCCCAGTACCAGGTTTGCAGCAAGGTGGGCGACGGGGTCGGAAAGGACCAGGAGCTGGGCATCGACTCCGGCACGTTCCTCAGGCCGTTCTTGACAATTCCATAGGTCGGCAACGCCTTGGACAGACCGATGACTTCGAACTCGTCCGCCGCGATGGATGCCATTTCCAGCATCGTGGCGCGGCGCTCGTCAGGGTCGGCCAGGCCGCGCGCCTTGTCGAAGAGCTCGAGGCGCTTCTTGACGCTGGCCGGCGGCTCCTCACCACCTTCGCCATTGCTTTCGTACCAGTTCACCCACGGAATGCCATAGCGGCTGTCATGGCTGACGGGGACGATCTGGTGCGGTAGCTGACCGGAAACCCAGCTCTGGCGTCCGTTCCAGACAGCGGCGTCATGTTCGTTGCTTTCGGAGGTGCGCTGGTAGAAGAAGGTGCGTTCCATGGCGTTGATTTCCATGTCGACACCGATTTCGGCCCACTGCTGTTGGATCAGCTGCAGCGCGTCGACCCAGGTGGGATCGAAAGTTGGGATCACGTCAATCTTGAATGTAAACGGCTCGCCGTTCGGAAGCAGGCGCATCCCGTCGGGACCGCGCTGGTCCAGACCCAGCCCGTCCAGCAGAGCATTCGCCTTTTCCGGATCGTACTCCAGAAACTGGGTCGAGGTCTGCTCGTGGTAGTAGGGATGGTCTTCGAACGGACCATGCTGCCACGGCTCACCGTCGCCAAGCATCACTGTGTCGATGATGGCCTGGCGGTCCATGCCGAGCGACATAGCGACACGGAAGTCCTTCTCGTTGAATATCTTCTTCAGCTCGGGGTTCTTGCTGGTCAGATTGAAATCAATAACCATGTTGGAACCGCCTGGAGGTGCAGCCTCGAAGAAGTGGTAATCGCCTGCCTCGCGGTTTTCGGCCAGAACGGGACGATTGTCGGGCGTATCGATGTGACGCAAACCATAGTCGATCCGGCCACCTATGGCTGCAAGGATCAGGCTTTCAGTGTCCGCGCCGATCGGCATGACCAGCTTGTCGATATAGGGCAACTGATTGCCCTCGGTGTCGATCTGCCAGAAGTAGGGGTTGCGCTCCATAACCACGCGTGTCGCTCCACCGCTGTACGGCTCGGTGACGATCCAAGGATCTAGTGTCGGCCGCTCCGGATTACCCCAACGCGCCGGAATTTCCAGATCACCGCACTTCTGCAGGAATAGGTTCTGCCAATCGGCCGCATTCTCCGCAACAATCAGGTCATCGATGTTGTCGTTGTACTTCGGCATGAACTGGCTGCAGTAGTTCTTCGAGTACAACACCGGGTTCTGGCCGAGCGGTGCGGCAAGTTCGGCCAAAAAATCTCCATAGGGCTGGGTGAAGGTGAACCTCACGGTGTAGTCATCCAGCTTCTCTGCCTTCATCGGCTCGCCGCCGGTTGTATAGCGGGCGGGAGTCGGTGCGAACTCATCGTTCAGGATCAGATCTTCGACGTTAAACATGACATCGTCGGCAGTAAACGGCGTGCCGTCCGACCATTTCATGCCCTCACGCAGATGGAAGGTGAAGACCTTGCCTTCCGCGTCCACGTCGAAACTATCCGCAACGTTGGGAACCACCTCTGTGTAGTGCGGATCCCAACGAACCAATCCCTGGGGTCCAACCACACGAAGAATGCCGTTGTGGTCCGAGCTTCCGCGCAGGCCCGTTCTCAACTCTCCACCATAACTGCCGATCGCTTCAAGCGGCGTGATGACGGCAGGCTCACTACCGACGCGTTCAGCCACGGGTGGCAGTTCGCCGGCAGCGACATTCTCCGCAAGCGCCGGCGCTTCGCCGATCGCGTCTTGCGCGGCAGCCGAAAACGCCATCAGCGGCACGAACGCGACACCCAGCATCAAGCCAGCCATCACACGACCAACCGATCCAGATGTGACATACGTTGTCGTTCTCTTCATCATTTCCTCCCTGTGTCGCTGCGGTGACCATCGACTCCATCCTCCAGCCCGGCCACAGCAATCGGAAAAACCGTATAATCTCTGTTTACACTTTTCAATACAGATAATACATTATTTTGATAAAGTGTCAGATGTAGCGCCGGGAGTCCAAATTCTTGGATAACGTATCTAACTGAAAAACAGGAAATAATTATGATCATAGGAGGAAGTAAAAGCACATCGGCTCAGAGCGTATCGTACACTATTGTGCCGAAAGCACCTGCTATTCTGCGCGGAACGAGTCCTTCCCCTTCACCATTAAAGACGAAGGCCATACCCATATGAGCATGCTGAATGCTTCCGAATCTGATCAGAAAAAGATGTCGAGCAGTCTTCCTCAAAGATCGGGAAAATGCATCGCGATCACTGGCGGATCCGGCAGGGTCGGAACAACGCTGCGCAAGATCCTTGCGCAGAAGGTAGCAAAGATAAAGATCGTCGATAAGGCCGACCCCGGTCCGCTGGCGGACAACGAGACCTGGGAAAAACTGGATATCTCCGAGGGTGAGACCCTAGCCAACTGCATGGCAGATGTAGACGGCATCGTCCATCTAGCTGGCTATCCAAACGAACGCGAGATTGCGGATATACTCAGGATCAATGTCTTGGGCACTCACAATGTTCTCGAAGCGGCGCGCCGAAACGGGATCGAACGTATCGTCTTCGGATCGTCCAATCACACCGTCGGCTTCTATCCCCGTAAAACATGCGTTTCCGACAAGGACCCCATGCGACCGGATTCGCTGTACGGGCTCAGTAAATGCTGGGGAGAGTTGGAGGCAGGGCTTTACTTCGACAAGTTCGGAATTCGCACTTTGAACATCCGTATCGGCAACGCCGGAGAACGGCCTACGGACGCCCGCGCGCTGAAGATCTGGATCAGCCCGCGTGATCTTGCTCAGTTGGTCCTTATTGGCCTCGAACATCCCGATATCACCTGCACCACCGTCTACGGCATCTCAGAGATCGAGGCTGGCTGGCTGGACAACCGCACTGCGGCCGATCTCGGTTACCTTCCCTATGACCGTGCAGCCTCCTTGGCCGGACCAGACAACGCCCAAGAGCGCCCTTCGCCCATGCCGCATATCGCGGAATTTTTCCAAGGTGGCCGCTTCTGTGTATTTAACCACGATGGGACGCTCAGGAAGCGCCTGAAATGACAATGCCGGATGTGTCCCAGCCAGACCCTTCAACCGCCCCCTGTGAGCCACGCTTCGTGATCCGCAACGCTTGTTTGGAAGCCGTCTTCTACCCGACGGCAGGAGGCCGCATGGGCTGCCTGCGCCACTTCCATTACGGCCATCTTCTCGTGCCATTCCCGGGAAGCCGCTTAGGTCTATCGCAATGGCCTAAGGCCGGAGCCTTTCCACTCTTTCCTTTTCACAACAAGTTACAGAGCGCGACCTTTAATCTCGAAGGCCGTCAAATCCGCCTGAAACCCAACATGACAGACGGAACGACGGTGATGCACGGCCCTGCGCACCGCCGTGCATGGCATGTCAGCGATAATACCGAACAACACATTGAGTTGGCACTTGATTACAAGGCTGATCAAGATTGGCCTTTTGACTTCAGGGCAACGCAACGGTTCGAACTATGCCGAAACCAGCTAACCATCGCGCTTCGCTTAACCAACACAGGCAAGGTTGTCATGCCAGGTGGTATCGGTTGGCATCCATATTTTCGTGCATCTGAAAGTGGACAAATCAGCCTCGACGCAGAGCGGCAGTGGGATCCATTCACTGCAAACAGATCATTTAAGCTGGCTCGAGGCAACGATGTAGCGCCCAGCCCAATTCTGGAACTTGGTCGCACCCATCATTACTCCGGTTGGAAGCAAGCAACGGCATCGATCGGCGACGGCGCTCGGATAGCCATTGAGGGACACGACGCCCTATCGTACTTCGCTGCGCTGCACAAAGAAGTGTATCTATGTCTCGAACCGGTATCCCACCTAGCGGGCGCCTTCAGCGACATTGACGGCCCCTTCTCCAACAACGGGCTGCGCCTGCTTGTCCCGGGTGAGAGCTGCAGCGGCACAGCTATCCTTTCCGTTTCCTAACCCCGTTTTCCATAGATAGATTTATTTTGCATCCGGCTCGCCATAGCTTGCCATGTTCGGGGATCGGGGAATTGAGCGCAGAGAGAACTAAATCAACGCTCCAAACGTGCTAAATTGTAATGCAAGCTTTCGTTTTGTCCCGTATTTCCTGCTCGGATACGCCGTCGGCGACTTCCACGATCTTCAGCCCGCCGTCGACGACGTCGAGAACGCCAAGATTCGTGATGATCCTGTCGACGACGCCAGCGCCTGTCAGGGGCAGAGTGCATTCTTTCAGCAGCTTTGACTCGCCATGCTTGTTTGTATGGTCCATCACGACGACGACCCGCTGCACGCCCGCGACCAGATCCATCGCACCACCCATGCCTTTGACCAGCTTGCCGGGAATCATCCAATTGGCCAGATCACCATTTTCCGCAACTTCCATTGCCCCGAGGATGGCACAGGCGATCTTGCCGCCCCGGATCATGGCAAAGCTCTGGGCGTTGTCGAAATAGGCGGTACGGCTGAGTTCCGTGATGGTCTGCTTGCCTGCATTGATAAGGTCGGGGTCTTCCTCGCCCTCGTAGGGAAAGGGCCCCATGCCCAGCATGCCGTTTTCGGATTGCAGCGTGATATCCTTGTCGCCGACATAGTTGGCAACAAGTGTCGGAATGCCGATCCCGAGGTTTACATACATGCCGTCTTCGAGTTCTTCCGCCGCGCGCGCGGCCATCTGATTGCGATCCCAGGGCATCAGCTGTCCTCCCGCTTGCGTGTCGTGCGCTGCTCGATGCGCTTTTCGTGCTGGCCTTCGATCAGGCGATGGACATAGATGCCCGGCAGGTGGATGTGATCGGGATCCAGAGATCCGCGTGGGACAATTTCCTCGACCTCGCAGATGCAGATCTTACCACAGGTTGCCGCCGGCGGGTTGAAGTTGCGCGCGGTCTTGCGGAACACCAGATTGCCCGTGTCATCCGCCTTCCACGCCTTCACGATCGAGATATCCGCGACAATCCCACGCTCGAGAATATACGTCTCGCCGTCGAAATCCTTGTGCTCCTTGCCTTCGGCGATTTGCGTCCCGACGCCCGTCTTCGTGTAGAAGCCCGGGATACCAGCACCGCCTGCGCGCATCCGTTCGGCCAATGTGCCTTGGGGGTTGAACTCCAGTTCCAGTTCGCCCGACAGGTATTGGCGCATGAATTCCGCGTTCTCGCCGACATAGGACGACATCATCTTCTTGACCTGTTTCGTCTGCAGAAGGATGCCCAGCCCGAAATCGTCCACGCCCGCATTGTTCGAGGCCACGGTCAGATCCTTGGTGCCTGCGTCCCGGATTGCAGCGATCAGCAGTTCCGGAATGCCACACAACCCGAAGCCGCCCGCCGCAATCGTCATCCCGTCAAAGAGCAGCCCGTCGAGGGCGCTTTTCGCATCGGGGTAAATCTTCTTCATGTCAGACTATCCCCTTGCTTGGCCGATCAGCTTCCATGTTGTTGGGAACAGGATTGTTGCCAGCACTAACTTGATTGCGTCGCCGAACACAAAGGGGGTCAAGCCCCATGCCAAGATCGGCTTGTCCCAACCATACAGGACCCCCAGCCATACTATTCCGGGGATGTAGATCAGAACATTGCCGACAAACATCGCAGCTGCCATCGAAACCATTTGACGGTCCAATCCCAGCCTTGCGGCATAGCCGATGGCACATGTCGCTAAGACGTAGCCCATCAAATATCCGCCAGTCGACCCTGTCATATAGGCGATGCCATTCAGATCGGCATATGAAGATTGAAATACGTCGAACCCGATCGCACCAACAATCAAATAGGCCAGCACCGTCGATAGACCGAGCCTCGGCCCATAGGCCGCTCCAATGGTCAAGACAGCAAATGTTCCCAGGTTCATGCCAACGGGCGATCCCGGAACGGCTATTGTCATCTTCGATGCTGCGGCAAGGAACAAGACACCAATCGCCAGCCAGCCAATCCGCACTAAGTTACGATTCAGATCTATAGATGTTCCCCATGGCTCGACGAGAACGGAATGTTTATTGATAGACATTGAACAACCTCAGTTCGTTTCTCGCCACGCGGGCGCTTCTTTGGCAAAGAACGCGCGGATCCCGTCTTGGGCCTCGGCGGTTTCCCATCTGTTCGCAAGCGCATCAATGCTGGCTTCATAGGCGTCAGCCGCCGACATGTCCTTTAGCGACAGGCACAGGGCCTTGGCATCGGCCACCGCACTAGGCGCGCATTGCAAGAGGGCGTTGACCTCCGCTTCAACGGTCTCGTCCAGTTGCTCTGCCGCACACACCTTCGCCACGGCCCCTGCCCGCCACAGGAAATCGGCGTCAAAGGGCTTGGAGTTCAGGAACACCTGCCGCCCATATCCTTCACCCAGCTTGCGCATGACAAATGGTCCGATGGTTGCCGGGATCAGGCCAAGGCGCGTCTCGGTCAATGCAAAGCGGGTGGAGCGTTCAGCCACCGCAACATCGCAGATCGCCAGCAGGCCAAGACCACCCCCGAACGCCGCGCCATGGATCCGTCCGATCACGGGCTTGGGCAGCGCGTTCCACAGCCCCAGCATATCCGCCAGCTTTCGCGCCTCGGCAATCTTGCCTGCGCGGTCCTGCTCGGCCTGAGACCGCATCCAGCCAAGATCCCCACCCGCGCAGAAGGTCTTGCCCTCTCCGCGCAGCACGACGACCCTGACCATGTTGTCTTCAGCCAGCTGCCGTGCCGCATCCGTCAACTCCGCGATCATCTGTGCGTCCATCGCGTTGTGCTTGTCGGGCCGGTTCAGCACCACTTGCGCCACGCCGCGCGGGTCCGTCTCCATTCGGATGGTTTCGTAGGTCATGAAGTCCCCTTCGACATTTCCAGCCCTGCCACAAGATCGGACAGGTAGCGTTCGGCCGCCTCAAGCGCATCGAGGTCGAGACCCGTTGAAAAGCCCCGCTCCTCCAACAGTCGCACGAGTGGCAGGGTCGAGACATTCCCCTTGGCGCCGGGCGCATACGGACACCCGCCCAGCCCCCCGATCGCACTGTCGAAACTGCGCAGCCCCCGCGCCAGCGCAACCTCGACATTGGCCAGCGCGTTGCCGTCGGTGTCATGAAAATGTCCGGCCAGATGATCGGCGCCCACAGACTCCGCTACCGTATCAAGCATGCGTGCGATGCTGTCAGGCGTGCCTTTGCCGACGGTGTCGCCCAGCGAGATTTCATAGCAGCCCATGTCGCGCAACGACCGAGCGACGTCGCGCACCGCCTGTGGCGCAACCGCGCCGGAATAGGGGCAGACCACGACGCAGGAGACGTAGCCCCGGACGGGGATTCCCGCCTGTTCAGCCGCTTCAAAAACCGGTTCAAATCGCACCAGGCTTTCGGCGATGCTGCAATTGATGTTCTTTTGCGAGAACGCTTCTGAGGCAGAGGCGAACACAGCAACTTCATCCGAGCCAGCCTCTACCGCCCGCTCGAACCCTTTCAGGTTCGGGGCCAGCACGGCATAGCCCGTGCCCGCCCTCCGCGTGATCCCCGCCATGACCTGCGCCGCATCGGCGAGTTGCGGCACCCATTTGGGCGAAACAAAGGATGTGGCCTCGATCCGCTCGAAACCTGCTTTCGACAGCAGGTCGATCAGCGCAATTTTGCGGTCGGTCGGGATGATGGCTTTCTCGTTTTGCAGCCCGTCACGCGGCCCGACTTCATAGATGCGCACATGGTTGGTCACGCGTTGGCCTCCTCCGCAAAGGTGATCACAACCGCGCCGCCTTCAACGGTATCGCCCACCGCAGATAAAACAGCCTTCACCCGCCCCGCACGCGGTGCCGTGAGCGTCGTTTCCATCTTCATCGCTTCCATGATCCCGACCCGGTCGCCCTCATCGACAAGATCGCCCTCCGCCACATCGAGCGCAATCAGCATCCCCGTCATCGGCGCGAGAACGGCATCGCCCTGCCCTGTTTCGGCAGACGTGCCCCATCTTGCGTCTGGCAACAGAAACTCCCGCACAACGCCTTCGATCAGAACGGAGACGCGCGTGCCTTGCGCGTCGTTCCATACGGCTACATTGGCTTCGATCATCCGTTGCGTTGATCCCATTCGTGCGGAAATGCGATCGCCTGTCCGCAGGACATCGCTCAAGGTGACGCTATCCGCGCCTCCGGTCAGTTCTATCCGGCCATTCTGGTGCAGAACGACGCGCCGCTCAACGAGATCTGCGTCGCTGAGCAGCCGCAGCTCATGCGCGGCTTCCTCCCAAAGCCGCCAGCCGAAATGTGGCGCGGTCGGGTCAAGGTCCAGCGCAGCGATACCTGCTACGGCCACATGTGCCTCGCTGAGCGGCGGGACAGAAACCAGCCCGTCCAGATTGCGTTCTATCAATCCGGTATCAACCTGCCCCTCACGGAACCCGTCATGCTTGGCCAGCGCGATCAGGAATTCCGTGTTCGTGACGGTGCCCGCCAGATGTGTTTCCTGCAACGCGTCCACGAGGCGCGTCAGCGCGGCTTTCCGACTATCGGCGTGGGTGATTACCTTGGCGATCATCGGGTCATAAAACGGGCTGATGCCGTCGCCCGCGCGAACACCCGTGTCATTGCGGGCCAGTTGAGAGAACTTGACCTGTTCCAGCCGCCCCGTCGCCGGCAAAAACCCGTTCACCGGATCTTCGGCATAAAGCCGCGCCTCGAACGCATGGCCGTTGATGGTCAGATCCTCTTGTGGCATCGGAATGGGCTCGCCCGCAGCGATGCGCAACTGCCATTCGACCAGATCAACGCCTGTGATCGCCTCGGTAACGGGATGCTCGACCTGAAGGCGGGTGTTCATTTCCATGAACCAGAAACCATCAGGGCGCAGCGGGCCACTGCCATCCACGATGAACTCGATCGTGCCGGCCCCGCTGTAGGAAATCGCCCGCGCCGCCTTGACCGCCGCATCGGTCATGGCCGCGCGCATCTCGTCGGTCATGCCGGGTGCGGGGGCTTCTTCGATCACCTTCTGATGACGGCGCTGGAGCGAACAGTCCCGTTCGAACAGATGCACCACAGTGCCGTGACTGTCGCCAAAGACCTGCACTTCAATATGGCGGGGCGAGGTAATGAACTTCTCGATCAGCACCCGCCCGTCACCGAAGGATGCCTGCCCTTCGCGCGTTGCCGCTTCCAGCGCCGCGCGAAAGTCGTTTGGGCGATCGACCTTGCGCATCCCCTTGCCGCCCCCGCCCGCGCGGGCCTTGATCAACACCGGATAGCCGATCCGCTCTGCCTCCGCGGCCAGGAAATCGGCGTCCTGCTCCGCACCCTGATACCCGGGTACGACAGGCACACCGGCTCTGATCATCAGGTCCTTAGCGGCGTCTTTGAGCCCCATTGCACGGATCGATGCGGCGGACGGGCCGACGAAGATCAAGCCTGCCGCCTCCACCGCGTCGACGAACTCGGGGTTCTCGGACAGGAAACCATAACCGGGATGGATCGCCTGCGCGCCGGTGTCCTTCGCTGCCGCGATCATCAAATCTGACTTGAGGTAGCTGTCTGCAGCTGGCGGCGGACCAAGCCGCACCGCCTCATCCGCCATCGCAACATGACGCGCGCTCGCATCCGCATCGGAATAGACGGCAACGGTCCTGATCCCCATGCTCTGTGCGGTCTGGATCACACGGCACGCGATTTCGCCACGGTTCGCGATCAGCAGTTTTGTAATAGGTGCTGTCATCATTACATCCTGAACAGGCCGAATTTCGTATCCTCGATCGGCGCGTTCAACGCCGCCCGCAGGCTCAGTGCCACCACATCGCGGGTCTTGCGCGGATCGATGATGCCGTCATCCCAAAGCCGCGCCGAGGCATAGAGCGGTTTTGACTGACGCTCGAACATCTCAAGCGTCGGTCGCTTGAAATCGGCCTCGTCCGTGTCGGACCAACTGCCGCCTTTGGCTTCAATACCCGCACGTCGAACATTGGCCAAAACGCCTGCCGCCTGCGCGCCGCCCATCACGGAAATGCGCGCATTGGGCCACATCCAGACGAAGCGCGGCCCGAAGGCGCGCCCGCACATGCCGTAATTGCCGGCGCCGTAGGATCCGCCGATGATCACCGTGACCTTCGGCACCGAGGCGGTGGAGACCGCCGTCACCAGCTTGGCCCCGTCCTTGGCGATGCCGCCTGCCTCGTATTTCGATCCGACCATGAAGCCCGTGATGTTTTGCAGGAACAGTAGCGGGATTTTCCGTTGGCAGCACAGTTCTATGAAATGCGCACCTTTCAGCGAGCTTTCGGAAAACAACACGCCGTTATTGGCCAAGATACCGACCGGCACCCCGTCGATATGGGCGAAGCCCGTGACCAGTGTCGTGCCATATCGCGGCTTGAATTCGGCAAAGTCCGACCCGTCCACGATCCGCGCGATCACCTCGCGCACGTCATAGGGCGTGCGGTCATTGGCGGGCACCACGCCCATGAGGTCGTCGGCAGGGTAAAGCGGCTGGACGGCTTTGCGCAGGTCGATATTCGGACACGGCGCGGGCCCTAGATTGCCGACGATCTCGCGCGCAAGCGCAAGGGCATGGCGATCATCGTCTGCCAGATAATCCGCCACGCCAGACAACCGCGTGTGTGTATCGCCGCCTCCCAGCGTCTCGGCATCGATCTCCTCGCCTGTCGCGACCTTCACCAGCGGTGGTCCCGCGAGAAAGATGGTGCCCTGTTCCCGCACGATGATGGTCTGGTCGCTCATGGCCGGGACATAGGCCCCGCCCGCCGTACAGGACCCCATGACGACCGCGATCTGGGCAATGCCCGCCGCGCTCATCCGTGCCTGGTTGTAGAAAATCCGCCCGAAATGGTCGCGGTCCGGAAAAACCTCGTCCTGATTGTTCAGGTTCGCGCCACCGGAATCGACCAGGTAGATGCAGGGCAGCCGGTTTTCTTCCGCGATCTCCTGCGCGCGGAGGTGCTTTTTGACCGTCATCGGAAAATAGGTGCCGCCCTTCACCGTCGCGTCGTTGCACAGGATCATGCAATCACGCCCTGCTACACACCCTATACCCGCGATTGCCCCGGCGGCTGACACCTCGTCACCATACATCCCGCAGGCCGCGAACAGACCGATCTCCAGAAACGGTGATCCCGGATCGAGTAGCCCGGCAATTCGATCGCGCGGCAACAACTTCCCCCGACCGACGTGACGCGCACGCGCGGCATCCGAGCCGCCGCGCATGATCCGTTCGGCCTGAGACGCGATCAGGCCGCAAAGCGCCTCCATCGCCGCGCGGTTGTCCGCGAAACTCTCTGATGCAGGCGTGACCTCGCTGTGCAGTATTGTCATCGTATTCTCCTGTCATATCGACCGGAACCAAAGCGCACGGTTCTGGAAGAAGCTTACGGGTCAGTTCACCATCAAGCTAGGCAGCCAAAGCGTAATCTGCGGGAATAGTAGCAGCGTTAGCAACACGAGTATCTCCATCGCCAGAAACGGCAGAATGCCTCGAAATATTTTGCTGAGCGGCACACCCGTTTGTGCGGCGGCGACATAGACATTCAACCCCAGCGGCGGGGTAAGAAGACCAATTTCCACTGTCTTGGTTACGACGATCCCGAACCATACCGGATCAAAATCCAGCGCCATCGCCATGGGAAACGCCAAGGGCATTGCAAGCGACAAAATCGCCAACTGGTCCATGAACATTCCCATGACCAGCAGCGCGACAATGATGAAGGCCATGATCATGCCGCGTGACATCTCCGTTGTCGCGACGAATTCCAGCAAGGTGTGGGTGATCCGCGTAAATGCCAGATAGTTCGAGAAAATGGCAGAGCAGGCGACAATCGCCACGATCATGACGGTTGCACGAATGGCGCTGGAAACACTGCTGTTGAATTTGGTGAAGGTCAGTGTCCTCTGGAAAATCACGATGATCAGCGACCCCATGACACCTAGCGCAGCGGCCTCGGACGGGGATGCAAGACCCCCGTAAATCGCACCGATCACCAGGATCACCAACACCGTCATCGGGAACACATGCCGACTGGTCTTGACGGCCTTTTTCAGAACGAACGGATCGCCCTTAGGGGCTTGGTCGGTCGTGTGCGCGATCAGCTTGATCACAACGGCCAGCCCGGCAGCCGTCAACAGTCCGGGAACAATGCCCGCGATGAACAACTTACCGATCGAGGTTTCCGTCAAGACGCCATAAACCACCAGAACGATTGACGGAGGAACTACAACCGCAAGGGTGCCACCAACGGATACGACCGCCGCTGCCAGCCGTTGCGAGTAGTTGTGGTTGCGCATTTCCGGAAAGGCAGATGCTGCCATCGCCGCTGTCGACGCGGTCGAACTGCCCACAAGCGCGGCCAGCAGAACAGAGGCACCGACAGTGGCCATGGCCAACCCGCCCTTTACGTGTCCGAGCCAGGCCTGACAGGCGATGATCGCCCGGCGCGTGACATCCCCGGCGGTCAATAGCTCCGCCATCAGGATGAAAAGCGGGATCGCCACCAATATGAAGGACGCCGAGCTGTCAAAGAAAGTCCTTTCCAGCACCGCAAGCGCTGGACTGACGCCGAGTTGCACGGCCAGCCCGACAAATCCAGCTATACCCATTGCGAAGGCAATCGGCATGCGGAAGGCCATAAGGACCGCCAGAAGGACGAGAATGGCGAAGAAGGTAAACATGAAGCGGCGCGAACTCCTTGGTCTGGTGATCACGGCGTCAGGGACAGACCACCAGACAGTTTGGAAAAACGGGGCTGATTACTGGCTGGTTAGCGCGACATAACTGTCGAGAACGGCCTTTGCCTCATCGCCACCCATACGGCTTACCCAGTCATCCGCCACCAACGCCATCGCATCGCGAAGCGTGGCGAGTTCTTCATCACTGAAGCTGTAAGTGTCGATTCCGTCGGCCGACCATTGCGCGATCATCTCGCCCACGCTCTCGTCTTGCGCCGTTGCTACATGGGAGGCAATTTCGTCGCCAATGGAAACCATCGCTTCTTGCACATCAGCATCCAGGCCATCGAAAAGATCGCTGCGCAAGACCATCACGAAGCTGTAGCCACCAAACGAGCCGTTGGTCGAAATATGGCTAACCACTTCGTTGAGCTTGTAGCCCGCCACCGAAGCCAGCGGAAACAGGACAGCGTCCAGTCGCCCACGTTCAACCGCGGTATAGACTTCCGGTCCGGGAATCGAGATTCCCACGGCACCGAGGCTGCGCGCCGTCATCGCCTGTGTCGCGCCGGATGTGCGGACGTCCATTGCGTTCCAGTCTTCCGGCATGCCCAGACGTTCTTTTGCCAGCACCTGGTATGGGGGCAACACGAAGCCAAAAATCGGCGTTACGCCTGACGCAAGCAGTTCCTCGCGCAACGGCCCTTCCTTAAGCATCGCCTGCATCGCCTTGGTCCCCTGAACGGCAGAACCGTAGTAACCCGGCAGTCCGACCACCGAATTCAGCGGCAAGGTATCCGCATGATAGACGGTGCCCAGAAGCGCGGCATCCAGAATACCGCTTTTCACCGCATCAAGTTGCGCCTTGGACTTGGCGGCCTGTTGCGACGGGAAATGGTTGAAAGTGATTTCACCATTTGTCGCCGCTTCGACAGCTCCCATCCATTTGGTGGTGCCTTCGATCGACACGATATGACTGGTGGATTGGAAATCCCCCAGACTCAGAGTCTCGGCATACGCGGCGCCTGCACACAGGGTAATCGCGCTGGCAAATGTCGTAACGGTCTTCTTCAAGGTATTCATTTCAGTCTCCTCCCTATAGACTTCTATGATTGGGTGGACTCCGGCGCGTCTTTGACAAACGCGTCATAGAGCAGCCGCAGAACCAACACGCCGCATCCCACCGGAACGACGGCATAGGCCCACCCGAGCGGCCAATTGACCACGCCGTATTCCACGTCGCCGTGCAGAAATGCCAGAAAGGCAAACTTCCCAGCCATATAGGTCACGGCACCGAAAAACGCGGCGGGCAGAAGCAGCCGCGTCTTGGTGACAAACCGCCCGAATGCGCCCGGCAAATGTTCCGGCATGAAATCCAGCGCCAGATGGCCGCCGCTCCGAAACACCCGCGACAAGGACAAGGTGGCCAGCGCTGGCATCAGGTAGAGTTCCGTCAGTTCGAACTGGAACTGGACCGGCACATTGAAAAACAGTCGCAGCAATATGTCCGCGTTGATCAGGACAACGACGACGATCAGGCAGAAGCACCCCACGAAATGCAGGGTGTCTTCGGTTTTATCGAGTATCGTTCCAATCACGTTCAACCCCTCCTCCATTGGCTGACGCATCGGTTCCCTCAGCGTTTGGGAAGCTCGACGATGGCGGATCCGAGTGCAGACAATTCGCCGTCCTGCTGTTCAGCGCGCTGTTCGATCTCCAACAGGGCACGCCCGTCTTCTTCGAACTTGCGCGACACCGACCCGTGGATCAAAATGATGTCGCCTTCCGGATTGTGCCGGCGGACCTGACATTTTGCCTGACGCAAAAACCCGTCATCGCCCATCCAGTTCGTCATCTGATGCGTGAGCCAGGACGTACGTTCGGGGCCATAGTCATAGGCACCGGGCGCGCCGACCTCTAACGCGAATTCTTCTTCCCAGTGGACACGTTCAGGGCAATCAGGGATGCCAAACCGGTTCTTGATCCCTGCCGATGGATGCTTCTGCTGCAACTGCCACGCCAGCTTGTTTGCGCGGATGTAAAGCCCGCCCCAGCCCTGTGCGTAAGCAATGAAACCGGTTGCGGTCATCGGGCCTTTGACCATTGTGGGCAATTCATCCCCGACCGAAACATCGTCCCAATAGCGTGTCTCGGCACCACGGATTTCTTCGTTTTCATAATACTTGTTGTATTCGTCCAACTCATCCTGCGTATAGACGCGACGGCCCTTTTCCTTCGCTTCCGTATACTTCGTGCCGTTTTCGCGGGCCTGATCGCGATCCGTGCGGAAACACCAGCTGTCGGCGTCGGCCAGAAGGTCACCGGATTTCGCATCGTAGAAATCTACGTGGTAGATCTGCTGGATCGCTTTGCCGGCAAACCGGGTGTCATGTTCCACGAGGTCCTTCAGATAGGCTTCGGTGCGGAACTCCGTGTTGCGCGGAATGACCTTGTGCCAGTTCCAGTTCGCGCCCGACCACATCGCGTGAACCCCGGGCAGCCCACCAACATAGCCTGAAATGATCCGGCTGGTTGCGAACAGAAAGCTCGGCAACGCAATGACGTCACCGTATTTCGTGCCCTTGGCATAGTCGGGATCGCACCAAAGCGGATTGTCATCCCCGATGCCGTGCGCATAGTGACGGATGTTGTCGCGGGTGGCCTCATAGCACCAAGGTTCCACCGTTTTCTCTATCTTCACCCCAACCCGCTTGCGAAGATCATCCAGACCTTCCTCGGTAATCTTGGGGAATTTACGTGTCATTTGGTTCATCTTGTGTCCTCCATAGCCGTCGCAACAGCTCGCCCTAGTTGGCGGCTTCCAGTTTTTTTGCTTGTTGATCGCGCAGTTTTTTTCGGTTCACCTTGCCCGCCGGAGTTTTGGGCAGCTCGGTGACGAATTCGATCTGGCGCGGGTATTCGTGCCGCGCCAATTTGGTGCGGACATGGTTCTGAATATCTTCCTTGAGATCGGCGACCTCGGAACCTCGCAGAATAATGTAGGCTTTCACCACCTGACCACGCAGCTCGTCCGGCGCACCGATCACACCGCATTCGGCGACCGCCGGATGGCTCAGGATTGCGTCCTCGACTTCAACTGCGCCAATTGTCCAGCCTGCCGAGATGATGACGTCATCAGCCCGTCCGCCATGATAGAAATAGCCATCCTCATCAACACGGCCGAGATCTTTGGTGGGAAACCACTTGCCGCTTTTCTTGACCATCAGCTCGCCGCGTTCGCCCGGGTCGCAACGGGAACCATCGTCGCGCTGCACTTCGACCTCAACCCCCGGGACTGCCTTGCCCATCGCGCCGTCGCGGACCTCCAGATCATCAGCGCCGGGATAGTTGGCGATGATGACACCGATCTCGGTGGTGCCATACATCGACCGGACCTTGGTGCCGAACAAGCGTTCGACATAGACCGCCGTCTCGCTGTCAATGGGTTCGCCGGTGAAGGACAGCTTGTCGAAATAGTAGTCGAAATCTTCCGCCGCACCCGAATTCCGCATCATGCGGTAATGCGTTGCTGCCGCTGTCAGATTGGTAATTTTGAAGTCATGCAAAGCCTTCAGCAGACGAACCGCGTCAAACTTGCCAGAGAAGGTGCCCGTCGAAACCCCCATTGCAAGCGGCGCAAGCGTTCCGTGCCACAAACCGTGCCCCCATGCCGGAGACGATGGACAGAAGAACCGGTCGCCCGGACGTATTCCGGTTGCATAAAGGGCCGCAACCATGAGGGTAACAATCGATCGGTGGTTGTGATGCACCGCCGCCGGAAGCGCGCGTGTCGTTCCCGAAGTGTATTGCAGCACCGCAAGATCACTGCCGCTGGTGTCCCATTCGAACACATCCGGCAGCGTCTCCAGTTCATCGAGGAATGCCTGATCCAGAACCGTTACGTTCTTCGCGCCGCCTGCTGTGGCCTCGGCGCTCTTTTCGGCATTGGTGAAGAATATCTCGGGATCACAATCCCCGACACGCAAGGCAATGCCATCCGGTCCGAACAGCGTGAACATCGGCACAGCCACCGCACCGGCCTTGATCGCCCCGAAAATGGCACAGTAGAAGGCCAGTGACGGCTCGATCATCACCGCGACACGATCGCCCTTATTCACGCCCTTGGCGGTCAAAAAATGGGCTATCTGAGACGACCGGCGCGAGATTTCTCCGAACGTGATGACCTCATCCCGCCCGTCGGAATGGGCGATCCGCAACGCAACATTGTCTCCGTCCACATGACGGTCGATGCATTCATGGGCGATGTTGAAGCGCTCGCGCGTGCCATCGAACAGGTCCCACAACGCCTCTTTGGCATAGTGCGTCTGGGCGTCCGCATAGGACGTATATTCCGTCAGTCGGACCATGATCCGCCTTCCTCCCGTAGATCATCGCAACAAGCCCGGAAATCAAATCGAGCACTGGTTGCTGCGTTCGTTGACAACGGTAGGGAAGTGGGTAGTTTATTGTCAATACGATATATTATTGTATATACGCAATAGTCATCCTCAGGATCAGAGTACGCTTATGGCCAAAGAAGACCCCCCTCAAACCACCAAACGACAGGTGCCTGCGGTCACGCGAGCCGTTGCAATCTTAAGGTTTCTGGCGCGTTCCAATGTGCCCGTCGGGGTCAACCCAATAGCGCGGGAACTGGAATTGGTACCCAGCACCTGCCTGCACATTCTGCGGGTTCTCCAGGATGAGGGGCTAGTGGAGTTTGATTCGCACGCCAAACGGTATTCGATCGGAATTGGCATCCTGCCGCTGGCCAGAGCTGCGCTTCGGAAGAACACATTCGCGACCATGATCCAGCCACACCTGTCCGACCTGTCCAGCCGGTTTGGGGTAACGACAATCGCCACGCAAATCGCAGAACCGCGTCAGATGGTCGTGATCGCTTTGTCTCAATCCTCTCTACCCTTCCGCCTGCAGGTCGACCTGGGATCACGCTTTCCGCTGTTGATTTCCGCAACAGGGCGCCTCTTCGCCGCCTTCAGCGATCTGAACGAGCACGACCTGGCAGCTGAATTCAAAAAGCTGGTCTGGGATCATCCCCCGTCGTTCGGGGAATGGCGCACCGAGGTCGACGCGGCCCGCACACGGGGCTACGCGATCGACGAAGGCACTTACATCTCAGGCGTTACGGTCGTCGCCGTGCCGGTTATCAACGATCAGCATCAGATGATCCGCTCGCTGGTCGCCATTGGCATCACCGAGCGACTGCAGGGTGGTCAGGTCGAGGAACTCGCATCCGCCCTCATGCAGATACGTGACGAGGCAGAACAATTTCATTTGTCGGTGGGGGATTAAGGTATGGACGACATTGCACAGGATCGTGGCTGGAAAGAGCTGAAGACCAATGGCTTCATGGAAATGATTGGACCATTGCTTGCCAGCAAAGATGCAGACGGCAACCACTTCTACGCCCTGCAAACCGACAATCGGCACGAAAACCGACTGGGACTTATTCATGGCGGGGCAATCACCACCCTACTGGACCAGGCCATTGCGCTGATCGCATGGGATGCGGCAGACCGGATGCCCACCGTCACGCTTCAAATGGATACACGTTTCATCAGCGCGGCCAAACCGGGCGCCTTTCTGGTCGCGCGTGCCAAGGCACGTCACACGTCGCGGTCCATCGTGTTCCTCGATGCTGAACTGCTCGACCAGAACAGGCTTGTTGCTACGGCCACTGCCGTGATGAAAATACTACGAAAGACCCAATGAAATGACCGCCACACCATCGAACAAGGGGCCGCTTTCCGGTGTGAAGGTGCTCGATTTCTCCCGCATCCTGTCCGGGCCTTATGCGTCCATGGTTCTGGCCGATCTGGGCGCCGACATCATTAAAGTCGAACCCCTGGGAACAGGCGACGAGACGCGCAACTTTCCACCGTTTCAGGGCGCGCTGAGCCATTACTACATCGCATTGAACCGCAGTAAAAAAAGCATCGCATTGAACCTGAAATCACCGGAAGGTGCCGCGATTGCAAAAGAACTCGCACAGCAAAGCGATATCGTTCTGGAAAATTTCAGGCCCGGCGTTATGGACCGCCTCGGCCTTGGGTATGAACAACTCCGCGCCGACAATGAACGGCTCATCTACTGTTCCATCACCGGGTTTGGAACAGACAGTCCGCATGGCGACAAACCAGCCTTTGACATCGTTGCGCAGGCATTGTCCGGGATCATGAGTGTAAACTGTGAACCCGGTCAGCCACCCAACAAGCTCGGCATTCCCATGGGCGACATGGCCGGCAGCATTTTCTCTCTGTTCGGAATGCTCGCCGCACTGCATGAACGCAACACGACAGGTCACGGTCGCCACGTTGAAATCGCCATGCTCGATAGCCTGATCGCCCTGCAAGGTTACCTGTCCCAGATCTATTTCGTCACCGGCCAAGATCCCCAACCGGTTGGCACCCAGCATCCAAGCATCGTGCCATATGGCTCATTCCCGACGCGTGACGGACACGTCATCGTCGCCTGTCTGACAGAACGCTTCTGGCAGAACTTCGCGCGCAGTTTGGAGCGTGAGGAGCTCATCGCCGACCCCCGCTTTGCCATCTATGAGCAGCGCCTGAAAAACCGCGATGCCCTGACGCCCATCGTTCATGAACGGATGACGCAAGATACCACAGGATATTGGCTGAAACGTCTGTCCGATTTCGACGTCCCGAACGCCCCGATCCTGAGCGTCGGCGAAGCTCTTGAACAACCTCATGTTACGGCAAGGGGTCTGGTCGAAAGAGTTTCCCACCCGGATGCCGGCGAACTCAACATCGTGCGCGGCCCCATCCGGTTCGATGGACAAGGCCCATCACCCGCATCCTCACCATCGCTGTTGGGCGAAAACACCCGGGAGATCCTGCAAAGCGCCCTTGGATACAGTGACGATTGTATATCACGGCTGCTCGATTCCGGTTCAGTCGCAGACGGGGGATCGTCAAGCCGCTGACGACACCCACCTCCGGCGTGACTTCCATGACTTTTGGACCTCGGCCAAATCCGAGATCGTTCGCGAGGCGCTCGACCGGATCGGCAAGTTTTACGACATCGAACGCGACATCAACGGCCAACCCGCTGACGTCCGTCATGCGGCATGTCAAAAGCTGAGCCGCCCAAAGGTCGAGGCATTCTTTGCCTGGTCCGAACAACAACTCCTGCGCATTCCGGGCAAAAGTGATCTGGCCAAAGCCTTTCGCTATGGTCTGAGCCGTCGGGCCGCCTTCAGCCTGTTCCTGTCCGACGGGCGTGTGGCCATCGACAACAACGCAGCCGAACGTGGCATGCGACCCATCGGCGTTGGTCGCCGCAATTGGTTATTTTCAGGGGCTCTGTTGCACAAATCCTGTGAGGGATTCATCTTGTGAATCCAGTGTGGTAGCTGGACGGCATGAGCAGACCTATCCCCCCGCCTACAAGACCAGGAACTGGTCGGCCTACAACGAAGCGCTCAAGCGCGTCGCTTCGCGACCTCGCTGACAATCTGGTTTGATCCCGCCATGACCTGGGAGGCGATGCCGACCGGAAAGCGTGGTCGCCAGCCCGACTACAGCGATGCTGCCATCCAGACCTGCCTTACGATTAAAGTACTTTTCTGTTGGATGTCACTGAGCACTGACCCAGCAACGATCAAAATTGTCACTGAGAATTGACCCATGTGGAACCCTTCCCCTGACGGGATTTGTCGGGGGTCATTGGAGTGATCGACATGGATATTTTGAGCGTCATTCGACGTTGGGCACTTCGGGACAAGTTGCCCATCCGCGAGATTTCGCGGCGGGCTGGATTGTCGCGCAATACAATCAGGCGTTACCTGCGTGCCGGGATCGTCGAGCCCAAGTTCAAGGCACCATCGAGGCCGAGCAAGCTTGACCCTTTTGCGGAGAAGTTGTCGGGCTGGTTGTTGGCAGAGCAGCGCAAGCCGCGCAAAGAGCGCCGAATGGCGAAGCAGATGCATGCGGATCTTGTTCAGCTGGGATTTGACGGCTCCTACGAGCGGGTCTCGGCCTTTGTCCGAGCCTGGAAATCGGACCGAGTGCGCGCGCAGAACACGACGGACCGCAGGACATTCGTGCCTCTGGTGTTCAAGCCAGGCGAGGCCTTCCAATTCGATTGGAGCGAAGATTACGCGATCATCGGGGGTGAACGGACCAAGCTGCAGGTCGCGCACGTCAAGCTGTCGCACAGCCGTGCGTTCCTGGTCAGGGCGTATTTGCTGCAGACACACGAGATGCTGTTCGACGCACATTGGCATGCGTTCAGGGTGTTCGAAGGCGTTCCCGGCCGTGGTATCTACGACAATATGCGCACGGCGGTAGACCGCGTGGGCGCCGGCAAAAAGCGCGACGTGAATGCGCGCTTCATAGCGATGGCAAGCCACTACGTATTCAAGCCGGACTTCTGCAACCCGGCCGCTGGAGGAAAAGGGCCAGGTCGAGAAGAACGTCCGCGATGCTCGCAGCCGGATGTGGCAGGTGATGCCCACTTTCTCGGATCTCGATGCGCTGAACCGCTGGCTGGAAGAACGGTGCAAGACGCTGTGGGCCGAGACCGCACATGGCGGCTTGCCCGGCAGCATCGCAGACGTATGGGAAGCCGAGAAGTCCTCACTGATGCCGTTGCCCACAGCGTTCGACGGCTATGTCGAGCAAAGCAAGCGGGTGTCCCCAACCTGCCTCATCACGTTCGATCGCAATCGCTACTCCGTGCCTGCCAGCTTTGCGAACCGGCCCGTCAGCCTGCACATCTACCCCGAACAGCTGGTTGTTGTTGCTGAAGGGCATGTCGTCTGCGAGCACCAGCGCATCATTGAAAGGTCGCATCGGCAACCGGGCCGCGTCATCTATGACTGGCGTCATTACCTTGCCGTGGTCCAGCGCAAGCCAGGCGCGCTTCGCAACGGTGCCCCGTTTGTCGAGATGCCGGTAGGCTTTCGTGAGCTGCAGGATCAGATGCTGCGCAGGCCCGGCGGCGATCGGGAGATAGTCGACGTCCTGTCATTGGTGTTGCATCACGACGAGCAGGCGGTCCTGTGCGCGGTGGACATGGCGCTGAAGGCAGGCGTGCCGACCAAGACCCACGTGCTGAACCTGTTGCACCGGCTGGTAAACGGCACTTCGGTCGAGCTGCCAGATGTGACGCCGCCTCCCGCTTTGACACTGAGCAAGGAGCCCGAGGCCAATGTCGCACGCTACGATGGGCTGCGCACATCCGGAGGCAAACGCCATGCGTCATGATCCCGCTGGCGCTGCCATCGTCATCATGCTCCGCAGTCTGAAGATGCCAGGCATGGCGCAGGCCGTGCATGACCTCATGGAACAAGGCGCGCCTGCGTTCGGCGCGGCAATCCCGATCTTGTCGCAGCTGCTGAAGGCCGAAATGGCCGAACGCGAAGTGCGGTCCATCTCCTATCACATGAAGGCAGCGCGCTTCCCGGCCCATAAGGACCTGTCAGGCTTCGACTTCGCGGCCAGCGAGGTCAACGAGGCCCTCGTCCGGCAGCTTCATCGATGCGAGTTCCTGGACGCCGCCGAGAACGTGGTCCTGATTGGCGGACCCAGCACCGGGAAAAGCCATGTCGCGACGGCCCTCGGTGTTCAGGCGATCGAGCATCACCGAAAATGCGTGCGCTTCTTCTCCACCGTCGAGCTGGTGAACGCGCTGGAACAGGAAAAGGCGCAGGGAAGGGCCGGTAAGATTGCCGAGGCATTGGTCAAAACCGAATTGGTGATCGTCGACGAGCTCGGATACCTGCCATTCAGCGCCTCGGGCGGCGCCTTGCTGTTCCATCTGCTCAGCAAACTTTACGAACGCACCAGCGTCGTGATCACCACAAACCTGAGCTTCAGCGAATGGGCCAGCGTCTTCGGCAACGCCAAGATGACCACCGCGCTCCTCGACCGCCTCACCCACCGCTGCCAAATCCTGGAGACCGGAAACGACAGCTATCGCTTCAAGGCCAGCTCGGAGACCGCGAAAAAGAAGAGGAAGGAGACGCCAATGTTGACCCCATCATGAACCGACCGACATACTGACAGGCGGGTCAGTTCTCAGTGACATCCAACACCGAGAGCCCAGAACGCTTCATTACTTGATCGAGCTGTACGAGCATCTGATGCCCGGAGACCCGATAGCCGTGTTTTCGGCGATCCACGCGATCCTCACCGGGGTGGGCGCCGAGGAGGGGTATCACTACGAGAGCCTCGGCAACACCGCCGTCGTGAAGGTTGTGAAGCGGTACATTGCTGACCATCGAGGCATATTCGAAGATCCCAAGCGGCGCGCGATGCTGGTCGAGATTCTGCAACTGTTCTCGGAGGTTGGATGGACCGACGCCTTGCGGCTGCTATACGATCTGCCGGATCTCCTCCGCTGATAAGCAACCAGAAGATGGGATATGAGCGGTTGAAACGGCTGCTCTGAATCTCAGTTGCCGCTAGCTCTACGTCCGGAAGGCGGGTGCGAAGGTTGCGCACGCCTTAAGATGGTCTTGTCATCGCATTGAGCTGGTTGCGCCGGTTACACGCTCCTAGTCGATGAGCAGATTCCGGGTTAGATCAGTCATGCGTCTTGCCAAGCGTAAAGGTCGCCTCTGGACCTATGGCAACCGATTCTCGCGCTCCCGTATTGGCGTACGCCAATATAGGGTGCCTAAGAGGAGTGGGGAATAGACCGACTAGGGGGCTCTTTGTAACACCTACGATGGTCCCTGACGAGGCAGCACCCCATGGCCATCATATTGAACTTGTTGGGGAATTGTCCGGCATTCTGGCCTTGGGAGATCTGGATACGACAAAGCCCCGCTTTTGGCGAGGGCTGGGTCGGTTACTTTGGTTGCGGGAGTAGGATTTGAACCTACGACCTTCAGGTTATGAGCCTGACGAGCTACCGGGCTGCTCCATCCCGCGCCATTGCTGCGTTGTTTTTTTTTGCAGCTGATGTGGATTTGAACATCGTTAGAGAGATTTGTGGCTTTTTTCTAGGTTTGGCGATGACCTACTCTCCCACGTCTTGAGACGCAGTACCATCGGCGCGACAGTGCTTAACTGCCGAGTTCGGGATGGGATCGGGTGTTTCACTTGCGCTATGATCACCAAACCGAGGAAAAAGCCATTATTTCCAAGTCATGTACACTATGTTTTGTGTATGCTTTTGACCAGTCTTGCTTTTACTGGATCAAATCAAGCCTATCGGACAATTAGTACCGGTCAACTGAACGCATTGCTGCGCTTACATCTCCGGCCTATCGACGTGGTGGTCTACCACGGTCCTCAGGGATACCTTGTTTTGAGGGGGGCTTCCCGCTTAGATGCCTTCAGCGGTTATCCTTTCCGATCATAGCTACCCAGCACTGCCATTGGCATGACAACTGGTCCACCAGTGGATCGTTCACCCCGGTCCTCTCGTACTAGGGGCAACTCCTCTCAAGTATCCTACACCCACGGCAGATAGGGACCGAACTGTCTCACGACGTTCTAAACCCAGCTCACGTACCTCTTTAAACGGCGAACAGCCGTACCCTTGGGACCTGCTCCAGCCCCAGGATGAGATGAGCCGACATCGAGGTGCCAAACGGTGCCGTCGATATGGACTCTTGGGCACCATCAGCCTGTTATCCCCGGCGTACCTTTTATCCGTTGAGCGATGGCCCTTCCACTCGGGACCACCGGATCACTATGGCCGTCTTTCGACTCTGCTCGACTTGTCAGTCTTGCAGTCAGGCTGGCTTCTGCCATTGCACTCAACGAGCGATTTCCGACCGCTCTGAGCCAACCTTCGCGCGCCTCCGTTACGCTTTAGGAGGCGACCGCCCCAGTCAAACTACCCGCCACACAGGGTCCCGGATCCGGATAACG